>CAVRWC010000020.1:0-122937 GCA_963724785.1 uncultured Alphaproteobacteria bacterium | reverse complement strand
ACGGATTATCGAAGTCGCTCGACGTAGAGGGCCTGCCTTTGGTCAACGCCAAAAAAAGCTGACCACGCGCGCATGGGCTCGTTCGAGGCCGACACGTCGAAGCCGCAGGAGCTCTCACCAACTCACCCGCAAAGGCGCAAACCCATGTTGCAGGTCATATCCCCTCTGACAGGCTTCTCGATCGAGGCGACCGACGGCAGGATCGGAACTGTCGTCGACTTTCTGTTCGACGATGCGTCCTGGAAAGTGCGCTGGCTCGTCGTGGATTGCGGGACCTGGCTTACGGGCCGCAAGGCGCTCATCCATCCGTCTGCCGTTTCGCAAGAGGACCTCGAACGGCAACGCTTCGTTGTGGCGCTGACGAGGGCCCAGGTCGAAGGCGGCCCGGAACTGGCTGAAGATCAGCCGGTTTCGATGCAAATGGAGGCCCAGCTTTACAGTTATTACGGCTGGGACCCGCTCGGGGGCGGGGAACCTCTCGGCGATCCCCGGAGCCATGGCTTCGCCCTTGTCCGCGCCGCAATATATGGGCTTGGGCTCGACCGAAGCGGCGGAGGTCCGCGACGGCGGGCCGACTTTGGGAGTCGATCCGCATCTGCGCAGCGTCGTCGAAGTGACTGGATACCGCGTTCATGCCGTTGACGGCGAAATCGGTCATGTCGAAAATCTCATGTTCGATGACGCGGACTGGGAGGTTCGGTATTTCATCGTCGACACCCGCAATTGGTGGTTCGGGCAACGCGTGCTGATCTCGCCGATCGCCGTCAAGACGATCGATTGGTTCGATCGCCATGTCGAGCTCAACGTATCTCGCGAGCGCGTGAAGGCGAGCCCGCCCTGGGATCCGCTCGTGGCCTTCGATGACGAATACGCAAATCGGCTTCACAAGTACTATGGCTGGCCCGGATCCCGCGCCTGACGTCGCGAGCAGGCTTCGCTGGCGGATGCCGCAGCCCGAAGGCGGCGTCGCCGGCGCCTGGTCCATTCGGTAGGCTTCCGCCCATTTCGCGACGACGTCGATCGCTTTCTGCGCCGTCAATCTTGAGTAGTTTCCGAGTCTGTCGGGGAGCGATTGCCCCTCGTAGGGTGAGTCGGGCCCGCCAAGCACGCGAACTCCGATCGCGGCAATCCCTTCGCCCGGCCGCGCGCCGCCGGGGTTCGCGGGGCAAAGAGGGATGCGGCCACGCTGACCAAAGGGACAAGCACAAATGTCAGAAGACAGAGAGCTCCAGGAAATCGGTAATGGCCGAACTCGGCTGGGAGCCGAGCATTGACGCTGCGCATATCGGCGTCGCCGCGAACGCCGGCGTCGTGACCTTGACCGGGCACGTCCAAAGCTTCCCGCAAAAGGTCGCGGCGGAGAGGACGGCGGCTCGGGTCAAAGGCGTGAAGGCCGTGGCCGAGGAAATCGAGGTCAACCTTCCCTACGACGTCAGGCGCGGCGATGAGGCCATCGCCGGGGCGGCGATCGAGCGTTTGGCATGGGACGCGTCCGTTCCCCCCGACGCCATCGAAATCAATGTGGAAAAAGGATGGGTGACGCTGACTGGCGAAGTCGATTGGCACTTCCAGAAGGAAGCCGCAACGCAGGCCGTCCGGACTCTGATCGGCGTCGTCGGCGTCTCCAATCAGATCGAGATCAAGCCGACCGTGAACGCCGACGATGTCGGCCAAAACATCACGCGCGCGCTGCATCGATCCTGGTTCTACGACCCGAACACCATCGAGGTCAGCACGCAGGGCGGCAAGATCAAATTGACGGGCCAGGTCACGACCTGGAATGCGCGCGACCTCGCGGGCAAGACCGCATGGTCGGCGCCGGGAGCCACGTCGGTAGAGAACGATATCGCGGTAACTTAGCAAGCCGACGCGCCGGCTCGGCGGTCCAGGCCGGCGCGCATTGTTCCAGATGCCGCGGAATGCGTTTCCGTGCGAAGTTGAAAGCTTCTCAAGCCTCGACGGTTCGGTATTCCCGACAGATGCGAGGCACGCGCGTTGTGGCAAGCGGTTGCCGACGCCTTCAATTCGCCGACGCGATGCCGTCAAGACGGGCGCTGTTCATGGGGCGACCGAAAGCTGTCGATCGCCCCCCCGTGTGCGGGAAAATTTCGCCGCCGCCGGGGAAGCAGCGGCGGCGTCTCAGAACCAACGGCCCCGGCCATAGAAGCCGAACCCACCGCACAGAAATATCACGACCAGAATGATCAATAAGGTATTCGTGTCCATTGCTGCGCCCTTCTTCAGTTTGATCAGCGCCGCGCAAACAGAATGTGTGCGCATGGCCTTCTACAAATTTGTCTATTCTGTAATTTGACAAAGTTACAGGCTCGGAAACTACCTATTTCACGCAACTAAATGTGGGGCGCCCGCGATGGCCGGACTTGTCAATCGCCGGGAAGCGTCGCCAAAACCGGGGCGAGGGGCGGCTGAATTGGATTAGCTCTGAGTAGATTCCGATGCTTACCGTTCGGGTCGGTGAGCGGCTAACTGCCACAGAGCGGCGGCGATTTTGCCGCCTTGCAGGAGATCTCTATGTCACGAATTGTTATTATTCTCTCGGCCGCCGCATTGCTCTGCGCGTCATCCCAAATTGCCTTGGCCGACCAAAATGGTCTTGTCACCGGCGCGGTCGGGGGCGCGGTCGCCGGGGCTGTCGTCGGCGGTCCAGTCGGGGCCGTCGTCGGCGGCGTGGGGGGCGCGGCAGTCGGAAACTCCGTCACCAATCACAGAAACTACCATCGCGGCTACGCCTATCACTCCTATCATCATTACCACCACCACTACGATCAATACTGATCGATCGACGGCGCCTAGTGCGAGGGCGTCGTCGGGGCCCATGGTCCGGCGGCCCGGAGGAGTCTGCTTCCACCGCCTCTCGCTGAACCCGGCGCGCGCCAATCTTCAACGCGTGCGCCACCTTGTCCGGCGCGGTCTGCTTCGAGTTTCCGCGGCCGGATCCATGTGGAACAAGCAGACCCCCGGGCAGACCCCATCGCAAAGGAGGGCCGGTGCCTGAAACGGATGACGCGTCGTCGATCCCGCCGATCCATATTGAAGAGACGATCCAGTCGATCGCCGGGCTCCACGCCGAGCACCATGCGAACACCACGCATCATCAACGCATCGTCGACCGCATCACATCGCTCCTGGGCAGCGCCAGCTTCATCGCGGCGCTGACCGTCTTCGTTGCCGGCTGGGTGATTTGGAACAGCCTTGGCGCCGCCATCGGTTATCGCGCGATCGATCCGCCGCCCTTCGCATGGCTGGCGGGCGCGGCGTCGCTGGCGTCCCTCTATCTGGTTATCCTGATCCTCACGACGCAAAGAGGAGACGATCGCCTTGCCCAGCGCCAGGAACTTCTCAATCTGGAGCTGACGATCCTGAGTGAGCAGAAGATCGCCAAGGTGATCGCCCTGCTCGAAGAGCTTCGGCAGGACAGTCCGCACCTCCACGACCGGGTCGATGAACAGGCCGAAGCGATGTCCCAACCGGCGGACCCTCGATCGGTCATTGACGCAATGAAGGAAGCGCGATCCGAGTCCGCCCACGTGTCGCGCAATGCGCCCTGACGGCGAAACTCGATTGAACGGAAAGCGGCGACGCACTCGCCCCGGCGCCCGCGCCGTCGCGTCAGCGGACGCGCATCGCTCTGCCTCCAGCCGTAGGTAGTTTCCGAGTCTGGCGCCTACGGCGCGAAGTCATTCAAACGGAGCCACTTGCTGGTCTCTCAGCCATTGGAGTCAAACTCATGACGACGCGTATTCTTTTCGCCGGCGCAATAGCGCTGGCTTTTGCGGCAGGCTCGGTTGGGCTGCCGTCGTTGGCAGGCGCCGCTGAGTTCCACGGGGGCGGCGGACATGTCGGGGGCGGTCACGTGGGCGGCGTCCATGCCGGCGGATACCGCGTCGGCGGCGCCTACCATGGCGGCGTCTACCGCGGCGGCGGCGTGTATCGCGGCGGTTACGGCGGCTACGGCGGTGGTTATGGCGGCGGGGTCTACTACGGCGGTGGTTGCGCGCCCATGCAGGTGGTCCTCGGCCTATGCGGCCCCTACGGCTATTGAAACCGGCCCGTGGTCACGGCGGGGCCCTTTAGCCCCGCTGCGGGCTCTCGGGCCCGCGCGAGCACGGCCGAACACAGGGCGGTCATAGCGGCGCCGTGCTCCCGCCGAGGACGAAATCCCTCAACCTTCAAGGTGCAATTCATGAGAAGACTTCTTCTTGCCTCCGCGGCGATCGCCGGCCTCGCCGCTTCAAGCTTCGCCCCGACCGCCTTTGCGGCGTCCGGCCCCGACGCGGCTTTGCCGAGCGCAGCCGATATCCAGCGTATTCAGGAACGTCAGTCCGTCCTCCTCGACGCGCATCTCGCCGGCATGAAGGCCGCCCTGAAACTGAACGAACAGCAAGTCAAGAACTGGCCAGCTTTTGAGTCGGCGATCCGCGACGCCGCCAAGGCTCGCGCGGACCGATGGGCCGCGGCGCGGGAACGTATGGCGCAAGGCGAACGCCCGTCGCCGATCGACCGGATGACCATCATGGCCGATCACATCGAGAAAGGCGCGGCGGACCTGCGAAAAGTCATCGACGCGAGCAAGCCTCTTTACGCGAGCCTCGACGATACCCAGAAGCGCGAGTTCGGCCCGTTGATGCGCGAGTTCAAACCGGCTCGCAAGCGCTAGCGCGCTGCGGCGGTCAAATCGAAGCGATGATGCCAAATCGTCAGTTATTTGGGCGGCATCCTCGGCACGATCGCCCTGTCCCTCGCCCGGCCTGCTCACCAGGCGCCGTCCTTCCCGCCCGGTCCGACAGGGCAGCGCCGGAAAACGCTCGACGCCGTCGCCGAGATTGCGGACGACCCGCCTTGGGGCAATAATTCGCCAGTTCATGACCCGGATGGCCTCAGGGTCGAATCCGGCGCCATGACTTGAGCAAATTCCGAGCCTGCGCTTTGTGGGGTCGCGACCCCCCTTGCCGTCCTCTTGCCATCGAGCCCAAAAAGGAATGACGATGTCGGACACCACGCCTTCTGCAGACCTCGAAACCCGTATCGCCGATGTTCGGGACAATATCCGCGAGCTTACCGAGCAGGCGGCGGCTTATTCCGGCGGCGCCGACGAGGCGAGAACAGCCACCCGAATCGCCGAGCAGGAAGCTCTCTTGGCCGAACTTCTCAAGGAGCGGGCGGCCCAGTCGGGTTAGACGCAAGACCCCCGGAAGGACCGTCAGGCCGGCGCCAGTTCGCCGGCGTCCGTCCCGGCGCCGCTTTGTTCGAGGCTGGGATAGTCGGTATAGCCGTGAGCGCCGCCGCCGAAGAACGTCTCCGGACCCATCGGCGGGTTGAGCGGGGCGTTCTCCCGCAAGCGCTCGACCAGATCCGGATTGGCGATGAACAGGCGCCCGAACGACACCAGATCGGCGCGGCCGCGCGCGACCGCTTCGATCGCCATCTTGCGGTCATAGCCGTTGTTGACCATCCAGACGCCGTCGAAACAGCCGTGGAGTGCGGGATAGTCGAACGGAATCGTGTATCGGGGTCCGCCCGTCTCGCCCTCCACCACATGCACATAAGCCAGGCCGAACGGATTGAGGCCCTTCACGACATGGTTAAAGAGCGCCTGCGGATTGCTGTCGCGAGAGTCGCCCGCGGTGGACACCGGGGAGATCCGAACGCCGAGGCGGCCGGCGCCGATGGCGTCCGCGCAAGCCTCGACGACCTCGAGGAGCAGTCGCGCGCGATTCTCGATCGAGCCGCCATAGGCGTCGGTGCGATGGTTGGTCCCGTCGCGCAGAAAGGCGTCGAGCAGGTAGCCGTGGGCGCCGTGCAGCTCCACGCCGTCGAACCCGGCCTCGATGGCGCGGGTCGAGGCGTAGCGGAAGTCATCGACAATGCCGGGGATCTCGTCCAGGTCGAGCGCGCGCGGCGCCGACGCGTCGACAAAGCCCTCGTTGGCCACGAAGGTCTTGGTTCTCGCCCGGATCGCAGATGGCCCGACGGGCGTCCCGACCGTCCTTCTGGAAGCTTGTGTGAGAGACGCGGCCGCAATGCCAAAGCCGAATGACCATGGTCCCGCCTTTGGCGTGCACGGCGTCGGTGACGGCTTTCAGCCCCGGACCTGAGCGTCGGTATAGCAGCCCGGCGTATCCGCGTAGCCTTGTGCCTGGGCCGAGATCTGTGTGGCTTCGGCGATGATCAGCCCGGCCGTGGCGCGTTGAGCATAATATTCAACAGCGAAAGGACCCGGGACCAGGCCGGGACCGGCGCGATTTCTCGTAAGCGGCGCCATCACGATGCGGTTGGCGAGTTTCAGGGCGCCGGCTTCGGTAGGTTCGAATAGTGCCCGGGCTGTGCGGGTCGGGTAATCTCTTCATCGTTTCTATCCTCAATTTATGATCGCTGCGGCCGACATCGCCGGTCCGCCGAACGGCGTTTTGCACGCGCGGCCCGCTCTGGAACCTCTCGCTCGCAATGCCATGCTTAAGAGCTTCAGAACCTGGCCATTTGATAGTCTCGGAAACTACCCATGAAGGGGCGCCCACGACAGAACTGAAAAGTCCGGCGAGCGCCAGCGCAATCGGCGACTGCGAGATGAAACCGAGAACTCGGCGGTCATGCGCAGTTGAACTCGCCCTCACCCATCCGATCAGGAGCCAATATCAGGAAAAGCGCTGCGCTTTCCCAGATCGTCGGGACGAAACGCGGCACGACGTCCCTAATCGATTTGGCCGACCGTTGCGATTAGGCGTCGATCAGATCATGATTCTCACTATCGCCGTCAGTTGACCAAACCGGCCCGAAGGGAAATTTGTCCTTGAGTCGCGTCCAACTCAGTTCGATTCCACTTCATGGAAGCCTCCTGCTCCGTGGCTCCCCATATTGAGCCGAGACGGACTGGCGGAGGCAAGAATTGGAATGTACTCACATAAGATCTCACGGGCGTTAATTGGCCTGTCGCGAGGGGAAGTCGGACTCCAGTTCCGGCCAATGGTGATACCCATCCTTGGCGACGTTGGCGAGCACCTGGCCGCAGTCGGCGCCACCGATCAGGCGCGTGTCGGCGTTGAAAACTATGGTTCTCGAAAAGACCCAATCTCCGAACGGATGAGGCGGTAGTTTGGCGCCGCTTTTGTCATCCGTAACCGTCTCCGCATTTCCGACGGTTCCTCGAAAGACGTAAAGTTCTGTCATTGGACCGTCCTGCTTTCCGGGGAAAAATGAGAGGCGCGCCCCGAGAGCGCGCCCATCCGCCGTATGTTGAAGCTGAGACCTTATGTCGCCGCGCTCCATTTCCAGTTGCGGATCTCGGGCAAATCCTCGCCATGCTCGTCGATGTAGTGCTTGTGCTCGATCAGCTTGTCGCGCATCGCCTGTTTCAGATAAGCGCCCTTGCCGCCGAGTTGGGGCAATTTGTCCACGACGTCCTGCACGAGATGAAAGCGATCGATGTCGTTTTGCACCCGCATGTCGAACGCCGTGGTGATCGTGCCCTCCTCCTTGTAGCCGCGGACATGGAGGTTCCGGTTGGTTCGCCGATAGGTCAGCCCATGGATGAGCGACGCATAGCCGTGAAAGCCGAATATGATCGGCCGATCCCTGGTGAAGAGCGCGTCGTATTCGGTTTCGCTCAGGCCATGCGGATGCTCCGCTGAGGGCTGGAGCCGCATCAGATCGACGACGTTGACGACCCGGATCTTCAAATCGGGCAGATGCTCGCGCAGGATCGACACGGCCGCCAGAACCTCGAGCGTCGGGGTATCTCCGCAGAGGCCATCACGACATCCGGCTCCGCGTCCTGATCGTTGCTCGCCCATTGCCAGATGCCGATGCCCTCGGTGCAATGGACGACCGCCTGCTCCATGGTGAGCCACTGCGGCAGGGCGTGCTTGCCCGCCACGACGACGTTGACGTAGTGCCGGCTGCGCAGGCAATGGTCGAACACCGACAAGAGGCAGTTGGCGTCCGGCGGCAGATAAACCCGAACGATGTCCGCCTTCTTGTTGATCACGTGATCGAGGAAGCCGGGGTCCTGGTGGGTGAAGCCATTATGGTCCTGCTGCCAGACGTGAGAGGCGAGCAGGTAGTTCAGCGATGCGATCTTGCGCCGCCACGGCAGTTCGAGCGTGACCTTCAACCATTTCGCATGCTGGCTGAACATCGAATCGACGATGCGGATGAAAGCCTCGTAAGAGTTGAAGAGGCCGTGCCGACCCGTCAGCAGATAGCCCTCGAGCCAGCCTTCGCATTGATGCTCGCTGAGCATGGAGTCCAGGACGCGGCCTTCTGGCGCGAGAAACTCGTCGTCGTCGACTTCGCGGGCGTCCCATTGGCGATTGGTGACCTCAAAGACATCGCCGAGCAGGTTCGAAAGCGTCTCGTCCGGACCGAAGATGCGGAAGTTCCGCTTGTCCTCGTTGAGGCGCGTCACGTCGCGAAGGAACTTGCCGAGGACCAGCGTGTCTTGCGCGCTGACCGCGCCTGGCGCAGGAACGGACACCGCGTGATCGCGAAAGTCCGGCATTTGCAGATCGCGCAGAAGAATTCCGCCGTTCGCATGCGGGTTGGCGCCCATCCGACGCGCGCCCTTCGGCGCGAGTTCGGCGAGTTCGGCCTTCAGCGTTCCGTTCGCATCGAAGAGTTCTTCCGCCTTGTAGCTCTTCATCCAGCTTTCCAGGAGCTCGACATGGTCGGGATGCGCGGCGTCGACGAGCAGGGGAACCTGATGCGACCGAAACGTGCCTTCGATCTTCAGGCCGTCGACGACCTTCGGCCCGGTCCAGCCCTTGGGCGATCTGAGGACGATCATCGGCCAGCGCGGTCGCGTGGGGTCTTTGCCTTCTCGCGCGCTCTTCTGGATTGCCTGGATCTGGCTGATGGCCTTTTCGACCGTCGCCGCCATCAGCCGGTGCATGGCTTCCGGCTCGTCGCCCTCGACGAAGAGGGGCGTCCAGCCGCAGCCCTGGAAGAACTGCTCCAGTTCCTCGTGCTCGACGCGGGCGAGGACAGTCGGATTGCTGATCTTGAAGCCGTTGAGGTGCAAGATCGGCAGAACCGCCCCGTCCGTGATCGGATCGAGAAACTTGTTGGATTGCCAGGCGGTCGCCAGCGGGCCGGTTTCGGCCTCGCCGTCGCCGACGATGCAGGCGACGATCAGCCCCGGATTGTCGAACGCGGCGCCGAAGGCGTGGCTCAGCGAATACCCGAGTTCGCCGCCCTCGTGGATGGATCCGGGCGTCGTCGGCGCGACGTGGCTCGAAATGCCGCCGGGAAAAGAGAACTGCTTGAAAAGCCGTTTCATCCCGGCTTCGTCCTGGCTGATGTCGGGATAGATCTCGCTGTAGCTGCCCTCGAGATAGGTGTTGGCGACCAGGGCCGGACCGCCGTGGCCGGGCCCGGCGATGTAGATCATGTCGAGATCGTCCTTCTTGATGACCCGGTTCAAGTGGACATAGATGAAGTTCTGGCCTGGCGTCGTGCCCCAGTGCCCGACCACCAGCGGCTTGACGTGCGCGAGCGTCAGAGGCTCGCGCAGCAGCGGGTTTGCGTAGAGGTAGATCTGACCGACCGACAGGTAATTGGCGGCCCGCCAGTAGGCGTCCATCTTGCGCAACTCGTCTGAACTCAGCGTGGCCTGCTCGACAGGAATCGCGCCGCCGGCCTTGACGTCTTGAGACCGTAGCTTCGAAGTCGGTACATTCATTGTCGCGACCTTTTCTGTAATCCGGTTCGGGTTTCCGTCACCCGGATGATGGGCTGCGCGTAGGCTGCATCGTCGGCCTTCCGCATCTTGGCCGAGCTCAAACAAGGCCCCGGAGCGGTCGCGCGGCCACGGCGCTGATCACGCGAGCGCCGAGGGCGAACGACCCCTTCAAGGTCTCGCCGGTTTCAGACATAGCTGCGGGACATCGCTTGGGGCAGCCTCGGAATTTACCTATGCCGCAGAGCTGGCTTGTCGGCGGACGGCGGAAACGGATGCGCAAGGGAGCAAAGCCAAGACAGCCGGATCGGGGTCAAGCGGGACGGAGAGCCGCACTCAAGGCTCAACCCGTTCGCACTGGACTGGGCCTTCGCGCTTGAACACGGACAGATCTGAACCTGAGTAGATTCCGAGTCTCCCGTCCTCGATCTTCCGACCGGTATGATCCGAGCAAAGTCGTCGCCAGCGACGATTTGGCAAAGGCGGTCGCGTCCGTTGGCAGATTGGCGGAGTTTTCGAAGATGCACGCTTTTGCTTTTCTCGGCGCCCTTGTCGGCGCGCTTATCTTGGGGCCGCCTCGTCTTCATACGCGGCATGACCGCCCTACGGCATGAGCCCACGAGGCTCGCCGGTCGCGGCGGCGCCCACGCGCCCACCAGACGCAGGGAGACCTGACATGACAATTCCCGAGACTCTCGGCACGGCGCCAGCCCGATCGTCGGAGCAGCCGCGAACGTTCGGCCAGATCATGACGCCATGGCTGTGGCTGGTGCTGGTCGTCGTCCTGTTCGCCGGCGGACTGTTCGGCTACGACCAAGGCGTGATCTCGGGGGCGCTGCGCGGGATCAAATCGACGTTCACGCTCAGCCCGCTGCTGGTCGAGGTGGTGACGAGCTGGGTCACGCTGGGCGCGTTGTTCGGCTCGCTCGCCGGCGGCGAACTGGCGGACCAGTTCGGCCGTGAGCGCACGGTGCTGATCGCGGGCGCAATGTTCACGTTCGGCGCGCTCGTGCAAGCGTTTGCCCCCGACACGGTCATCCTGGTCGCCGGGCGGCTGGTGGTCGGCGCGGGCGTCGGCGTCGCCGCCGTCGCGGCGCCGCTCTACGCCGCCGAGCTGGCGCCGGCGGCCGTTCGCGGCCGTTTCGTTTCCTGCTACCAGCTCGCGATCACCATCGGCATTTTCCTTGCCTATCTGGTCGACGGCTGGCTGTCGCCGAGTGGCGCGTGGCGCGTGATGCTGGGCGCGTCCGCCGTGCCGGGATTGTTGTTGTTCGCCGTGGCGCTGGCGGCGCCGAAATCGCCGCGCTGGCTGATGATGGTGGGCCGTCGGCCCGAGGCGGCCGCGGAGCTTCGCAAGATAAGGCCGGGGGCCGATATCGAGCCGCGCCTCGACGCCATCGCGAAGGCTTTGCGCCAGGAGGGCGACCGCGCCTCCTGGGGCGAGGTGTTTCACCAGGAATGGCGTCGCCCCTTGACGATCGGGATCGGGCTCGCGGTCTTTCAGCAGATCACAGGCATCAATGCGATCATCTACTACGCCGATCAGATTTTCTCCTCCGCGGGCTTCACCACGCCGGCCTCTCAGACGATGGTGACCACATGGGCGATCGGCGCCGTCAACGTCCTCGCCACCCTGATCGCCATCGCCTTCATCGATCGCCTCGGGCGGAGGAAGTTGCTGCTCGCCGGCTTGATCGGGATGGGGATCAGCCTGATCGTGGTGGGCGTCGCCTTTCAATTCATCGCCAATAACGCGGCCGGCGCCGCCGCGGCCGCTGGGCCGAGCGCCGCAGGCGTCGTCACTCTGTTCGCTCTGGTCGGCTTCATCATCTGCTTCGCGTTCTCGATGGGACCGGTGGTTTGGACGGTCATCAACGAAGTCTTCCCCGGCCACATCCGCGGCCGCGCCGTCGCCGTCGCCACGGCGGTCAATTGGGGGGCGGCCTTCCTGGTCAGCCAGTTCTTCCTTTCGGTGATCGGGGCGATCGGAAATTCACTGACGTTCTGGCTGTTCGCCCTGTTCTGCGCCATTGCCTGGGTCTGGATTTACTTCCGTGTGCCGGAGACCAAGGGACGTTCGCTGGAACAGATCCAACAGCTCTGGATGGAGCCGGGCGAGTGACGCTGGCGCGGGCGTGACGCAGCGGAGCCGCTACACGCCTTGCGCTCGTCTCGCCGACGGCCAAAAGCGCCTTTCAATGTTCCAGTGGGTTTTCCGACGGGGTTGCGGCCCTGTCCGACCCGTTCGGGCGCGGCATCGACCGATCCGCCTTCTCGATGATCTCGAGGAACGGCTTCATGATGTCGATCGGCATGGGGAAAACGACCGTCGAATTTTGCTCGGCGCCGATCTCGGTCAATGTCTGCAGGTAACGAAGCTGCATCGCCGCCGGAATGCTGCCCAGGATCTTGGCGGCGTTGACGAGTGTCTGCGACGCCTGGAACTCGGCCTCGGCGTGGATAACCTTTGCCCGCCGATCGCGCTCCGCCTCGGCCTGTTTGGCGATCGCGCGCACCATGTTCTCGGTAAGTTCGACGGTCCTGATTTCGACGTTGCTGACCTTGATGCCCCAGGTCTCCGTCTGCGCGTCCAGAATGCCCTGCACATCGGCGCTGAGCTTCTTGCGCTCGGATAGCATCTCGTCGAGTTCGTGCTGGCCGAGCACGGCGCGCAACGTCGTCTGAGCCAACATGTTCGTCGCCGGCAGATAGTTCTGAACTTGGATAATGGCGTGCTCCGGATTGACGACATTGAAATAGAGCACCGCGTCGACTTTCATCGAGACATTGTCATGGGAGATGACGTCCTGACTGGGGATTTCGATGACCTGGATGCGCAGGTCCACCCGCACCATCTCCTGGATGAAGGGCATCAGCAGGACGAGCCCCGGGCCCTTGACTCTTCTCAAAGCGGCCCAAGGTGAAGACGACGGCGCGCTCATATTCGCGCAGGATGCGAACCGAGGCCGTCAAGCAGACGGCGATTGCGAAAAGAGCGACGAAGATGCAAAAAGCTTCAATGGAAAACACGATCGGAGGTCCTTCCGCCTGATTGGTCTCGACCGGGCAGCCCGGTCGGCTCAATCCACGCCGGGCATCATCGCGATCGAGACCGTCGCTGAGTTCTGCTCGGAGGCCCAAGCTAGCCACAACGTTTCGTGCAGAGGCAGCCTCGGATTCTACTCAAGGAGCGAACGCGCTTTGGCGAAAGCGAGTCTTCGCCGCGTGCTCAAGTTCTTCGGCGACAGCACGACGCCAACCCCAAATGCAAAGCTGGATCGCCGACCAAAGCGAGGGCTCAGCGTGGCTCCGTCCATGGGAACGAAGTCGCAATCGTCACGCCATCGGGTCTCCGTCTCGAATAGGAGCGCGCGACGGTCAACCCAGCCGCACGTTGACGCGATGCCGGCCCCCGTCGTCCAGGAGGGCCACGACGAGCGGACGTGCGGAGATTTCGTGTCCGTCAATCTCCGCGAAGACGACGCCACGACTAACTCCCCCGGGATTCTCGACGCAAATCGAATATCGCGCGGTTCGATACTTCACCGTCGCCTCGTACTGGCCCCAGGCCTTTGGTATGCAGGGATCGACCGACAAGAACGCTCCGCGGAATCTGAGGCCGAGGAGGCTCTCGACACCCGCGCGCTGCAGCCAGCCCGCCGAGCCCGTGTACCAGGTCCAGCCGCCTCGCCCGACATGCGGCGCTGTCGAATAGAGGTCGGCGCACACGATATAGGGCTCGACCTTGTAGCGATAGGCGTCGGCGGGGGTCCGCGAGTGGTTGATGGGGTTGAGCAACGAAAAGAGCCCGGCCGCCTTGTCGCCTTCGCCGAGCGCTGCGAACGCCATCACCGACCAGGTGGCCGCATGCGTGTACTGACCGCCGTTCTCGCGAACGCCAGGCGGGTAAGCCTTGATATATCCTGGATCGTGCGTCGTACGGTCGAACGGAGGCGTGAACAGCAGCGCCAGTCCGTCACTCCGCCAATCAACTGCCTGTCGAGCGCGCCCATCGCGCAGGGCCGCGCGTTCGGGCGTCGCGGCGCCTGACAATACCGCCCACGACTGAGCAATGGAATCGATGCGACACTCGTCGCTCTCTGCGGAGCCGAGCGGCGCCCCGTCGTCGAAATAGCCCCTGCGATACCATTCGCCGTCCCAGGCCTCGCGCTCGATCGCCGCTTTCAGCGCGGCCGCGTGCGCCGTCCATTTTTCCGCACGCATCGTCTCGTTGCGCGCCAGCGCCAATGGCGCGAAGGCCGTGAGCGCCGCATGAAGGAACCATCCGAGCCAGACGCTTTCGCCCTCGCCCTTCTCTCCGACGCGGTTCATGCCGTCGTTCCAGTCGCCTGTGCCAATGAGCGGAAGCCCATGCCGACCGGTCGCCAGACTTGCGTCGAGCGCAAGAGCGCAATGTTCGAAGAGCGTGACGCGCGTTTCAGAGACAGTCGGCTGAAAAAAACGATCCGTTTCGCCGGCTTCGAGTTGCGCGCCCTCGAGAAAAGGAAGCAATTCGTCGAGCACGAGCGTGTCTTGCGTCGTTTCGACATATTGGGCGACCGTATAAGCCAGCCAGGGCCGATCGTCGGATATACGGGTCCGGACGCCTTGACCCGAATGTGGCAGCCACCAGTGCTGCACGTCGCCCTCGGCGAACTGGCGCGCGGCCGCGCGCAGCAGGTGTTGGCGCGTGAGATCGGGCCGCACAGCGGTGAGCGCCATGCCGTCCTGCAATTGGTCACGAAAGCCGTAGGCGCCGCTGGCTTGATAAAAGGCCGAGCGCGCCCAAATCCGGCAGGCGAGCGTCTGGTACAATAGCCAGCCATTGAGCATGAGGTCCATCGCGCGGTCAGGCGTCTTGACCTCGATCACGCTCAAGGTTTCATCCCAGCTGCGCGCAATGTCCGCTTCCAGCGCGTCGAGATCGGCGGCGCGAAAGAAGAGGATCGCGGCGCGGGCGTCTTCGCGCGTCGCGGCCTCTCCCAAGAAGAACACCACTTCGACGACGCCCCCTGGTTGCAACGCCACCTTGGCGCGCATCGCCGCGCAAGGGTCCAACGCCGCCCCGACCTTGTTTGACAGCGGCCACGCGGCCGCGAGCGCGGCCGGATTGGCAAGCGTCCGGTTGCGCCCAATGAACTCGCGGCGGTCGCCGGTCCAGTCGGTTTGGACGCCTCGCATGTCGGCAAAAGCGACACGCGAACCAAACAGGATATTCGCGGGATTGCGTGCGAAAAGCGCGCCGGTCGTGGCGTCGATCTCGGTTTCGACAAACGCGTGCGTCGCAGATCTCGATGCGCCGAGCACCCACTCGGCATAGGCGGTCACGCTGAGATGGCGGATGATGTTCGATGTGTTCGTCAAGCGGAGCCGCGATATCTTTATCGATCCTTCGATCGGCACATACTGAAGAAGACTGGCGGCGACGCCATGCGCGCTGTGCTCGAACCGGCTGTAGCCTCGGCCATGATGGGCGACATAGACTCCCGCGGGGTCGCGGATAGGGGCCGCTGTCGGACTCCAGACGTCGCCGGTCCTGTCGTCGCGCACATAAAAGGCCTCGCCGGGCGGGTCGCTGATCGGATCGTTCGACCAGGGGGTGAGCTGGTTCTCGCGGCTGTTGGCGGACCAGGTGTAGCCGCTGCCTTCGGTCGCGGTCTGGAAGCCGAACGTCGGATTGGCGATGACGTTGACCCAGGGCGCTGGAGTCGATTGCCCGGGCCCCAGGATCGTCACATATTCCTTGCCTCCTGCAGCAAATCCTCCCAGGCCATTGAAGAATTCGAGCTCCGACGCCGGGAGCGTCGCGGGTCGCTCCGGGCTGGGAACGGGCGTCTCCTTGATGGACCGCATCGGGTCGATCGGCTCAGCGATGCGATTGAGTTGGTCGGAAAGGCTTCCGTGTTGCGCCACGAGCACAATGCGGGCGGTCGAGATCAGCAGGGCGCGCATGTCGGGGTCGATCAGATCCGCCCGAAGGACGAATACCCGGCCTAGCCGATGATCGAGTCCGGGAGCGGGTCGCGATTGACTGGCGCGCACCAGCGTTTCGATCGCCGCCTGAAGGTCCTGCACATACGACGATCGGCGCTCGTTCAGAATGACAAGGTCGACGGCAAGTTGCTTCATCCGCCAATATTCGTGAGCTTGCAGGACCTGTCGGGCGACATGGAGGGTTTCGATCTCGGCGATTCGCAACAGCACGATCGGAAGATCGCCGGAGACGCCTTGAGACCAAAGACCGGACTGGGGACCGGAGCCTTGCCGAATGACGTCCGAGGACGGGCGCAAGTCGGGACCAGCAAAAATGACGTGGCTAGCGAGGCGTTGAAAAAGTCCGGCTTCGCCGGGATTGACGCCGAGGTGATGGAGTTGAACCTGCGCCTGAGTCCAGGCCAGGGTCGTTGCGCGTTCGTATGCCGACGCGTCCCGGTGTTTGTCCACACAATCCAGCAGCGCTTCGCGCGTCCCCGCCGCCATGGTCCAGAAGGCGACGCGAACTGTCGCCCCGGCCGCCACGCGAACACGTCGGCGCAAGGCGAAAATCGGATCGAGCACGGCCCCGACCGAATTGGTCAGCGGCCGCACGTCCATGATCGCGATCGGCGTGCGAACGCCCTGCCCGCGGCCCAGGAAGCGCGCCCTGTCGGTTTCGAACTCCGGCTTGCCGACTGCTTCTCCGTCGGCGACGCTCAGATGGGCCGCCCAAAGCTCCGGTTCCGAAGGCGTCCGCTTTCGGCGGGTCGCGACGATTGCGCCGAAGTCCTCGAGGTATTCCGTCTCGACAAACAGCTTCGCAAAGGCCGGGTGGGCCACGTCTGCGCCTTGTGGTCCCAAAACAAGTTCGCTGTAGGATGTGATCTCGATGTCGCGCGCCCGCCCTCCCGCATTGGAGATGGACACGCGTCTTACCTCGGCGTCGTCCTCAGCCGAGACAAGGACCTCGAGCGTTGTCGTCAAAGTTCCGTCGCGTCGAGCGATCTCGACACGATCCTCGTTGAAATCGACGGCATATTCGTCAGGCGCGACGCCCGTCGGCTGGAAGCCGGCCGACCAGACGGCGCCGCTGCGCGTGTCCCGAAGAAAAATATAGGAGCCGTTGTCGTCCCGGGTGGCGTCTTCGCGCCATCGCGTGACAGCGACATCGCCCCATCGGCTGTATCCGGAGCCGGCCGCGGTCATCATCACGGCATAGCTTCCGTTGGAGAGGAGCTGTGTCGCCGGCGTGGATTGATCAACGGAAACGATCCTGCGGCCGCCCGAAGGATCCACATCGCTTGCGCGCGCGCCGGACTTAACCTCCGCCGCCCACGGTCGCGTCGACGCGACCTCGCGAGGCACCCGCTCCTGCAACAACAATTCGGTCGCCTGGACGATCGGCTCGGCATGGAAGCGCTCTCGCATCGCGCCGTCGAAGACCGCGTCCGCGATCCCGACGATCGTCATGCCTTGATGATGGGCCATGAAGGCGCGGACGATCGCGAAGCGATCGCCCTCTGGAACCCGGGTGGCGGTGAAGTCCACGGCCTCATAGAATCCATACCGGCCCGAGGCGCCCAATGTCGCCAGTCGTTTGAAATTCGCCGCCGCAGCCGCGGGATCAACCATCGTCGCCAGGCCGGTCGCATAAGGCGCGATGACACGATTTTCGCCCAATCCTCGTTTCAGTCCGAGGCCAGGCACGCCGAAATTGGAATATTGATAGGTCAATTCCAGATCGCGGGCATTGTAGGCGGATTTTGAGATCCCCCACGGCAACCCGAGTTCTTCGCCATATTCGATCTGACGGCGCACGATGAGCCGATCCGTCTGCTCCAGTAAACTCCTCGCGGGCGCGCGCATGACGAGCGGCGGCATGAGATACTCGAACATTGAACCCGACCAGGAGATCAGAGCCGTGCCATGGGTAACCGGAGTCCCGGCGCGTCCAAGCCGGAACCAGTGTCGGGCCGGGATGTCTCCCTTGGCGATGGCAAAGAAACTGGCGAGCCGCGCTTCCGACGCCAGGAGGTCATAGCAATTGGCGTCCAGAGCAGATTCGGACACGAGAAATCCGATCGACAGCAACTGGCGCCCGTGGTCAAAGAGAAAACCAAACTCCATCGCCATCGCCATCGCGCGGAAGGCGTTCTCGACGACGAGCAGCCGAGCCTCAAGCGAAGCGCCCGACTGAGCCGAAAACTCATAATCCGCGCGATGTCCCTCAATTGTCGTCAGGCACGCCCGCGCCCAGTGCAAGAGATCCGATCCGCTTCCGTCGCTTCGCTCGAGGGCGATTGCGCTGGCGATGTCGATCATGATCGCGGCCTCGCCCGCGAGATCCGTCAACTTGCCGGCGAACGTTTCCTCCGATCGGGACGCGAGTTCCAGCGTCTCGCTCATCGCCGCAAGCGAATCCTCGAGTTGTCGCGGCGTCACGGTCTGGGTTCGGCGACCGACACGCAGATGCTCGGCCTGTTCGGCGGTCAGGGCGATCGCGTCGGCGATTCCCGCCCGTCGCGTCCCCACGGCCATTGGCGATTGCCTCCACTCCTTGCAGGCGTTGGCGATCGCGATGAGATGTCCGGCCAGATTGCCGCTGTCGACGGAGGAGATATATCTGGGCTCAAGCGCCTTGAGATCACGGGTGTCGTACCAATTGTAGAAATGGCCGCGAAAGCGAGGCATGCGAACCATTGTCGCGAGCGTCGCTTCCAGCCGTTCGACGGTCTGGTTCGCGCCAATCCAACCGAAGTCGCGAGCGCAGACGACAGACAGCAAATACAATCCGATGTTGGTTGGCGAGGTTCGGTGAGCGACCTCGGGTGCAGGGTCCTCCTGGAAATTGTCCGGCGGCAGCATATTATCGTCCGCCGTGACAAACGTTTCGAAGAAGCGCCAGGTCTGACGCGCGGTTTGACGCAGGGCGAGTGTTTGCCCCTCCGAAATCTTCGCTATGGCCTCGATGCCCGGAGAAAAGCTGACGTAACGCGCGACAGCGGGGGAAATCAGCCACAACGCGACGAACGGGGCCGCAATCGGCCAACTTCCATGCCCGCACAGGAGCGCCAGAAGCAACGCGACCCCGGCAAGGACACATGCCCCCGACATTCTGACGACGAACCCCTGCAGATCGAGACGCTTTGCCGCCATGGTCTGCGCAGCCGGGGTCCACTCGAGCAGATGACGGCGACTGACCAGTAGCCTCCACAGCGTCCGCGTGATGGCGTCGCCCATCAACCAGGCCTGATCCGCCAGAAACGTAATATTCAGCCCCGACAATGTCGCCGCGAGACGGAAATCCTCCCCGAGCGCACGCAAGTGCCCATACATCGCAGCGCCCGGACGACGGCGCGGAATTGCCGAGATCAACGGTATGAGGCTCGGCAAGACAAGGGTCGCGATCACGAACGTCGTCCAGACGAGCGCCGATTCCAGGGAGAGCGTCCAGCCAATCGCCAAGGCCAGGACGCAAGCAGGGGCGCTGAGCGTCCGACGCAAGTTGTCGATCATCTTCCATCGACCGATCCGCGGCAGATCGTTCCTGGCGCCCGGCGGCCGGCCGCCCTTGCCGGCGAGACCGAGAATCCAGGGCAAGAGCTGCCAGTCTCCGCGCGCCCAGCGGTGATGACGCCGAGCGCTGACGTCGTATCGCGAAGGAAACTCGTCCACGACTTCGACATCGGAGACGAAACCCGCGCGTGCGAAAGTCCCCTCGAACAGGTCATGGCTCAGTAAGGTCGAGTCCGGCGCCCGGCCCGAAAGGACATTTTCGAACGCATCAAGATCGTAGATGCCTTTTCCGGCGTAAGAGCCCTCGCCGAACAGGTCCTGGTAGACGTCCGAGACAGCCGCGGCATAGGGATCGATACCTGCGGAGCTCGAGAAAACGCCCTGAAACAGCGACCCTTCGCGGCCGTTGGGAAGCGATGGCGTGACTCGCGGCTGAAGGACCCCATAACCCTCCACGATCACGCCAAGCTCCGCGTCGCAACGCGGGCGGTTGAGCGGATGCGCCATCTTGCCGATCAATCGCCGAACCGTGTCACGCGGAAGCCTCGTGTCCGAGTCCAGCGTCACGACATATCGAATGTTTTTCGGGGGCGCCGGGGCCGCGCCGCCGACGTCAATAAAGGTGGTGTCTGTGGCGCCCCGCAAGAGCCGGTTCAATTCATGGAGTTTGCCGCGTTTACGCTCCCAGCCGATCCAGCGACCCTCAGTTTCGCTCCAGACTCGCCGCCGGTGCAGCAGGAGGAAGCGCGGGCCCGCAGGCGCGGGCCCATAGCGCAGATTGAGGCGTTCGATGCCGTCGTGCGCAATCGCAACCAGTTCAGCGTCGCCTTCGGTTCGATCGGCGTCGGCGTCGATCCAATCCGACAGCAGCGCAAAGTGCAGATCGCCTTCCGGACTCGCCAGATGGTGGATCTCGAGCCGCTCCACCTGCTCCGCGATGTCCTCGGGCGTGGTCAAGAGCGTGGGCACGGCGATCAGCGTCCGCAACGATTTGGGACTCCGCCGCGCAGCTCGAGGCCCGGCAGCGGAATCGGGCGAACAAAAAACGTGACCCCTCGGTTGACAAGCGCTACGCCGGCGTCGATCGCGCAGATGGCGCCGAGGACCGCGAGCCATACCAGCCGACCCGGGTCGAGCCCCAACCTTGCGAGCACGATCAGCGGCGCGGCCAGAACGATCGCGGATGCGACCACGATCGCCGTGGCGTAGGCGTCGAAATTCAGTCTCGCCGTGATTCGCGTGGACCAGCCCCGACTCCCGCGAACGCCAATCGAGCCCTCGAAATCGTGGCGCCCCCCGGCGAGCAGATGGTAGCCCGGATCGCTGCGCCGCAACTGCTCCGCCGGCTCGCAGGACGGATCGGGCGATTGCGCCGCCGCGACGGCGAGGCGCGCGATCTCGATCTCCTCGTGGTCCGACCGCCGCGCCAGGGTCTCGACCGCGCTTCGATAGAGATTGCGGGTCGTAAAATCCATGTCGTGAAACGCGCACCCCGAGGCCAGAACGTCATCGACGAGACAATAGCGTTCGAACAAAACCTGCCAGTCGACCTCGGCGATCACCCTCAAGCTTGTCACGATGTTGCGGACGGTCACGTTCGCCGCCCCCTGGCTGCGATGGACTTCGCGGACGGCCGAGTCCGCAGTCAGGCCCTGTTTGGCGAGCCGCTCGTCGAGCCAGGCCAGCGCCGGCGTGAACCTCGGATCTTGATCGCGAAGCCGATGAACGAGTTCGACCGCGAAGGCTACGGAAAGGGGCTTGGCGCCGCGCCCGGCGAACACGACCGACGCCGGTTCCGCGGCGTGACCGCTCACGCCAAGCAATCGATCCGCCAGGCGATCCGCCTCGTGGCGCGAAGTGCGGCTTCTGGTGATCTGTTGCGCAAGCCGCCGCAGGTTCTCGATCAAGACGATTTGCAGCGTTATCGAGACCGCCCAAAGCTCTCCGATCGTGAGGGGCTGAACTTCCTGATACGCCTTGACGTAGGAAACGAGGATGTCGGAATTGAAACTGCTGTCTGTGTGGGCGATAAACGCCCACGCCATTCCGAAGACGCGGGGGTAACCGGCGAACGGGCCGGTCACCAGTTTTGGGAGCTGCCGGTAGTAGCCAGGCGGCAAATCGGTGTCGATCTGACGGATCTGCCTTTCGACCAAATGAAAGTTGTCGATCAGCCACTCCCCCGCCGGCGTGATCTGGCGTCCATCGTCGATCGCCTTCACGATTGATCGGTAGGCTGACAAAAGGACCTTGGAATTGTCGGCAAGTCGGGCGGCCAGAGGCAGGCCGCGGGTCGGACGGGAGGCTACGGTCTGAGCGACCGCAAGACTCCTTGCATGCGCCTCGAGGCGCTCGACGCTGAACAATTCCTCGCGGATCGGCAGCTCGCTATCCCATGGCGACGGCTTCTTGAAAAATCCGAGGAAGCGACGCGTTGGAATTGCGGGCTTGGCCGTCAACTCTAGGTTCGACAAAAATCAAGTCTCCCGATGGGCTCGCGTGGCAGAAGAGGTCGCAAGCCAAAGCCCGGCCGGGCCGTGACGCGCCAACGACCGGTCGGGACAATTTATCATCCACAGCGAAGTCGCCGTGCTATTCATACGGCGCAACGCCAAGCATAATACCCGCCGGACGCTCACGGCGCCCTCGGAAACTACCTACGGCTAGGCCTCCGACGCAGCGCGGGACGAAGCGAGAGGCGATCCAGCGATGGTTCTCAATCGTGAATGATCGACGCGCTCAGTTCCGACTTCCTGGACGCGCTGCAACGCGAATCCTTCGACTATTTTCTTCACGAGGCCAACCCGCGCAACGGACTTATCGCGGACAGGACCCAACCCGGATCGCCGGCGAGCATCGCAGCTGTCGGGTTCGCCCTCTCGTCTTATCCGGTCGGGGTGGAGCGCGGCTTCATGGGTCGCGAAGACGCGATCGCTCGAACTCTGGCGACGTTGCGCTTTTTCCTCGCGAGCGAGCAGAGTGCTGACGTAGACGCGACCGGATACAAGGGTCTCTACTACCACTTTCTTGACATGGAGAGCGGAAGGCGGGTTTGGACATGCGAACTGTCGACGATCGACAGCGCCATCCTCATTGCGGGCATGTTGACCGCCGCCGCCTATTTTTCGGGCGACGATAAGCAGGAGTGCGAAATCCGAGCGCTCGCCGACGCGCTCTACCGGCGCGCGGATTGGAACTGGACGCAAAACGGCGGCGTAACGGTGACCCATGGCTGGAAGCCGGAGCGCGGCTTTCTCCGCTACCGCTGGCAGGGCTATTGCGAGGCGATGATCCTCTATCTGCTCGGCCTGGGCTCGCCGACTCATCCGCTGCCGCGCGAAAGCTGGGCGCAATGGACCTCCGCATACGATTGGCGAACACTCTACGATCACGAGCTTCTCTATGCAGGGCCGCTCTTCATCCACCAATACTCGCATATCTGGATCGATTTTCGCGGCATTCAAGACGACTACATGCGGGAAAAACACATTGACTATTTCGAGAACAGCCGCCGCGCAACCTATGTTCAGCAGCAGTACGCGATCGCCAATCCAGCTCGATATGACGGCTACGGCGAAAACTGCTGGGGGCTTACCGCGAGCGACGGTCCCGGACCGGGGACCTCTATGATCAAAGGAAAAAAGAGGCGCTTCTTTGGCTACAAAGCCCGCGGGGCGCCTTACGGACCTGATGACGGCAGCATCGCGCCTTGGGCGGCCGCCGCGTCTCTTCCTTTCGCGCCCGAGATCGTGGAGCCGACGCTGGCGCATTTCGAGACCTTGAAGCTGCGCGAGAACAACGCCTATGGCTTCGGGGCGACATTCAACGCCACGATAGCGCCCCGACGGGGTCCGTCGCCCTTGTGGACATCGCCGTTCCACTTCGGCGTCAATCAGGGGCCGGTTCTCCTGATGATCGAAAATTACCGCACCGGGCTCGTCTGGAGCCTCCTGCGTCCATGCCGCCATCTCGTCGCCGGTCTTCGCCGTGCGGGTTTTATAGGGGGGTGGCTCGAAGCCGAGGATTTGAAGGGCGCGCAATAGAGAGCGCAACTATCCTTGGCTCGCGATCTCGCGATGACGATTGCCGGTCTCGAGGCATGCGCAGATCGCTTCGACGACACGCTTTCGTTTCCCGCGGGTCGCGCACTCGGATGGGTTCGGCCCCCGCTTGCTTCGCGGGATCGTCGTTTCCGCCCGGACAGATCGCCTCGGCAACAAAGACCATGTCGGCGATGGCGACGCCAAGGGTTTCGTGGAGATTCCTTCTCTCCGCGCTCGTTCAGCTTACTTCGGGAACGGGACCGGCGAATCGGACAGGCTTTGCAGGTAGGCCAGGATGTCCGCCCGCTTCTGCGGATCCTTCTCGCCGGCGAACGCCATCTTGGTCCCCGCGGCCATCGCCTTCGGATCGGCGATCCAATTATTGAGCTTCTCGTACGTCCAGTCGCCGCCGAGGGCCTTGACGGCGTCGGAATACGCGAAGCCCGGCGCCGATGCGACCGGGCGACCGACGACTCCCCAGAGGTCCGGGCCGACCTTGGCCGCGCCGCCCTTGTCGAAGTTGTGGCAGGTTCCGCAGATCTTGGCGTCGGCCTGGCCCTTCTTGGCGTCGGCCTTGGCCAGCAGTTCCGGCAGAGGCGTTTCCTTGGGGGCCGCAGGCGCCGCCGCAACGGCGGGCGCGGCGGCCGAAGTCGGCAGCGCAAAGCCCGGGACCTTCAGGACCTGGCGGCGCGAACACGAAACTGGTGTACGAACCGAGGAGCCAGGCGAAAATGATCGCCCCGAGCAGGGCCACAACGCTCCGGTTGATATCTGAGACGCTCATCCTGGGGCGGCCTTCATCGGCTGAAGTTGCACGTCGTCCCGAGCTGGCGAGCCCGGAGACACGGTTGATTAGCCGCTTTGCCGCCGCGTTGGCAACACGTATAAGCCCGCACTCCGTCAACGAGTTCACGTCCTCCTCCCGCGCATGGTCCAACCCTCTCGTTCTCGTCCCCGCCCGCATGGCTTCGACCCGCCTGCCGGGCAAGCCGCTCGCCGACATCCGGGGCGAGCCGATGATCGTCCACGTCTGGCGGCGGGCGATCGAGGCCGACGTCGGGCCGGTCGTCGTCGCGACCGACGACGCGCGCGTCGCCGGCGCGGTGGAACGCGGCGGGCGGGCGGGCCGCCATGACGCGCGCCGACCACCCTCGGGCTCCGACCGCATTTTCGAGGCGCTCGGCGCGATCGATCCCGACGGCGTCTACGACGTGGTGGTCAACGTCCAGGGCGACCTGCCGACGATCGAGCGGTCGGCGGTCCGCGCCTGCCTCGCGCCGCTCGACGACGTCGCGGTCGATATCGCGACGCTCGCGACGCCGATCGTGCGGGCGCGAGGAAAAGGACGACCCCAACGTCGTCAAGGCGGTCGGCGCCGAGATCGCGCCACGCCGGCTGCGGGCGCTCTATTTCACCCGCGCCCGCGCGCCGTGGGGCGACGGCGACGCTTCTGCACCACATCGGCCTCTACGCCTACCGGCGCATCGCGCTCGACGCGCTTCGTCGGCCTGCCGCCCTCGCCGCTCGAGCGGCGCGAGCGGCTCGAGCAGTTGCGGGCGCTCGAGGCTGGCATGCGCATCGACATCGCCGTCGTCGACACGCCCCCGCTCGGCGTCGACACGGCCGAAGATCTGGAGCGGGCGCGCGCGATGCTCGCCACAGAGGACATGGGCCGGGAGAACTTGGGAATGACCGAAACGCGTTCGATCGCCTACCAGGGCGAGCCCGGGGCCAATTCGCATATCGCCTGCGTCGAGAACTTTCCGGACTTCACCCCCGTCCCCTGCGCGACCTTCGAGGACGCGTTCGCCGCGCTGCAGGACGGCTCGGCCGATCTCGGCATGATCCCGATCGAAAACTCGATCGCCGGGCGGGTGGCCGACATCCACGCCCTGCTGCCCGCCTCCGGCCTGCACATCGTCGGAGAGACCTTCCTGCCGATCCATTTCCAGTTGCTCGCCGTGCCCGGCGCGCGGATCGAGGACCTGAAGACCGTCCACAGCCATGTCCATGCGCTCGGCCAGTGCCGCAACATCATCCGCCGCCACAAGCTGAAGCCGGTCGTCGCGAGCGACACGGCCGGCTCGGCGCGCGAGGTGGCGGAATGGGGCGACAAGAGCCGCGCCTCGCTCGCTACCGAACTCGCCGGCCGCATTTACGGCCTCAAGACGCTGGTCAGCGACGTCGAGGACGAGACGCACAACACCACCCGCTTCGTCGTCCTGTCCAAGGGCGAGCAATGGGCCGCGCCGGGAAACGGGCCGGTCGTCACGACCTTCATCTTCCGGGTGCGCAACGTGCCGGCCGCGCTCTACAAGGCGCTCGGCGGCTTCGCCACCAACGGCGTCAACATGACCAAGCTCGAGAGCTACATGGTCGAGGGCGAATTCGCCGCCACCCAGTTCCTGGCCGACGTCGACGGGCATCCCGAGGACCTGCCGCTCGCGCGGGCGCTGGAGGAGCTGGCGTTCTTCTCGCGCGAGGTCCGCATCCTCGGCGTCTATCCCGCTCATCCCTACCGGATCGAGACGCAGAACGGCTCGTCGGGCTTCGTGAAGCGGGACGACGGCCGTTTGCCCGGCGACCGCCGTTTCCTGTAGACGGAAAGCGCGACGCTCACGCGCCCGGAGGCCGCATGATGTCGCTTCGCGCAGCGTTTCTCTGCCTGGTTTTCCTGCCCGCTGGCGCGGCGCTCGGCCAGTCCGCCCCGCCTGCGGTCGCGCGCGCGGTGATCGAGAGCGTCTCGCCCGACGGGGCGAGCCTCTGACGGTGCGCACGCGCGCAGGCGAACGAGGAGACGGTGCATCTCGGCGACAAGACGGCGGTCACTCTTGTCCTTCCCGCGTCGCTCGCCGACGTGAAGCCCGGCGCCTTCATCGGCGTCGCTGCGCTGCCGGGCGCGGACGGCGCAGTTGAAGGCGATGGAGGTGCATGTCTTTCCCGAGGCGATGCGCGGGACGGGCGAGGGCCATCGGCCGTTCGACCTCGCCCCGGGCAGCACCATGACCAACGGCGCAGTTTCCGCGCGCGTCGACAGCGTCGACGGCGCCGACCTCACCGTGACCTACCACGGCGGCCGGCAGGTTATCGTCGTCGATCCGAAGACCCCGATCGTGACCTTCGCGCCCGGCGCGAGGGCGGATCTCAAGCCCGAGGCGGCGATCGTCGCCCGCGGCGCCAGGGAGAGCGACGGCTCGATCGACGCGTCCCGCATTCTGGTCGGCAAGGACGGCCTCGTCCCGCCGCTCTGAGCAAGCCGTTCCGTCTGGAGCGCCGGACGATTTGCCCCTTAAGGTTCATCGTGTTAGCGCTTCCCACAGTTGTTTTCGCGGCCGAGGCGTATGATGACCACCGACCAGAAGACGGCCGCCATGACTTCGTCACCGAGCAGTCGCCGCTTCACCTTCATCCTGATCAAGCCGACCCATTACGACGACCGGGGCTATCCCGATTCAGTGGCTCCGCTCCGCGCTGCCTTCGAACACGCTCGCTTGCATGAATAGCCTCGCTGAGGACGCGCGCAATCGCGAAGTGCTTGGGCCGGGCGTCGATTTCGCGATCGAGACCTACGACGAGACCAACCGGCGCGTCCTGTCCTCGCGCGATCATCCGCGACCTCGCCTTGCGTGGCGGCCGGGCGCTGGTCGGCATCGTCGGCGTGCAGTCCAACCAGTATCCGCGCGCGCTCGACATCGCCCGAAAATTCCGCGCCGAGGGGATTTCGGTCTGCATCGGCGGCTTTCACGTCTCGGGCTGCATCGCCATGCTTCCGGAAATGCCCTCCGAACTCAAGGAGGCGCAGGCGCTCGGCATTTCGCTGTTCGCCGGCGAATCGGAGGAGCGCCGGCTCGACCAGGTCCTCCTCGACGCCTGGCGGGGCGAACTCAAGCCGCTCTACAACTACATGGATCAACTGCCCTCGCTCGAAGGCGAACCCGCGCCGATTCTGCCGCGCAAGCATGTCGAGCGAACCTCCGGCACCTATTCCAGCATCGACCTCGGCCGCGGCTGCCCCTACCAATGCTCGTTCTGCACCATCATTAACGTGCAGGGCCGCAAGAGCCGCTTCCGCACGCCCGACGACCTCGAGAAGATCATCCGGGCGAACAGGGAGCAGGGCATCGACCGGTTCTTCATCACCGACGACAACTTCGCCCGCAACAGCGACTGGGAGATCCTGCTCGACCGGGTGATCGCGCTGCAGGACGAGGGAATCAGGGTCGGCTTCACCATCCAGGTCGACACGCTCTGCCACAAGATCCCGAACTTCATCGAGAAGGCGACCAAGGCCGGCGTCAAGCGGGTGTTCATCGGCCTTGAGAACATCAACCCGGAGAACCTGATCGCCGCCAAGAAGCGACAGAACAAGATCACCGAATACCGCGCCATGCTGCAGAAGTGGCGCGCCCACGGCGCCATGACCTATGCCGGCTACATCCTCGGCTTCCCGGCCGACACGAAAGCATCGATCCTGCGCGACATCGAGATCATCAAGCACGAACTGCCGCTCGACATTCTGGAGTTCTTCTTCCTCACGCCCCTGCCCGGATCCGAGGACCACCGGACCCTGTTGAAGAAGGGGGTCTGGATGGACCCGGACATCAACAAGTACGACCTCAACCACCGCGTCGCGCATCACGGCAAGATGTCGGACGCGGAATGGGAGGAGGCTTACCGGGCGGCGTGGGACGCTTTCTACACGCCCGACCACATGCGCACGTCTGTTCCGGCGCGCCGCCGCGATCCCGAACGGTCGGCCGAAGCAGATCGCAAGCACGATCATGTGGTTCAAGCTGATGATCGACCACGAGGGCGTGCATCCGCTCGAGGGCGGCGCGCTGAGGCTGAAGTCGCGGCGCGACCGCCGGCAGGGCCTGCCGCTGGAATCGCCGCTCGTCTTCTATCCGCGCTACTGGGGCGAGACCGCGATCAAGGCGGTCAAGTATCTCCGGTTCTTCCTGCGAACCGCGGAAGATCCTCAAGGAGGTCCTCGAGGCGCCGGACCGCTACGCCTACACCG
Organism: uncultured Alphaproteobacteria bacterium; assembly: GCA_963724785.1. Classification (GTDB taxonomy): domain Bacteria; phylum Pseudomonadota; class Alphaproteobacteria; order Rhizobiales; family Beijerinckiaceae; genus Roseiarcus. The sequence goes on along the minus strand of CAVRWC010000020.1, from coordinate 94,691 downwards.
ACCTCGCCATCTCGCCGCCGAAGGACGACGAGTTCGAGGCGCTCGAGCTTTATCACGCCACATCCGGGGGCGAGGCGGCGCTCGACCGCAAGAAGCTCGGCGACAGCATCCGTGCCGGCGCCGCCGCGACGGCCGCGGCGGCGCAGTAGCCGGCCATGCTGATCGACGGCAAGTGGAGCGCGGCGTGGCAGCCGGTCCAGGCGACCGACGCCAAGGGCGGGTTCGTCCGCCAGGTCTCGACCTTCCGCTCCTGGGTCACGCCCGACGGCTCGGCCGGCCCGACCGGCGAGGGCGGATTTCGCGCCGAATCCGGGCCGCTACCATCTCTATGCCGCACTGATCTGCCCTTGGGCGACGCGCGTCCTGATCGCCCGCAAGCTGAAGAGGCTGGAGGACGTCGTGTCGGTCGCCGATCGTCGAGCCCGCGCTCTCCGAGGAGGGCTGGCGCTTCGGCGACACCCCTGGCGCGAGCCGCGACACGGTCAACGGCGCGACCTACCTGCACGAGATCTACACCCGGGCTGACCCGCATTTCACCGGCCGCGCCACCGTGCCGGCGCTGTGGGACAGGGCGCGGAACACCATCGTCAACAACGAGTCGGCCGATCTCGCTGCGGATGTTCAACTCGGGGTTCGGCGCGCTCGCCGACGACACGATCGACCTCTACCCCGAGGACCTGCGGACGGAGATCGACGCGCTCAACGAGGCGGTCTATCCGGCGCTCAACAACGGGGTCTATCGCGCGGGCTTCGCTACGACCCAGGAAGCCTACGAGGAAGCCTTCGGGGCCGTGTTCGCCATGCTGGACGCGCTCGAACGCCGCCTCGACGCCGGACCCTATCTCCTCGGCGAGCGGCTGACCGAGGCCGACATCCGCGTGTTCGTCACGCTCGCCCGATTCGACGCCGCCTATCACGGCCAGTTCAAGTGCAACCTGCGGCGGATCGCCGACTATCCGAACCTCAGCGCCTATCTCGATCGGCTGATCGCCCTCCCCGCCTTCCGCGACACGTTCAACCTCGACCACATCAAAGCCGGCTACTATTCGATCAAGAGCCTCAACCCGACCGGCGTCGTGCCGGTCGGGCCGGAACTGGCCTGGGCGCCGACGCGCTGAAGCGCACGAGAACCGTCCCGGCGCGGCCAGAACGGCGCGCGACTTCGGCGGGCCTCGACCCCCCGCCTGGCCCCGGCTTTCGCCCTTCCAGTCGGCGCCTGTCGCAGACTAGAATGGCGCCGGAGGTCCGAAATGCCCGAGAATTCGTCCTTTCCCGTCGCCCTCGCCGCATCCGACGCGCCCTCGCGCGCGAAGGCGTCGAACTATCCGGAACCCTTCTTCTCGCGCATGCTCAAGCGCGACAAACGTCCGCTCGGCGACCTGTTCGGCTTGAAGAGTTTCGGGGTGAACCTCACACGCCTCACCCCCGGCGGCGAATCCGCGCTGCGCCACGCCCACGTCAGGCAGGACGAGTTCGTCTATATCCTCGAGGGTCGGCCGACTCTCGTCACCGACGCAGGATCCACGCCGCTTCAGCCCGGCATGTGCGCGGGCTTCCGCGGCGGATCCGGCGACGCCCACCATCTCGTCAACGAGACAAGCGAGGACGTCGTCTATCTCGAGGTCGGCGACCGCTTGCCCGGCGACAGCGCGACCTATCCGGACGACGACCTCGTCGCGACGGCGGTCGACGGAAAATGGCGGTTCGTCCGCAAGGACGGGACGCCATACGGGTGAGGACGGCCGGACGAGCGCCGCCATCCCCGCGCAAGTGGCGCTGGTGAGCCCCATGACGGAGCAGAAACAGGATCCCGCTGCCCTGGACCGTTGGCGATTGCTGCGCGGACCTGAGGCGTGCGCGGATTTCCTCGCCGGGGGCGGCGAAATGGGCGCGCGCATGCGCGCGCATGATTGGGCGGCGACGGGGCTCGGTCCGCCGGAAGGCTGGCCGCCCCCTCTCAGAACGGCCGTTCGGCTGATGCTCAATACGGGGCATCCGATGTACATCTGGTGGGGGCCCGAACTCCTGTGTCTCTACAACGACGCCTATCGCCGTTCGATTGGGCCCGAGCGCCATCCCGGTTCGCTCGGCCGGCCGGGACGCGAAGTGTGGGCGGAGATATGGCCGATCATCGGGCCGCAGATCGAGCAGGTAATGCGCGGAGAGGGCGCGACCTGGCACGAAAACCAGCTTGTTCCGATAACCCGCCATGGGCGCCTGGAGGAGGTCTATTGGACCTACTCGTACAGTCCGATTGACGAGGAGCGCGCGCCGAACGGCGTCGGCGGCGTGCTCGTCGTGTGCACCGAGACGACCGAAGCCGTGCGCGAAAGGGCGCGGCAAGCCTTCGCGCTCGCCCTGTCGGAGCGCCTCCGCGACCAGTCCGACCCCGAACGGATGATGGAGGCCGCATGCGCGACCTTGGGAGAGGGGCTCCACGTGGCCCAGGTCGGGTTTGCCGAGCTCGAGGCGGACCGCGAGCACGTCGTGGTTCGACGCGACTGGAATGACGGTCGACTCAAGTCCGCGGTCGGTCGGTGGCGGATGGAAGATTTCGGGCGAGAATTCGCCCAAGCGATGAGATCCGGCGCGACGATCGCGATCCCTGACGTGGCGGTCGACGAGCGCACCAACGCCCCTGCGGTGCTGTCGGTTTTTGCCGGCGTCGGCGCCCGCGCGTTCCTCGATGTGCCGCTCATGCGTGAGGAGCAGCAGGTGGCGATGCTGTTCGTCAACCACCCTGTGCCGCGGGTCTGGACCTCGGACGAGCTCAAGCTTGCCGAGGAGACCGTCCGGCGGCTTTGGGACGCGGTCGAGCGCGCCAGGGCCGAGACCCGCCTCCGTCGGAGCGAGGCCGAGCTCATACGGTTGAACGAGGAGCTGGAGCAGCGGGTCCGTCAGGAGGTCGCGGCGCGAGAGGAGGTTCAGGCCCGTCTCTCGCACGCCCAGCGGATGGAGGCGCTTGGCCAGCTCGCGGGCGGCATTGCGCACGACTTCAACAACGTTCTCCAGTCGGTCGGGGGCGGGGCCCGGCTGATCGAAGCGAAGCCTGACGATCCGGAGCGCGTCCGACGAATTGCGGGATTGATGTCCGATGCGGCGGCGCGCGGCTCAGCCATCACGAGCCGGCTCCTGACCTTTTCGCGCCGGGCCGAACTGCGCGTCGAGCCGGTCGAGGCGGCGGAACTGCTCGCGGGCGTCCAGGAAGTGCTTTCACACACGCTTGGCGCGGGCCTGAGAGTCGAGGTGAAGGCCGGCGACGCGCTGCCCCTCTTCCTGACGGACAAGCGACAGTTGGAAACCGTGTTCATCAACCTCGCCGCAAACGCGCGTGACGCCATGGACGGGCAAGGCGCCATCACCCTGACTGCGGAGGCGGTTCGCGTCGGGGAACGCGGCGAATCGCAGCCCTTCGCAAGTCTAAGTCCCGGCCAGTTTGTGCGCCTGTCCGTCATAGACACCGGCTGCGGCATGTCCCCGGAGGTGTTGGCCCGCGCGTCGGAGCCGTTCTTCACCACCAAGCCGCGGGGCAAGGGAACGGGCCTTGGCCTCGCGATGGCGCGGGGCGTCGCGGAGCAGTCGGGCGGCGCGCTGCGCATCGAGAGCGCGCCGGGGCGCGGAACCACGGTCTCGCTATGGTTCCGGGCTGGCGGCGACGCGGCGCCGAACGACACGATGCGGGAAGCCGCTGCGGAACCGCCACAAGGCCCCCATGATGGCCGCGCGCGCGTGCTTCTTGTCGACGATGAAGCGGCGGTGCGGGAGATCTTGGCGGAACAACTGCTTCAGGCCGGTTACGACGTCCGCGCTGCGGCGAGCGCGACGGAGGCGCTGGCGCTCTTGAGCTCGGGCTGGCCGGCGGACGTACTCATTGCCGACCTTTCCATGCCCGATATCGATGGTCTCGCGCTCGTCGCTGAGGCGCAGCGGCGCCGGCCCAGGCTGCCGGCGATCGTCCTCACCGGCTTTGCGACCGACGCGGCGGAGATCACGATGAGAGGCGCTGTGTCCGGATCCTTCTCGCTTCTGCGCAAGCCGATCGAGGGCGTCGCGCTGGCGGAGCACGTTGCCGCCCTCCTCGCCGGCGTCGAAGGGTCGGCCCGCAGGGACTAGGGCGGGATGCTGCACAGTAGAGGCAAGCCCCCTTGTCCCCGCCTGCGGGGTGAAGGTTAGGATGAAGGGCCGAGCGAGTGTCCGCGGCCAATCGCCAAGGCCCCTCAGCCCCCGGGCCCTCTCCCCGCAAGCGGGGCGACGGGGCTGCGAAGCTGGCGACTCCACCCAATCGCATCCCGCTCTAAACAGCCTTCGTCTACTTCCCCAAGCTCGCGATATAGGCGCCGAGGTCGGCGGCCTCGCTGCGGTCGAGTTGCATGTCCGGCATCTTCGGATGGGGGTCCATCAGGAACTTGGCGATCTTGCCGGCGCTGAATCCGGGCTGTTTGGCGATCGAGGCGAAGGTCGGCACGCTGTCGGCGCCGCGCGTCTGGTCGGGGCCGACGATGTGGCAGGAGGCGCACCAGCGCTTGGCGAGCGTCTCGCCCTGCGAGGCGTCGGCGGCGAGCGCCGCAGCCGGGAGCGCCGGGGAAAGCGCCAGCGCGAGCGCGGCGACGAGGGCGCGCGGCTTCAGGGCCGGACGATGGCGAGCGGATCGGGTCATGGGTCAGGCGCCCTCCCAGGGGGCAGATTCGGTCGCCGGGCAGGATAGGCCGTCGGCCCGCCGCCTCAAAGCGGCGAAGCGTCGCGCCCCAGGCGGGCCGCTTCAGGCGAGCGACGCGGCGCAGCCCCTCTCCATCCCCTTCAGGGGACCCGTCGACGAGGTTCATCCCGCTCAGGCCGTCAACGCAAAAAGGGCGGCCGGAGGCCGCCCTTTCGTCCGTCCGGGGCCGAGCCCCGGCAGGAAAATCCTCAGTAGGAGTAGTACATGTCGTACTCGACCGGGTGCGGCGTCATCTCGAAGCGATAAACGTCGGCGATCTTCAATTCGATGTAGCTGTCGATGAAGTCGTCGCTGAACACGTCGCCCGCCTTGAGAAACGCGCGGTCCTTGTCGAGGCTGGCAAGCGCCTCGCGCAAGCTGCCGCAGACAGTCGGGATCTTCTTGAGCTCCTTCGGCGGCAGGTCGTAGAGGTCCTTGTCCATCGCCGGGCCCGGGTCGATCTTGTTCTTGATGCCGTCGAGGCCGGCCATCAGCATCGCCGCGAACGCGAGATACGGATTGGCGGTCGGGTCGGGGAAGCGGACCTCGACGCGCTTGGCCTTCGGGTTCGCGGTCCACGGAATGCGGCAGGAGGCCGAGCGGTTGCGCGCCGAATAGGCGAGCAGCACCGGCGCCTCGAAGCCCGGGACCAGGCGCTTGTAGCTGTTGGTCGACGGGTTGGTGAAGCCGTTGAGCGCCTTGGCGTGCTTGATGATGCCGCCGATGTACCACAGGGCATTCCTGGCTGAGGTCGGCGTAGAGGTTGCCCGCCATCACCGGCTTGCCGCGCCTTCCAGATCGACTGGTGGACGTGCATGCCCGAACCGTTGTCGCCGTAGATCGGCTTGGGCATGAAGGTCGCGGTCTTGCCATAGCTCTGGGCGACCTGTGGATGGCAGTATTTGTAGATCTGCAGGTGGTCGGCCATCGTCGTCAGCGGAGCCGAACTTGAGGCCGAGTTCATGCTGGGCCGAGGCCACCTCGTGGTGGTGCTTCTCGACGACCGCGCCCATCTGCGCCATCGCCGCCAGCATCTCGCCGCGCATGTCCTGCGCCGAATCCTGCGGCGGAACCGGGAAGTAGCCGCCCTTGGTGCGCACGCGGTGGCCAAGGTTGCCGCCCTCGTAGGCGGTGTCCGAATTGGTCGGGAACTCGGTAGAGTCGATCTGGAAGCCGGTGTTGTAAGGGTCGGCGGCGAAGCGGACGTCGTCGAACACGAAGAACTCGGCTTCCGGACCGAAGAAAGCCGTGTCGCCGATGCCGGTCGACTTGAGGTAGGCCTCGGCCTTCTTGGCGATGCCGCGCGGGTCGCGGTTGTAGGGCTGGCCGCTCGCCGGATCGAGAATGTCGGCAGACCAGCACCGCGGTCGAGGCGGCGAAGAACGGGTCGATGCAATAGCCGAGGCCGGGTCGGGCATCAGGGTCATGTCCGAACTCGTTGATCGCCCTCCAGCCGGCGATCGAGGAGCCGTCGAACATCAGGCCGTCGGCGAACGCCTCCTCGTCGACCAGCGTCTGGTCGAAGGTCACGTGCTGCCATTTGCCGCGCGTATCGGTGAAACGAAGATCGACATACTTTACGTCATTGTCCTTGATCGCCTTAAGGACATCCTTGGCGGTCTTCATGATTAGCCTTTCCTTACGATTGAAGTCCATTGTTCCCTCCCGCCGCGAGCACGGCGGGTAGCCCTAAAATCCGGTTCGCGCGCCCGTTAGATCGCGTCCGCGCCGGTCTCGCCGGTGCGGATCCGAATGGCTTCTTCGATCTGCGATACAAATATCTTGCCATCGCCGATGCGGCCGGTCTGCGCCGCGTTGCGGATCGCTTCGATCGCCGCCTGCAAATTCTCGTCGGCGACGACGACCTCGATCTTCACTTTCGGCAGGAAGTCGACGACATATTCGGCGCCGCGGTAGAGCTCGGTGTGGCCCTTCTGCCGTCCGAACCCTTTCGCCTCGATCACGGTGATCCCTTGGATTCCCGGCCTCCTGGAGCGCCTCCTTCACCTCGTCGAGCTTGAACGGCTTGATGATCGCCTCGATCTTTTTCATGGCGGCGAAACTCCCCTGTCCCGCTCGCCGCGTCCATATGACGCCTCCGACGGGAGCGGCAGGGGTCTTAACACCGGATTTTCGATCGCGCCATGGGGGCGCGGCAGGGCCCTCAAAGGGGCCGCACGCCCGCTGGGCCGAAGAATCTGCCCATTCGTTGGGCAAATCGACTAGAATTCGAGGCGATGGCGTCAGACGCTCGGACCCCACTCGCCCGAGGCGAAAATCCGCCAGGACATCAGGCCCGCCTTCGCCACCACCGTCCGCCCGGACTTCGCAACGGCGACGAGATGGGCGAAAACGCGAGGGTGGCGCCAGGCCATCGGCTTTTCCGGCGCGCAGACGGCCCAGTATTCGTCGCTGTCGGCGTCCTCCATCAGGATCGGCCGACGAGATCGGGCCGGAGCCAGCGGGCGAGGTCGCGCCTCGTCAGCCAATCGCACTCGTAGTCGCGGCAGACCTGCGGCCGGTCGGAATAGATTGCGCAGCCGACGCCGAGGCGGCAATTGGCGCACGGCGTGCCGGCGGGTTTCTTCAGTTCGGCGATCTCCAGCGCAGAACAGCACATCGTGCAGGGTCCGCAGGATTTGCCGGGCGCCGCCGCCATCGCCGTCTCCGTCTCCGACACCGTCTCGAATAGGCGCGCGCATCGAAAATCCGGCGTCGCCGGCCCCTCACTATCATCCTTCGCGCCAAGCGCGAGAGGGAATTCGGGCGGCGCGAACAGCATGGCCGCGACATGACGCTACCTTGACACCGCGGAGGAACCTGTGTCTTTGCGCGCCGGTCATAGCGGGGTATTGCGATGAAGACGGCCTTGGTGTTTCCAGGTCAGGGGTCGCAGGCGGTCGGCATGGGCAAGGCTCTCGCCGAGGCGTTCCCCGTCGGCGCGCGAAGTGTTCGACCGTGTCGACGCCGCGCTCAAGCAGAACCTCTCCCGGCTCATGTTCGAGGGGCCCGAGTCCGAGCTGACGCTGACCGCCAACGCGCAGCCGGCGCTGATGGCGGCGAGCATGGCGGCGCTCCGGGCGCTCGAGACCGAGGCCGGGTTGATCGTCGCCCGCGACGCCGCCTTCGTCGCCGGCCACTCGCTCGGCGAATATTCGGCTTTATGCGCCGCCGGCTCGCTGACCCTCGAGGACACCGCGCGCCTGCTGCGCCTGCGCGGCGAAGCGATGCAGAAGGCGGTCCCGGTCGGCGAGGGCGCGATGGCGGCCCTGCTCGGGCTCGACTTCGGCGCCGCCGTGAAGATCGCGACCGAGGCGGCGAGCGACCTTTATCTCGAGGGCGCGATTTGCCAGGCGGCCAACGACAACGGCGGCGGGCAGGTCGTCGTTTCGGGCACCAAGGCCGCGGTCGAGCGGGCGATGGAGCTCGCCAAGCTCGCCGGCGCGAAGCGCGCGGTGGCTGCTCCCGGTCAGCGCCCCGTTCCATTGCGCGCTGATGCAGCCGGCCGCCGAAGCGATGGAGGCGGCGCTCAAGGCGGTCGAGATCCGTCGGCCGAGGCCGCCGCTCGTCGCCAACGTGCGGGCGTCGGCGATCGACGCCCCGGAGGCGATCCGCGCCGGCCTCGTCGAGCAGGTCACCGGCGACCGTGCGCTGGCGCGAAAGCGTCGCCTACATGGCCGCCGAGGGCGTGACGCGCTTCATCGAAGTCGGGACCGGCAAGGTGCTGGCCGGCCTCGTCAAGCGGATCGCCGAAGGCGCGAGCGCGATCAGCGTCGGCACGCCGGCCGACGTCGCCGCCTACCAGGCCGCGGAGCGTCCGAAACCCTGACTGGCGAAACTCTGACTGGAAGGCGGGACCCCCGTGTTCGATCTCACTGGCAAGACCGCGCTCGTCACCGGCGCGTCGGGGGGCCTCGGCGGCGCAATCGCGCGGGCGCTGCATGCGCAAGGCGCCGTGGTCGCCCTCTCGGGCACGCGGCGCGAGGCGCTGGAGACGCTCGCCGCCGAACTCGGCGGCCCGCGTCCATGTCACGCCCTGCGACCTTTCCGATCCGGCCTCGGTCGAGACGCTCGTCCCGGCCGCGGAGGAAGCGATGGGCGCGCTCGACGTGCTGGTCAACAACGCCGGCGTGACGCGCGACAATCTCTTCCTGCGGATGAAGGACGACGAATGGGACACGGTGCTGGCGGTCGATCTGACCGCCGCCTTCCGCCTGTCGCGCGCCGCGGTCAAGGGCATGATGAAGCGCCGCTACGGCCGCATCGTCAACATTACGTCGATCGTCGGCGTCAAGGGCAATCCGGGACAGGCCAACTACGCCGCCGCCAAGGCTGGCATGATCGGCATGTCGAAGTCTCTTGCGGCGGAGGTCGCCACACGCGGAATCACGGTCAACTGCATCGCGCCCGGCTTCATCGCCAGCCCGATGACCGACGGGCTGAACGACAAGCAGCGCGAGTCGATCCTCGCGTCGGTGCCGATCGGGCGGCTCGGCTCCGGCGCCGACATCGGGGCGGCGGCGGTCTATCTGGCGAGCGCCGAAGCGTCCTACGTCACTGGGCAGACGCTCCACGTGAACGGCGGAATGACAATGATTTGAAGGACTTGGTATGTCCCGACGGAGTTGCGGAAAGCGGGCGCCCGGCCTCTCGCCTTCACGGAAAAGATATGCTATCGACCGCCGGTCGTCGCCGGGCGTCGAACGCGCTCCGGGGAGGATTTTCGAGCGTCGGCGTCACCGCAACCGCTGAGAAACTCGAGCCGCGCCGGTAAGGCATGCGGGGCGGCGGGTCGAACGGTCGGCGTCCCGCGCGGGGGGTCGATCGGGGAATAGGAACAACGCGGGCGCGAAGGCCCGGCGCATAAGGGAAGTAGACAATGAGCGATGTCGCAGAGCGCGTGAAGAAGATCGTCGTGGAGCACCTCGGCGTGGACGCAGACAAAGTCGTCGAGAGCGCCAATTTCATCGACGATCTGGGCGCGGATTCTCTCGACACGGTCGAACTGGTCATGGCCTTCGAGGAAGAGTTCGGCGTCGAAATTCCGGACGATCAGGCCGAGACGATCGTGACCGTCGGGGACGCGGTCAAGTTCCTCGAGAAGGCCACGGCCAACAAATAAGCGGATCCGGGCGGTCCGGCGGCGCGGCCGCCCTCCGGCGCAGGTTTCGCTTCACGGCGTTTGGGGCCGGCGTTCCGTCCGGCCCTTGTCGCATTGGAGCCTTCCGCTCCGGCGAAAGCAGCGGCCGCCGAAAGACGTTGAAAATGTCGGACAGGATGGAGCGCATGAGGCGGGTCGTCGTCACCGGACTTGGCATGGTCAGCCCCTTGGCTTGCGGCGTCGAGGCGACCTGGCGCCGGCTCCTGGCCGGCGAGTCGGCTGCGGCCAGGGTCGACGAGTTTCGATGTCTCGGACCTGCCGTGCCAGATCGCCGCGCAGGTGCCGCGCGGCGACGCGCCGGACGCCTTCCATCCCGACGACTGGATGGACCCCAAGGAGCAGCGGCGCGTCGACGACTTCATCGTCTACGCCATGAGCGCCGCGACCCAGGCGCTGCGCGACGCCGACTGGGCGCCCAAGACTTACGAGGAGGAGATCGAGACCGGCGTCCTGATCGGCTCCGGCATCGGCGGCCTCGGCGGCATCTACGACGCCTCGATCACCCTGCACGAGAAGGGCCCGCGCCGCATCTCGCCGTTCTTCATTCCGGGCCGTCTGATCAATCTGGCCGGCGGACAGGTGTCGATCGCCCACAAGCTCAAGGGCCCCAACCACGCGGTGGTGACCGCCTGCTCGACCGGCGCGCACGCGATCGGCGACGCGGGGCGCCTGATCGCGCTCGGCGACGCCAACGTGATGGTGGCGGGCGGCGCCGAATCGGCGGTCAACCGGCTGGCGCTGGCCGGCTTCGCCGCCTGCAAGGCGCTGTCGACCGGCTTCAACGACCGGCCGCAGCAGGCGTCCCGCCCCTACGACCGCGACCGCGACGGCTTCGTCATGGGCGAAGGCGCGGGCTGCGTGGTGCTCGAGGAATACGAGCACGCCAAGGCGCGCGGAGCGCATATCTACGCCGAGCTGATCGGCTACGGCCTCAGCGGCGACGCCTACCACATCACCGCGCCCTCGCCCGACGGCGACGGCGGCTTCCGCTCGATGGCCGCTGCGATCAAGCGCGCGGGGATCAGCGTTTCCGAGATCGACTACGTCAACGCGCATGGAACCTCGACGCCGCTCGGCGACGAGATCGAACTGCGCGCGGTCGAGCGCCTGCTCGGCAATTCCGCCGCCCGGACGACGATGTCGTCCACCAAGTCGTCGGTCGGCCACCTGCTCGGCGCGGCGGGCGCGGTCGAGGCGATTTTCTCGATTCTGGCGATCCGCGACCAGGTCGCGCCGCCGACCCTCAATCTCGACAATCCGTCCGTCGAGACCGCGATCGACCTCGCGCCGCACGAGGCGCGCAAGCGGCCGATTCAGGTGGCGCTGTCCAATTCGTTCGGCTTCGGCGGCACCAACGCCTCGATCCTGTTCCGCGCGGCGGCGTGAGCGTCGACCCGCCTGCGAATTCTTCGTTTCGTCAAAATGTGCGGTCATGTAAAGTCGCCGGCGCGCGCGGGGCGCGGGAATCGGCAAGCCCTGGGCGTCCTTAAGGCTTTCGGACAGCGGCGGCAGGCGGGAGACCGGCAGGCGGCATGAGCGCACCCCCCAGCAACGGCGGCGAGCCTCCCCGGGCGCGAGCGAGCCTGTTTCGCCGCGCCTCAAGGCCCGCGCCGATCGAAAGCGGCCGCCGCAGCAGAAGAAGCCCAAGAAGCCGCGGCGCTCGCTGCTGTCGTCGCTCAGCGCTTTCCTGACTTTCGTTCTGGTCGGCGCCCTGCTGGCGCTCGCCGCCGTGGCCTGGCTGATGATGGAGGCGCGCAAGCCCGGGCCGCTGTCGCCGACAAGATCGTCAACATCGTCCGCGAGGACGACGGCGGCAGCATCGCCGACCAGCTCGAGCGCGCGGGCGTCATCGACAGTTCGACCTGGTTCACGCTCCTCACTCTGCTCGACGGCAACCGCAGCACGCTGAAGCGCGGCGAGTACGAGTTCAAGGCCGGCGTCAGCATGAACGAGATCGAGAGCCTGCTGGCGGCGCACAAGGTCGTGCGGCACAAGGTCACGCTTCCGGAAGGCCTGACCAGCGACCAGATCGTCGCGCGCCTGCGCGACGACGACGTGCTGGTCGGCGAGATCAAGGAGACGCCCCGCGAGGGCTCGCTGATGCCCGACACCTATTATTTCGAGCGCGGCGACACGCGCCAGTCGATCCTTGCCCGGATGGCGAAGGCGCAGACCCGGATCGTCGACGAGATCTGGAAGGAACGCGCGCCCGACCTGCCGATCCGGTCGCCGGGCGAGATGGTCACGCTCGCCTCGATCGTCGAGAAGGAGACCGGCAAGGCCGACGAGCGCCCGCACGTCGCCAGCGTGTTCGTCAACCGGCTGCAGAAGCACATGCGGCTCGAGTCCGATCCGACGATCGTCTACGGGCTGGTGTTCGGCAAGGGCACGCTCGGGCGCCCGATCAGCCGCGCCGATCTCAACCAGGCGACGCCCTACAACACCTACGTCATCGACGGCCTGCCGCCGGGTCCGATCTCCAATCCCGGCAAGGCGGCGCTCGAGGCGGTCGCCAACCCGGCGCGCACCAGGGACCTCTACTTCGTCGCCGACGGAACCGGCGGGCACGTTTTCGCCAATTCGTTCGACCAGCACTTGAAGAACGTCGCGCACTGGCGCCAGATCGAGAAGGACGCCAAGGACCATCTCGCGCCCGACGCCGCCCCGACGGCGCCGTCCGCCATCCACGGCGAAATCGAGCCCGCCGATCCCGGCGGCGTTCGGCGCGCTGCTGCCGATCGGGCCTGCTTCCGCGGCCCAGCCCGGCCAAGGGATCCAGCGCCGGCGCCTGGCGACCATCGCGCGTCTCGCCAAAATCGGCGCGGGTCGCAAGGCGATGGACGCGGCCTTGTCGTCGCTCTCCAGCGGGCCGAGCGGCCGGCAAGACGATCGAGGATCTCGGCGCGGTGGTGACCGGCGTCAACGACGGGCCTGCCGAGGGCGATGCGTTCGCCGACGCGACGCGCCTCGATCGACGGATCCGGCTCCGCCGCCTCCGTGCCGCTGTCGCCGGCGATGCTCGCCGATCAGAAGGCGCGCGAGGCGAAATACGGCATGGGCGCCCCGCGGCGGACGGCGACCGCGGCTGCGGTCGTCCAGACGTCCGCCGCATCGGCGCCAGCCGACCGCCTCGGGGCGGCCGCGCATCTTCGATGCGTCGGAAGGCACCAAGCTCGATCCGCTGCTCAACAAGACCTACGACCTCAGCTACGCCAAGGTCGTGCCGGCGCTCCAGTAGCACGGGGCTGGCGCTGAACCGAAGCGCCGGGCGCCGCTATCGCGACAGCTCGCCCGCAAGGTTGTCGAGAAAGTCGAGGCAGGCCGCAAGCTGCGACTCCTCGACATATTCGTCGGGCTTGTGCGCCTGATCGATCGACCCCGGCCCGCAGACGATGGTCGGCAGCCCGGCCCGCTGGAAATGGCCGGATTCGGTGGCGAACGACACGGCGATCGTCCGGTTGGAGCGGGTCAACCGCAGCGCCAGCGTCTCGGCCGGCGACCCGGGCTCGGCGGCGAGCGACGGGACGTCGGCCTCGATCTGGGTCACGATCGTCGGGCCGCTGACGAACCGGGTCAGGCGCGGCAGCGCGACCGTGTCGACGAAGGCCTGCACCTCGGCCACCGGCGACGGCCGACGGCAGCGCCCGGCAGGCCGCGGAACTCCCAGTCGAAGGCGCATTCGCGGGCGAGAATATTGCGCGCCGTCCCGCCATGCATCACCCCGACATGGAGGGTCGAATAAGGCGGCGCGAAACGCGGATCGAGCGGCCCCTTCTCGTATTCCCGGGCGAGGCGGCCGATCTCGCTGACGATGTCGGCCGCCGCCGCGATCGCGTTGGCGCCGAGGGCGGGCAATGCGGAATGGGCCTCGTGGCCGCGTGACCACGGTGTGGATCGTCGCCACGCTCTTGTGCGCGTCGGCGACCTCCATCATCGTCGGCTCGCCGACCACGACCGCCGCGGGACGCGGCTCGTCCTTGCCGAACCAGCCGATCACGTCGGTCGAGCCGAGGCAGGTCGTCTCCTCGTCGTAGCTCAGCACGATATGGACCGGGCGCTTGAGCTTCGCCGCCTGAAAGGTCGGGACCATCGCCAGGACGCAGGCGATGAAGCCCTTCATGTCGCAGGCCCCGCGTCCGTAGAGCCGTCCGTCGGCCTCGCGCATCACGAACGGCGGGCTCGTCCACGCCTGCCCCTCGACCGGCACGACGTCGGTATGGCCGGAGAGCGCGACGCCGCCGTCGACCCGCGGTCCGACGGTGGCGAGCAGCGCCGCCTTGTCCCGCGACCCGTTCGGCGCGCGACGCGAGGCGACGCCGAGCGCGGCGAGCGTGTCCTCGACGAAGGCGATCAGCGGCAGGTTCGAACGGTCGCTGACGCTCTCGAAGGCGATCAGGCGCGCCAAGCAGCGCCTTGGCGCTTGCGAGAAGGTCTCGGCTCATCGCGGGCTTCCCTGTCCGGTCCAGCGCAGAGGACACCAAAAAACGCGCACGCGCCAGTAGACGCGCCGACCCGCGCCGCTAATATGCCGTTCCCATGTACATGGCGGTCACGCACCAGGTCAAAGTCACGGTCGAGCCGACTTTCGAACCGGACCGTTCGGATCCGGACCGAAAGCCGCTATTTCTGGCGCTACGACATCGAGATCGCCAATCTCGGAGACGGACCGGTGACGCTGATCGAGCGGCACTGGCGCATCACCGACGCCGAGGGCCGCCAGCAGGACGTGCGCGGCCCCGGCGTGGTCGGCGAGCAGCCGACGATCCAGCCCGGGGAATCGTTCCGTTACGCTTCCGGCTGTCCGCTCTCGACGTCGAGCGGGGTGATGGTCGGGGAATACCGGATGGTCGGCGAGAACGGCGAGCGCTTCGAGGTTGCGATCCCCGCCTTCTCGCTCGATTGTCCCGACGTCAGGCGAACGCTCAACTAGCGCCGGCCCGGATGCGACCGGCGCCGCGAGACAGCGACCAGGCATGGCGCGGCGGCGCGGCCTCGCTGGCGGTTCCCATCGAGGCTTCGGCCGTGGCGCGCCGGCCCGCCCTGATCCGCTCCGCGGCGCGCGGCCTCGTCTGGGGCGTTGGCGCGCTGGTTGTCGTCTTTTTCGCCCTTGTCGCGCTCTACGCTGTCGTCGATCCGGTTTCGACGCTGATGCTCGCCCGCACGGTGGAGGGGAAGCCCTATCAGCGATTTTTCGTGCGGCTCGACGACGTCGCGCCGGCGGCGGTCGCGGCGGTGATCGCCTCCGAAGACGCGACCTTCTGCATGAACGACGGCGTCGATTGGGGCGCCCTGCACGAGGCGCTCGAGACCGCAGGCGAAGGGGGCCCCGGCGCGGCGCCTCGACGCTCACCATGCAGACCGTGAAGAACCTGTTCCTGTGGCCGGGCCGATCCGCGCTGCGCAAGGGCCTGGAGATCCCGATGGCGCTCGTGCTCGGCAAGCTGTGGCCGAAGCGGCGGGTCCTCGAGATCTATCTCAACATCGCCGAATGGGGCGACGGGACGTTCGGCGTCGAGGCCGCCGCGCGTCGCTATTTCCACAAGAGCGCCAGCGCCTTGGACGCGCGCGAGGGCGCGCTGATCGCCACCGCGCTGCCCAACCCCTTCAAGCGCGATCCCGCCCGCCCGTCGCTGCTCCACCGCCGTCGGGCCGCCGAAATCCTGGCCCGGGCCGCGGCCGATCGGCAGGCGCTGAAATGCCTGTGACCCGAGCGGCCGACCGCTGGCAAAGCTCTGGCGAAACGTCGCCGTATTTCCTATATTCGCGAAAACCCGAGGTTCAATTATGCAAGGTTTTCTCATTCGCGCGGTCGTGGTCGCGGTTGGGCTTTGGCTCGCTTCGATGATCGTTCCCGGCGTCGAGTTCCGGTCGACCGGGGCGCTGATCGCCGCGGCGCTGTTGCTCGGCGTCATCAACGCCGTCGTGCGGCCGATCCTCATCATTCTCACGTTCCCGATCACGCTCCTGACGCTGGGCCTGTTCCTGCTGGTGATCAACGGCCTGATGATCGAGCTCGTGTCCTGGTTCCTCAGGGACTCCTTCATCGTAACCGGCTTCTGGCCGGCCTTCTTCGCCGCCATCGTGGTGGGCCTGACGAGCTGGGTCATGTCGGGCTGGGTCGGCGGCCCGGAGAACAAGGGACGCATCGACGTGATCACGATGCGGCAGACCGGGCCGGGACGCTGGGAGTGAGCGGGCGCGCGTCGCCGGTTCCGGCGCCGCGGCTTCAGAACGCGCTCTTGACCACGCCGCCATCGACCCTCAACGCGGAGCCGGTGGTCGCGGAGGCGAGCGGGCTTGCGACATAGGTCACCATCGCCGCCACTTCCTCGGGCGTCGCGAAACGCTTGATCAGCGACGTCGGGCGCACCTTGTCAAAAAACTCGGTCTGGAACGCGTCGAAATCCTTGCCGGTCCCCTTCGACAGGGCGTCGACGAATTCGACCACGCCGCGCGACTTGGTCGGGCCCGGCAGCACGCTGTTGACGGTGATCCCGGTTCCGGCAAGCGATTCGGCCAACCCGCGGGCGACCGCGATCTGCGCTGTCTTGGTGACGCCGTAGTGGATCATCTCGGCCGGAATCTGAAGCGCGCTCTCGCTCGAGATGAAGATGATCCGGCCCCAGTTCGCGCGCTTCATCGCCGGCAGGTAGAGGCGGGCGAGCCTCACGCCGCTCAGCACATTGACCTCGAAGAAGCGCATCCAGTCGTCGTCTGGAATCGCCTCGAACGGCTTCGGCTCGAAGATGCCGAGGTTGTTGACGAGCACGTCGACCTCGGCATGCCGTTGGACGAGCGCCTCGGCCGCTTGCGCATGGCCAAGGTCGCCGGCGAACCCGACCACGTCGCCGCCGGCATCCGCCTTGATCCTGGCGACCGCTTTCTCGACGCCCTCTTGCGTTCGGCCGTTGACGATCACCGTCGCGCCTTCGCGCGCCAGACTCGCCGCGATGGCGAACCCGATGCCGGCGGTCGAGCCGGTGACGAGCGCGCGTTTGCCCTTGAGCTGTAGATCCATGGATAGTCCTTGCGATTATGCCGCGCCGCCCGTCGACGGCTCGCGGCCGGATGCCGCCACTCAAGCCCGCCACTCGCCTCGGCGCAAGGGCGCCGGCGTTGCTCAAGCCATTTCGCACCACGACAGTCGATCGCAAAAAGCCGCCCCACCGGGGCGGCTTCCTCTCCAGATCGATCCTGGGGCCAAAACTCAATCCGCGATCGACGCTCGGTGGCGGCGACCGCCGTAGCCGGCCGCGCCGAGAGCCCCGAAACCCGCCAGCAGCATGGCCCAAGTCGACGGCTCGGGCACGCTTGTCGTCAGCGACAACTGGGCGCCGGCGACGTTTCCAGACCCATTGAAGAGGTTGGCGAAGGTCAGGCCGCCCGGTCCGGGAAGCAGAACGTAAGGATCGGCGCCGGTGAAGGTCCCGCCGATGTAGAATTGCTTGCCGGCGGCAGCGTTGAGGTCAGCAAGGCCCGTCGCGTTGAACGTGACCTTGACGCTGCTCGGCGCCGGATCGGAAAAGCCCAGCGAGCCGCCGTCGGTGACGCTGGCCGTGCCGATCAGGTTGGCGGTCGTCAGCCCAGCGAGGAAGCCGGTTCCGTCGGCGGCGGGATCGACTGGCGAGGCGTACAGCGAAAAGACGCCGTTCGGGCCGCTGTCGAACACGTTCTGCCCGCCAGCGATCTCCACCGAGGCGGCGACGATTGAGCCGGACGCGATCCCGCTCAGGCTGAACGAGAAGAAGTCGGCGAAGTTGTATGAGAAGCCGGCGTAGCCCTGAGACGGGTCTGGAATTCCGTTTTGTGTTCCGACGATGTAGTTGGCGGTTGGGCTCGGGCCGGGGCTCTGTTGGGTTTGACCGTTCTGGTCATACCATCCCTGATTGAAGTCGGTGATTTGCGGCGTTCCCGCATAGGCATGGCTCGCAACGAGAAGTCCAAGCGAAGACGCGACGATGGTTTTTGCGCTCACAATCAAGCTCCCTCTAAACCGACGAGCTTCCGGCACCTGCACGGGGGCGCGCCAAATTGAAGACAGCTTTGTAGAGCACCATCAGGTCTCACTTTTGTGAACAAGCGTTCGCCACGTCGCCGCGGCCGCTTCGGCGACCGCCGCTCAGTGACACGAGCCACGCCACCGCGATCTCGCCGTCGGCGACGTAGTGGTTGACCTTGCCGAGCTTCAGCCGCTCGCCTTCGCGATGCCAAGTGAACTCGCCGATGACGCCAGCCGCTTTCAGTTCGCCGAGCACGAAATCGCGCTCCGCGTTGGTGTCGGCGTCGGTGGCGTGGGTGAACTGGAAGGTGAACTCGGTGAACGAGAGCCCGGTGTCGCGCGTCGCAGCGCCGACCCACAGCACGCGCTTGTCGAACGGGGGACGGTCGGCGTTGAGCCAGAACGCCGGCGTATTGATCTCGGCTGCGCGATCGGGGTTCAGCGCCCAGAAGCGGATGTGATGGCGTTTGCGCGGGCTCCTGTCGATCGCCTTCTCGAAACCGACGTCCTGCTTGCGGCCGAACAGGTAAAGCGTGCTGAACGGCGCCGATGGATAGGGGCGGTTGAGGACGAAGGACACGGCCATCCCCCACGAACTCTTCAGGCCGAGCGGGTCCGCCGCGATCCAGCCGGCGCGGGCGAAGGCCGCGCAGAGTTCGGCGTAGGCGCCGACCAGCGCGAGATTGACCGGATCGCCGGGAAACCCGTCGCCGGTCACCGTGAAGCTCGGCACGCTGCCCCGTTTCAGGAGCTTTAGACTCATCCAGACGATGCGCGGCAGGATGACATACGCCGCGACTCCGTAGACGAGCGCCAGGGCCAGGATCGTCGGCAGCCGCTGGTCGGTGAAGCGGAAAACAAAGGCGATCAGCCAGATCGCGAAGGCGCCGAGCAGCGCGACGCCGAGGCGCCTGAGCCAGAGACGGAGAAACGTCAAAGTCGCGCCCCTTTCCGGTCCCGTTGGTCAATAGTCCGCGAGAGCGTTTTGCCGTTCGGACCCGTCGAGCCAGGCGTAATCGCGAGTGGAACATTGCCCGCAGCGGCGCGACGCGGCAAGCAGGCGCTCGCCCTTGACCGGTTCGCCGCCCGCGCCCTAAGCCTCGCCGGCGTCGAGGAGCCGGCGCGAACCCGCCGATCGCCGGGAAGGACTGCCCATTGAGCCTGCGCCGCCTGACCGTCCGGCTCGGCGTCCTCGCGGCGCTCGCCTGCCTCAGCGGCGGCGCGCCGAAGATCGGGTCGATCGCCCGAGCCGCCGACGCCCAGCCGCCCCTGGCCTACGTCGGCAGCGCAACCTGCGCCGAATGCCATGCCGACGAGGCGAAGCTGTGGGCCGGGTCGCATCACGAGGCGGCGATGGACCACGCGACCGACGCTTCGGTGCTCGGCGATTTCGACAACGCCGCTTTCGAGCATTTCGGCGTCCCGTCGCGATTCTATCGGCGCGACGGAAAATTCCTGGTCGAGACCGACGGACCGGACGGCAAGCTCGCCGAATTCGAGATCCGATACACGTTCGGCGTTTATCCGCTGCAGCAGTATTTGATCGCCTTCCCAGACGGCCGTCTTCAGGCGCTGGGGATCGCCTGGGACAGCCGGCCGAAGGACAAGGGCGGGCAACGCTGGTTTTCCCTCTATCCCAACGAGCCGATCCCGCACGACGACGTCCTGCACTGGACGAAGCTCAACCAGAACTGGAACTTCATGTGCGCCGAGTGCCATTCGACCGGCGTACGCAAGACCTACGACGCGACCGCGGACACGTTCGCCACCTCCTGGGCGGAGATCAGCGTCGGCTGCGAGACCTGCCACGGCCAGGGCTCGGCCCATGTCGCCTGGGCGAAGGCGCATGAAGGCTGGACGGCGCCGCGCGGCGACAGGGACCCGATGGGCCTCGTCGTCCGGTTCGACGAGCGCGCGAGCCGGACCTGGGCGATCGATCCTGCGACCGGCAACGCGGTTCCCAGCGCCGGACCCGCGACGCTGCGCAAGGAGGTCGAGACCTGCGGCCTCTGCCACGCCCGCCGCGGCCAGATCGCCGAGGACTGGGTTCCCGGGCGATGGCTCTCCGACACCCATGTCGTCGAGCCGCTGTCGCGCGGGCTCTATTTCGCCGACGGGCAGATGGAGGACGAGGTCTACAACTACGGCTCGTTCAAGCAGAGCAAGATGTTCGCCAAGGGCGTCACCTGCAGCGACTGCCACGACCCGCACAGCGCGAAGCTGAAGCTGCCCGGCGACGGCGTTTGCCTGCAATGCCACGCGCCCGATACATACGCCGTCGCCGCCCACACCCGGCACGAAGGCGTGAACCCGCCGGTCGGCTGTCCCGACTGCCACATGCCGAGCGCGGACCTACATGGTCGTGCACGCCCGCCACGACCATGGATTTCGCATCCCCCGGCCGGACCTTTCGGCCAGTCTCGGCACGCCCAACGCCTGCACCGCCTGCCATGCCGACAAAACCGCCGCAATGGGCGGCGGACGCCCTGCAAAGCTGGCATGGCCCGGACCGCAAGGGCTTCCAGCGCTACGCCGCGGCGTTCCACGACGCCTGGACGGATGCGGCCGACGCCGAGGCGCTGATGACCGAAGTCGCCTCGAACCGCGAGACGCCGGGATTCGTCCGCGCCGGCGCGCTCGCCGAACTTCAACCGTTCCTCTCGGACAAGACGGTCGGCCTTGCGAGGACGGGGCTCGCCGATTCCGACCCCATGGTCAGGATCGGCGCGCTCGACATGCTGGTAGGCGCGCCGCCCGAAGACCTCTGGCCGATCGCGGCGCCGCTGATGAGCGACCCGGTCCGGGGCGTGCGCATCCGCGCCGTCGACCTTCTCGCCGCCATGCCGGCGGCGCGCCGGCCGGAAGGCGACCGCGCCGCCTTCGACCGCGCCGCGGCCGAGTTTATCGCGGCCCAGGACCTCAACGCCGACCGGCCCGAAGCGCGCCTGACGCTCGGCAGTTTTTACGCGCGCGAGGGACGGACTGCGGAAGCGGAAGCCGAATACAAGGCCGCCCTGAAGCTCGCACCGCAATTCGCCCCCGCCGCCGTCAATCTCGCGGACCTCGACCGCCAGATGGGCCGCGACGCCGTCGGCGAGGCGATTCTCCGCGCGGCGCTCGCCGCCTCGCCGAACGACGCCGGCCTGCATTCCGCGCTGGGGCTGGCGCTCGTCAGGATGAAGCGGTCGGCCGAGGCGCTCGGCGAACTGCAGCAGGCGGCGGCGCTTGCGCCCGATAATCCTCAGAACGCCTATGTCTACGGGGTGGCGCTGAATTCGGCCGGCCGCGCTCCCGACGCGCTGAGGACGCTCGCCGACGCGCTCCGGCGTCATCCCGACAACCGGCAGCTCCTGACCCTGCTGACCGAGATCGAGCAGCAGGAGGGCGACCTCGCGGCCGCGCTTGGTTACGCGGAAAAGCTCGCGACGATCACGCCGGACGATGCGGACCTGAAGCGGTTCGTCGAGATGCTTCGAGCGCAGGTGAGGGCGAAGTAATCTGTGGCGTGCGACGATCTTTTCACCACGAAGGACACGAAGAGGCACGAAGTTTTTTGCGAGCCCCAAGTCTTTGTGCGACTTCGTGTCCTTCGTGGTGAAACTTAGCTTCGCCTTGCGTCACCCTCCGCCCAGCACGCCCTTCATCGCCCCGTTCGTCTCCTGCGCGTAGCGCCGCGCGGCGAAGGCTTCGCCGAGGGTGCCGATCACATGGCCGTCGTCGCGTTCGATGACGGCGAGCGTGTCGGCTTGCGCCGCGCCGAACAGGTCGAGCGCCGTCTGGATGTCGTCGTCGGGATGAAGCGTCGTCGCCGGCAGATGGACGAGAAGCGCGACCGGACCGCCGTCGTCATCGTCGGCCAGCGTCTGCGCGTGCGCTTCGGGAACGAGAATCAGTCCCCGGTAGCGCGCGTCGTCGCCGACCGCGACCACGACATTGGCGCTGCCGAGCGGATAGGCCTCGCGGAATGCGCGCACGCTCTTGTCGGCGAGGAACACCGAGGGGGAGGGGATCATCATCTTGCCGACGGTGAGATCGCGCAGCCAGCCGATGTCCTGGCCGCCGCGGATCGTCTCGCCGCGCAGATGCAGGCGCCAGGTGGTGAACGAGTAGCCGAACGTCGCCCGCACCGCGAGCGACGCCGCGATCGAGGCGGCGAGCGCGCCGCCGGCGATGCCGAGATTGCCGGTGCTCTCCAGCACCAGGAACGTCATGGTCAGCGGTCCGCCGACGATCGCGGTGCTGAGCGCCCCCATGCCGACCAGCACGCACGCCACGGGATCGAGCCCGAGCGTCGGAAACGCGGCGGTGACGCCGATCGCATAGAGCTTGCCGAGCAGCGAGCCGACGAACAGCGACGCGAAGAACAGGCCGCCGCGGAAGCCCGAAGCGAGCGAGGCCATGCAGGCGAACAGCTTCAGCACGATCAGGACGACGAGTTCGCCGGCCGCTGAGCGGCCAGTAGAGGTCGAGTCCGAGCGCGCCGTGCCCGGCGCCGAGCACCTGCGGGGTATACAGCGCCATCGCGCCGAGCAGGACACCGCCCGCGACGGGCCTCAGAAGCCGCGAGCGGACGGCGAAGCGGAACGCCCGCTCGATCAGCGCGGCGACCCGCATCGCCCCGACCCCGAGCGCCGCCGCGACGAGGCCGAGGACGATCAGCGCGCCGTAATGCAGGAAAGTGAGTGCCGGCACCTCCGGGGCGTTGATGACATAGGGCGAGCCGACGATCGCCTTGGTGGTCAGCGTGGCGGTCAGCGTGGCCGCGAACACCGGGCCGGCGATGGCGAGCGAATAGGCGCCGATGATCAGCTCGAAAGCATAGAAGGCGCCGGTCAGCGGCGCGCCGAACGCCGCCGCGATCGCCCCGCCCGCCCCGCAGCCCACCAGCATGCGCAGGTCGTGTCGGCGCAGCCGGCCGTTGATTCCGAGCCGCGAGGCGAGGCCGCCGCCGATCTGCGCGTAGCCCGCCTCCAGGCCGACCGAAGCGCCGCAGCCGTTCGACAGCACCGTCTGGGCGGCGACGAGCACGCTCTCGGACAGCGACATGCGCCCGCCGCGCAGGGCGTTGGCCTCGACCGGGTCCACAGCGGCGGGCAGCTTCCTCTGCGCCCGCCAGACGTCGACGGCGCCGAGCGCGAGGCCGGCGAGCATCGGCGCGGCGAAGGCTGCGACCGGAGGGACGCGCTCGGACGGCGCTGAGGCGCGTGTCGAACGGGATGCCGTAGATCACGACATGCGCGAAATTGACGACCAGCGGTCATCGCGCTGACGGCGAGGCCCGCGAGCACGCCGACGACGATCGCCAGGAGGACCAGCCCGAGTTCGCTCGCGCGCAGACGGGCGCGGAGCCTCGCCAGGCGCACGAGCACAGGGCGCGGCGCCTTCATCGGCGCCCCTCGCGGGGGTTGGCGACGCTTTGAGGCATGGGCGGACGTTTATGCGCGGCGCGGCGCCCGAAGCCAAGGCCGCCGCCGTCAATCAACCGGCGATCGGGAGGACGCGTCCGCCGTCAAACGGCTTGGCGCTCAGGCCGCCGCGTGAGCAGGCCGAAGTCGGCCGGCGAGCTCCATCAGGGCGAGGTGATAGGCGATCGCGGTGCGCTGCGAGCGGTTGTAGCGGGAGACGACGACTTCGAGCAGCTCCACCATGATCTCGCCGTCGACCTCGGCGAGATGGTCGAGCGTCAGGCTCGCCTCATCGAGCGCCGAGACCAGCGCCTCCCGCAGGGCCTCGAAGCTCTGCATGTCGCCGCCGATCAGCGCGCGCCAGACGCGGGCATGAAGGCGGCATATTCCACGCGCGAGGCCGTCGTCACGCAACAGCCTGCGATAGGTTGTATGAAGCCGGTCGAAGATGAGGGGCTCCGACCATTGTTTCAGTCCGGAGAATCCCTCAGAGGAATCGGTCATCGGCATGGCGGCGATCCCGGCGCGGTCGATAAGTGAACCCTGCGCAAATGGTTTCCAAACGGGAAACGAACTCCACTTTGATTCGACATGATTAACACAACGCTAACGCGCGCGCCTCCGTTTTCCACAGAAGCCGCGCAACAAATTTCAGGTTAGGATTAACGTATCGGAAGTCCTGACGCGCTCCGATGTTGACGCCGACTATCGGTCGAGGAGGAATTCACCTGGGCGGGTCTGGCGCGCAAGGCTATCCAGCACCGCATTGATCATGCCGCACTCGTCCGGACCGAAGAACGCGGCCGCGACGTCGACGTATTCGGTGAGGACGACCCGCGCCGGCACGTCCGGCCGGCTGCGCAGTTCGTAGTACGCGGCCCGCAGGATCGCCCGCATCAGCGCCTCGACCCGTCTGAGCGGCCAGCCCTCCGCCAGCGCGGCGTCGAGGCCGCGATCGATCGGGGTCTGGTCGCCGAGCACGCCCGAGACGACGTTGCGGAAAAACGCGACCTCGGCCGGATTGTACGCGTCGCCCTCGATCTCCTGGCCGATCCAGTGGGCCTCGAACTCGGCGAGAATGTCGTCGAGCCCCTTCTCGGCGACCTCCATCTGATAGAGGGCCTGGGAGGCGGCGAGGCGCGCGGCGGAACGCCGCTCCGACTTCTTGATCTTCATTGACCGGCCATCTTGCGTTTGAGGAGCGCAAGTCCGATCGCGGCCCGGGCTGCGTCGCCGCCCTTGTCGCCGCGCTGAGGATCGGCGCGCTCCTCGGCCTGGGCGACGGTTTCGGTCGTGATGACGCCGTTGCCGAGCGCGAGCTTCCGTTGCACGGACATGTCCATCAGCGCCCGCGCCGATTCGCCCGCGACGATTTCGAAATGATAGGTGTCGCCGCGCATCACGCAGCCGAGCGCCACCGCGCCGTCATAGGGGCGGCCGGACGCCGCGGCCGCATCGAGCGCGATCGCCATGCCGGCCGGGATCTCGAGCGCGCCGGCGACGCCGACGCGATCCCAGGTCGCGCCGGCGGCGGCGAGCGCGCGCGTCGCGCCGTCAAGCAGATGCTGGCCGATCGCGTCGTAAAAGCGCGCTTCGACGATCAGGAAACGTCCACCCTCGATACGCGGCGCGGACGCGTTGGCTGCGCGGCTGGGCTCGGCCATGCGGAAAAATCTCTTCGGCTCTGTCGGAATGCCTCCCGTCCATAAAGGCCGAGGGCGGCGGAGGCAAGGCGGTGGTAGCCGCAGATCAGTCGCAGCGAAAGCGCCAGCGGCCGTAGCGCCACGGTCGCGCCCACGTGGCGCCGGCCGGAAGGTCGTGCGGCGGCGGATCGAATCCCGAGCCGCCCCATGGGCGGCAGCGACAGATGCGCGCCGTTCCCATCCACGCCCCCGCCCAGAGGCCGTGGCGCGCGATCGCCTCGTCCGCATAGGCCGAGCAGGTGGGCAGATAACGGCACTGACGTCCGCTGAGGCCCGACAGCGTAAGCTGATAGAACCGGATCAGCGCATGCGCCGTCCGGCGCGACGCAAGGGCGGGCGCGGTCATGACGCCTCGGCGGTTTCCGCCGATTTCCGCGCGATCTGGCCGAGAGCGTCAGCGACTGCGTCGAAGGTGAGAAGCGTCGAGGCGTGGCGCGCCCGATAGGCGCGGACCGGCTCGAGCACGGCGAAATCCGCCCATTTACCGTCCGGCGGCGGCCCGTTCTGCTTCAGCATCCGGGTCATAGTGTCGCGCAGCGCCAGAAGCTCCTCGGCGGTTGCGCCGATCACATGCCGCGCCATCAGCGACGACGAGGCCTGCCCGAGCGCGCACGCCCTGACGTCGTGGGCAAAATCGACGACGCGGCCATCGCTGACAACGAGGTCGACGACGACCGTCGACCCGCAAAGCCGCGAATGGGCCTTGGCCGTCGCGTCGGGAGCGGCGAGGCGGCCGAGCCGCGGGATGTCCGCGGCCAGCTCCAGCACACGCCGGTTGTAAATGTCGTCAAGCATGCGAAAGTCGAGAAAGTGGAATGGGTGGCGGAGCGCCGTTGCGGTCCTATATAGGGGCGCCGGCGGCCGAAATCGAGACGGGGAGCCATGCGCTCGTCGGCCAGCGCGGCAAGGACTATCGGATGGACGAGGTCGTAAAGTTGAAAGCGGTCGTTGCGGCCGTTCCCGCACAGCCCGCGCAGCGGCCGACCCGCGAAGAGGCCGAAGCCGCCGTGCGCACCCTGATCGCCTGGGCGGGCGACGATCCGGACCGAGAGGGCCTGATCGACACGCCCCGGCGCGTCGCGAAGTCGTACGAGGAGCTGTTCGCCGGTTATCGCGAGGACCCGACCAAGCCGCTGAAGCGCGTGTTCCACGACGTTTCGGGCTACAAGGACCTCGTCCTGGTGCGCGACATCGCCTTCGTCTCCCACTGCGAGCATCATATCGCGCCGTTCTTCGGCAAGGCGCACATCGGTTACTATCCCCGTCGCGGCGTCGTCGGCCTGTCGAAGCTCGCACGGATCGTCGACACCTTCGCCCGGCGTCTGCAGACCCAGGAGGCGCTGTCGGCCCAGATCATCGAAGCGATCGAGAAGACGCTGGAGACGCGCGGAGTCGCGGTGATTCTCGAGGCCGAGCACACCTGCATGGCGATGCGCGGCGTGCGCAAGCAAGGCGCGTCGACCGTGACGACCCAGTTCAGCGGCGTTTTCCGCGACGATCCGAACGAGCAGATGCGCTTCTTCAGCCTGCTGCGCGGAGCGCGCTCGCCGTGAATGAGGCCCCTGACCGCGAGGAGGGCCTCGCCTTCCAGCCGAAATTCGGCGCGGACGGCCTGGCGACCTGCGTAACGGTCGACGCTGCGCGGGGCGACGTCCTGATGGTCGCGCACATGAACGCCGAGGCGCTCGGGGCGACGCTGAAGACCGGCGTCGTCCACTATTGGTCGCGCTCGCGCGGAGCGCTGTGGCGGAAGGGCGACACATCCGGCCAGACGCAGACGCTGGTCGAGATGCGGGTCGATTGCGACCAGGACGCCTTCCTCGCCCTCGTCCGGGTCGGCGGCGACGGCGGCGCCTGCCACACAGGCCGGCGTTCCTGCTTTTATCGGAGGCTCGAAAGCGATTCCGCCGGACCGCGCCTCGCCTTCGTCGACGCGAAAAGATCGGAGTGAGGCCGACGGTCCGACCGCAACGCCCTCGCAAGTTCAGCGATCCGGCCGTCAAGGCGCCGACCGGGTCGCGGGGCTCAACCATCGCAATCTGGCCCAATCCGGCCGGCGTACGATCAATCGCGGTGGAAATGACGCCTGTTCAGCGGCGGCGCCCTTGATTTGACACGTTGCGGTCGTTCGCTGGCGAAGCTTGGGGCGCAGGCTTGGTTCGCCCGGGAGAAAACGCCGGGGGGTCCGTCGGAGACCTCATCTTGAGTTCGCGTTAGGTTCGCGCACAATGTTCTGGACGCCATACTGGAAAGGCGACGCCGAGTCCGCGCCGAGCGGAGCACGGTTCCGTTCGGCCAGGATCGGCGTGGTGCTCGGGGCCGGCGCGGCGCGCGGCTGGGCGCATATCGGCGCGCTGCAGGAGCTCAACGCCCGCGGGATCAGGCCCGAGATCGTCGTCGGATCGTCGATCGGCTCGCTCGTCGGCGGCTGCTACGCCGCGGGCAAGCTCGACATGCTGGAGGCTTTCGCCCGCTCCCTGACCCGACGGCGGATGTTCGGCCTGATCGACTTCTCCTTCGCCGGCGGCGGGCTGATCAGCGGAGAACGGCTGCGCGCCAAGCTCGAGGCGGAGCTCGGCGGCCTCAGGATCGAGGACCTGCCGATCCGCTTCGCGGGCGTCGCGACCGAGATCGGCGGGGGGCATGAAATCTGGCTGCAGCGCGGCCTGCTGGTCGAGGCGATCCGCGCGTCCTATGCGCTGCCCGGCGTGTTCGAGCCGGTCCGGGTCGAGGGCCGCTGGATGTTCGACGGCGCGATCGTCAATCCGGTGCCGGTCAGCGTCGCCCGTGCGCTCGGCGCCGAGCGGGTGATCGCGTTCAACATTTCGAGCGACAGCGCGGGGCGCGGCACGGCGATCCCTGATCCTTTCGGTCCGATGGAGCCGCCGCCGCCGCTCGATGAGCCGGCCAACGATCCGGGCGGCGTCATCGCGCGTTGGTGGCGCGGAACGCCGCGCGCTTCGGGCGACCCGGATCCCCCGCCGCCCGGCCTGATGACGGTGATGGTCAACGCCTTCGACATCCTTCAGGACCGCATCATGCGGTCCCGGCTCGCCGGCGACCCGCCGGACGCGCTGATCCAGCTCAAGGTCGGCAAGATCGGCATGTTCGAGTTCAACCGCGCCGACGAACTGATCGCCATCGGCCGCGACGCGGTCCGCAAAGCGGCCGCCGAGATCGCCGAGCACATCGACGCCCCGCGGATCGAGTCCGCCGGCGGCTGACTGTCGGCGGCGCGTCTTCAGGCGGTCGCGATATACTCGCGCAAAGCCCGCCGTTCGCTGTCGATCGCGCTGACGTGGCGCTTGACGACGTCGCCGATCGACACGATGCCGATGAGCCGCCCGTCCTCGACGACCGGCAGATGGCGGAAGCGGCCTTCCGTCATCGTCTCCATCATCTGATCGATCGTCGTGTCGCGCGTGACCGTGATGACCTTCGGCGTCATGTGGCGCGAAACCTGATCGTCCAACGCCGCAGCGCCGTGGCGGCCGATGACGCGAACGACGTCGCGCTCGGACAGGATGCCGAGAACGTTCATCGCCGCGTCGGTGACGACCGCCGCGCCGACGCCCTTGTCGGCGAGCATCTCGATGACTTCCCTCAATGTGCGATGCGGCTGCGTGGTGAAGACCTCGCGCCCCTTTTCCGCGAGAATGCGCGCAACTGTCATTCCGTCTCCTCCTTGTCGGGCGGGTTTCCTGCCCGGCCTCGTGGATGGGCGAAGATGCGCCGCCCGAGCCGGTCAATCAAGCGCAAATTTCGTCAAGGTTGCACCGCCGACGTCAACACAAGCCGCCATCGACCAGCAAGCACTGCTTGGTGATCATCGCGCTGTCGTCGGAGGCGAGGAACAGCGCCAGCCGCGCCACGTCCTCGGCGACCAGCGTGCGGTCGAGGCACTGGCGCGCCCGGTAGCTCGGCGATGTCCTCCTCGCTCATCCACAGGCGGCGCTGACGCTCGGTGATGACGGCGCCGGGCGCGATGGCGTTGACGCGGATGTTGTCGGGTCCGAACTCGCGGGCCAGACTCTTGGTCAGGCCGACGACCGCCGCCTTGGCGGTCGAATAGACCGAAAGCCGGTTGACGCCGATCATCCAGGCGGTCGAGGAGAAGTTGACGATCGACCCGCCGCCGAGTTCGCGCATCGAGCGGCGCGCGATCTGGGCGGCGAAGAACTGGTGCTTGAGATTGACCGCCATCGCCCGGTCCCAGTCCTCCTCGCTGACCTCGTCGGCGTCCTGGCGCTGGTCGTTGGCGGCGTTGTTGATCAGCACGCCGATCGGCCCGAGCCGCTGGCGCGACCTCCTCCATCGCCGCCTCGAGCGCGTTGAGGTCGGTGAGGTCGCAAGGAATGAACAGCGGCGCCTGTCCGCGCGGCGGCGAGCTTCGCCGCCAGCGCCTTCGACGCCTCGACCTGCGATGTCGACGAAAGCGACGTTCGCCTTCTGCAGAGCGAAGGCCTCGACCATCGCCGCGCCGATCCCCGACCCGCCGCCGGTGATGAAGACGACCTTGTCGAACAGGGACGGGTAGCGGGCGTAGGGCATGGGGGCTCTCACGGGGTGAACGACAGGAGTCTAGCAGGAGGCCTGCACGACGGAAAAGCGCCTGACTTCCTCCCGCCCCGCATCAGCGCGAGCAGCCCCTTCATCAGCGCCGCCGGGCTCGGCGGGCAGCCGGGGATGACGAGGTCGACCGGGACGACGGCTCGCAACGCCGCCCGCGACCGCGTAGCTGCCGGCGAAAACGCCGCCGTCCGCCGCGCAGGCGCCGCGAGGCGATCACCCATTTCGGGCGCCGGCGTCGCGGCGTAGGTGCGGGTCAGCGCCTCGCGCATGTTGAGCGTCACCGGTCCGGTCACCAGCAGCACGTCGGCGTGGCGGGGCGAGGCGACGAAGCGGAAGCCGAACCGCTCGATGTCGTAGAACGCGTTGTTGAGCGCGTGGATCTCGAGCTCGCAGCGTTGCATGAGCCGGCGTCGACGTGCCGGATCGCGAGGCTTCGTCCGAGCGTCCGCTCCGAGGCCTCGCGCACCGAGGCGGCGAGCGCCGCGAGTTCCGGATCGTCGGCGCCGGGGGCGGCTTCGGTCAGCGGAGGCCGAAGGCCCTGGAGCAGGGTGTAGCGCATCTCAGAGATCGCATCCGGAATAGGAGCCGTTGAACGACTTGTTGCACAAGGGGAAGTCGGCGACGATGTTCCCCTTGATCGCCGCCTCGAGCAGCGGCCATTGCAGCCACGAGGCGTCGCGCAGATGGCAGCGGGCGACCGTTCCGTCCTCGGCGAGACGAACATGGGCGAACACGTCGCCGCGGAACGCCTCGACGAGCGCAAACCCTTCGCATGGAGCCCCCGGGCCGGGAAGCGCCGCGCGGACCGGCCCGTCGGGCAGGCGCGCCAGCATCGCCTCGATCAGTTCCAGGCTCTCGCCGACCTCGGCGATGCGAACCCAGATGCGGGCGTTGACGTCGCCGGCCTTGCGCGTCGGGACCTTGAACGTCAGCGCGTCGTAAGGCGGATAGGGATGGTCGCGCCGCGCGTCGAAATCGCGCCCCGAGGCGCGCCCGACGACGCCCCCTGCGCCGAACTGGCGCGCGAGATCGGCATGCGAGCACGCCGGTCCCGACCGTGCGGTCCTGCAGCGAGGCCGTGTTGTCGTAAAGCCGCACGAGCTTGGGGAAGGTCGCGCGGGCCTCGGCGATCAGCGCCCGGATCGCCGCGACGCCTTCGGCGGCGAGATCGACGGCGACGCCGCCGGGGACGACCGCGTCCATCATCAGCCGATGGCCGAAGGCGGCGTTCGCCGCGCGCAGGGTCCGCTCCCGCAGGATTCCGCAATGGGCGAGCATGAGGGCGAAGGCGGCGTCGTTGCAGATCGCGCCGATGTCGCCGAAATGATTGGCGAGCCGCTCGAGCTCGGCCATCACGCCGCGCAGGGCGTGCGCCCGCGGCGGCGCCTCGGCGCCGAGCGCGGCCTCGACGGCGCGGGCGAAGGCGACGGCGTAGGCGACGGTGGAGTCGCCGCTGACCCGTCCCGCGAGCTCGGCGGCGCGCTCGAGGCTCGCGCCGCGCATCAGC
The DNA here is from genome assembly GCA_963724785.1 of uncultured Alphaproteobacteria bacterium. Taxonomy (GTDB): domain Bacteria; phylum Pseudomonadota; class Alphaproteobacteria; order Rhizobiales; family Beijerinckiaceae; genus Roseiarcus. The sequence goes on along the minus strand of CAVRWC010000020.1, from coordinate 63,648 downwards.
GCGTCGACGCCCTTGTGGGTGTAGCCGAGCCGCTCCTCGAGCCGCACGACCGCCTCGCCGCCGGCGTGGAAGCGGAAATGGCCCGGCTCGATGATCCCGGCGTGGACCGGGCCGACCGGAATCTGATGCAGGCCCGGTCCCTTGGCTTCGAGGAAGGCGTAGGCGTCGGGCGCGCCGTCGTGGGGTGCGCGGTCCCCGAGCGGATGGCGCAACGGCCAGCGGCCGTGATCGAGCCAGCGGCGGCCGTCCGGCGCGCCGAGCGCGAAGAAGCCGTAGAGGTCGCAGGCCGCCCGCTCGAGCCGGCTGGCCGGCGGATGCAGCGCCGCGAGGGAGGGAAAGGCGCCGCGGTCGCAGAGGCATGTCGACGACGGCGAGCGTCGCCGTCGGCCTCGCGCACCGCCGAGCCGCATCCGGCCCTCGTCGCCCCACAGGCTGACGAGCGTCGCCTCGCCGGCGGCCATGCGGCGGCCGGCCTCGAACCATTCGGCTTCGCCGGAGAGGAGGCGGGCGGAGGTCATGGGCGCTCTCCGGATATCGCCTTCCCCAGCTTGGCGAGGGAAGAGCCTGCCCCCGGGCGAAGACCCGGGGGTGGCGCGTAGCGCCGGATGGGGTACGGAAAGCAGGTATGGATCGTGACGAAAATTCGCGATGACGTTCGCGCAATCCGACAATGGCCGAAGCAGCTGGCCACACCCCATCCGGCGCTTCGCGCCACCTTCCCCAGCGAAGCTGGGGAAGGGATGCGCTCGCGCGCGATTTGAGAGCGATGGGGTGCGCAACTCGATCTCGATTCCGTCCACCCCTACCGCAAGAGCTGCGCGACGTGCTGGAACCACGTCACCAGCGGAGGCGGGAGACAGACGCCGGCCACCAGCACCGAGCGCGAAATGCGCGAAGATCGGCAGGGCAGAGGCCTTGGCCGGCGCGGTCGAGCCGGCCGGCGCGCCGAAGGCCATGCCCTGCATCCGGAGGACGAGCGCGCCGAGCGCCAGCAGGACGCCGAAGGCCGAGCGCCAGCGCGAGCCACGGGGCGCGCGCGAAGGTCGAGCTCACGATCAGGAACTCGCTCATGAACACGCCCATCGGCGGCAGGCCGACGATCGCGAACACGCCGAACACGAGGCTCCAGCCGAGCAGCGGGTGGGTGACGGTCAGGCCGCGGATCTCGGCGATCTGCTGGGTCCCCTTGACCTGCGCGATCTGGCCGACCGTGTAGAAGATCGCCGACTTGGTCAGGCTGTGCATCGCCATGTGCAGGAGCGCGGCGAAATTGGCGAGCGGCCCGCCGACGCCGAAGGCGAACACGATGATCCCCATGTGCTCGATCGACGAATAGGCGAACATGCGCTTCACGTCGCGGCGGCGGTAAAGCATGAAGGCGGCGAACACCACCGAGACGAGGCCGAGCGTCGCCATCAGCGGACCGGGCGCGAGCGCGCGCGCGTTGGCGTCGAGCAGCAGCTTGAAGCGCAGCACGGCGTAGAGCGCGACGTTGAGCAGGAGGCCGGACAGGACCGCGGAGATCGGCGTCGGCCCTTCGGCGTGGGCGTCGGGCAGCCAGGCGTGCAACGGCGCAAGGCCCACCTTGGTGCCGTAGCCGAGCAGCAGAAAGACGAAGGCGAGGTCGAGCAGCGTCGGGTCGAACTGCGGCGCATGGTCGATCAGGCTGGTCCACAGCATCGCCGGAACGCCTTCGCCGACCACCGGCTGCGCCGCCATGTAGATCAGGATCGTGCCGAACAGGGCGAGCGCGATGCCGACGCTGCCGAGGATGAAATATTTCCACGCCGCCTCGATCGCCGCCTGCGTGCGGTAGATCCCGACCATCAGCACCGTGGTCAGCGTCGCCAGTTCGATCGCCACCCACATCAGGCCGATATTGTTGGCGATCAGCGCCAGATTCATCGAAAACAGCAGGAACTGATACATCGCATGATAGAAGCGCAGATGCGTCGTCGTCAGCCGGCCGGTCTCGATCTCGTGGGCGATGTAGGTGGCGCTGAACACGCTCGCGGTGAAGCCGACGAAGGTGTTGAGCACGATGAAGACGACGTTGAGGTCGTCGATCAGGATGTAGGCGTTCGGGCGGCGGCGCCGCGACGAACAGGGACGCAGAGGCGAGGAAGGTCGCGAAAGCGGCCGCCACGTTCAGCGCGGCGGACAGGCGATACGACGGCAGGACGGCGAGCAGCGCCGCCGTGGCCAGCGGCAGCGCGAGGAGGACGATGGTCGCGTTCGGCGCGAAGCTCATCGGCCTCGTTCCCGGAAGCTGTCGAGCGCCTCGGCGTCGATCGAACTCGAACCGCTCGCTGATGCGGAACAGGAACACGCCGATCACCACCAGCGCCACCAGCACCGAAAAGGCGACCGAGACCTCGACCACCAGCGGCATGCCTTTCGCGCCGGCGCGCGGCGAGGATGAGCCCGTTCTCGAGCGACATGAAGCCGACCACCATCGACACGGCGTTGCGCCGCACCACCATCATCAGCATGCCGAGCAGCACGACCGACAGGGCGAAGGCGAGGTCCTCGCGGGCGAGCACGTCGGCGTCGCTGGCGATGCGCAGCATGACGACCTCGGAGAGCGCGACCAGCGCGAGGCCGGCCAGCATGGTCAGCCCCGACGCCGACGACGTTCTCGACGTCGCGGTCGATGCCGAGCTGGGCGATGATCCGGTGCAGCGCGATCGGGATGACGATCGCCTTGAAGGCGAAGGCGATGAAGGCGGTGACGTAGAGATGGTTCGCGTCCTGCACGTAGGCCTGCCAGGCGACCGAGAGCGACAGCACGACCGCCTGCAGGGCGAAGACATGTTGAGCAGCGCGTAGAGGCGGTTCTGGTAGAGCAGCAGGAAGCTCACCAGCACGAGGCCGCCGGCGAGCAGGTGCGAGACGTCGAAGGCGAGGCCCTTCATTTGAGCGTCCTCGACACGAACAGGAGCAGCGCGCCGAGGAAGCCGAGCATCAGCGCCGCGCCGACGAAATCCGGCACGCGGAAGACCCGCATCTTGGCGATGCTGGTCTCGAACGCGCCGAGCGCGACGCCCGCCGCGAGCAGCTTCACGACATAGACGATCGCGCCGAAGACGCGGTCCGCCACGCTCGCGTCGGCGATCGCCGCGCCCCAGGGAACGAAGACGCAGATGATGAGCGAGACGTAGAGCGCGAGCTTCAGCATGGCGGCGAGCTCGATCACGGCGAGGTGCCGCCCCGAATATTCGAGGATCATCGCCTCGTGCACCATGGTGAGCTCGAGATGGGTCGCCGGGTTGTCGACGGGAATGCGGCCGTTCTCGGCGAGCGCGACGATGATCAAGCGCGACCAGCGCCATGCCGAGCGTGACGCGCAGGCCGACGACGCCGGAGGCCATGTAGGCCGCCACCGTCGACAATTGGGTCGAGCCCGCGATCAGCGCGAGCGAGAAGACGATGACGATCATCGCCGGCTCGGCGAGCGCGCCGAACAGGGATTCGCGGCTCGAGCCCAGGCCGCCGAAGCTCGTGCCGACGTCGAGCCCGGCGAGCGCCAGAAAGAAGCGTCCGGCGCCGAGCAGCGCGATGATGGCGATCAGGTCCGCCGACCAGGAGAACAGAAGCCCGGTGGCGAAGGTCGGGATCAGCGCCGCGGCGACCCAGGTCGAGGCGAAGACGAGTAGGGCGCGAGGCGGAAGAGCCACGAGGCGCTGTCGGCCACGATCGCCTCCTTGCGGGCCAGCCGCAAGAGGTCGCGATAGGGCTGGAGGAGCGGCGGCCCGCGGCGGCGGGTCAAGCGCGCCTTGGTCGCGCGCACCACGCCCGTCAGCAGCGGCGCGATCAGGATGACCAGCGTCATCTGCAGGAGCTGGAAGACCAGGCCGATGAGAGTCGACGATCATGGCCATGACGCGAGCACGATCAGAAGGACGACCAGGGCGCCGAACACGACGCTGAGGTACTGCCGGATGGTGAGGAACTGCAGGCGGTTGAGCTGCACCGCGGCGCGCTCGACGACGCACGATCAGCGGCAGGTAGAGCGTGTTCCAGATCCGGTCGCTGAGCCTGAGTTCGAGACGGGCGGGCCGCGTTTCGCCCGGGCGCGGCATGTCGATCCGCTCCTCCACCACGAAGGCGAGCCGGCCGAACACCCGCCGGATCGGCTGGCTGAAGCTTTCGCCGCTGTATTGCGTCGTCGGCGCGGGATCGGGAAAGCCGCAGTCCCAGGCCGGCGCGCGCCGCAGCGCGCCCGAGGCGAAACGGTGGATGACGGTCGACGCCATCGTCGCCGACATGACGATGAAGATCGCGACGAGCAGGCCGTTGTACGAGCTGCGGCTCGCCGCGACCGGCGCGATCGACAGCCAGGCAGTCGAGGACTGAGTTCGGCATGTGCGCGCCGACGGCGAATTCGGTCGCCGGCGCGATGCGCGTCGATCGCCTGGCCGGGAAAGACGCCGGCGAAGAGGCAGAGCAGCGGCGAGACAGGCCATCGCCGCGAGCGAGAGTCGGTCGACCTCCCTGGCGCTTTCGGCCGCCTCGCTGCGCGGCCGGCCGAGAAAGGGAATGCCGAAAGCGCGCACGAAACAGGCGGCCGCCAGCGCCGCCGTCAGCGCGACGCTCCGCCCCGACCGCCGGCGCGAGGATCTTCAGCGTCCACTGCGGGAAGCTCGGGCTCAGCAGCACCGCCTGCAGGATCATCCACTCGGAGACGAAGCCGTTGAGCGGCGGCAGGGCCGAGATCGCGGCCGCGCCGACGAGCATGAAGAGCCCGGTCGCCGGCATGCGGTTGAGGAGCCCGCCGAGCCGGTCGAGCCGCCGCTCGCCGGTCGCCGTCAGGACCGCGCCGGCGCCGAAGAACAGAAGGCTCTTGAACAGCGCATGGTTGAAGGCGTGCAGCAGCGCGGCGGTCATCGCCAGCGCGGCGGCGGCGTCGAAAGCCGCTGGCGTGGAAAGCGTAGGCGAGGCCGAGGCCGACGAAGATGAGGCCGATGTTCTCGATCGTGCTGTAGGCGAGCACGCGCTTGAGGTCGTTGTCCATCAGCGCCTGCAGCACGCCGATGAACCCGCTGCCCGCGCCGACGATCAGCACCGGGATCGCTGAGCCGCCAGTCGGGCGGACCGGCGAGATCGAAGGCGACGCGGATGAAGGCGTAGACGGCGACCTTGGTCATCGCCCCGCTCATCAGCGCCGACACATGGCTGGGCGCCGCGGGATGGGCGAGCGGCAGCCAGACGTGCAACGGCGCGAGGCCGGCCTTGGAGCCGGCGCCGATCAGCGCGGCGACGAAGGCGAGGATCGCCAGCGCCGGCGGACGGCGGGCGGCGCGCATGGCCTCGAAGGCGTAATGCCCGTCGGGGCCGGCGAGCGAGCGCGAAGGCGACGAGCAGCGACAGCGTGCCGAAGCTCGCCATCACGAGATAGACGTAGCCCGCGCGCGCGTTCTGGTCCTCGCGGTGATGCGCCATCACCAGCGCCCAGGAGGCGAGCGACATGAACTCCCACGACAGCAGGAACGTATAGGCGTCGGCGGCGACGAGCACGAGGTTCATGCCGGCGAGGAAGGCGGGGAAGAACGGCAGCACGCGCTCGGGATCGTGCTCGTGACGGCCATAGCCGAGCGCGTACAGGCTCGCCGCGGCGGCGGCGAGGTTCGACGACGACGAGAAAGAACGCCGACAGCGCATCGACATGGAAACGCGCGCCGATCCAGGGCAGGCCGAGCGGCAGGACGAGCGGCTCGCTCGCGTCCGCCGAAGGCGAGCGCGTCGATTGCGACGACCAGCAGCAAGGCCGACAGCACGAGAGCCCCGCCGTAGACGAGCGCCCGGCCGAAGGGTCTTTGCGGCGACAAGCCGCGCCCGACGACCGCAGAGCGAGCAGCGCGGCGTCGCCCGGCGAGACAGAGCGCCTCGGCGCTCATCTGCGCCTTCGCCGCCACGCCGCGAGATCAAAGTCCTGCTCACCGCCCCACCAGAACCTACGCGAATTCGTCCGTTATTCTCCGGCAGACAGTAGCAGAAATCGGGGAGGGGTTAAGCCGCGTTCTTCAGAAGCGCGAGCAACTCGCGATGCATGATCTCGTTGCCGCAGCAGATCGAGCCGGTCTTGAGGAAGTCCGGGCTCGCCGTCGGCGTCGGTGACGTAGCCGCCGGCCTCGCGGATGAGCAGCGCGCCGGCGGCGATGTCCCAGGAATTGAGGCCCCGCTCCCAGAAGGCGTCGAACCGGCCGGCCGCGACATAGGCGAGGTCGAGCGAGGCGCAGCCGAGCCGGCGAACGTTGACGACCCGCGCCATCACCGCCGCGAGCTCGGCCTTGAAGCGGGGATGCTGCGCCGCCTTGCCGAGGTGGGGAATGCCGCAGCCGAACACGGCCTGCGACAGTTCGGTGCGCTGGGCGACGCGCAGCCGATGGTTGCCGCCCCAGGCGCCCTGGCCCTTTTCGGTCACGTACATGTCGTCGTCGGCCGGATTGTAGATGACGCCGGCGACGATCTGGCCCTCGCGCTCGAGCGCGATCGAGACGGCGAAGATCGGGATGGCGTGGAGAAAGTTGGTGGTCGCGTCGAGCGGATCGATGTGCCAGGTGTGGCTCTTGTCCGTCCCCTCGAGCCGTCCGCCTTCCTCCATGACGAAGCCGTAGCCGGGGCGGGCCTTGGCGAGTTCCTCGTAGATCGTCTTTTCGGATTTCTTGTCGGCGAGGCTGACGAAGTCGCCTGGCCCCTTCATCGACACCTGCAATTGGCTGATCTCGCCGAAGTCCCGCTTGAGGCCACGCCCCGCCTTGATCGCAGCGCTGGTCATCACAGTCATCAGAGCGGAGCGGATCATGGGCGTATCTCTCGGGGGGTAGGCGCGCTGTTTAGGGGATGCGCCAGGGCGAGGCAACCAAGGGCCACGGCTCGAGGGGGACGCCGCGCCTCAATAGAGGTAGGGAACGAGCCTCCAGGTGCGGGCGCGATAGGCTTCGTATTCGGCGCCGAAGGTCTCGCCGAGCAGCTTCTCCTCCGCGTTCATGCGCGCGATCAGCACGAACAGCATCAGCGCCGTGATCACGAGCCCGACGGCGCCTCGAAACGCCAGGCTCCAGCCGACGCCGGTGGCCAGAAGCCCGAGATAGGACGGATGGCGGATGACGCGGTAAAGGCCGTCGGTGACCAGCCGGTGATCCGGCTGGATCGCGACGAGGCCGCTGAACCTCCGCCCGAGCACGAACACCGGCGCGAGCCGCAATACGCCGCCGGCGGCGCCGATCGCGACGCCGAGCCAACGTACGCCGTCGCCGCCGAACGTCAGCACGTCATAGCGGTCGCTGAGCGCGGGGAGATAGGCGAGCGCTATTCCGAGAAGGGTGAAGGCGGCGATCACCCATCGGTTCGAGCGATCTTCGCGAACGCCCGACCCGATGTGGCCTTGGGAAAACATCGCCGCGATCCCGAGCGCGACCGTCATGACGGTCAGGGCGATCAACGGCGCGTGCGAGAAAAAGCGCTGCGGTCCGCCGTCCCCGGCGATCGCAAAGCCGAAAAAAAGCGCGAGGCTGACGGTCGTAAGCAGGGCGAGCCGGAGACGTGGCCATGTCGCCATGCTACGCCCGCGCCCGAGATCGCGCAAAACGGTCAAATGTCGGCCGGGCGGCCGCCGCGAGGCTTGAATATCCCGGCAAGAGATAGGATTGCTCGGATTAGTCACGACCCCCGAGGACGGCATGCGTTCAGACATCGAAATCGCCCGCGCCGCGAAGCTCAAGCCGATAGCGGAGATTGCCGGCGCAATCGGCATTCCCGAGGAGGCGTTGCATCCCTATGGCCGGTGGATCGCCAAGATCGATCCCGACTTCCTGCGCAAGACGGCGGAAGAACGCCAGGACGGCAAGCTCATCCTCGTCACGGCGATCAGTCCCACTCCCGCAGGCGAAGGCAAGACGACGACGACCGTCGGCCTCGGCGACGCGCTCAACCGGATCGGCAAGAAGACCATCGTCTGCCTGCGCGAACCTTCGCTCGGGCCCTGCTTCGGCATGAAGGGCGGCGCGGCCGGCGGCGGCCACGCCCAGGTCGTGCCGATGGATGCGATCAACCTGCATTTCACCGGGGACTTCCACGCCATCACCTCGGCGCACAACCTGCTCGCGGCGATGGTCGACAACCACATCTACTGGGGCAACGCGCTCGGTCTCGACCAGCGTCGCATCGCCTGGCGGCGCGTGCTCGACATGAACGACCGGGCGCTGAGGGAAGTGGTGGTCGGGCTCGGCGGCCCCTCCAACGGCTTCACCCGCGAGGACGGCTTCGACATCACCGTCGCCTCCGAGGTCATGGCGGCGTTCTGCCTCGCCTCCGACATCGACGACCTCGAAGGCCGGCTCGGGCGCATGGTGGTCGGCTACACTTACGGCAAGGCGCCGGTGACCACGGCCGAGCTGAAGGCCGAGGGCGCCATGTCGGCCCTGCTCAAGGAGGCGATCAAGCCGAATCTGGTCCAGACGCTCGAGGGCTCGCCCGCGCTGGTGCACGGCGGCCCGTTCGCCAACATCGCGCACGGCTGCAACTCCGTCGTGGCGACCAAAGCCGCGCTCAAGCTCGCCGACTATGTCGTGACCGAGGCCGGGTTCGGCGCCGATCTCGGCGCGGAGAAATTCTTCGACATCAAGTGCCGCAAGGCCGGGCTCAAACCCGCCGCCGCAGTCGTCGTGGCGACGGTGCGCGCGCTCAAGATGCACGGCGGCGTATCGAAGGACGCGCTCGGCGTCGAGAATCTCGGCGCGCTCAAATCCGGCCTCGCCAACCTCGCCCGGCACATCGGCAACGTCCACAAGTTCGGCGTTCCGGTCGTGGTCGCGATCAACCGGTTCACAGCGGATACGGAGGCGGAACTCGATCTGGTCCAGCGCGCGGTCGCCGACCGGTTCGGCGTCAAGGTCGTGGTCTGCGATCATTGGGCGCGCGGCGGCGCGGGCGCCGAGGACCTGGCCCGCGCCGCCGCGGCGATCGCGGACGCCGGAGGCTCGCAGTTCCAGCTGCTCTATCCCGACGATCTCAGCCTGTGGGACAAGACGCGCACGATCGCCCGCGAGATCTACGGCGCCGACGACGTCGTCGCCGACGCCGGCGTCAAGGCGAAGTTTCGCGCGCTCGATTCCGCGGGCTACGGCGTTCTGCCGGTCTGCGTCGCCAAGACCCAGTATTCGTTCTCCGACGACCCGACGCGCCATGGCGCGCCGAGCGGGTTCAACGTCACGGTGAAGGACGTGCGTCTGCGCGCCGGCGCGGGTTTCGTGGTCGCGCTGATGGGCGACATCCGGACCATGCCGGGATTGCCCCGCAGCCCCGCCGCCGAGCGGATTCGCGTGGTCGACGGCGAGATCGAGGGCCTGTTCTGACGGCCCCCGCCGGAAGCGACGGAAGCGGCCGGGTCACTTCGGCGTCGGCGCGTCCTCGCGGATCAGCTTCTCGGCCTTCAGCGTCCGCCATAAGGCGGGCGGGATTTTCGTCGTCATCATGGCGGCGTTGCGTCTGGCTTCGCTCGCGCGGCTCACCCCCGGCGTGACGCTGACGACCGCGGGATGTCCGAGCGGAAAGTGCAGCGCCGCCTCCGGCAGCTTGACCTTGAACGCCTTGCAAATCTGCTGGATCCGCCGCACCCGCTCCTTCACGTCGTCGGGCGCGGCGCGGTAGTTGTAATGCGCGTCGGCTTTCGGCCCGGTCGCCAGGATGCCCGAGTTGAACGGACCGCCGACGACGACGCCGATCCCCTTCTCCCAGCAGAGCGGCAGGAAGCGCGTCAGCGCGTCCTGCTCGAGCAGGGTGTAGCGGCCCGCGAGCATGAACACGTCGAAGTCGCCGGCGTTCGCAAACGCTTCCGCGGCCTCCCATTCGTTGACGCCGGCGCCGATCGCCTTGATGGCGCCGGTGTTGCGCAGTTCGTCGAGCGCGCGATAGCCGCCCTTCATGAAGTCGGCGAGATGCCAGTCGACGGCGTCCTTGTGAGCGTGGGTGGTCAGATCGACGTCATGGGCGAACACGATGTCGATCGAGTCGAGTCCGAGCCGCTCGAGCGAGAATTCGAGCGAGCGCTTCACGCCGTCGTAGGAATAGTCGAAGCGTTCGCGGCGCGACGGCGTCTCGAAGAAGGCGTTCGGACGCGAGCGCTCGGCCGGCGCGCAGAGGTCGAGCAGCCGGCCGACCTTGGTGGATATGAGGAAGCCTTGACGCGGCTTGGCGCGAAGAAATCCGTTCAGCCGTGTCTCCGAGAGACCGAGACCATAGAGGGGCGCGGTATCGAAGTACCGGCACCCGGTCGCCCACACCGTATCCAGCATCAGCCGGGCTTCCTTCTCGGTCATCGGCCGATAAAGGTTGCCGAGCGGCGCGCCGCCAAATCCGAGCTCGGTGAAGCACAATTCGGCGCCGCGTCGCGTGACGAATTTCCGAGTTCGCAACCCCCGCCCGTTGGCAGTCGCCGGCATCGGCCGCCCCTCCCTCATCCGTCGCGCCGCGCCGTCACGGCGTCGCCATACGAGCGCGAAGCGACGACACGACGTTTCCCATCGAAACCCCGGCGCCCTGCGTCCAGCGAATTACCCCGACACGCAACGACACCGGCGACAGTCTTGCAAGGCGGCCAAAATACTTCTGCACCCCTCGCAGCGAGTCAAGCCGCAGACGCGACACGGGGGGCGACGGAAAGCTGAATCTGTCACGATTGTCTGACTTGCATGGGAGATGGGTCGATGACGGAAGACCACGCGGCTTTTGGCGTGGCGAAGGAGACGACTGTTTTCCTTTCGCATACGGCCGACATTGTGCGCTTCGGGGCGAGGCCAAGCTCGCGCTCGTCCCGCCCATCGCCGCGCTCGGGCGGACCGCTCAGCCTTTGCGGCGTCGCACGCGGATTTTCCTGCGGCGTCGCGGCGCGTCTGCTGGCGGAGGCGTCGCCGCCCGATCGCCGCCGGCGATGAAGGCGCGCAGCCGATCGAGGCCCGGATCGCCAGGGGCGCAGGTCTCGAGGTCGGCCAGAATACGCGCCAGCGCCGCGCGCGCAGTCGGCCAGGGGTAGCGTTCGGTTTTCGACAGATCACACGCATGGCGGATCGCGCGGTCGACAATGTCAGAAGTCGGAGCGCTCATGAAGCGTCTCACATCCTCTCGAGGTCCGCACCTCGATGACGGGATGGCAAGACCGGCGCCGCCGGCGTGAGACGAATTTCGTTTCGATTTGGGTCAAAGCGAGCGCCGCGCGCGTCCCCGTGGCGAGGCGCGGCGCCATTTTGGGATCGGCGCTATCGGATGGACGCGCGGCGACCTACGCCGCGGGCCGTCGTCAGGCGGGCGCGCGCTGCGCGAAGCCGAGCCGCTCGTTGAGGCTCTCGATCAGGCTCTGGGCGGCTTGAGGGACGACCGTCCCGGGAGGGAAGATCGCGTCGGCGCCGGCCGCGCGCAACGGCGCGAAATCCTGTTCCGGAATGACGCCGCCGATCACGATCATCGCGTCTCCCATCCCGATCTTGCCAAGCGCCGTCTTGAGCGCCGGCGTGAGCGCCAGGTGTCCGGCGGCGAGCGACGACACGCCGACGATGTCGGCGCGGGACTCCTTGGCGAGCTCCGCCACTTCTTCGGGAGTCGCAAACAGCGGACCGATCCTCACATCGAAGCCGAGATCGGCGAACCCCGAGGCGATGATCTTCTGGCCGCGGTCGTGTCCGTCCTGACCCATCTTGGCGACGAGGATGCGCGGGCGGCGCCCGGTGTTCTCCTCGAAGGCGCGAGCCATGCCGATCACCCGTTCGTTGGCTTCCGTCGCAGGCCCCGATTCCGCGAGATAGACGCCGGAAATCGCGCGAATCTCGGCGACATGGCGCCCGAAGGCCTTCTCCATCGCCAGCGAGATTTCCCCGACCGTCGCCTTGGCGCGCGCCGCATCGACCGAGAGTTGCAGCAGGTTTGCGGTTCCGCGCGCGCCCTCGGTCAGCGCCGCGAGCGCCGCCTGGGTCTTGGCTTCGTCGCGCTCGGCGCGCAATTGCTTCAGCTTCTCGATCTGCATCGAGCGAACCGCCGCGGCGTCGACCTTCAGCACCCTGAGCTCGCCCTCGATCGTGGGCGTGAAGGCGTTGACGCCGATGACGGTCTGGCGGCCGGAATCGATGCGCGCCTGAGTGCGTGCGGCGGCCTCCTCGATGCGGCGCTTCGGCAGGCCCTGCTCGATCGCCCTGGCCATGCCGCCGAGCGACTCGATCTCGTCGATGTGGCTTTGCGCGCGCGCCGCAAGCTCGGCGGTCAGGCGCTCGACATAGTAGGAGCCGCCCCACGGATCGATGACGCGGGTCGTGCCGCTCTCCTCGATCAGGAAAAGCTGGGTGTTGCGGGCGATGCGGGCCGAGAACGGCGTCGGCAGCGCCAGCGCCTCGTCGAGCGCGTTGGTGTGGAGCGACTGCGTGTGGCCCTGCGTCGCCGCCATCGCCTCGATCAAGGTGCGGACGATGTTGTTGAACGGGTCCTGAGCCGTGAGAGACCAGCCCGAGGTCTGGCTGTGGGTGCGCAGCGCCAGCGACTTGTCGACCTTCGCGCCGAAGCCCTTGACGATGCCCGCCCAGAGCTTGCGGGCCGCGCGCATCTTGGCGACCTCCATGAAGAAGTTCGTGCCGATCGCCCAGAAGAACGACAGGCGCGGCGCGAACTTGTCGACGCTCATGCCGGCCGCGATCCCGGCGCGGATATACTCGACGCCGTCCGCGAGCGTGTAGGCGAGCTCGAGGTCCTGCGTCGCGCCGGCCTCCTGCATGTGATAGCCGGAAATCGAGATCGAGTTGAACTTCGGCATGTTCGCGGCGGTGAAGGCGAAAATGTCGGAGACGATCCGCATCGAAGCCGCCGGCGGGTAGATGTAGGTGTTGCGGACCATGAACTCTTTCAGGATGTCGTTCTGAATGGTCCCGGTCAGCTTGGCCAGCGGCACGCCCTGTTCCTCGGCGGCGATGATGTAGAGCGCCAGAATCGGCAGCACCGCGCCGTTCATCGTCATCGACACGCTCATCGTGTCGAGCGGGATGCCGGAGAACAAGGTGCGCATGTCGTAGATCGAGTCGATCGCGACGCCCGCCATGCCGACGTCGCCCGCCACGCGCGGATGATCGGAATCGTAGCCGCGGTGGGTCGCGAGATCGAAGGCGACCGAAAGCCCCTTCTGGCCCGCGGCGAGATTGGCGCGATAGAAGGCGTTCGATTCCTCGGCGGTCGAGAAGCCGGCGTACTGGCGCACCGTCCAGGGCTGGGCGACGTACATGGTGGGATAGGGCCCGCGCAGGAACGGCGCGAGGCCCGGCCAATCGTGCGAGAAGTCGAGCCCTGCGCGATCGCGCTGATCGTAGTACGACTTGACGTCGACGCCCTCCGGCGTCGTCCAGGTTTGCGTCGCGCCCTCCTCGGGCAGGCTCGCCGGGACGCTGAACGGCACTTTGGAGAAATTCGGGATCACGCTCATGGCTTTCGCCCCTCAAACCTAGAGCGGGACGCGAAAGACGGAACGCCGCTCTTTCGCAAAGATCCCGCGATTTCAAAGACACTGGAGCCGGATGCGATTCTCCAAATCGCAACCCGCTCTAGACGCCTATTCGTTTGTAAAGACCTTCGAGCGCGGCGATCGCGTCGCCGCCCACGAAGATGAAGTCATCGACGCCGGCCGCGCGCAGACGCGCCTCGAGTTCGCCGGGACGCCCGGCGACGATGAGGCCCTTCACGCCCGCGGCCTTGACCGCGGAAGCAAAGGCCTCGGCGCGCGCGGCGTAGGTTTCGTCGTCGCTGCACAGGCAGGCGAGCGGAGCGCCGCCGGCCTTGAGTCTGGCGACGGCCTCCTCCGGATCGGCGGCCTCGCCGTCATAGACGGGCTGGACGCCGCCGGCCTCCAGCCAATCGCGCATGTAGGCGACACGGCGCTTGTGCACGGGTTCGGGCCCGATCGCCACGAGATAGGCCTTGGGGCGCTCGCCGCGCGTCTCGAGCGCCGCGTCGGAACGACCGCGCAACGCCTCGAACGGCTCTGCAAGACGAATAGGGGCGAGCGCGCCCGCTGTCGCGACGTACGGGGCCGGATCCGGCGCGCCGGAGGCGAGATCGACCGGCGGCTCGTCGAGTTTCGGGTGCGCGCTGACGCCGGTGATCGGCGTCTTGACCTTGGCGATATCGCGCCTCAGGGCTGTCAGGTTTTCCGCGGCCTTGCGCTGGAAGTCGCCTTTGGCGAGCGCCGCCGGGAGACCGCCCTCCGCCTCGATTTCCTGGAACAACGCCCAGCCCTTCTCGCTGACCGCCCTGGTCAGCGCCTCGAAGCCGCCCGCTCCCGCGGCCGGATCTTCGACGAAGCCGAGATGGGATTCGCGCAGAAGAACGAGCTGCCCGTTGCGGGCGAGCCGTCGCGCGAGTCCGCCCGGCAGCCCGACCGCCAGCGGATGCGGCAGCACGCTCACGCTGTCGGCGCCGCCGAGGCCGGCCGAAAAGGCCGCGATCGATCCGCGCATCACGTTCACGTAAGGGTCGAGCCGAGTCATCATCCGCCAGGCGCTCTCCGCCTGCACGTAGGCGGCCCGCGGGGCGAGCCCGCAGACCTCCTCGACCCGCGCCCAGAGGATGCGCAACGCCCGGAACTTCGCCAGCTCGACGAATTCCTCGGCGTCGGACGCGAGACGGAAGGCGACCATGGCGCGGGCTTTATCCGGCGCGACGCCAGCGTCGCCGAGCGCGCGCAGCAGACTGACGCCCGCGCCGAGCGCGAAAGCGAGTTCCTGACTGGCCGAGCCGCCGGCGGCATGCACGCTCCGCGCGTCGGCGAGGAAGAACGGTCCGTCGAACCGCCCGGCCTTCAACTCCAAAGCGGCCTCGACATAGGGCTTGACGTGAGCCGCCCAATCGGAGGGAAAGGGTCCATGCGCCGCCGCGGCGAAGGGATCGAGGCCGAACGACACGGCGCTGATCGCCGGCTCGGCGCCTTTGCTGCGGATATGACCGGCGAATGCGAGCGCCTCGACCGGGCCGTTCGGGCCGAGGTCGAGTTCGAAGCGGGTTCCGGCGTCGAACTGAACGCCGTCGAAAGCCGCAGCCAGCGTCTCCGGGTCGGATCGTTTGAGGCCGAAGCCATAGGCGCCGATCGCGCCGGCGAAAACGACCTGCAGACCGTCGGCGCCGCCAGCGAGATCCTCGAGCGCCTGCGCATTGGCTTCGCGCGCGTCGGGATGGTCGAGGCGGGCGATCACGCGCCACGGCCCTTCGGCGCGCAACGCTCTGGGGCCGTCCCCAGGCTGATAGACAGGCTCGATGCGGAGTCCGTCGGCGGTGCGCGTGACGAGCTTGTCCAGGCTCGCCCCCTTCAGCGCCGCTTCGGCGGCCTTGCGCCAGTCGGCCTCTTTCCAGTCCGGGAATACCTCGGCCTCAGCGACCACAGCCCTACCTCCTTAAATGAATTGCGACAGGCCCGGGATCGAGGCGGCGATTTCGCCGACGGTCTGGTCGCCCGCGCGTTCGCGCGCATAGGCGAACACTTCCCTTCCCGCGACCTGGATCTGATCCATGTTCAGGCCGAGGGCCATCAACTCGCCGCCGAGCGACATCAGGCCGCCGCCGCCCATCGCGCCGGCCGCGATTCCCATCAGCCCCTTCAGACCCAGACCCATGCCCTGGCCGCCGGTCGGCGCGCTGGAAGCGATGATCGCCTGCAGTTCCGGCGCCTTGTCGAACAGGTCCTTGACGCCGTCCTCGGAGGCCTCCCGCTGGATGAAGTCGGCCAGCAGGGCCACCGTCTTGCGGGCGACCTCAGGAGAGAGGTTCGCCGCCGAGGCGACGCGGGCGATGATGTTGTCCATACGGGGCTCCTTGGACCGAGCGGGCGCGTCGGCTCTCGTCGCCGCTGGCGCGCTCAAAATCAAGTTCGCAAAACAGTGTAGGCCATCGAAAGCCCAAGGGGAACGTCAAAGGCTGCGACGCGTCCGCGCACGCCGGTCCGCTGCGCCAATCGGCGACGGGGTGGCGGCTCGCGGGGGAGGCTCGCGTGATGTTGCGCCGCACAATTTCTATGTATGACAATTTCACATAACTACACGCGGATGAATTAAAATCCGCGCTTCGAAGCGCAGGCCGTTGGCGTTTGGCGATTAGCGCCGGCCGGAGCCGTGGCGATCGGCGAGAAGCGGCACGACCCCTATCTATCGTCCCTGTCGGAAGGCGAAATAGCGCCAAAATGCCCGCTGGATGCGCGCTTCGGCCGCTCCGGTGGGAACGACCTGCGCTTCGAGATCGGTGAAAAGGTAAACATTCAGCTAAGTTTGATATGCATTGTAACGCATAACTGTTTCCCTGATCCGCTCCTAGCGGAGGAGGCCCGGCGTTCCTATCTTGCAGTGCAACAAAGCGGCGCAGATTGCCGAGCCCTTGAACCTGGAGACCAAAGCATGACCACCCTCAAGACGATATCCGAGAAGCTTTCCGCCTGGCGCCGCTACCGTGACGCGGTGCGGGAGCTGAGCCAGCTCAGCGACCGCGAACTCTGCGACATCGGCGTCCGCCGCGGCGAGATCGAGACGCTCGTCCGCCAGTCGGTGATGTCGACGGTCGGCTGATCGCGTTTAGCTTCCCACCCGCAGCGCCGATCGCGCGCCGCGGCTCAAAAGCGGCCCCACGCGGGCCGCTTTTCTTTTGGACGCGCGTCATCCCGGCGCAGCCTCGCGCCCATCGCCCGTCGGAAGACGGGCGCCCAAAGACGCCCGTCAGGAGGTTACTCCGCCGCCTCTCGCAACGCCGGATAGTCGATGTAGCCGACCGGGCCTGCGCTATAGAAGGTGTCGGCGACCCAGGGGTTGAGCGGCGCGCCGAGGGCGAAGCGCCGCGGCAGGTCGGGGTTGGCGATGAAATCCTTGCCGAAGGCCACCGCGTCGGCTTCGCCGACTTTGAGCGCCGCCTCCGCGCTGGCTTTGTCGAAGCCCTCGTTGGCGACATAGACGCCGCCGAACGCGGCCTTCAGCGCCGGTCCGAGGCGGGGCTCCTTCACCGATTCCCGGGCGCAGATGAAGGCGATCTTCCGTCGCCCAAGCTCGCGCGCGACATAGCCGAAGGTCGCCGGCAGGTCGCTGTCGCCCATATCATGGGAGTCGGCGCGCGGCGCGAGATGCACCCCGACCCGGCCGGCGCCCCAGACGGAGGCGGCCGCGTCGGTCGCTTCGAGCAGGAGCCGGGCGCGGTTCTCGATTCCGCCGCCGTAGCGGTCGGTGCGCTTGTTCGACCCGTCCTGCAGGAACTGGTCGAGGAGATAGCCATTGGCGCCGTGGATCTCGACCCCGTCGAAGCCGGCGGCCTTGGCGTTCTCCGCCCCCTTGCGATAGGCTGCGATCACGCCCGGAATCTCGTCGGTCTCGAGCGCGCGGGGCGTGACATAAGCGCGCTGCGGGCGGATCAGGCTGACATGGCCCTTGGGCGCGATGGCGCTCGGCGCCGACGGGAAGCGCGCCGTCGAGATAGACCGGATCGGAAATGCGGCCGACATGCCAGAGTTGCATGAATATCCGGCCGCCGGCGGCGTGAACGCCTTCGGTGACGAGGCGCCAGCCCTCGACCTGCTCGTCCGACCAGATGCCCGGCGTGCTCGGATAGCCGACGCCCTGCGGCGTCACCGAGGTCGCCTCGGTGAGGATGAGCCCGGCCGAGGCGCGCTGCACGTAGTAGTCGCGCATCAGCGCATTGGGGACTCGGCCCGGCATGGTCGAGCGATTGCGGGTCAAGGGCGCCAGGAAAATTCGGTTCGCGACCGTGAGATCGCCGATTTTGAGGGGATCGAAAAGCGTAGGCATGAAGGAAGGCTCCTGGAGATCACGGGCCGCGGCGGCGCCGGGCAAAAAAGAAAACACGCCCCGCCAAGGGGTTTCGGCGCTCGTCCCACGATGTGATGAAGTTGTTATCCCTGTAAGATAGATCGGCTCAGTGGGAATTCAATGGGGCGACGGGGCGCCATAACGCGGGCCGATTGGCGGCGGCGGCATTTGCTTGACATTTCCAGTATCCGGCGATAGAGTGTTCTTTAAATCGAAATTCACGCGGCGACGCCCGATAGCGGGCCGACGCCTCTGCTGTTTGAGTGCGTGGCGCTGGCGCGCGACCGGCGGCAGGCCGTTCCGGTTGCCCGGATATCCAGCCGCAACGCCCTGAGAAGATTGAATTGGCGCCCGGAGCTCCCGGGAGACAGGGCCGCCGTCGCGGCGGCCGGGCGTACGCCGAATTGAAAAAGGCGCCGCATCCCTTTGGAAAGCCTCGTTTCGGAATTGAAATTGGCAAGCGCGAGAGCGGCCTGACGGTCACGCCCCCCCGGCCTGTTCCGACAGTTCGAGCCAGGCCTCCTCGGCGGCGGCCAGCGCCCGTTCGAGGTCGCCGCGCCGGGCGGCGAGGTCCGCCATCTTGACCGCATCGCCGCCGGAGGCGCCCGCTTGCGCCAGCGCCTGGTCGACCCGGCGCAGCAGGTCCTGGAAGCGGCTCATCTTGTCCTCGAGCGCGGCGAGTTCGCGCTTCAACGGGCTCTGGTCGCGCTTGCGGTTCGCGGCGGGGGCGGCCTTGACCGGCGCGCCGCGGCTTCTTCTTGGGGGCGGGCGCGCCCTGGCCGAGGACGAAGCGGCCGTAGTCGGCGACGTCGCCGTCGAACGGCTTCACCGTGCCGTTGGCCACCAGCCACAGCCGGTCGACGCAGGCCTCGAGCAGCCGGCGGTCGTGCGAGACGATGATGCAGGCGCCCTCGTAAGTCGTTGATCGCCTCGATCAGCTCGGCGCGGCTGTCGATGTCGAGGTGGTTGGTCGGCTCGTCGAGGATCAGGAGCTGCGGCCCGTCGAAGGTCGCGAGGCCCATCAGCAGCCGCGCCTTTTCGCCGCCCGACAGCGCCTCGATCTTGGTGTCGGCGCGCCCGCCGGAAAAGCCGATCAGCGCCGCCCGGCCGCGGATCTTCGACTCCGGCTCGCCGCGCATCCGCTCCGCGACGTGGCTGTAGGGCGTGCCGCCGGGCTCGAGGTCGTCGACCTGATGCTGGGCGAAGAAGCCGGCCTCGAGCTTCTCCGCCCGCACCATCTTGCCGCCCATCGGCGGCAGCCGGCCGCCGATCAGCTTGGCGAAGGTCGACTTGCCGTTGCCGTTCGCCCCGAGCAGCCCGACCCGGTCGTCGTTCGACAGCGTGAGGTCGAGCCGCGACAGCACGACCCGGTCGCCGTAGCCGGCGCTGACCTTCTCCATCGCGACGATCGGCGGGCTGAGCTTCTTGGCGACCGGCGGCCACTTGAACGGCAGCACCGTCTCGTCGACCACGGCGGCGATCGGCTCCATCCTGGCCAGCATCTTGAGGCGCGACTGGGCCTGGGTCGCCTTGGTGGCGCTGGCGCGGAAGCGGTCGACGAAAGCCTGCAGGTGGGCGCGCCGCTCCTCCTGCTTCTTGAGCGTCTTGCCCTGGAGCGCCTGCTGCTCGCGGCGCTGGCGCTCGAAGCTGGTGTAGCCGCCGGTCCAGAAGCGTGAGCTTGCCGCGGTCGAGATGCAGGATGTGGTCGGCGACGTCGTCGAGAAGGTCGCGGTCGTGGCTGATGACCACGATCGTCGAGGGGCAGGTCTTGAGATAGTCGGTGAGCCACAGCACGCCCTCGAGGTCGAGGTAGTTGGTCGGCTCGTCGAGCAGCAGGATGTCCGGCTCGGAGAACAGCACCGCCGCCAGCGCCACCCGCATCCGCCAGCCGCCGGAATATTCCGAGAGCGCCCGGTTCTGCGCCGCCTCGTCGAAGCCGAGGCCGCTGAGGATGCGGGCGGCGCGGGCCGGCGCGGCGTGGGCGTCGATGTCGACGAGGCGGGTCTGGATTTCGGCGATTCGCTCGGGGTCGCTGGCGCTCTCGGCCTCGGCGAACAGCGCCGAGCGCTCGGCGTCGGCGGACGAGCACGAAGTCGATCAGCGTCTCGCCGCCGCCCGGCGCCTCCTGCTCGACGCTGCCGAGGCGCGCGCCCTTGGGCGTGGTGATCGACGCCGGACTCGGGCGAGAGCTCGCCGCGGATCAGTCGGAACAGCGTGGTCTTGCCGGCGCCGTTGCGGCCGACCAGGCCGACGCGCGCGCCGCTTGGCAGCGCCGCGGTCGCGCCGTCGATCAGCAGGCGCTCGCCGAGCCGATAGGTGAGGCCGTTGATATGGAGCATGGCGGGCTTTTGGCCCGCCACGTCCGAGGTTTCAAGTGCGCAGGCTCAGGTCTTCGGCTGATCGAGCAGCGCGCCTTCGCGATAGAGGAACCCGGCGAGGCCCGCGCCGATCAGCGGGGCGACGATGAACAGCCAGAGTTGGGCGACGGCGCGCGGGTTCGACGCGAAGCCGACCAGCGCCGGGCCGATCGAGCGCGCCGGATTGACCGAGGTGCCCGGTGATGTTGATGCCGACCAGATGGATCGCCGCCAGGGTCAGGCCGATGGCGAGGCCGGCAAAACCCTTCGGCATGAAGGGATGGGTGACGCCGAGAATGGTGACGAGGAACAGGAACGTCGCAACGACCTCGAACACAAAGGCCGAGAACGACGTTGTACTCGCCGAGATAGCCGGCGCCCCAGCCGTTCTGGCCGAGCCCGCCGGTCCAGCCGGACGCCTTGCCCGAAAGGATGAGATAGAGCACGCCGGCGCCGACGAGCGCGCCGAGAACCTGGGCGATCCAGTAGGTGACCATCTCGCCCGCGCTCATGCGGCCGGCGACGAACACGCCGAAGCTGACCGCCGGATTGACGTGGCAGCCGGAGATCGGCCCGATGCCGTAGGCCATGGCGACGATGGCGAAGCCGAAGGCGCTGGCGATGCCGAGCAGGTCGACCGCGGTCGCGCCCGTCCCCATGCCGCCGATCGCCGCAGTCCCGCAGCCGAAGAACACAAGGGCGAAGGTTCCGATGAATTCCGCCAGTTGCTTGTTCATTGAGCGTTCCTCTTTAGATTTCGCCACAATCGGCAGCTTAGACGCCACATCGGCATGCGCGCTTGTCTGCGCGAGCGCGCTTATAGCGGCTCGACCTCGGACCAAGGAAGCCCCCTCGTGCGGACCTTCGTCGTTTTCGACCGGGCTCGGCCAGATTCGCCCGGGCCTGCGGCGTTGCTTTCGCAAGGCGCGCCGCTATATATGCGACGCTTTTCGTGTGACCCCCTGATGAAACGGCGCGGCTTTCGCGTCGCCGGAGCCCTCGCACCGTGTTCATAACCGAAGCCTTCGCCCAGACCGCCAGCGCCGGACCGTTGGGCATGAACGACACGGTCGTCCAGCTCGTGCCGATCGTCGCCATGATCGCGATCGTCTATTTCGTGCTTTGGCGGCCGCAGCAGCGCCGGGCGAAGGAGCAGCGCGAACTGGTGCAGGCGGCCAAGCGCGGCGACACCGTCGTCACCACCGGCGGGCTCATCGGCAAGATCAGCAAGGCCGTCGACGACAACGAGGTGGAGCTCGAGGTCGCCCCCAACGTCAAGGTGCGCCTCGCCCGCTCCGGCATCGCCGAGGTCCGCGCCAAGGGCGAGCCGGTCAAGGACGCGGCGAAAGCCTGACGCCGCCGCGGATCCGCGCCGACGCCGAGATAGATTGAGAGCCCGATGCTCCGTTTCGCCCCCTGGAAGTTGGCCTCGGTCCTGGCGCTTGTGGCCGCCGCGTTCCTGCTCGTCGTTCCGAGCTTCCTGTCCGACCGAGGTGGTCGACGCGCTCGCCGCGCGGGTTCCGGTTTCATTCCGCTGCGCCAGATCGTCCTCGGCCTCGACCTTCAGGGCGGCGCCTACATGCTGATGCAGGTCGACGACGCCTCGGTCGTCAAGGCCCAGGTCGAGGCGCTGCGCGACGACGTCCGCCAGAAGATGCGCGACGGCAAGATCGCGCTTTCGGGCGGCATCGCGACCCAGCCGCGCGGCGTTCTGGTGCGCATCGCCGACCCGGCCGAGCGCGACAAGGCCTATAGCCTGCTGCAGGCGCTGAGCCAGCCGATCGGCGGCGCGCTCGCCGGCGGCAACGGCCGCACCCTCGACGTGACGGAGACCGACAGCGGCGTCCAGCTGACGCTCACCGACGCGGCCATCGCCGACAAGGTGCGCCACGCCGTCACGCAGTCGATCGAGGTGCTGAACCGGCGCGTCAACGCGATGGGCACCAAGGAGACCGTGATCGCGCAGCAGGGCCTGAACCGGGTGCTGATCGAGGTGCCGGGACTTCAGGACACCACCAAGCTCAAGGAGATCATCGGCCAGACCGCCAAGCTCGACTTCCAGCTCGTCGCCGACCCCGGCGATCCGCCGAACGAGGTCGAGACGCTGCCGATGCAGAAGGGCGGCGGGACGATCACCGTGCAGAAGCGCATCATGGTCGACGGCGAGGATCTGGTCGACGCGCAGCAGAGCTTCGACCAGCAGAGCGGCGAGCCCGACGTCACCTTCCGCTTCAACCTGCGCGGCGGCCAGAAGTTCGGGCAGGTCACGACCGAGAACGTCGGCCGGCCGTTCGCCATCGTGCTCGACGGCAAGGTCATCTCGGCGCCGGTCATCCGCTCGCCGATCACCGGCGGCACCGGCCAGATCACCGGCAATTTCACGCTCGACGAGGCCAGCAGCCTCGCGATCCTGCTGCGCGCCGGCGCGCTGCCGGCCAAGCTCACCGTGGTCGAGGAGCGCACCGTCGGCCCGGGCCTCGGCCAGGATTCGATCGACGCCGGCAAGCGCGCGGCCTTTGTCGGCGCCGCCCTCGTGGTCGTCTACATGATCGCGACCTACGGCATTTTCGGCGATCTTCGCCGACCTCGCGCTGGCGGTGCACATCCTGTTGATCTTCGCCTCGATGGTGCTGCTCGGGGCGACGCTGACCCTGCCCGGCATCGCCGGCATCGTGTTCACCATCGGCATGGCGGTCGATTCGAACGTGCTGATCTACGAGCGCATCCGCGAGGAGGCGCATCTCGGCCGTTCGGTCATCTCGGCGCTCGACGCCGGCTTCAAGCGCGCCTTCGCGACCATCGTCGACTCCAACGTGACGATGTTCGTGGCCGCGCTCATCCTCTATCTGTTCGGCTCGGGCGCGGTGCGCGGCTTCGCCGTCTCGCTCGGCCTCGGGATCATCACCTCGATCATCACCGCGGTGACGATGACGCGGATGATGATCGCCCTTTGGTACCGCCGCGTGCGGCCGACCAAGATTCCGATCTGAGCGCGCCGGTTCCGGGACCATGCCCATGAAACTCCTTCGTCTCGCGCCCGAGAACACCAAATTCGGCTTCATGCGGTTCCGCCGCGTGAGCTATCCGCTGTCGGCGGCGCTGTCGATCGTCTCGGTGCTGATGTTCCTGTTCGTCGGCATGAATTTCGGCATCGACTTCGCCGGCGGCACGCAGGTCGACATCCGCGCCAAGAGCGGCGAGGCCCACATCGCCGACATCCGCGCCAAGGCCGAGAGCCTGGGCCTCGGGCCGGTCGAAGTGCAGCAGATCGGCTCGGACGCCGACGTCCTGCTGCGCCTCAACGTGCAGCCGGGCGGCGAGCAGGGCCAGCAGACGGCGATCGCCAAGCTGCGCGACGCCTTCGCGAGCCGATTACGAGTTCCGCAGCGTCGACTCGGTCGGCCCGAGCGTCTCCGCCGAACTGGTGCAGAGCGGCACGCTCGGCGTCGTCGTGGCGATCCTCGCGGTGCTGACCTACCTCTGGTTCCGGTTCGAGTGGCAGTTCGCGGTCGGCGCCATCATCGGCACCATGCACGACCTGCTGCTGACGGTCGGGTTCTTCTGCGTCACCCAGATCGAGTTCAACCAGACCTCGATCGCGGCGATCCTGACGATCGTCGGCTACTCGCTCAACGAGACCGTCGTCGTGCTCGACCGCATCCGCGAAGTGATGCGCAAGTACAAGCGCCTGTCGACCGCCGAGATCATCGACATGTCGGTCAACGCCGTGCTGCCGCGCACGATCATGACCGCGACGACGGTGTTCCTGGCGCTGCTCGCGCTGTTCTTCCTCGGCGGCCACGTCATCCGCTCGTTCTCGGCGGCGATGATCTGGGGCATTTTCGTCGCCACCTACTCGTCGATCTTCATCTGCTCGCCGATGCTGATCTACATGGGCGTCCGCGCCGACGTGTTCGACAAGAAGGACGAGGAAGCCGAGGCGGCGGCTGCGGACGCGAAGGCGAAGGCGTGACCTCCTTCGCCTGCCGCGCCGTTCGCGCCGGGAAGCCACATGCATCGCCGCGCATGGCGGCGGCGGGTTCGCCTTCGCCGGCATGGCGCATCAGGGCTCGATCCTGGCGACGCCGCATGGGCGTGCGTCCGATCGACGCGGCGACGATCGACGACCTCGACGCGCGCGCGCTGGCGCCGCTGTTCGCCGAGCTTGCCGAGCGGCCGGGCTCGATCGAGTTCCTCGTGCATCGGCGCGGGAGAGCGGCTCGCGCTGCGCGCCAAAGTCGTTGCGCGCGGCTTTGCGCGAGGCGGGCCTCCGTTTCGAGGCCATGGCGACCGGGCCGGCGCTCAGGGTCTACAACGTCATGCAGTCCGAGGACCGTCGGGTCGCCGCGGTCCTGATCGCCGCGCCGTGACGGCGTCCGAGCCGATCAGCGCCGGGACGCTGGCGGAAGCCTTCAAGCATTGCGCCGCGCTGGCGCGCGACGAACGCGCGCGACCAGTGGCTCGGCGCGCTCTACGCGCCCGCCGGGAGCCGGGACGCGCTGCTTCGCGCTGGCCTGCTTCGACCACGAGATTCGCCAGGCGCGGCTGCGCGCCCGCGACCCCAATCTTGCGGCGATGCGGCTCGCCTGGTGGCGCGAGGCGGCGCTCGGCGCCGGCGACGCCGGAGGCGGGCGGCAGTCCGGCGGCGCTTGCGCTGCGCGCGGCGATCGCCGCGTTCGCCCTTCCCGGGGAGGCGATCGAGGCGATGCTGGACGCGCGGCTGACCGAGATCGCGCCGCCGGACGACTTCACCCTTGCGGCCTTCGAGCTTTACGCCGCCGAGAGCGAGGGCGCGCGGCTGCGGCTGGCCTCGCGCATCGCGGCGGGCGGCCAGGATCTCGACGGCGCGGAGGCGAGCGCGCCCGCCGGCTTGGCGCTGGCGCTGGCGCGCATGCTCGCCGGCCTCCGTCTCAGCCGGGGTCGGCCGACGCTCTTTCCCGCCGACGTCGCCAAGCGCCACGGCGCGACGCGGCGCGGATTTCGACGCCAGGCGCGCGAGCCCGGGCGTCGTCGCCGCCTGCGGCGGAGCTGCGCGGCCTCGCCCGCGAGCGCCTTGCCGAGGCCGAGCGGCGGCTGAAGGCGTCGCCGCCGCAGATCCTGCCGGCCTTCGTTCCGCTCGCGACGCTGAGGCTCGACCTCGACCGGCTGGAGCGCAACGCGCAGCGACCGTTCGAGCCGCCCGCCGAGGCATCGCGCGCTCCGCCGGCAATGGGCGATCTGGCGCTGGGCCCGGCAGTTCTGAGGCGCAGGCTCAAGGCTCATCTGGACCCGCAGCCGCCGGCCCTTGAGCCCAGACTCGGCGTCTCACAGCGCTCAGCTCGCCGCTTCCGTTCACCGCGGCCGCGGCGTCGCGCTGGCGCAGATATTCGCGCACGTCGCCGATCGAGTCCCGCAAGCAGCTCGGCCATTCGCTGGCGCGCGCGCTCCGGCATCGCCGTCGCGGATCGCCTCGAAGACCGAGCGATGCTGGAAGAGCCGATTGTCCTGGATGCCCGCGGCGCCGCGCCAGCTCAGCCGGAACGAGCATTCGAGCGCGGTGTGGATGAGCCCGCCGAGCGCCGCGAGAAACCGGTTCCCGGACGCCTCGAGGATCGCCATGTGGAAGTCGAGGTCGGCGCCGATCAGGTCGCCGGCGCCGTTCTTGAGCCGCTCCATGCGGCCGTAGGCGTCGGCGATCCGCGCGACGGTGTCGCGCGACGGCGCCGAGGCCGCCAGCGCCGCCGCCGGCGGCTCGACCATCTGCCGCAAGGCGAACAGTTCGTCGACCAGATGCTCGCTCGGCGTCGCCGCGAGGTGCCAGGCGAGCACCTCCGGATCGAGCAGGTTCCACTCGGACTTCGGACGAACCCGCGTGCCGATCTTGGGCCGGGCGACGATCAGCCCCTTGGCGCTGAGGATGCTGTAGGCTTCGCGGAGCGCCGTGCGCGAGACGGAGAACCGGGCGCACATGTCCTGGGCGTTCGGCAGCAGCGAACCGGCCGGATAGAGGCCGGCGACGATCTCCTGCCCGAGCCGGCCGGCGAGCTGGCTGTAGATGTTGCGCTCGAAGGCGGGGTCGTCGCGCCCTTGCCGCCCGCTTCGGCCGACGACGGCATGCGCGGACGCGATGCGTCGCCGCTTGACGGCGGAGGAGGAGGCTTTGCCGATGCGCGTCATGACCTTCTGCGCCTCAGGCCGCACCCCGCAGGCGGAGCGAACCGACCAGCGACCTCTGCATCACGATGAAGATGAACAGGAGAACCCCGCTGATGATCATGATCCAGGCGCCGTTCAGCGAGCCGTTGAAATCGATGATGGTCGCGATCAGGCCGAGGATCATGCCGCCGAACAGGGTTCCGGCGACCATGCCGATGCCGCCGGTCAGCATGGTTCCCGCCGAGAACCACCGAGGCGATGGCGGTGAGTTCGTTGCCGGTGCCGGCGAGCGGATAGCCCGACGAGGTGTAGAACGCATAGATCACGCCGCCGAGCGCGCTGTAGAAGCCGCCGAGCGCATAGATGCCGACCATCGTGCGCCGCATCGGCACGCCCATCAGCGCGCGCCGACGTCTTGTCGCCGCCGATGGCGTAGACGTTGGCGCCGAAGCGGGTGAAATGCGCGATCGCCGATCGCGGCGACGAGCGCGATCAGCATGACGACCGCCGAGCTGCGCAACTCGCCTTCCCCCGGCAGCGGAATGCTGAGGCTCGAAAACCAGCTCGACGAACGGGTGATGGATCGGCACCGAATCGAGGTTGATCATGAAGCAGCCGCCGCGCAGCAGGAACAGACCGGCAAGCGTGACGATGAACGGCTGAATCTCGCAGAAGTCGATGATCAGCCCCTGCAGCGCGCCAAACAGCAGTCCGAACGCGAGCATCAAGGCGGCGGACGCGAGCGGATGCCACCCGGCGACATCGAGATTGGCGATCACGACGCCGACGAAGCCGATCATCGAGCCGATCGACAGGTCGATGCCGCCGGACAGGATGACGAAGGTCGTGCCGATCGCCGCGGTGATGATGAAGGCGTTGTCGGCGAGGATGTCGCCGAGCACCTGCGTCGACAGGAAATTGTTGTAGAGCATATCCGCCGATCAGGAACAGCGCGACGAACACGCGCGATCGTGGCAAGAAGCGGAAGGTACTTCTCGTTCATCGCTTCGTCCTCGCGAAAGCGTTGTACAACGCGGCGCGGAGGTTGGTCGATTGCAGGAGCAGCACGATGATGACCACGATCGCCTTGACCACCAGATTGTATTCCGGCGGCAGGCCGCTGGTCAGGATCGAGGTGGTCAGCGCCTGAATGACCAGCACGCCGAGCAATAGTCATGCCGAGATAGACGCGCCCGCCGGACAGCGAGCCGCCGCCGATCACGACGGCGAGGATGGCGTCGAGCTCGATGTTGAGGCCGATGCTGACGGGATCGGACGTGTGCGTGTCGGCGGCCAGAACGATCCCGCCCAGCCCGCGCAGAACCCGGAGATGAGATAGGCCGCATAGATGACCAGGCGCGCGTTGATGCCGACGATCTTGGCCGCGGCCGGGTTGGAGCCCACCGATTCGAGGAGCAGCCCGAACGCGGTGCGCCGGATCAAGAGCCACACCACGCCGAAGATCGCGGCGAACAGGATGCAGGCGGGTCGGGACCAGGCCGATGTGGCCGACGCTTAGGCCTTGCAGCAGAGGGCTGGTGAAGCTCGGATTGGTGCCGCCGTACAGCAGGTTGATCATCAGGCCGATGCCTCGGCCCGACGTCATCAGGATCAAGGTCGCGATGATCGGCTGGATGTCGAGCACGGCGACCAGAATGCCGTTCCACAATCCGCATAGCAGGCCGGCGCCGAGCGCGATCAGAAGGACGAGCCAATGCGGGTCGCCGGCGTGAATGCGCCAGGTGATGACCGCGCCGACGATGGCGATGATCGCGCCGACCGAGAGATCGATGCCCTTGGTGCCGATCACCGCGGCCATGCCGAGCGCCACCAGCGCCGTCGGCACGGCGCGATAGAGAATGTCGATCAGGTTGCCGAACAGCCGGCCCTCGACGATGCGAATCTGGAAGAAGCCAGGCGAGATGATTCCATCGACGATCAGGATCAACGCCAGCGCGACGATCGGCCAGACCGCGCGATGCGCGGCGATCGCGCGCAGCCAGGAAAGGGAGGGCGTCGTCGCCTGGATCTCGGCCGAGTGCTTCACGTTCTTGCGCCTGCGATCGTGTCGATGATGGTCTGGCGATTGATGTCCCGCTCCTCGATCTCGCCGACCTTGCGGCGATCCCGCAGCACGGCGATGCGGTCGCTGACCGCGACGAGTTCGTCGAGCTCGGACGAGGCGACGAGCAGCGCAAGCCCTTGAGCGCAGAGCCTGCGGATCAGCGCGACGATTTCGGCGTGCGCCCCGACGTCGATGCCGCGCGTCGGCTCGTCGAGGATGAGAATGCGCGGCTCGGCGGTGAGCGCGCGCGCCAGCACGACCTTCTGCTGGTTGCCGCCCGACAGTTGGTCGACCGGCTTTTCCGCGTCGGGCGTCGCGATCGCCAGCGCCTTGATCATCTCCTGCGCCAGCGCTTCCTGCTGGTCGTGCGAGAGCCGGTTAAGCCAGCCGCGCTTGGTCTGCAGGCCGAGAATGATGTTTTCGCGCACGGTGAGCTCGCCGAAGATCGCCCTCGGCCTTGCGGTCCTCGGGACAGAAGGCGATGCCGAGATGAAGCGAATGGCCTGGCGAGGCCGACGACACCGGCTCGCCGCCGAATGTCAGCTTTCCGGAATCATGCTTGATCGCGCCGAAAATCAGCTTGGCGACCTCGGTGCGTCCCGAGCCGAGGAGGCCGGAAAGACCCGACGACCTCGCCGGCGCGCAGGGACAAGTCGAACGGCGCCATGACGCGACGACGTCCGAGCCCCTCGGCGACCAGGATCGGCTCGCCCTCCACCGTCGAAGCGGCCCGCGCCGCGCGCTCGACCGTGTGTTCGAGTTCCCGCCCGAGCATCATCGAGATCATTTTGAGGGGAGGAAGCTCGGCGATCGGGGCGCACGCCGACGAGGCGGCCGTTGCGCAGCACCGAGATTCGGTCGGCGATCTCGTAAACCTGATCGATGAAATGGGTGATGAAGACGATGGCGATGCCGCGCGCCTTGAGGTCGCGCACGATCTTGAAAAGAAGCGCGGTCTCCTTGGCGTCGAGGCTCGCGGTCGGCTCGTCGAGCACCAGAACGCGGGTGTCGTCCTCGAGCGCGCGGGCGATCGCCACGAGCTGCTGGATCGCGACGGAGTAGGACCCGAGCGGCCGCTCGACGTCGATCTCGGAGCCGATATTGAGGCGCTTCAGACGCTCGCGCGCGCGTTTTCTGCGCCTTGCCCCATTCGATGAGACCAAATCGTCTTCGGCTGCCGTCCGAGCGTGAGGTTTTTCGTCACCGACATGGTCGGAACGAGGTTGACCTCCTGGTAGACCGTGCCGATTCCGAGCGCCTGCGCCTCGCCTGTCGAGCCGATCGGAACCGTCCGGCCGTCGATCCGGATCTCGCCCTCATCGCCCTGCACGGCGCCGGTCATGATCTTGATGAGCGTCGACTTGCCCGCCCCGTTCTCGCCCATGAGGGCGTGAACCTCGCCCGCCTCCACGCGGAAATCGACGCGATCCAGCGCGCGGACGCCCGGAAAAGCCTTCGAAATGCCGAGCATTTCAATGCGCGCAGTCACGACTTGCCCTCCGCCCCAGCTGCTACGGATACGGCAGCGATCCGGGTGCGCCCCCAGGTTCGCACAAGCCGGCGCCGTTGGAAACCGGCGCGTCCGTCGACGAAGCTCGCCGACAAAACGCGCCGGGAAACGCCCGACCGGGCTTGAGACTCAGTTCACCGGAACCGCCGCGGTGTGCAGATCAGACGGGATCACCACCCACTTCGGCAACTGCTCGTTCTTGTCCTTCAGATAGCCGAGGACCACCGGATAGATGTACTTGCCGATCGCCGAGCGAAGCTCCACGGAGGCGTTCGCGTCGCCCGCCGCCAGCGCTTCCTTCATCGCCGGCACGTAGTCGACCGACACCATCAGGAAGTCCTTGCCGGGCTTGAGGCCGGCTTCCTTCATCGCCTGAATGGCGCCGAGTTGCATGTTGTCGTTATGGGCGAACACGCCGCAGATGCCCTTCAGGTTGTCGGTCGACTTGATGAAGGCTTCCATCACCTTCTTGCCGCCGTCGGTGGTGAAATCGCCGCTCTGCGACTTGACGATCTTCATGTTGGGGAACAGGGAGATGACCGCTTCGAAGCCCTTCTTGCGTTCGATCGCGGGGGCCGAGCCGACGGTGCCCTGCAGCTCGACGATCGTTGCAATTGCCCTTGCTCGCCTGAGCGAGCCAGGCGCCGGCAAGCTTCCCTTCGAGGTTGAAGTCGGCCGAGATGCGGGCGACGAACAGGCTCTTGTCGGCCTCGACGTCGCGGTCGGCGAGGAAGACCGGAATGCCCGCCTTCTTGGCTTCCTCGAGCACCTGTGTCCAGCCGGTGGTGACGACCGGCGCGATGATGATTGCGTCGACCTTCTGCGCGATGAAGGCGCGGACCGCCTTCAACTGGTCTTCTTCCTTGCCCTGCGCGTCGGCGAACTTGAGATCAATCCCCTCCTTCTTCGCCTCTTCCTGCATGTCTTTGGAGAAAGCGGGCCGCCAGTCGCCTTCGTCGCCCACCTGCGAGAACCCGATGGTGACGGCGAACGCCGACGATCCCGCCAAAATCAGCGTCGCGCCGACCGCGGCGCCGCCCAGCCATTTCGTAAGCTGCATATACTCCTCCCGTGATGATCACGCTCCTTGGCGCCTCGGCTGTCGGACGCATGTTGATTGGCGATGGCCTTCGTGCATCCGGCCGTCGACCGCCAATTATCATACAATAGGACTTAATCGCGGGGCGGTCAACGCGAGGCGGCCACCGGGCCAACGGCGCTTCGCCGCGCCATAAGGTCGCATCGATCGGGCGTTCGGGTCGGCGCGTTCTTATTGAAATTACGAGCGAAACGCCCAATCGGCGCCCTCGCGTTGGGGCGTTTCAGGGTTTGCGCGCGCGTTTATCGCGCCGGCATTTGGCCGTCCGGGCGCCGCAAATGCTCGAATTTTGGCCTCAGAGGTCCTCGATTTCGCGCCGCGCGCGCTCGAGGACATCGCGAAGGCGCCCGGCTTGTTCGGCGTCGAGGGCGCCTTTCCGCATCTTGGAGAACAGCGCGCCCCGGAGTTCCCGGATCGCCTCGCCGATCCCCTGCTCGCCGATCGGCGCGGCGGCTTCGTCGAGTTGGGCCTTGATCGCCTCAAGCTCAGCGCTCTGTTCGGCGAGCCACGCTTTGCCGGCCTCGGTGATGGCGAAGCGGCGACGCGGTCCGTATGAGGCGGACGAGACGAGGCCGGCCTCGGCGAGCTGTTGGAGAATCGGATAGATCGAGCCGGGGCTCGGGCTGTAGGATCCCTGAAAGCGCCCCTTCAGGCCACGGATGATATCGTAGCCGTGGCGCGGCTCCTCGGCGATCAGTCCGAGGACGAGCAAACGCAGCGCGCCGGAATCGAACATCCGCGAGCCGCGCCAGCGTCCGAACGGACCGCCGCGATGGCGGCCGAACAGGCTGCGAAATGCGGCCTGCGGTCCGCATACCCCGACATCGTCATCCTTGCCCGGCGGAGAAGGAGGGAAGGGCGGCGGCATGGATCGACCCTCGTACGGAGCGCGGCCGGCTCATGCTAGAGCAAGATGCGATTGGATAGAATCGCATCCTGCCCCAGATTGTCTGAACCCGCGGGATTTTGCGAATTGCCGCCATTCCACAATTTCGCGAGCCCCAGGAGCGATTCTGCCGCGCTCCAGCAAAGCCGGCGTGAACGACGCCCCCGCCTGGTCGGCGGCGGCGCGGTCTTTTTGGCTTCCGCCACTCAGTTCGAACTCTGGGGCCTCCGGCGGCGTGTTCCGCTCCGCCTTGAACCGCTCGAAGGCTTCGCGGTCTTCCGCCTCGCGTCGCTTGCGCTCGAAAGCGTCGAACGCCTCGGCCTCCTCGTCGAGCTGTTTCAGCGTGTCGCGTCGGCGCTCTTCGAACGCGGCGTTGCGGAACGCGGGACGCCCCCAGCGGCGGGCCCAGGGCGTTTCGCCCCAAGCGCGGGCGAATTCCCGGCCGTGGACGCGCGCGGCCGCCGTGGCGCGCCGCCCGCCAAAGGAAATAGACCAGAAGCGCGACGCCAAGCGGATGGAACAGCCAGAAGGCGGCGACGACCGCCAGGATCTTGACCGGAAGCGGCGGGCCGAAGGAACGATGGGACCATCGCCAGCCGTCGAATTCGTCGGGGAGCGGCCCGCGACCGCCCGCGGGCCCGGCTTCAGCGTAACCAGACATGTTGGACCTCCTAATTGGTATCCGATATATCGGATACGAAATATCTAATCGACGATATATCGAATTCAAGAGACAAGGTGACTTCGGCGTCGTCGGTCGGGGACGTCGCCCTCAGCACGCTCCGTGAATTGACTGGCGTCAAAACCACGGACGGCAACTCGCTTAAGGGTTTGGCCGCAATTCATGCCGACGCGGGCGAGAGCGGCCTTTGCCGCCGCGCGCCGGCCGATGGCGGCGATGAGCGGACGATGGGTATCTTCAGTGCGCAAGGGGCTCTGTTCCGATCAGGCCGCGCCCTCATCGCCGCCGTCGTCTCGATCCTGGCGTCCGGGGCGGCGATCGGGGGGGAAACGCGACCGAACGTCGTGCTCATTCTCGCCGACAACGTCGGCTACGGCGACCTCGGCCCCTATGGCGGCGGCGAATTGCGCGGCTCCCCGACGCCGCGGATCGACGAGCTGGCGCGCGAGGGCCTTCGGCTGACCCAGTATCTGGTCGAGCCCGCCTGCACGCCCTCGCGGGCGGCGCTGATGACCGGTCAATATTCGATCCGCAACGGCCTGTCGCTGATCATTGTGCCCGGCACGGCGACACGCTCTCCGCGCGCGCCTTCACGATGGGCGACATGTTCCACGCGCGCGGGCTACGCGACCGCGATCTTCGGCAAGTGGCATCTCGGCCGCGAGCCGCAGAGCCTGCCGACCGCGCACGGCTTCGACGAGTTCTACGGCATCCCGCCCGACTCGTCCTGGGACTCGGCCACCTACGTCGACACGATCACGCTGACGCACTCCATTCCGACGCGCCGCCGCGATGCGCTGCGTGGCAAGCGGACCGCATGATCGTCGAGGCGACGGCGGGCGGCCCTTTGCACGACGTCAAGCCGTTCACGCCCGACGTCCGGGCCGAGATCGACAACGAGCTGGTCGACAAGTCGATCGACTTCATGAAGCGGCAGACACGCCGCCGGCAAGCCCGTTCTTCCTCTACCTGCCGTTCTCGATGGGACATACCCCAATCTTCCGTCGAAGGCAGTTCGCCGGCAAATCGCGCATCGGCAACTACGGCGACAAGATGATGGAGGGCGACTACCACGTCGGCCAGATCCTCGACGCGCTGAAGGAACTCGGGATCGACGACGACACGATCGTCGTCTTCGCCTCGGACAACGGGCCGCAGGGCGATGACGGTGCGCGAACTCGGCAACAGCGGCACGCCGGACATGGGCATTCAGCGGCCCGTTCCGCGGCGAACTCGGCGACGCGACCGAAGGCTCGATCCGCACCTTCGCCTTCATCCGCTGGCCCGGCCACGTCAAGCCGGACACGACCTCCTACGCCATGTTCTCGATCATGGATTTTTTGCCGACGCTTGCGCGCGATCATCGGCGGCAAGATGCCAGACCGACCGGCCGATCGACGGGGTCGACCAGAGCGACGTGCTGTTCGGCAGGAGCGCGACTCGGCCATCGCGACAGCTCCTGACCTTCATCGGGCCGGACCTGGTGGCGGCGCGCTGGAAGCAGTGGCGCATCTACTTCACCGACATCCATCCGACCGGCGACGGGCCGCAGCGGCTCGGCGGCCTCGAATCGGCCAGCAGCGCCCATGGCCGGCTATCCGAAGATCTTCAACATCGAGATGGACCCGGGCGAGCAGCTGAACGTGGCGTTCCTGTTTCCGCTGGGTGCTCAATCCGGCGCTGAGCGCCGTCATGGACTACGAACGCTCGCTGAAGGCCTTTCCGAACCCGCCCGCGCCGAACGTGACGCGGTTCCGCGGCGGGGGCTGACGGCCTTCACGCGGGCAGCGTCCTGGGCGCGGGCCTCACGCCGGCGCCGCAGCGCCGATCCACCCGGCAAGCTCCGCCTCGGCCCGCGCAGAGAGCGCGCGCTTCCGCGCAAACCCGCGCTCGGGCCCGCTGAGGCGCTTGCCCGTCGCGTCGACCCGCGGCTCGACGATCGGCGGGAACAGGCCGAAATTGACGTTCATCGGCTGGAAGGAGCGCGGCCCCGCTTCGATCGCCTCGATGTGGCCGCCGGTGATGTGGTTGAGGAGCGCGCCGATCGCGGTCGTCGCCGGCGGCGGCTCGAGCGCATGGCCGAGTCGATCGGCGGCGGCGAGGCGTCCGGCGATCAGCCCGACCGCAGCGCTCTCCACGTAGCCTTCGCAGCCGGTGATCTGGCCGGCGAAGCGCAGCCGCGGCTCGGCCTTGAGCCTCAGCCGCGCGTCGAGCAGCCTTGGCGAATTGAGGTAGGTGTTGCGGTGGAGGCCGCCGAGCCGGGCGAATTCGGCGCGCTCAAGCCCGGGATCATGCGGAAGACGCGGGTCTGCTCGCCGTATTTGAGCTTGGTCTGGAAGCCGACGATGTTGAACAGCGTGCCGAGCGCATTGTCCTGCCTGAGCTGGACGACCGCATAGGGCTTGACCTTCGGCTGATGGGCGTTGGTCAGGCCGAACGGCTTCATCGGCCCATGGCGCAAGGTCTCGCGGCCGCGCTCGGCCATCACCTCGACCGGCAGGCAGCCGTCGAAATACGGCGTGCCTTCGAACTCGCGAAACTCGGTCTTCTCCGCCGCCAGCACCGCGTCGACGAAGGCCTCATACTGGTCGCGGCTCATCGGGCAGTTGACATAGGCCGCAGCGCCCTCGCCGCTCGGCCCCTCCTTGTCGTAGCGCGATTGCATCCAGGCGACGTCCATGTCGATCGAGTTGCGGTGGACGATCGGGGCGATGGCGTCGAAGAACGCGAGCGCGCCCTCGCCGGTGAGACGGCCGATCGCGGAGGCGAGCGGCGCGGAGGTCAGCGGGCCAGTGGCGATGACGACATTGTCCCAGTCCGCAGACGGAAGGCCGGCGATCTCGCCGCGCTCGAGCGTGACCAGCGGGTGGGCGAGCACCGTCGTCTCGACGGCGGCCGAGAACCCGTCGCGGTCGACCGCGAGCGCGCCGCCCGCCGGCACCTGGTGCGCGTCGGCGCATCTCATGATGATCGAGCCGAGCGCACGCATCTCGCGATGGAGCACGCCGACCGCGTTGGTCGAGGCGTCGTCGGAGCGGAAGGAGTTCGAGCAGACGAGTTCGGCGAGCCGGCTGGTGCGGTGGGCGGCGGTGGCGGTCTGAGGGCGCATTTCGTGCAGGACGACCGGACGCGCCGGCCTCGGCCGCCTGCCATGCCGCCTCCGAGCCGGCGAGCCCGCCGCCGATGACATGGATGGGACGCATGACGCGTCTCATTGCCGAGCCGGGCCGATGCGTCAACCGGCTGGGCCGCAATCGGCGCGAATAGGCTCAGGGACGCTCCGACGGCCCGTGTCACGCCGCGCTGGGTTCACATGAGAAAGCCGCCCGATTTGGCGGCTTTTTCACCTTCAATCGATTTGGCTCAGACGTATGGCCCGACGGGGAGGACCGTCCGGCCAAAGTCGCCGTTGATGATTTCCGCCGCGGAGAGGTAGGTCGCAAGCGCCGCGCACACGAGCCCGAGGTAACCGCCCGCGGTATGGCTCAGGGCAATGCCGAACCAGTCTCCAATCGCCAGCAGCAGGAAGGTGACCCAAAGCGTCAGGAACGTCACCTGCAACGCCGTATTGTGGCGAAACGTCGCAATCCACATGTAGAAGCTGAACACGCCCCAGAGGAAAAGATACCAGCCGACGAACGACGCCGGCGCCCCGCCGCCAAAAAACTTGGCGAACACGACCAGCGATATCCAGAAGGCGCCGTAAGCCATGAAGGCGACGCCCGGGAACGTATTCCCCCGTAAAAAGCATAGAATTCCAGCGATCGCTTGAACCGTCCCACCGAAGACGAGCGCCATGGACAGGACGACAACCAGGCTCTTTTCCTCGTACAAACCGGCATTGATCAGGCTTAAAAGCCATGTTGTCGATGCAAACGCGAAAAGCCCCAAGGGCGCCGGATTGCCGATTTTGCCGTCCATACTTTCCTCCCATGGCGTCAAAGACGCTTG
This sequence comes from uncultured Alphaproteobacteria bacterium, assembly GCA_963724785.1. GTDB lineage: Bacteria > Pseudomonadota > Alphaproteobacteria > Rhizobiales > Beijerinckiaceae > Roseiarcus. The sequence continues at coordinate 27,144 of CAVRWC010000020.1, read as the reverse complement.
GCTTCGACTATTCCAAGCCTTTCCGGCGGACGTCCATTGGCCATGTGGCCTAATCATTTCGCCTGCCGCCCACGGGCGGCGAGGCGCCGGGCGCCCTTCCGGCAACAGCGCCGAGACATCGCCGACCGCGTAAAGATGCGCCTCGCCGGGGCTCGCAGCGGGCCGAGCGCGCTGCAGGCGGAGCCGGACGTGGGTCCAGCGGGTTGGATCGAACGCATCGGACCGCCCGGCCAATCCGCCATTGTCGCGCCTGCGCGCCGTCGCTGCGGCGCTTTGCCGCGGGGCGCCGAGGTCGGGGCAGGCGCGATCGGCTTCGCCGCGCGCGTTTTCGTCCCGCCTTATTGGCGCGGGGACACTTGGAGCCTTAAGTGGCCGCATTCTCCTTTATGAAATCCACGAACGCGCGCAACGGGCCGGGCATCAGGCGGCGGCTCGGGAAGTAGAGGAACGGGCCGGAAAAGCTTGGCCACCAAGGTTCGAGCACGGGGACAAGGGCGCCGGCGTCCAGCTTGGGGCAAAGCCAGTCTTCGAACAGGTAGACGATGCCGAGCCCCTCTATCGCCGCGTCGACGAGCAGGTCCGATGCGGCGCCCGGTTGGGACAGGAGCGCCGCCGCCGGGTCGACCCTCACCACCTCGCCGTCGCGCTCGAACTCCCAGACGGGCTTTGCGCCGCTGGCGAAGCGCACCCGCAGGCAGCGATGCGCCAGGAGCTCGCGGGGGTGCTCCGGCCGTCCGTTGGCCGCAAGGTAGCGGGGCGATGCGGCGGCCGCGAAGCGCTGGATACGCGGACCGATCGGCACGGCGACCATGTCCTGTTCGAGCCGCTCGTCGTATCGCACGCCCGCGTCGGCGCCGGCGGCGAACACATCGACGAAGCTGTCCTCGACAATGACTTCGAGCCGGATGTCCGGGTAGGCGTCGAGAAAGCGGGCGACGATGGTCGGCAAGACGGTGCGGGCGACGGCTGAGGGCACGTTGAGCCTCAGCGTCCCCGCCGGGCGGTCGCGGAACGCGTTGACGACGTCGAGCGCGGCCTCGACCTCGGCGAGCGCCGGGGCGAGCCGCTCGAGGAGACGTTCTCCGGCCTCGGTCGGCGCCAAGCTTCGCGTCGTGCGGTTGAGGAGGCGGACGCCGAGTCCGGCCTCGAGCCGTCGGACGGACTCGCTGAGCTTCGAGGCGGAAGCGCCGCTGGCCCGCGCCGCGTCCCGGAACCCACCCGCCCGGACGACTGCGACGAAGGAAGAGAGATCGCTGAGGCTTGTCGCCATTGTTCGCATTTCCGCACGGCCCGTCCCGATTATACGGGATTATCGGGCTGCGGATCGGCGCCATATGCTCGAAAACCACCAACCACGGAGATTCGCGATGACCACTCTTACGGCAGCCGGCTCCTTTCGCCTCGGCGATCGCGCTGTCAACCGCATGGGCTATGGCGCCATGCAGCTTGCCGGCCCAGGCGTATTCGGTCCGCCAAAGGACCGAGCCGAGGCCGTCGCCGTATTGCGCGAGGCGGTCGCCAGCGGCGTCAATCACATCGACACCAGCGACTTCTATGGGCCGCACATCACCAATCAGATCATCGCCGAGGCCCTGCACCCCTACCCGGCGGGTCTCACGATCGTGACCAAGGTCGGCGCGACCCGCGGCGCGGACGCTTCATGGCTGCCCGCCTTTGCCCCTGATGACCTCGTCCGCGCGGTTCACGACAATCTGAAGAATTTGCGCGTCGAGGCGATCGACGTCGTCAACCTCAGGATCATGGGTAAGGTGCACGAGCCCAGCGAAATGTCGATCGAGCCGCAATTCGCCGCCCTGGCGAGGCTTCAGGAACAGGGACTCGTCCGCCATCTCGGCCTCAGCAACGCCACCTCCGCGCAGGTCAAAGAGGCGCGTGGCATCGCGGAAGTGGTCTGCGTGCAGAACCAGTTCAACGTCGTTCAACGCGCCGACGACGCGCTGGTCGACGAACTGTCGGCGGCGGGAATCGCCTATGTGCCGTTCTTCCCGCTCGGCGGCTTCACCCCGCTGCAATCGGCGGAGTTGTCGGCGGTCGCGGCCGATATCGGCGCGACGCCGATGCAGACGGCGCTCGCCTGGCTGCTTCATCGCGCGCCGAACATCCTGCTCATTCCGGGCACCTCGTCGCGCACGCACCTGCGCGAGAACCTCGCCGCCGCGAAGCTGGCTCTGCCGGACGCCGCGCTCGCCCGGCTCGACGCGATCGGGAAAACGTGACCCGCTTCTGGAACTCAGGTCGCAGCGCCCCCAAGACACCGCGTCGCCGGTACGCCGCGACTTGATCAAAACAGATGACTCTGCCTTACAGAGAAGCCTGTGAGGTCTCATGTCTGTCGTCTTCGGTCTGCTCGTCTGGCTGCTCGCGCTGGTCGGCGTGGCGGCCATCGTCCTCGCCGCCCTTCTCGCTCGACCGCTGAAGCCGCCGCCGCCGCTGGCCTCCGTGCTGGACGGCGCGATGCAGATCGATCCCGAGGGTCTCCCCGAGCTCAGTCGCTTCCAGGCGCGAGACGGAACCTGGCTCGCCTATCGGCTTTATCCCGCCGAAATCGCCAGGAACGCCCCGATTGTCCTCCTCGGCCATGGCTCGGCCGGCGCGTCCGGCCAGATGAACACGATCGCCCGCGGTCTGGCGAATACCGGCTTCACCGCGGTCGCGGTCGATTTCCGCGGTCATGGCGCCTCGGGGACGCGCGGCGACGTCGCCTATGACGGGCAGATCGACGACGACCTCGCCGATCTTCTCGTGGAGTTGCGGCGGAACAACCCGGACGCGCGGTTCGCCTACGTCGGTCATTCGTCCGGCGGTGGCTACGGGCTTCGGACTCGCGGCCGGGGCCCTCGGTCAGAGCTTCAATCGGTTTGTCCTGCTCGCGCCCTATCTCGGCCATCGCGCGCCGACCGTCCGGCTGTCGGAGGCGGCCAAAGATTGGGCTGCCGCGGACGTGCCGCGCATCATCGCCGTGGGGCTGCTCGCCCGGCTCGGAATCGACTGGCCGCAATCGCTACCGGTGCTCGCCTTCGCCACCGGTCCGGGCGCGAAAAAATTCGTCACCGACCAATATACGTTCCGCCTGATGACGAGCTACGCGGCGCCGAATGACTGGGAAGGCGCGTTCCGGCGCGCCAAGGCGCCGATTGACGTCATCTCCGGAACGGACGACGAGCTGATGGACGCGGAGGCCTATCGGCGCGTGCTGGCGCCGCTCGGGGTTCGAGTGACGCTGGTCCCCGGCGTCGACCACATGGGCCTTTGCTGGCGCCCGGAGGCGGTCAAGGCCATCGTCGCGGCGTTGCATGGCTAGAGCCCGTGCCGAAGCTGATCGCGGCGGGGCGCTGGGCGCTCGCGGAATTCGGCGCCCTGATCGTCTTCTGGGCGATCGCGCTGACGCTCGGCGTCAAGCCGGCGATCGCCGGCTCCATTCTCTTCATCCTCGGCGACGCCGCGTGGCGATGGCGGAGAGGCCTCGCCTTCACCCGTCTCTATCTGCTGGTCAGCGCGCTGACCCTCGTCTTCGGCGGGATCGATCTCGTCGCGACATCCCCGTTCATGCTGAAATACGAAGCGGCGGTCACCAATGTCGCAACCGGCTTCGCCTTCGTCGCCGGCGCGATGGGCAAGAAGCCGATCATCCAGGAGGTCGCCGAACAGCGCGGCGAGTCCGTTCCTGCGACCGCGGAGACGCGCGCCTTCTTCCGGCTGTTCACGCTTTGCTGGGCCGCCTATTTCTTCGTTAAGGCGGCCTTCTACGTCTGGGCGGTCTCAGCGATGCCGATGCTCGAGGCGATGGCGCTCCGCTCCGTCGTCGGCTCGGTCAGCCTCGGCCTGATGATCCTCGTCAGCGCCACGCAGGGGCGGCGGCTGTTCTTCCTTTGCCGCCGTCTCGGGCTGCTGCCAAAGTCCGGACGTGGCGCCCACAGGCGGAACGGCGGACGGCGCATCCGACCATCCGCGCCGAGGCGCAGGCGGCGACTCGGCTGCCGCGTTGACCGGGCGGGCGCTGCAGCCACAACGCCGGACATGATCCGCGGCGTTTTCATCCTCCTCCTGTTCCAGCTCCTCGGCGAGGTTCTCGCGCGCGGCCTGAGCCTTCCCGCGCCGGGGCCGGTCGTCGGGCTCGCACTGCTGGTCGCCGCGATGGCCGCGCTGTCGGGCGCTGGCGGCCCTTCGACGACGAGGCGCTGGCGTCGAGCGAACTCGGACGCGCCGCGAAGGGGCTGCTGCGGCTCGTTGTCGCTGTTCTTCGTCCCGGCCGGCGTCGGGGTGGTGCAATATCTGGGGCTCCTCGAGGCGCAAGGCGCGGCCCTGGCGGCGGCGCTGATCGTCTCGACCGTCCTGACCATGCTCGCGACCGTCGGCGTTTCCTGTTCGTCAAGCGCGTGATCGGCCTGAGGAGCGAGGCGTGATCCCGTTCCGGCTCTGGGTCTATCTGCAGACGACGCCGCTTTTCTGGCTGACCGCGACGCTCGCGCGCCTATCTCGTCGCCGACCGGATCGCCGCGGCGGCGCGGCCGGCATCCGGTCGTCAACCCGGTCGCCATCGCCGTCGCTCTGGTCGGGACGCTCCTGAAACTGACCGGGACCGACTACCAGACCTATTTCAACGGCGCGCAGTTCGTCCATTTCCTGCTCGGCCCGGCGACCGTCGCGCTCGCAGTGCCCCTCTATCGCAATATCGAGCTCGTCGTTCGCAACCTCCTGCCGATGGCGGCGGCGCTGATCGTCGGGGCGGTCGTCGCCATCGCCTCGGCGCTGCTGGTCGCCCGGGCTCTCGGCGCGCCGCGCGCAGTGCTGATCTCGCTTGCGCCGAAGTCGGTGACGGCCGGCGTGGCGATGGCGGTATCGGAGACGCTCGGCGGCGCGCCGCCGCTGACCGCGGTGCTCGTCATCGCCACCGGCATTCTCGGCGCCATCGTGGTCACGCCACTGATGAACGCGCTGAACATCCATGATTACGCCGCGCGCGGATTCGCCGTCGGCCTCGCCTCGCACGGCATCGGCACGGCGCGCGCCTTCGCGGTCGATCCGGTCGCCGGCGTGTTCGCCGGCGTCGCCATGGGGCTCAACGCCGTGGTGACCCCGGCGATTATTCCGGCGTTGCTGCCCTGGCTGACCGGCTGATCGGCATGAGGCGAGCCATTGTGGTGACGGGCGCGAGCAACGGTCTCGGGAGGGCGCTGGCGATCGAATACGCGGCGCCCGGAGTCGCGCTGGCGCTGATCGGGCGCGACGCGGCGCGGCTCGCAGCGGTCGCCGACCTCGCCCGGGCGAAGGGCGCGCGCGTCAGGATCGGCCAGATCGACGTGCGCGACCGGGAGGCGATGTCAGCCTTTCTCATCGCCGCGGACGAGGCCGACCCGACCGACTGCGTGATCGCCAGCGCGGGCGTCACCATGGTGACGCCGCACGCCGGCGCGGTCGAGGATCTGGCGCAGTCGCGGGACCTGTTCGACGTCAACCTGAACGGCGTGATGAACACGCTCGCCCCCCTCGCGCCGCGCATGCGCGCCCGCCGCAAGGGCCAGATCGCCCTGTTCGGCTCGATCGCCGCCTTCGCGCCGCCGCCCGACTCGCCGTCTTACGCGGCGAGCAAGGCGGCGATCGTCGCCTTTGCGCTTGCGACCCGCGCGCTTTACGACGCCGACGGCGTCTCGGTCAGCGTGGTCTGCCCCGGCTTTGTCGACACCGACATGACGGCTTCTTATGTGAGCGCGAAGCCCTTCCTCATCAGCGCGGACGAGGCGGCGCGGCGTGTCCGCGCCGGGCTCGAGCGCCGGCAGGCGGTGATCGCCTTTCCCCGCCGTCTCTACTATGCGGCGCGCTTCCAGGAGCTTCTTCCCGAGCCCTTGCGCCGCCGCATCCTGCTCGCGTTCCGCGCTGCCGCCCGGCCGTAGAGCCGCTTGCGACGCCGCGGTTTGCGCCCGTTGGGTAAACGATCCGTGGTCCGGCCTCAGACGGGCCGCCTTTGGACGCGGCGCGAGGCGAGGGCGGCGGCGCGCTCAATCGTAGTGCTTGAGCGTGTTCCAGATCTTGGCGACCGGCGCCCGCGGCTGGCGTAGGACCCAGATCGTGAGGCCGGTCTCGTATGGCATCGCGTAGGCGCTATTGATGCGGCCGACTGCGCGAACATCGCCGTAGTCACGCTTAAAGCCGGCGGGGTCGCGACCCAACGTGATAAGCACGTCGCCCGAAGCGTCGCGCGGCCCCCACAGGAAATAGGTATTGTGGGCGCTTGTCACCGGCGGGCCGCCAAGCGCCGGCCCATAAATGTCGAGCGCGGCGGCCTCGCCGTAGTTCGGCGCAAAGAAGACCGCTTTCGCGCGATCTTCCGGCGGCAGGTCGCGATAAACGGCCGAGACCGCGGCCGCCATTTCGCGCCAGCCGAACATGTCGGCGAAATATTGCGGCAGCGCCGAGAGCGTCATGCTCTCGGTCTGGGTCGCCTTGGGCGAGAAGGAGCCCGCCCGCATATAGTCGACCAGCGCATTCGGCGACAGAATTGGGAGGGCGATCGGCACAGAGAGAAGGCCGGGAATGACGACGGCGGCGACCGCGATCCCGCGCGCGATCGGGCGTTTGAGCCACGCCTCCCACGCGACCGCGCCCGCCGCGAACATCGCCGGATAGATTGGCGTGACATAGTAGGCCTTGCCGTTGCAGACGATGACGATCGCCAGCAAAACGACATAGGCGATCGCCAGCGCGCGCAACTCAGGACGCGGCGGCCGCACGCTGAGCCACCACAGGCCTGCGACCCAGACCAAGGCCGAGGTCGTCCCGACAAACAATGCCTGCTGAAGCAGGAAGCCGAGCGGCGAACGCCCGACGGCCTTGCCGCCGACGTCGGCGCCGACGATGCCGAGGAACGGCCAGTCGTGCTGCGCCTGCCACAGGATATTGGGCAGCGCGATCGCCAGCGCCAGCGCGGCGCCGGCATAAAGCCATGGGCGCGCCAGGCTGCGTCTCAGCGGCGTGGCGACGACGCCGACCGCGAGCGCAGCCATGTAGAGGACGATTAGATACTTGCTCTCGAAGCTGACGCCGACGACGGCGCCGAAGGCGAGCCACCAACGCTCGTCGCCGCCGGCGGCGAGGCGCGCGAGGATCCAGGCGCAGGCCAGCCAGGAGAGCGCCTGCAGGCAGTCGGTCGACAGCAACACGCCGCCAACCAGCAGCGCAGGCGCGAGCAGGACGCAGAGCCCGGCTAGCGTCTGCGCGAAGCGGCCGCCGCCGAGGAGGCGGGCGAAATCGGCGGTCAGCGCAACCGTCGCCGACATCGCCAGCGCCGGAACGAGCCTCAGGGGGATCAGCGCTGTTCCGAAAAGCCTATACGACGCAGCGGCGATCAGCGGGATCAGCGGCGGCTGGTCGACGTAGCCGAATGCGGGGTGCAGCCCGCAGACGATGAAATAGAGTTCGTCGCGAAAAACGTCATAGCGCGCGTTGGCGACGAGGTGAACGAGAAAGCATGTTGCGCCGAGCCACAGCGCCGGAGCGCTTGCAATTCTCGGCAGGTTCGCGGGCCGAACGTTGGTTGCTGCGGCGGTCAAGCGTCAGCCCCTCCGGCATACGCGACCGGGCTCACGGCGGGCGAAGCGAGCCCAGCGCGCCCTCTATAGCGCGGCGGCGCGTCATACGCAGCGGCTCGTCGGTCGCGCAAAATGTCGCACTTACGTGGAGCCTCGTCGTGGGCCGGACGGCGTTGAGCCTCGCCGGCAAAGTCCATCGTCGCGACGCTGGCGCGGAGCAGGACCTGGGCGCTGGAGTCGCTAGACGCCACGACGCCACAAGGCGGCGAATGTCCGCTGCAGCCATTTCGATTTCCAGAAGCCGCCGGTCTGGTCCCGAACGAAATCGATCGCCCGGCGCCGCCGCGCACGCGCGGAAAACGGATCGGCCGCTCCCCGCCCGTCTGCAACGTCCAAGGCCAATCCGTCGGCGCCCGCGATCCGCTGCACCCTCGGGGCCGGTCCTCAACATGGGTTTCAAGCGTCGGAATTTGATCTCTGGAGACCGAGCGCGCGCTCGTAGATCCGGAAGGTGCGGCGTGAGCCGCGCGGGGACGTTGCGGGCCGCATTGATCGCGGCGGCGTTGGTCTCCAGCATCCAGCTGAACTCGATCTCTTCGACGCCCGCCTTTCGGGCGTCCAGGATCGCCAACGCGGCAAGCTCGGCGGTCGCGCGGACGGCGACGCGGGTATTGCGCCATCGTCTCGCCACCCCGGCCATCGCCACGCGGGTCCTGCGCGCACCCGCGACATGGACGCGCCACAGGAATTTGGCGAAGCCGAAGGGGAAGAGGCGACCATTGAGGCCTCCGAGCGCCTCGTTGGCGTCGGGGATCTGGACGAACACCGCCATGTCCTCGCCGCGGTAGGTCGCGATGCGGATCCAGCCCGGCCGGCAGGCGGGCAGCGTGAGATGGGCGATGAACTTCGCCTCGTCCGGACCGACCGGCGTCGCGAAGGCGTTGTCGGACCAGGCGTCGTTGTAGAGCGCAAGCACGCGCGGAAAATCGCGCGCCCATGTGCGCAGCGACAGGCGCTCGATCTCGGATCTCCGGATCGCCTCTCCCGCCGAGCGCGCGCGCCACCCGCTCCGGCGCGTCCGTCTCCGCGACGCGCGCGACATAGGCGACGAGGTCCATCGCCTTCCGGTAGCCGAGGCGCTCGATGTGGCGCGCGTAGTGGGGCGGCGACGTGGTTGGTCCTGACGACATGGGGTTCGTCGAAGCCCGCGACCAGCAGGCCGGATTCGTGGTTGATCGTCAGGCTGAACGGCCCGCGCACGATCCGCATGCCCCTGCGGCGAAGGAAGCCTTCCGCGGCGTCGAACAGCGCGTCGAACACGGCCGGGTCGTCGACCGCCTCGATGAAGCCGAAATAGCCGCAGGCGTCGTCGAATTTCTTCAGATGCGCGGCTTCGATCGTCGCGACGATCCGGCCGACCGGCTCGCCGTCGCGGAAGGCGACGAACGGCTGCACCACGTTCTCGCGCCGGAACGGCGCGCGCCGCGGGCTGAAGGTCATCCGGACTTCGTCGTGCAGCGGCTCGACCCAGCGCGGGTTGGTCGCCTCGGCGCGTCGACCCGCCGCGATGAAGGCGGAAATCCCGGACCGATCGTCGACGGGAGCGACGCGCACCACGCTCATGACGCTTTGGCCCGCCGGACGAGCGCGGCCGGCGTCGCGGCGCTGACGGCGGCGAATTCCTCGGCGATCGCCTGAACGCTCGTGGCGAGGTCCTCCGGCGCATGCTCGCTGCGAGAGAAAGAACCTGAGCCGCGCCAGCCGCTCCGGAACGGCCGGAGCGATGATCGGCTGGACGTTGATCCCGCGCTCGAACAGCCGCTGGCTCAGCGCCGCGGCGCGGATCGAATCGCCGGCCATCATCGGGACGATCGCCTCGCCGGCGCTCGATCCGATGTCGAGACCGGCGCGCCTTGCAGGCCGCGGCGAAGGCCTGCGCCATGGTCGTGCAGCCGCCGCACCCGCTCGGGCTCGCGATGCAGGATATCGAGGGCCGCGAGCGCGGCCGCCGCGACCGGCGGCGGCATGCCGACGCTGTAGACGAACCCGCCCGCCGTATGTTTCAGGTAGTCCACCAGCGGCGCCGCGCCCGCGATATAGCCGCCGCAGGCGGCGAGCGTCTTCGACAGCGTTCCCATCCACACGTCGACCCGGCGCGGATCGACGCCGAAATGTTCGAACACGCCAAGCCCCCGCGGCCCGAGCACGCCGAGGTCGTGGGCCGCGTCGATCATCAGCCATGCCTGGCGCCGCTCCTTGACGGCGATGAGTCCGGGCAGATCGCAGAGGTCGCCGTCCATGCTGTAGAGCCCCTCGGCGACGATCAGCACGCGCTCGTAGCGGTCCCGGATCGAATTCGAGCAGCGAGTTGAGCGCGGCGAGGTCGTTGTGCGGGAACGACCGGCGTTCGGCGCGCGACAGCTTTGCGCCCATGACGATGCTGTTGTGGGCGAGCGCGTCATGGACCACGAGGTCGCGCGGGCCGAGAAGCGCCCCGATCGTCGACACGTTGGCGGCGTGCCCGCTGACGAAGGTCAGCGAGGCCTCCTGGCCGTAGTGGGCGGCGAGCGCCGCCTCGAGCGCCCGATGCACCGGCCGCTCGCCGGCGACGAGCCGGCTCGCCGACGCGGAGATCCCGTACCGGTCGATCGCCTGGTGCGCGGCGGCCCGGACCGCGGGATGATGGTTGAGCCCGAGATAGTCGTACGAGGAGAAATTGATCATCCGCCGGCCGTCGATGACGGTGGACGCGCCGGCGTCGCCTTCGTGCAGCAGGAAATAGGGATCCCTGAGGCCCATGGCCTGGGCGGCGGAGCGCAGCAGGCGTTGCTCGGCGCAGCCGGGAAGGGTGTCGAACTCGAGAAAGCGCGCCCTGTCGTCGCGGTGCGGCGCGGCCGCTTCGCCGGCGTCGGCGGTTATCGTCGCTGCGCCGAGGCGCTTGCGAACCAGCGAGTTCGAGCAGGCGCCGGTCGGCGTCGGACAGAGGGCGGCGATCGAGGTCCATCGGCTACAACCTGAAAAGGATCGGGACGCCCGCGCCGCGCCGGAGGCGGCCGCGGCGGAATCGGGGCGTGGAGGTCTTCCGCTCGGCCCTGTCTTAGACAGGACGCCGGTAAACGCGCAAGGCCGGCCGTGAGCGGCTTGGCGCGCGGCGAATTCCGCTGATAAGACGCGGGTCGGGCGGGCGAGCCCGTGGGCTTATCAGGGCGACGGATGACCTTGGCGTCGACAAGCGACAATCCCGCGCCTCCCGGCGCGATCGAGGAGGATGTCCTGACGGCCGACGGCGTTCGGCTGCGCGCCGTCCGCTGGACGCCGGCCGGCGCCGCGCGGGGCACGGTGGCGCTCCTCGGCGGGCGGGGCGAATTCATCGAGAAGTATTTCGAGATGGCGACGGATCTGCTGGGGCGCGGATTTGCGGTCGCGGCGTTCGACTGGCGGGGCCAGGGCGGCTCCGATCGGCCGCTGCGCAACGCGCGGAAGGGCCACGTCGACGACTTCTCCCAGTTCGAGGGCGATCTCGACGCCTTCGTCGCCGCGATCCTCGAGCCGCATTGCCCGCGCCCGTGGTTCGGCCTCGGCCATTCGATGGGGGCGGCGATCCTGCTCCTGGTCGACGAGGCCGGCCGGCGCCCGTTCGACCGGCTCGTCCTGACCTCGCCGATGATCGCGGTGAAGGGGGTCGACCATCGCGGGCCGGCCCGGTACGTGATCGGGGCGCTCGACGCGCTCGGATTCGGCGGCGCCTTCGCTCCGGGCAATGGCGCAGAGACCTTCTGGACGCGGCCGTTCGAGGGCAATGTGTTCACCACCGACGCCGCGCGCTTCGCCCGGATCGCCGGTCTCGTCGCAAACGGCGCCGCATCTCTTCCTCGGCGGCCCGACCATCGGCTGGTCTCATGCCGCCTTCCGGGCGATGCGGCGATTCGACGATCCGGACTTTCCCCGCCGCGCCAATACGCCGATCCTGATCGTCGCCTCCGGCGCGGATCGGGTGACCGACACCGCCGCTGCGGAGCGATTCGCCGCGCGACTGAGGGGCGGACGCATCGTGGTCATCGAAGGCGCCGAGCACGAGATCCTGATCGAGCGCGACGCGCTGCGCGACCAGTTCTGGGCGGCGTTCGACGCCTTCGTGCCGGGTCACGCGTCGCCAGACGCGGGCGCGGCGCTGAATGACGACGAGGCGCCCGCGCCCCGTGGGGCAAAGCCGGATCCGACCGCCTCGCGGCGGCGCTCCTCGTGGGCTTCCTCGCCGCGCGCTTGGTGTTCGCGCTCATCCTCGGCCCCGGCGTCGACGAGAGCTACACGCTCGCGATCGCGCGGACGCTGAACCTCTCCTATTTCGATCATCCTCCGCTCCATCAGTGGATCGTCCATGCCGCCGCCGCTGCGTTCGGCGAGGGCGTCGGCGCGCGCCTGCCGTTCCTTCTCCTGTTCGCCGCGACCGGCTGGATCTATTACCGCATGACCGTCGGGCTGTTCGGCGCGCGGGCGGGGCTGATCGCGCTGTTCGGGCTGAACGCCGCGCCGTTCTTTTTCGCTTCCGCCGGAACCTGGATCGTGCCGGACGGCCCGCTGCTGTTCGGACTGGCGGCGGCGGCCTGGGCGCTGGCGCGGCTCGCCTTCGCAACTCCGGCCGATCGGGCCGCGGTCTGGGGCGCTCTGGCTCGTCGCGGGCGTCGCGCTTGGCCTTGCCGGGCTGTCGAAATACAGCGCCGCGCTCTCCGTTCTCGGGCTCCTGGCGTTCGTCGCGCTCTCGCCCCGCCAGCGCCGCTGGCTCGCCGATCCCGCCCCTTATGTCGCCGCGGCGGTCGCGCTCGTGATCGTCACGCCGGTCGTCGTCTGGAACGCCCGCCACGGCTGGGTGTCGTTCGCCTTCCAGGGCGCGCGCGGAACGCCCGGAGCGGGACTGAAGCCGGCGCAATTCCTCGTGATGGCGCTGGGCGAGGTCGCCTATCTGTCGCCTTGGCTCGCCGCGCCGCTGGCGATGGGCCTCGTCGCGGCCTGGCGGAAGCGGGGCGACGAGCGGCGGCTGTTCCTCCTTTGCCTCGCCCTGCCGCCGATTGTCGTGTTCACCCTGACGCCGCTGTGGGGAGGCGCGCGGCCAGCCGCACTGGACGATGCCCGGCTGGTTCTTCGTCTTCGCGCTGATGGGCGCCTGGGTCGAGGACCGCGGCATCGCCGACCGGACCTTGCGCCGCTGGGCCTTCGCCTGCGTTGGGCTTCTCGCCGCCGCCGTCGCCGTCGTTTCCGTCGAGGTCGCGACCGGGTGGCCGTCGCGGCTCTTTCTTCGTCCGGGCGCGGCCGATGCGACGCTGGAAGCCTTTGCCTGGAGCGGACCTCAGAGACGCGCCGGCGCTGCGCCCGGCGCCGGCCTTCGTCCTCGCCGACAAATGGTCGGACGCCGGCAAGATCGCGCTGGCGCTCGGACCCGGAGTCCCCGTGTTCGTGGTCTCGGACGATCCGCGCGGCTGGGCGTTCGTCGCCGGCGGCGACGGTCTGGTCGGCCGCGACGGCGTCCTGATCGCGCGGGCGTCCGAGCGCGCGCTCGCTGAAGGCGAGGCCGCGCCGCTCGTCCGTTCGCTCGGACCCGCCGCAGGATTTTGCGCTTCTGCGAAACGGCGAACCGGCGATCGACCTTGCGCTCGTCCCTGTCCACGGCTTGACGCGCAAGCTTCCCCTCCCTTATCCGGGCGCGCCCGGCGCGTAGCGGTTTGGCCGGCCCGAGAGGCGATCCCTTGGATCCAGACGCAAGACCGGACAAGTCGCCGCCGACCCTGTCGGTGGTCGTTCCGACCTATCGCGAATCGGCCAACATTCCGGTGCTGTTCCAACGGCTCAAGGCGGCGCTCGACGGCCTGCCGTGGGAGATGATCGTCGTCGACGACAACTCGCCGGACGGAACTTCGGACATCGCCTTCCGGCTCGCCGCGTCCGACCCGCGCATCCGGTGCCTGAGGCGGGTCAACCGCACTGGTCTCGCCGGCGCGGTGATCGAAGGCTGGATGGCTTCGAGCGCCGACTACGTCGCGGTCATCGACGGCGACCTCCAGCACGACGAGCGGATCCTGCCGAAGATGTACGGCGTCCTCGAAGCCGGCGCGGCCAATCTCGCGATCGGCACGCGGGTGCGCGACGGGACCGAGGCCGGCCTGTCGCCCGCGCGGCAGAAGCTCAGCGACCTCGGCCGGTGGTTCTTCGACCGGATCGCCGGCGCGCGGGTCTCCGATCCGATGAGCGGCTTTTTCATGATCCGGCGCGAGATCGTCTCGCGGCTGGCGCCGCGCCTGTCGCCGGACGGCTTCAAGATCCTGGTCGACGTCATCCTGTCGGCGGCTGGAGAGCTGCGGATCGTCGAGGTTCCCTACAAGTTCCGGGAGCGCACGGCGGGCGAATCGAAGCTGACGCCCCTGGTCGGACTCGATTTCCTCGGCCTCGTCGTCCACCACGCCAGCGGCGGCCTGCTGCCGGTCCGCTTCGTGCTGTTTGCGCTGATCGGCCTCGTCGGCCTCGCCGTGCACATTGTCGTCCTGTCGCTTTGCCGCGTCTGGCTCGGGGCAGCGGATTTTCAGGCGGCCCAGCTCGTCGCGACGATCGTCGCCATGGGGAGCAACTTCCTGCTCAACAACGAGATCACCTACCGCAACCAGCGCTACCACGGGATCGGCATGGTCGCCGGCTTCCTCGCTTTCGCGCTCGCCTGCGGCGTCGGCGCGCTGGCCAACATCAATGTCGCGTCCCTGCTGTACAGCTCGAACCAGACGTGGTGGGTGTCCGGCTTCGCCGGCGCGCTGCTCAGCGTCGTGTGGAACTACGCGGTCAGCACCAGCCTGATCTGGCGCCCGGGCCGGGCGCAAATAACGCCAACGCGGCAGGAGATCCCAAGACGATGATCGCCGACGCCCTCGACGCGTTCGCCCAGATCTTTTCGCCGCCGTTTCGGCGAATTTTATGGAAATCGCTGGGGCTGACAACCGCGATCCTCGTGCTGGCCGGCGTCGGCCTCGACCGGCTGGCCGCTGTCCTACGTGCATGTCGGGCCGGCGTGGCTCGGCGTGGTCCTCTCCGCATTCGTCGCCCTCGGGCTCGTGGTCGGCATGATCTTCCTCGCGCCCCCGACCGCCTCGCTGGTGGCGGGCTTCTACCTCGACGACATCGCCGCGATCGTCGAGCGCTCGATCGACCCCAGCCGCCCGCCCGGACGTCCGTTGCCGCTCGGCGCCGTCGCTCGCGCTCGGCGTGCGCTTTGCGCTCCTGTCGATCGTCGTCAACATCGCCGTGCTGGCGCTGACGATCTTCACCGGCGTCGGCCTCGTGTCCTTCTTCATCCTCAACGGCTATCTGCTCGGCCGCGAGTATTTCGAACTGGCGGCGATGCGGCATATGCTCCGCCGCCGAAGCCCGGGACCTGTTCGACCGCCACTGGCTGGAGGTGTTCGCCGCCGGCGCGATCGTTGCCACCCTGGTCGCAGTGCCGGTCCTGAACCTGCTGACGCCGCTCTATGCGACCGCTTTCCTGACGCGGGTCTTCCGGCGGATCGCCTGATCAAGCCCTCAGGCTCCGGTTGACGATCCGGGCGTGACCCGTGAAAGTCCGGCGATGATCAAAGCGCTGATATTCGATGTCGACGGCACCCTGGCGGAGACCGAGGAGGGTCACCGCGAGGCGTTCAACTCCGCCTTCGCGGAGACCGGCCTCGACTGGGTGTGGGACGTCGACCTTTATCGCGACTTGCACCGGGTGACGGGCGGCAAGGAAAGGATCCGGCATTACGCCGACAGGCTTGGCGTTTCCCGCGCCGAACTGTCGGACGCCGCCATAGCGAAGCTCCATCAGCTGAAGAACGAGCGCTACTCCGAGCGGGTCCGCGCCGGGCAATGTCCGCTTCGCCCCGGGGTGGAGCGGCTGATCCGCACGTCGAACGGCTGTGGAATTCGCCTCGCAATCTGCACCACCACCTCGCGGGTGAACGTGAACGAACTGGTCGCGGCGACGTTCGGCGCAGCCGGGCTCGATCTCTTCGAGGTCATTGTCGCAGGCGAGGACGCGCCGGCCAAAAAGCCCGCGCCGGACGCCTATCGTCTTGTGTTGAAGGGGCTTGCGCTTCGCCCCGACGAATGCCTGGCGTTCGAAGACTCCCGCAACGGCCTCCTGGCGGCGCGGGCGGCGCGAAATCGCGACCGTCGTCACCCCGAGCCTATACACGTCGCACGAAACCTTCGACGGCGCCGCGCTCCTTCTGCCCGACCTCGGCGAATTCGAATTGGGCGCCTTCGACTTGCGCGCGGCGGGCGTCGTCCTGGGTGAAGCCGCCTCCTGAACGGGCCGGGGCGCATCGGTCGCGCGGCCGGCTTTGAGCGGCGTCGATCGCGCCGTTTCAGCGGCGCCATTTGTACGATAATTGCATTTGTATGATAATTGTAGTTGGCCCGACGCGCCGGCTCGGCTATGGAGAGGGTCTGTCGATCTTGGCCGCAAATCGGCCGGAGGAACGGTTTAGCGATGGGGAAACACAAGCCATGCCCCGCCTCGCCACGGGTTAGGAGAGCAGACGTCCCTCGCCTCGGTCGAGCCCGTCGCGCGGCGTCAGTCATGTTCCGGAGGCGTATGTTTACGTTAGGTCCAGATTGCGGCGCCTCCCCGGTCCGGGCGCTCGTGGGCTGTTCCGCCGACGGCAGCCGGGGATCGACGGCCCGTCCGGGACGCAGCGCGTCCCGCTTAAATCCTGGGGCGGCGGCGTCTCTCTCTTCGGCCTCGGACGCGATCCCCATGGCGTCGGCCGATCCCGACGATTTTCGCGGCGCTGAAACCGGGTTCGCCAACCCTAGCTGACATCAAATACGCTCAGCGCGCGGACGCGTGAGCCGATAACGAAGAAAGACGCCCATGATCAATCTCGCCAATCCCGAAATCTGGTTCGTTTGCGGTTCGCAGCATCTCTATGGACCGGGCCCGCTGCAGAAGGTCGCCGCCAATGCGAGCGAGGTCGCCGGCGCGCTCGGGCATCGCCGAAACTGCCGCTCAAGGTCGTGTTCAAGTCGCTGCTGACCACGCCGGACGACATCGCCAAACTGTGCCTGGAGGCGAACGCCGACGAGAATTGCGCCGGGCTGATCCTCTGGATGCACACGTTCTCGCCGTCGAAGATGTGGATCCGCGGCCTGAACGCGCTTCAGAAGCCCTTCGTCCATCTCCACACGCAGTTCAACCGGGATCTGCCGTGGTCGACGATCGACATGGACTTCATGAACCTCAACCAGTCGGCGCACGGCGACCGCGAGGCCGGCTTCATGCACACGCGCATGCGGCTCGCCCGCAAGGTGGTGGTCGGCCACTGGTCCGACCCGGAAGTGCATGACCGCATCGGCGCCTGGATGCGCGCCGCCCGCGCCTGGCACGACTGGCAGGGCGCGCGGTTCGTCCGCTTCGGCGACAACATGCGCCAGGTCGGCGGTGACCGAGGGCGACAAGGTCGCGGCGGAAATGAAGTTCGGCTTCTCCACCAACACCTATGGGGTCGGCGACCTGGTGAAGACGGTCGCGGCTGTGTCGGACGGCGAGGCGAACGCGCTCGCCGCCGAATACGAGGAGCTCTACGACGTCGCGCCCGCGCTTCGCCGAGGCGGCGAGCGCCACGATTCGCTCCTCTACGGCGCGCGGCTCGAACTGGGCATGCGCGCTTTCCTCGGCAAGGGCGGGTTCAAGGGCTTCACCACCAACTTCGAGGACCTGCACGGGCTGAAGCAGCTTCCGGGCCTCGCGCCGCAGCGGCTGATGGCCGACGGCTTCGGCTTCGGCGGCGAAGGCGACTGGAAGACCGCGGCGCTGTCTGCGCGCCATGAAGGTCATGGCCGAGGGGCTGCCGGGCGGGACCTCCTTCATGGAGGACTACACCTATCACCTCGCCCCGGACGGCCAGCTCGTGCTCGGCGCGCACATGCTGGAGGTCTGTCCGTCGATCGCCGAGGGCAAGCCGTCGCTCGAGATCCATCCGCTGTCGATCGGCGGCCGCGAGGATCCGGTCCGCCTCGTGTTCAACGCGCCGGCCGGACCCGCGCTCAACGCCACGCTGATCGACCTCGGCTCGCGCTTCCGGCTGCTCACCAACGAGGTGACGGCGGTCAATCATCCGGTCCTGCCGAAGCTGCCGGTCGCCCGCGCGGTCTGGGAGTGCAAGCCCGACTTCAAGACCGCCTGCCAGGCCTGGATCCTGGCCGGCGGGGCGCACCATTCCGGCTTCAGCTACGCCGTGACGGCCGAGATGCTCGAGGACTTCGCCACCATCGCGGGCATCGAGTTCGTCCGGATCGGCGAGGGGACGCAGATCCCGGCGTTCAAGCAGGACCTGCGCAACAACGACGTCTATTACTATCTGTCCCAGGGCTTCCGGGCCTGAGCGGGGAGCGGCGAAAACGACCATGTCGACCTTCACCGAACTCAAGCGCGAAGCCTACGAGGCCAATGTCGCCCTGCCGCGGCACGGCCTCATCAACCTGACCTTCGGCAACGCGAGCGCCATCGACCGCGCCAGAGGCGGTCTTCGCGATCAAGCCGAGCGGGGTCGACTATGCCGACGCTCGACGGCGGACGACATGGTGGTCGTCGATCTCGAGGGGCGGACGGTCGAGGGGAGCCTGAGGCCGTCGTCGGACACGCCGACCCATCGCCGGCTGTTTCTCGCCTTCGAGCGCATAGGCGGCGTCGTGCACACCCACTCGTCGCACGCGACCGCCTTCGCCCAGGCCGGCCGGCCGATCCCGATCTTCGGCACCACCCACGCCGATTATTTCAACGGCGACGTCCCGGTCACCCGCAAGATGACGCCGGCCGAAATCGCCGGCGCCTACGAATGGGAGACCGGAAACGTGATCGTCGAGCGCTTCGCGGGCGTCGATCCGGCGGATTTTCCCGGCGTGCTGGTCAACCGCCACGCTCCGTTCGCCTGGGGGCCGACGGTCGCCAAGGCGGTCGAGACGGCGGTCGCGATGGAATGCGTGGCCGACATGGCGCTGATGTCGCTTGCGCTCGCGCCCGAGCCTCGAGCCGATCGAAGCCGAACTGCTGGCGAGGCACTTCAAGCGCAAGCACGGCGCGGGCGCCTATTACGGCCAAGTCCTCGCCTGAAGTCCCCGCCGGCTGAAGGCCGCCCGCGGCCCTGATCCCCTTCCCCCTTGGGGCGAAGAGACCGGATGCGGCGACAGCCTGCGCTCCTCCCTGCGACGAAAATCGCTCAGGCGAGGGAGATCGACATGCCGCTGAGGTCGATCGAGAACATCAGGCCCATCTGCCGGCCGTGCAGCCGCAGACGACGCCGCGCGCATTGGTGAGCTGCGCCACCGAACGGCCGCCGGCGACGGACAGGCCTGCGCCGACCGCCGAGTAGATGCCCTCGATGTCCGCTGGCTGACGGAGATGGTAGGCCTCTCCGACGAGATCGGTGCCCGAGGCGCCGATCGTCGCGCCGGCGCTGATTCCGCCGACGTTCAATCGAAAGTCGGTCCCCTGGAAGCGGAGGATCCCGCTGCCGACGGAAGCGCCGAAGATGAAGCCGGCGCTGACGATCCGGATCGAAATCGAACCGGTCGCGGCCTCGGCGGGCGTGAGCATCGATCCGGCAGCCAGGGCGGCGGCGCCGCCGGAGAGAATGAGAGACCGACGTGTGATGGCGTCCATTTTGGGCCTCGCTCAAAGAAAGCCGAAGCGAACTCAACCGCGCTCGGCGCGCCGATCGGTTTAGACCGGCGGGTCCGGTATTGACAAGCGCGTGGCCGGCTTTATCGGGCGAGCTGGCGCGCAGTCTCGGCGCTTGGGCGACACGACGCCGGCGCTGCTATTCCCCGCGATCTCCGCAGCTTAGACCGCGCCGATGCGCATCAGGTCGTGGAAATGGACGATGCCGACCACCGCGTCGCCCTCGACCACGAGAAGCGCCGAGATCTTGCGGCTGATGTTCTCCAGCGCCTCGGCGACCAGCGCGTCGGGCGTGATCGTTCGCGGCTTCCGGGTCATCACGTCGGCGACCGGCGTATCGAGCGAGAAGCCGGCCTTGAGGCAGCGGCGCAGGTCTCCATCGGTGACGATGCCGACCAGCCGCCCGTTGTCGAACGCCGCCACGCAGCCGAAACCCTTGGAGGACATTTCGACGATCGCGTTCGCCATCTTCGCGCGGGCCTCGATGCGCGGAACGCGCTCGCCGGTGTGCATCACGTCGCGCACGTGCTGCAGCTTCGCGCCGAGCTTGCCGCCCGGATGCAGGACGCGAAAATCGCCCGCCGTGAAGCCGCGGCTTTCGAGCAGCGCGATCGCCAGCGCGTCGCCGAGCACGAGCTGCATCGTGGTCGACGTGGTTGGCGCAAGGCCGTTCGGGCAGGCCTCGTCGGCTCCCGGCAGGGCGAGGCAGATGTTGGCCTCGCGGCCGAGCGCGCTCTCCGGGCTCGCGGTCATGGCGATGAGCGGAATGGCGTAGCGTCTGGCGAAGGTGACGATCGCCGCGAGTTCGACCGTCTCGCCCGACCAGGACAGGGCGAGTACGACATCGCCGCTTTGCAGCATGCCGAGGTCGCCGTGGCTCGCCTCGGCCGGATGGACGAAGGAGGCGGGCTGACCGGTCGAGGCGAGCGTCGCCGCGATCTTGCGGGAGACGTGGCCGGACTTGCCCATGCCAGTGACGATGACGCGGCCGCTCGCCGCGGCGATCGTCTCCACCGCCTGCAAGAAGGCGTCGCCGAGGCCGCCCCTGGCGGTCCGGCGCATCGCTGCGTCGAGCGCGTCGAGCCCGCGCCGTTCGGTGTCGAGGGTTCGGAGCGCCGAGAGCACGGCGCCGGCCTGTTCGTGAATCATGCGGCTCCTTACCACCGCGGCGCGCCCGGCAAAACCGGCGGCGGCGCGCGAGCGGCGGCTCAGGCGCCCTTGCGGACGAAGCCGAGCTTGAGCAACTCGTCCCTGAGACCGGCGGCGAGATCGTTCCGGCTCAGCGCGAAGGCGATGTTGGCGGCGAGGAAACCGAGCTTCGAGCCGCAGTCGTAAGTGTCGCCGTCAAACCGCACGCCGTGGAACTTCTGTTTGCGGCCGAGCTGGATCATGCCGTCGGTCAACTGGACTTCTCCGCCGGCGCCCTTGTCGACCAGTTCGAGGATCTGGAAGATCTCCGGCTGCAAAATGTAGCGCCCGGAGATGATCAGGTTCGAGGGCGACGTTCCCCGTTTCGGCTTCTCCACCATGCCGGTGATCTCGACGGCGCGACCGTGCTCCGCGCCGACCGCCACCACGCCGTACTGGTGCGTCTCCTCCGGCGAGATTTCCTCGAGGGCGAGAATGTTGCCGCCGACGTCGTTGTAGGCCTCGACGCATTGGGCGAGGCAGCGGCCGCCGTGGGCGCCCGGCTTCGTCACCATGTCGGGGAGCAGGACGGCGAACGGCTCGTCGCCGACGATGTCGCGCGCGCACCACACCGCATGGCCGAGGCCAAGCGGCGCCTGCTGGCGGGTGAAGCTGGTCGCGCCCGCCGGAGGAAGGTCGGCCATCAGGGCGGCGTAGGCGCCGTCCTTCCCGCGCCGCTTCAGCGTGTCCTCGAGTTCGTAGGACGAATCGAAATGATCCTCGATGACGCCCTTGTTGCGGCCGGTGACGAAGATGAAATGCTCGACGCCCGCCTCGCGCGCCTCGTCGACGATATATTGCAGGATCGGCCGGTCGACGACGGTCAGCATCTCCTTCGGGACCGCCTTGGTCGCGGGCAGGAAGCGGGTGCCGAGGCCTGCGACCGGGAGAACGGCTTTGCGGATCGGTTTTTTCATCGATTTCTCGGTCCCTTTTTGTCTGCGCGTCGCGCGCGGTTGCCTGAACGAGGTCCGAATCTGCTATCGCTTAACAAATCCGGCTCCGACCTGCCATGTCGCATTTGGAATCGGTCGCCGCGCATCAAGCGGCGCAGCTCTCAACGGGAAGGATGATCGATGAGCGTTCTGGTGACCGGAGGCGCCGGCTATATCGGCGGCCACATGACCCTGGGTCTCCTGGACGCGGGGGAGAAGGTCGTCGTGCTCGATGACCTCTCGACCGGATTCGACTGGGCTGTCGGCGAACCGGCGCGCCTCGTCGTCGGCGACACGGGCGACGCCGACCTCATCGCGCGGCTGATCGACGAGCACGAGATCGATGCGATCGCCCATTTCGCGGCAAAGATCGTGGTGCCCGAATTCGGTCGCCGATCCGCTCGGCTATTATCGCAACAATACCTCGAACGCCCGTACGTTGATCGAGACGGCGATCAAGGGCGGCGTGAAGCGTTTCATCTTCTCCTCCACCGCGGCGGTTTATGGCGAGACGTCGTCGGAGCCGGTGTCGGAGGACACGCCGCTCGCGCCGATCTCCCCCTACGGCCGCTCGAAGCTGATGGTCGAATGGATGCTCGAGGACGCCTCGCGCGCCTTCGACTTCCGCTATGTCGCGCTGCGTTATTTCAACGTGGCCGGCGGCGACCCGCAGGGCCGGCTCGGCCAGTCGACGCCGAACGCCACCCACCTGATCAAGCGCGGCGTCCAGACCGCGCTCGGCATGTATCCGAGCCTGGAGATCTTCGGCCAGGACTACCCGACCCGGGACGGCACCTGCGTGCGCGACTACATCCAGGTCACCGACCTGATCGACGCGCATATCGCGGCGCTCGCCCACTTGCGGGGCGGAGCCGAGAGCGTCGTCTGCAATTGCGGCTACGGCCACGGGTCGACGGTCAAGGAGGTCGTCGACGTGGTCAAGCGCGTCTCGGGCGTCGATTTCAAGGTCGTGACGTCGCCGCGCCGGGCCGGCGACCCGGCGGCGATCGTCGCGCGCGCCGACCGCGCCCGGGCCGTGCTTGGCTGGAAGCCGACCCGCGACAATCTCGACGACATCGTGCGCCAGGCGCTCGACTGGGAGCGCCGCCTGCACAACCGGCGGCCGGGGCGCAGTCCGTAACGAGCTTTTTGCCCGCCCATCGCAATATACGCAGCTCCCACGCGGCGCCGAAGTTCGCCGCCGCGCGTGCGCCCGGGCGCCGCTCCGCAAGCCGCAGCCCTCGTCAGCGATCGCGTCGGACGCCCCTCTCTTTGGGGCTTTACAACGCGGCGTTGAGCGGGTTGATTGCGGGGAAACAGGGGGAGTGGGCATGCGCTGGAGCGCCTGGCGGGAATGACCGATGACGACATTCTCGTCACCGAGGGGCTCAGCAAGAGCTTTGGCGATTTTCGCGCGGTCAGCGACGTGACGCTGCGCGTCAAGCGCGGCGCGATCCACGCCTTGATCGGCCCCAACGGGGCCGGCAAGACGACCTGCTTCAACATGCTGACCAAATTCATCGCGCCGACCTCCGGAACGATCGCCTTCAACGGCCGCGACATCACTGCGAAGCGGCCGGCCGACGTCGCCCGCCTCGGGCTCGTGCGCTCGTTCCAGATCTCGGCGGTCTTTCCCAACCTCACCGCGCTTGAAAACGTCCGGATCGCGCTCATGCGGGCGAGGGGCGATTTGTTCGATTTCTGGCGGTCGAAGTCGGGGCTCCACCCCCTGAACGGGCGCGCGCTCGAACTGCTCGACAACGTCGGGCTGACCTCTTTCGCCTATTCCAAGGCCGGCGAGATCTCCTACGGCCGCAAGCGCGCGCTCGAACTCGCCACCACCCTCGCGGTCGACCCCGAGCTGATGCTGCTCGACGAGCCGATGGCGGGCATGGGACACGAGGACATCGACCGGATCGCCGCGCTCATCCGCCGGGTGTCGGAGAACCGGACGATCCTGATGGTCGAGCACAATCTGCAGGTCGTCGCCAACCTGTCGCACCGGATCACCGTGCTGACCCGGGGGCGGGTGCTGGCCGAGGGCGATTATCGCACCGTGTCCGAGAACCCGGAAGTCCGGGAAGCCTATATGGGAGCGGGGCATGGCTGAGGCGGCGGCTGTGCGCCCGCCCGCGGCTCAGGCGGCGACGGTGCTCGAGGTCAAGGGCCTGCAGGCCTGGTACAACGAATTGCACATCCTCCACGGCGTCGATCTCGACGTGCGCGAGGGCGAGGTCGTCACCCTGCTCGGCCGCAACGGCGCGGGCAAGACGACGACCTTGAAGGCGATCATGGGCATCGTCGGCAAGCGCACCGGCTCGGTCGTGTTCGACGGGCGGGAGCTCATCCATTTGCCGATCGAGCGCATCGCCCGGCTCGGCGTCGCGCTCTGCCCGGAGGAGCGCGCGATTTTCGCAAGCCTGACGGTCAAGGAGAACCTGTTCCTGCCGCCGGCGATCGCCCGGAGCGGAGCGATGAGCGTCGAGCGCATCTTCACGCTCTTCCCCAACTTGCGCGAGCGGCTATCGAGCGGCGGCGGCAAGCTCAGCGGGGGCGAGCAGCAGATGCTGGCGATCGCCCGCATCCTGCGCACCGGCGCGCGCTTCCTCATGCTCGACGAGCCGACCGAGGGCCTCGCGCCGGTCATCATCCAGCAGATCGGCCGCACCATCGCCGAGCTCAAGCGCGAGGGCTTCACCATCCTGCTGGTCGAGCAGAACTTCCGCTTCGCCTCGACTCTGGCCGACCGGTTCTTCGTCATGGAGCACGGCGCGATCATCGACGCCTTCATGAGCGCCGAACTGGAGGGACGCATGGACATGCTGCACGAGGCGCTGGGGGTGTGATGATCAAGGGCAGCGACGCCCTCCCCCCTTGCGCGGGAGGATTGAGGAGGGCGGTCGCGCCGGCCCCCGATTTTTGCGGTCAGGGATCGAGACGCCGCGCGGCCGAACGAATAAAACTGCAGACGTTCGTGCGACCCCCGACCCTAGCCCTCCACCCGACCCGCGTCCGCCGCCGCCTCGGGGCGCGCCCGTGACCCTGTTCGGCCACGTCATCACCTGGCCCGCGCTCTACGGGCAGTTGCTCATCGGGCTGATCAACGGCTCGTTCTACGCGCTCCTCAGCCTCGGCCTCGCCGTCATCTTCGGCATGCTGCAGATCGTCAATTTCGCCCACGGCGCCTTCTACATGATGGGCGCCTTCGCCGCCTATTTCCTGCTGAAGCTCCTCGGCCTCAACTACTGGTTTGCGCTGATCCTGTCGCCGCTGATCATCGGCGCGGTCGGCGCCATGGTCGAGCGGCTGTTCCTCAAGCGTCTCGCCGGCTTCGATCCGCTCTACAGCCTGCTTCTCACCTTCGGCCTGGCGCTGGTCTTCCAGGGCCTGTTCCAGAACTTCTTCGGCGCCTCCGGTATGCCCTACGCCATTCCGAAGCAGCTTTCCGGCGCCTACAATCTCGGCTTCATGTTCCTGCCGGTCTATCGCGGCTGGGTGATCGTCGCCTCGCTCGCGGTGTGCCTCGGGACCTGGCTCATGATCGAGAAGACGAAGCTCGGCGCCTACCTGCGGGCGGCGACCGAGAACCCGACCATGGTGCGCGCCTTCGGCATCAACGTGCCGCGCATGGTGACGCTGACCTACGGCTTCGGGGTGGCGCTCGCCGCCTTCGCCGGCGTGCTGGCCGCGCCGATCACGCAGGTCCGGCCGGGCATGGGCGCCGACATCATCGCGGTGGTGTTCGCGGTCGTGGTGATCGGCGGCATGGGCTCGATCCTCGGCTCGATCGTCACCGGCTTCGTGCTCGGCGTCGTGGAGGGACTGACCAAGGTGTTCTATCCCGAAGCCTCGAACACCGTCGTCTTCGTCATCATGGCCATCGTGCTCCTGGTCCGGCCGTCCGGCCTGTTCGGAAGGGCGCACTGACCATGGCCGTCGAAGCCGCCGCCGCGCTCGACCTCACCGACCGCAACCGCAAGGCCAACGTCGTCGCCTTCGCGGTTCTCGTCGCGCTGATCGCGATTGCGCCGTTCGTCGCCTATCCGTTCTTCATCATGCAAGCTTTGTGCTTCGCGCTGTTCGCCTGCGCGTTCAACCTCCTGATCGGCTACGTCAACCTGCTGTCGCTCGGCCACGCGATGTTCCTGGGGGTGGCCAGCTACGTCTGCGCCCATGCCGCCAAGGTCTGGGGCTTCGAGCCCGTGTCGGCGATCCTCGTCGGCGTCATGGCCTCGGCCGCGCTCGGGCTGATCACCGGCGCGCTGGCGATCCGCTCGAGCGGCATCTATTTCGCCATGATCACCGTCGCCTTTTCGCAGATGATCTATTTCGTCTGCGTCGAGGCGCCCTTCACCCACGGCGAGGACGGCATCCAGGCGGTGCCTCAGGGGCGGGCGCTCGGCCTGTTCGACCTGTCGAATCCCTGGATTCTCTACGTCTTCGTCGCTGTCGTGTTTTTGTTCGGCTTTCTGGCGATCCAGCGGATCGTCAACTCGCCGTTCGGGGAAATTCTCAAGGCGATCCGCGAGAACGAACCGCGGGTGATCTCGCTCGGCTACCGGGCGACCCTCTACAAGCTCGCCGCCTTCACCCTGTCGGCCGCGTTCGCCGGCCTCGCCGGGGCGACCAAGGCGATCGTCGCCCAGAACGCCTCGCTCACCGACGTCGCCTTCGCCATGTCGGGCGAGGTGGTGCTGATGACGCTGGTCGGCGGCATGGGCACGTTCTACGGACCGGTGCTTGGGGCCCTGATCGTGGTGGCGATGCAGAACTACCTCGCCCAGTTCGGCGAGTGGGTGACGGTGATCCAGGGCGTCGTCTTCGTCGCCTGCGTGCTGGCGTTCCGCCGCGGCATCGTGGGGGAGTTGGCGGCGCGGGCGCGGGTGTCGCTGTAGAGGGAAGTCCAGACCGCGTCACCGCGTCTAATTTAAACGCCTCCGATCGGCCCGCGCTTCTCTGGGGCCCTCATTGGATTTCATCGCCATCTCGAAGCGGGTTGAGAATCTCCAACCCGTCAAAATCCCGTTCGTTTTCGGTGACGATAACGCAGGCATGCGCCTCGGCGACGGACGCAATGACCATGTCGAGGGCGCTCCGCCGTCTTCCCCGCGCCTTGCCTTCCGCCATCAGACGCGCCCAGATCAAAGCGGCCCTCTCGTCGAACGGTAGGATGCGTCCGGCGAACAGGGCGGGCGGGCCTTCCGGACCGGCAAACCAGGCCTCGAGCGCGCTGCGCTTCTTTCCCTTCGGCAGTTCCAGCACGCCCCGGCGGATTTCTGCGATGGTCAGCGACGCGATGAAGGGGTCGGCGTCCTCGCGCGCGCTCATCCAGGCGAGCAGCGACTGCGACGGCTGCGGCTTGACGACATGGCTGATGATGTTGGTGTCGAGAAGGTAGCGTGTCACAGATCGACCGTGCGCCCTTCATCAACTTCGCGGCTGAGATCGAGTTCGGCGCCGACTATGGGCGAACGTAGCAGGGCGGCGAGCACGCCCCCCGTCTTCGGCGGCTCGTCCCCGATCGCCTGGGCGACACAACGGCGGATGCCCTGCGACTCCGGGCCATCGGCGACGAGTTTGCGCGCAAGCGCACGCAAAAGCGCACGGCCGCCGTCACGGGCCTGCAGTTCGAACCGAACGATCCCTCTTTTTGACCGGCGCGCCCGGTAAGACTCCACCGCCCGCCTCTGCGCATCCTTTGCCATGGTTCGCACCGAAATCTATCCGGACATATATCAGGCTATTCTCTCGAAGGCAAGCTCGGGCGATGGGCGGCTGC
>CAVRWC010000019.1:0-75214 GCA_963724785.1 uncultured Alphaproteobacteria bacterium | reverse complement strand
CGCCCGAAGTTCTCGTGTCGGGCGAGTTTGGCGATCAGCTCGAACTCGCACATTCTCAGTCGCCTCGTGCGCGGCCGCCTCGAAATGCCGCTCGAGCGCTTCGCCGAGACGAGCGCGCGCCTGGCGTTCGTCGAACCCCGGCCCGGTTTCCTCCTTTGCGAGCTCGGCGAATTTAGCCCGCGCCTCGGTCCAGATGCGGTCCGTCGTCGCGTCGACTTCTGCCAGCAGCCGGCGTCGATCCATCCCCATGAAATCGGACAGGTCGGCCCTTTCCGAACTCGAACCGCGACGCTCCGATTTCGAATTCAGCGATCTTTTGCGCGAGATCCTGCTCCGGTGTCAGAAGGGCTCCGCGCTCGAGCTCGCGATGGTAGAGGAGTTGCCCGAGCAGCGAGACCGCGCGGACGCGGCCCGTCTCGAAGGCGATCGCCCGCTCTTCTCTCGTCAGCTCGCTCGCGAGGGTCTGCTCAAGCGCTGTCAAGCCGCTCGCCGCGAGCCCCGGCAGGTCTCCCGTCCTGCTTGGCTGACAGCGCCGCCTTGGCCGAAAGCGGGAAAATGCAAGGCTCGTTGCCGTCCCCGAGCTTGTCGCTGAGCACATTGGCGAGAAACGACACGGCGACGTCTCGCTCGGCGGGGGACAGGAGATCGATTTTGTTGAGAGCGAAATAAAGCTTTGGGATGAACCGCCTTATGACGTTGAGGTATTCGAGTTCGACTTCGGTGATCGGCGGATCTGGCGACAGCACGAAAACGCCGACGTCGCAATCGCTGAGCGCCGCCTCCGCCGTTCGCGAGTTGTGAATGAAGGTCGAGCCGACACCAGGGGTGTCGACGAGGATGATTTGATCGCTGAAAGCTCTGGAGGGGACGGCGACCTCGACGCTTCGACCTGCCCGATTGCCCGCATTGGCGGCCTCCGCGACATATCGTTGGAGGACAGTCGCGAACTCGGACTGGGTCAGGCGATTGAAGCGCGGCGCGGCCGCCGTCGAATTCGACGCGCAACAGCGGGCTTTGGCGGGATGCACATAGGTCGGGATCGCCGTCACTGGCGTGATCCCGGTCGGAAGCAGAGGGACGCCGAGGAGCGCGTTCAGCAAGGTGCTTTTGCCGCGCTTGAACTGCCCGAGCACCGCCACCGAGTCCGCCCTCTTCGGCGCGGGCGAGCGCCTCGTCGAGCTTGGCCAGGATGGCGCGCTCCGCCGCGCTGGGCTTGACGATCGACGCCACGGCCTTGGCGATCAAGCCGACGCTTCGTCGCTCAGCGGCGCGACGCGGCCGTCGAGCGGGACACTTGCGCCACGCGGTGGCGGGGGCGCTGGCGCCGATCCCTCCGCCGTCCCTGCGGCTTTCTGCGGCGTGGAGTTCAAACCCGTTCATTGTTCACGGGCCGCCCTACGGAAAAGACCGGGACCTTTTCCAAGGCGATGAGCGCACTCGGCGTCGTGGCGTCGAGTGCGGCCAGACGCCACCGCCGCCCGGGGCCGTCTCATTGCCCGACGATGCGATGCTCCGCGGGGGCGCTGGTGCGGTCAGTTTCGACGTTCCCGATCTCTGGAAACCATGCCATTGCCATCGCCGCTGCTCCTGCGCAGGTGCGACGAAAACGTGGCGGATCATCGGTTAGCCGACCCCCACCGCATTCTCGACGCGGCAGGAGTTATCAGCCTGAACAGGCGGTTTTGGGTACTCGATCCCCGATTGGCACTGTATAGACCACACTTAACCGGCTGGTCAATTTCCTCGCCCGGGGTTGCCCATGCGCGCAAAGACGATGTCTTATGAGTGACGGCTGCCGCGGAGGCGCCGAAGCGCCCGGCATTGGGACGCCAGGATTATCCGCATCAAGGCCGCGATTTCCGGCGGCTGCGAGGAGGGGCCGAAACCTTGCGCAAGGTTTTACCTTTCGCCGCACATCCCGGCAGAGTTGACAGATTGCAAGTCAGAGCTATCTTTGCTGTTGGCGATGGAGTTCGCCGTTAAGCGCCCGCAAGGCTGATGACTCCTCTTGGTCGTCCCGATGACGAAGGAGGAGCGTCGATGTCTTTCAGAATGGCGGTCGCGGCGGGTCCCGGACCCGTCTACGCGGCAGGCGAGCATGGGCCTCAGGCGTCGGACGCCGAGGCGGTCTTTTCCAGCGTCCTCGGTTCGCCAGCGACTGGGGCTGACCGGTCGGAGACCGCCGATGCTCCGCCCTCCTTCCGGATTCTCAATCTCGATCAGATCCTCACGGCAATCCTCGCCGGCAAACAGGAATACAACCTGGCGCCGTTCTTTATCGCCCTTTGCGAACGGTCGAGGCCGTCGGGTACCGGCAGGACGTTTTCCGCGACCTGGAGGACGAAGCGCGTTTGGAGGCCGTCAACGTGTTCGCCGCCGATCTTCGCGCGGTGCGCGATCATGTCGCGCAGGCGGCGAAGTTGTATGACCCGCGCCAAAAACAGGCCTGGTCAGTCGCCGCCATTGAATCTACTGCAAGGGGGTCGAGCGGTTTCGCGCCGCACTGTTGGCAGCGCCGCCCCGATCAGCGGGTCTCACCGGATTCCTCGATTTTCTCGACGCCTACGTCTCTTCGCCAAAATTTGCGCGGCTGATCGCTGACGCCGCGACGATCAAGGGCCGACCTTGGCGCAATTCGCTACAATCTGCTGATTACCGGCGGCGCCGTCACCGTCTCGCGTCATGGCGACGAGACGGATTACGGCGCCGAAATCGAAGCCGATTTCGAGAAGTTCAGGCAGGGCGCGGCCCAGGATCACGTCTTCAAGTTCAACGAATTCGTGCAGATGAACCATATCGAGGCCGGGGTGCTCGAACGCGTCGCCCTGCTGTTTCCGCAGCCCTTCGCCGACCTTGCCGCCTATGTCGCGCAGAACGCGGACTTCCTCAATCCGACCATCGACAGATCTCGATCGGGAAATCCAGTTCTATGTCGCTTACCTCGCCTATATGCGGCGTTTCACCACCGCCGCCCTGCCGTTCAGCTATCCCAGGACATCGACTGAGGACAAGACGGAGCGCATACAGCAGGGCTATGACCTCGCGCTGGCCGGAAAGCTCCTCGACACGAAACAGCCGGTCGTCGCCAACGACTATTGGCTCGCTGGACGCGAGCGCATCATCATCGTGTCCGGCCCCAATCAGGGCGGCAAGACGACGTTCGCCCGCATGTTCGGCCAGTTGCATTACCTTGCGGCGATCGGCTGTCCGGTTCCGGCCGCAAGCGCGACGCTCGCGCTGTTCGACCAGCTCTTCACGCATTTCGAGCGAGAGGAGGACATCCACAACCTCAGGGGGAAACTGCACGACGATCTGACCCGAATGCACGAGACGCTCGGGAAAGCGACATCGTCGAGCGTCCTCATCCTCAACGAGGCGTTCAGCTCCACGAGCTTGAAGGACGCGGTGTTCCTCAGCACGCAGATGCTGACCCGGATCATCGCCATCGACGCGATCTGTGTGTGCGTCACCTTCATCGACGAACTGGCGTCGCTCGAGCGACACCGCGGTCAGCATGGCGAGCAACGTCAAACCCGATGACGTGGCCGAGCGCACCTTCAAGGTCACCCGGCGTCCGCCCGACGGACTGGCCTACGCCATCTCCGTCGCTGAGAAACACCGTCTGACCTACCCACAACTCAAGGAGAGGCTCAAGTCATGAAAGCCTTTCTCCTGCACCCAGGCCGTGACTTCGATCTCGGCCGCGCGCCGCCGCCAAACGAGGGCGATCTTCTCCGTGACCTCGAGCTCGACACGCTGATCAAGGCGATGGCGGCCGGTGACGAGCTGATCGTGAAAGTCGCCAGACAGGCCCTGATCACGGCGCCTGCCAACGACCTCGCCACGATCCGCCACAGGCAGAACGCCTTGCACGATTGCCTCAACAACCCCGACCTGACGCGCAAACTGTACGGACTCGCGGCGGAGGCGCTCGAACGCCAGCGCAAGGTCTGGCCGCGCTTTCGGGACTTCCCCTCGAGTTCTCATGGATAACGCCGTCGAGCGCATGGCCATATTCATCGACGGCCTGAAGCGGCTGCGTCGTATGGCCGACCAGCACGCCGGCGGACTTCCGCTCGGACGCGTTCGCCACGCTGTTTGCAGCGCTCGAGCGCGAACTCGGCGACGACTATTTTGCGCTCATCGACAGCCATCTCAAGCGCCTTCGGTTTCGCAACGGCGTCCTCATGAGCGCGCGGCTCGGGAAAGGGTTCAAGGGCGAATCGCTCATTCTGCGGCGCCCTCTCGTCAGCCCGGGAAACTGGTTCATCCGCGCGTTGCGCGAGTTCATCGAGACCATCGCCCGCCAGGGCGTCTTTAAGCGCCGCCGCCGCGACGCCTACACCATCTATCTGGCTCCGCGCGACGAAGCCGGCGCGCAGGCGATGTCCGAGTTGCGCGACCGCGGCCTCAGCCTCGCCGCCAACGCGCTCGCCAAGAGCGTCGAACATATCGAGAGCTTCTTCCGGATGCTTCAGACGGAGCTGGCGTTTTACATCGGATGTCTCAACCTGCACGAGCGGCTTCTCGCGCTTGGCGCGCCGTTCGCCTATCCGTCGGTGGGCCCGCCGGAAGCGCCTCGGTTCTCGTGCTCGGACCTCTACGACGTGTGTCTGGCGCTGAGCATCAGCAAGCGTCCGGTCGGCAACGACATCAGAGCGGACGGCAAGACGCTCGATCATCGTCACGGGGGCCAATCAGGGCGGCAAGACAACATTCCTAGGAGCCTTGGAGTTGCCGTGCTGATGGCGGAGAGCGGCATGTTCGTCGCTGCGGATCGCCTCGACCTCAGCCTCGCCGATGGGCTCTTCACCCACTTCAAGCGCGAGGAGGACGCATCGATGAAGAGCGGCAAGTTCGACGAGGAACTCGTCCGAATGAGCGCCATCGTCGACTCCTCACGTCGCACGCGTTGATCCTGTTCAACGAATCCTTCGCCGCGACGAATGAACGGGAAGGCTCGGAGATCGCGCGTCAGATCGTCTCGGCTCTGCTCGAGCGGTCAAACAGGGTGGCGTTCGTCAGCCATCAGTACGCCTTCGCCAACGGGTTCTACGAGAAGGACATCGCGACCGCCCTTTTCCTGCGCGCCGACAGGCAGCCGGACGGAAGCCGCACCTTCAGGCTGGTCGAAGGTCCACCTCTCAGCACGAGCTTCGGCGAAGACGTCTACCGCGAGGTCTTCCTGCGCGATCAGACGGAGGGTCGGCCGGCGATGGGTCCAGAAGGGCGGTCCGTCGAGGCGCCTGCGGCGTGACGCCCGCGGCGGGGGCGTCGGCTTCGTCGGCCCGCCCGCTGGGCCGCAAGGCCACGTGGGGGTGACCCCCGAGCGAAACCGGCGGCAGGGCGGAAGCCGCTGAAGGCCGCCTTGGCGGGGCTCCGCCCCTCCAGACGGCGATCGTGCGGTCGCCGAGTTCGCCGCTCACGGTCTCGACGCCGCGCCCGCGCTGCGCGAGATGCTGTTCCGCAAGGATCCGAGCGGCCTGTTCGAACGCGGCTCAGGGCCGTCGAGGCGCTCGCCCTTATCGACGCGCGCGACGTGCTGATCGAGTTCCTGGAATCCTCGGGCTGCCGCAAGACCCGGCTCGTCCAGAGTTTCGGCGAGACGCGGTCGTCAACGCGGTCGCTCGCGCGCTCGGCGGCGGTTGGTAAACCGGGCCCTTTCGTTTACTGCTGTCGCTGGCGCAAAAGAAAGTCCTGCCCGGCGTGATCGCCGCGCTCGGCGCGTTCGGTCTTCCGGAATTGCATCCCTGTCTCATCGCGGCGCTGGCGGAGGACGAGAATTCGCCCGGCGGCGGAGGCCGCGCTGGTCGCTTTCGGCGCGAAGGCGCGCGTGGCTTTGGCGCAGGCCGCCGGCGCGGAGGCGTGCCTCGGCGGGGAGGGCGAATTGCGATTGCGCCGGCGTCGCAGCGCCCTCGCGGTTCTGGCCGGGATCGGCGTCCCGCCGGAAACGTGGCCCGCCTTGAGGGACCTTGTGCGCGATCAGGATCCGACGCATCCGCGACTGGCTTGTCCGGAGCTGAGCGTCGCCGTTGCGCCGGAGGACGAGCGTGTGGAGGCCTCGGGCCGCCTCAATCGCATGTTGCCGACCGCTTCGCCGCCGGAACGCATGGAGATCGACAGGTCCTCGCGCGCGCCGCCGCTGACGGCGAATAACCTAGTACTACAGTTGCATTTTTGTTCCGTTTCTTGCGCGATAGTGAGCTTCCGCGGCGTGGGCTTGGTGTACGCGCCGCCAGAGCGACCAACCAAACACGAAGGCGCGGACGAGGGAGGCGGGAAGACGAGCCGCGCCAGTAGGGTCTTGATCTCGGGCGCCGATGGAATGAGGCGCTTGAACCGGTTCAAGCGGCGCCGCTTCGCTGGACTCCTTTCGTTCGCTTTGCTGGGAGCCGAGCGCCGCGAACTCGGCGGCGAGCTTGGCCAGGAACGCTCCCGCCGCCATGACGAGCGTCATGTGGCGATGCCAGCCGTGCCAGGAACGCGCTTCGCAATGATCGAGGCCGAGGTCGCTCTTGCCGCGTTCGAAGCATTCCTCGATGGTCCAGCGCAACCCGGCGGCCCCCGCGAGTTCGGCGAGGGTCGCTCCCTTGGGGCGAACACGAGATAATAGGCGCATTCGCGGCTCCTTGCGATTGCGTCGAAACAAGACCCAACGCTCGAACCCCTCGTCAACCGTCCAAGGCAAAGGATAACGCGCCCAGTCGTAAAGCCTCAGGCCTTTCGAGCCTTCGCCAGCGGCGAGCGTCTTCCACGCTCGGCGGGAAAATTGTCTGCGATTTGCTTCGGGTCAGTTTGAATGAAGCCTTCCGTCGCGATCATGCGCAAAGTTTGGTTGGATCGAACCGCCAGCACATAAGGCTGATGACGCGTCTTCAGCATATGACGCAATTGCGAAATCGCCGCCGTAGAGGGCGTCAGCGAGAACAAAGCGGCAGCGCGCGCCGGCGTCGAGCGCCGAGGCGATGAGATCGCGCGCGATCTCGATCTTGGTGGCGAAGCCGATCTCCTCGGGAACTTGCGCCTTCTCCGCGACGCTCCGCGTCCCGTGCCCACGCTTTCCGGAAGATAAAGCTGCGATCAATCAGCGACTGTCCGAAGCGGCTCGCATAGCCCAAGAACACGCCGACTTGGCTGTTCTCAATCCGCCCCGCCGCGCCAGAATACTGCCGCGCCACCCCGCCGAATGCTCGCCTTTCTTCAAAAACCCCGTCTCGTCGACAACCAGCACGCCTTCAGGGTCGCCAAGCGCCTCGAACACATAGGCGCGAACCGCGTCACGCAACTCGTCCGCCGACCAGAGGCCGCGTCCCAGCAGCGATTGCATCCGATATGGTCGCTCCAGCCCCGCCTGCTCCGCCATCAACCAACCTGTTTTGCGCTCCACGCCGGAAAGAAGACCGTCGATGAACGCGCCGGCGATCTGGCGAACCTCGCTGCGCGAAAACCTCCGCCAATGCGCGCTTTGAGGCGCCCAAGCTCCTCTTCCCACGCCAAAACCGAGCCAGACCAATCCGCCACCATGACCACGCCTCCCAACAGGAGGCCGTCAATCACAATGCCGACGAAAATGCAACTGTAGTACTAGTACTACAGTTGCGTTTGAATCCGTTGTCGCTCGTAGTGGGCCTTGGCGGCGCGGGCTTGATGGTCTCGTCGCCAGTGTGACCAGGCGAAGATGAAGGGTCTGGCGAGACAGGGAGGCAGAAGGAGACGGGCGAGAAGGGTGCGGATTTCCGGCACGGACGGGATCAGGCTCTTGATCCGGTCCAAGCGGCTCAAGCGTTCGCTGGACTCCTTTCGTTCGCTTTGCTGAATGCCGAACGCCGGAGGTCCGCGGCCATCTTGGCGAGAAAGGCGGCTGCGGCCATGACGAGGGTCATGTGGCGATGCCAGCCGTGCCAGGAGCGCGCTTCGCAATGATCGAGGCCGAGATCGCTCTTGGCGCGCTCGAAACACTCCTCAATTGTCCAGCGAAGGCCGGCCGCGCCGGCCAATTCGGCGAGTGTCGCGCCCTTCGGGGTGAAGACCAGATAGTAGGCTTGCTTGTCGGGTTCCTTGCGGTTGCGCCGGATCAGCAGCCAGCGCTCGAAGCCTTCTGCGGTCTGCCAAGGCAGCGCCATCCGCGCCCAGTCGTAGAGTCTGAGCCCCTTCGAGCCTTCGCCGGCGGGAAGTCTCGCCCAGTCTTCAGCGGACCAATCGTCGGCGATCGTTCCCGGATCGGTTTCGACGAACCCGTCCGCGCGTCATCAAGCGCAGAGTCTGGTTCGAGCGGACCGCCAGCACATAAGGCTGACGACGGTCCTCGAGCATATGGCGCAGGCGATAATCGCCGCCGTAGAGGGCGTCCGCGAGAACCCATCGGCATGGCGCGCCGGCGTCCAGCGCCGCGGCGATCAGGTCTCGCGCCATCGCGATTTTGGTGGCGAAGGCGACCTCCTGCGGGCACTTGCGCCTTCGCCCGGCGCTCGGCGTCGCCTGCCCACTTTTCCGGCAGGTAAAGACGGCGATCAATCAGCGACTGCCCAAAGCGGCTTGCATAGGCCAGGAACACGCCCACCTGCGAATTCTCAATCCGGCCGGCTGTTCCCGAATATTGCCGCGCCACCCCGACCGAGTGCGCGCCCTTCTTCAAAAACCCGGTCTCGTCGATGACCAGCACGCCATCGGGATCGCCAAGCGCTTCAAACACATAGTCGCGAACCGCATCGCACAACGCGTCCGCCGACCACGAACTGCGTCCCAGCAGCGACTGCATCCGATAAGGACGATCGAGCCCGGCCTGCTCCGCCATCAGCCAGCCTGTCTTGCGCTCCACGCCGGAAAGAAGGCCGTCGATGAACGCGCCGGCGGTCTGGCGAACCTCGCTGCGCGAAAACACTCCGCCAATGCGCGCTTTGAGGCGCCCAAGCTCCTCTTCCCACGCCAAAACCGAGCCAGACCAATCCGCCACCATGACCACGCCTCCCAACAGGAGGCCGTCAATCACAATGCCGACGAAAATGCAACTGTAGTACTAGCGGCGTCTTCGCGAGCGCCTCTGGCCGCCTGCGCCGCCGAGTTAGGTTTCATCCAGCTTTGCGAAGCTGGGAGTGTTGTCGCCCGGCTGACTGTTCGCCCGCCAGCGCACACCGCAAGCGGGACAGCGTGTTCGCGTGGCGCCGGTCAACATCAAGGGTAGCAGGGCGACGGTGAGTTCGTCGCCGCAGTCAGGGCAGGCGTAACCGAAGCGGAACCCGATCCGCGTGTCCGAGAGCGGCGACTTCAGGATCGCGCTGAGCGTCCCCAAGGCACGCTCCGCCTCTCGACGCAAGACAGCTTCATCGATCTGTTTCCCCCGACGGATCTCACGGATCGTGCGCTGGTGAAGGAAGCTTCCCATCGATCGATGAGCTTTGGATGCCCACTCGGCGGAGAACCGTTGGTCGACGGCGTCCATAACAACCTCGCCCGGCTCCCCATCTGGCGCGATGGCGCGCATCACGACCCGGACGCTCATGTCCGCCATCGGATCATAGTTCTGCAAGGCTTCCAGCACCTTGCTCGGTTGCCAATCCGCCAGCGCTGCTTTGACGTCTGAACTGTCGTCCTCCAAATAGTTCTGGAGGACCGCATATGCCAAAGCCTCAATGGCGAGGCGAATTTCGAGACAAGCATAGCGTAGCTGAGGCCCGTCGCCGGCCAAGAGGGCCCTGGCAGCGGAAACGTGCACGCGAGCGTATTCGCGGAAGGGAATCAGATCAGGTGGCATGGCCAAGCGCTCGCAATCCGATAAGTAGACGTGCCGGCTACTTCGCAAGGGGAGCAGCTTAACCAGCGCCGGTTAGCAGCTTTCGATCTGAATGCGATCTTCGCCGATTCCGCAACCCACCTGACACCCTTTGCAAACCGGACGCCCGACAGCTCACGCGCCGACACGCCTCAGCCGACCTGATAGCCCTCCAAAGCGTAGGCGTTCAAAAACTGCCGCTCCCACAGGAACGCCCGGTCCACCGCGCTCATGCCCGCCTCCTCGCAGACCATGTCCCATCCGTCGCGGATTTCGGCGATCTGGCCGTCGATGATGCTGCGCGCCTTGGCGTCGCTGAGCAGGAACCGTGGCGCCGCGCTTCGGCAGGTCTCGAGTTGGCTGCGCCGATCGTCTCCGTCGATCGACATCGCCTGGTTGGCCTCTCTCCCCGTGCGCGCCTGCGGGCAGATGTCATAGACCGGCGTCAGGGCCAGCCATTCGCCGTCCCAGAAGGCCGCATGGTTGCGCGCATGGTCGTCGGTGTTGCCGACCAGCACGTTGAACACCATGCGCGCGAACAGTTCGTGCAGGGTGTCCTGGGGATTTGAGAACCGGGCTCGGATAAGATCGGCGAGCTCGCCATAGCTGGCCCATCGCGCCTGCATCTCGTCCAGTCCGAACAAGGTCAAGGCCGAAACGACCGCCCGGCGCGTCCAGCCGCCCTTGGACTGTGCGCGATCGAACCGCTTCACCAGAAGCACATCCTTGCCGGCGGCCTGCACCAGCTGGACCGCCGCCACGTTCAGACCGACCCGGGCGGCTAGCCGCATGGCCACGAACTCGGCCTTGACCACGGCATAGGTGTCGTTGGTCGCCGAGAATTTAGCGATGAACTTGTCTTGACCGTCCTCGATCAAGGCCTTCGGCCGCGCCCCGCCGATCGAGCTGCCGTGAAACAGCGCACGATCCAGCCCGGCAGGAACCGGCTCGCCCCGCTCAACCCGGCCCGCCGCCTCTAGCAGCTCCTCGAGCGTGGCGCCGGCCTGCTCTCGCGGCGTGTAGGTCTCAGCCGAGATCTGGAAATCCAGCGCGCCCGACCGGTCAGATCCCGAGTTCAGCAGGAAGGTCAGTTCGTCGAAATCGACGTCGCGCGCGGCGTCGCCCTTGAGGCCGGTCAGCCGATTGATGATCACCCGCCGTCCCCAGGCGTCGGGAGCGCCGTCGCGCAGGCACCCGGCCATGGTCAGGGGCGGTTCCGGCGCGATCGCGCCTCGCCGCAGCGGCAGCTCAGGAAGATAGATCGCCATCGCGTCCCGGCGCGCCAGATAGGACTGGCCATAGTTGAAGCTGTAGAACTCGCCGTCCCTGACCACCCGTCCCGCCACGACGGGCTCCACCGCATCCGGCAACCAAATCCAGACGAACGCTTCGCCAGGCGGTCCCGTCCGATCAGAACTCATCGTTCACCGTCCCCTTGGGCCGCCGGATCGAGCGCGGCAGAAGCGCCAGCTTGTCCTCCAGTCGTTCGATCTGCGGCGCGAGGCTCGTAGCCTCCGGCATGAACAGGCTGACGCCTGCTAGGGTGGCGGCTTCGAACACCAAGCCTATTTCGACCCGTGGATCGCCCTTCTCGATCAGCTGAAGCGTGCTGCGGGCGATGCCGGCTCGCTCCGCGAGCTCCATCTCGGTCATGCCGCGCTGCTTGCGCGCCAGACGCACCTGGGCGCCCAGCAGCGTCAGGGCGTCGTTTGTCAGTCGTGAATACGGGCGAAGCGACACGGCTATCTCACTTTGACTGCTATGGCGGTCAGGATGGCCTCTCGTGACCGTCAACGCCGTCATATGGCAAGTGCTATGAAAAATCAACGAGTTTGACCGCGAAGGCGGTCATAACAACCGTCTATGACGGATATAGCGGTCATTTTCCGGTCAGCCACGGAAAGGCGTCGCCAGCCCAGCGAAAGCCTTAGTTCTCAACAGACTGAAATTACAAGCAAAATTTACTATCTCAACACCGCTTGCCCGCCGCTATCCAACCTTTGGAGGGCCCGTCAGGTTATGCCGCCAATTGAGGAATAGCCCGCTCGATCAATCGCAAGAATTCGGGTGTCGCGAGCCCTCGCAACCAGTTCGCGTTCTCTTGGGAGCCACCGCCTCCCAAGGTCCGGCATAGGGTAGCCAGTCTGTTGCGCGGGCAGGATTTGAACTTACGAGGCAGGCTTCGAGCGCAGCTTTAGCGTCAGTGGCTGACCCACCAGCACGGTACGCCGCGCCGCCGACTTTCCTCCAAATGAATAGATTGTGCTTGGAGCGGCGGAGAAGGCTGGCATTCTAAGCAAAAGGCGTCCCGAAGGACGCCTTTTATCCGCTTGAAATCTCTAAGAGATTTTGGAGCGGGCGAAGGGATTCGAACCCTCGACCCCAACCTTGGCAAGGTTGTGCTCTACCCCTGAGCTACACCCGCATCCGTGGAACGGCGTCGCCGTTCGCGGAGGCGCTTATGGCCTAGCCCGGCGCCGATTGCAACACCTTGTTTTCGCCGTCATGACGCGACTATTGAAACATTGTCGAGTAAACGGGCAGAGCGCGGACGCGTGGGGGCGATCCAGCCTGTCGGTTGTCGGGGCGTTCTGCGGGACCCCGAGTGAGGTTGTGCATGAACGAAGTGTTCAAGCCGGAGGTCGCCGAGCGCTCGGCGCCCGGCCTGCCTCCGGGGCCGAGCAAGCCGGCGCCCGCGGGCGATCCGAAAACGCCTTCCCCGCGGCGGCGCAGCCTTCTCCTCCGGGTCGCCATCGTCGTCGCGCTCGCGGTCGCGGCGGTGTTCGTCTGGCAGAAATACGAGAAGCTCGAGACGTCGCCCAGCGCGGGCGCCAATCCGGGGCGGTCGGGACCGCCGCCGCAGACGGTGCGCGTCGCGGCGGTCACGCTCGGCGACATGCCGATCACCCTTGATGCGCTCGGAACCGTGACGCCGTTCGAGACCGTGACCGATCCGCACCCAGATCGCCGGGACGCTGATGGAGCTCGGCTTCACCGAAGGCCAGACGGTCAAGAAGGGCGACTTCCTCGCCCAGATCGACCCCAGGCCCTATCAGGCCGCGCTCGCCCAGGCGCAGGGTCAGCTCGCCAAGGATCAGGCGCTGCTCGCCCAGGCCCAGAGCGACCTCGAACGCTACGAGGCGCTGATCAAGCAGGATTCGATCGCCAAGCAGCAGGTCGCCGACCAGCAGGCGCTGGTCGCGCAGGACAAGGCGGCGATCCAGACCGATCAGGCGGCGGTCCAGACCGCGCAGCTCAATCTGAACTACACCCACATCGTGTCGCCGATCGACGGCCGCGTCGGCATCCGGTTCGTCGACCCGGGCAACTACCTGCAGCCGTCGGACTCCACCGGCATCGTCGTCGTCACCGAGCTCGATCCGATCAGCGTCATCTTCTCGACCGCGGAGGACAATCTGCCGCGCATCGCCGCGCGGCTCGAACTCCGGCGCGACCATTCCCGTGACCGCCTTCAACCGCGCCAACGTCGAAAAGCTCGCCGAGGGGACGCTGACCACCTACGACAGCCAGGTCGACATCACCACCGGCACGATCAAGATGCGCGCGACCTTCGACAATTCGAAGGGAACCCTGTTCCCGCAGCAGTTCGTCAACGTCCGCCTGCTGATCGACACGCTCAAGGGCGTCGCGCTCGCGCCCAACGCGGCGATCCAGATCGGGCCGACGGGCAGTTTCGTCTATCTCCTCAACGCCGACGGCACGGTGTCGAAGCGCGACGTCGTCGCCGGGCCCTCCAACAGCAAGTCGACCACGGTCACGTCCGGCCTCGCGGTCGGCGACAAGGTCGTGATCGACGGAGTCGACCGGCTGCGCGACGGCGCCAAGGTGACCGTCGTCGGCGCTCCGGGGCAGGCGGCGCTGGGAGGCGGCGGATGCGGACGCCTGCGTCGCGAGGCGTCGCCGGAGGCGAAGGCGATCTACGCCGCAGCCGCGCCGGTTCGACGTCGGCAGGACGATCATCGCAGCGTTCGTCAAGAGCCAAGATTCAGGAGCTCGTCGAGGCGGGAACGGTTCAGCAGGACGCGCGCGCGAGCGCGCGGCCGCCCGCGACTGCCTGGCGCAGCTTCCCGGGCGGCGCCCGCTGCCGCATCCGCGCGCCCCTCCGGTCCGGGCCGGCCGCTGCACCGGCGCGGCCGTGAGCGCGCACGCGGCGAGCCGCCGTGAACCCGTCCCGCCTCTTCATCGACAGGCCGGTCGCGACCAGCCTGATCATGATCGCCATCCTGCTCGTCGGGCTCGCGGGCTACCGCTTCCTGCCGCTCTCGGCGCTGCCCGAGGTCGACTACCCGACGATCCAGGTCCAGACCTTCTATCCGGGCGCGAGCCCCGAGGTGATGACCTCGGCGGTGACCGCGCCGCTCGAGCGCCAGTTCGGCCAGATGGCGAGCCTCAGCCAGATGATGTCGGCGAGCTCGGCGGGCTCGTCGGTCATCACCCTGCGCTTCGGCCTCGAGATCGGCCTCGACATCGCCGAGCAGGAAGTGCAGGCGGCGATCAACGCGGCCGGCAACCTCCTGCCCTCCGACCTTCCCGCGCCGCCGATCTACTCCAAGGTCAACCCGGCCGACGCGCCGATCCTGACGCTCGGCGTCGCCTCGTCCACGATGAAGCTCACCGACGTCGAGGACATCATCGAGGGCCGGATCGTTCCGAAGCTGTCGCAGCTTCCCGGCGTCGGCCTCGTCACCATCTCCGGCGGTCAGCGCCCGGCGGTGCGCATCCACGCCAATCCGCTGGCGCTCGCCGCCTACGGCGTCAATCTCGACGACCTGCGCACGACCATCGCCAACCTCAACGTCAACACGCCGAAGGGCGGCTTCGACGGGCCGACGCAGTCGTCGACCATCAACGCCAACGACCAGATCCGCGATCCCAAGGACTATCTGAAGTCGGTGGTCGCCTACCGCAACAACGCGCCGATCTATCTCTCCGACGTCGCGACCGTCGAGATCGGGCCGGAGAACAGCCGGCTCGCGGCCTGGATGAACGAGACGCCGGCGCTGATCGTCAACATCCAGCGCCAGCCGGGCGCGAACGTCATCCAGGTCGCGGACGCCGTCAAGGCGCTCCTGCCGAGCTTGAGCGCAAGCCTGCCCGCCGGGATCACGCTGCAGCCGCTGACCGACCGCACCACGACCATCCGGGCCTCGGTCAAGGACGTCGAGTTCGAGCTTGCGCTTGCGGTCGGCCTCGTCGTGCTGGTGATCTTCCTGTTCCTGCGCAACATTCCCGCCACGATCATCCCGAGCCTGTCGGTGCCGCTGTCGCTGGTCGGCGCGCTGGCGATCATGTACGCTTTCGGCTTCAGCCTCGACAATCTGTCGCTGATGGCGCTGACGGTCGCGACCGGCTTCGTGGTCGACGACGCGATCGTGGTGATCGAGAA
This sequence comes from uncultured Alphaproteobacteria bacterium, assembly GCA_963724785.1. Taxonomy (GTDB): domain Bacteria; phylum Pseudomonadota; class Alphaproteobacteria; order Rhizobiales; family Beijerinckiaceae; genus Roseiarcus. The sequence continues at coordinate 60,038 of CAVRWC010000019.1, read as the reverse complement.
CATCGCCCGCTACCTGGAGGAGGGGGACACCCCCTACGACGCGGCGGTGAAGGGGTCGGCGCAGATCGGCTTCACCATCATCTCGCTCACCGTGTCGCTGATCGCGGTGCTGATCCCGCTCCTGTTCATGGGCGACGTGGTCGGGCGGCTGTTCCACGAATTCGCGATCACGCTGGCCGCGACCATCGTCATCTCCGCCTTCGTCTCGCTGACGCTGGTGCCGATGCTGTGCGCCAGGCTCCTGCGCGCCGACCGGCGGGAACGAGGCGAGCGGCGGCCGGCTGTTCCAGGCGCTGACGCGCTTCTACGCCCGGACGCTGCAGCGTCGTGCTCGACCATCAGGGGACTGACGCTCCTCGTCGCGGTCGGCACCTTCCTGCTGACCGGCTATCTCTATGTGACGATCCCCAAGGGCTTCTTTCCCATCCAGGACACCGGCGTCATCCAGGGCGTGACGCAATCGTCCGAGGACGTCTCGTTCGAGAGCATGGCGACGCGCCAGCAGGCGGTCGCCAAGGCGATCCTCGCCGACCCGGACGTCGAGAGCCTGTCGTCGTTCATCGGCGTCGACGGAACCAACGTCACGCTGAATTCCGGGCGCCTGCTGATCAATCTCAAGCCCGAGGGCCAGCGCAAGGCGACGGTGAGCGAGATCATCCGGCGCCTGCAGCGGGAGACCGCCGGCGTCGCCGGAATTTCGCTTTTCATGCAGCCGGTGCAGGACCTCTCCATCGACACCGCCGTCAGCGCGACCCAGTATCAGTTCACCCTCGAGAACCAGGACCTCGCGCTGCTGCAGGAGTGGACGCCGAAGGTGCTGCAGCGGCTCGCCAAGATCCCGTCGATCGTCGACGTGGCGAGCGATCTGCAACCCAACGGCCGGTCGGTGCTGGTCGATCTCGACCGCGGCAACGCCGCCCGCTTCGGCATCACGCCGGCGATCGTCGACAACGCGCTCTACGACGCCTACGGCCAGCGCATCATCTCGACCATCTTCACCCAGAGCAACCAGTACCGGGTCATTCTCGACATCGACCCGAAGATGACGCGCTCGCTCAATTCGCTGAACAACCTCTACCTGCCGTCCTCCTCCTCGACCTCCGGCCAGACGCCGCTGAACTCGGTCGCCGACATCGTCGTCAAGCCGTCGCCGCTGCAGATCTCGCACCTGAAGCAGTTCCCGGTGACGACGATCTCGTTCAACCTCGCGCCGGGCGCGTCGCTCGGCGCGGCGGTCGACGAGATCAATGCGGCGCTCTCCGACATCGGCGTGCCCGCGAGCTTCGCCGTCAGCTACCAGGGCGCGGCGCAGGCGTTCCAGGCGGCGCTGTCGAACGAACTGTTCCTGCTCGTGGCGGCGGTCGCGGCGATGTATATCGTGCTCGGCGTGCTCTACGAGAGCTTCGTCCACCCGATCACGATCCTGACGACGCTGCCGTCGGCCGGCATCGGGGCGCTGCTGACCTTGAACTTCGCCGGCGCCGGCCTCGACATCATCGGCGTCATCGGCATCGTGCTCCTGATCGGCATCGTCAAGAAGAACGCGATCATGATGATCGACTTCGCCCTCGACGCGCAGCGGAACGAGGGCTTGCCGCCGCGCGAGGCGATCTATCAGGCCTGCCTCCTGCGCCTGCGGCCGATCCTGATGACGACGGTCGCGGCGATCTTCGGCGCGCTGCCGCTGATGCTCGGGACCGGCGTCGGCTCCGAGCTTGCGCCATCCGCTCGGCCTCGCGATCGTCGGCGGCCTCGCCTTCAGCCAGGTTCTGACGCTCTACACGACCCCGGTCATCTATCTGTTCTTCGAGCGGCTCGGCGAACGGTTCGGGCTCGGGCGCGTCCGATTCGGCGCTGGCGGCGGAGCCGTCGTGAACAACCGCTTCTCCGAGATCTTCATCCGCAGGCCGGTGGCGACGACGCTGCTGACGATCGGCATCATGCTGGCGGGCCTGCTCGGCTATCGGCAATTGCCGGTCGCGCCGCTGCCGCAGGTCGATTTTCCGGTCGTCTCGGTGCAGGCCAACATGCCGGGCGCGAGCCCGGACACCATGGCGACCTCGGTCGCCGCGCCGCTCGAGCGTCATCTCGGCCAGATCGCCGACGTCAACGAGATGACGTCGCAAAGCACGCAGGGCTCGACCCGATGATCACCCTGCAGTTCGGCCTCGATCGCGACATCGACGGCGCGGCGCGCGACGTTCAGGCGGCGATCGTCGCCGCGCGCGCCGACCTGCCGACCAGCCTGCGGCAAAACCCTTCCTATCATAAGATCAATCCGGCCGATGCGCCGATCATGGTCCTCGCCATGACGTCGTCGGCCACACGGCGGGCCAGCTCTACGACATCGCCTCCAACGTCCTGCAGCAGCGGCTGTCGCAGCTGCCGGGCGTCGGCGAGGTCGACGTGTCGGGCTCGGCGCTGCCGGCGGTCCGGGTCGAGATCAATCCGACCGCGGTATTCCGCTACGGGATCGGCCTCGAGGACATCCGCGCCGCGCTCGCCTCCGCCAACGCCAACAGCCCGAAAGGCGCGATCGAGGACGCCAACGCGCATTACCAGATCTACGCCAACGACCAGGCGACCAAGGCGGCGCAATACCGCGATCTGGTGATCGCCTACCGCAACAACGCGGCGGTCAAGCTCTCCGACGTCGCCGAGGTCGTCGATTCGGTCGAAGACCTGCGCAACGCCGGCCTCTTCAACGGCCAGCCGGGCGTGGCGGTGGTCATTTCGCGCCAGCCCGGCGCCAACATCATCGACGTCGTCAACGCCGTGCAGCGCCGAACTGCCGCGGCTGATCGCCTCGCTGCCGGGCGACGTCGATCTGACGGTCGCGGTCGATCGCTCGACGACCATCCGGCAGTCGCTCGCCGACACGCAGAAGACGCTGATCATCGCGGTCGTCCTGGTGATCCTGGTCGTGTTCGCCTTCCTGCGCAGCGTGCGCGCCGCGGCGATCCCGAGCGTCGCGGTGCCGACCTCGATCATCGGCACGTTCGGCGTGATGTATCTCGCCGGCTTCAGCCTCGACAACCTGTCGCTGATGGCGCTGACGATCTCGACCGGCTTCGTCGTCGACGACGCGATCGTCGTGCTCGAGAACGTCTCGCGACATCTCGAGGCGGGCATGCCGCGCCTCGAGGCGGCGATCGTCGGCGCGAACGAGGTCGGCTTCACCGTCCTGTCGATCAGCGCTGTCGCTGATCGCGGTGTTCGCGCCGCTGATCTTCTTTGGCGGCATCGTCGGGCGGCTGTTCAACGAATTCGCGCTGACGCTGTCGGCGGCGGTGATGATCTCGCTCGTCGTGTCGCTGACGACAACGCCGATGATGTGCGCGCTGATCCTGCCGCGCCAGGCCGCGACCCGGCATGGCCGGCTCTATCAGGCCTCGGAGAGCGTGTTCGAGGCGGCGCTCGGCTTCTATCGGATCAACGCTCCGCGTGGCGCTGCGCCATCCCGTCCTCGTCGTGGCGACGCTCCTCGCCACGATCTGGCTGAATTACGATCTGTTCCGCTACCACATCAACTACGGCCTGTTCCCGGTTCAGGACACCGGGCTGATCATCGGCTCGATCCAGGCCGACCAGAGCATCTCGTTCCAGTCGATGGAGGAGAAGTTCAAGCGAACTGCAGACGATCGTGCAGGAGGACCCGGCGGTCGCCAACGTCGTCGGCTTCACCGGCGGACGGCAGACGAACTCCGGCTTCATCTATGTGTCGCTGAAGCCTTACAAGCCGAGCGAAAGGTCACCGCCGACGAGCGTCGTGAACCGGCTGCGCGGCAAGCTCGCCGAGGTGGCCGGCGCGCGCCTGTTCATGGTGGCGGTGTCGGATCTGCGCACCGGCGGCCGCCAGAGCAACGCGACCTACCAGTACACGCTGCTCTCCGACGACGACGGCGGAGCTCTACAAATGGTCGCCGAAGCTGACGGAGGCGCTGATGAAGAGCGACGTCGTCAAGGACGTCAATTCCGACCAGCAGCAGGGCGGACTCGAGACCGACATCGTCATCGACCGCGACACGGCGATGCGTCTCGGACTGACGCTGAGCGCGATCGACAACACGCTCTACGACGCCTTCGGCCAGCGCCAGGTTTCGGTCATCTACAGCGCGCAGAACCAGTATCATGTCGTGATGGAGGTCGCGCCGCGCTACTGGCAGGACCCGCGCACGCTCGACAATCTCTATGTCTCGACCGCCGGCGCCAATCCGACCGGCACGCAGCAGACCGGCCTCGCGGCCGGGCTCTACCACGTCGAGCACGGGGACGCAAAACACCGCCGCGTCGATCGCGGCGGACTCCGCCCGCAACCTCGCCACCAATTCGCTGGCGGCGAGCGGCCACACGACCGCCTCGACCGGGTCGGCGGTGTCGTCCTCTGTCGAGACCATGGTTCCGCTGTCCGCCTTCGCCCACTACGCGCCCGGCCACACGCCGCTCAGCGTCAACCACCAGGGCCTGTTCGCGGCCGCGACGATTTCGTTCAATCTCGCGCCCGGGCAAGTCGCTGAGCGAGGCGCAGACCGAGATCGAGGACACGATCCGGCGCATCGGCATGCCGTCGACCGTGCGTGGCGCTTTCGCCGGCACCGCGGCCACCTATCAGCAGTCGCAGTCGAACATGCCGATGCTGTTCGGCGCGGCGCTGCTGACGATCTATATCGTGCTCGGCATTCTCTACGAGAGCCTGATCCACCCGATCACGATTCTCTCGACCCTGTTTTCGGCGAGCGTCGGCGCCGCGCTGGCGTTGTGGCTGTTCGACACGCCGTTCACGGTCATCGCGGCGATCGGCGTCTTGCTGCTGATCGGCATCGTTAAGAAGAACGCGATCATGATGGTCGACTTCGCGATCGAAGCGCAGCGGCGACAGGGCTCGAGCGCGCGCGAGGCGATCGAGCAGGCCTGCCTGTTGCGCTTCCGACCGATCATGATGACGACCTTCGCGGCGATCTTCGGCGCCCTGCCGCTCGCCTTCGGAACGGGCGAGGGCTCGGAGCTGCGCCATCCGCTCGGCATCACCATCGTCGGCGGACTGGTCGTCAGTCAGGTCCTGACCCTCTATACGACGCCGGTCGTGTTCATTTATCTCGATTCGTTCGGCAACCTGCTGGGGCGGCTTTGGAACCGATATTACCTGCGCGTCGATCCGGCGCCCGGCGCCTGGCGCGCGGCTGATGACGTCTGCGACGGCTCGTGCATGTCGGGCGCGGCGCGGCCGCCTTCGGCCGCGGCTCGCCGGCGCGCGGGGCCGCTCGCCGGCTGCGCGCCGGTCGGCCCCGATTTCCTGCGCCCTGCGGCGCTCGTGTCGCCGCAGTTCAAGGAGGTCGCCGGCTGGAAGGTCGCGACGCCGCGGGCGGGCGAGCCCAAGGGCGACTGGTGGAGCGCATTCCACGATCCGGAGCTCGCCCGCCTCGAGGCGGCGGTGGCGATCTCCAACCAGACCGTCAAGGCCGACGAGGCCAACTACCGGGAGGCGCTCGCCCTCATCAACGAGGCGCGCGCGGGCCTATTTCCGACCGTCAACGGCACGGGTTCGGCGACCCGCAGCGCGCACGGCGGGAACAGCTATCACGACGTTGACCGCCGAGGCGTCGGGATCGTGGACGCTCGACGTATGGGGCGAGGTGCGGCGCGAGATCGAGGCGCAGACGGCCGGCGCGGAAGCGAGCGCCGCCATTCTCGCCAACGCATTGCTCGCGGAGCAGTCGGCGCTCGCCCTGGCCTACGTCCAGGTGCGCGAGGCCGATTCGCTCGTGGACCTGCTGACCACGACCGTCGCGGAATACAAGCGCTCGCTGACGATCACGCAGAACCAGTATCAGCGCCGGCACGGCGGCGAAGTCCGATGTCATCACCGCCCAGGCGCAGGTGCTCAACGCCCAGGCGCAGCTCGTCGCCGCGGGCGTGACGCGCGCCCAGAGCGAGCATGCGATCGCGGTTCTCATGGGCCGGCCGCCGGCGGGGCTGTCGATCCCCCACGGGCCGCTGTCGACCCGCACCCCCTCGATTCCGGTCAGCGTGCCCTCCTCGCTGCTCGAGCGCCGGCCCGACGTCGCTGCCGCCGAGGAGACGATGCGCCAGGACAACGCGGAGATCGGCGTCGCCTTCGCCGGCTATTTCCCGGCGGTGTCGCTCTCCGGCCTGGTCGGCTACTCGGGCAATCCCTTCGCCGCGCTCTTGAGTTCGTAACAATCCGGTCTGGTCGTTCGGCGCCTCGCTGGCTCAGCCGCTGTTCAACGGCGGGCTGACGGGCGCCCAGGTCGAGGCGGCGCGCGCGACTTATGACGCTCAGGTCGCGACCTACCGCCAGACCGTCCTCACCGCGATCCAGCAGGTCGAGGACAATCTCGCCGGAATTCGAATTCTGACGCAGGAGGTCAAGGTGCAGGCGGAGGACGTCCGCATCTCCCGGCAGGCGACCCAGATCGCGCTCAACGAATATCAGGCGGGCACCCAGGCGTTCACCGCCGTGGTGGTCGCCGAGGCTCAGCAGCTCTCGGCGGAAGAATCGCTGCTGTCGACCCAGGCGCAGATCCAGACCGACGCCGTCAGCCTGATCGTCGCGCTCGGCGGTGGATGGAGCCAGTCGAAGCTGCCCGACGCCGCTGCGGATTCGTCGCCGATAGCGGCGCCGGCGCCCGCCTCACAGTGACAGGGCGTAGCGCCGCGCGACGGCGTCCGCCGCGCGCGCGTCGGCGACGGTGAGCGCGCCGCCGTTGGCGGCGCGGGCGCTCTTGACCGCCCTGACGAGCGCATCGGGTCCGTCGACCGGTTCGAGGTCGCCCCCGCCGCTCGCCAGCCGCCTTCGCATCGCCGCCTGCGTCTCGTCGTCGGCGAAGGCGACGGCCTGCATCAGGGCGACCGCGGGGCGGGGCACGTACGCGCAGCGCGCCAGCCGATAAGCGTTGAGGAAGCGCTTGGCCGCGCGTGGCGAGTTGGCGGCCAGCGGGGCGAGCGCGGTCAGCAGCGTCGCCTCGGCGCTCGACAGGGGCTCCGCCAGCGCGCTTCGCGATCGCCGGATCGAGCGCCGGCGACGTCGGCTGCCCGTCGCTCGCCAGCAGGCGTGCGACCAGTCGTTCGCTGTCGATTCCGGCGCGTCCGGGCAGGCTGACGACGACCTGCAGCCACTTGTCGAACCGGCGCCGCGCCTCGGCCGGACCGCCGAGGGCGCCGACGAGCCGCGCCGGATCGAGCGCCAGGACGCCGACCGCGCCGGCGCCGATTGCGCTCTGCGCCGCGTCGATCCAGGCGATCGCCGCCGCTGGCGGCAGGGCGTCGAGATTGTCGATCGACGAAGATCAGCCGCTCGGGCGCGCCCGGCGCCGGGCTCTGGCCCATCCGCTCGCCGAGCGCTGCGAGGAATCCGCGCGCCGAGACGGCGGGGCTGTGGCGCGAGTCGAGGAAGTCCGGTCCCGGCGCGCGGGTTTGCGCCTTGCCGCCGGCGCGTCGGGCGGCCGCCTCCGCCCGCCTGGCCGCGCCCTCGGCGTCCGCTGAGATCGCCGCGACCCGCTGGTTGAGCCGTGCAACGCGATTGTCGAGGTCGCGGCGGCGGTCGCGGACGTCGAGGTTGAGGAGTTGGGCGCCGCGCAGCAGCAGGCTGGCGAAGCCGATCGCCCGCGAGAGGTTCAGCGCCAGCGCAAGGGCGCCGAGGACGTAAAGGACCTTGGCGGCCGTCTCGAACAAGGAGTCGTGGCTCCTCGACCCAATCGGTGGCCTTCGACGTCGAGTTCGGCGACGAAGGCTCCCGCTCCGTTCGGCGACCTGGATCGCGTCCAGCGCCTGCTGGCCGTGGATGAGATGCGCAGCGAAGCCGAGAACGAATGCGACGACCGCCCAGAAGATGAGCCTGCGCTGGCCCGGATAAGCCCAGATCCCACGCAGCGCGACGCCCAATCGGCCGCCGGGGCTCATGCTCGCGACGTCCCGGACAAGGTCGCGGTAGCTCGCGCCGGCGTCCGAAGCCGGCGAGGTCGAACCGCCGGAGGCGCGAATCGATCGAGCCGCGCCGAGTGCGGGCGAACACGTCGACGCGCGAACCGGGGGTCTCGAACAGGAGCGCGTCAGCCAGGCGGGCCCTGCGGGCCTCGGCGTCGTCGCGCTGGGCGCGCTCGGCTTCGAGTCGGCGGACGATCTCGTCATGGTGGTCGGACGCCGCCATCGCCGCTCGCAGCGGGTCGCCGCCGGCGTGGGCCGACTCGTCGAGTAGCGGCGCATAGTCGACGCCGGCCGGCCCGCGATCGAGCGCGGCATAGGCGGCGCTGGCCAGCGCGACCGGCGCCTCGGCGCCGTCGGCGGCGTCGACGCGCGCGACCACAACCCGCCCCAGCGCGCCGCTCGATCCGGCGAGCTTCTCGGCCGTCTCGGCGAGGCGGCTCAGCGCGAAGGTCTTGCCCGACCCGCCAGGGCCGGCGATCGCGGCGAGGAACGGGGTCTGCACCTGGCCCGCCACGCAGAGCTGCGCCAGCGGCTGAACGATGCGCCCGGCCTCCAGTACGTCCGCGCCCTCTGCGGCGTCGGCTAGGAAGATTGGGTCGGCCGATCGTTCGGCGCGCGGCGGGGCGGCTCCGTCTGAAAGCTCCCCAGGGGCGGATGCAGCCACCGGCGGCGGGGTCGCGGGCGCGTCGTCGCCGAGCAGGCGGACTCTGGCAGTTGGGCTGATCTCGGACACGCGTATCTCCTCAGTTGCTCTGCGCTCCGAACTGGCCACCGGTCCGCGCTTACGCTCGAACAACGCCGCTGTTACGGACGCCAAACCGCCCGCAAGTCAAGTTCCATGCGATGCTTCGCTCTTTGACCGCACGGGTTTGACAAATTAGCGGCACCCAGGTCCAGCTTTCGCGCTGGAGGGCCAAGAAAGGCCGCCGCCGACGATCTTTAAGGATTTTGGCGACGAAGTCGCAAGCGCTGGCGGTCAAGGCGGCGAGCGGCAAACCGCCGCCTGACCGCCGACACGCCTGCGCCCGTTCAGGGACTGTGAGGCGCCGCGCCTTGCGTTTGAAGAGGCGCGGCCGCGTTCTTGCGCGTGGAGCGAAGCGGCCGAACCGTGATATGCCGCTCCGGCAAGCCTTCGATGGAGTCCCGACTTGTCTTCTTTTGCCGCGCCGACGCCCGATGCCGTTCCGATCTGGTTTGTCGCCGCGGGCGAGTGGGAAACGGTGAAGGCGAGATCGGCGACAAGGCCGCGGCCTTCGCGGAGAGCTGCGGATTCAAGCCGAAGCCCGGTCGTCTGCAACTCGTTCCCGGCGAGGGCGGCCGGCTCGCGGGCGTCCTGTTCGGAGTCGAGGCGGCGGGCGGCCGGGCGCGATCCGCTGACCGCAGGCCAGCTCGCGACAAGCTTGCCGGAGGGCGTCTATCGGTTCGCCAACCCGCCGGCCGACGCCGGGCTCGCCGCGCTCGGCTTCCTCATGGCGCTCTACCGCTACGAGCGGTTCAAGGCGGACCCGGCGAAGAAGCCGCGGCTCGTCGCGCCGGCCGGGGTCGACGCCGGCCGAATCGAGCGGATCGTCGCCGCGGTCGCGTTCGGCCGCGACCTCATCAACGCGCCGGCCAACGTGCTCGGTCCCGACGCGCTCGAGCAGGCGGCGGTGAAGCTCGCCGAAGCCTTTGACGCCAGCGTCAGCATGGTGCGCGGCGACGATCTCGTGGCCGCCAATTTTCCGCTCGTTTACGCCGTCGGTCGCGCCGCCGCTGAACCGCCGCGGATCGTCGACTTCGTCTGGGGACGGGACGACGCGCCCAGGCTGACGCTGGTCGGCAAGGGCGTCACGTTCGACAGCGGCGGCCTCGACATCAAGCCGGCCTCCGGCATGGAACTGATGAAGAAGGACATGGGCGGCGCGGCGACCGCGCTGACCCTTGCCCGGCTGGTCATGGAGACTGGCCTCGACGTGCGGCTGAGGGTGATCACGCCGATCGTCGAGAACGCGATCTCCGGACCGGCGATGCGGCCAGGCGACGTGATCGTCAGCCGCAAGGGGCTGGCGGTCGAGATCGGCAACACGGACGCCGAGGGGCGGCTGATCCTCGCCGACGCGCTGGCGCTCGCCGACGAAGAGGCGCCCGAGCTTTTGATCGACTTCGCGACCCTCACCGGGGCGGCGCGGGTGGCGCTCGGCCCCGACCTGCCGCCGTTCTACACCGACGACGACGCGCTCGCCGGAGCCATCGCCGACCACGCCGTGCGCGCCCGCGATCCGCTGTGGCGGATGCCGCTGTGGCGGCCGTACGAGGCGATGATCGAGGGGACGATCGGCGACGTCAGCAATTCGGGAACGGGCGCCGGGCAGGCGGGCTCGATCACCGCGGCGCTGTTCCTCCGGCGCTTCGTCGAGAACGCCAGAGCTTGGGTCCATTTCGACGTCTACGCCTGGAACCCGAAGGCGCGCGCGCACGGGCCGGCTGGCGGCGAGATCCAGGCCGCCCGCGCCCTGTTCGATCTCCTGAGCGACCGCTACCCCAAGCGGTGAGAGGGCCTTTTCTGCGCTCACGTGATTAATGGAAATCAAGCCAGCCGGATTGTGGACGATCTGGCGAATGGATGACGACCGCGGTCGCTATGAGAGCCTCGAAGCAGCCCCGGGCGCAATCGTCATCCCCTATGTTTCTTTCTGCCGATCTTGGCGAGGATCCGGGAGACAAACTCAGCGATACGGCTCGGCCGCTTACCGACAGGCGACCTCTTCGCGGAGGCAAATGACGGCAACGGCGTCACGCTCGGGACAATGGGACGCATGTCAAACCCCGCATTTCTTAGGTCCAGATTCTTAATGTCAAAAGCCTCCCAGCCGCAATTGTGGATTATACGTATAAACTGACCGGGCGGCTGTCGCTTGAAGGGCGAGTCTCCGGCGAAGGTCGGCTGGGCTTTGTCGCAGGAGCATCACGATCGACAACGCGATGACGGGGATGCGTTGGCCTCAGTATGTGGACGGCCGCATTGCGCAAGAGGCAGTCGGTGCGAAGCGTGGGACCCGCGAGGGTCTTTAGGTTCTGTGCTACGCAGGCAGAAGTCGATCCAAGGAGCGTTCCGTTTTGGCGTCTTCGTCTCTTTCTAGTCTCTACCACGCCTACATCGACTGCCTGAACCGACAGGATTGGGCCAATCTCGGGCGATACGTCGATGACGAAGTCGAGCACAATGGTCGACGGCTGAAGCTGTCCGGTTACCGCGCCATGCTCGCGCAGGACTTCGAGGACATCCCTGACCTGCGCTTTGACATCCAGCTTCTCGCCAGTTCTCCTCCGCTCGTCGCAGCCCGCCTCGCCTTCAAATGCGCTCCAAAGGGAAAATTTCTCGGGCTGGGCGTCAACGGGCGTACAATCTCGTTTGCGGAGAACGTCTTCTACCAGTTCAAACTCTCCAAGATCGCATCGGTTTGGTCGGTCATCGATAAGGCCGCCATTGAGGCTCAACTTGGCGGTTAGCGCTAGGCGTCTGGCCCATCCCCGTGACGTCGACTCCCGACCTTTAATGGCTCAGGACGAACGTTCGCCTGTCCCGCCCGCCGCTCACGCGCCTCGCGCCAGGCCCTGGGGCGCCGCCCGGCGCGACCCGCGCATCCGCACGCTCGCCCGGTATTCGCGCGGCGTCATGCCCTTTTCGCGCCGGAACATCCGGTTGAAGTTCGAGATGTTCTGAAAGCCGCATTCGAAGCAGATTTCGGTGACGCCAAGGTCGCCATATCTCGAGAAGCGTGCAGGCCTTGGCGATGCGGATCTTGCGCACGCAATCGACGAAATTGGCCCCGGTCATCTTCTTGAAATGGCGCGAGAACGTCGAATTCGTTCATGCCCACCATGCCGGCCGCGGTCGCCATGCGGACGTCGTGGACGTTGGCCAACATGTACTCGATCACCGCGCCGATCCGCGCGTCGCCGCCGACGATCAGACTCCGGCCGATAGGTCTCGCTCGCCAGCAGGCGCTTGTCGCTTGGCGGCGACCATTCGTTCGGCCAGGCGGATGAACAGCCCAATGCGCGACAGGCCGCGCGCAGTCGCCCATCTCGATCAGCAACCCGCCGCACGCGCGGGCGTCGTCGCCGAGGAACTCGACCCCGCGCCGCGACTCCTCGAGCAGCGGAACGAGCTCTCCGAACTCGGGAAAGACCCGGCGCGCATCCGCGATGAAGGCCCCGGAGAACTGGAGCACGACGTCCCGCCCCTCGACCCGCTCGCCCGGCCCGAGGTCGCTCACCCAATGATGGGGCAGGTCGGGGCCGACGAGCAAAAGATTGCCCGGCCCGAACGCGCCGATATGGTCGCCGACGAACATCTTGCCGGCGCTCTCGGCGATCAGGTGAATTTCGTATTCCGGGTGATAGTTCCAGCGCGCCAGAGCGCTCGGATAGTCGTGGCGATGCCAGCGGAACGACGTCAGCCGGATCGCCGACGATCAGCTCGAACTCCGGATCGGCGAGCGCCTCCATCTTCTTGCCGCACCGCTCCGCGCGCGATTCCTGGCGTGGGGCGGCGTCGGAGGCCCGGCACGGCAATGTGTCGGCCTTAGCGCACTTCTCGCATTCAGCGGAAAACCTTCTCCGGGTCCTGGGATCCGAAAACTACCATGAGGCCCCGGCATTTCGAGAGGCGGGAGCGCCCCGGCGCCGGACGTCACGATCCGAGCTCTGCAAATTCGTATCGTATCCTTGCAAGTCGCGCCGCTATTCGGACGCCTCGCACGTCGTCCTACGTCTCCCACGGATCATTGCTAACCTTCGGAACTCGGCGAAGACCCAGCCCGCGAGAGGGAACGTTCGATGGCAGATTCCCGTTCGGCGACTCGCCTTCGCGGACCAGACGCGGGCGCGCGCCGTCGAGAGCGACGGTCGCGGACGGCGCCTGCCGCCAGACGCCGCGCGGCGTGACGCCATGAGCCGTACCCTTTTCATTCGTAGCGGCGCCTGTCGCCATACGTCTTTCGACGTCCTCGCTCGGCGCCGCCGGACCGCCGCCGCGTCCCGGCGGCTCTCGAAATCAAGCTCTCGCGGACGGATGGGCGACGTCCGTCCGCTCGCGATCCCGTTCCTCGCAGAGGGCAAGGTCGACATGCGTTCGATCGTCACCCACCGCGTCGGGCTGGAGGAAGCGCCGGCGTGTTGGCGGCTGCGGCCGAAAACGCGCCCGGCTACAGCCGAGGTCCTCATCGACCTGAAGAGGCCCTGAACCGACGGAAGTCTCGATCAGGTCATGTGGTATTCTGGGAGGATCGAGAATGAAGAAATGGCTCCTGGCGGCGCTCAGCGCGCTCGCCATCACCGCCGCCTCGCCGATGATGACGCATTCCGGCCGCCTTTGCGGCGGAATGGGACATCGCGAAGGCCGCCGAACCGTTCAAAGGCACGCAGCTCAACGTGATCTTTCTCGATCGCCCCGGCTATCGGGCGATCATCAAGCTCCTGCCGGAGTTCGAGAAGAAGACCGGCATCAAGGTGAACTACGAGATCGTGCCTTATGAGAACACCCGCGAGAAGCAGGTGCTGAACTTCAACTCGAAGGGCGATCTCTCCATCGCGCTGGTCGATCTCGTCTGGATGGGCGAATTCGCCGAGAACGGCTGGATCGCGCCGATCGACAAGTTCACCAAAGACCCGTCGATCACCGACCCCAACCTCAACCTGAAGGGCTTCTTCCCGCTGCTTCTCGACGCGTTCGGCAGCTGGGGCGGAAAGGTCTACGGCCTGCCGTTCGACAACTATTCCGGCCTGCTCTTCTACAACAAGTGCATGCTCAAGGACGCCGGCTTCGACAAGCCGCCGGCGACCTGGGAGGAGCTGTACACCGTCTACGCGCCGAAGCTCACCCATCCGGACAAGAAGCAGTACGCCTTCGCGTTGCAGTCGCTGCGCGGCGAAACCCAGTCCGCCGACAGCTTCATGCGCGTGTTCTGGCCGTTCGGCGGGTCGCTGCTCGACAAGTCCGTTCCACTCGAACCTCTTTCGCCAGGAGAGCCAGGCCGGCCTCAAGTTCCGTCAGGACCTGATGAAGTACATGCCGCCGGGCGTGGTCTCCTACGATCACTCGGAGGTCGGTCAACGCGCTCGCCCAGAACCAGGTCGCCATGATCACCGAATGGTCGGCCTTCTACGGGACGCTGACCGATCCGAAGACCTCCAAGCTCGGCGACTGCCTCGGCGTCGCGCCCGAACCGGCCGGCCCCGCCGGCCGTCTGCCGGCGCTCGGCGGGTTCTCGCTCGCCGTCGCCTCGCAGGCGACCGAAGCGCAACAGAAGGCGGCGTGGATCTTCATCCAGTGGGCGACGTCGGAAGAGATCGCGCGCGCCTATGTCGAGGCCGGCGGCGTCTCGGGCCGCACCTCGATCTACGAGCAGCCCGACATCAAGGCGAAGTACAAGTTCGTCGATCCGATGGTCGCCTCGTGGCAGAAGGGCGTGCCGGAGTTCCGCCCGCGCTTCCCGGCTTGGCCGGCGATCTCCGAGGTCATCGCGGAGTTCGGCTCCAAGATGATGCTCGGCGAGGTTTCCACGGAAGAGGGCGCCAAGGACATCGGCGTCCCGCATGGAGGACATCCTCAAGAAGGAAGGCTACTACGACGGCAAGAAGGCGCTGCTGCAATAGGCGTGGGCCACGCGGCGGCCGCGACTCGCCCCGCGGCCGCAGATGGTCCTCGCCTGTCCGGCCGGGCCGGAGGCCACAGGCCTCCCGGGCCGGCCGGCGGGGCGGGCGAACGGCTCGGCGTTGCTCCGCGGCGATGCGGGGCGCCCACTCCAACCTGGAACGATATCTTGTCCACCGCGCCGCAGAGCGTCCCGTCGCCGCAAGATCCCGTCGTGGGCGGGGCCCGCGCGCGGCGCTATCACCCCGGCTACGGACGCTGGACGCCGTTTTATTTTCTGGCGCCCGCGGTGCTGGGGTTGTTCGCCATCGGCATCTATCCGACGATTTTCGCCATCATCACGTCCTTCCGGCGCTACAACATCACCCGCCGCGCCGACATGCTGGACGGCTTCCCCTTCGTCGGCTTCGACAACTATCGTCAGGCGTTCACCGACCAGACGTTCTGGGACAGCCTGAGCCTGACGGGCAAGTTCTTCCTGTCGGTCGCGCCGCTCGAGATCGTGCTGGGCGTGCTGATCGCCTTGATGCTGCACCGGCCGGGGTGGGGTCTCTTGCGGTCGATCACCCGCGTCTCCCTCGTCGTGCCGATGGCGACGACTTACGCCGTGGTCGGTCTGATCGGGCGGCTGATGTTCAACCGCGACTTCGGCGTCGCCAACCAGTTCCTCGGCTGGGTCGGAATCTCGTCGTCGGACTGGCTCGGAAACCCGACCGGCGCCTTCATCGCGATCGTGGTGATGGATGTGTGGCAATGGACGCCTTTCGTCGCGCTGATTTTCCTCGCCGGCCTGTCGATGGTCCCGGTGGAGATCGAGGAGGCCGCCAGGCTCGAGACCAAGAGCAACTGGGCGCTCCTGCGCCATGTCCAGCTTCCCTATCTGCTGCCCGGGCTGACCGCCGTCCTGATCCTTCGCTCCGCCGACGTGCTGAAGCTCTTCGACATGGTGTTCGTCATGACCCGCGGCGGACCGGGCGCGGCGACGGACCTGATCTCGGTCTATATCCAGCGGACCGGATTCAAGGTGTTCGACATCGGCCTCGCTTCCGCCCAGGCGATCCTGCTTCTCATCCTGACGATCATCCTGAGCCGGATCTACATCCGCGTCTTCTATCGGGAGATCGAATGATGTCGCCGCATTGGCGCCTCGGCGCGATCCTGCACGCGGTCGGACTCCTGGCCGTGCTGGGCGTCGCGCTCTTTCCCTTCTACTGGATGATCACGTCGAGCCTGAAGAATCAGACCGAACTGCTCGCCTCGCCGCCGGTCTGGCTGTTCCAGCCGACTTTGGCGAACTACCAGGCGATCTTCGCCGACAGGACGGTGACGACCGCCGTGCTCAATTCCCTGATCGTGGCGACCTCGACGACGGCGCTCTCGGTGATCCTCGGGACGCCGGCGGCGTACGCGCTCGCGCGCTTCGAATTCCGGGGAAAGGCGGACCTGTGGTTCTGGTTCATTTCCAACCGCATGATCAGCCCGATCGTGCTCGCCCTGCCGGTTTACCTGCTCTCGCGCCAGGTCGGGCTCCTCAACACCCGTCTCGTGCTGGTGCTCATCTATCTGACGTTCAACCTGCCGATCGTCGTCTGGATCTGCACCGACCAGTTCCGCTCGATTCCGCGCGACATCGAAGAGTCGGCGCGCCTGGAGGGCGCGACGCAGTTCGACGTGTTCTGGCGCATCTACCTGCCGCTCGGCGTGCCGGGCGTCGCCGTCTCGGCGATCTTCGCCTTCATCTTCTCGTGGAACGAGCTGCTCTATGCGTTGGTGCTGATCACCAGCCAGGACCTCAAGACGGCGCCGGTGGTGGCGACCAATTTCATGTCCGGCTACGAATTGCCCTGGGGGAAGATCATGGCGACCGGCACGATGATCGTGCTGCCGGTGACGGTCTTCGCGCTGCTGGTCAGCCGTCACATGGTGCGCGGGCTGACGATGGGCGCGACGAAGTGACGGTCGGCGCATTCCGCCGCGTGCGTTCGCCCGACATCGAGAGGAGAAGCAGTCTGAGCGCCATGGCGTTTCTCAAGCTCGACAGGATCGTGAAGCGCTTCGGCTCGGTTCCGGTCGTTCACGGCGTCAGCCTCGAGGCGAGCGAGGGCGAGTTTGTCGTTTTCGTCGGTCCGTCCGGCTGCGGAAAGTCGACGCTCCTGCGCATGATCGCGGGCCTCGAGGAGGTCACCGAGGGCGACGTCTTCATCGACGGGCGTCTCGTGACCGGCGTCGCTCCGGCGGACCGCGAGGTGTCGATGGTGTTTCAATCCTACGCCCTTTATCCGCATATGAGCGTGTTCGACAACATCGCCTTCGGGCTCAAGATGGGCAAGATGCCGGCCGATGAGATCAAGGCGCGGGTCGACGAGGCGGCGCGCATCCTGCAAATCGAATCGTTGCTCGCCCGCAAGCCGAAGCAGCTCTCCGGCGGCCAGAGACAGCGCGTCGCGATCGGCCGGGCGATCGTGCGCAAGCCGAAGCTGTTCCTGTTCGACGAGCCGCTTTCCAATCTCGACGCGGAGCTGCGCACCCAAATGCGGGTCGAGATCGCGAAGCTTCACCGCGATCTCGGCGTCACCATGGTCTATGTCACCCACGATCAGATCGAGGCGATGACGCTCGCCGACCGCATCGTCGTGCTTCGCGCCGGCCTGATCGAACAGGTCGGCAGCCCAAGCGAGCTTTATGACGAGCCGGCCAACCGCTTCGTCGCCGGCTTCATCGGATCGCCCAAGATGAACTTCATCGAGGCCAAGGCCGTGGCGGTCGGCGAGCGCTCGATCACCGTCGCCCACCCCGCCTTCGTCGCCGGAAAGCTGACGATCGATCGCGCCCCGAAGCGCGCGGTCGCGGCCGGCGCCAGCGTGACGGTCGGGTTGCGTCCCGACAGCCTCGCAATCAACTCGGCGCGGCCGCTGCTCGGCCTGACGTGCGACTTCTCGGAAAGCCTTGGCGGGCATACGCAGGTCTACGCGACCGCGCCCGATGCGCCGCAAATCGCCTTCCTCGTCGGCGGACGGCCGACGATCGAGCGGGGCGCGGCGATCGAGGTCGGACTTGCCTCGGGCCGCGTCTACCTTTTCGACAGCGACGGAGCCGCGCTTTGACAAAGAGAGCGCGCGGCGCGCGAGCCGCGACAAACGGGAAGAATCATCAGAGAGGAGGCTGCCTATGAAAGCGTTGGTCCTGGAACGCGAGCGCGAATTGTCGCTGCGCGACATCGATCTGCCGCTCGAACTCGGGCCCCGAGACGTCAAGATCGCGGTCGATACGGTCGGCATCTGCGGCAGCGACGTGCATTATTACACGCACGGCCGCATCGGGTCGTTCATCGTCAAGTCGCCGATGGTGCTCGGCCACGAGGCGGCCGGCACGATCGTCGAGGTCGGCGCGGCGGTGAAGCGCCTGAAGGTCGGCGACCGGGTGTGCATGGAGCCGGGCGTGCCGGACATGGCCTCGCGCGCCTCGCGGCATCGGCCTCTACAACGTCGATCCGAGCGTGACCTTCTGGGCGACGCCGCCGGTTCACGGCTGCCTGACGGCGCATGTGATCCATCCCGGAGGCGTTCACCTACAAGCTGCCGGACAACGTCAGCTTCGCCGAGGGCGCGCTGGTCGAGCCGTTCGCCATCGGCATGCAGGCGGCCGCCAAGGCCAGGATCACGCCGGGCGACGTCGCGGTGGTGATCGGGGCCGGCACGATCGGAATCATGACGGCGCTGGCGGCGCTGGCCGGCGGCTGCGCCCGCGTCATCGTCTCCGACCTCGTGCAGGAGAAGCTCGACATCGTCGGGCGCTACCCGGGCGTGTCACGGTCAACAGCCGCCAGAAAAAGCTCGCCGAGGAAGTGTCGAAGCTGACCGACGACTGGGGCGCCGACCTCGTGTTCGAGGCGAGCGGCAGCGCCAGGGCGTTCGAGGGTCTGTTCGATCTCGTGCGGCCGGGCGGCGCGGTGGTGCTGATCGGCATGCCGGTCGATCCGGTTCCCTTCGACGTCGTCGGCGCTCAGGTCAAGGAGGCGCGGATCGAGACGATCTTCCGCTACGCCAACGTGCATGCGCGGGCGATCGAGCTGATCGCCTCGGGCAAGGTCGACCTGAAGCCGCTGATCAGCGCGCACCTTCCCGTTCGAGCGAAGCGTCGAGGCGGTCGAGCGCGCCGCGTCCGGCCGGCCCGGAGACGTCAAGCTGCAGGTCAAGATGCAGCCGGCGCCGGCGGAGACCTGAAAGCGCGGAGATCGCTGAAGTCGTCACTCTTGCCGGCGAGCGAGCGGCGTTTCGGGGACGGGGAGCGTCCATTCGATTCGCCCCTCGGGCCGCCGGCGGTCCTCGAAAGGCCGCTATTGTTTGGCGCGTCAATTTGATCTGTCCTCGCTGAGGGGCTGGCGCAGTTCAACGTCGCAAGATGTTATTGAATACGTCCGACTGTAAATATTGCGTCCAATGAAATAATGGTAAACTTGAAGAGTTTGGGCGATAAAACTTAACAGTTGTAATGATATCGGACTGCGTCTACTGGACGATTTGTCGCATTGCAGTCCTGTGTTCAATATGAGACACTTTCTTGTCGAAGTGGACTGTAGACATTTAGTGTTTCAAAATTGTCCACAAGACGTTTTGGTGGTCCGAGACAAAAGGCGAAGCGTTCCCCTCCCCGCTCGTCTTGGTCTCAATTACACGTCGGAACGCCTCGCGTAACCACAATACGGCGTTCCGACGTGGTTTCTCGAGTTGTTTCATTGCGGGTAATAAGCGCACTCGTGCGGCTAACGGAGGAAGTTTTTCTGTTGACGCAAAAAAAACGGGCAGGAGTACCCTCCATGCCCGCGCTTAGTTTGGTATGTCTAACGTGAATTAGACGTTTACGTTCTTTCAGAGCCCAACCGGCCTTGCAATGAGGGTTTATACGTAGAAACATCGCCGTGCGGCTCTTACCTGCCGCCGGAGTGGCGCTGGCCGCGGTCCTGCTCGACGCGCGAGACGGAAAACCGTCAAGGAACGCGGCCCCGCCGGTGGACGAGGTCGGCGTCCACAGCGACGACGTTGACCTCCGATGCCGCTACTTCTGCATCTCGCAGGTCCATCATCCCGGCCGGCAGGCTCATGTTGGCGTTGAGGTGGAACATGATCCACACCGACCCGGCGATGACGAGGCCGACGATCAGCCCGCCGAAGGCGAGCGCCAGCACGTTGTTGGTGTTGTCGGCGCCGGTGGTGATGTGCAGGAAGAAGACGAGGTGGACGCCCATCTGGGCGACCGCGAGCGCCGCGAGCCCCATCAGCACGCCCGGCCCGTAGAGGAGGGCGGTGCCGCTCGCCACCCAGAACGAGGCGACGGTCAGAACGGCTCGCGAGGACGAGGCCGATCACGTAGTTGCGCACCGCCTCGGAGACGGAATGTTCGCCGAAGTCGCCGCCTTCGCCGGGCGCGGCGTCGCGGGCGTGATGGTCGCTCATGCAAGCGTCCCCAGAAGATAGACGTTGGTGAAGATGCCGACCCAGATGATGTCGAGCGCGTGCCAGAACAGCGCGAAGCACGTGGCCCGGCGCATGATGCTCGGCCGGAAGCCCTTGGTGAAGATCTGCGCCATCATCGTGCCGAGCCACAGGAGGCCGATGGTGACGTGCAGGCCGTGGCAGCCGACGAGGGCGAAGAAGGCCGACAGGAACGCGCTGCGGTCGGGGCCCGCGCCCTCCGCGATCATCTTGGCGAACTCGTTGACCTCGAGACCGAGGAAGCCGAGCCCGAGCAGGCCCGTCACCAGGAAGCCGATCTGGGTCCACAGCATGTTGCGGACGCTGGCGGCGATGATCGCCAGGCCGCAGACGAAGCTCGACAGCAGGAGGAACGCCGTCTCGACCGCGACCGTCTTCAGGTTGAAGAGTTCGAGCGGCCCGGGTCCGCCGGCGGTCGCATGCGACAGCACCGCATAGGCCGCATAGAAGCCCGAGAACATCACGAAGTCGCTGAGCAGGAACACCCAGAAGCCGTAGGCGGTGACGATGCGCTTCGGCGCCGGTCCGCCGTAGCGGCCGGACGGCGACGGCGGCCGGGCCGATCGGACGTCCTCTCGTTCGATGACCCGCACCAGCCGGATGCCGGGCTCGCGCCCCGCCACCAGGTCCTCGCGCGCCTCGCGCCGCAGCGCGTCGATCCGCGCGACCTCGTCGGCCGGCACTTCGTATTCCTCGTGAGTCGCGCCAGGCGAACACGACGAAGGTGGCGAACGCGCCGGCGACGCCGACCGCCGCCATCCACCAGATGTGCCAGATCAGCGCGAAGCCGGTGACGACGGCGAAGAAGGCGACGACGAAGCCGGTCGGACTGTTGACCGGCATCTCGATCGCTTCGTAGCGCGGCAGCGGCGTGAGCTCGAGCCATGCGCGATCGCCCGCTGCTTGATCCCCCAATAGGCCTCCTCGCCGGTGACGTTCGGGCAGCGCCGCGAAATTGAACGCCGGCGGCGGCGAGGCGGTCATCCATTCGAGCGTGCGCCCGTCCCACGGGTCGCCGGTGCGGTCGCGCAAGGCGACGTGCTCGCGGATGCTGACGGCGATCTGCAGGATCTGGCAGAGGATGCCGCACAGCACCAGCACCGCGCCGCCCGCCGAGACGAGCAGCCACGGCCGCCATTCGGCGACGTCGTAGTGCTGCATGCGCCGCGTCATGCCTTCGAGGCCGACGACGTAGAGCGGCATGAAGGCGACGTAGAAGCCGACGACCCAGAACCAGAAAGCCGCCGTGCCGAAGCGCTTCTCGAGCCTGAAGCCGAACGCCTTCGGGAACCAGTAAGTGTAGCCCGCGAAGACGCCGAACAGCACGCCGCCGATGATGACGTTGTGGAAGTGGGCGACCAGGAACAGCGAGTTGTGCAGCACGAAATCGGCGGGCGGCACCGCCAGCAGCACGCCGGTCATGCCGCCGATCACGAAGGTGAACATGAAGGCGATCGCCCACAGCATCGGCGGCTCGAAGCGCACCCGGCCGCCCCACATGGTGAAGAGCCAGTTGAAGATCTTCACGCCCGTCGGGATGGCGATGATCATCGACATGATGCCGAACACGCGCGTTGACGTCCGCGCCCGCGCCCATGGTGAAGAAGTGATGCAGCCAGACCATGAAGGACAGGATGCAGATCGCCATCGTCGCGATGACCATCGAGCGGTAGCCGAACAGCGGCTTGCCGGAGAAGGTCGAGACCACCTCCGAGAACACGCCGAACGCCGGCAGAATCAGGATGTAGACCTCCGGATGGCCCCACGCCCAGAACAGGTTGACGTACATCATGGCGTTGCCGCCCATGTCCGTCGTGAAGAAATGGAACCCGAGATAGCGGTCGAGCAGCAGCATCGCGAAGGTCGCGGTCAGCACCGGGAAGGCCGCGACGATCAGGAGGTTCGCGGCGAGCGCGTCCAGCAGAAGATCGGCATGCGCATGTAGGTCATGCCGGGCGCGCGGAGCTTCAGAATGGTGGTGACGAAATTGACGCCGGTGAGCAGCGTGCCGATGCCCGAAATCTGCAGCGACCAGAGATAGTAGTCGACGCCGACGCCGGGCGAGAAGGCGAGTTCGGACAGCGGCGGATAGCCCATCCAGCCGGCCTGCGAGAACTCGCCGATCAGGAGCGAAGCGTTGACCAGCAGCACGCCGGAGGCGGTCAGCCAGAAGCTCACCGAGTTCAAGGTCGGGAAGGCGACGTCGCGCACGCCGAGCTGCAGCGGCACGGCGAAGTTCATCAGCCCGATCACGAACGGCATCGCCACGAAGAAGATCATGATCGTGCCGTGGGCGGAAAAGATCTGGTCGTAATGCTCGGGCGGCAGATAGCCGCCGGAGTGGAAGGCGACCGCCTGCTGCATGCGCATCATGATCGCGTCGGCGAAGCCGCGGACCAGCATGACGAGCGCCGAGCAGGCAGTACATGACGCCGATGCGCTTGTGGTCGACCGAGGTGATCCACTCGCTCCACAGATAAGGCCACCAGCCCTTGAGGGTGATCAGGCCGAGCACCGACGAGGATGACGACGATCACCACGATCGAGGTGACGAGCGGGATCGGCTGGTCGAACGGGATCGCGTCCCAGGTCAGTTTGCCGAACATCAGGTTCCCCCGCAGATCGCCGCCGCCTGTCCGGCAGCCTGAGGCGTGGCCGGATCGACGCCGACGGCTGCGGCGCGGATCCGTTGACGATGGATTCGAACAGACCCGGGCTCGACCGAGCGATAGACGCTGGGGCTGACGGCCATGCTCGGCTTGACCAGTTCGGCGTAGCGGTTGCGGTCGAGATCCGCGCCCGACGCCTTGGCGTCGGCGATCCACTTGGCGTAGCCGTCCGGCGGCAGCGCCTTCACGTCGAAGCGCATGTCGGAGAAGCCCTCGCCGCTGAAATTCGCCGAGAAGCCGCCGAAGGTTCCCGGCTGTCGGCCTGCAGCCAGAGCTGCGACGCCATCCCCGCCATCGCGTAGATCTGGCTGCCGAGGCGGGGCACGAAGAAGCTGTTCATCACCCCGCTCGAGGTGATGGTGAAGTGGACGGGAACGCCGACCGGAACCGCGAGCGCGTTGACGCCCGCCACGCCCTCGTTGGGGTAGATGAACAGCCACTTCCAGTCGAGCGCGACGACCTGGACCTCGACCGGCTTGCCCTGCCGGGCAGGGGCTTGAAGGGATCGAGCTCGTGCGATCCGAACCAGGCGACGCCGCCGAGCACGACGACGACGAGCGCCGGAATCGCCCAGACGATCAGCTCGAGATGGCCGGAGAACTCCCACTCCGGCCAATAGAAGGCGCGCGTGTTGGAGGCCCGGAACCAGAAGGCGAAGCCGGCGATCAGCACGATGACCGGCAGGACGATCGCCAGCATGATCGCCAGCGAATCGATCAGAACGAGCCGTTGCGCGGCGCCGACCGGCCCGGCCGGATCGAGAACGCCGTTGCAGCCGGCGAGCGGCGCGGCGGCGAGCGCGGCCGCAGGACGCGGCGCAATCGGCGCGGCAGCGGCTTCGCCCTGGCCTCTCGAACTGTTTTCAGACAAAGCGCTCGAAAAGCCGTCGAAGCATGGCAGCCGCTCCGGATGTTTACGGTCTCAGCCATCATGTTGTCGATGTCGATTTCGGCGTGCGCCGCGGTTCACGCGAAAAGCGCCCTGCTCGGGCGAATTGATGCGATCAATGTGACGGAGTTGCGGCAATCTGCCGCCGCTCCATATTCGCGGCGCGGTCATGACATGCCGCTTGTCGCCTCCGGCACGAGGGCGCGGGCTGACGGCGCGGGCAGGACCGCTGTCGCGGGCGTGAGAAGACGCTTGTCACCCGCCCGTGAAAGCAGGTGTCCAGAGCTCCTTCGGGCTCTCCGGCAGGCATGACAAGAGCCCCGCGCGTTGGTATTGGCACAGGCACAACAAGCGAGAATCGCGGAGGAGGGCGCAATGAGAATTTCCGGAG
Source organism: uncultured Alphaproteobacteria bacterium (assembly GCA_963724785.1). Classification (GTDB taxonomy): domain Bacteria; phylum Pseudomonadota; class Alphaproteobacteria; order Rhizobiales; family Beijerinckiaceae; genus Roseiarcus. The sequence continues at coordinate 36,017 of CAVRWC010000019.1, read as the reverse complement.
CGGCGGCGATCGTGACGGGCGGCGGCTCGGGGCTCGGCCGGGCGACGGCCGAGGCGCTGGCGGCCAGGGGCGCGAAGGTGGCGGTCGCCGACCTCAATCCGGCGGCGGCCGAGGAGGTCGCCAAGGCGATCGGCGGGGTCGCCGTCGTCTGCGACGTCGCGAGCGACGCGTCCGCCACCGAGGCGGTCGCCAAGGCGGAGGCGGCGCACGGGGCCGCGCGCATCCTCGTCAACTGCGCCGGCATCGGCAATCCGGTCCGCATCGTCGGCAAGGACGGCGCCCCGACCCCGCTCGGCGACTTCGAGAAGGTGATCCGGGTCAACCTGATCGGCACCTTCAACATGATCCGCCTCGCGGCGGCCGGGATGGCGAAGCTCGACGCGATCGAGGGCGAGCGCGGCGTGATCGTCTCGACCGCCTCGGTCGCGGCCTTCGAGGGCCAGATCGGGCAGTCGGCCTATTCGGCCTCCAAGGGCGGCGTCGCGGCGATGACCCTGCCGATCGCGCGCGAACTGGCGCGCAACGGCGTCCGGGTCAACACGATCGCGCCCGGGCATCTTCATGACGCCGATGCTGGCGGGCCTGCGCGAGGATTTCCAGCAGTCGCTCGGCGCCTCGGTGCCGTTCCCCTCGCGCCTCGGCCAGCCCGCCGAATACGCCGCGCTCGCGGTCCATATCGTCGAGAACGGCTACATCAACGGCGAGACGATCCGCATCGACGGCGCGCTGCGCATGGCGCCGCGGTAACTGAGGCGCCATGGCAAGCGCGCTGACGGGCGTCGCCGAGGCCGTCGAATAACGGGCGTCCGACCGCGCCGCATGAGGGCGCCGACGCAGCGTAACAGGGAGGACAGACGATGCCAGACAGACCCGGGCGGCTCGCCGGCAAGGCGGCGCTGATCACCGGCGCGGCTTCCGGCATCGGCCGCGCGACCGCGCGCTGTTTCACGCCGAGGGCGCGAAAGTGGCGGCGACCGACCGCAACGAGGCGGGCCTCGCCGGGCTCGAAGGCGTCGCCGATCTCATCCTCGCCCAGGACGTGACCGACGAAGCGCGCTGGCGCGAGGTGGTCGACGCGCGTCGTCGCCGCCTTCGGCAAGCTCGACATCCTGGTCAACAGCGCCGGCATCGCGCTCAAAGGCAACATCGAGACCGCGACCCTCGACGAGTTCCGCCGGACCGAGGCCGTCAACGTCGAAGGCACGTTCCTCGGCTGCCGCGAGGCGATCCGCGTCGATGAAGGGTACAGGGCGGCGGCTCGATCGTCAACCTGTCCTCCGTCGCCGGGCGTCATCGGCGACGCGCAGTCGGCCGCCTATTGCGCCAGCAAGGGCGCGGTGCGGCTGCTCACCAAGTCCGCCGCGCTCCATTGCGGCCGCGCCGGCTACAACATCCGCCTGAATTCGGTCCACCCCTCGTTCGCCGACACGCCGATGGTGCAGGAGCTGATCGCGAGCTCGAAGAACCCCGACCGCGTCCGCGAGGGCCTGATGAAGGCCGCGCCGCTGGGCCGCATGGGCCGGCCGGAGGAGGTCGCCAACGCCATCCTCTATCTGGCGAGCGACGAGTCGTCCTTCACCACGGGCATCGAACTGATGGTCGACGGCGGGCTGACCGCGCAGTAGCGCCCTATCGTTCAGGGCAAAGGGCGCCGATCCAGGGAGGCGAATCGCCATGCGCGTGCAAGTCTGCATCATCGGCGGCGGGCCCTCCGGGCTCCTGCTGTCGCAGCTCCTGCATCTCAAGGGCGTCGACACGGTCGTGCTCGAACGGCAGAGCCGCGAATACGTGCTCGGCCGCATCCGGGCGGGCGTGCTCGAGCACGGCTTCGCCGACCTGATGCGCGAGGCGCAGTGCGGCGAGCGGATGGACCGGGAAGGCGAGATCCATCACGGCTTCTTCATCGCCCATGACGGCAGGCTCGACCGCGTCGACCTCGCGAAACATTCCGGCGGCAATTCCGTCGTCGTCTACGGCCAGACGGAGGTGACGCGCGACCTCTACGCCGCGCGCGACAAGATGGGCGGCAAGGTCGTCCACAACGCCGAGGACGTGGCGCCGCACGACGTCAACTCGGACGCGCCCTTCGTCACCTACCGCAGCGGCGACGACATCGTCCGCATCGACTGCGACTTCGTCGTCGGCGCCGACGGCTTTCACGGCGTCAGCCGCAAGTCGATCCCGAAGGGCGTCCTGAAGGAATACGAGCGCCTCTATCCGTTCGGCTGGCTCGGCGTGCTGTCGCGCACGAAGCCGGTCTCGCCCGAGCTGATCTACTGCAAGCACGAGCGCGGCTTCGCGCTGTGCTCGCTGCGCTCGCAGACGCTCAGCCGCTACTACATCCAGGTTCCGCTGACCGACCGGGTGGAGGACTGGCCCGACGAGGACTTCTGGTACGAGCTCAAGCGGCGGCTGCCGGAGACGACCGCGCGCGAGCCTGATCACCGGGCCGTCGATCGAGAAGAGCATCGCCCCCCTGCGCAGCTTCGTCGCCGAGCCGATGCGCTACGGCCGGCTGTTCCTCGCCGGCGACGCCGCCCACATCGTGCCGCCGACCGGCGCGCGCGGCCTCAACAGCGCCGCCTCCGACATCTACTATCCTCTACCACGCGCTGATCGACCACTACGAAAGGCGCGACGATTCCGGCCTCGACGCCTATTCGCAGAAGGCGCTGGCGCGGGTGTGGAAGGCGCAGCGCTTCTCGTGGTGGCTGACCATGCTGCTGCACAGTTCCCCGACCATTCACGACTACGAGAACCGGCTGCAGGCGACCGAACTCGAATACCTGTTCTCGTCGGACAAGCGCGCTCGGCTCGCTGGCCGAAAACTACGTCGGCCTGCCGTTCTGAGCGGAGCGGCGAATCTGGGTAGAGTGCCGGGAGCGCGCGAATTCGGGCGCTGCGGTGCGACGGGCCGATCGTTGACGACAGGAGCGATCATGGTCCGACTGAACGTCATCTACACGCGCACCGGCGACGCGGGCGAGAGCGGGCTCGGCGACGGGACGCGCCGGCCGAAGACCGACGCGCGCTTTGTCGCCATGGGCGACGTCGACGAGACGAACTGTGCGGTCGGACTCGCGCGGCTGCATGCCAAAGGCGCGTCCGATCCGGCGCTGGCCGCGATCGACGGGTCGCTTGCGCGCGTGCAGAACGATCTCTTCGATCTCGGCGCCGACCTCTGCCTGCCGCCCCGGCCAGGCGAGGCGCCGGGCGCGGCCCTGCGCGTCGCGGCCTCGCAGGTCGAGGCGCTCGAGCGCGCCATCGACGCGCTGAACGACAACCTTCAGCCGTTGCGTTCCTTCATCCTGCCGGGCGGGACGCCGGCCTCGGCCGCCTTGCACGCCGCGCGCGCCGTTTGCCGGCGCGCCGAACGCAGCGTCGTCGCGCTCGCGGAAATCGAGGGCGAGGAGGTGAGCCCCGCCGCGCTCGCCTATATCAACCGGCTGTCGGATTACCTGTTCGTCGCCGCGCGCGCCGCCAACGATTTCGGCAAGGACGACGTGCTCTGGGCGCCCGGCGCCAACCAGTCCTGAAGCCGATGGGCGAGGCGACCTCACCACCGCCGTCGGCGTGATGAGCGGCACGTCGATGGACGGGATCGACGTGGCGCTGATCCGCAGCGACGGCGAGGCGCGGGTCGAGACCGGCCCCGCCGCGACCTTTCCCTATCCCGAGGCGGTGCGCGCAGCGCCTGCGCGCGGTCGTCGCCGACCCGCGCGAGGCCGAAGCGCCGCAGGCGCGACCTCGAACGCGACGTGACCGACGCCCATGTCGCGGCGGTCGAGGCGTTCCTCGAGCGCTTCGCGCATTCGCGCGCGAAAGCGTCGCGCTCGTCGGGCTGCACGGCCAGACCATTCTGCACCGGCCGACGCGCCGGCCTGACCCGGCAGCTCTGCGACGGCGCGCGTGCTGCCGCGGCGCTCGGGATCGACGTCGTCTGCGACTTCCGCTCGGCCGACGTCGCCGCCGGCGGCGAGGGCGCGCCGCTTGCGCCGATCTATCACGCCGCCATGACGGCGGGGCTCGAACGGCCGCTGATGGTCCTCAACTGGGGCGGGGTCGGCAACGTCACCTGGCTCGGCCGTCGAGGCGAGATCGTCGCCTTCGACACCGGTCCCGCCAACGCGCTGATCGACGATTTCCTGCTCCGCCGACGCGGGGCCGCCTTCGACGCCGACGGCGCGCTCGCCGCGAGCGGGCGGGTCGACGCGGCGGCGCTCGCGGCGATGATGCGCGACCCTTATTTCGACCGGCCGGCGCCGAAATCGCTCGACCGCAACCATTTCGCCGCTGCGGCGGCCGCGGTCGAGCGTTCGACCGACGCGGACGGCGCGGCGACGCTCGCCGCCTTCACCGTCGAGGCGACCGCCGCCGCGCTGCAGACAGGTTCGCGAAGCCCCGAAGCGCTGGCTGGTCGGGGGCGGGGGACGCCGCAACGCCTTCCTGATGCGCCGCCTCGCCGACCGGCTCGGCGTTCCGGTCGAGCCGGTCGAGGCGATCGGCTTCGACGGCGACGCGATCGAGGCGCAATGTTTCGCCTATCTCGCCCTGCGCGCGCGGCGGGGCCTGCCGCTCTCGCTTCCCGACGACGACCGGCGTTCCCGGCGCCGATGACCGGCGGCGTGTTCTGGCCGGCGTCCAAATTGTAGGCCGCGCCCGGCTCATCTGCCAGAAGGCGCAGAGCGCGCCAAATGAAAAGGGCCCCGCTTCGCGCGAGGCCCTTTCCGGGATGTTCAGCTCATCCGCCTACTGGCAGACGTTGACCGGGCCGTTGCCGATCCAGGCGCCGTTCGGCGCATAGAGCGGGCGGACCTGGACGCACCGTTCGGATAGCCGTAGCCGTACCCGTATGCCATAGGGATCGCCGCGCCGAGCGCGATCGCGCCCGCCGCGAGCGCGCCGACGGCGACCGCGGCGGGACCCCACCAGCCGCCGTACCAGCCGCCGCCGCGCCAGTAGCCGGTGCCAGGCTCCGCCACGAGCCGACCGCCAACCGCCGTGCCAGCCGCCGCCGTGCCAACCGCCGCCGTCACCCGCCAGCCGCCGCCCCCGCCGTGCCAGACTGCCGGCCGCGGCCGGTTCGGTCGTCGCGACCAGCGCCGCGCCGAACGCGACCGCCGCAACGCTGGCGACGATCGCCTTGGAAACCGTGTTTCGCATCTTACCCTCCGCTTGGCCGTCGCCGAAGGAAACGGCCGTTGAAACTCGTGCGCCTCCAGGACATAACCCCACCGGCGCTTCGTAGCCCACTATCCCGTAAATTTCGCAACGATTATGATCGAAAAAGGCAAACCGCCGGCTGAGCGCTATTCGCAGCGCGCACACAAAGCTTAGACTCGACCCTCGATGAATAGATGTTCAGGTAAAGGAGATGAATGGACGTTCATGATTCTTTATCGAATGCGCCGCCGATCGTCGAAATCTGAACGCCCCGCTCGCCGCTTAGGCCGTGGCGCGGTCCTCGACCATGCGGCGCCAGAACGGACGATCAGGCTCACTGGCAGATGTTCACCAGATGCCGGCCAAGGTAACGGCCACGGCCGCCCGGCTGGGACCAGACCCTGCGGGTAGACCCAGCAGCCGTCCCGCATTGGGCGTAATATGGTATGCGCCCGCGACGAACGCCGGCGCGCCCCAGCCCCACCCCGGATAGCCCCACCCGGGGCCCCATCCGCAGCCCCACCCAGGATTGCCCCAGCCGGCGTAGCCCCAGCCGGGGCCCCAATAACCGCCGCCCCAGTACGCGCCGCGCCAGCCCCAGCCGCCGCCGCGCCAGCCACCGCCCCAGCCGCCTCCATGCCAGCCGCCGCCCCAGCCGCCGCCGTGCCAGCCGCCGCCCTGGAAAGCCGCCGCCGCCGAAACTGGCTCGCCGGGTCGTCGACCGCCGCCGCCGCGAGGCCCACGGCCGCAAACGCCGCAACCATGTCTTCGCAAGGAACCTCCGCATCGAAACCTCCTCGCCGGCGCCCTGAGCGTCCGGGCCTTGGAGCCCGCTCGCCGCTTCCGCCGTTCCCTTGAAAGCTATTCACGATTCCCGGTGAATTCTAGCCGGAAGCCGCTGGGTCCCACGCAAAAAATTGATCATGCCGGAGAAATCGTCGCCGCCGTGGCCCGCCGAGACGAACAGGGCGTAGAGCTGCGCCGCCTCCGCCCGAGAGCGGGATGGCGACGCCGGCGCTCGCCGCGGCCTCCTGCGCGAGCTTCAGGTCCTTCAGCATCAGGCTCGCGGCGAAGCCCGGCTTGTAGTCGCGATTGGCGGGCGAGGTCGGCACCGGGCCGGGAACGGGGCAATAGCTCGTCAGCGACCACGACTGGCCGGACGAGGTCGAGGCGACGTCGAACAGCGCCTGGGCCGAGAGGCCGAGCTTTTCGGCAAGCGCAAAGCCCTCGCAGGTGGCGATCATCGTCGCGCCGAGGATCATGTTGTTGCAGATCTTGGCGGCCTGTCCTGCGCCCGGGCCGCCGCAATGAACGATGCGCTTGCCCATCGCCTCGAGGATCGGCTTCGCCTTGTCGAACGCCGCGGGGGCGCCGCCGCACATAAAGGTCAGCGTGCCGCCGGATGCGCCGCCGACGCCCGCCCGACACCGGCGCGTCGAGCGTCAGCATGCCGCCGCGGCCGCGCCGGTCTCGTGCGCTTTTCGGGCGCTGTCGACGTCGATGGTCGAGCTGTCGATGATCAGCGCGCCCTTCGGCGCCGACGGCAGAAATTCGTCCCAGGCGGCCAGCACGTGCCGTCCGGCGGGCAGCATGGTGACGACGATCTCGGCCGCGGCGACCGCCTCGCGCGCGCTGCCCATGATCGCCACGCCCGTCTCTTCCGCAATCTGCTTTTGCGCCTCGATGAGGTCGTAACCCGCGACCCAGTGCCCCGCCTTCACCAGGTTGGCGGCCATCGGCCCGCCCATGTTGCCCAGACCCAGAAACGCGATGTTGGCCATTTCCCTCTCCGACTTTCCGTTGGTTTTTCGGTCGCTCCGGCCGGACGTGAGGGCTCTCTCCAGTCGGCGCGACGATCCGGCGGTTCGCCTTCTCAGTCGCGGCTTCTTGCGCAAACCGACAGATGGCGACGCCGGCGTCGACGACGATCTCGCTCAATCGCCTCCCTCACCGCCTCGACAGGATCGCTGCGCACACCCGGCGTCAGGCTCTGAAAGGGCAAAGCCGCCGCCAGACCCTCTTCGGGCGTATAGGGCGCGGCCCATTCAATGTCGTCGCGCAGGTCCTGCTTCAGCGAGCGGCCGTGCGTCTCGGCGCGGGCGCGCTGCGCTTCGATCACGCGCTCGGGGAGGTTGCGGATGAGGACCTGCGCCATAGGATTCCGCCACGGGCCAAGGACAGCGCCCGACGCGCTCTGTTATCCGGCATGATAGCGCTCGCCTCCGGCGCGGCGCAACGTCTGATCACCGCCGGCAGCGCGTCGTTTTTGAAGATCGCGGTAGCGCAGGACCGCCTGCAATGGCGTCACCTTCGCGTTGGTGCGCAAGACGAAAATCCCGTCGAAGCGCGCCTCCTCGGCGAGCTTGCCGGCGTCGATCTCGAATGATCGGGCGCCTTTGGCCACAGCGTTGCGCAGATAGCGCCGATAGGCGGAATTGCCGATCAGCGCCTTGTCGCCCTTCTTCAGTTGGGCGTCGAGCGCGGCCACGATCGCCTCGCGCTCCTTGCGGTCGTTTGCGGCCTCCGCCTCGTTGCGGCAGACGACGTAACGGGCGCCTTCGATCTTGACCTGCTTGACGAAGAGTTCGGTCTCTCCCGCCTTGCGCTCGATGAGCAGAGGAACGAACGGGTCGTCGTCGTCGAGCACGATCTTGCGCACGATCGCGTCGGAGCGCTCGCGCGCGCCGAGGATATATTCGAGCTTGCGCTCCTCGAGCCCGGCGATGGTGGCCGCCGAGATCATGCCGCGATCGGCCACGATGCAGATTCGGCCAATGGAAAAACGCTTGCGCAAGCGGTCGACCACCGGCAGGAGCGACGTTACGTCGGCGGTATTGCCCGGCCACATCTCGGTGCAGATCGGCCGGCCGTCGCCGTCGACGACGAGGCCGAGGATCATCTGCTTGAGATCGGGGCGATAGTCCTTGGAGTAGCCGTGCTCGCCCAGCGTCTCGCCGCCCTCGCCGTAGAAGGAGAGGCTGGTGGTGTCCATGAACACGACGGAAAGGTCGGTGAAGAGATCGCGGCGGCGGTCGAACAGCCTTTCCTCGATCAGGTCCTTGACGCAGCGCGGCGCGAGCGCCCCGTCCGGCTTCTCCTCCACCTCCTCGCCGAGCCAGGCCATGGCGCGGTAGAAGTGATGCAGGTCGAGCCCCTCGGCGCCGGGGATGTCGTAATCCTCCATCCACGACGAACAGTCACGATCCGATCCCGAGACGAACAGCCGATGCAGGGCTGCGACGAACACGGCGCGCTCGACTGAAAACTCGAAAGTTTCGGGCGTCGATTCAGAACAGGACGGCGCGACCGATTTGACGTCGCGAAGCCGCCGTTCGGCGAACGTCTCCGGTTGCAGTTCCACCGCAACAAAGAGAACTGCAAGGTTGTCCGGAAGGCTCCGCAGCTGCGCCTGTCCCGGCTAGAAGTTGACCATTGTTCGTCTAGTTTATCATAAATCCACCGCAGACTGGCAATTCTACTCCGGTGATGAAGCTTGCTTCGTCGGATGCGAAGAAACATACGGAGTTAGCGATATCTTCCGATCGTCCCATACGGGTCAGCGGCATGCTCTTGAGCCAACCTTCCTTTATGGATTGCGGAACATCTCTAAGCATATCTGTTTCTATTACCCCAGGTTCTATTGCGTTTACTGTAATATTGTAGCGCCCCAGCTCCTTTGCCAAGGTTTTTGTTAAGCCAAGGAGCCCGGCTTTCGTCGCGGCATAATTAGCCTGGCCAACATTTCCATAGGCAGATGTAGATGAGATATTGATTATCCGACCCCATTTCTTTTCACGCATATAGGTCACAGCGGCGCTGGTCATCAGAAATGTTCCAGTCAAATTAACATCGATTACGCGTTGCCACTGCTCCAACGACATCTTGTGAAATATGGCGTCGCTGGTTATGCCGGCGTTATTTACGAGGATATCTATGGTTTCAAATTTCTTTATTGTCTCGGATATCGCGTGGCTAACGCTGCTCTTACTGCTGACATCGCAGGAAAGCGCCAGACTTCTGCTGCCGGGCGGGTCAATAGTATTGGCGCAATCCCGGGCGGCGGCTTCGTCGATGTCCAGAATGACGACGCGGCATCCTTCATCAAAGAGCTTTTTCGCCGTCGCGGCGCCTATCCCTCGTCCGGCGCCACTGATCACAGCAACCTCGTTCTGGAATCTCATAACCCAACCCTTTGACAGGAGATCAAGACGTTTCCCGGTAACGCCTCAGTATAAGTGCGCGTTAATCTTTCTTGTAGTTGTAGAAACCGCTGCCTGTCTTGACGCCGAGTTTGCCCTGCGCGACGTAGCTCTTTAGAAGGTCGCGCACTTCGACCGGCAGGTTCGGCCGTTCGGCCGCGTAATGTTCCTCGATATCGAGGACCACATCGAGACCGACCTGATCCATCAGCCGGAATGGGGCGGACTCGGTGCTTAGCACTTCCCGAAAGAGAGCATCGACGTCCTCGGGCGTGGCGATGCCCTCGGCGAGAACTTGGATTGTCTCGCGTTTGATCGCCGCCCATACGCGGTTGAAGATCAGCCCCGTACTTTCTTTCAACGCGACATACGGCACGAATCCCCAGCGGGGGAGGGTATCCTTCAGGAAGCGGATATAAGCCTCGTCCGTCTTGCCGCAGGTCATCAACTCGACCGAGCGCAGCTTCGGCAGGTAGAAGTGCATGTTCAGCACACGTTCCGGTCGGGTGACCTTGCCGATCATCTCGCTCGATTTATACGAAGACGAGTTGGTCGCCAAAATGGCGCCCGGGGCCGCAAGCCTGTCGAACTCTCCGAAAAGTTCCGTCTTCAGATCCGGTTTCTCTGCGACCGCTTCGACAACGAGCCATGCGCCCTCCACGGCGGAAGCGAGATCCGGGGCTAACACGATGTGGCCGGGAGTTCCGCCGGGAATGGACTTGCAAGCGTCTCCGACCGCCTCGCGGGCGTAGGCGGCGCCTTCGTCGGCGACGCGTCTGATACTGTCGTAGGCGCGGACTTCGCCGCCTCGGGTGGAAAACTTCGTGGCGAGTCGTCTGCCCATTGTCCCCATGCCGATCACAGCGATCGGCTGAGAATCCAACTGCCCAATTTCCGGAAGCTTGGCCATTTCAGTGCGCCTTGCGTTATGTCAGTCAATATGACGGTTGCTGAGCAATCCGAGCGTCGAAGAGGGATCAACCGTTCTCATTGCGTTGGCCCCGCGTTTCCAAGGCTCAGCATGCGCCGGGCTTCGGCGGGAGTCGCCGGCTCCAGGTCCAGTTCGGCCATGATCCGCGCCATCTTCGCGACCATCTCGGCATTTGTTTTCGCCAGTTTGCCCTTGGCCAAATAGAGGTTGTCCTCCATGCCCACGCGCACGTGGCCGCCCAGGATCAGCGCCAGCGTCGCATCGGGAAATTCGGCTTTGCCGGCCCCGATGACCGACCAGTTGTAAGCGCCCTTGCCGAACAGCCGATCGGCGGTCTGATGCATGGTGATGATATCGTAGGGGCTCGAGCCAATGCCGCCGAGGATTCCGGTGACGAATTGCATCGTGATGGGCGGCTTCACGACGCCCGCCTGAAGCAGATAGGCGATGTTGTGGAGATGCCCGACATCATAGGCTTCAAGTTCGGGCTTGGTCCCGTTCTCGTCCATGATGCGGCACATCGCCTCCATGGACTTGAACGTGTTCTGGAAAACGAAGTCCCGGCTTGAACTCCAGGAATTGGCCTTCCCAGGGGAACTGGAATTCCTTGAGCTTGTTGGCCAGCGGGAACATGCCCCAATTCATCGACCCGGTGTTCATCGAGGCCAGTTCGGGCTTGAACGCCGGCACCACCGCCAGCCGTTCCTCGACGGACATTCCGGCGCCCCCGCCGGTCGTGATGCAGATGATGACGTCCTCGTTTTTCGCCCTGATTCCCTCGACGATCCGACGATAGAGGTTCAGATCGGACGAGGGCTGGCCGGTCTCGGGGTTGCGGGCATGGATGTGCACGATGGCCGCCCCCGCGTCGGCCGCGCCCAAGGCGTTTTCAGCAATCTGTTCGGGGGTGATCGGAAGATACGGCGTCATGCTCGGAAGATGAATCGCGCCGGTGATCGCACAACTGATCACTCTTTTGCTGGAGGCTGCGGGCATTTGTAAGTTTTCCTTGTCGATCCTGTCTTCCGGTGACCGAGGTCGCCCGAATTTTAACGGGCGACCATCAGGCCGACAGGGGATTAAAGTCCGTTTGGGAACAGCAGGAACCCTATCGTCGAGATGATCCCCGCGTAAAGCCAGATCAGGAACGTGTAGGGCAGAATATCCTGGAACCGGACCTTGAACGCCCCCAGGACAGGCAGCGCCCAGAACGGCTGGATATTGTTCGCCCATTGGGCGCCGGTGCTATAGGCGTTGATGGTCTGCGCCACCGACACGCCCAGTTGTTGCCCGGCGGGAAGCAGATAGGGCGCCTCGATGACGAACTTCGAGCCGCCCGACGGCACGAAGAAGTCCATGACGCCTGTGTACAGGAACACGATCCAGGAAAATGTCCCGGGCGTCGAGATCGACACGAACCAATGCGTGATGGTGCCGGCGAGGCCCGAATTGCTGATCACGCCGAAAAGTCCGGCATACATCGGGAACTGAACCATGACGCCGAAGGTGGTGCCGACGCCTTTCTTCACGGAGGCGGTGAAGCTGCGCGGCGATCCATGCAAAATCAGCGACAGGCCAAGGAAGGCGAAATTGATCGAATTGAGGTCCAGCTTGCCAAAGCCCTTGGTGTAGACGTAGTTACCGACCCAAAACAGCATGCCGACCGCCAGCAGGCTTTGCAGGATTCTCGACCGGTCCCAACGTTCTGCCGGCCGCAGGGACTTCACGTCTTCCTCGGGGAGAACGGCGGTGAATTCTTTGAAGGTCTCGTCGTCCATTTCGACCGAATGGGCCTTCTTGGGCAGGAGGAGGACCGCCAGGACAGGAATGGTCAAATACATGAAGAGCTGAAGCGAAAGCAGGAACGGCGACAGCGCGGTTTGCGTGAGCGGGATGACCCCGATAATTTTCTCCATGAAATTCCCGGGAGTCGCGACCACCAGCGGCGCCGACTGTGACGGGCCGTTGCACATGATGTTGACCAGGCCGTAGGTCAAAGCGGCGATGAACGGGTAATGGATGCCGAGGCCACGCTTGCGGACGGCGAGTTCCCGGCCCATGACCATGCAAAACATGAGCCCGACACCCCAGTGGATCCAGGCGACGACGCCGCCAACCAGGCAAAACAGGACAATGGAACCGGCGCGCGTTTTCGGCTTGTCCACCACCGCCACGATGAAGCGCTTGACCAGCTTGGAGTCGGCAATAACGAAGCCGGTAATCATCAATATGCACAGCTGCATGGAAAAAGTCAGCAGGATCCAGAAGCTCCCGGCATAGAAATTAATCAGATCGAAGATACCGTATTTTGTCAGGCACAAGGCCATGACAAATACGATCACCGTCAACAGAAGCACAAACACCATGGAGTCTGGAACCCAATTCAAACTCCATTCTGTGAATTTGTCGATTATATTCGCCGCTCTGGGCGGTTGCTTAACGTTGATTTCAGAAGTCACGTTAGACATGTGTTGATCCTCCCGAGGACCGTTCGTTTTACAAGCTAAGACTGAGGGTCGGCCGCTAGATGTTTTCCACCAGCATCGCAATGCCCTGTCCGCCGCCGATGCAGAGGCTGGCAATGCCGTAGCGGCCGCCCCGTCGTTTCAACTCATGGATCAGGGTGGTGAGGATTCGCGCGCCGCTCGAGCCCAGCGCATGGCCCAGGGCGATGCCGCCGCCGTTGACATTGACCCGCGAATACATCCGCCCGCCGGGAAGCATGTCGAGTTCCTCGAGCACGCCTAGCGACTGTGCGGCGAAGGCCTCGTTGATTTCGAACAGATCGACGTCTTCGAGGGTGAGGTCGGCCTGCTTCAGGACCGAGCGGATCGCCGTTACCGGACCCAGTCCCATCACACTGGGTTCAAGGCCCGTCACCGAATGCCGGAGAACACGGGCCAGCGGGGTTGCCCCGATTTCCCTGGCCCTGGCCTCTCCCATCACGACCACCGCCGAGGCGCCGTCGTTCATGCCGGAGGCATTGCCGGGGGTGACGCTTCCACCTTTCCGGAACACCGGTTTGAGTTTCGCCAATCCCTCCAGCGTCGCATTCGCCTTGGGGTATTCGTCCTGGGCGAAGAGGGTGCTCATTTTCCGGTCGGTGACCTCGACCCGCACGATTTCATCCGTAAACCGGCCGGCGGCGATCGCGGCGCACGCCTTCTTCTGGCTATCCAGGGCGAAGGCGTCCTGTCGCTCGCGCGAGATGGCATGCCGGTCGGCGATGTTTTCGGCGGTAAGGCCCATATCGAGGCCCGGATAAAGAGAGGGCGGCTGAACACGGGTCACCGCCCGCGTGAAGGCGTCGTATACGGTCTGTTCTCCCAGGCGAAAGCCTTCGTACCGGACCGACGGCGGCAGGTAGTAGAGGGCGCGCGACATGCTCTCGACGCCCCCGGCGACCGCGATGTCGGCGGCTTCGGTCTGGATCTCCATGATCGCCAGACGCAGCGCCTGCAGTCCCGAACCGCACTGCATGTCGACCGTAAAGGCGGGAGTAGTTTCAGGAAGACCGGCAAGCAACGCGCCCACCCTGGCGATATTGGGCGCCTCGCTGTTCGACAGCACATGGCCCATGACGACCCGGTCCACCTGTGCCGGAGCGAGATGGGACCGCTCAACGGCTTCCCGGATGACAATTGCTGCAAGTTTTTCGGGGGGAACTGTTTTCAGCGTTCCCAAGTAGGAACCGACCGCAGTGCGGGTCGCGCTCGTAATCACGCACCGTTCCATTTGCGTCGCCTTTTCGTGTCCAAACGGACACGCCCCTCTTCTAGAACCGCTCTGCCGTGCATCGGGCAAAGCGGCAATCGGAGGCCTTGATCAGGGATCTCAGGGTGGGCAGCGGTCTGTCCAGCGGTGTGATCTCAAATCGTGATCACATAGCAGCCGGAGGAATGTCAAGTGCTGTGATCTCATACTGTGATCACATTTGCCGTTTTGCAACGAAAGGATTAGGCTGGTGTCCCAACCAACCCGAAATCAGGGGTGATTGAAAAGGTCCTGTGATGCCCGAAAGCTCGCCCGCGCCCGACGATTCTTCGCTTTCGGACCGGGTTTATGCGGCCCTCAGGCTGGCCTTGCTCAGCGGCAAGTTCATGCCTGGCGAAACGCTGTCGCTCAGAACTCTGGCGGCGTCGCTGGGAACAAGTCCGATGCCGGTGCGGGCCGCAGTCCAGCGGTTGATCGCAGAAAAGGCGCTTGTCCAGACGGCCAGCCGGGCGATCATGGTGGCGCCGTTCACTTATGAAAACTTCAAGGGACTGATGCGCATACGAATGGAGCTTGAAGGATTTGCAGCGGAACGCGCCTGTATGTCGAAAGACCCGGGCTTGGTGGACCGGCTCAGGGCCTCTAATCAATCCATGCTTGAGGCGGCGCAAAATCACGACGTCGAAGCGGCCTTGGCCGCCAATTACGCGTTCCATTTTGGCGTCTACGAGGCCGGCGGCCTTCCTCAGTTGACGGAGATGATCAGGAACCTGTGGTTGAGAGCCGGACCTTACCTGGCCGCCGTTCAACGCCAACCCGGAGCTTCGGAAATACTGTCTACAAATAGTTTCAAGATTCAAGATCGAGTTATTGAGGCTATTCGGACAGGAAACCGCAAGGCTGCGCGATTTAATTTGGCAATGGATTTACGTTTCGCCTTTGCATGGTTTGCGAAGAACTATGATTTTTCAGACAATAGACTAGGCGGACCGATTAGACGGGACGAGATAGAGGCTTCCGGCTCCGACGTTCGGCCCGTCTCCAAAGCCGAGCTCAGGCGCAAGGTCAAAGTCTATTCCGATCAGTCCAGTTCCTAGTCGGCGGGGACGAACTCCGGGCCTTCGCAAGGAGCCCGGAGTCCGCCCGAACGGGAGATCGACGCGCAGGGAGAGCCAAGACCGGCGCGCATGCTACGATCGGCCGTGCTTGACCTGCGTCAAACGCCGGACGAGGCTCCGCCGCTAATACGGCGCAGCGCTCGGCGGCCGGCACGGCGGCCAAGGCGGGGATAAGGGCTGTTGGCGGGCATGCGGCGTTTCTTTCTCGGGGTGCTGGTCGCAGCGCTCTGTGTCGGCGGCCTCGGCGCCTATCTTGAGCAGGACCGTCTCCGCCCCTGGTTCGAGGATAAGGTTCTTCCCTGGATCGTGGGGACGCCCGACAGCCGGTTCATCCTCGTCTCCGGCAACATCGAGGCGCATGAGAGCATTCTCAGCTTCAAGTCGGTGCAGTCGCGCATCGTCGAACTGCCGTTCGACGAAGGCCAGACGGTGACGGCGGGGACGGTCCTCTCCCGGGTCGACGACGCCGATTACAAGCAGGAGGCCGTCATCGCCCAGGCCGGGCTCGACGAGCGGATGCGCCAGCTCGACGTCGCCGAGCAGAACGTCGACGCCTCGCGGCGCACCGTCGTCAGCGACGAAGCGGAAGTGTCGCTGCGCGAGCTCGAGTTCGACCGCGCGCAGACGCTGGTGACCAAGGGCGCCGGCACGATCGACGCGCGCGACGTCGCCGAGACGGCGCTCAAACAGGCCCGCGCCGCGCTCGAACGCGACAAGGCGCTGGAGGCCGCGGCCGACAAGAGCGTCGCGCTCGCCATCGCCGCGATCGAGACGGCGCGCGCCAACCTCGATCTGGCGAAGATCGTGCTCGGCTACACGACGCTTGTCGCGCCGTTCGACGGCGTGATTCTTGTCAGGCAGGCGGAGCTCGGCGAGGTCATTTCGCCGGGCGCGGCGATCGTGACGCTCGCCGACATCAACCACGTGTGGCTGCGCGCCTATGTCAACGAGACCGACATCGCCAAGATCCGGCTCGGGCAGACGGCGACCGTCACGACCAACTCGTTCCCGGGCAAGGAATACCCGGGTCGGATCTCCTTCATTGCGGAGCAGGCGGAGTTCACGCCGAAGAGCGTCGAGACCCACGCCGAACGGGTGACGCTCGTCTATCGCATCAGGATCGACATCGACAACCCGACCCACGAACTCGTTCCCGGCCTGCCGGCCGACGCCAGGATCGCGGTCAAGGCGCCCGGGCAGTCATGAACGGCGCGCCGTCGAGACCGGCGATCGAAGTCTTCGGGCTCGCCAAACGGTTCGGCGCCGCAGCCGCGGTCGAGGGCCTCACCTTCTCATGCGCGCGGGGCGAGGTGTTCGGCTTCGTCGGCCCGGACGGCGCCGGCAAGACGACCATCATGCGCCTGCTCGCCGCGGTGATGTCGCCGGATGAAGGGTCGATCGTGATCGAAGGCGTGGATGCGGTGGCCGACGCCGAAGCGCGTCCGCTCGCACGTGAGCTATATGCCGCAGCGGTTCGGCCTCTACGAAGACCTGACGGTCGACGAGAACATCGCGTTCTTCGCCGACCTCTTCGGCATTCGTCGCAAGGAGCGCGACGAGCGCGCCGAGCGCCTTCTCGCCGCCTCCGGCATGACGCCGTTCCGCAAGCGCCGGGCGGGCCAGCTCTCCGGCGGGATGAAGCAGAAGCTCGGCCTCACCTGCTCGCTCATCCACACGCCGAACGTGCTGCTGCTCGACGAGCCAACCGCCGGCGTCGATCCGGTGTCGCGGCGCGACTTCTGGCGCATCCTCTACGGTCTGCGCGGGGAGGGCGTCGCGATCGTGGTCGCCACGTCCTACCTCGACGAGGCCGAGCGGTGCACGCGGCTCGGCCTCCTGCGCGAGGGCCGCATGCTCTATTGCGACACGCCGGCGGCGCTGAAAGCGCTGATGCCGGGCGAGATTCTCGCGGTCGGTTCGCCGGCGGCCCGCGCCGCGCGCGACGTGGTCGCCGCGCGGGAAGGCGTGAAGGGGCGCGATCCTGCTCGGCGACAGCGTCCACGTCGTGGTCGACGACGCGGCCCGACGCATCGGCGATCTCAGGGACGCGCTCGTCGCGGCGAGCGTTCCGGTCGACGAGATCGAGCGCATCGCGCCGACGATCGAGGATCTGTTCGTCTCGCTGCTGACGGAGCCGGAGGCATGACCGGCGACGACGGCGAGGTCCGCATCCGCGCCGACCGGCTGACCAAGCGCTTCGGCGATTTCGTCGCGGTCGACGCGGTGAGCTTCGAGGCGCGGCGGGGCGAGATCATCGGCTTTCTTGGGCCCAACGGGGCGGGGAAATCGACGACGATCCGGATTCTTTGCGGCCTGCTTCGGCCTAGCGGCGGGCGGGCCGAGGTCGCGGGCCTCGACGTCGCGCGCGAACCCGAGAAGGTGCGCGAGGTCATCGGCTACATGTCGCAGAAGTTCTCGCTCTACGACGACCTGTCGGTGATGGAGAACCTGAGCTTCTTCGGCGGCGTTTACGGCGTGAGGGGCGCGCGGCTGAAGGAGCGGCTCGCCTTCGCCGTCGGCATGGCGGGACTTGCAGGGCCGGGAAGACGCGGTCGTCCACGATCTTTCCGGCGGCTGGAAGCAGCGCCTGGCGCTCGGCTGCGCGGTGCTGCACGAGCCGGCGATCCTGTTCCTCGACGAGCCGACCTCGGGCGTCGACCCGGCCTCGCGCCGGCGGTTCTGGGACCTGATCTATGCGCTCGCGGAGGGCGGCGTCTCCGTCGTCATCACCACGCACTACATGGACGAAGCCGAGTACTGCAATCGCATCGCGCTGATCAACGGCGGCCGTCTCGTCGCGCTCGGCAGCCCGTCGGAGCTCAAGCGCAGCGCGATCCGCGGCGAGATCCTGCTGGTCGAGGGCGACGACCCCGGCGCGATGCTCGAGGCGCTCGCGGACGCGCCGGGCGCGCGCGACGTCGCGCCGTTCGGCTCGTCGCTCCACATCGTCGTCGACGACGCGGCGCGCGACCGGCCGGCGATCGAAAAGCGCCTCGCCGAGCGCAAGCTCGCCTGGTCGCGGATCGAGCCGATCAAGGCGACGCTCGAGGACGTGTTCGTCCAGCTCGTCGGCGAAGGCGGCGGAAAGGCGCGCGCCATGACTCTGCGCCGCATCCGGGCGGTCGCCAGGAAGGAGATCATCCAGATCCTGCGCGATCCGCGCAGCCTCATGGTCGTGCTCCTGATGCCGCTGATGCAGATGGCGCTGCTCGGCTACGGGGTGAACCTCGACATCAAGCACGTGCCGATCTGCGTGTTCGACCGCGAGGGCAGCCAGCAGAGCGAGGCGCTGCTCAAGGCCTTCCAGGCTTCGCAGTATTTCTGGATCGTCGAGACGGAGCGCGCCTACCCCGACGTCGCCCGCGCGATCGACGCGGGCCGCTGCAAGATGGCGATCGTCGTGCCGCACGACTTCTCCGAGACGCTCGCCTCCGCC
Organism: uncultured Alphaproteobacteria bacterium; assembly: GCA_963724785.1. Classification (GTDB taxonomy): domain Bacteria; phylum Pseudomonadota; class Alphaproteobacteria; order Rhizobiales; family Beijerinckiaceae; genus Roseiarcus. Next base: position 17,456 of record CAVRWC010000019.1, on the reverse strand, counting down.
AATGCCGCTTCGGTGCAGGCGATCCTCGACGCCACCGACGACAACACCGCCAATATCGCGCTCGGCTACGCCGCAGGCGGTGGTCGGCGCCTATTCCGGCAACGTTCAGCTCGAGCGGACCCAGACCCTTGGCCAGCCGCCGCCGGTCGTCCCGGCGGTCGCCGAGTACCGGGTCTGGTACAACGAGGATCTGGTCAGCCGGAACTACATCATGCCGGGCGTGGTCGCGCTGGTGATGGCGCTGGTCGGGGCGCAGCTCACCTCGCTGACGATCTCGCGCGAGTGGGAGCGCGGGACGATGGAGGTCCTGGTCTCGACTCCGGTCACCCGGATGGAGCTGATGGCGGGGAAGATCCTGCCGTATTTCTTCATCGGCCTGATCGACGCCGCGTTCTGCCTCATGATCGCGGTCTTCTGGTTCGAGGCGCCGTTTCGCGGGGCGGTCTCGACCCTGTTCTTCACGACCTCGCTTTTTCTCGTCGTCGTGCTGGGCCTCGGCTATTTCATCTCCGCCAGCATCCGCAGCCAGGTCGGCGCGAGCCAGATCGCGCTGGTCGCGACGCTCTTGCCGACGACGCTGCTCTCGGGCTTCGCCTTTCCCATCGAGCAGATGCCGACGCCGATCCAATGGCTCACCTATCTCGTCCCGGCGCGCTACTATTTCTCGATCCTGAAATCGGTGTTCCTCAAGGGCAGCGCGGTCGGCGATCTCCTCGCGCCGATCGGCCTGCTCGCGCTCTACGCGGCGATCGTCGGGCTCCTCGCCGCCCGCGCCTTCCGCAAGACCCTGGATTGACGCCATGTGGGGCCGCGTCTTCAACCTGGTCCTGAAGGAGCTGCAGCAATTGCGCCGCGACCGCGCGGCGAAATTCCGCCTGCTGATCCCGACCCTCGTCCAGCTGTTCATCTTCGGCTATGCCGCGACCTTCGAGGTCTACAATGTCTCGACCGCCGTGCTCGATCTCGACCACAGCCAGGAAAGCCGGGACCTGATCGCGCGCTTCGCCGCCAGCGGACGGTTCCAGATCGTGCTGACGGCGAAGAACGACGCCGAGATCGCCCGCGCGATCGACCGGGCCGACGCGGTGGTCGCGATCGTCATCCAGGCGGGTTTCGCCGAGGACTTGCGCAAAGGCCTGTCCGCGCCGGCGCAGGTGATCGTCGACGGCACCAATTCCAACACCGCGCTGATCGCGCTCTCCTATGTCGGCCAGATCGTCGCGGACTACGCTGAGGAGATCGGGCAGGACCTTTCGCGCCGCATGCACGCCGGCCGCAGCCTCCGCCGCCGACGGTGACGCTCGAGCCGCGGCCCTGGTACAACGTCGACTACAACAGCCGCTGGTTCTTCGTCCCCGGCGTCATCGCGACGCTGACCCTGATCATGATCGTCAACCTCACCTCGTTCGCGGTGGTGCGCGAGCGCGAGGTCGGCACGCTCGAGCAGATCATGGTCACGCCGATCCGGCCGCTCGAGTTCATCCTCGGCAAGACGATCCCCTACTTCCTGGTCGGGCTCGCCCTGACGATCGTGATCGCCGCGGTCGGCACGCTCTGGTTCCAGGTGCCGTTCCGCGGCAATCCGCTCGTGCTCCTGCTCGGAACCTCGCTCTATCTTCTCGGCGTGCTCGGGATCGGCCTCCTGATCTCGACCGTCTGCAAGACGCAGCAGCAGGCGTTCGCCACCAATTTCTTCGTCATCAATCCGGCCTTCATCCTGTCGGGCTTCAGCTTTCCGATCGCCAGCATGCCGCCGTTCATGCAATGGCTGTCGACCATCAACCCGATGACCTACTACCTGATCGTCATCCGCGGGACGTTCCTGAAGGGCGTCGGCCTCGACGTGCTGTGGCCGCAGATGCTGGCGCTGGCGATCCTCGGCGTCGGGCTCCTGGGCCTCAGCGTTCTGCAGATTCCACAAGTCGCTCGACTGACGGGCTTGCATTTCGGGATGAGGCGGGGCAATGCGAGGCCGCACGCCCGAGAACGGGCGCTTTCATGCGACGCCGTTTCGTCGAGGGACAAAGGGCAGGCGTCGATGGTTTGTTCGGTTCGATGGTTCGGCGCGGCGCTGATCGCCGCGGCGCTCGTTTCCTCGGCGGACGCCCAGACGACGCCCGCCCCCGACGCCCAGACCCCGACGCTGCACGCCCGCGCCCGGCATCACGCCCACAAGCATCAAGTCGCTGCGCAAGAGCCCGAGGGCCGCCAGATCACGGTCCACAAGAGCGCCAGCCTGTCGTCTATTCGCCGTCGTGGCTGACGCTCGGGACCCAGGCCCCGGTCGGGACCGGAAACAATTACGTGACCGACACGTTCGACCAGCCATCGCCGGTCGAGGGCACGTTTTCCGGCTTTCGCGGGCGCGAACGCCTTATTCCACAATGGGGCGTGCCCGGAACGCCGCTCTTCCAGTTCTAATCGGAAATCGTCGGGAACAGCGCCTCGACGGCCACCTCGAAGCCGGGCGGGTCGAGCTTCGCCGAGCCTTCGGAAAGCACGCGCGTCTCGATCGCGTCGCCGGTCCCACGCTTGTGGTGGATGACCACCCGCCGGTCGGGATCGAGAATGAGGTAGTGCTCGACGCTCGGCAGCGAAAAATAGCCGCTGAGTTTTAGGCCGTGATCGATCGACGCGGTGCTGGGAGACAGGACTTCGACGACGACGACCGGGTCCGCGATGGCAAGCGCGCCCGCTGGCGGTCGCGGCCCGCAGGAGACCAAGGCGTCGGGCTGATAGGTCGTCCTGGCGCTAATCTGGACGGCGACGCCGTCGGGATAGGCCCTGCAGGGCAATCCGGCCCGTCGAAGGGCTTCGCGCAAAGCCGCGTAGGCCTCGCCTTTCGTGTCGCCGTGCAAAACCCGCTCCGGGGACATCATCACCGGAACCCCGTCGAACAATTCCCATCGGCCTTCGCGCCCTTCGGCCCAAAGCAGGAATTCGTCGGTGGTCAAATGCTTGAGCGCGGTCGCCATGGCTCCTGTCCCGACGGATAGGCGGAGGATGAGCGCATTATACGCGCCCGACGCCGCGCAGCAAAAAGTCTGGCGCGAGATCGCCCCGCGCCCGCCTCGTGCGGCGTCGAACGCCCGGCCTCACCCCATCGTCGGGATCGAGAACTGCGCGCCGTCCTTGATGCCCGAGGGCCAGCGCGCCGTCACCGTCTTGGTGCGGGTGTAGAAGCGGATCGAATCCGGCCCGTGCTGGTTCAAGTCGCCGAACCCCGAGCGCTTCCAGCCGCCGAAGGTGTAGTAGGCGACCGGCACCGGGATCGGCACGTTGACGCCGATCATGCCGACCTTGACCTTGCTGGCGAAATCGCGCGCCGCGTCGCCGTCGCGGGTGAAGATGGCGACGCCGTTGCCGTATTCGTGGTCGTTGCACAAGGCCAGCGCCTCCGAATAGTCGTGCGCGCGGACGACCGTAGAGCACCGGCCCGAAAATCTCTTCCTTGTAGATGCGCATGTCCTTGGTGACGTTGTCGAACAGGCAGCCGCCCATATAGAAGCCGTTCTCGTAGCCCTGCATCTTGAAGCCGCGCCCGTCGACGACGAGCTTCGCGCCTTCCTTCACGCCGATGATCGACGTAGCCCTTGATCTTCTCGAGCGCCGCCGTGGTGACGACCGGGCCGAAATCGGCGCCGGCGTCGGTCGATGGGCCGATCTTGAGCGCTTCGACGCGCGGGATCAGGCGTCTCATCAGTTCGTCCGCCGTCTTCTGGCCGACCGGCACCGCGACCGAGATCGCCATGCAGCGCTCGCCGGCCGAGCCGTAGCCGGCGCCGATCAGCGCGTCGACCGTCTGGTCCATGTCGGCGTCGGGCATCACGACCATATGGTTCTTGGCGCCGCCGAAGCACTGCACCCGCTTGCCGGCGGCGCATCCGCGCGAATAGATGTAGTGGGCGATCGGGGTCGAGCCGACGAAGCCGATCGCCTGGATGTCCGGGATCGTCGAGGATCGCGTCGACCGCCTCCTTGTCGCCGTTGACCACGTTGAGGATGCCGGGAGGGCCGCCCGCCTCGATGAAGAGTTCGCCGAGCTTCATCGGCACGCCGGGATCGCGCTCGGACGGCTTCAGGATGAAGGCGTTGCCGCAGGCGATCGCGGGGGCGAGCTTCCACAAGGGGATCATCGCCGGGAAGTTGAACGGCGTGATGCCGGCGACGACGCCGAGCGGCTGGCGCATCGAATAGATGTCGATGCCGGGGCCGGCCCCGTCGGTGTACTCGCCCTTCATCAGATGGGGCGCGCCGAGGGCGAACTCGACCACCTCGACGCCGCGCTGGATGTCGCCCTTGGCGTCGGCGATCGTCTTGCCGTGCTCGCGGGCGAGAATGTCGGCGAGCTGGTCGTTGTCGCGGGCGATGAGGTCGAGGAACTTCATCAGCACCCGCGCGCGGCGCTGCGGGATTGGTCGCGCCCCAGGCAGGCTGCGCGGCGGCGGCGTTCTCGACCGCGGCGCGGACTTCGGCGGTGGAGGCGAGCGCGACGCGTCGCGCGCACCGTGCCGTCCATCGGCTGGAAAACCTCGGCGGTGCGTCCCGACTTGCCGGCGACGTGCTTGCCGCCGACGAAATGCCCATACTCGATCATGTCTCGCTCCCTTCGCTGATGCGTGGTTGCGGCTCTTATGCCGCAGGCTTTTGCGCACAGCAATCGCAGAGATCGCGCAACGGCTGTGCGGAATTGTGCTAAGGTCGATTTGGCAAAGGCGAGCGGTTTGGCCCTCGCGAACGCTGGTCATCGTCGCGACGCTTCGGGACGGGCGGCGATGAATGGGCGCAGCTTTCGCGGGGTGTGACAGGGAGATCGGGCGCTTTTGGATTTGCGGCGCAGACAATGGGGCCGCCCTTATGGACTGGGACAACGTCAGGGTCTTTCTCGCCGTCGCGCGCGCCGGACAGTTCGTCGCGGCGGCCAAGCGGCTGCGGCTCGACCACGCCACCGTCAGCCGCCGCATCGCCGCGCTGGAGGCCGCGCTCGGGGCGAAGCTCTTCGACCGGCGCACCACCGGCGCGACGCTCACCGCCGCCGGCGAGCGTTTCTTCAGCGCGGCCGAAGAGATGGAGAGCGCCTTCCTCCACGCCCAGGGCGAGATTTCCGGCGTCGACCTCGAACTCGTCGGCGACGTGCGGATCGGCGCGCCGGACGGCTTCTCGACCTATTACCTCACCGGGGTTTTGCGCGATTTCGCCGAGCGCCACCCCGGCGTGCGGCTGCAACTGATGCCGCTGCCGCAACTGACGCCCCTCGCCCGGCGCGAGGTCGACGTCGTGGTCGGCCTCGACAAGCCGGAGGCCGGCCGGTTCGTCGCCCGCAAGCTCACCGACTACACGCTCGGCGTCTATGCGAGCCCCGCCTATCTCGAGCGCAACGGCGCGCCGGCCGACGTCGAGGCGCTGAAGGCTCACCGGCTGATCGGCTATGTCGAGGAGCACGCTTTCTCGACCGCGCTCGACTATGTGCGCGAGCTGTTCGGCGGTGCGCCGACGAGCTTTGAATGCGCGAGCACGGTGACGCAGCTCGAGGCCCTGCGCGCCGGCGTGGGTCTCTGCGTCGTGCACGACTTCATCGCCCGCCGCTTCGACGATCTCGTGCCCGTGCTGCCCGAGCGGCGCGCCATGCGCGCCTATTGGCTCGTCACCCACGAGGACACGCGCGGCCTTGGGCCGCATCCGCGCGCTCGCCGAGCATCTTGCCGAGAGCGTTGCGCGGGACCGGGGCGTCTTTATGGGTTGAACGGCCTCCACGGAGAGGGCGACTCACCGGCTCTTCGGCGCGGGAAGCACGACGACCCCGCGGCGAGATGCGGCCGCAGCGAGGTCGCCGTCCAATGTCATAAGCGGCAAACGTCGACGCTCGGCGAGTTCGAGGTAAGCTGCGTCATAGACCGCCAGGCGCTCGCCGCGCGCCGTGGCCAAAGTCTCGCGCCAGGCCCGGACCGTGGTTTCCTGATCGACGGAAATCGGCAGTTCTGCAATCAGATCGAGTCTCGCCGCGATGTCGTTCGCGCCGATCCGGCCTCGCTTTTCCGCCTGCAGCAGGACGTTGCCGAGTTCAAGATGCCATAGGCCCGGGACGACGGCGCCTTCGTCGCGCACACGCTCGAACAGCGCATCCGTCTCCGAGGTCGCCTCGTCTTCGAAGCACCACGTGAGCGCGATCGAGGAATCGAGGACCGTCTCGCTCACGGACGCCCCTCGTCGCGAAGCGTCTTCCAGGAAAGCCCGCCGAGCGTCGTCCCCTTTCGCATCGCCTTCAGCTTCTCAAAGGCCAAGTTGACGCGCGCCCGTTCAATCGCCCGGGCGCCGACAAGCCGCGCGACCGGCCTGCCGTGTTTCGTGATCACGACTTCCTCCCCAGCCTCGACCCGATCAAGGAGCGCGGAAAGATGCGTCTTGGCCTCGAATGCGCCGACGGTAATCATGGCGGGGTGGTCCGGAATTATAATTAGTCAAAACTTTTGACCAGAATTCGCGGCGACTTTCAAGCTCACCATGTCCGAGCCGGGCGGCGTCTGCGCACGGCGGCTCGTGACCGCTCTTCGCGCGCCTCAGGGACAAGCCGCGCGGAAGCAAGGGATTCCAGATGGGACGGTCACTTACGCCAGGCCACGCCCGAACCGATCGCGCCTTCACTCGCGCTTCATCAGCCGTTCGAGATAGTCCCGCTCCTCGGTGGGACGATTCGGGTCGGCGAGGCGGCGGCGCAGCTCCTCCATCACCTTGCGGGCGCGCTCCGAGACGCTGCCCATCTCGCGCAGGGCGCCGTCGTCGCGGCCCATGTCGCCCTCGCGCCGCCGGCCGAGCGGATCGTCGCCCTGCTGCTCGCCCGGCCGCATCCGGCGCGCCTGATAGCGGCCGTGTCCGTGGCCCTGTCCGTTGCCGCCTTGACCCTGCATCTGCTGCTGCATCCCCTGGGCCCCCTCCCGCAACGCCTGAAGCGCGCGCCCCTGCGCATCGACCGCGGCGCCCTTGCCGGTTCGGCCCATTTGCCCTTGTGCGCGCCCTTGGGCGCCCTCGTCGCCGCCTTCGCCCTCATGGCCCTTCAGGTCGCCCTCGGCCTCCTTCATGTCGCCCTGTGCCTCGTCGAAGCCCTTCTCGCCCTTCATCCCGAGGCCCTTCAGCATGCGCTGCATCTCCGCCAGGCGATCTTCCAGCGCTTTCTGGCGGTCGCCGAGCTTCTCCCGGTCCGAACCGGGGCTGTTGTCCTTATCCTGGTCGGACTCGGGGCTGTTGTCGCTCTGGCTTTGCTCCGACTGGCCCTCGTCGCCGGGGTCGGCTTGACCCTGGTCCTTCGGCGTCGGGCGCCTCCGCCCCTGCCGCCGCTTCTCATCCTGCTGGTCGCTGTGGAACGTGTCGTCGCGCAGCGCCTGCTGGTCGCGCAGCAGCTTGCCGAGTTCGTCGATCTGCTTTCTGGAGCTGGCGCTCTGCGGGGCTTTCTTCCGCGTTCTCGGCGCTCTGCATGTTCTCGAACATGTTCTGCATCTGATCGAGCATCGCCTCGGCCTCTTCGCGCGGCGCCGTTGCGAGCGGTCTCGTCGAGCTTGTCCATCAGCTTGTCGAGACTTTGGGCCTGCTCGTTCAACTCCTGAGGGGTCTGCTCGCCGTTCCGCTCGGCCTTCTCCGCCATCTCGGCGGCGAAGCGGTTGGCCGCCTCGCGCAGGTTCTGCATCAGCTTGTGGATCTCTTCGTCGCTTGCGCCGCGCTTCAGCGCCTCGCGCAGGGCGTCCTCCGCGGCGCGCAGATCGCGTTGCGCCTTGGTGGAATCGCCCTCCTCGATCTGGAGCGCCATCGTCCACAGGAGCTGCGCGACGTCGAGAAGATCGGCGTCCGAGCGCGCGCCGTCGAGCGCGGTCCGCGCCTGCTTGAGGCCGAGGTAGACGCTGGCCGGAGTGTCGAACAGCTCCGGCGCCACCGCGAGGCCGGTCAGCGCGGCGTCGATGCGTTTGGGCGCATGATCCGGGTCGAGGATGAGGTCGCGCCGCTCCTCGACCAGCGCGCGGGCGAGCGGGTTGTGGAACGGACGCTGCGGCAGGGTCACCTCGACCGGCGCGCTCTGGCCGGTCTTGCCCGAGACGCTGGTCGCGCTAAGCGTCATCGTCACCCTGGCGCCGGCCCAGGGGTGCTCCGAAAGGTCGAGGGTGGAATGGGCCTCGCCCGCCCCGTTGGCGGTGGACGGCGTCTCGAGGCCGGCTTCCGGCGGCTGGGCGAGGCTGCGCGGCGCCGGCGTTCGCCGCATCGTGGGGCAAGGCGAACAGGGCGCGCGCGCCGGTCACGCCGTAGCGGTCCTCGATCCGGTAGGCGAGGGTCAGCGAGCCGCTGAGGTTGGCCTCGGGCTCGCCGGTCAGGCTGATCTTCGGCGCGCCGGCAGGGATCACCGAGAAGGCGACGTCGGCGGCTTTGGTCCCGCCGCGCCAGATCGTCGCCTTGCCGTCGCCGTGGATCGTCCAGCGCCGCTCGACCGGCGCGTTCTCGGCCGGCTTCGCCGCGTTCTCGACCGGCGCGATCGCGCCTTCCACCTTGGTTGCGACCGCCCCGGGCTCGCCGCGGACGACGAGGACCGAGTCCTCGAACGCCGTCAGGTTCTGAGGGGCGCCCGAGGCGACGTCGATCACCACCGGCGGCCGGCCGGCATAGGGCGGCGGATCGATCCAGGCGTCGATCCGGCTCCCGGCCGCCACGAGCGCCGAATCTCCGCCACGCCAGTCGAAAGCGGCGGCAAGGCGGCCGTAGAGCTCCGGACCGGCCGCGACCGCCGCCGCAAAAGCCATCATCGCGACGCCGAAGCGCAGGGCGTAGGGATCGCGCTCGACCATGCGCGGGGCGGGGGGCTTGACCTGCATCGCCTCGACCGACCGGGCGAGTTGCTCCTGATGCGCCGCCCACAAGGCGCGCGTCATCGGATCGTCGGCATTGGCGAGATGGTCGGCGAGCGAAGTGGCGGGCCGGTGCGCCGCGCCCGAATCCCTGTCGAGGCGCGCCGCGATGTCGCGCGGCGCCGGCCAGCGGAGCCTGAGGAGCGGCGCGAGGGAAATCAAAAATCCGAGGGCGAACAGGATGACGCCCGCAATCCGCAGGGCGCGCGGCGCGATCAGCCACGCCCCGAGCCAGGACACCGCCAGGAACACGATCGCGACCGCGATCGCCGCGACGATCGCCGGCCACGCCCGCTCGATCAGGAGGGCGCGGCCCGCCGCCTGCGACAGGCCCGTCAGCCTGCCGGCAAGGTCGGTCCTGATGGGTTTGACCGGCTTCGTCTCGTCGTCCTTCGCCACGCTCGTCCCGATCGTTCAGCGAAAGGATGCAACCCTCACGCTAACCAAGGCGGAAGTTTGTCGAGGCCGATCATATCCTCGTAACTCGGCCGCGGACGGATGACCGCGAAGTCAGCGCCCTTGACCATCACCTCGGGCACGAGCAGGCGTGAATTGTAGGTTCCGGCCTGCACCGCGCCGTAGGCGCCGGCCGTCATCACCGCGATCAGGTCGCCCGCGGCGACCTCGGCGATCTCGCGGTCGAGCGCGAGATAGTCGCCGCTCTCGCACACCGGGCCGACCACGTCGGCGCGAATCATGCGGGCGGCGCGCGGAGCCGGCGCCAGACACCGGCAGGATGTCGTGATAGGCGTCGTAGAGCGTCGGGCGGATCAGGTCGTTCATCGCCGCGTCGACGATGACGAAGCTCCTGCCCTCGCCCTTCTTGACGAAGATCACCGAGGCGACCAGCACGCCGGCGTTGCCGACGATCAGCCGTCCCGGCTCGAGGATCACCCGGCAGTCGAGCGCGCGCGTGTGGCGCGCGACGATTTCGGCGTAGGCGTCCGGGAAGGGCGGCGGGTCGTTGTCGACCCGGTAGGGGATGCCGAGACCGCCGCCGAGATCGACGTGGTCGATCGCGTGGCCGTCGCCGCGCAAGACCTTGACGAAGTCGGCGAGCAGGGCGAAGGCGTTGTCGAACGGCGTCAGATCGGTGATCTGCGAGCCGATGTGCATGTCGACGCCATGGACGGCGAGGCCGGGCAGGGCGCGGGCGCGGGCGAACACCTCGCGGGCGCGCGAGATCGGCACGCCGAACTTGTTCTCCGACTTGCCGGTCGAGATCTTGGCGTGGGTGCGGGCGTCGACGTCCGGATTGACGCGGATGGCGATGGGCGCGACCGCGCCGCGCGCCGAAGCGACGGCCGAAAGCGCTTCGAGCTCCGGCTCGGACTCCACGTTGAAGCAGAGGATGCCTTCGTCGAGGCCGAGAGTCCATCTCGGCGCTCGGGTCTTGCCGACGCCGGAGAAAATGATCTTGTCGCCCGGCACGCCGGCGGCGCGGGCGCGCCTCAGTTCGCCTTCGCTCACCACGTCCATGCCGGCGCCGAGCGCCGCAAGCGTCTTGAGCACCGCCTGGTTGGAGTTGGCCTTCATCGCATAGGCGACGAGGGCGTCCTGTCCGGCGAAGGCGTCCTGAAAAACGCGGAAGTGGCGCTCGATGGTGGCGCTGGAATAGCAATAGAACGGCGTGCCGACCGCCCGGGCGATCTCGGGCAGGGGCACGTCCTCGGCGGCGAGGACGCCGTCGCGATAGGCGAAGTGACGCATGCCGTCCCTTATTTCAGCAGGAAGTCGAGAAAGAAAGGCTGATTGGGCGGCGTGATCGGCGGGATTTTCGGCTTCATCTGCGGATTCATCGCCTCGGGGCTCGCGTCGCTTGCCTTAGGCGCCGCGGGCTTGGCCTGCGCGCTTGCGTCCGGCGGCGGCTCCAAAGGCCCATAGCGGCCGCAACCGGCGAGCGCCAACGCGGCGAGGACAACGACCGCCAGCGCGCGACGTGCGGGGAAGGGCGAAGGACGAACGGACAAGACGCGAACTCCGGGAAGGAGGCGTCTTTATACCCAATCGGCGCGGGGACGCGAGGGCCGTCCTCGCATCCCCCTCCGCGTTAATTCGCCGCCCTCGAAGTGATCGCCGCCGCGCGCGGGTCGAACCAGCGCCGGGCCGGCGCCTTTCACGAGCAATTCGGGCAGGTCGCCGAAGCGCATTCGCGACACTCAGCGCGCATGATCGCGTCCGCGACCGACGGCGTGAGACCCCGCGAGGTATGCGGAAGCTGGTCTTTATTTGAAGCGGCGCCACCGCTATAAGCCGGACCCGGAACGGGCGTCGGACTTTAACCGCCTGGGTGCGGAAAAGCGCGTCGTTCCGCCGGAAACGGTGGCGATCTCGAAGTTGCGTGGCACGGAGCGTTGGACGTCCCGTCGAGGGGGCGCCGGGGTCCGCGGGACCTTCGACAGGCCTCGGTCGAGTGGTCCTGATAAACGGTTCGAGAGTTCGAAATGGCAGAGAAGCGAGCGCATCGTCCGACCTTGCGAAGCCCACCGCCGCGGCGAGCGAGCGAGTGGGGCCTTGCCATACGCGACGCACTGTGAACCGATCCAATGTCGCAGCAACGAGGCTTTCAGGGTGTGGCGCTTTTCGCCGGCATTCGCGGGACGTTGAGCGCGCTGTTAGGCGCTGGTCCCCGGAACCTTGGAAAACTCAAGAAAAGCTCTCCGCTTCTCGCGCTGAGCTTGATGGACACCGGCGGTCCGCTCCTTCGCATTTTTGTGATCACGCACTTCCTTCCTTTGCGGGAGGTCGGGTTCGCGACGATTTTGACCGCGTTCCTTATGATCCTGGAGTTGTCCACGGACATCGCCATTCATCGATTCATCTATTCGGCGCCGAGAGACAAGTTCGACGAGGCCGTCGCGGCCGTGCACGCCTTGGCGATCGCGCGCGGCGCCGCTCTGGGCGTGATCGGTTTGTGCGTGGCGCCCCTCATCGCCGCGGCGCTGTCGCTCAGCGCCGATTGGGGCAGTTTCGCTCTGCTTGCGCCGACATTGGTGCTGCGCTCATTGCAGCATCAGGGTCCAAGAATTGCGGAGCGGGATTTTCAATATGGAGCGCAGATCAAATCGAGTTTCGCAGGCTACGTCGTCGGCCTCGCGGTTTTGATCGCGGTCGCGGCGAAAACGCACAGCCACATTGCGGTGATCGCCGCGGCCTATGGACAGGACCTGGCGACCGTTGTCGCCACGCGCTTTTATGCGGGCTCCCCGTTCCGATTTAACTTTCGTTCGCCCCTGTTCAAACAGGCCTACAAATACGCCTATCCGCTCGTGTTTAACGGAATGGGTTTGGCGGTCTCCATGCAGGCCGACCGACTCCTGGTCGCGGCGCTGTTCGACCTTCAGATCGTCGCGGTTTATGCGATCATCATCACGACGGCGACTTATCCCGCCCAGGTGATTTCCCGCTTCTTTTCGACGACGATTGTCGCGCAAATGTATCATGCCAGCCACGTGCTGAGCCGGCTGCTTCAGGAGATTCGTCTCGCCTCGAGCCTGTCCGCCGCCATCGCGGCCTTCTACGGCGGGGGAGCCGCCCTTCTGACGAACTTCGTCGCCACCGCCGTCTTTGGTGAAAAATTTCATGTCAGCAGCACGTCGACAGCCCTTCTCGGAATGGCCGCGTTCGTTCGGTTTATTCGCCTGGAGCCGTTCAGTTCGCTCATGCTGAATGCGGGTCGGACCAAAAGGCTCGCGGCCTCGAATCTTCTTGTTTCGACGACCCTCGTCTATCTGATCCTGATCGCGATTTTCGACCGGTCGATGGAAGCCATTGTTCTGACCCGGTTGCTCGGCGAAGCGACCGCCCTGATCTTCACGATCTATATCGCCAGACAAGTTCCCGGCGGGGGGTCGCTGGTCTTCTCCCGGTCGACGATTGTCGGACTGGGTTTTGTCACCGCCGCCTGCGTCGCGGAGATGGGACTGCCGTGGCTCAGCCGATCGTTGCTCGTGACATTGGCGGCCTGCGTCGTCTACACGATCGCGATCGCGCTTTGGACCGCCTGGGAGCTTCGGCGCGCGCGGATGTCAGGTTCAGCCATCGGCCTTCCGGTCGACTGAGGCGCGACGATTTCGGCCTGGAGGCCTCGTGCGACACAAGATTCGAACCGTTCCAGTCCGCCGGCCGGGGATAGGCGCGCTTGGCGATATGGGCGCCGACGGCGAGAAAGGCCGCGTCCTAACCGGCCCCCTGGATCGCGCTCTCAATGTCGTCGAACTCGGCCTCGAATTGATGACGCGAGATGTCGGCGCCCGCGCCCGGGTCGACGCCGCCTCAGCGCCGTCGGGGGCGGAATCGATCCCCTGAAAAGATGACGGCGGGTCAAGCGAGGCTTCATCAACGCCTCAGTTGGATTCGCGCAAAAAAAACTCAACGAAGCCATGACGAGGAGCCGGAAAGATGCTGTTCTGCGGCCTGTCGCAAACCCGATTTTCAGTCCTGCGCGCGGCGAGTTGTCGGAGGTTCATCCGACGGCGTGTCGTCAAGCGGGGTTGACGGCGTAAACGCGATGTGATGTCGTCAACTCAACCAGACAGTGATGGAACGATGCTTTCGACCAAGGAACGAATCCTCGCCTCGGCGACGGAGTTGCTCGACAGGGGCGGCCCGTCTGCCGTGACCTTGAGGGCGGTGGGCGACGCAGCGGGCATCTCCCAGTCGGCGCCTTACCGCCACTTCGCGGACAAGCGCGCGCTGCTCGACGCGATGGTGCGACAGATCATCGAGCAAATGAGCAACTCGATCCAGACGGCCCGGAACGAAGCGGCCTCCCCGCTCGGCGCGCTCAATCACGTGGTCGGGGAATACTATCGGTTCGCGCGGAGCTTTCCCGTGCGCTATCGGCTTCTGCTCGAGGAAAGCCGCAGCGAGAGTCAGGTCGGCCGCGAAGCGCGCGGCGCCTTTGCGTCGGTCGTGGACCTGGTTCATGTCGCGCAGCAATCCGGGGAGCTCAGGGAGGGCGATCCGGAACAGATCGTTGCGCTCATTTTCGGGGCGGTCCACGGGATGGCGGATCTCGAGCAGTTCGGCCTCGTCAAGCCTTGCTCCGATTCCGAAGCGTCCTCCGCTCTCCCCGGACTTCTGGTGGCGATGCTGACGCGCGAGACCCAGTCGGTCCTGGCGTAGCTGTGCGGGCGCGCGCGCCGACCGTCCGCGACGAAGCGCTCGGCGGCGAACGGCGTGATACGCTAATCCGACAACTGGACGATGCGGTTGTCGTTCGTATCAACGATAGCGCTGTGGCCGTTGACGATCACGCGGCCGTAGCCGGGTCGATCGGACATCGGGGCGGCCGTGACGCCCTGGGGCAGCTCCTGACCCACTGCAGCGGCGCCCGACACCGTGAAGCTCGGAACGCTGTCCGATGTCGCGGAGCTGGGCCCGGTAATCGTGGTCGGGAGGGATGTCGGGGCGGCGGACTGCGGCGGGGCATAAACTCCGCGCAGACTGCCGGCAGCCGAACTCCGGAGGGCCGTAGACGCCCCGAAGCGTGCTGTTCTGTTGCGCGTAGCCTGCGGACGTCGCTGCGAGCATGACGGCCAGCGAAAGAATGATACGCCGCATCAAACCCTCCTCGGCGGGGTCCATGTTCTGATGACGACCTTATCAGTCCGGCCACGGAATGCCAAAAAAGTCCAAAAGGACGGTCTCGCTATGACCTGAGGAGCGAGCGCCAGGTGGCGGAGACAGCGGCCGCTGGGGCGATTCGAAGGCCGTTTCGTTTGAATTCGGCACTTGGCAACCTGACACGCGAATCTGCCACAATTATGCCGGATTTACGAATGACTATTTGGTTACGCAGGGGTTTATGGGGACATGCTTCAAGGCCGCATTCGATGCGGTCTTTTTTTGCGCCCATTTCTCGCGGCTTTCAAGACCGCGGCTGGGTGTCGTCATGAGCCCCAGCCCCAGACCGCGTCAGGAACAATCTCCGGCTTGACGAGCGGCCTCCCGAAATCGCCGCAGCGGCGATCAGTCGGGGCGATGGTCGCCTTGAAAGGCGCCGGGGCGAAATGGGGCTGCCGCCGAACCCCTCTTGAATGAATTTTTGGTGCCCTAGCCGTCATCGCACTGAAGCGCTAAAACGTTGTTGAACAAGGATTATTGTTTGTTCGGTTTTGCCAAGTACCAACAAACGTACCAACAGAAATTAGCGATGGGGCTGGGGAAGAGGCGCGAAGCCTCCCCCATGTCCGCGAAGCCTCCCCCATGTCCCCCTACGAAGGTATGAGACTTACGCGGATTGACCCCTACGGCTCAATCAGCGCTAAGAGCGCGTCAGTTGGGATCAATGTCCGATTACCTACCTTTGTGAACCGCAGCGTTCCGGCCTTCATCATCGCGTAAAAGTCGAGGTCCAAGTCCGATGGGCTGCAGCTGTCTTCCCTGACCCCATAGGCCAATCTGGCAGTCCCTTTGATATTGTCCTCTTTCATTGTGTTCTTATGTTCCTTTCGTTGCATGGGTCATCGTTCGCCTGAAGCACGAAGCGTCAGACCTGTTTGACTGGTTGTGTTAGTTGGATTGTCACGGAGGGCGAGCAAAGGGTCGCTAACCCCTCGATATCCACGCGGCCCTCATCCCCGATACTTCGAAAAAACCGGTAAAGCCTCGATCCGCGTTGTTCATCTGTCGCGTGTGGTGAGCATCAAAACGGCGTGCTCCCACTTTTGGAGAGCATTTGTCCGCGCCCTGAGCACGTTAAGCCGATTGCAGTTCGAACTATTTCCGCTCAGGGGTATTGAGGAAATCCCGCGTGTCCATTGTCAGAGGGCGGGCGGGGGCCTTAAGCAACGTGGGGGTGCCCCGCGACCCTTGGGACTCCGGTGGGTAGGGGCCGGGGTGTCCTTTAGAAGCACTACACTCCTGTGTCGGATAAGATCACCACTGTTGTAAATATACCACACTCTCCACGGTCGTGTTATGTTTCGACCCTTCGCCGCGCGCGCCCTTGAGGCGTTCGATAGATTGCGCTTGGACGGTCAGGGTTGCTTCCGCGCTGCCAAACGACAATGAGACTAACAGTGACTGGTCGCAGAAGACCTTATCTTCCGCCGCCTCAGTCTTCGCTTAGGCGATTATCACGAATAAATGTTACATGATGACTTATGCACGCGGGACAGACCAGACCAGATGGGAGTTAGGTACTAATCCGACGACAACGATGTCAAAGCATGTCCTCTGCGTAACGCGTGCCGTGGAAGCTCGACAGCAAGAGCAACAACAGCAACGCGCTGGATTAGGGGCCAAAACATTCGATGAAAGTAGTTGATTTCTTTGGAGGTTAATATGTACGCCGGCGCAGTCGCATCGGCATATTTAGCCTCAATATATTCTGGCGGGACAAGACACCATTGAATTTCGGTAGTTAGAAAGGCTTCTTTTGGCTCCAGCACCAAGCCGAGGACCCTGACTTATTCCATGAGCAATATCATTGCGTCGCCCGGACCATCCGAGTGCAAGCTTGATGATTTCTTCAAGTTCGGCTTCCATAGACTGGCTACATCTTCTAGAAAAGTATTTATCTCCGGCCTTTCGTATAGCCTCCATACGGCGTGGGAAAGATGGTATATTTACCGTAATCGAAATGACACGATTTATCAAAACAGCTCCCTCTCGGAAAGGGCAGAGTAAAGTCCCGCAAAGTAAAATTCCACTCCTCCCATGCCGTGAGAGCACGGCCGATAGACGCAAAGAGGACCTTTTGAGATTGATTGCCCTTCTTTGGAAAGGGCGGAGCGTCCCAAGGATTTCCCATGCCTAAAGAAACCTAGTTAGGCGAACAGCGCAGTCCCGCTATCGGTCGCTTTATCCAGCAGGGTTTGTAGGGCTGATTTTGGATACAAGTCCGAGTGCTGACAAACGGGACACTTCGCCTCAAATGGGTCTGGGAGTTTCGCAATCCAAACGCTCTCGCGACCCTTCATCTCGATCCCCGTCGTCCCGAGGAAAGAAAAGGCAGGCCGCAGTTCGCGCACTTGAGACCTTGTTTCGTGAATGACATATTCCTCTCCGTGTCAGACCCAGTCGCTAAAATCGTCCTGCTGGCCTTCGCCGGAATTGGCATTGGAGCCATTCTCGCTGTTACGCGAGCCGATGATGTGACAGCCTTGGGGTGTTGGGCGTTGCCGCGCTGGTGCTTGCACCCATGTTGCTGAAATGATGATCGACGACAAGAGCGACTGCCCCTCAGCCGGTCTTTAACTGGATAGTGCTTTCGCATATGCAGGACATTGAGCCTGCCCCGCCGAAACTCAAGAGAAACCGGGCGTTATGCGTATGCAGCCCTAGAAGAGCGAACATATGCATAAACACCCTGAGGGTAGAAGTAGGACTTCGTCCGTCCTACGTAGTGTCAGTCCGTCAGAGGTTGAGCTCCTCCTCACGGTTGGTCATCGATAACCTCAGAACTCCACCGGCTCCTCAAGTTGCTTGGCGAGGTCTCGCGCTTGCCTGAGCCAACCTCCGACCCTCCGGTCTTCCACAAGGTTCTTCGCCTCCGCCGCCCTGATGGCTCTTGAGACCGTTGCTTGGTCAACTCCGAGCCTTAACCCGATGTCTCTCTGTGTCTTG
>CAVRWC010000018.1:0-98902 GCA_963724785.1 uncultured Alphaproteobacteria bacterium | reverse complement strand
AGGCAGTTGACGCCCGTCTCTAGCCGTCTATCTTGTTGAATTAACCCATATGTTAGCTGGGCAGGTACCATCTGTATCACCGATTGTATCACCTGACAAACTCGCCCTCGTATCGATGCGGGTTCGGCAGGAGGACTCCAATAGCCCGAAGCGGTATCCCTTCCGGGAACTTGGGTCTCCCTGTTACCCATGGCCCTACAAATCGCCTCAGAGACTCACTGGCGGCCATCCGGCACTCTCGGCACCAACCTCTACCCGAAGACGACAGATGCCCGCCCGCGAGTCTCACTGAGGCCCTGTGAGCGTATTGCCGTGGCCGAGTCCGAGTGTTAAGAGACAGCCGTCTGTAACGCGGTTAAAGAGAACTTAGAACAAAGATAGAACACAAACGTTCTCCGCTTACCGGTCATAGGTCGGCATCGTGGTCCAGCAGGATCAGCGACGCCTATGTGCCTAAGTAAACGACGCAGAAAACAAAACGACGCGCCCACACCCGCGAGATGCTTGTTATGACAATCGCCTGTAGTCCTTTCAAAAAGGTTTCCCGTATACTCTAGTCAACGCAAGCACCCCCCAGAACCTTAGGTAGCTCCTTAGGGTCTATCCTTACGTATCCCCCTAAGGTCTATCCTTAGGATCTCCTTAGTGTCTGGCCTTACCTCTCAGCCTCAGGACCTGATGCAAGGGACAACAATGATGATGATAGTGGAGGTCACCATCCTAGTGGATCGCATCTGACATTTGAATCCCGAGGGGGATTCCTGTCGGACTCGCGTCGTGCGAGTTTGCGGTATGCGCCCTGGCATTTCCATATCCGTCACGCCCGCCGACCTTGATCGGCTCCGCGCTCTGGTCAGGGACCGCAACGCGCCGCAGAAACATGTCTGGCGGGCGCAGATCGTCTTGCTGAGCGCCGAGGGCGCCGGGACGAACGCGATCATGCGCGAGACCGGCAAGTCCAAGACCTGCGTCTGGCGTTGGCAAGAGCGTTTCGCCGCTGAAGGCGTGGACGGACTTCTGCGCGACAAAACGAGGCCTTCGCGCATCCCGAAGCTCGATCCCTCGGTCGCCGAGCGCGTCGTCGCTCTGACCATGGAGGCGCCGCCGCACGAAGCGACGCACTGGACCGGTTCGGCAATGGCCGGGGCGGCCGGCGTCAGCGTCAGCTCCGTGCAGCGCATCTGGCGCGCTCACGGGCTCCAGCCGCATCGGGTCCGGCAGTTCAAGCTGTCCAATGACCCGGCCTTCGTCGAGAAGCTGCGCGACATCGTCGGGCTCTACGTCGATCCGCCAGCGCACGCGGTCGTGCTCAGCGTCGACGAGAAGAGCCAGATCCAGGCGCTCGACCGAACTCAGCCCGGCCTGCCGCTCAAGAAAGGCCGCGCCGGAACCATGACCCACGACTACAAGCGGAACGGGACGACCACTCTGTTTGCGGCGATGAACGTGCTCGACGGAACCGTCATCGGCCGCAACATGCAGCGCCACCGGCATCAGGAGTTCATCCGCTTCCTCAACGCCGTCGAGCGCGAGGTCCCCGTCGGCAAGACCGTCCATGTGATCCTCGATAACTACGCCGCCCACAAGCATCCGGTCGTGCGACGGTGGCTTGCGCGCCATCCCCGCTGGACGTTCCACTTCACCCCGACCTCGTCCTCCTGGCTCAACGCCGTCGAGGGCTTCTTCGCCATCCTGACCAAGCGGAGCCTCAAGCGCGGCGTGTTCCGATCCGTCACAGACCTCCAGGCCGCCATCAACCGCTTCCTCGAGGATCACAACGGGCACGCAAAGCCCTTCCTTTGGGTCGCCGACCCCGACAAGATCATCGCCGCCGTCAAACGAGGGCATCAGGCGTTAGATTCGATCCACTAGGTCCTAAGCTACCTAAGCCCCTAGCAAGGTCACTACCAGACTAACGGGGAGGTAGGTCATTGCCTGATCACCTTCAACTTAGGGTAAACGCCTGCGACTGACCTGTAGCTCTCCCTCATAGCAGAGATGGCGTTGCTCTCATCGCAAGCCCGAACAATGAGGCTATCATGTACACAGAGACTTGGGAGACCCTGCTCCATAAGACCCACCATTGCACCTATGACCGCCTGGGACTCATGGAACATGAGGTCGGCCCAAGTCATAGATTGGTCATCCCAAGTCTCAAGAAGCGGGTGACGAGCTTCCATGGCCTTCCTAACATCTATCACACGGGCAATACTGGGAAGTTCCAGGCCTGTGTCCTCGCGGAAGTCATCTACGGTGTCTCGCGGCCATCGCTTCAGGTGCTTGTTGTTCCCTAGGGTGGCTGTGGTCCACGCCTTCACCACAGGCCGGTCAATACCCTCGACCTCGTAGGGATCTCTCGTCGGATCGAAAGGAGCCCCTTGGAGCGCATGGAGGAGTGTTAGGTAACTTGCAGTGATGTCCACCTCGACCACAGGCGAGCCATCAATCGTCATCTTCATACGCTCGGCCTTATGCTGCCGTTGATAGCTGTCGTCGCCGCCGTAGAGCCTTCCGCCAAGGTTCCAATCGAAGCCCTCTATGTCCCCTTGGTTGAAGATACGACGGTAACCCTTGTGGACCGCTCCGCGTATGTCGAAGCCATCGAGAAACTCATTGATCCGGCGAACTTCAGCTTCGAAAGCCAAGCTCTTGGGCCCGTGATCGAACTTTATCCTCTTACCCTTAACCTTTTCGTGTTTAAGGCGCTTGGACGAGGCCTTCAACACCAAGGGATGCTGGGGCAATCCATCGATGAAGTGGTGGCCAACATCCTCCCGCGTAACCCCAACCTCCCCCGCGAGCGCCAAGAGCTTGGGAGTGGCGCGGAAACGTGAGGCCTTCCCCATCCCCTTCGCCGTCTTAGTCTCCCCTGTGAATGAGGCGATGTAGATGAGTTGCCGCCCAGACCGCTGTTCGACAAAATCCAAAGATTGTATGGTCTTAAGGAGCTTTGAGAACACCTTGTAGGCCACGCTTGCGGATTGAACGAAGCCGCTATCGCGGCGGAATGGGAAACGGCCGGGTGAGCGGCGGGATGGAGTGAAGGTCCTCCTGCCTGAGAGGATGGGGTGTTCGAAGCCCCCTCTCAGACAGGAGTTTCAGATGGCCGAGATGAGCCCTCTGCGCCGGCGGATGATCGAGGACATGACGATCCGCAATCTGTCGCCGGCGACACAGCAATCCTACCTCTATGCGGTCTCGAAGTTCAGCCGACATTTTGGTCACTCGCCCGATCGGCTCGGCGTCGAAGACGTGCGCGCCTATCTCGTGCATCTGGCTTCGAAACGCCTGGCGTGGTCGTCGCTGAACCAGACGGTGTGCGCGCTGCGGTTTTTCTACGGCGTGACCCTGGGCCAAACGACGCTTGTCGAACGGATTCCCTTTGCCCGCGAGCCGTGCAAGCTGCCAACTGTGCTGACCGCCGACGAAGTGGTGAGGTTTCTGGAAGCCGTTTCGAGCCTGAAGGCGCGCGTGGCGCTGACGACGGCCTACTCCGCGGGTCTGCGGGTGTCCGAGGTCGCCGCGCTCAAGGTCCGCGACATCGACAGCGGTCGCATGGTGCTGCGGATCGAACGCGGCAAGGGCGGCAGGGAGCGCTACGCCATGCTCTCTGAGACGCTGCTCGGCATCCTGCGCGAGTATTGGCGGCTGGCGCGGCCGAGGTCGTACCTGTTTCCGGGTCGGCCGACTGACACGCCCATCGAGCCGAGCGTGCTGCATGCCGCCTGCCGGTTGGCGACGGTCGCGGCGGGGCTCGACAAGCATGTGAGCGTGCATGTGCTGCGGCACAGTTTCGCGACGCATCTTCTGGAGAGCGGGGTCGACATCCGAATCATTCAGGTTCTGCTCGGACATTCACGACTCGAGACGACGACACGCTATGCCCACGTCTCGACCGAGGTGATCGCGGGCACGGCCAGTCCGCTCGACAAACTCCCGCTGAGCGTGACGCCGCCGAGATAGGCGGTGCCGGCTCGGCCGGCGTTCGAACTGGCCGACGTCTTCAACCGACACGGTGTAGGTTACGAACGGGCGAACGCCGAACATCTCGGACGCGTGGAGCGGCGCGTGATCGGAGCGATCACGACCTGCCGCACGGCGGCGCTCGGCGGTCACGTCGAGCAATGCGACGACTGCGGCGCGGCTCGCATCTCCTACAACTCTTGCAGAAATCGCCATTGCGCGAAGTGTCAGGGCGCGGCGCGCGCGGAGTGGCTTGCGGCCCGGCAGGCCGAGTTGCTGCCGGTTCCCTACTTCCACGTCGTCTTCACCCTGCCGCCGGCGGCGGCCGAGATCGCCTTCCAGAACAAGCAGACGGTCTACGGCCTGCTCATGCGCGCCGCCGCCGAGGCGCTCATGACGCTCGCCGCCGCGCGGATGGGCGCCAGGATCGGCCTAATCGCCGTCCTGCATACCTGGGGGCAGACGCTGACCCATCACCCCCATGTCCATTGCCTCGTTCCCGGCGGCGGCGTCGCCCTCGACGGGCAGCGATGGGTCGCCTGCAAACCCAACTTCTTGCTCTCCGTCCGCGCCCTGTCGAAGACCTTCCGCCGGCTGTTCCTCGACGGCCTGGCGGCAGCCTTTCGCCGCGGCGCGCTCGGCTTCTTCGGGGACCCCGCTCGCCGACCCGGCGCCTTGGCCGAGCGTATGCGCGCACTCCGCGAGAGCCCTTTCGTCGTCTACTCAAAACCGCCGTTCGGCGGCCCCGAGCGGGTGCTGGCCTATCTCGCCCGCTACACCCATCGCACTGCGATCGCCAATTCGAGGCTCGTCGCCGTCGACGACGATCACGTGGCGTTCTCCTACAGGGACTATCGCCGCGCCGGACGCGAACGCGTCATGCGGCTCGCTCCGCACGAGTTCATCCGCCGCTTTCTCCTCCACGTCCTGCCCGACGGCTTCCATCGCATCCGGCATTACGGCTTCCTCGCCAGGGGCGACCGAGGCGCGACCCTCGCGCACGTGCGCGACCTGGCGAGCGCCGGGGCCGCCGCCTTGTCCGCCAACGGCCCCGCGGGGGCAGACGACCCTCAGCCTCAGCCGGACGACGGGGCCTTCGCTGCGTGCCCGGACTGCGGTGGCCGCATGCGTCGCGTCGGCCTTGTCCCGCGGTCAACTGGCTCCTTCCGATGCGACACATCATGACGACGGCTGCTCGCCCAATCTCCGTCCTGTTCGTGACTCCGACCCGCCACTCCACGGCGCAGCCGGCGCTCGGCTTCACTGCGCCTTTCCTGCCCCGCCCGGATCGCTCGGCCTCCGCCCAGCCGTCTTCCGAGGTGTCCAGGCGACCAACGACAGCCGTCCTATCGATCGACGATCGACAGCCGCTGCCTTCCCCGCCCGCCAACCGCGACGCTTGCCCCAACACCACTCGCGCGCTTTCCCCATAGCGCCCGGCCGGCCCGCGCCTTCGTTCAATCCGGCTTATGTGAGGTCGCCTTCCGTGGCGCATGAACCTGCGCGCCGGCGACCTCACATAACCCTCTAAATTCCGACGAAGCCGGCCACGCATTCCAATCGGAAGCCGGCCACCAATTCCGATTTGAAGCCGGCCGGGGTTCCGATTTGATGTCGGCCACCTGGCGTCTGCTTCCGCGGATCGACGCGATGATGTTTTGGCCGGACGCGTTGGTCAAGCTGGCCTGGATTTGGGTCTCCGCAATAGCTCGGGTGACGGTGGGTAACGGCGGGCGGAGCGCGCTTTCCATTGCGCCGTAGCGGAGCCCGCCGTTATCCACGGCCTTCGCGCCGAGGGCGCCGCGAGACAGCCCTCCGCACACATGTCGGTTTAGGGTCTGTTTGATTCATCGGGAGTTGATGACGGCGGCGGCGAGATGGATCATAGCGGCGAAGCTTTGATCGGTCTTGTCGGCTCGCAACGGAATTCGTTTGAACTCCTTGAGCTTGCCGAAGAAGTTTTCGATGAGGTGACGCCATTTGTACATTTCCAAGTCGATCGGCAGCGCGGGGATGCGACGCGGATGTTGAGAGATGACGATTTTCGCGCCGCGCGCATCAAGCTCGGCGACGATGGCGTTGCTGTCGAAAGCCTTGTCGGCGATCAGGCCGCCGAAAGCCAACCCCTCGATCAACGGGGGAACGCCGACAGTGTCGAAGCGCTGTCCGGGCAGCAACTCGAAACGGACGAGATTGCCGAGCGCGTCGGTAAGCGCCAGGATTTTGGTGGTCATTCCCCCCTTCGAACGCCCGATGGCCTGGCTTTGAGTCCCCCTTTAGCGCCCTGTCCGTGGCGGTGGACCTTGACGATGGTGGCGTCGACCATGGCGTATTCCATATCCGGCTCGTCCGAGGCGGCCTCGAACTGCCGCTTCCACACATCCGCTTTCACCCAGTCGCGAAACCGCGTGTACACGCTGATCCAGCGACCGAAGGAGGGCGGCAGTCGCGCCAAGGACTGCCTGTGCGCGCAATCCAGAGCACCGCTTCCAGAAACAGCCGGTTATCCTTGCCGCTGCGCCCCGGGTCACAAGGCTTGCCAAGACAATGCGGCTCCATCTTCGCCCATTGGGCGTCAGTCAAAACGAATCGGTCCATCCGAAGCTTGAATCACAAACCGATACGGATGTAAATCGTAAATCCAAACAGACCCTAGGACGAGGACGGGCGCTTGCGCAGGCTCTCGCCGGACAGCTCGATGCGATGGGCGTTGTGGATGAGGCGGTCGAGAATGGCGTCCGCGTAAGTGGGGTCGCCGACAATCACAGGATACCCCAGTCCTCGAACGGATGGTGAGCGACGTTACGGTCACCGATCCGAAGCATTCGCTTTTTGGCCAACGGTTTACGGTCTTGCCGGAGCGGTCGGGGCGAGGTCCGGGTTTTGTCGTCGTCGCGCTCGCGGACGGGCGGCGCCGTTCGATCCGGATCGCTGCTACGGATCTGGCGCGAGCGTCGGCGGAGGCTGAGCGATCGCCGGCCGAGGCGACTCGGGTCAGCGTTCGCACCCTCACCCCATTGGCGCGCCATTTGAGAGCGACGCTCTCCCTCCTCGCCGAGGAGGTGATTCGCGATGACTCTTCAAGGTCTTCCGCGTCGCGTAGCGTCTCTGTCGCCGTCGAGTCCGTTTCCTGCGTCCAACCCTCCTTCCAATGTCTGCCCCCGGCTATGGCCAAACCTGTCGGAGGAGGCGCGAGCGCAGTTCGCACAGGCGCTGGCCCAACTCCTGCGCCGTCATCGGCAAATGGAAGACGCCTCAAGGGGGGAGGACGTCCATGCTGATGACCGCGCCCTTCGATGACGAGCGCGTCACGACGGTGCACCGGGCGAAGCTGGCCTACATTTATGTGCGGCAGTCGTCGGTGAATCAGGTGCGGCAGCACCAGGAGAGCACCGAACTGCAATATCGTCTGGTCGACCGAGCGGCTGCGCTGGGGTGGCCAGGGGAGCGCATTCAGGTCATCGACGAGGATCTGGGGAAGTCGGGCGCGGGGAGCGCCGAGCGGCATGGGTTCCAGAAGCTGATCGCCGAGATCGGCTTGGGCAACGCCGGTCTCGTCGTCAGCCTGGACGCCTCCCGTCTGGCGCGCAACAACCGCGACTGGCATCAACTGCTCGAACTCTGCTCCGTCTTCGGCGTTCTGATCGCCGACGGCGAGCGCCTCTATGATCCTCGCGCCTATCACGATCGCTTGCTGCTCGGGCTGTCCGGAATCATGAGCGAGGCCGAACTGCATCAGATCCGCGTGCGGCTGCATCAGGGCGAACGCCAGAAGGCGGCGCGAGGCGAGCTCCGTTTGCCCGTTCCGGCTGGGCTCGCCCTGGATCGGGCAGGCGCGATCATTCTCAACCCTGATGAAGAGGTGAGGGCGCGCATCGAGCTGGTGTTCGCGAAGTTCCAGGAATTGCACACCGCTCGAGCCGTGATGCGCTTCCTGCGCGCCCACGGGCTGCCGCTGCCCGTCCGTCCTCTCCTCGGGCCGAGCCCGCACGACGTCATCTGGCGGGAAGCTGACAGCGCGCGGGTTCGCAGCATTCTTCAGAATCCGGCCTATGCTGGGGCGTATGTCTATGGCCGCAGGCGAGTGGAGCCAAGCCGGCGCCGGCCAGGCGCAGGCCCGGCGACGGTCAAGGTGGCGATAAAGGATTGGCCGGTCTGCCTCCGGGCCGCCCATCCGGGTTACATCAGCTGGGAGGAGTACATGGCCAACCAGCGGCGACTGGCCGGCAACGCCAATCGATACGAGGCAGGACATATCGGCGCTCCCCGCAAGGGCGTGGCGTTGCTCCAGGGCGTGGCCCTGTGCGGGCGCTGCGGCCGGCGAATGAGCCTGCGCTACACCGGTCCGGACGGGGACTACCCCGTTTATTGCTGCCGTTTCGACCGTGACCAGCGGAGCGCGGCTTTGTGCCAGGAGGCGCGGGCGCTGCCGATAGACGCGTTGGTGGAAGGCGCTCTTCTCGATGCGCTCGCCCCTGACCAGATCGCGATCGCGCTGGCGGCTGTCGGGCAACTGGAGGAAGAGACCCGCCAACTGGAACGACAATGGGCGCTGCGTCGCGAACGCGCGCGTTACGAGGCGGAGCGGGCGCGTCGTCAATACGACGCCGTCGAACCTGAGAACCGCCTCGTGGCGCGCTCCCTCGAGCGCGCCTGGGAGGAGAAGCTGCGCGCCCTCGAAGCGATTGATCAGGATCACGCGCGCTGGCGCGCCGAGGAGCCGCTTGCGCTCGAGGATGAAGATCGCGCGGCGCTGCAGGCGCTCGGCGAGAATCTGCCGCAGATCTGGCGCGCCCCGACGACGACCGCGATGGACCGGAAGCGCATCCTGCGGTTCGTCATTCGCGAGGTGGTCATCGACCAGACGCGGTTGCCCGGGCGGGTCTGGCTCAAGATCGCATGGCAGACCGGCGCGACCAGCGAGCATGCCCTCGTGCGTCGGGTTCGCGCCTATCGCGACACGGCCGATCTCGATGGCCTGCGCCGCCGGATCGCCGCCCTCAACGCAGCCGGCGCCATGGACAAGGAAGTCGCGACCGTCCTCAATCAGGAGGGCTTCCTCACCGCCCGCGGCGGCGCTTTCACGGGAGGGAATGTCTGGGCTCTCCGAGACCGGTGGAGCATCCCGACCGTGAAGATCAACGGGGTCGAAGCCAACCCGCCACGCTGGGCCGACGGCCGATGGTCCGTCCAGGGCGCCGCGACGGCGCTCGGGGTCACGCCGCAAACGATCTTCGATTATCTCGCCCGCGGACTTCTCGTCGGTCATCAACTCGCCAAGGGCCAACCTTGGCAAATCGACCTGTCAGATGAACAAATCGGCCGCCTTCGCGCGCACGTCCAGCGCATGAGGCGTTCGAGGAAGGAGGCGTCATGAAAAACTCGGGTCGCCGATGACCTCATGCCAGGCGGACAGCGGGAGCTGGGAGGTGACGATCGTCGATCGGCGGCCATAACGCTCCTCGAGGATTTCGAGCAGATCGTGGCGGGCGCCGGGGTCGAGGGGCTCAAGGCCGAAGTCGTCAAGGATGAGGAGATCGGCGCGGCCGAGGGATTTGATCAGGCGTGGATGGCGGCCGTCGCCACGGCCGAGCGCCAGATCCTCGCAGAGCTTCGGCCAGCGATGGTACAGGACGGATCGATTGTCGCGGCAAGCTCTGTGGCCGATGGCGCAAGCCAGCCAACTTTTCCCGACGCCGGCTGGGCCGACCAGGGCCAGGTTGTCGCGGGCTTCGATCCAGTCGCCCTCGGAGAGCTTTTGGAAAAGGGCGCGATCGAGACCACGGACGGCGCGATAGTCGACGTCTTCGACACTCGCTTGCTGGCGCAGCTTCGCGGCGCGCAGGCGGGTCGTCAGGCGCTTGTCCCTGCGCCATGACATCTCCCTGTCGAGGAGCAGGGCGAGCCAGTCGGCGTGGGTGAGATCCTTGGGCTCATCGGCGTCGGCGAGATCGGCGAAGGCCTTGGCCATTCCCTGGAGGCCGAGGGCGTGAAGCTGATCGAGGGTCGGATGTCTGAGCACGTCGGCGTTCTCCTCAATGGTAGTAACGTGGCCCGCGGATGTTGGAATGACGGATCGGAGCGGTGTCCGCGGGGCGCCTGGGCGCCGGCCTCCGATCGAGCTTGTTTTCGAGGATGGATTTGACGGAGCCGTAGGTCCGGGCGCCGATTTCGATGGCGTGCTCGGCTGCGGCCTCGACGCGGGCGGCGCCGTAAGAGCCGGCGAGACGCACGATGCCGAGGCAGGCGCGATAGCCCTGCTCGGGATGGGGCCGGGACTCGAGGATCTGCTCGCACAGGGCGGCGGTCGCCTTGCCGATCTTGCGGGCGTCCTCCCGGATGCGCTCGATCGTCCAGCCGGCGTAGCGCCGATGACTTGAGGGCATGTGCTCGGAAACGGTGGTGTGTTTCCCGTTGCCGCTGGACCTCAAGTGGACGGCGATGCGCTCGCCCTTGTGGAAGATCTCGACGCCGCGGGCGGTCAGGCGCGCGTCGACCTCGGCGCGGGCGAAGCGGTAGGGGACGGAGTAATAGTGCGCGTCGATGTCGATGTGATAGTCGATCCCGACCCGGCAGCCGCGCCACTCGCTGTACTCGTAAGGCTCGCCCGGCGGCGCTTTCAGCGCCGGGCGATCGACCTCCTCGAGCAGCCGGCGGCGGGTGACGCCGAGTTTGCGCAGGGGCTGGCGTTCGTTGAGCTTGACCATGAGCTCGCCGAGCGCGGCGTCGACCTCGGCGAGACTGTGGAAGATCCGTCGCCGAAGCCGGCCGAGCAGCCAGCGCTCGACGATCAGCACGGCCTGCTCGACCTTGGCTTTGTCGCGTGGCCTTCTCGGCCTCGCGGGTAGGACGGCGGTTCCGTAATGCGTCGCCATCTCGGCGTAGGTGCGATTGACCTCAGGCTCGTAGAAACAGGCCTTGACGATGGCGGTCCTGGTGTTGTCCGGCACGATGAGTTCGGGGACGCCGCCGATCGCCTCGAAGGCGCGCACGTGGGCGTCGATCCAGTCCGGGAGCGCCTGCGTCCAGGTCGCCTTGGCGAAGGTGAAGCTCGACGCCCCCAACACCGCGACGAAGATCTGCGCCACGCGGATCTCGCCGGTGAGCCTGTCGATGACCACCGGGACGCCGTCGCCGGCGTAGTCGACGAACAGCCGCTCGCCGGCGACGTGCGTCTGGCGCATCGTCACCGACAGCGTCTTCTCGAAGGCCCGACAGAGCTCGCAGAACCGCGAGTAGCTGTAGCCGCCCGGGTTGTCGGCGATGTATTCGTCCCACAGGATCAGCAGGGTGACGTGCTTGCGCTTCAGTTCGCGATGCACGCCGGCCCAATCCGGCTCGGCGATCCTCCTATGGCCCCGTTTGCTTCGACGGTTGGCGTAGAGCGCCGCCTCCAGCGCCGCGTCGGTCATGTCGTCCGGCAGCGGCCAGGCGAGTCCCGCGGTCTCCGCCCGCTTCAACGTCCCCCGCACCGTTGAGCGCGCCAGGCCGAGACGACGGGCGATCTCGTGCGTCGACACCGACGCTGACTTCAGCCGAATAACCTCGCGCGCATCGCGCATCCCAATCCGCTCCGCTGGCATTGATCCTCCTTTGGGCTTGCCAAAGGGGCGACCTGATCAGGCCAACGGCGGCGCCCGCCAATCGCGAAAGACCCCGGGCGGGATCATTCCATTATGGGGGGCGCGATCATCTCGGAATTGGGGGGCGGCATCATTCCGTTACAGGGGGGCGGCATCATCCCGGAATTGGGGGCGGCTTCCTCCGGAATTTCAGCAGCTTCGCGATGCGCACGCCCTCGACCATTTCCTGAAGCGCAATCTGGTGGGCCGGGTGATCGAACTTCTGCTCCTGGAGCCAGCGCAGATAGCGCATCGTCCAGCCCTTCTTGCGCGGATAAACGCGACCATGCTTGAGCATGAAGCGCTGACCTGCTGCCGATGGATGCGCAGCGTTTCGACCGCCGCCGCTCGGGCGCGAACGAGATCTCGCATCGCTTCGTGGCCTTCATCGGAACCCAAACCGCCGTCAGTTCGCCAGCCCGCAGCAGCCTTGCCAAAGAGACCGCGTCGCGACGGTTTGTCTTCACTCGATCGCCTGGCTTCCTCGGTATCAGTGACGGCGCCACCACCGTGCACTCGTGGCCCAGCGAGCGGATGAGCCGATACAGCCTGTATCCCGTCGGCCCCGCCTCGTAGCAGAAGTGCGCTCGATCGAACTTCGCAGCGATCCGCTGAATGACCTGGCGCATGCTCGAGTCCGACGCATCGACCTCGCCAAAGAAGCGAACCTCTCCGTCCCGGCCGGCATCCGCAATTGCGATCGCGTTCCTCAGCTTCGCGACATCGATTCCAACAAACCCTTCTCTATAATCCGCCACGGCTCGTCCTCCTGCGATGAGGATCGGCTCGGCCAGTCCGAGCAACCCTCGGACGCGCAGTGTAGGGCGAGCCACCTCACCGTCCGGGCGGACATACGGTCTTACGACTGTTCTCGCGTCCGCGCAGCCAAGCGCGGCGCATGCCGCCGCGATCGAGGATATGGGCGAAGCTGCGCTCGGCCAATTCGCCGCGCCGACGCATCGTATCGCGACCGATCCAGGATTTCAGCCGCGCCCGGTTGGCGCAGACCGCTTTCTGGGCGGCGTCATCGCCGCGCCAGCGAAGATAGCCGTTGGCCGGCTCGGCTCGGCGATGCGCGTCCTCCCTACGCCACCATCGAGCGCCTTCAGCGGGTCGCGCGCATGGCAGCCGTTTGTCAGCGATCAGCACGCAGGTTCGTTCTCGCTCGGCGCGAGCCCGACCTTGGCAAGATTGCAGGCCCGGCCTCCAGCGTCGGAGAGACGGCGTCGTCGTGTCGCCCTGGTAGGCCGGATGGATCGGCGCCGGCACCACGACGCCCGTGTCGAGATCGACCGCGTGCTCGGGTTTATAGGCCAGATGCGTCGTTCCATCCTTCATCCTGGCCATCTTCGCCTCCGGGTCGGTCGGGCTCTTCCAGTCCGCGTTCGACAGCGTCTTGCCCTTGCGGTCGAACCGCGCCAACTCCTCGGCGTCTCGGTCCCGCTCTCTGTCGCCATCCGCGTCAGCATCGCGCGATAGCTCTCGCCGTTGTCGCGCCGCACGATCGTGCGCAGCGCCGCTCGCCCCTCACCAGCCGCGCTCGGCGACCAGATTCAACACGAAACCGAACACCATCTCGCGGGCCTCGTGCGAGATGCGACCGCGCGCGCGACAGCCGGGAATGATCGGGAACCTTCTCCCGGTTCGACAGCTGCAGGCAATCGCGCAGCGAGGACGAGTCCGCGCAACGCCACGCGACGGCTCCGCTCGCTGTCGATGCCTTCGAAGTACCCAATCATGTGCATGCGGAAGTACCGGCCCGGCGGCAACGATGGCCCCCCTCCGCGGCGCGTAGTAGATCGAAACGCCTCCGCAGCAGTTCCTGCAGCCGGTCGTAAAACACGTGTTCCCGCGAGCGCGGCATCTCGGCCCACGTCGCCATCAGATCGCCCTGAGCCCCCTCACCCCCCTCACCCCCCCTCAACCCGCCCCATCGCCATCGCTGATCATCCCCAACCCCACAAGCAGAGGGAATCCGAACTTTCGAATTTCGCCAACGGGCCGATAAGGTGGGACCTCCGGCCGGGTTACACCCTAACGCGACGCCAACCCCATGCGGCTGAACCCCTGAACCCTGCAGAACGAGACTTAACCCAAGGACGGAAAATTTCTCCAGCGACGAGCCAGTAGGTCATCTGTCATTGGGGAAAGCGCTCTCGAAAAACTACGATCGATCGCCGGCGTCGAAGTAGTAACTCGTGGCGTAGGGGTCATAAGTCGCCAGTGACTTGACCTCAGCTTTATTCAGAACTGCGCCAATTATCGCATCTGACACGGTCGGGGCCGCTCGAAGCGCACGTTTCACGATGTCGACGTTCGTCCGTCCCCACTCGACAACGAGCACGTATGCATCAACGAAGTCAATTGTTGCATAGACGTCGATGACAGGAACAAGCGGCGACAGATCGACTATAACAAATTGGTACTGCTCTCGCAATCTGTCAAAAAACTGCCTCAGTTCGGCGCTTGAGAGCACGGACGGCGGATCAGGAGGCGCTGGGCTAGGAATCGCTGGAATGAACGCCATCTGGCTCGTCGGATCCTTCCAGACAACGTCCTCAAGCGATTTGTGGCCAAAAGTAAGTTCGATAATTCCGCTCGTCGCGCTCGGGGCGATCGAGCGCGTCAGCGATGGATTTCTTAGGTCGCAATCAACAAGAATGGTGGACGCTCCATTGCTTGCAATCATTTGGGCAACCGCGAGCGATACCGTCGATTTTCCCTCATTGGCAAGCGCCGAAGTGATCCCGATGACCCGGCTTGACCTGGACCTGTTCTCCAAGTCGATTGCGAATTTAATCGATCGTACGCCCTCAGAGAATTGCGAAAACGGACGATCCACTACGGTCCAACTTATTCCGCGATCCCCTCGCACAACTGTTCTTGGATCCGCGCCGTTGCGGGCTTTTCCCGGCGCCATCTCGTTCGTTTCCCCGTCTCCTTGGGGAGAAGACCGATACATGCGATGCGTAAGCGCGACTGAACCGACTTGCTTGTCAGGAAGACGCGTTCAGAAAGCACTTCGCGCAACAGAGCGACACCAAAACCGAGCATGAGGCCAGCAAGAGGAAAGAGCAAAGCTAACTGGATAGTTTTCTTATAATCTCTTTGGATGAGCGGCGTCGCAGGTGTAATGACGCTTGCTTCCGCAATCGGCGACACCGCCTGCTGAAGGGATGCATTGTACCGACTGACGTACGTGGTGTATAGGTCCTGATAAGCGTGTGCTGAAGCCTCGAGTTCCTGTAGTTTGACCTGCGCCTCCTTGGCGCCGTGAGCCTGTGCGACGGCCGCGTCGAAATCGTTCTTAAGGCTCGCCTCACGCTTTTGGGCAGCGGCGTAATCGCTTTCGCTCGCCTGTTTCAGGCGTTGGATCTCCGCCATTATTTCGGAACGCAACTGAGCTTCCTGGTTCCGAAGGCTCACGATCGTTGGATTGTTGGCCCCCAAATGCCCGAACGACTCTGCCAATTTGGATGCTATGTCGAAGTATTGGCTGCGCAGCTTGTCTATGGACTCCGTTGCGACACCGTTGCCAGATCCGCTGCTAAGTGTGCTCAGAAAATCAGTTCCGTCAAAAGCGGCGAATTGATCAGATTTTTCCTTAGCCTTTAGCGTTTCGTCTCGGGCGGCGGTCAATTTAAGGTTCATGTCAGTTAAGCGTTGATCCTCGATCGTCTGGCCACTGCTCGTTTCAACGATGTTATGCTCCTGCCTATACTGACCGACCGCTTTCTGTGCAGCTTCACTCTTGGCCCGCAACTCCGGCATGCGATCCTCGAGCCAATCGCTAGCCCGCCGGGCTGTGTCGTACTCGGATGCTCGTTGTAGGTCGATATACGCGTCTGCGACGGCGTTCGCCACTTGGGCGGCGAGTTCGGGATCCGCCGCCTGGTATTTGATCTCGATTGCGTAGGTGACACCTATTCGCTCCACAGTCAAATTGCTATTAAATAGCTTTAAGGTCAAGTTCTGACGGGAATTGTCGTCAATTGATTCAGTATAGTAGGAAGGCACAAATTTATGTAGCAGAGATGCGATAAGGCTATGATTCGATTCGCCAACAAACCGCGAATCATTCACAAGATTAAGTTTCTTTATCACGCGCAATGCGACGGCATCGGACCTAAATAACTCAATTTGGCTTTCGACTGCGCCATTAGCCTGAATAGGCAATGCGTCTGATACGGCAGGTTGTTGAAATATCTCCATCTTGTGTGTATCGATTAGCAATGTCGTTGTGGCTGTAAATGGCGGCTGAGATTTCAAAAGGAAAGCGGCGCCGAAAACAACGCCAATAAGCCCAAGAACAAAGACCAAAAGAAATTGTCGGCGGACCATGCCAAGAATATTGGCAATAGATTCCGCAGCGGACGGTTCATCCGCCTCCATGGCAGGGGGCTTTGCCGCGATCAAGGCCCGCTCGTTGTTCGAGTCTAACATGGTAACCTCAAATACAGAGCGGCAATCATCCCATCACCTGGACGAGGCGAGCCTTCGGAGCGTACACAGGGCCACACTTGACGCCTTCTCGTCCTTAGCGCTTCGGATCGCCAATCAGCGTTGTCCTTCACACGACGCGAATGATGAGATCGACTTCACCAGGTCGCTTTCGCCAACACGTAAGCGGTGCACACGACGAGGAAAGCAAGCAGCATAGTCCCTGCGTCGAGCCGGAGCCTAAATTTCGACGGCTCCGCAACTTTGCCCGTATTTTCGTACTCAAAGTTTGCCGGATCCATCTTAGTGTCCTCTCCGTTGAGGTCTCAGCCTGTCGCGCGCCCTCATCACGTAACCGATTGTGGTGTGAGCGCCGCGCCCGCGAGCCACGACCATCCTCGCCATTAAACCAAGGCCGCGGCGCGTATGCCGTGCAGTCGAACCGAGGAACGCTTCGACACAAGACCTCGGGTGAACGCCTCGAAACATGTCGCCAAGCGGGAAGCGCGGGGCTGACCCGTCGAGGCAGTTCCGCGTGAAGGCCCGAAGGGACACCTCAGGGGCAGCGCCGCTCACCCGCCTCACCAGTCCTGTTCGTGGAACTTCAACCCCGCGACTTGCCTCAGCGTGTAAGCGATGAACAATGCGTTGTCGATCAGGTAGCGATGCGCGAGCCGGCGCGGTTCGGTCATCAGCCGGAACACCCATTCCAGCCCAGAGCGCTGCATCCAGATCGGCGCGCGTGGCTTCGTGCCGGCATGGAAGTCGAACGCTGCGCCTACACCGAGCAGTGCGGCAGCCTCTATTTTGCCGAGATGCTCCACCATCCACTTTTCCTGCTTCGGCATCCCGAGCCCAACCCAAACGAAATCCGGACGAGCCGCGTTGATCGCGGCGATGTCATCGGCGTCCTCGACGGCGGTCAGGGGCCGGAACGGTGGAGAGCGGTGGCCCGCCACGATCAGGCCAGGATGGCGCCGCTGCAATCTATCGACGAGCAGGTCGAGCACGCGCGGACTGGCGCCATAGAAATAATGGCGATAATTGCGGGACAAACCGAAAGCGCATACTTTGTCGAGCAGATCGGAGCCGCAGACGCGACGCGCCTGTGAGAAGCCTGCGAGGCGCGACCACCAGACCAACGGCATACCGTCCTCGGTGGCCATACCACAGCGATTGAGAGCGCTGCGGATGCCAGGGTCGCGTTGCGCCACTACCAGTCCGTGCACGGAGATCACGCAAACATAGTCGCGCCGGCGTTCCACTCGCCAGCGCTCAAGCGTCGCCACCGCCTTGTCCAAGTCAAGCGGCATTGCTCCGATGCCGAGAATGTTGACACGGTCGCTCGTCGTCCCCTGTAACGACAGCGGACCTTTTTCCACCACCGATAGGTGCGCCGCGCTGCCTAACGCGGAAGACGGCGTCAAAGTCAGGTTCGACTGCGAGTTGTTCATCCGTTAATTCTCCGAGCAAGGCAAATTATTCTAATAAAAATGTTGGTAATCCCCTCTCTTAATTTATCTAAGTGGGAGAATGTCGGCCGTACTGAAGTTTCTGTAGGAAGGTCCTTCGTGAGTTTCGACCGTAGCAAACAGAAAACAACCAATCAATTAATCATTTTCCGGTACGTCACAATCGCCGTAGTATTCAACGTTATACAATAAGAGGTATCCTAAAAACGGCGTTAAAGCTCAGAGCGTTTGCCCGTCGCTCTGCGGGCGAAAGTTATACTTCGGAAGTGGTAGGAGGCCATTCGCCGGAAGTTGACGAGCACGTGGTAATAGCCGTCGCGACGGCGGTCAGCGAGAAATGTCGCAAGCGATGTAACCCGCGCGACTGTCGGATCCTTCGGCCGTATGCATAATCATTCACCCCTTACCCGTGAGGCGCATTGTGCGCTTGCTGCCCAGGATGCGCGTCCCGTGGGAAGGCTTTATTAACGTGATGTTGCAGTAAGGTAGGGGGATAGGGGTGGCCGAGGAAGGTGAAGCGAGGATTGCTCGATCCCCTGTAAAGCGGGGGGTGCAATCGTCACGGGCATGGGTGAGCGCTCTCGAAAGCTCGGCGCAGGCGACCCGCGACGCTGAACGCACTCTACCGCGTTTTGTGGCGGACTGGGCGCAAAAGTACACCGATTCGATCGCATTGATCAGCGACGGGGAACGAATTCAGCTTTCGCGACCTTGAACGGCGCATGAATCAATACTCGCGATGGGCTTTGAGCAACGACGTTCAACCCGGACAGGTTATTGCGCTCGTCATGGGCAACTGCCCTGAGTATTTCGTTATATGGCTTGGGTTGATCCAGGTGGGCGCAATTGTCGCGTTGATCGGTCCCGACCTGCCGCCGCCCGCGCTTGCGCACGCTCTGAGAGTGGCGGGCGCTCGTCGGCTTATTGCTTCGGCAGAATGCGCTGATGTCTGCCGCAGAGCGGCCGCAGAGCGCCTCGAACCGACGGAAATCTGGGTTCATGGGGGCGGACGACCCGAAATCGCTTCCATCGATCTTGCCGTTAGCGAACAGAGCGCGGAGCCTTTGAGCCGCAGCGAACTGCGACGTGTCACTCTCGACGATCGCGCCTTAAGAATTTTCACCTCGGGGACTACGGGCCTGCCGAAAGCGGCTGAAGTCAGTCATCGAAAGCTGGTCACATGGGTGTATTGGTTCGCGGGCCTCGCCGGTTTTACCGCATCCGATCGGCTCTACAACTGCCTGCCGATGCACCATAGCGTTGGCGGTGTCGTCGCCGTCGGCGCGCCCCTGGTGCGGGGCGGGTCTGTCGTGATCGCCGAGCGGTTTTCGGCCCGAAACTTTTGGCGCGACATCGAACGCTGGGAGTGCACGGCCTTTCAGTATATCGGAGAGCTATGCCGCTACCTTCTAGCCGCCCCGGTGGGTCCGGCGGACAGTTCCCATGGGGCCCGGTTGGCCATTGGCAACGGGCTGTCTCCGGATGTGTGGCAACCCTTTCTGGATCGGTTTGGACCCCTGCGCATATTCGAGTTCTATGCCTCGACCGAGGGGAACGTGTGGCTCTACAATGTCGAAGGCGAGATCGGCTCGGTCGGCCGCATCCCACCATTCCTCGCGCTTCGGGACACGATCGCACTGGCGCGGTTTGATTATGATTTGCAGGCGCCCTCACGTGGCGCGGATGGCTTCTGCGAGCGATGCCCCGACGGCCAAATCGGGGAGGCGCTGGGGCGCATCGACGGGAATTCCGGCGCCCGATTCGAGGGCTATAGCGAAGACGTCGAAACGGAACGAAAAATTCTGCGCGACGTCTTCAAGGCCGGCGACGCGTGGATGCGGACAGGCGATCTCATGTGTCGTAGCGCTGACGGGTTCTACAGATTCGTCGATCGGGTGGGAGACACCTTTCGCTGGAAAGGCGAGAACGTCTCGACCACGGCTGTCGCGTCCGTGCTCTGCGGTTGTCCCGGCGTGCAGGACGCGGTCGTTTATGGGGTTGCTGTCCCAGGCGCAGACGGACGCGCAGGAATGGCGCTGCTCAAGATTGATGACAGCTTCGACCTCGATGGACTCCCCGGGCGGCTACAGGTATTGCCAAAGTATGCCCGACCGCTGTTCCTGCGCCTCGCCTCCACGATCACGACCACAGCGACCTTCAAACCGAAGCGGAAGTCCTATCTCGATCAGGGCTTTGACCCCGCGCTAATCGACGATCCGCTTTACGTGTTCGACAGCAAGCGTGAGCTCTATGTCGCCCTTGACGCCGAACGGTACGCTTCCATCCGGGCCGAGCCCAAGAGCTTCTAAGCGGCGACCCCGTGATCAATGCTCGCTGCCTTTGGCGGCGGCGCGAATTGGTCGCGCGATCGCATTCAAGGCTTGGCTGAGATCATCGACGATGTCTTGGACGTGTTCGAGTCCGACGCTCAGACGTATCGTCTCAGCGGTGACGCCTGCTCGGCGCTGTTCCTCGGCTGTCATTTGTCGATGGGTCGTTGATGCAGGATGGCAACAAAGCGTCCGCGTATCGCCAATATTCACGACGCGCTTAACAAGCTTGAGGGCGTCGTAGAACGTCTTGGCATCGTCAAAGTCTCCCTTTACTCCGAACGTCAGCAATGATGGCGCCAATCCGTTAAAGTACTTTTGTGTCAGGGCGTAGTACGGACTGTCAGGGAAGCCCGCGTACTCAACCCAAGCCACTCTCGGATCCGAGCGCAGAAATCGGGCGACGCCGCCGGCGTTTTGCGCGTGACGCTCCATGCGAAGGGGAAGGGTCTCGATGCCTTGAAGGATAAGGAAGGCGCTCATCGGCGCAAGCACAGCACCCGTCGTCCGCTGGTACACAGCGCGGGCCCGGCCGATGAAGGCCTCGCGCCCGAACTGTTCGACGTAGATCAGTCCATGATAGGAATCGTCCGGTTCGCAAAACATCGGAAAGCGCGACGGGTGCGACGTCCAATCGAAACGGCCGGAATTCGATAATGGCGCCGCCCATGGCGACCCCGTGTCCGCCCATGAATTTGGTCAGGGAATGGACCACGATATCAGCGCCATGTTCGATCGGGCGTAATAAAATCGGAGTCGCCACGGTGTTGTCGACAAGCAACGGGAGCCCCCGGGAATGAGCCAGTTCGGCAACCGCCTCAATGTCGCAGACGTTGCCCGCAGGGTTGCCGACGGACTCGCAGAAGATCGCGCGGGTCGTCTCGTCGATCAACGGGGCGATATCGCCGGCGCGTTCACTTTTGGCGAAACGCGCTTCGATTCCGTTCCGCCTTAGGGTGTGAGCGAGCAAGGTATGCGTCGTCCCGTATAACTGGGCGGGCGCTACGATGCTCCCCCCGCGGTCTGCAAGGGTCAAGAAGGCGTAAGCGAGCGCGGCCTGGCCAGACGCCACCGCGACGGCGGCGAGTCCGCCTTCCAACTGAGAAACTCGCTTTTCCAATATGTCCGTCGTGGGGTTTGCAATGCGGCTATATCGAAAGCCGGGCAATTCGAGATTGAACAAGGCTGCAGCGTGGTCTGCGCTGTCGAACTCATAAGCGACATTTTGATAGATCGGCGGCGCCACCGATTTGGTGGCGGGATCACAAGTAAATCCCCCATGGATAGAAATTGTCTCTGTTCGCATTGAGGAATTTCCCGTCGTTGGCGACAAACGGCATTAAGGATCGCGTAGCAAATACCTGGAGAGCGAT
Organism: uncultured Alphaproteobacteria bacterium; assembly: GCA_963724785.1. Classification (GTDB taxonomy): domain Bacteria; phylum Pseudomonadota; class Alphaproteobacteria; order Rhizobiales; family Beijerinckiaceae; genus Roseiarcus. The sequence goes on along the minus strand of CAVRWC010000018.1, from coordinate 77,702 downwards.
CCGCGCTGAATCGCACCGTTAGACCTGCGACGACGCGCGCTTACGCATATAGCACCTAAGCATATCGGACCGCACATGGTCACGCTCGGCCGCCTTCGTCAAAGAGCGTAAGGAGCTATGTCGAAAGATAGGTGGCGGCTATCATCGGAAATTGAATAATAAGATTTGTGCGGGGCTGTAATGGAAGCAATCAATCATGTCGGGAACTAGTGGCCTGCAGTGTGACACAATACAGTGCCCTTCTCACGACCATTAGCCATTATCAGTGAAATCAAGTGAAAAATTGATACGGCCAAGGGAAGGATTAATGGTATGAACATCCAGATTGTCACTCGTTATAAGACGGTCATCGACCAGATCGGTGAGCTCAACTGGCAGGCGCTTGACCGCAAGGAATTGATGGCGGTTTGTCGGGCCTATTATTATTTTTCAAAGCAGTTCGTCGATGCAGTCCATATTGCTTGCGAACTCTACCCCTCCGATCGGCAATTGATCGAATTGCGCGAAGGGGAATGCGATACAGACAATCTGTCTCCCTATCCCGGCGTTGCCGAGAAGCACGAGAAGATGAATCATGATGAGTTTATGAGACGTACGATCGAGATGGCCAGCCTCGACGGGGCTGCTCGCAAGCATGTGGATACGCTTGGCCGCGAATACCTCGACAAGGTGGCCTCTGCGGATGGATTAACTCGCGCGATGAGCCTTGCGACTTACGAGGACGGCGGCCTGGAGGTTGTTTTCCGAGCGATCCTGAAGGCCTTGGACTGGGACGAGACGTCTCTTAAGGCGTTCAAGCATTTCCTGGTCGAGCACATCAAGTTGGACTCGGGCGAGCATGGGGCGCTGTGTCGGCATCTCGTCGCGGATGACCGAGTTCTTCCGCTGTGGGATGCGTTCAGGGATCTCCTCGTCGGGGCGGCGCCGCGTTTGGCCGCCTAGACGACCGCGCGCTCAGGAGCGGGCGCGGCGGTGCTGTAATCCAGATGGTCCCCGAGAACGATATGGGGACTCAAACGGCGTTACCCAAAACTGGGGCGGCAGGATGAGCATTTCGCAAAAGGCCTCGCGGCCAGTCTTGCGCGCCACACCCAAAAGTGGGCGGAGACGCATCGAGATTGGCTTGGTCAACAATATGGGCGATCAGGCTCTCAAGGTTACCGAGCGCCAGTTTGGGGCTCTGGTCGCGGAGGCTTCGGACGATCTCGATGTTCGGTTTCGCATTTTCGCGTTGAAAGGGATCAGCCGCTCAGACTGCGCCAGAGACTATATCGCCGCGCGCTACGAACCTGCGAGCGCCATTGTGGGCAGCGAACTCGACGGGCTGATTTTCACCGGCGCGCAGCCACAAGCTGACCGTCTCAATAAGGAGCCCTATTGGGAGGAGTTGGTTGAGTTGATTGAGTGGGCCAAGCTCAACACGACGTCAACGATATTGTCCTGTCTCGCGGCTCACGCTGGCGTCCTGCACCTCGACGGCGTCGAGCGACGACCCTTGGCCGAGAAACGCACAGGCGTCTTCGCCTTCACGACGAAAAGGACCCATCCGTTGGTTGGAAAGAAAGGCGGAGCGCGTCTGATCCCTCACTCCCGATATAACGACCTTGTCGAGAGCGAGCTTGAGCGCGCGGGCTATAACGTCTTGACCAGTTCGCCGGCGCACGGCGTCGACACTTTTACAAAGTGTTTCGGAAGCCAATTCGTGTTCCTGCAGGGCCATCCGGAATATGATGGAAATTCTCTCGCCAAGGAATACCGCCGAGATTTGGAGCTGTATTTGCGACGGGAGACCGAGAGGGAGCCCGCTAGGCCAAGGGGCTATTTCGGCGCCGCGGCGGAGGCCGAACTGTGCGCGATGGAGCGTCGTGCTCGAGATGACCGCTCTTGCGTACGGATTGAAGACCTGTCCTTGATCGACTCCTTGGCCGGAGCGGCGAGCTGGCGCGATTCGGCAACCTCGTTCTTCCGCAACTGGGTCGAGATGATTGCAAACGCTGTCGGCCTGACTCGCGGTCAATCCTCAACAGTGAGAACTCCGGAGCTCGCCTCGCCGTAACGGATTGGCAGACGACGGGTCTCGCTTCCACCATGCCTAAATCCCTTGAACTCAATGCAAGCAGGAAAATTCGATGTCGATGAGGGACACCATTCTGAACGAAATGCGGGCGGTTGCAGCTCTGCATGAGAGGCGTCTGCCGGAACTCACCGACGAACTGCCGCTCAAGGATTCGGGCCTCGATTCGCTTTGTTTTGCCCTCTTGGTCGCGCGCCTCGAAGACATGCTCGGCCGGGATCCGCTGAGCGAGGCGCCGAGCGGGCGGTTCCCCAGCACGATCGGCGAGTTCGTGGCCCTTTACGAGGAAGCTCTTGCCTAGCGTGCCAAATCTCATCGGTCGCCTCGCGGACGGGCGCGGTCGGGGCCGGGTGGTCGCGACGCGAGACCATGTTCTGCGCCTCGACGAGCTTGAACGGGCGACAAGTCTCGGCCCGAATCTGAAAGGACTGCTCGGGCGCTCGGTTGTGCTTTGGGTCGGAGACATGGCGAAGGCGGCCGCGGCGCTGATCGAACTCGACGGCCTTGCGCGCAGGGTTGTTCTTTGCCCACCGGGATGGGAGCCGTGGCGCCTCGAGTCCGCGGCGGCGACGGCGGAGGCCGACGCGTTGGTCTACGACGGCGAGGCCGAAGCGCCCTCGATCCGCGTCCGCCATTCGGTGGCCTGCCGGCTTCCGCTTCAACCGCTCGACGCGCCGCGCGCTTCAGAGTTTGAAACGGAATGGGTCCTTCCGACCTCCGGCACGACCGGTCCGCCGAAATTGGTCGCGCACACGCTGAGCACATTGACGGGCGCGATTGCTGACTCGCCGTGGCAGCAATGGGCGACTTTCTATGACATTCGCCGATATGGAGGATTGCAGATTTTCCTGCGTGCAATCGGCGGACGCGGCTCGCTGACCGTCGGGACGGAGGGAGAGGACATCGGTTCGATGCTCACCCGCTTCGGCGACGCCGGGATCACCCACATCTCCGGGACCCCGACCCATTGGCGCAAGGTTCTTATGAGCGGTGAAGGCCACCGGATCGATCCGGAGTACGTAAGGCTGTCCGGCGAGATTGCGGATGAGGCGATACTGTCGGCCTTGCATGAATTCTTTCCGCGAGCGCGCATCGAGCACGCCTACGCCTCGACCGAGGCCGGGGTCATCTTCGCCGTCGACGACGGCAAACCGGGGTTTCCGACACGCTGGATCGGAGACCGCGGCGACGTTCAGATGAAGATTGTCGACAACACGTTGCATGTCCGTTCAAACCGTTGCGCTCGACGTTTGCTCGGCAAAGGCGCGCCGTCCTTGGCGGATGAGGAAGGCTTCGTAGACACGGGCGATATCGTCGAAAGACGCGGCGAGCGCTGCTTATTCATGGGTCGGCGCGGCGGGGTCATAAGCGTCGGGGGGATCAAGATTCATCCGGAAGAAGTAGAGGCGACGCTCAACTCGATCGATCTGATTCGCGCCAGCCGCGTCTTCGCGCGCAAGAACCCGGTGACCGGAGCGCTCGTCTACGCAGACGTCGTCCTCCGCAACGGATGCGCGGCTGACGCTAACACGGAGTTGGAGATCCTGGCGGCTTGCCGCGCGCGATCTGGGACCTCACTCCGCCCCGGCAGCGCTTCGGTTTGTCGCCGATCTGCCCATGACGTCGGGCGGGAAGATCGCGCGACATGGATAATGTCATTGTGACCGGCGCGAGCCGTGGGATCGGCCTTGCCATCGCGAATCGATTGGCGCGCGACGGCTTCAGGGTGGTCGCCGTCGCGCGCCGCGAGAGCGACGCCCTATCCGAGAGCATCACGCAGCTCAAACAGGGGCCGGGCTCATTGGTCTTCTGTCCGTTCGACTTGAAAGACGCTGCAGCGATTCCGGAATTCGTCCGCAAGCTCAGGCGAGAGTTTGGCCCCATCTTCGGGCTCGTCAACAACGCTGGGCTCGGGACGGAAGGTCTGCTCGCCACGATGCCCGATGCCGATATCGAGGCGCTCATCCGTCTCAACACGCTCTCGCCGATCCTGCTGAGCAAGTACGTTGTGCGCAACATGATGGTCCAGGAACGCGGACGCGTAATCAATCTGTGCTCGATCATCGCCTCGACCGGCTTCAGCGGCCTTTCCGTCTATGCGGCGACCAAGGCGTCCCTCATAGGCTTTACGAAGTCATTGGCGAGGGAGGTCGGGCGAGTGGGCATCAATGTGAATGCGATCGCGCCCGGTTTCATCGACACCGAAATGACCAGCGGTCTCGAGGGAGACGAGCGCAAGCGCCTGATTCGTCGAAGCTCGTTACGCCGCTTGGCGGAGGTGGAGGACATCGCCGCGATGACCTCGTTCCTGATGGGCGAGGGCGGACGCAACATTACCGGCGCGGTCATGACCGTCGATGCGGGGAGCACTGCATAGTCGCACAGCGATCGACGGCTCTTCATCCTCGCGCCGAACACGACCATCCACGACAAGCTTCTTGATTGTTGTACGTTGTTCCGTTCGATCCTTATGGCCATCGTCCGCTTGCGCCCGACGTCGACCAGATTGCCCTCGCACCGATCCTCCGCGCCGCGGTTCGTCAGCCCGCAAGCGGGGATCGAAGTCGCAGGACCCCATACCTAGTCTCTTTCCGCTATGGACACCTAAAATTAATGCAACGGGCTGAACTTTACCGGGAAGAGCAGAAGCGGGACCTTTCCAGCGTTGGCAATTGCTTCCAGTCTACGGCAAAGCCTGCAGAGGCGGAGGGTGAACTCAATGCGCGTCTTAAGCAGCAGCGACAGTTTTAATCTCCGATCAAGACGTGACCGGAATTCTTGAAGGCGTACCGACTTGATCCTGCACACCATCGTCGTCCGCGACAACGACCCGCCCCGGGGCGACGAAATCGACGCTATTTACGACCAGATCGTCGGCAAGGTCATGGTGGAGATGGCGGACGGCGCAGAGTTGCTTTGCTTCAGCTGCTGCACCAGATTCTGCAGCGTTGAAGAATTCGGGGCGGCCGTGATCCGTCCGCATGCCGAAAAGGGCGGAGAGTTCGGAGCGGTGTGCGAGGCGTGCGCCAAGGCCGCCACTAATGATGTGCTGATCGGCACCTTCGAGGCTGAGTTGAGGCCGCGCTGTTGAGTATCAGTTGCGCAACTCATACGTTGGTTCCGCGGGCCGGCGGGACGCCGTTATGCGCCCAACCGCCAGTCCCTGGCGGCATAGATAAGCTGAGCTTTTTTCTTTGCCGTTCGCAGGAGCGCGGAGTGAATGAGCGGGGGCCACTCAGCGAGCGTGCGTGCTGCCGACGGCCGCCGCTGCGCCTGTCGGCGCCTCGGAAGATCCAATTCGTTGGGCTCGCGGTCGATGGCGGAACGCCGCCGCGTCGGATATGGTCATCGGACGCTAAAGTCCTGATCATCGATCCGGTCTAGAGGTGACAGCGCTTCCGCCGTCGCAAAGGGAGTCGGCAACGCGGCGATATTCGCGAAAGCCGTGCTCATCAAGGAGACATGATCATTGGCGTTTGGATGGCGCCTTCCCAATCGCTTCGGCCTCGGCGCCTTGATCGCGCTTTCAGGCGCGAGCTTGTCCTTCGCGGCGGGACAGCCGGGCGTTCCGGCCTGGCTCGAGGCCCATGTTGGGGAGGGCGATGGCCAGATCGCGCCTGTCGTCCTGGAGAGGGCCCGCGCGCTTTATCAGCGCAAGCTGACCGGAGGCGCGGTCCGCAATCCGTGCTACTTCGCCATGGACGCGACGCGCCCCCATGACCTTGGCGACGGCCGGTTGGGACGCCGATTTTACATCATTTGTGAAGCTGAAGGGTCGTTTCGGGCAATTCCCGACGGGTCACGGCGGGGGGCGGGATCTGGACGGAGTTGCGGATTTTTCCAACGGACGGCGATGCGTGAGAAACTTCGGCAACGCGATGGATTCCGACCTGACCGCCGGCGGCGCTTATGTGACGGGCGAGACCACCGCCTCCTTCAAGGGCTATTATCGCGCCTCGGGCGGAGAGGCGGCGGTTCTCACGCGCGCCTTCGTGAAATTCGACGGCGAAGGGGAGACTGCGAACGCTAGGGAGCGGGCGATCGGCGGCCATGCGGCGGTTCTGCTTCGGGGAGTTTGCCGTCGCAGGGACCCGGCTAATCCCCACGCCGATTCGGACGGCTACATTCCGTTTGGAAAGCTCGTGATCTACGCAGCCGGGCGCAGCGACGGCTGCACCAGCTGGTCGCCCTCGGACGCCGAGAATGTCATCTCGATGGTGAAGGATGATCCAACCACGCTGTACATCTATCCGGAGTCCCGCGACATCGACGCCGTGGCGCGGGCGGTCGAGGGCGGCCGGTCGCCGTCGGTCGCGGGGCTCTATTGGAGCGCCGCCTGCCTGAAAGAGATCGGCGCTCCAAGATTTCTGGCCGAAAGGAACGCTCGAGCCGATCCTCGCGCAGTATCGGGAGGCGCATCCCGCTCCGCCGCCGCAGCCGGCGCCGATTTGCAGGGAGCCCTGATACGTTATTGGCGTTTTCCGGTGTTAAGCCCCCCGAGCTCTGCATCCGGGCGCCGCGGTCCACGCCGACAACGGCCACCGAGACGGCAAGACGCGCCGCTCCCGACTGCTGCCGCCCCCGCCTTACCCCAGGTTCAGCTCCTTGAAGAAATCGTTGCCCTTATCGTCGACCACGATGAAGGCTGGGAAGTTCTCGACCTCGATCCGCCACACCGCCTCCATGCCGAGCTCGGGATATTCGAGCACCTCGACCTTTTTGATGCAATCCTGCGCAAGCCGCGCGGCCGGCCCGCCGATCGAGCCCAGGTAGAAGCCGCCATGCCGGGCGCAGGCCTCGCGCACCGCCGCCGAGCGGTTGCCCTTGGCGAGCATCACCATCGAGCCGCCCGCCGCCTGGAACTGGTCGACGAACGAGTCCGATTCGGCCCGCAGTGGTCGGTCCGAAAGAGCCCGAGGCCATGCCATGCGGCGTCTTGGCGGGGCCGGCGTAATAGACCGGGTGGTTCTTGAAATAGTCCGGCATCGGCTCGCCGCGGTCGAGGCGCTCGCGAATCTTGGCGTGAGCAAGATCGCGCGCGACGATCATCGGGCCGGTCAGCGCGAGACGGGTGCGGATCGGATGCCGGGTGAGTTCTTCGAGAATGCCCTTCATCGGCCGGTTGAGGTCGATTGTCACCACCTCGCCGCCAAGCGCCGCCGCGTCGATTTTGGGCAGGAACCGGGCCGGGTCGTGCTCGAGTTCCTCGATGAACAAGCCATCGCGGGTGATCTTGCCGAGCGCCTGGCGGTCTGCCGAGCAGGAGACTCCGATGCCGATTGGCAGCGACGCGCCATGACGCGGCAGGCGGACGACGCGCACGTCGTGGCAGAAATACTTGCCCCCGAACTGGGCGCCGACGCCGAGATCCTGGGTGAGCTTGTGAATTTCCGCCTCGAGCGAGAGGTCGCGGAAGGCGCGCCCGTCCGGCGCGCCGCTCGTCGGCAACGCGTCAAGATAGTGGGCCGAGGCGAGCTTGACGGTCTTCAGGTTGAGCTCGGCGGAGAGGCCCCCGATCGCGATGGCCAAGTGATAGGGCGGGCAGGCGGCTGTGCCCAGCGTCAGGATCTTCTCCTTCAGGAAGGCGATGATCCGGTCGTGGGTCAGGATCGACGGCGTCGCCTGGAACAAAAAGGTCTTGTTGGCCGAGCCGCCGCCCTTGGCCATGAACAAAAACTTGTAGGCGTCCTCGCCCTCGGCGGCGATGTCGATCTGCGCCGGCAGGTTGTCGCCGGTGTTCGTCTCCTCGAAAGTCGAAAGCGGCGCGAGCTGGCTGTAGCGCAGGTTCTTCTTGGCGTAGGCCTCGCGGATTCCCTCGGCCAGCGCCGCCTCGTCGGATCCGTCGGTCCATACGTTCCGGCCCTTCTTGGCGACGACAATGGCGGTGCCGGTGTCCTGGCACATTGGCAGGACGCCGCCGGCGGCGATGCTGGCGTTCTTCAAAAGGTCGTAGGCGACGAACTTGTCGTTGCCGGTCGCCTCGGGGTCGTCGAGGATTTTCGCTAGCTGGGCGAGATGGCCGGGACGCAAGAGGTGGTTGATGTCGATCATCGCCTGCTCGGCGAGACGCGTCAGCGCCGACGGCTCGACCACGAGAATCTCACGCCCGAGCGCCTTTTCGACCCGCACGCCCTCGGAGGTCAGCTTGCGGTAGGGTGTCGTGTCCGGCCCGAGTTGAAACAGGGAATGATGCTCCGCGCCCATAGGACCGCTCCGTTCGACCTGAATACGTGTTCGTTTGTTCGCCGCGGACGGCGGCTTAGGCGGCCGCCCGGCTCAGCGCCGATATGGCGTCGGCGATGGCGAGCGTGCGGCTCGCCATCTCGGCGTGCAACAACTCGACCATCTTGCCGTTGAGCTGGATCACGCCCTTGCCGGCATTCTCCGGCAGGGCGAAGGCGTCGATGATCGCGCGCGCGTTCGCGACCTCGGAGGCCGTCGGCGCGTACACCTCGTTGCAGATGTCGATCTGGCCCGGGTGGATCAGGGTCTTGCCGTCGAGGCCCATGTCGCGACCCTGCTCGCATTCCGCCCGAAAACCTTCGAGGTCCTTGATGTCGTTATAGACGCCGTCGATGATATCGACGCCGTGCGTGCGTGCGGCGACGACGCAGTTGGCGACCCACGCGGTCATGGTCGGGCGCCCGGGAGTCAGACGGGCGCGCGTCTCCTTGGCGAGATCGTTGAGGCCCATCACCAATACCGCGAGGCGCGAGGCGGAATCAGCCGCGACCGCGGCGATCTGGCCGGCGTTGAGGATGGCGTTGGGCGTCTCCATCATCGCCCACAGGCGCGTCCTTTCTGGCGCGCCGTTCTCCCGCAGCACGCGGGCGGCCAGCATGATCGCGCCCGCTCCGTCGACCTTGGGCAACAGGATCGCGTCGGGACCGGCGGCGGCGGCGGCGATAAGGTCCTCGGGGCCCCACGGCGTGTGGGCGCCGTTGACCCGGATGACGACTTCCCGGCCTCCAAAATTGCTCTTGGCCGCCGCGACGACCTGGGCGCGCGCCGCTTCCTTGGCGTCGGGCGCGACTAAATCCTCAAGGTCGAGGATGAGAGCGTCGGCGGGCAGCGTCGGCGCCTTGGCGAGCGCCTTGGAATTGGAGCCGGGCATGTAAAGGACGCTGCGACGCGGGCGAGCAACCATGGAGATCTCCTGACTACACCGCGAGCATTTAATGGCAACATCGCCCCGCCGCCAGATGGTGCAGCGCGAAAGGCATTGGACTTATGGCGGATGGGGGGCGGCGCGCCGACCGATACGGCGCCCCTCGCCAATTGTCGTGGCGCCAGCCAGCGCGTGCTGGTAAACGACCGCGTTGGCGCGGAACATGCGGGGAAGCGCCTTGCCGATAGGGAGACAACGATGGCCGTGGATGGTGAGTGGAAGCTTGTGATCGAAACCCCGATGGGGCCGCAGGAGGCGCAACTCACGGTAAGACCCACTTCCGACACGACGTTCGACGGAGCGATGAGCGGCCAGGCCGGTCAGCAAACTTTCGAAGGCGCGATCGAGGGCAGCACGCTGACCTGGCAGACCGACATCACCTCGCCGATGCCGTTGACCCTCGAATTCAACGTGACGGTCGACGGCGACGCGCTGAGCGGCGAAACCAAGCTCGGCATGTTCGGCACGGCGCCGGTCACCGGCGTACGGGTCTGAAAACCTCTTCGAGCATCCGCGGCGAACGCAAGGCGGGCGTCCTCGCGGGCGCCCTTTCCTCGATCGATCCGCCTTGGCGACGAGGGCTCCTCCCTCGGCGGGCGGGATGCTCCTCACCTCATCAGCCAGCGCACGATGCGCCGCGTCGCCTCGGCAATCTGCTCCGGACTGCGGGCGAAGCAGATGCGCAGATGCCCTTCGCCGCCGGGCCCGAACGCCGAGCCGGGCGCGGCGCCGACGCCCGCCTCGTCGATCAGCTTCAGCGCCAGCGCGCGCAAATCGGCAAAGCCGTCGACGGCGAAGAACAGGTAGAACGCCGCCTCGGGCTCGAAGAATTTCACCCGGCCGGTGGCGAGGAGGCCCTCGCACAGGATGTCGCGCGACCGCCGGCATCGCTCGATCTGGCTGGCCAGAAACGCTTCGCCCTCGGTCAGCGCCGCGATCGCCGCCCGCTGGGTGAAAACCGGCACGCCGGACGAGGTGAACTGGACGAGATTCTCGATGACCGGCCCTAACGCCGGCGGCGCCTCGAGCCAGCCCACCCGGAAACCGGTCATCGCCCAGTTCTTCGACAGGGTCTGGACGAACAAAATCTTGTCGTCCGGCGCCATCGCGTCATGGAACGACGGCGCGCGGGTTCCGTCGTAGGTCAGGCGGCCGTAGATCTCGTCGGCGACGATCCAGAGGCCGTGCGTGCGGGCGATGGCCAGCGTCGCCGCGACCTCCTCGCGGGTGGCGACGAAGCCGGTCGGATTGGCCGGGGAGTTCAGGAAAATGACCCTCGTCGCGGGGGTCACGGCGGCCGCGAGCTTTTCCGGATCGAGACTCCAGCGTCCTTCCCGGCCCAGCCGGACGGGCACCGCGCGCGCGCCCGAAGTCTCGATGGCGCCGACGAAATTCGGCCAGGCCGGGGAGGGGACCAGCGCCTCGTCGCCGGGGCCGAGGGTCAGGCGGACGGCGATCTCGATCGCATGCATGCCGCCGATCGTGGCGAAGAAGCTCTCGGGCCGGAACGGGCCGCCGCCCGGCGCCGCGCCATAGACCCGCGTCATATAGGCGGCGATCGCCTCGCGCAGCGGCGGAATTCCGGCCTGGTAGGTGTAGAAGGTCTCGCCTCGGTCGAGCGAAGCCTTCGCCGCCTCGGCCGCGATAGCAGGCGGGGGCAGGTCGCCTTCGCCAACCCAGAGCGGGATGAGCCCTTGACGGCCGCGGCCGTAGTCGAAGACTTCCACGATGCCGCTCGCCGCGGCGTCGCGGACCGTCGGCTGGATTTCGGCGAGCCAGTTGCGTTCGGGAATGGGGGCGCAGGTCATGGGCCGGCGTCATGGCGGAGTGGATCGCGGTCCGCAAGAGGGATCGTCGTCCGCCGACCTGCCGGCCAGGTCGTCGAGGATCGGGCAGTCCGGCCGATCGTCGCCGCAGCAGGCGTGGACGAGGGCGCCGAGCGTCTTGGCCATGGCCTGCATCTCGGCGATGCGGGCTTGGAGGTCCTCGACGTGGCGTTCCGCGATGCGCCGAACGTCACGGCTCGGGCGCACCCGGTCGCGCCACAGGGCCAGCAGCGCCCCGATCTCGCCGGTCGAGAAGCCGAGCCGCCGCGCCCGCCTGATGAACCGGAGCTCGTGCACCTCCCGCTCGCCATAATCGCGGTAGGCGTTCGCGCGACGCTCAGCGGGACGAAGCAGGCCGATCAATTCGTAATGGCGAATCATCTTGGCGGTCACGCCGCTGGCCGAAGCCGCCGCGCCGATGTTCATGCCACAATCTCCGCTTGACCTTCCCATCATGGGAAGGTCTATGCCTTGGACGTGACTTTCTCAAGGGGCAGAGACGATGAGCCTGATCGACTCCGAAAACGCGCTGGCCAAGGACCCCGTGTGCGGCATGTCGGTCGACCCCGCCACCGCCGGGCATCGCTTCGATCACGACGGTGCGACCTACTATTTCTGCTCCGCCGGCTGCCGAAACAAATTCGCGGCCGATCCGGGGCGCTACCTCGGCCCGAAGGCCGCCGTGGCCGAGTCCATGCCCGCCGGCGCGATCTACACCTGCCCGATGCATCCCGAGATTCGGCAGGACCGGCCGGGCTCATGCCCGATCTGCGGCATGGCGCTCGAGCCCGAGCAGCCCTCCGCCGAGGCTCAACCCAACGTCGAACTGAACGACATGAAGCGCCGGTTCTGGTTTTCGCTGGCGCTGACGATCCCGCTCGTCGTCCTCGACATGGGCGGACACCTTTATCGTCCCGACTGGCTTCAGCCGCAGCTTTCCAATTGGATCGAGTTCGCGCTCGCCACTCCGGTCGCGCTCGGCGCCGGCTGGCCGTTTTTCGTGCGCGCCTGGGCCTCCGTTCGCTCCCGCAACCTCAACATGTTCACCCTGATCGCGACCGGCGTCGGCGTCGCCTGGACCTCCAGCCTCGTCGCGACGCTTGCGCCGAAACTTTTTCCCCACGGGCTCGGCCACGCCGGGCCGCCCGTCTATTTCGAGGCCTCCGCCGTCATTACCGTGCTGGTCATCGTCGGGCAGGTGCTGGAACTGGCGGCGCGCGAGAAGACTGGCGACGCCATCCGCGCCCTGCTCGATCTCGCCCCGAAGCGCGCTTTGCGCGTCGACGCCGACGGCCATGACCATGAGGTCGCCCTCGCGGAGGTCGCGGTCGGCGACGCCTTGCGCGTGCGGCCGGGCGAAAAAGTTCCGGTCGACGGAGAGGTGGTCGACGGCGCAAGCGCGGTCGACGAATCCATGATGACCGGCGAGTCGATGCCGTCGATGAAGTCGGTCGGATCGAAGCTGATCGGCGGCACGGTCAACGGCTCGGGCGGCCTCGTTATGCGCGCGGAGAAAGTCGGGCGCGACACGGCGCTGGCGCGGATGGTCGATCTCGTCGCCAAGGCCCAGCGGAGCCGCGCGCCGGCCCAGCGTCTCGCCGATCGGGTGAGCGGCTGGTTCGTTCCGCTGGTCGGCGCGGCGGCGGCTTTGGCTTTTATCGCGTGGATGACATTCGGGCCCGAGCCGCGCCTGGCCTTCGCGCTCGTCGCGGCGGTGTCGGTGCTGATCATCGCCTGTCCCTGCGCCCTGGGCCTGGCGACGCCGATGGCGATCATGGTTGGCGTGGGCGCTGGCGCACGGGCGGGCGTTCTGATCCGCGACGCCGAGGCGCTCGAGCGGTTCGAGGCCGTTGACACGCTGGTCGTCGACAAGACCGGGACGCTGACCGAGGGCAAGCCGCGTCTCACCGCGATCGAGGTTGCGCCGGGCTTGTTGGCGGATGACGCCCTGCGTCTGGCTGCCAGCCTCGAACGGTCGAGCGAGCATCCGATCGCCGCCGCCCTCGTCGCGGCGGCGCGGCGGAAGCGCCTGAAGCTCGCCGAGCCGAGTGACTTTCATGCCTTCCCCGGCGGCGGCGTCGCGGGCGCCGTCGAGGGACGCGCGGTCGCGGTTGGCACGGGCATGTTCGTCGCCGAGCACGGCGCGGACGCCTTGCCGTTCGCCGCCAGGGCCGAGGCGCTGGGGCGCGAAGGAGCGACGGTCGTGTTTGTCGCCCTGGACGGCGCGGCGGCGGCGCTGATCGCCGTCTCCGATCCGATCAAACCGGGCGCGGCCGAGGCGCTCGAGGAACTGAAGCGGGAGGGCGTCGGCGTCGTGATGCTGACAGGCGACAATCGCTTCACTGCGGCCGCGGTCGCCGCCAAGCTCGGGCTCGAAACCTTCGAGGCGGAGGTTCGGCCCGAGGGCAAAGCGGAGGTGATCGCCCGCCTGAAGCACGAGGGCAAGGTCGTGGCGATGGCTGGCGACGGAGTCAACGACGCGCCTGCGCTGGCGGCGGCCGACGTCGGCGTCGCCATGGGCACGGGAACCGACGCGGCGATCGAGAGCGCCGGCATCACGCTCCTGAAAGGCGACCTCCAGGGGCTGGTCCGGGCGCGGCGGCTCTCGGTCGCCACCATGCGCAATGTCCGGCAGAATCTCGCCTTCGCCTTCCTGTACAACGCCGCAGGCGTGCCGATCGCCGCGGGCGTCCTCTATCCGGCGTTCGGAATTCTGTTGTCGCCCATGGTCGCGGCGGCGGCGATGTCGCTCTCTTCGGTCAGCGTCATCGCCAATGCGCTGCGGCTCAGACGGATCGCGCTGTGACCGGCGGCCCCTCCGAGCCTGCGGCGCGACTCACGAGCAATTGATATCCCATTAATTTGAAAGTCATCTAATATCGGCCGCCATGGCTGACGATCCAAAAGAGAACCGCGCCCGCTTTGCGCCGCTGGTCGCCCTGGTCGCGCGCGAGTGGCGGCGGGCGGTCGATGCACGGCTTCGCGTCTATGGTCTGACGGAGGCGACATGGCTTCCGCTGCTGCGGATCGCGCGCAGCGAGACGCCGATGCGGCAGAACGAACTGGCGGCCTCGCTGTCGCTTGACGGGTCCTCAGTGGTTCGGCTGATCGACGCGCTCGAAAAGGCCGGCCTCGTCAATCGTCGCGAGGACGGCCTTGACCGGCGCGCGAAGAGCCTTGTCCTGACGGCGCGCGGGCAACGCACGGTCGCCCAGGTCGAGCGCATTTCCCAGGAGGTCCGCGACCTCGCGCTCCGCGACATTGCCGATGATGACCTCGCCAGCGCGCTCCGCCTTCTAAACTCGGTGAAGGATCGGATCTCGAAGCCCTCCGAAGGGCGGGCCGCCGTCGCCGAGCGTAAGCGGTCCGCCAGCCGATGACGGCGAAACGGCTTGCCCTTGTGCCGCTCTGGCTGCTGGCGCTCTTCACCTTCAGCGGTCCGGTCGGCATGCATATTTTTGTGCCGGCGCTGCCCTCCGCGGCGCGTGATCTCCATGCGCCGGCCGCCGAGCTTCAACTGACGGTCAGCCTGTACATTCTGGGTCTGGCCCTGGGTCAGCTTGTCTATGGGCCGCTGTCCGACCGCTTCGGCCGCCGGCCGGCGCTTCTGACCGGCCTGACGATATTCACAGCGGCGAGCCTCGCCGGCCTCTTCGCGCCGGATGCGCATGCCTTGATCGCCGCGCGGTTCCTGCAGGCTTTCGGCGGCTGTGCGGGGCTGGTGCTGGCGCGGGCCATCATCCGCGACACTTCGGAAGGTCACGACGCGGCGCAGCGACTCGCGCTGATGAACCTTATCGTGACCGCGGGCCCTGCTGTTGCGCCGATCATCGGCGGCGCGCTGAGCGGGCTCTGGGGCTGGCGGACAATCCTCCTCGGCCTCAGCGCGCTCGGCGTCGCGAACCTGACGCTCGCCTGGCGCGTGCTGCCGGAGACGCGTCCCGAGGCCGCCCACGTCGAACTCGGCGGCGCATATGCGGGCCTATCTCGGCCTCCTCGGCTCGCGGCGCTTCCTCGGCTATGCTGTCGGCGGAGGATGCGCGACAACCTCGCTCTACGCCTTCCTTGCCTCGGCGCCCTTCATATTCGCCGACCGCCTGCATGTCCCGAGCGCCCAGATCGGAATCTATCTCGCGCTGCTGGTCTCGGGAATCTGGCTCGGCAGCCTGATCGCCAGTCGGACGATTGCGTTCTTTTCGCTGGGCCGGTTCCTGGTGTGCGCGAATGCGCTGAGCGTCGTGGGGGCGGCGTCGTTTCTGGCGCTGATCCTCGCCGACAGCGTCACTTTGGCGGGGGTGATCGGGACGATGTTTCTCTTTAGCGTCGGCGTCGGCGCGGCGGCGCCGGCGGCGCTGGTGCAGGCGATCAGCGTCAATCCGCGGGTCACCGGATCGGCTTCCGGACTCTATGGCGCGATGCAGATGCTGGTCGGCGCCGTCCTGGTCGCGCTAGCGGGGCTCGGTCGAAATCCGGCGTTGGCGTCGGCGATGGTGCTGGTTCTGTCCGGGATCGTGGCCCAAGGATCGTTCTGGCTCGCCGCGCGTGATCCCATGGACGGCCGGACCGCAGAAGCCGCGAAGGCGACGGCGCCCTGAGGTTTTCAAGAACGTTCGGAGCGAAATGCGATTCGCGCCGATCCCGTCAGTGCTTGGCGAGTTGGTCGCGGATCTCGGTGAGGAGCATGACTTCCTGGCTCGGCTGCGGCGGTTCGGCCGGCTTCTCCGGTTTGCGGTTGAGCGTGTTGATCCCCCTGATGACGATGAACAGCGCGACTGCGACGATGGCGAAATTGATCACCACGCTGATGAAGTCGCCGTAGGCCAGCACGCCGCCCTGTTTGCGCGCGTCGGCGAGGTTGGTCGCGGTCACGGCGCCCGACAGGGGGATGTAGTAATTGGAGAAGTCCGCCTTACCGGCGATGCCGATGATCGGCATGATGAGGTCGTTGACCAGCGCGTCGACGATCTTGCCGAAAGCCGCGCCGATGATCACGCCGACGGCGAGGCTCAGCGCGTTGCCCTTCAGCGCGAATTCCCTGAACTCCTGCAAGAAGCCCATGTCCAACCCCGTAATCTTTTCCGCCAACGACGGGCGTTGTTCTGCCGAGACGAAATCTACTCGGCGCCTGTCGAAGGCGCGCCGGATCCGAACAGCAGCGCGCGGAGCCGGTCGGCGCCGAGCGCGAAGCTCAGGTTGCGCAAGGCGAAGAATGGCGTCAAAGCCACGAACATGATGACGGACGCGCTGAGCAGCCCTACGAGGCCGCCGCCGCCGATGCTCGGCAGGCTGTCGAGGACGGTGTCGCCCCGGAATAGGCCCTCAACGACCTTCTCGATGACGTGAACGACCAGAAACAGAATCATCAAAAGGAACGACTCGTAGAGGATCGGGTAGATCAGCGGCCGCTTGCGCAGCCAGCGGCCGGGATCGAACATCTCGAACAGCATCATCACCTTGGCGAATACGAGGGCGTTGACGAAGGCCACGCCCTGCATGGTCCAGGCGATGTCGTGCTGGCGCAGCACGATGCCCTGATTGATCGCGAACACCGCGAACAGGATCCAGAGATAGACGAAGAGGCCGACGAAGCGGCGGAACTCGTCGGCGGCCTTCGCCTTCAGGTTTCCGGACCGGGAGCCGCTCCCGCCCGCTGCGGGCGTCCCTGTCGAATTGGCGGTCATGTCGCAAGCCTCCAGGACGGGAGTGGCTTCCTTGCCTCGGACTGCGCGTTCGAAAAATCCAGATTACCTTTTTTGCATCCCGCTCTATTGCGTCTTTTCGACGGCGGCGTCCGCCGCCTTGGGTTTCTTGTGCCGCGCGGGCTTCTCGGACTTGGCGCTCTTGTCGGCTTTCTCCGGCGAGAGCGCGGCAAGCCGCGCCTGGAGCAGCGCCGCGTGGGCCGCGGTGACGCTCGCGGCGCAGAACCCGTGCGCGGATTCCTTCACGTAGTCGCGACAGATGTCGTCCCGCTCGCCGGCAAATCCGCCCTGTTCCTTCAGGAGGTTGGCGGCGTCGGCGTTGTCCTTGGCGAGCTCTTCGAGCTCGTGCAGCGCGCGGGCCGTTGCATTCTCGGCCTGGGTGCGCCGTTTGCCTATGGCCGCGACGTCCGCGTCGAGCGAGCCGCCATCCGGCCCCCAGAGCCCGCTTGGGCTCGTCTGGCAGTCGGCGGCCTTGAATACGCAGGCGGTGATCTGCGAGGGAACGAGGACCGCACCGTCCAGGACATCGAAAGCGAACGGGCAGGCGGGCACGTCGACCTCGTAGCGCTCGAGGCCGTCGGGGCGTCCATCGCTGGTCGCGGCGATCGGCTTTTCGCCGACAATATTGACGACGCAATGCTGGGAGGCGTCCGAGACGCCTTCGCCGGCAAGGCTCAGCTTGTCGACCTGGAGCGTTTGGCCCTGGCCGGAGAGCTGAAGCAGTCCGGCTCCGCCGTTCAGCATGAGCGGCCGTCCGTCGATCGATTCGACGCCCTCGGACAAGTCGGACTTCGCGTTCTTGTCCCCCTTCGCGGCGGCCGCCTTCTTTTTCGGCTTGGAGGCCGCGGACGGCGTTCCGGGGGACGCGGCGGCGCCGCGCCCGGAAGGGCGAGCTGTGCGCAGGCGGGCGCCGCCGAGAGCGCCAAACCGCCGAGCAGGAGGAAAACGCGCCAAAACGTCGGGCGAATCATGGCGGCTTTGTAGAGGGCCCCGGGCCAAAGGGAAAGCCGTTTGTTCAGCAGGCCAATTGCCCACAGGCGACGAAAATCCGGCGTTTCCTCGCCTTGCGCCTCGAAAAGGCCGAACCTATATACGCCGCGACTGACGGGCTCAGCGCCAAGCGCGCGCGGAGGCCGCCGAAGATTTACTGGGTATTGAGGGGATCAGAAAAGACGACGCCGGCCGCCTCGGGCCGAGGGAGTCCTTCTCATGGTTCGGCCGCTCCGGGGCCGGGCGATCCCGCGAAAGGAGCAGGAGAATATGGCGAAAGTAATCGGCATCGACCTCGGCACGACCAACTCGTGCGTGGCGGTCATGGAGGGAGCGACCCCCAAGGTCATCGAGAATTCCGAGGGCGCGCGCACCACGCCTTCGATCGTGGCGTTCACCGACGATGGCGAGCGTCTGGTCGGCCAGCCGGCCAAGCGCCAGGCGGTGACCAATCCCGAGCGGACGATCTTCGCGATCAAGCGCCTCATCGGCCGGTCGTTCGAAGACCCCACCACCAAGAAGGACATGGGCCTCGTCCCGTACAAGATCGTGCGCGCCCCCAACGGCGACGCCTGGGTCAACGCCGACGGCAAGCAGTACTCGCCGTCGCAGATCTCGGCCTTCGTCCTTCAGAAGATGAAGGAGACCGCGGAAGCGCATCTCGGCGCCCCGGTCACGCAGGCGGTCATCACCGTTCCGGCCTATTTCAACGACGCACAGCGGCAGGCCACCAAGGACGCCGGCAAGATCGCCGGCCTCGAGGTGCTGCGCATCATCAACGAGCCGACCGCGGCGGCGCTCGCCTACGGCCTCGACAAGAAGAAGGCCGGCACGATCGCCGTCTATGACCTCGGCGGCGGCACGTTCGACATCTCGATCCTCGAGATCGGCGACGGCGTGTTCGAGGTGAAGTCGACCAACGGCGACACCTTCCTCGGCGGCGAAGACTTCGACATGCGGCTCGTCGAATATCTGGCGGCCGAGTTCAAGAAGGAACAGGGCATCGACCTGACCAAGGACAAGCTCGCCCTGCAGCGCCTCAAGGAGGCTGCCGAAAAGGCGAAGATCGAGCTCTCTTCGGCCATCCAGACCGACATCAACCTGCCCTACATCACCGCGGACGCGAGCGGCCCCAAGCATCTCGCGCTGAAGCTCACCCGCGCCAAATACGAGGCGCTGGTCGACGACCTGATCCAGCGGACGGTCGACCCGTGCCGCAAGGCGCTGAAGGACGCCGGGCTCTCGGCGGCCCAGATCGACGAGGTTGTCCTCGTCGGCGGCATGACCCGCATGCCCAAGGTGCAGGAGGTCGTCAAACAGTTCTTCGGCAAGGAGCCCCACAAGGGCGTCAACCCGGACGAGGTCGTGGCGATTGGCGCGGCGATCCAGGCGGGCGTGTTGCAGGGCGACGTCAAGGACGTGCTGCTCCTCGACGTGACCCCTCTTTCGCTGGGCATCGAGACGCTCGGCGGCGTGTTCACGCGCCTCATCGAGCGCAACACCACGATCCCGACCAAGAAGAGCCAGGTCTTCTCGACCGCGGAGGACAACCAGACGGCGGTCACGATCCGGGTCTTCCAGGGCGAGCGCGAAATGGCGGCGGACAACAAGCTGCTTGGCCAGTTCGACCTGGTCGGCATCCCGCCGGCGCCGCGCGGCATGCCGCAGGTCGAGGTGACCTTCGACATCGACGCCAACGGCATCGTCAATGTCACGGCCAAGGACAAGGCGACCAACAAGGAGCAGCAGATCCGCATCCAGGCGTCGGGGGGCCTAAGCGAATCCGACATCAACCGGATGGTCAAGGACGCCGAGGCGCACGCCGCTGACGACAAGAAGCGGCGCGAGGTGGTCGACGCCAAGAATCAGGGCGAATCGCTCGCCCATGACGCGGAGAAAGCGCTCAAGGAATACGGCGACAAGGTCGCCCAGTCCGACAGGAGCGCGATCGAGGCGGCGATCGCCGCCGTCCGAACCGCGCTTCAGGGCGAGGACGTCGAGACTATCAAGGCGCGCACCAACGACCTCATGCAGGCGCAGATGAAGCTCGGCGAAGCCATGTACAAGGCGCAACAGGCGGGCGCCAGCGGAGACGCCGGGCCCTCGGCCGGCGCCGGCGAGGCCAAGGACGACGTGATCGACGCGGAGTTCCGCGAGGTCGACGACGACAAGAAGAAGTCCTGATCGAACGTGCGCCGGCCGCCCCTCAAAGAGCGGCCGGCCGCGTCCCAGGGGACTCTCGGATGGTTGGCGTGACGCCATCGGACATTGGTCCAACGCCCGCACGTCGGCAGGGCTCATCGGCCCGGCCGCGGGCGAGCGTTTCTTCGTCCAAGGGCTTGAATCGGCCGGTGGCGGACGCTGGACAGATCGAGGAGACGACGGCTCGTCTCACGCGCGAAGGGGCGCGCTGAAATGGCGAAACGGGACTTCTACGAGGTCTTGGGGGTATCCAAGACGGCGACCGAGGGCGACCTGAAGTCCGCCTTCCGCAAAGCGGCGATGGGTTGCCATCCGGACCGCCATCCGGGCGACAAGCAGGCGGAAGCACGCTTCAAGGAGGTCAACGAGGCCTACCAGACCCTGTCGGACGCGCAGAAACGGGCGGCATACGATCGCTACGGCCACGCCGCCTTCGAGCAGGGCGGCGTCGGCGGCATGGGCGACGGCTTCTCCGCGTCGATGTCCGACATTTTCGACGATCTGTTCGGCGACATGATGGGCGGTCGCCGCGGACGTCACGGTTCGGGCCGCGAGCGCGGCGCCGACCTGCGCTACAATCTCGAGATCACGCTCGAGGAAGCCTTCCACGGCAAGAACGCCACGATCAGTATGCCGACTTCGGTGAGTTGCGAGGCGTGCGCGGGCTCGGGGGCGCGCGCGGGCTCGAAGCCGGTGACGTGTCGGACGTGCGGGGGCCACGGCCGAGTCCGTCAGCAACAGGGGTTCTTCGCCATCGAGCGAACCTGCCTGACTTGCCAGGGGCGCGGCCAGACGATCGACAACCCCTGCGACAAATGCGGGGGCGCCGGCCGGGTGACGCGGGAGCGGACTCTCTCGGTCAATGTTCCCGCCGGCGTCGAAGACGGCACCCGCATCCGGCTGACCGGCGAGGGCGAGGCCGGCACGCGCGGCGGCCCGACGGGCGACCTGTACATCTTCCTTTCGGTCAAGCCGCACCCGGTGTTTCAGCGCGACGGCGCCGACCTCTATTGTCGTGTGCCGATCTCGATGGTGCAGGCGGCGCTCGGCGGCGAATTCACCGTCCATACCCTCGACGGGACCGAGTCGCGGGTCAGCATTCCCGAGGGCGCCCAGTCGGGCCGGCAGTTGAGACTTCGGGGCAAGGGCATGCCGATCCTGCGATCGCGCGACGCGGGCGATCTTTTCGTCCAGCTCAACGTCGAGACGCCGCAGAGCCTGACCCGCCGCCAGCGCGAGCTGCTGGCGGAGTTCGCCCAGGAATCCTCGCACAAGACCCATCCCGAGAGCGCAGGCTTCTTCGCCAAGATGAAGGAGTTCTTCGAGGGCCTCGGCTGACGGCTTTACCCCGGGGCAGGCTCGCGATAAACCCGGCCCCACGTGACGGCTGTCGACTTGCTGCGGAGCGTACATGCACGATCAGAAGAGCATCGTCCGGCGGCGGGGCTTAGGCGATAACGCCCGCTTCCTCATGTCGCTGATGTCGACCCCTCATCTGACCGGGGCGGTCGCCCCCTCGGGCCGGGCCCTTGCGCGCGCCATGGCCGCCGCGGCCGGACCGCCGGCGCAGGGTCTCGTGGTCGAACTCGGCCCTGGAACCGGACCGGTCACGAGCGCGCTGCTCGACCGCGGCCTCGACCGGCGCCGTCTCGTGATGGTCGAGTACAACCCGGATTTCTGCCGCGTGCTTGAAGACCGCTACGCGGGCGCGCAGGTTATCCACGGAGACGCTTACGACCTGCCGCGCACGCTCGCCGAACGCGCGGGCGAACCCGTCTCGGCCTTCGTTTCCAGCCTGCCGCTCCTCACCCGGCCGGAGCGCGAGCGCGAGAAGCTGATCCGCGACGCCTTCGCGCTGATGGGCCCCGACGGCGTGTTCGTTCAATTCACCTACGGCCTTCTGTCGCCTATTCCGCGCGAGATCTGCGAGGGCCGCTATTCCGCGCACCGAGGTCGGCCTATCTGGGCCAACCTGCCGCCAGCGCGGGTCTGGACTTATCGGCTCGAGACGCCGGCGCACGCCGCTCCGTCGAGGCGACGCCGCGAGGATCATGCATGAATCCTCCGACCCCCCGCGACCGGCTGATCGTCGCGCTGGATGTCGCGGAGGCCGCCTCGGCCGAAAAGCTCGTGGAGGCGATTGGCGACGCCGCCGCGTTCTATAAGGTCGGGATGGAACTCGCCTACGCCGCCGATGGGCTGGCGCTCGTCGGCCGGCTCGCCACAGCGGGCAAGCGGGTCTTTGTCGACCTGAAGCTGCACGACATCCCCAACACGGTCGAGCGGGCGACTGCGCAAGTCGCGCGGCTCGGCGCGACCTTCCTGACCGTCCATGCCTATCCGCAGACGATGCGCGCGGCGGTCGCGGGCGCGCAAGGCTCGTCCGTCGCCATCCTCGGCGTCACCGTGCTGACGTCTTCCGACGACGCGGACTTGCTCGAGGCCGGCTACCGCTTCGGGGTCGTGGAGATGGTCCGACGGCGCGCCGAACAGGCCCAAGCGCTCGGCGTTCATGGCCTTGTCGCCAGCGCCGCCGAGGCGAAGAGCGTTCGCGCGGCGGTCGGGCCGAAAATGATCCTCGTGACGCCCGGCATCCGTCCGGCCGGCGCGGACGTCGGCGACCAGAAGCGCGTCGCGACGCCGGGCAGCGCGATCCGCGACGGGGCCGACTATCTCGTGGTCGGTCGTCCGATCACGACCGCCTCCGATCCACGCAGGGCCGCCCGGGCGATCGTCGAGGAGATCGCCGCGGCCGCGCCTTGATCGCGCGCTCAAGCACGCTATTCTCTGCCGCTCCATTGTTTCGAGGGGACGCCATCCGATGCCCAAAGGCTATGTGATCTCGCGAGTCGACATCAAGAACCCCGAGGCCTATGCGCGCTATGCGGCGGCGGCGACGAAGGTGATCGCGGCTCACGGCGGCCGGCCGCTGGCGCGCGGCGGGCGGTACGAAGCGCTTGAGGGCCAGGCGCGGGCGCGCAACGTGGTGCTGGAGTTCGACAGCTACGACGCCGCGCGGACCTATTTTTTCTCGGCCGAGTACCAGGCTGCGCGGGCGCTGCGCGAGGGTGCGGCCGAAATCGAAATGGTGTTGGTGGAAGGCGCCTGACGGTTAGCGGGGCGACAAGGAGTTTGGGAGATGGCCCAGTTACGCATCGTCGTCGCGGGAGCGGCGGGCCGTATGGGCCGCATGATCGTGCGGGCGATCCACGAGGCGGACGGGCTGACGCTCAGGGGCGCGCTGGAGCGCGAGAATTCTCCCTGGCTCGGCCATGACCCGGGCGCGCTGGCCGGCTGCCCGGCAAGCGGGCTCAAGATCGTGTCCGACCCGCTGCCGCTGATGTTGAACGCCGACGCGATCGTCGACTTCTCCTCGCCCGCGGCGACCGTCGAACTTGCCGCGCTCGCCGCGCAGGCGCGCATCGCCGACGTCATCGGCACGACCGGACTCGCCGAGGAGGATCTCGACAAGATCGACGCGGCCGCGCGTCACGCGCCGATCGTCCGATCCGGCAACATGAGCCTCGGCGTGAACCTGCTGGCGGCGCTGACGCGTCGCGCCGCCGCCGCGCTCGGCGATGACTACGACATCGAGATTTTCGAGATGCACCACCGGATGAAAGTCGACGCGCCCTCAGGCACTGCGCTGATGCTCGGCAAGTCGGCGGCGGCCGGGCGCGGGATTCCGCTCAAGACCCATGCGGCTCGGGGGCGCGACGGCGTCACCGGCCAACGGCGCAAGGGCGACATCGGTTTCGCCTCGTTGCGCGGCGGCACGGTGGTCGGCGACCATGAGGTCACTTTTGCCGGCGAAGGCGAGCGTCTGGTGCTCGCCCATCACGCCGAGGACCGCATGCTGTTCGCCTACGGCGCGCTGAAGGCGGCGCGGTGGGCCCACGGCCGCAAGCCCGGCCTCTATTCGATGGCCGATGTCCTGGGATTGAGGGAAGGCTGAGCGGCAAGCTGAGGGCGCGCTCTCGCCCGATCGCGCCAGCCGAGCGCGCGGTTTCCGGGCCAGTCTCTTGGTCTCGCCTGCGTGGACGCTGGTCCCATCGAACAAAACCGGCGACGGGCAGATACAAAAACCCGGCCCGCACGAAGCGAGCCGGGTCTCCTCTAAGTTTCCCTAACGGACGCGATTCAGTTGTTACGCTGCGACCCGGTCAGCATGAGGATCGCCTGGAACATGTTGATGAAGTCGAGGTAGAGGCGCAGCGCGCCATGGATCGACTTCTTCTGGATCGTGTCGTAGCCGTCGCCAGCGAAATACATTTGCTTGATCGACTGGGTGTCCCAGGCGGTCAGGCCGGCGAAGATCACGACCGCGAGGATCGAGATGCCGAACTGCAGGCCGGAGCTATGCAGGAACATATTGATCAGGCTCGCGACGATCAGGCCGATCAGGCCCATCATCATGAACGACCCCATCGCCGACAGGCTGCGCTGGGTGGTGTAGCCGTAGAGGCTGAGGCTCGCGAACGCTGCCGCGGTGGCGAAGAACGCCTGTGCGATCGAGCCGGCGGTGTAGACAACCAGCAGCGCCGAGATCGACAAGCCGATCAGCGCGGCGAACGCGAGGAACACGTTGCGCGCGGTCGCAACCGACATCCGCTCGATCCCGGCCGAGAGCCAGAACACCAACGCGAGCGGCGACAGCACGATCAGCCAGCGCAGCGGCGACACATAGATCGCGTGGCCGAAGTCGGTGAGCGCCAAACGCCCGCCGCCGATCTGGACCGTGCCGAACGAGAAGGCGATGTAGGCGGCCAGTCCGGTCACGCCGAGGCCGAGGGTCATGTAGTTGTAGACGCCGATCATATAGGCGCGCAGGCCCTGATCGACGACCGCGCCGGACCGTGCGTATCCCGCGCCGGGGCGCGAGTTGGCGTAGCGGTCATAGTCGGACATGGGTGAAACCTCTTGAATTTAAGAGCGCGGCGCTCGCACGAGGCGAACTCGGGCAAACGCCTTCTCGCATAATATGGCCTGACGGCATAGCGCCGCAAGGGCCAACAGCGTTAAGAATGCGTAAGGATTCGGTACAAAAAAGCCCCCGAGACGGCCGGTCAGTGTCCTCCTCCGCCGCCAGGGCCGCCGGCGGGCCTGCGCATGAACGCGGCAAGGGTCACGCAGGCCAAAAAGATCGCGGTCAGCGCCAGGAAGACGTCGGCGAGCGCCAGCACCTCCGCCTGCCGGCGCACGATCAGCGCCATCTGCTTCGTCGCCGCGAGTTCGGCGTCCGAGCCGCGGTCCGCGAGCGCCGCCGCCATGCCGGCGAGTCGCTCGTCCGCCACGACCCGCCCCCACGTCACGGATTCGCGCAGCCGCTCGAGATGCAGGTCCATGCGCTTGTCGAGCATCGTGTTGATAAGCGCGAGGCCGACCGCGCCGCCGAGGTTTCGCATCAGGTTGAACAGGCCGGAGGCGTTTTTCATCTTCATCGGCGGCATGGTGCCGAGCGCCAGGGTGTTGATCGGCACCATGGCGAGCATCAGCCCGACCCCACGGAAGATCTGCGGCCAGAGCAGCTCCCAGAAATCCCAGTCGACCGTGACGAATGTGGCCTGGTACGTGCCCACGGCGAAACAGGTGAACCCGATCGCGATCATCACGCGCGGATCGACCCGGGTCATCAGCCGCCCGGCAAGGGGAGCGGTGAGGAACATGCAGAAACCGGTGACAAACATCGTCTTGCCGATCATCAGCGACGAATAGCCCCGCACCACCGCCAGATAGACCGGATAGATATAGGTGAGGCCGTAGAGCCCGATTCCGAGCACGAAGCCGAACATCGTCCCGGTCCAGAAGTTGCGGTCGCGGAAGGCGGTGAGGTCGACGATCGGCTGCTTCGCGGTGAGCGCCCGCCAGAAAAACAAGACCGCGCTCGTCGCCGAGATGACGATCGCCGCGGTCACCGGCCCGCTTTCGAACCAGTCCTTCGACGGGCCCTCCTCGAGCGCATATTCGAGGGCGCCGAGAAACCCGGCCATCGTGACGAGCCCGAAATAGTCGAAATGGCTGAACAGCGACCAGTCGGGCTCGTCGAAGTCGATCAGCAACCAGGCGGCGGCGGTGACGATGATCCCGGGCACGATGTTGACCAGGAACAGCCAGTGCCAGGAGAACAGGTCGGTGAGATAACCGCCGACGGTCGGCCCGATGGTCGGGGCGAGCGTCGCGACAAGCCCGATGATCGGGCCGATCAGCGGTTGTTTCGAGCGCGGAAAGATGGTGAAGGCGGAAGCGAACACCGTCGGGATCATGCCGCCGCCGATGAAGCCCTGCAGCGCGCGCCAGAGGATCATCTCCTCGATCGTGTTCGCCTGGGCGCACATGAAGCTCATCAGCGTGAAGCCGCCAGCCGAGATCGTGAAGATGACGCGCGTCGAGACGACCCGAGACAGGAAGCCGGACAGCGGGATCATGACCACTTCGGCGATGAGATAGCTGGTCTGGACCCAGGTGATTTCGTCCGACGAGGCCGAAAGGCCGGCCTGGATCTGCGAGAGCGACGCGGAGACGATCTGGATGTCCAGGATGGCCATGAACATCCCGAACACCATGAAAATGAAAGCGGCGAGACGCTTCGCGCCGAAGTGGGGCACGACGGCGCCCGACGGCGCGGCGAGCCGCGCGGGCGCGGCCGGCGGCGGCGCGCCTTGCGAGGGCAGCGCGCCGACGTCGCTCACGGCTTGGCGATCTTGCTTATGGCGGGTTCGAGGCCGAGCGCGCCGAGCAGCGTCGGCTTCGGCGTGTCCGGGTCGCGCGTATGGACGGTCGCGACAACCGAGAGCCCGGGCCGCAACGGAACCGTCTTCAGCACCTCCTCGGGGAAGGTGATCCGGACCGCCACGCGCTGGACGACCTTGGTGAAATTGCCCGTCGCATTGTCGGGAGGCAGCAGCGAGAACTCCGACCCTGAGGCCGGCGAGATCGACGAGACGACGCCCGAGATCGTTCGGCCGCCGAGCGCGTCGATCGACACGTCGACCGGCTGGCCTGGTTTGATGTCGCCGAGCTGAGTCTCCTTGAAATTGGCGTCGACATAAGACGCGTTGACGGGGACGAGCGCCAGGAGGCGGGTTCCCGGCTGCACCAGATTGCCGACCTCGGCCGCCTTGTTGCCGACCGTGCCGTCAAACGGGGCGATGACGCGGGTGAAGCTGAGGTCGCGCTTGGCCTTGAACAGCGCGGTCATCAGTTCATTGCGCTGGCGCGTCGCCTCGTCGCGCTGCGCCTTGAGGACGTCGAGATTGGCCCTGGCGCCTTCGAGGGCGGCCGCGACGGAGGCGGCGCTCGCCCTGGCCCCGCCGAGCGCGGCGGCCGTTCGGTCGCGGTCGGCGGTCGCCTGCTCGAGCCGCTGTTGCGAGCCGTAGTTGGTCTGGGCGAGCTTGTACGAACGATCGTATTCGAGCGCAGCGCGCTGGACTTCCGCCTCGGCGGAACGCAGCTGCGCCTGGGAGGCGTCCACCTGCGCCCCGGCCTGGGCGATGACCGACGCCTGAGCGTCGATCTGGCGGCTGAATCGGGCGATCGTCGCGTCCTGCGTGGCGACCTTCGCCTGAGCGGAATCGACCGCGTTCTGGTAGTCGCCGTCGTCGATCAGGGCGAGCAGGTCGCCCTGATGAACGACCTGGTTGTCGACGACCGGGACCTGCAGCAGATGGCCGGTCGCCTTGGCGGCGATGATAGCGGTGGATGCGCCGACATAGGCGTCGTCGGTCGAGACCAGGAACCGTCCCTCGACGAAATAGTCGTAGCCGAACTTGGCCGCGCCGCCGACGACGGCGAGGAGGACGACGAACAAAACCACGCGGCGCAGGCTGCCTGAGCGCTTCGGCGCCCCCGCGGCGACAACCGGCGCGGCTCCGCCGGACCGCGGCGCGGCCGGAACGCCGGCGGTCGGGGCCGGCACGACCGCCGGCGGCGCGGCCGTCACCGCGCGCGATTCGCTCGGCGCTGAGATTGCGGCGGGACTGTCGGACATAAAGAAACATTCCCTGAAAAGCGCCGAACCGAACGGTTCGGTCGTTTCTTCTTGACGTAGCCGAAACCGCGGTCTATGGCAAGAAAAATCGAACCGAACGGTTCGGTCGTAATCCGGACGGGTCAGACCCGATTCAAGGCATGGACGTGGAGATTCTGGAACAGGAGGCCGGCCACCGCCACGACGGGGGAGCCAAGAGACGCCAGATCATGGAGGGCGCGCGCACGGTCTTTCTCTCCTCCGGCTTCGACGGCGCCAGCATGAACGACATCGCCCGCTCCGCCGGGGTGTCGAAGGGCACCCTTTACGCCTATTTCAGCTCCAAGGACGACCTGTTCGATGCGATCATTCGCGCGGAGTTCGCCCAGGCGGCCGAGCGGTTGTGCACCTTCCGACGCGAAGGCGACGTCCGCGGCATGCTGACCGACTTCGGCGTGCGGCTGATCGGCCGGATGGTTGAGCCCAGCGTGCTGGCGCTTGCGCGCGTCGTGGTCGCCGCGACGGAAAAGTTCCCGAAGATCGGCGTGGCCTTTTATGAAGCCGGCCCTCTGCTCGGCGCGAACCGACTCGCCGGGGAGATTGAGGCGCTGGTGAAAGCCGGCGCCCTCAAGGTCTCTGATCCTGAGCGCGCCGCGTGGCAGTTCGTCGACCTCTGCCAGAGCTATGTTTACAAACGGATCCTGTTCGGTGTGGTCGAGCGCGTCGCGCCGGAGGAGATCGAGGCGGCGGTCGTCGCCGGAGTCGACGTTTTCCTCAAGGCCTACGGGACCTGATGGATCGGAGGGGCGGCGTCTCGCCGCCCGAGGGCGCGAGACGCGCGCCCTCCGACGGGGCGCGAAGCCGCTCGTTCAATCGGGTTCAGGTCGGTTCTCGGCCTCCCTCAGCGCATCCTCGAGTCGACCGCTGAGCCGCGCCAAATCCTTCAGCTCGCATTCGTAGACCACCAGCGTGCGCCAGCCGATCGTAGCGAGCGCGACGAGGGTCTTTTGGTCGCGGGCGCGATTGCGCGCGATCTTGGCGCGCCAATAGTCGGCGTTGGTCTTCGGCGCGCGGGCGCCGCGCGCGCATTCGTGCCCGTGCCAGAAGCAGCCGTTCACGAAGATCGCGAGCTTGCGGCGGCCGTATGCGATGTCGGGCTTGCCCGGAAGATCGGCGCGGTGAAGCCGGTAGCCGGGCGCGATCCGCCGCAAAATCGCGCGCACCGCGAGTTCCGGCGTGGTATCGGCCGATTTCACCGCCCGCATGACGGCGGAGCGGTCATAGGTCATGCGCCTGTCCCGGTATTCCTACCGGCTCCATCCCCGCGGAGCGGAGGCAGGGTCGACCGCGCCTCGACCTTACGAGCCAAGCTCATTCTTGTAGATCCTGCCGCCCTTCATGATGAGCTTCAGCGACGTCGCTGGCTCGGCAAGCAGCGCGATGTTTCCCAGCGGGTCGCCGTCGACGACGAGCAGGTCGGCGTGCGCGTCGTCCTCGATCACGCCGAGCCTGCCCGGATAAGGATTGCGCGGGCCGGAGGCGGCGATCAACTCGCCGTTGGTCGCCGTCGCCATGGTCAGGATTTCGGCGGCGCCGTACCAGCGCGTCAGATGGGTCAGCATCGTCCCCTGCCGCGCGGCGAGCGCACTCGAAAACAGCAGATCCGAACCGAATGCGGTCTTGATCTTGTGCGCCTTCGCCAGCTGGTAGGCCGTTTCCGTCCCGCGAAACACCTGAAGCCCGTTGATCCGACTCTGGCCGTTGAGAGGCCCGGTGTCCTCTTCGCTGAGGAAGGGCTGGATGCTGAGCCAGACGTCCTTCTCCGCCATCAGCTTCGCCGTCGCCTCATCCATGAGATGGGCGTGCTCGACGCACTGCGCTCCCGCGGCGATCGCCCGCTGCACGGTCTGCGGCGCATAGGCGTGGACTGCGACGTAAGTGTTCCAGTCGCGCGCGGTCTCCACCCCCGCGCGCAGCTCCGGCTCGCTGAAGGTCGTCATGTCGAGCGCGGTGCGCGGCGACGATACGCCGCCGCCGCCGACGAGCTTGATCTGCGAGGCGCCTTGCAGCAGTTGCTCGCGCACCCGCAGGCGGACCTCGTCGGCGCCGTCGGCGATCATCGCCCCGCCGGTCTCCTCCATCGGACTCAGCGGGCCGCCGGGACTGCGCGGAATATCCTGCAGCGGACGCAGGTCGCCATGGCCGCCGCTGGTCGTGATCATCGCCCCGCAAGGATAAATGCGCGGCCCCGTCACGAGGCCCTCGTCGATCGCCTGCTTGAGCGGGAAGGACGGGCCGCCGAGATCGCGGATTGTGGTGAAGCCGCGCATCAGCGTCCGCTCGGCCTCGCCGCTGGCGGCGAGAAAGATGTAGCCGACGTCGGCGGCGAACAGGCTGGAAATCGGCAGCGCGGCGAACACCGAATGCCAGTGCGCGTCGATCAGGCCCGGCATGACGACCCGGCCGCCGCAATCGATGAGGCGAGCGCCCTCCGGCGCGCCCGGATCTCCCGGCGCGACCGCCTTGATCCGGCCGTCGTCGACGATGAGGCGCAGCCCCTCGCGAAGAGCGGGCGACTTGCCGTCGAACAGCCGGAAATTGGAAAGGACGATCGGGCGCGGCGAAACGGTCGCCGCTTGCGCGCGGGCGCGATTAGAAAGCCCGAGCGCCGCGATCGACCCGCCGACGCCTGCGACAAAGCCCCGTCGGGTCAGGTCCGCGTCAATGCGCCGATTGATCGCCAGCATGTCCGGTTGCCGGCAGAGGCAACCCGACGCGCCATGCCTGACCGGCTCGACCGACGTGCAGGAAAACATGGCTGCTCGCTCCGGGGCTGGATTCGGCGAACTATGGGTTCGACGCCTCGGTCCGTCAAACGCGGCGCGCCCAGCGGTCGGAGGTCACGCGCCGAGCGCGCGGCGAGCCGGCTGCCCGGCTTCAAACGCCTCGGCGAGCGGCAGCAGCAGGTTCTCGCTCAGGAAACGCACGACCGGCGGCGCGACGCCGTCGCCGATCAGATGCAGCGCGTCGGTCGCGCGCGTCGGCAGCTTGAAACCGTCAGGCAGGCCCATCAGCCGCGCCGCCTCTCGTGGCGTCATCAGCCGGGTGCGGATCGTCGCGCCCTCGACCTCGATCAGGAACTGGCGGCTCGAGCCGCCTCCCGGCGTGCGCAGGCAGCCGGCGAGACCGTCGAAGCGCGCCTCGGCCTGGACCCGCACGCCGCCCGCGCCGTCGGGCCGGGTGCGGCGAAAAAGGGCGCCGACGCGGCGGGCGCCGTCCTCCTGCGCGAGCCCGACGTCGCGCCGCGAGGCCGGTGACAGCGCCGCGAGGAATGCGTCCGGTTGCGTTCGCTCGTGCCATCGCTGAGGGTCAGGCTCCAGGCAGTCGACGAGACGGACGTTGCCGCGCGGCGGTTCCGGAAGCCGCCACCAGATCCAGTCGGCCGCGAGCGCGGGCGGCAGCGCCGCGACGACGCGCTTGAGCGCCGAGGAGGCGTGCCAGGCGGGCGGTCCCGACGCGACGAGACGGCCCGGGACCGCGAGGTCTTTCCGTACAGCGACGAAGAACACGCGCGGCCGTGACTGCGGCAGGAACAGCGCGGCGTCGATCGTCAGCGCGCCGAACCGATAGCCGAGGGCCTGGAGCGCCGCGGCGATGGCGGTAAAATCCGCCCCGCCCTTGGAGGTCAGCGTCCCGCCGACATTTTCGAGCGCGATGAGTTTTGGCGCGCGGCCGTCCCCCTTGAGGACGTCGATCAGGGCGCAGAAGCCCCAGAAGGCTCCCGACCGCTCGCCGTCGAGCCCTGCTCCAACGCCGGCGAGCGACAGGTCCTGGCAGGGAAAGGACGCCCAGGCGAGGTCGGCTGCGCCGGGCAGGTCGCGCGCCGTCAGCGACGCGACGTCGGCGACGGCGAGGCCGGCGCTTCCCCAGTTGGCGGCGTAGGCCGCGCCTTTGCGCGGATCGAAGTCGTTGGCGAACAGCGCCCGCCACGCCGGCTCGAGGCCCGCCCGCGCCATGCCGCCGCCGCAGAAGAATTCGTAGAAGGAAGGTTGCGCCATGACCGACGAAATCAGGGAAGAGCGGTCGAAGCCTAGCGCATTTTGACCCGGAAAAGGGCGCGGCGCCGCTTGACCGATGGCATGGCGATTTGCGTTTATGGGCCCCATGACCGACTTTGCCTTTCCCTCTCCCGTTCTCGTCTGCGACACCGGCGGCACCAATTGCCGGTTCGCGCTGTCGCCTGAGCCCGGGGCGCCCCTCGGGCCGATCGTCCATCTCGCCACCGACGATTATCCCGGCCTGCCGGAGGCGATCGAGGCGGCGGCGCCCAAGCTCGGGGCGCGGCCCAATGCGATGATCGTCTGCGGCGCCGGGCCGGTCGTCGGACGTCAGCTCAAGCTCACCAACGCGCCCTGGGTGATGGACGGCCCTGAGACGGCGCGCCGCGCGAGGCTCGCGCAGGGGCTGCTGCTGAACGATTTCGAGGCCCAGGCCTTATCGCTGCCGGCGATCCAGCCGGACTGGACGCGCCCCATCGGGCCGCTCGCCTTCGGTTCGCCGGGTCCCCAGGTCATCCTCGGGCCGGGCACCGGGCTCGGCATCGCCGCCTTGGTCGAGGCCGAAGGCCGCTTCACGCCGGTGTCGTCGGAGGCCTGCCACATCGACTTCGGCCCGGTGACGGACGAGGAATTTGTGCTCTGGCCGCACCTCGAGCGCGCGCACGGCCGCATCACCAGCGAAAGCGTGCTCAACGGGGCGGGGCTCGCCAGGGTCCACCGCGCCCGGATGATGGCTCTGGGCCGCCCCGATCCGCATCTCGAACCTCCCGCAGTCACCGCCGCGGCGATCGCTGATCCCAAGGGCGAGGCGGCGGAGAGCATTCGGCACTATTGGCGGATCGTCGCCCGCTTTGCTGGCGACATGGCGGTGACGTTCGTCGCCACCGGCGGCGTGACGCTCTCGGGCGGGGTGCTGCCGCGCGTTGTCGACTTCCTTGACGACGTATCGTTCCGGGCTGCATTCGAGGCCAAGGCCCCGGTCGACGCGCTGGCGAGGCGGATCCCGACGCGGCTGATCACGCGTTCCGACGCGGTGCTGGCCGGCATGGCGGCGATCGCCGCCGCGCCGGATCGCTATGGCGTTGATTATTCGTCAAGAAAGTGGGTCTAGCCCGATCGACGGCGGCGAATCGGTCTCCGGCCGCGGTTTTGCCTTTATCTTGGGGCTAGTCCGCGCTAAATCGGCGCTGGAATGGCGGCCGAGCCGAGGATCGACGGAGTTCTTTGAGAGTGACGCGGATACGGCTTAGCTTCGCCTTTGTGTTTCTGGCGGCGATGTCAGCGCCGGCCCTCGCGGATTGCGGGCAGGACATGCAGAAGCTCGCGCAGGCGCGCAACGTCGAGATGCAGAAGGTCAACGACTTCGCCAAATCTTTCCACGGCAAGCCGATGGACCCGGCGGCGTTTTGCGTCAAGACGGTCGGGCTCCTGCACGCCGAGCAGTCCTTGATCGACTACATGACCAAGAACAAGGACTGGTGCTCGTTCCCGGACGAGGCGATCAACAATTTAAAGACGAGCCACGCCAAGAACGCCGGATTCAACGCCAAGGCCTGCCAGGTCGCCTCCCAGATCAAGAAGATGAAGGAGCAGGCGGCCCAAGGCGGCGGGCCGCAAGCGCAGCCGCTGCCGGCCGGGCCGCTTTGAGCGCTTCGCCGCCGCGCGCCGTGCTGCCGGACGCGCGCCCGGCGAGCCTCGTCCTGAGGCTGACCCCCGATTTCGCGCTGCCCTTCGTCCAGCTCGCCCGGCTCGACCGCCCGATCGGCTGGGAACTCCTCTTGGCCCCCTGCTGGCAGGGGACGGCGCTGGCGGGCCTCGCTCTTCACCGCGGGCCGAATCTCTGGCACTTGCTCCTCTTCCTCGTCGGCGCGATCGTCATGCGCGGCGCGGGCTGCACTTACAACGACGTTCTCGACCGCAAGCTGGACGCCGGCGTCGAGCGCACCCGTGACCGGCCGCTGGCCTCGGGCCGGGTCGGCGTCGCGGCGGCGGCCGCTTTCCTCGTCGCGCAATCGCTGATCGGGCTCGCCGTGCTCGTCAGCTTCAACCGCTTCTCGATCGGCCTCGGGATCGCCTCGCTCGCGATCGTGGCGGTCTATCCGCTGATGAAGCGGGTGACGTCCTGGCCGCAGGCGGTGCTTGGCCTCGCCTTCTCGTGGGGCGCGCTGATGGGCTGGGCAGGGACCTTTGGCAGCCTCGCGC
This sequence comes from uncultured Alphaproteobacteria bacterium, assembly GCA_963724785.1. Classification (GTDB taxonomy): domain Bacteria; phylum Pseudomonadota; class Alphaproteobacteria; order Rhizobiales; family Beijerinckiaceae; genus Roseiarcus. The sequence continues at coordinate 43,517 of CAVRWC010000018.1, read as the reverse complement.
TCAGCCCCGTCCTGCTCTACTTCGGCGCTTTCTGCTGGACGATCGGCTACGACACCATCTACGCCATGCAGGACGCGCGCGACGACGCTATCGTCGGCATCCGTTCGACGGCGCGCCTCTTCGCCGGACATACCCGGCTCGGGGTCGGGCTGTTCTACGCGATGGCGGCGGGCCTCGCGCTGGCGGCGATCCTGCTTGTCGGCGGCGGCGCGATCGCGCTCATCGGCTGGTTCGCCTACGCTGCCCATCTCGGTTGGCAGCTTTCGAAGGTGGAGGGCGCCGACGCCGCCACCGCCCTCAGCCTGTTCCGCTCCAACCGCGACGCGGGCCTCCTGCTGTTCGCCGGCATCGCGGCGCAAGGCTGGGCCGGGTAGAGGGCTCGCCCTGTCGTATCGATTCGCCTCGGAAGCCCTGGCGGGTTCGCAGTCGGAGAGAGACTCTCGGAATTCGGCCCTTCTCGCGTTTGCACAGTTTCAATGTCCGAGGAATCGCGCGTCGCCGTGGTGAAGCTCGGCGTTGGAACTTCCGCACGAGGGTCGCTTCGCGCCCGATTGAGTAGTTTCCGAGCCTTCCCTTTTGGACGCACCCAGTTAGCCTGCCGGCTAGCAAGACGCGATCGTGCTGCTTAACGCAGTAACCATCCAATGAAGATGCTCGGCTATTCGTATGTTATCGAAAACGGGAGCGTCGTGAAGTTTGTATAAGTCTATACTAAACACTTTACCGTGCTTGGTCGCCTATTGGGGCAGCGATTTACGCTGTCGTTTTGCAAATGAGCGTTTCAAGGAATGGTTTGGGAGAGACCCCGAGACTTTTGTTGGAAAGACCTTGACCGAGGTTCTCGGCCCTCGCCTCCTTGAGCTGAATGAACCCTATATCCGCGGCGTGTTGGCGGGGGAGCCTCAAATATTTGAGAGAAACTTAACCAAACCTGATGGTACAGTCGGACATAGCTTGGCTCACTACACTCCACAATTTGATAAAGACGGCAATGTCGTCGGCTTTTCGGTCATGACTACCGACATCACCTCGTTGAGGGACGCTCAATCGGCGGAACGACTAGCGGCCAGCGTCTATGACTGCATCAACGAGGGAATTGTCATTCAAACGACCGATCAAATTATCATTTCCGTCAATAAAGCCTTTCTCAGAATAACGGGCTATGATGAAAGCGAAGTGCTTGGCAAGACCACAAGAATTTTGGCGCCGATCGGGACGATGAAGTGTTTCGCGCGAAGGTTATTACTGACATAGAATCGAAAGGATTTTGGCAGGGTGACCTATGGAGCAGACGAAAAGACGGTGGGTTGTTTTTAGCAAGCCAAACGAGCACAATTATCCCCGGCGAACCAGCCAGATATGTATCCGTCTTTAGCGATGTCACTCACCGTTGGAATGACGATAATAGACGAAAACACCTTGCACTTCACGACCCCCTCACGGATCTGCCGAACCGTATGCTGCTTCACGACCGGCTGGAGATGGCGGTAAAGAAGGCCGTCCGTCCGAAGAAGCGATTTGCGGTGATGTTTATGGACCTCGACGGGTTCAAATCGGTCAACGATCGAACTCGGACACGCAGCAGGAGATGAAGTGCTCAAGGCGACCGCGCGGATTTTGGTGGAAGAGGTCCGCGTAGGCGACACGGTGGCGCGGCTCGGCGGCGACGAATTTGTCGTTATTCTGGAGCCGGCGCTCAACCTCAGCGAGGTTGCGCGGATCGCTAAAAGGATTATGGCGGCGCTCCAAAAACCGATCGAAGTCAACGGAGATACAGCCGAGATCGGCGTCTCAATTGGCGTCGCATTCTTCCCGGAACATGGGGAGTTCTCCGATCCAGCTTCTGGAGGCCGCCGACGACGCGATGTACGCCGCCAAGGCTGCGGGAAAGAACTGCTTTTGCGTTTATGAGGCAAGCACAGCGCGCGCGGCGGTATCTGCCTGACGACTGCCTCTGAACGGGGCGTCCGCGAATGCCCGCCCTTGCGCCGCCCGGTCCGTGGCGGCTTCGCTCCGGGCTCACGGCCTTCGTTGGCGACCCTGTCGGCCCGGAGCCCTTTCCGTGTCAGGCCCTTGGCAAGGCCAACACCTCCCGGCGCAGTTCCCCCACAAGATAGAGCGACCCGGTCACCAGCAGCCACGCGCCGGCGCGCTCGGCGAGCGCGACCCCGCGCCGGAAGGCGCTGCGCGGGTCCGGCTCGACCTCGGCTTCGATCCCGAGGGAGGCGGCGATCGCCCCCAACTCGGCGGCGGGGCGACCGCGGGTCGCGGATGGGACGCTCGTGCAGACGATCGTAGTCGCCCGCTTGCCCAGTTCGCTCAGAAAACCCGTCGCGTCCTTGTCGCGGGCGAGCGCGACCACGGCGATGCAGGGGCCGGCGAGTTCCGGCTCCCGGGCGAGGTCGCTGAGCACCGCGGCGATGTTGAACGGGACATGCGCGCCGTCGAGAACCACAGGCAGCAGACGGGCCCCGCCTTTAAGCCTGAAGCGCTCCATGCGGCCAATGAGCCGCGCGCGGGCGCGGGTTTCGGCGTCGAGCAGGTCTGAGCCGATCGGCTCTCCCGACCGCGCCTTGACGCCCTTCCGGCCGAGTGCGTCGAGGACCGCGCCGGCAAGCGCGGCGTTTGTCGCCTCGATCGTCGCGTCGGGACCGGCGTCGCTTCGCCGGATGTCGCACGCGAGCGCGCTCGCCCGCGCCTGCACGATCCGGCCGGCTTCGTCGTCGGCCGGCAGCGTCGTCGCAACGACGGCGCCCGGCTTCAGTATGCCCGCCTTCTCGGCGGCGATCGCGGCGCGCGTCGCACCGAGAATCTCGGTATGCTCGAGCCCGATGTTGGTGACGACCGCAATCTCGCCGTCGACGATGTTGGTCGAATCGAGCCGGCCGCCGAGGCCCACCTCCACGACCGCCCAGGCGACGCCCGCCTCGCGAAAGATGACAAAGGCCGCGAGCGTCAGGAGATCGAACCAAGTGGCCTCCGTCGCGGCCGTCCCTTCCAGCCGGGCGGCCTCGTAAGCGTCCAGCGCGATATCGAGCCCGCGCGCCAGCGTCTTCGGATCGACATCACGGGTCTGAAGGCTCACGCGCTCGGTCACGCGCTCGACATGGGGCGAGCCGTAGCGCCCGACGCTCAACTCCGCGCGGGCGAGCGCCGCCTCGATCAGCGCCGCGACGGAGCCCTTGCCCTTGGTGCCGGCGACATGAATCACGCGGAAAGCCTTGTGCGGATCGCCGAGCCGGGCGGCGAGGTCGCGCGCCGGTTCCAGCCCGACCCGCATTCGGTTGCGGGGACGGCGCTCCCAGTCGGTCAACGTATCGAGCCGCGCCATCGCGTCGGCGAGAGCTTTGTGCATTTGGGTCGTATCTTCGTGGGCGGTCAGCGTTCCCGCCCCGTTCGTGGCGGCAGGACAGGGTGGACGCGCGCGCCTCCCTCAGAGATCTGCGATTCGCCGGAGCCAGGACGCGCTCCGGTTACAAGAACGTAGAAAAGCAAGGCGCGACCCCCTCCTGTTTCCTTCCCGACAAGGGGAAGGAGCGTGCGTCGCCAGGCGCATGGTCACGCGAAGGGGCGCTCCGTTACGCTCAATCCGCGGCGACGTCAAAAGGCGTCGGCGTCGATGACCGGATCGATATGCGCCGGCCCCCGGCCGCGCGGCCGCTCGTCCCGCAGCGTGACGCCGGTGACCAGATAGACGACGGTTTCGGAGATGTTGGTGGCGTGGTCGCCGATCCGCTCGATGTTTCTCGCGGCGGACAGGGTATGGGCGCAGAAACTGATCCCGCGCGGGTCTTCGATCATCTGGCTCAAGAGGTCGCTGACGACCGAGCCCTCGAGAGAGTTCGAGGTCGGCGTCACGGGCCCAGACGCTGTGCGCGCTTTCCGTGTCGCGTTTCGCGTAGGCGTCGACGGCCTCGCCGAGCAGGTCGACGGCGAGCGCGCTCATGTGCCGGAGCCCCAGGATCGCGCGGGGAACCCGCGCCGCCGAGCTGATCTTGATGGCGCGGTTGGCGATGGACACGGCGTTCCCCGCGACCCGGCCGAGATCGCTCGAGATGCGAATGGCCGCGACCACGTCCCGCAGATCCACGGCGACCGGGGCGCGGCGCGCGATGGTCAGAAACGCGTCGTATTCGAGTCGGCGACGCCGTTCGTCGAGCCGTCGGCCGGTCGCAACGACCGCGTGCGCCCGTGTGAGGTCGCCGGCAATCAGCGACTCGACGCCGTCGACGACCATCCGCCTGGCTTGGTCGCCCATCTCGACGATGGCGCCGCCGAGCGCATCGAGCTCTCTGTCGTAGGCTGTCACGGTATGGCCGGCCACGGCGTCTTCCCTTCGCGAAACCCGGTCAAGACCCGAGTTGCCACGGGGACTCTTCAAGATCAACCCGGAAATGCAGCGGGCCGCCTTCCGGCCTCGACGGCGGCTTGACCTCGGATCCTCACGCCTTGGCGGGCGAAACGGGGTTCCGTCTGCGTCTGCGCCCGCCGCCGCTCGGCGCCACGCCAGGGGCGGGCAGGTCGATCCGCTGGGCGAGGCGGTCGAAAGCATCCGCCTTGTGGGGAAACGCCATGGCGGCGACGAAATGGGCCTGGAAGTCGGGCTCGATGGCGGTCTCGACCTTCTCGATGCTTCGGACGACGCGCGCGATCTCGGCCCGCGCGCCCCGGTTTAGGAGGGCTATCCGCGCGCCGGTCCCGGCGGCGTTGCCGGCGCTCGTCACCTTGTCGAGGTCGCAGTCCGGGATCATGCCGAGCGTCATCGCATAGACGGGATCGATCTGCGCGCCGAAGGCGCCGGCGAGGGTGATCCGCGCAGGAATCGCGCCATAGCGCTCGATCAGGAGCTTCGCTCCGGCGTAGAGCGCGGCCTTGGCGAGCTGGATGGCGCGCACATCGGTCTGATGGATCAGGAGCCGTGGCGGGCCTTCGCTCAGCACATAGGCGAAGGCGCGGCCGACCGGCTCGATGCGGGACGTGCGCGCCGCCAGCGCGCCGTCGATGACGCCGTCGGCGGAGACGACACCGGCCAGAAAAAGCTCGGCGATCGCCTCGATGATCCCCGAGCCGCAGACGCCTGTGACGCCGGTGCGCGCCGTCGCTTCCGAAAAGCCCGGCGCATCCGACCACAGGTCGGAGCCGATCACCTTGAAGCGCGGCTCGAGCGTGCGGCGGTTGATGCGCACGCGCTCGATCGCCCCCGGGGCGGCGCGCTGGCCGCAGGAAATCTGCGCGCCCTCGAACGCCGGCCCGGTCGGCGAGGACGCCGCGAGCAGCCGATCGCGGTCGCCGAACAGGATCTCCGCGTTGGTGCCGACGTCGACGATCAGCCTGGGTTCGTCGGAAAGATAGGGCGCCTCGGCCAGCACGACGCCGGCCGCATCGGCGCCGACATGGCCAGCGATGCACGGCAGGGCGTAGACCATGGCGCCGGGAGCGACGGTAAGACCGAGGTCGCGGGCCTTGGCTTCGCAGGCGCCGTCGATCGCAAGCGCGAAGGGAGCGACGCCGAGCTCGGCCGGGTCGAGGCCCAGCACGAGATGATGCATGACCGGATTGCCGACCAGCGTCACCTCGAGGATTTCGCCGCGCTCGACCCCGGCTTCCGCGGCCGCCCGGCCGACCAGCGCGTCGATCGCCTCCCGCACGGCGCGCTGTCAGCGCCTCGGCGCCGCCCGGGTTCATCATCGCGTAGGAGACGCGGCTCATCAGGTCCTCGCCGAACCGGATCTGCGGGTTCATCGCCCCGGCCGAGGCGAGCGTCGCGCCGCTCGCAAGATCGCAAAGATAGGCGGCGATGGTGGTCGAGCCGACGTCGATCGCGACGCCGTAGCCGTTCAGCGCGAAGCCCGGCGTGACGGCGACGATGTCCTGGCCGTTGCGCAACGCCGCCGTCACGGTCCAGCCTCCGGCGCGCAGCGCCGTCTGGAGCGTTTTCATGACCGCGAGGTCGACGGTCGCCTGGGCGATACCCCATTGCTCGGCGAGCGCCTGCTGCAGCCGGCGGAAGTCGCTCGACGGGTCGCGCATGTCGGGCTCGCGGACGGCGACCGTATGCAGCCGCACCACGGGGTCGATGACGATCGGGTGCGCCTCAGCGCGCTTCATGACGACCTGCCGGTGGACCTGGCTCTCGGGCGGCACGTCGACGACGAGGTCGCCGCAAATCTTCGCCTGGCAACCGAGCCGCCGGCCCGGTGGAAAGCCGCCGCGTACCTCGACATGGCGCTGCTCGACCGGGCTCCACGGGCTGGCGTGAAGCCCATGCGACACGAGCCCGTGCTTGGCGAACGCGCCTTCGGCGACGTCCACCTGGCAGCGGCCGCAAATTCCGCGCCCGCCGCACACCGAATCGAGATCGACCCCGAGCCGGCGCGCGGCGTCGAGCACGCTCGTCCCCTCCTCGAAGGCGCCGCGCTTGCCGGACGGCGTGAAGACGACCCGATGGTCGGTCACAACGATGTCATCGCCTCAGCGCGCTTGCCCGCGGGAGATCTTCAAGAACGTCGCAATCCCTTCGAGGCCGGTGAAGCGGCGCGCGTAGGCGAGGCCGAGGCGCTCGGCGGCGGCGCGCGCCCTTCGCCGTCGTCTCCGGATCGTCGAATTGCGCCAGATGGACGACGCGCCGGTACGCGCCGAAATAAGTGTCGCGGAGTTGCGGGAAGCGGTCGAGACCCAGCCCCTTGAGCACCAGCGCATCGAAGTGCCGGGCGAGGAAGTCGGTGAGGTAGAAGGTTCCCGGCTCCTCCTCGGCGAGCGCGGCGAACACGTCCTCGCCGGCGAAAAAGGCGTAGCAATGGGCGCCGGCGATGCGCGTCACGCCTTCCTCGCCAAGGACGCGATCGAGTGCGCCGCCGGTCCCGCAGTCGCCGTAAAGGCAAAAAATCTCGTCATAGACGGCGCGGTTCAAGCGGATCGCCGCGCGCATCGCCTCCGGGATTCGCTCCGGCCTGTTGTGCAGGCTCGCCGGCAGGCAGGTGACGTCGATCCAGTCGAGGCCGAGCGCGAGAACTTCGCGCGCGAGCGCCCCGCAGGCGATGACCAGCGCCCTGCGCGCGCCGTGCTCCCGCAATGGTCATCCCCGCTTGACGCCGGTGTCGACACTCGGGCTGCGCCGGCCGTCACACGCCCTCGCGCGCGAGAACAGCGCCCTGCCGGCGGGCGAGCAGGACTTTCGCCGTCTCGACCGCCGCTGTCGCGTCGCGGCAATAGGCGTCGGCGCCGATCGCCTCGGCGAAGGCCTCGTTCAGCGGCGCGCCGCCGACCAGCACGACATGGTCGTGGCGGATCCCCTTCTCCTTCAGCGCGTCGATGACCACCTTCATGTACGGCATGGTCGTGGTCAGCAGCGCCGACATGCCGACGATCTCCGGTTGATGCTCGGCGATCGCCGCGAGATATTTCTCGACGCCGTTGTTTACGCCGAGGTCGACGACCTCGAAGCCGGCGCCTTCCATCATCATCGAGACCAGATTCTTGCCGATGTCGTGGATGTCGCCCTTGACCGTCCCGATGACCATCTTGCCCATGCGCGGCGCGCCGGTGGCGGCGAGGAGCGGCCTCAGGATCGCCATGCCCGCCTTCATCGCATTGGCGGACATCAGCACTTCGGGCACGAACAGAATGCCGTCGCGAAAGTCGATCCCGACGATCCGCATGCCCTCGACCAGCGCCCGGGTCAGCACGTCGTAGGGCTGAAAGCCGCGCTCGAGCAGGATCATGACCCCCTCCTCGACCTCCTCCTTAAGGCCGTCGTAGAGGTCGTCGTGCATCTGCTTGATGAGTTCGTCGTCGGACAGCGTCCTGAGGTCGAGGTCGTCATCCGCCATAAGCAAATTCCCATGGATTTTGCCGGATCGGAAAAGCTTATGGGGCCGCTTTCGGGCGCCGGAAGCATAATAAAACCGCGCCGCCACACGATTTTGCGGTTCGAGCGATCGAACGACGATATCAGGAGCGCTCGCTTGCGTCCTCACATGAACGTGCTGAGCCGCCTGCGATGCTCGGCGACCGGGATCAGGCCGCGCACCCGCTTGACCTGGGCAGGGTCGATCCGGGCCGAGACGATCCCGACGCCGTCGGAAGCTTTCGCAACGACGTGACCCCACGGGTCAGCGACCAGCGAATGTCCATAGGTGTGGCGCTGCTCGTTGCCGGCCGTGAACGAGCCCGTCTGGGCGCTGGCGCAGACGTAGAGTTTCGGTCTCGATCGCCCGGGCGCGCAGCAGCACCTCCCAGTGGTCCTTGCCGGTCTGCAGGGTGAAGGCGGCCGGGAGCGCGATGATCTGCGCCCCCTTTTCCGCCAGCGCCTGGAAGAGGTCGGGAAAGCGCAAGTCGTAGCAGATCGAGCAGCCGATCGTGACGCCCTCGCAATCGTAGGTGACGACCTGATCGCCCGCCTTCACCGCCTGGCTCTCCTTGTAGGAGGCGCCGTCGGGCGTGGTGACGTCGAACAGGTGGATCTTGCGGTAGCGGGCGATCTCCTCGCCTTCGCGGTTGAAGACGACCGACGTGTTGTGGATGCGCTCCTCGCCCTCGATTTTCTCCATGATCGAGCCGGCATGGACGAAGATGCGGTGCTTGATCGCCTGCGCTCGCGCCATCGTGTACGCAGGTCCGCCTGGAAAGATCTCGGCGTTGGCGAGCTTGTCCGCCTTGGCGCCGCCGGCCCAGTCGAAGAATTCCGGCAGCAGCATCCAGTCGGGGCGTTCCTCGCTGACGGCGCGCTCGATCAGCGCCTCCGCCGCCGCGATGTTGGCGGCCTTGTCGCTGACCGAGTTCATCTGAATGATCGAGACTTTCATGGGCGGCGCTCCGGGTCGCCGCACTGTGGTCGGCGCCGGCTGAAGCGTCAACCGCGGACGAAAGCGGCGAAGGCCTTGAGCTGGTCGGCGATGAAGCCGCGGGTCGCCGGATCGGTCAACTCGCCCTGAGGATCGATCTTCTGGTTGATCTGAGGAATGATGACCTCGGGCTTGTTGAGCGCTCGCGCGTCGAGAAAGACGAAGATATGGCGCAGATGGAGTTGGGCTCTCAGGCCGCCCCAAAGGCTGGGCGAGGCGCTCTGAATGGCGACCGGCTTGCCGGCGAACGGCTGGTTCGGCAGCCGCGACAGCCAGTCGATGGCGTTCTTCAGCACGCCGGGGACGGAATGATTGTATTCAGGCGTCACGAAAATGACGCCGTCCGCGGCGCGGATCGCCTCGGCCATCGCCGTCACGGCGGGAGGGAAGCCCTTTTCCTCCTGCAGGTCGTAGTTGTAGAGCGGGAAATCACCGACCGAGCCGAGCGGCGCGATCGTGACGTCGGCGGGCGCGAGCGCCGGCAGGGCGCGGGCGATCGCCGCGTTGTAGGAGCCTTTGCGCAGGCTTCCGACCATGACGACGAAGCGAAGCGGCGTATCCTGAGCCATCGGCGTCCCCGAAAGACGATTTCAGCCATGATCGGGGCCGTTCATGGCTGGAGTTTGGCCTTGCGCGCGGGCTGGCTGGAGCGGGCCGCGATTCGGTCGGGTCGCGTCTGGTTCAAGATTCTTTGGCAGCGCAGGATTTTTGCGAAAACCGGCATTCCCTATTTCGCATCCCGCTCTAGGATCGGCGCCCATAGTCGTCTTGCGGGAGGAAATCCATGTTTGCGCCGTCTGATCTATTCTCCGTCCGCGGCCGCACCGCGCTCGTCACCGGCGGCGCGACCGGGCTCGGCCGCGTCTGCGCCGAGGCGCTCCTGACCGCCGGGGCGCGCGTGCTGATCGCCTCGCGCAAGGCCGAGGCCTGCGAAGCGGCGGCGAAGGAGCTCTCGGCGATCGGCCCCTGCGAGGGGTTCGGCGGAACGGTCGCGACCGAAACCGGCGTCGCCGAACTCGCGGCTGAAACCCGCAAGCGCGCCGACGCCCTGCACATCCTCGTCAACAACGCCGGAATGACCTGGGGCCAGCCGTTCGAGGCCTTTCCGTGGAAGGCCTTCGACCGGATTCTCAGCGTCAACGTGACCGGGCTTTTCGCCCTGACGCGCGAGCTCGCGCCGATGCTGTTCGCCTCCGCCACCGCCGAGCAGCCGTCGAACGTCGTCAATTTCGGCTCGGTGATGGGGACCATCACCCAGTCGGAGACCGCCTATTCCTATGCCGCCTCCAAGGCCGCCGTGCACCATCTGACGCGCATCCTCGCAGCCGAGTTCGCCGGCCGGCAGGTGACCGTCAACGCCATCGCGCCAGGGCCGTTTCCGACCAACATGACGCGCTTCGCGCTTGGGGACGAGAAGGGCGCGGAACGGGGCGCGAGCACCGTTCCGATGCGCCGGCTCGGCCGGCCGGAGGACATCGCCGGCGCCATTTTGTTTCTGACCGGGCGCGGGGCGCCTATACGACCGGGGCGATCCTGCCGGTCGACGGCGGCATCAGCATAGCGGCGTCGCCGTCGATGTTCGGAGACGACCAATGACGACCTGGACCGAAGCCAAGACCCTTCCGCCCTCGGAACTGCACCACAACGTCGGCGAGACCTTCGTGTCGCACTGGTTCGTGGTCGACCAGGAGCGCATCGACGCCTTCGCCAAGGTGACCGAGGACGAGCAGTTCATCCACGTCGACCCGGTCGAGGCCAGCGCCACCCCTTTCGGCGGAACGGTGGCGCACGGGTTCCTGACCCTGTCGCTGCTGTCGCCGATGGCCTACAGCACGCTGCCCAAGGTCAAGGGCGCGGCGATGGGGATCAACTACGGCTTCGACCGGGTGCGGTTTCTGCACCCCGTGCGTTCGGGCAGCCGCGTGCGCGGCCACTTCCTGCTGACCGCGGTGCTCAAGCGCTCGGAGCGCGAATGGCAACTCCTCTACGACGTCAGCGTCGAGATCGAAGGCCAGCACAAGCCGGCGCTGGCGGCGACGTGGCTGACGATGCAAGTGGTGGGGTGAGCGGACCGGGACCCGAGCGACTCGAACGCGTCGATTGCGTGTTGCCCTGAAACGCGTTCGCGGGTTTCACGACGTCTGCCGCCGTGTCCTTCGCCGGCTGGACGAAGCTCGCGCTCGGGAACCGATGCTCGCCCTCACCAGAACCGCACCGCCTCGCCCGTCGACGGCGTCGCGAGCTCGCCCTCCCACATCACGCGCTGGCCGCGCACGATCGTGCCGACCGGCCAGCCGGTGACGGTCTTGCCGTCGTAGGGCGTCCAGCCGCAGCGCGAGGCGATCCAGGAATCGCGGATCGTCTCGACGCGCTTCAGATCGACCACCGTGAAGTCGGCGTCGTAGCCCGCCGCGATCCGGCCCTTGCCGACGATGCGGAAGATACGCGCAGGCCCGGCGCTGGTCAGATCGACGAAGCGCTCAAGGTCAGCCGCCCCGCGTCGACATGGTCGAGCATGACCGGCACGAGCGTCTGCACGCCGGGCATGCCCGACGGGCTTTGAGGATAGGGTCTCGCCTTCTCTTCGAGCGTGTGGGGCGCGTGGTCGGAGCCGAGCACGTCGACGACGCCCTGGGCAAGGCCGCGCCAGATTCCCTCGCGGTGTTCGGGCCCGCGCACCGGCGGATTCATCTGCAGCCGCGCCCCGAGACGGGGATAGTCCTCGGCGCTGAGCGTCAGGTGATTGGGCGTCGCCTCGCAGCTCGCGACGTCCTTGGCGTCAGCCAGCAGCGCCATCTCCTGCCCGGGTGGAGATATGCAGCACATGCACCTGCGCATGCGCCTCGCGGGCGAGGCGGATCAGGCGCTCGGTGGATCGAAGCGCGGTCGTTTCGTCCCGCCAGACGGGGTGCGAGGCATGGTCGCCATGCGACGCGGTGATGTTTGCGCTCGTTCGAGGCGCTCCTCGTCCTCGCTGTGGAAGGCGGCGCGGCGGCGGATCGCCTTCAGGATCGCGAGCACGCCTCCGTCGTCGGCGACCAGCAGGTTGCCGGTCGACGAGCCCATGAACACCTTGATCCCGGCCGCGCCGGGCAGGCGCTCGAGCTCGGTCAGGTTCGCGACATTGTCGTGTGTCCCGCCGACCCAGAAGGCGAAGTCGCAGTGCATCCGGCCCTTCGCGCGCCCGACCTTGTCGGCCAGCGCCGCCTCGGTCGTCGTCAGGGGATCGGTGTTGGGCATCTCGAACACGGCGGTCACGCCGCCGAGCACGGCGGCGCGCGACCCGGTCTCGAGGTCCTCCTTGTGGATCGGGCCGGGCTCGCGGAAATGCACCTGGCTGTCGATCACGCCGGGCAGGACGTGCAGTCCGGCGCAATCGATGCGCTCGCCGGCCGCAGCCGCGCTCAGATCGCCGATCGCGGCGATGCGCCCGTCGCGCACGCCGACGTCGCGCAGCGCCGATTCCGTCCTGATTGACGACCGTTCCCCGTGAAAGAACGAGATCGAACGTCTGGGGCATGGCCTGGTCCTTGCGTGCCGCGTCGCTTGCGCGAACAGGAACGCCGCCTAATTAACAAGGCCCGGCAATGCAAGCGGGATCGGAGTCGCAAGGATGACAAAGAAGGCCCCCCTTCTCGAGGACCGCGGGATCGTCGCCGTGAGCGGCGAGGACGCCGCGACGTTCCTGCAGGGGCTTCTCACCAACGACGTCGAGAAGCTGCACCCGGCGAGGCGCGCTACGCCGGGCTCCTGACGCCGCAGGGCAAGATCCTGTTCGACATGATCGTCGTCCGCGTCCCGAGCGACGCCGGCGCGGCCTTCCTGCTCGACTGCGCCGCCGCGCAGGCGCCCGATCTCGCGCAGGCGCCTCGGCTTCTACAAGCTGCGCGCCAAGGTCGCGATCGCCGACGAAAGCGCCGCCCGCGGCGTGGTCGCCTTCTGGGGGACGCCGGCGCAGGCGTCCGCCGGCGCCGTCGTCTATGCCGACCCGCGCGATTCGCGCCTCGGCTGGCGGGCGATCCTCCCGAGGTCCGAGGCGGCCGCTTTCGGGACGGATGCGGTCGGAGCCTACGAAGCGCTGCGCATCGACGTCGTCGCGCCCAAGGGCGGCGTCGATTTCGCCTATGGCGACGCCTTTCCCCATGACGCCAACCTCGACCTCCTCAACGGCGTCGATTTCGGCAAGGGCTGCTACGTCGGACAGGAGGTCGTGTCGCGCATGAAACACCGCGGGACCGGGCGCAAGCGGGTTGCGCGGGTGAAGCTCGCGGCCGACGCTCCGCCGCCGGGAACGCCGGTGCTCGACGGCGAGCTTGCGGTCGGGACGCTCGGCTCGTCGTCCGGCCGCGAGGCGCTGGCCCTGCTGCGGCTCGACCGGGTCGAGGAGGCGAAGGCGGCGGGCCGCGGCCTGTCCGCCGGCGGCGTCGGCGCTCGACGCTGGCCGAGTGACTTTTGCGGCAGTGCTTTCCCGTGCGAAACCGCTCCAGGTCAGCGGTTAGACGTGGCCGCGCCGGCAAAACTCAACTAAGATTCCGGCGGGTCTGGTCCGCAAACTCGGCTCAGGTCAGGTTGAAGCCCGTGATCCTTGAACGAGCTTCGGTCCTCGCGCTCGCGATCGTGGCCTTCATTGTCGTCACCGCGCTGATGGGCGTGCGGCAGGCGCCGCGGCGCTTCAACTATACCGTCGAGCGCTTGGGCCGCCATTACAAGACCTTGATGCGCGGCCTCGGGCTTATCCTCCCCGACATCGACTCGATCGGCCGCAAGCTCAACGTGATGGAGCAGGGGATCGATGTTCCGCAGCAGGAGATCATCACCAGGGAAAACGGGGTGGCCTTCTATCAGGTCCTGGACGTGCGCGGGGCGCCGGGTTCGGGCGCGTCCGGCCCGCAGCTCCGCCGGCCGGCGGCGCTGCGTGCTGGAGCGGCTGAGGCGCAGCGCCGATGGACCCGATCGCCGACCCCTCCTCATTCGCTGCGCTCGCCTGGCTCGTCATCGGCCTTACGCTCTGCGCGGTCGAGACGCTTGCGCCCGGCGCCTTCTTCATCTGGGTCGGCGCCGCGGCGGCGATCGTCGGCTTCGTGGACTTCGCCTTGCCGATGTACTTCCGGACCCAGATCGCCCTGTTCGGCGTGGTGGTCGCCGGGCTTCTTCTGATCGGCCGACGGGTCTACGGGTCGTTCGGCGGCCCAGCCGGGCCCGCTGCCGCAGAGCCGCGCCCACGCCATGATCGGCCAGGTTTTCTTTCTCGACGAGGCGATCGTGCGTGGCTACGGCCGCATCCAGGTGGGCGACAGCTCCTGGCGCGCCGCCGGCGCAGACTGCCCGGCCGGCGCCAAGGTCCGGGTGGTCGCGGTCGAGGACGGCTCGCTCCTGAGGGTCGAGCGCGCGGACTGGCCCGAAGCTGCGCCTCCCGATGCGGCCTAACAGCGGGACGCGGATCGCGGTTTTCGCGAAAAGTCTCGGGCAAGGTGCAATTCGGTCTAGCGATAGACCAGCACCGGAATGGTCGAGTGGGTGAGCACCTTGACGGTCTCGCTGCCGAGCAGAAGCGCCGACACGCCGCGCCGTCCGTGCGAGGCCATCACGATCAGGTCGCAGCCCCTGCGCGTGCGCGACGTCGATGATGGCCCGATAGGGCTGGTCGTGCACCTCACGCACCGTGTCGCACGGCACGCCCGCCGCGGCCGCGGCGGTCTTGACGTGCTCGAGCGCCTGCTCGGAAACCCGGCGCAACTCCTCCTCGTATTCGTCCTCGCCGACCGACACCAGCACCGCGTCCATCGAGGCGACGCGGTAAGGCTCGGTGAGGGTGAGCGCCGTCACTTTCGCCCCGCTCTCCTTGGCGAGTTGGACCCCATAGAGCACCGCCTTGCGCGACAGGTCGGAGCCGTCGGTCGGGATGAGAATATGTTGGAACATGACGCCCTCATGTTTCGTTGTCGACGAAGTTAGGCGAATGAGGCTCCCGGCGCCATAGGCCTCCGGGGGCCGCGGCTACGAGTCCAAACGCGCCGAGCTGCTGCGACGAGAGGTCGCACCCTGTTGTTGCAGCACCGTCCGCACCCGGCTAAACTCCCTACCCCGACAGGACCTTTCGTCCTGCGGCTTCGGATTTCGTTTCCCCCCAGATTTTGACAAGGAGCCGTCGCATGAGTTTCTCTCTGCCTGATCTGCCCTACGCCTACGACGCGCTGGGACCATACATGTCGCGCGAAACGCTCGAATATCACCACGACAAGCATCACCTCGCGTATGTCAACAACGGCAATAACGCGCTCAAGGGCACAGAATGGGAGGGCAAGCCGCTCGAGCAGATTGTCGAGGGCTCGTTCGGCAAGAACGCCGCGGTGTTCAATAACGCGGGCCAGCATTACAACCACCTGCACTTCTGGCATTGGATCAAGCCGAACGGCGGCGGCGCCATCCCGGGCGAGCTCGAGAAGGCGCTCAAGGAGTCGTTCGGCTCGGTCGACAAGGCCAAGGAAGACCTGATCCAGGCGGGCGTGACCCAGTTTGGCTCGGGCTGGGCTTGGCTGACGCTCAAGGACGGCAAGATCTCGGCGACCAAGACCCAGAACGGCGAGAACCCGCTTGTCCACGGCGGCAAGCCCATCCTCGGCATCGACGTCTGGGAGCACTCCTATTACATCGATTACCGTAACCGACGGCCCGACTATCTGAAGGCGTTCGTCGATCACCTGGTCAATTGGGAATACGTCGCCGACCTGTTCGGCAAGAAGTAGCCGCTGATAGCGCCCTCCGGCTCGCGCCGGAGGGCCTATCAGGCCGCCTCAATCGGTCAGGTTGAGAACTTTGTCGGCGCAGGCGTCGACGCCTCTCCCCTCGGTCGTCTGGCCGTCCGCGAATGTGGCGCGCAGGTCGATCTGGCAATCCTTGCCCTTCGGGACGTGAGCGCCCGTCTTCTTGCCGGCCTTGAGTTTTCCCAGCACCTTTTTGAACGTGTCCGAGCCGCTCACCGCGACCTGAAGCTCGGTGAGATCGGCCGAACGCGAATTCCACACCGACACCGGGACGCTCGAGGCGGAGTTGGCTTTCTTCTTGGCCTTCTTGGGGCGCGGGCGCGGCCTCGGCGGGGGCCGCCGCTCGGGGCCGAAACGGCGGGGGCCGCCGGCGCCGCCGGCTCGGCGTGTCTGAGCCCGCGCCGGGCTCGCCGCGATCAAGCCGGTGAGCGCCGCCCCCGCGAGCGCCATCGTCCAGTTCAGTCTGTTCATTGCAAAAACTACGCCTCCCGAAATCCCGCGCCGATGGCGCGTCGTCCCCCATCGGAGGCGTCGACCATGGCGCGATTTCCATATGCGAAAAGGCCGGCGAGCGGACGCGGGACGGATTGTCGCAGCTGCCTCCCGCGCCCTGCTTCGTCACATGTTGTGGACGGGCTCCGCTTCGTGTTCGGGGCCAGCGCGCTTCTCGGCCGCCGCGCGCAGCATCGGCACGACGTCGTCGATCTTCTCCGCCACCAGGTAACGCAGCTCGAAGCCGCGCCGGATGAAGCCCGCGTTGTTCATGTGGGCGAACAGCGCGAGCAGGGGCCGCCAGAAGCCGGCGATGTCGGCGATCAGGATGGGCTTCTTGTGGCGGTCGAGCTGCGCCCAGGTCATCTGCTCGACCAGTTCCTCCAGCGTGCCGATTCCGCCGGGCAGCGCGACGAAGGCGTCTGCGCGGTCGAACATCGCCTGCTTGCGTTCGTGCATGTTTTCGACCACCAGCAGTTCCTGCGCGTTGGTGAGCGCATGTTCCTTGCGCACGAGAAAGCTGGGGATAATGCCCGTCACGAAGCCGCCGCCGGCGAGCGTCGCGCGCGCCACGCGCCCCATCAGGCCTTCGCCGCCGCCGCCGTAGACCAGGCCGATGCCCTCCTTGGCGAGCGTCCGGCCGAGCGCGTCGGCAGCCTCGCCGAAGCGCGGGTCGTCGCCATGTCCGGAACCGCAGTAAACGCACACGTTTCGAACGGATGTCATGCAGGCCTCGTTGCTTTCCCGTTCGATTTGGCGGCGCCGCGGAAGCCCCGTCAAGGCGACGGCCATGGCGTCACTGAAGCCCGATCTCGCGCAGGATTTCGGCCTCGTGCTCGCCGAGCCTCGGGGATCGGCGCTCGAGCGTGAGCGCGCTCTCGCTCATGACGATCGGGCTGCGCAGGCCCGGCGTCCCCTGCGGCGTCGATGCGCATGCCGCGCGCGATGAATTGCGGATCGGCGAAAAGGTCGGCGATGGTGTTGATCGGACCAGCCGGGACGACCGCCTTTTCCAGCGCGGCGAGCAGCGCGTCCCGCCGCCACAGGCGCGTGGCGGCGGAGAGTTCGCGCGCCAGCTCGGCGCAGTTTGCGACGCGGGCGGGATTGGTGGCAAAGCGCGCGTCGCTCGCCAGCGCGTCGAGGCCGAGGACGGCGCAGAGGCGGGCGAACTGCGCGTCGTTGCCGACGGCGATGATGACACAGCCGTCGGCGACAGGAAACGTCTGATAGGGCGCGAGGTTCGGATGGGCGGCGCCGGTGCGGCCCGGCGCTGACGCCGGAGGCGAGAAAGTTCATCGCCTGGTTGGCGAGGATCGCGGCCGTGGTGTCGAGAAGCGCGAGGTCGATGAGCTGGCCGCGCCCGGTCTCAGCGCGCGCGATCAGGGCCGCTTCGATCGCGATGACGCCATAGAGACCGGTAAACAGGTCGGAGATCGCGACGCCCGCCCGCTGCGGCGGACCGTCCTTTTCGCCGGTGATGTCCATGAAGCCGGACATGCCCTGGATCAGGTAATCGTAGCCGGCCCGCTCGGCGTAGGGTCCAGTCTGGCCGAAGCCGGTGACCGAGCAATAGATGAGGCGCGGATTGAGCGTGCGCGAGGCTCTGCGTAGTCGAGACCGTATTTCTTCAGGCCGCCGACCTTGAAGTTCTCGATCAGGACGTCCGCGCGAGCCGCGAGCCGCCGCACGATCTCGCGTCCCCGCTCGGTCGAAAAGTCCGCGACGATCGCCGCGCTTGCCGCGGTTGCACGCGTGGTAATAGGCCGCCGCCCGCTCGCCGTCCGTGTCGATGAAGGGCGGGCCCCAGCGGCGGGTATCGTCGCCTTCCGGGCTCTCGACCTTGATCACGTCGGCCCCGAGATCGGCCAGCGTCTGCCCGATCCAGGGGCCGGCGAGAATGCGGGCGAGTTCGACGACCCGCACGCCGGAAAGCGCGCTCATGGAGAAGGCCTTTCGTCCCTGGTGTTGAACCCCCCTTGTCTTAGGGAACGGTGACCGCCGCGTCGAGCCGCTTCGGCGGACAGGGCGGAGCACGGTTGCGCGGAACGCAGGTGGCGAGGACGGAGCCGCGGGCCTATCATCGGCCGCAGCCGAGATTCGAACCGCGATGCTCAACGACCCTCTGTCCCACGGCCTTTGGGAAAAGACCGCGCCGCCCGCGCCGGCCGACGCCGCCGCTCGATCGGCGACGTCAAGGCCGACGTCGCGGTGGTCGGCTGCGGCTACACCGGTCTTTCGGCGGCGCTCCATCTGGCGGAAGCCGGCGCGAAGGTCGCGCGCTCTGGAGGCGGTCGAGGTCGGCTTCGGCGCGGCCGGGCGCAACGTCGGGCTGGTCAACGCCGGCATGTGGGTCTTGCCGGACGCGATGATCGAGCGCGCTCGGCGCAGATTACGGCGAGCGGGCGCTCGACCTGCTCGGACAACGCGCCGGCCGCGGTGTGGGAAATGATCGAAAAGCACGCCATCGACTGCGAGCCCGTACACAACGGCACGCTCCATTGCGCCGTCGGCCGCGCGGGCGCGGCGGAGATCGTCGAGCGGGCCCGGCAATGGGGCGCACGCGGCGCGCCGGTCAACGGCGCTCTCGGCCGAGGAGACCGCCGCGCGGGTCGGGTCGGCCGCCTATTCGCGGCGCGCTTCTCGACATGCGCGCCGGCACCATCCAGCCGCTCGCCTACGCCCGCGGGCTCGCGAGCGCGGCGATCGGAGCGGGCGCGGCGATCCACACCCAGAGCGCGGTCCGCGCGGCGGAGCGGGCGGGCGCGCGGCTGGCGGCTCGCGACCGACGCGCGGCTCGGTCACGGCCGACTGGATCGTCGTCGCGACCGACGCCTACGGCGGCGCGCCCTGGCCCGCAGCCTCGGCGCGAGCAGATCCATCTGCCCTATTTCAATTTCGCCACCGAGCCTCTGACCGCCGAGCTCCAGGCCGCGATCCTGCCGGGCCGCGAGGGCTGCTGGGACACGAAGTCCATCCTCAGTTCGTTCCGCTTCGACCGCGCCGGGCGGCTCGTCTTCGGCAGCGTCGGCGCCCTGCGCGGAGCCGGGCTCGCCATCCATCGCGCCTGGGCGAAGCGGGCGCTGCGCAAAGCTCTTTCCGCAAATCGGCGCGGTCGCATTCGAGGCGCAGTGGTACGGCATGATCGGCATGACGCACGACGCCGTGCCGCGGTTCCACCGACTTGCCGACCGGGTCGTCACCTTCTGCGGCTACAACGGCCGCGGCATCGGCACGGGAACCGTGTTCGGCCGGACCCTCGCCGACCATGTCCTCGGGCGCATCGCCGAGAAGGACTTGCCGCTGCCGGTCACGGCGCCCGATTCGCCGGCGCTTCCAGCCTTGCGCGAGGCCTATTACGAGGCCGGCGCGCAGATCGCGCATGCGGCGGGCGCATGGGTTTGAACGCGGCGTCCGACGATCCCTGCGACGCTGCGCCCGGCGACAGGACAGCGGCATTGGGGTAAGGGAATCGCCCGAAAAATGGGAGGCAGGCGGCCATGGCCGAACGCATTGAAAAGACTTATCTCGGGCTCGACATCGGCACGTCGTCGGTCAAGGCGCTGCTCGTCGACGCCGATCAGCGGGTGGTCGCCGAGGCCTCCCCGACGCTCGACGTCTCGCGCCCCCATCCGCTGTGGAGCGAGCAGGACCCGGACGACTGGGTCACGGGCGTCGAGGCCGGGGTCGCCGCGATTCGCGCCCAGGCGCCCGAGGCGTTCGCGGGCGCTCGCCGGGATCGGCCTCTCGGGCCAGATGCACGGCGCGACGCTGCTCGACGCCGCCGACAAGCCGCTCCGGCCGGCGATCCTGTGGAACGACGGCCGCTCGTTCGCCGAATGCGCGAGTTCAAGCGGCGCGTGCCCGACGTCGAGGCGATCACCGGCAACCTGGTGATGCCGGGCTTCACCGCGCCGAAGATGCTGTGGGTCGCGGCCCACGAGCCGGAGATCGCCAAGGCGACCAAGCGCGTGCTGCTGCCCAAGGATTACGTGCGCCTGCGCCTCTCCGGCGAGGCGGTGTCCGAAATGTCCGACGCCGTCGGGAACCTCGTGGCTCGACGTCGGCAAGCGGCGCTGGGACGAGCGCCTGCTCGAGGCGACCGGCCTCACGCTTGCCGCGATGCCGCGCCTCGTCGAGGGCTCCGAGGTCTCGGCCCATCTCTCGCCCGCCGTCGCCAAGGCCTGGGGCCTCGAGGGCCGCAGGATCCCGATCGCCGGCGGCGGGCGGCGACAACGCGGCCTCCGCCATCGGCGTCGGCGCGACCGAGGCCGGCGCGGGCTTCGTTTCGCTCGGCACCTCGGGCGTCGTGTTCTCGGTGACCGACCGCTACGTCAGCCTGCCGGAGCGCACGCTGCACGCCTTCTGCCACGCGCTGCCGAACCGCTGGCACGGCATGTCGGTGATGCTGTCGGCGGCCTCGTCGCTCGCCTGGATCGCGGCCATCCTCGGCCGCGAGCAGGAGGTCGGCGCGCTGGTCGCCGTCGGCGCAAGAGTTTCGCGCGGTCGAAGGCGGCCGTCGCCGCCGCGCCGGTGTTCCTGCCCTATCTCAGCGGCGAGCGCACGCCGCACAACGACGCCGAGGCGACGGGAATGTTCGCTGGCCTTGCGCACGAGCCACGGCGCCGACGCGCTGGTCTTCGCGGTGATGGAGGGCGTCGCCTTCTCGTTCGCCGACGGCGTCGACGTGCTCGACGCGGCCGGCGCGCGGCCGGTCCGGCCGCTGCTCGTCGGCGGCGGGGCGCGCTCGGATTTCTGGGGCCAGATGATCGCCGACGTGACCGGGCTGACGATCGACGTCGCGCAGGGCGCGGAGGCGGGCGCGGCGCTCGGCGCCGCACGGCTCGGCATGCTCGCCGCCGGCGCCGGTTCGGTCGAGGCGGTCTGCACGCGCCCGCCGGTGCAGCGGAGCTTCGCGCCCGACGCCGACAGCGCCGCCCTGCACGCGCCGAGGCTCAAGCGCTACCGCGCGCTCTATCCGGCGGAGAAGGCGGCGCGGTAGGAGATTGGAGGGGCGGGTCCCGCCGCCCTAGCGAGTCCGCAAGGACATCCTTCGTTCTGACGATGAGGCGCGCGAGACGCGCACCCTCCTTGCTCACGCCACCCGCCACTTCATGACGAGGTCGCCGACCGCGGTGACCAGAATCTGCACGCCGATGCACATCAGCAGGAAGGCCGACAGGCGCACCACGACCTGACGCGCCGTCGCGCCCATCGCCGCCGTCAGCCGGTCGGCGAAGCGGTAGGCGACCCAGATGATCGCCGCGTTGGCGATCGCCGCGACCGTCACGCCGAGGAAGAAGGCGAGCGCCGGGCGCTGTCCTTGGGCCGCTCCGCCCCGAGCGTGATCGCCACCGCGATCGTGCCGGGCCCGGTGGTGAACGGCAGGGTGAGCGGGAAGAAGGCGACCTGCTTCGGGTCGTCGTCGGCGTCGCCGGCCGCGGGCTGCTGGTCGCCGGTCTTGCGGTCGGGATGCTGGTCGCCCGAATTGAGCAGATGCCAGCCGCTCAGCGCCACCACCATGCCGCCGGCGATGCGCACGGCGTCGATCGACACGCCGAAGAAGTTGAGCACGTAGGCGCCGCCCCACAGGGCGCAAAACATGATCGCGAGCGAGTAGAGCGCCGACGAGCCCGGCGATCGTCTGCCGGTCCCGATGGACGAAGGCGCGCGTGTAGACGCTGAAGATCAGCGCGCCGCCGATCGGGTTGATGATCGAGAACAGCGACGGGAACGCCAGCAGGAAGGCGATGTTCGCCGTCGAGGCGATTGCGCTGAAGTTTCCGCCGAGCATGGTCCGTCCCCCAGGCCGAGCTTCGAGCGCTCCTACACCGCGCGACGTCGGCGGCGCAATCCGGGCCCGCGCGGGCAGGATTTGGCGCGAGCGCGCGCGAACCCCTATCATCGCCCGCCGACTCCCACTATCGAACCGGAGGCTTTCCCGTGCCGGGCGAGAAGTCCGCGCGCCGGCGCGGCGTAGTGTTGGTGCTGATCGCGACCGTGCTGTGGAGCATGGGCGGACTGTTCGCCCGCGCGCTCGGCCATCTCGACGTCTGGACGGTCGTCGGCTGGCGGGCGGCGCTCGGCGCGGTCTCGATCTCGGTCGTCGGCCTCGTCGAATGGCGGCGCGGGCGGCTCGACCAACCCTTCGGCTTCGGCTCGCTCTCGCCGCTCGTCGCCCTGCTCGCGACCGTCGCGATCGCCGCCTACACGGCCGCGCTGATGACGACGACCGTCGCCGACGTCATGGTCATCTACGCGACGATCCCTTTCGTCGCCGCCGCGATCGGCTGGCTCGTCAACCGGGAGGCCGTCGACCGACGGACGCTCATCGCCTCGGTCGTCGCGTTCGCCGGCGTCGCCGATCATTTTCGTCAACGGCCTCGGCTCGGGCCGGCTCGCCGGACAGGCGCTGTCGGCGCTGATGACGGTCGCCTTCGCCGGCATGATCGTGCTGCAGCGCCGCCGGCCCAAGGCCTCGATGATCGCCGTCAACGCCGTCGGCGCGCTGGGGGCGGGCTCGATCGGGCTCTCGCTCTCGCCCCATCCGCCGCTCGGCCTTTTCGACCTCGGCCGTGCTGTTCGTCTACGGCCTGACGACGATCGGCCTCGCCTTCGTCCTGTTCATGGAGGGCGCGAAGCTCATTCCCTCCGCCGAAGCCGGGCTTGATCAGCCTGCTCGACGTTGTGCTGGGGCCCGTCTGGGTGTTTGTTGCCTTCGGCGAGAACCCAGGCGCCCTGACCCTGCTCGGCGGGGCGATCGTGCTGGCCGCCGCGCTGTGGCGCATCGCGCCGGACCTTCGCGGCGAGCGCTTACGGTGAGGGAGGGAGGACGCATGGACGGCGAAAAATTCGCTCTGGTGACCGGCGCCGGCGCCGGGATCGGCAAGGCCTCGGCGCTCTGGCGCTCGCCCGCGCGGGCTGGTCGGTCGCGCTCGCCGGGCGGCGCAAGGAGAAGCTCGTCGAGGTCGCGCGCGAGATCGGCCATATCGGCCGCCGCGCCATCGCCGCCCCTTGCGACGTCGGCGACCCGGAAGCGGTCAAGGCGATGTTCCGAGACGATCGAGCAGGGCTTCGGCCGGCTCGACCTCCTGTTCAACAACGCCGGCCAGGGCGCGCCCGCCGTTCCGATCGACGAACTGACCTATGCGCAGTGGAAGGCGGTGGTCGACGTCAACCTCAACGGCGCCTTTCTTGTGCGCGCAGGGCGCCTTCGGCCTGATGAAGCGGCAGACGCCGCAGGGCGGCCGGATCATCAACAACGGCTCGATCTCGGCCCATGTCGCCGCGGCCGATGTCGGCGCCCTATACGGCGACCAAGCACGCCATCACCGGCCTCACCAAGTCGCTCGCGCTCGACGGGCGGGCGCACGACATCGCCTGCGGCCAGATCGACATCGGCAACGCGCTGACCGACATGGCCCGCAAGATGACGCAGGGCGTCCCGCAGGCCGACGGCCGGATCGCGGTCGAGCCGACGATGGACGTCGAGGAGGTCGCCGCCGCGGTCGTCCACATGGCGAGCCTGCCGCTCTCGACCAACGTGCTCACCATGACGATCATGGCGACCAAGATGCCGTTCGTGGGGCGGGGGTAAGGCCAGGGGTCTCAAGAAGCGCCCGGCTTGGCCGGCGGCCTCGAATTGAGCAATCCGCGGCGCGCTGTGACGCTCGTCACGGCGCGGGGGGCAAATAAGAGCGATCGCGGAACATTCGTCGCGGCGCCACGTTGTCAGAGTGGGACGCGCTCCTGCCGAGGCGAAGGCGACGCGGACTTACGAGGGCGTTATGCTTCGGATTCTTGTTCTTCTGGTAGCCGTGACGGTGAGCTGCGGGTTTTTCGCGGGCGTGACCGTCGCCCACGCGCCGGCCTATCCCGTCGGAGCCGAGAGGGGATACTGAGGTCCCGGCGCAAGATCCTTCAGAACCGGGTCGACCGCGCGCTCAGCGGGCGCGCCCGAAGGCCTCGGCGATCAGCTCGAACGACCTCAGCCGCGCCGGATGGTCGTATACGTCGGAGACGATGATCAGTTCGTCGGCCTGCGTCTCTGCGACCAGCGCGTCCAGGCCTGCGCGCACCGTCTCCGGAGAGCCGACGATGGAGCGCGCCAGCATCCGCATCGCCTGCGCCTTTTCGGCGGGCGACCAGTAAGTTTCAATGTCGTCGATCGGCGGCTGGCTCAAGCCCCTCGCTCCGCGAAAGATGTTGGCGAACGACATCTGCTGCGTCGTCGCCAGTCGCCGCGCCTGCCCATCCGTTTCGGCGGCGACGACGTTGACCCCGACCATCGCATAGGGACGCTCCAGCTGATCCGACGGCTTGAACCGGCTGCGGTAGATCGCGAGCGCCGGAGATGAGTTCATCCGGCGCGAAATGGGAGGCGAAGGCGTAAGGCAGCCCGAGTTCGGCCGCGAGCATCGCGCCGAAATGGCTTGA
The DNA here is from genome assembly GCA_963724785.1 of uncultured Alphaproteobacteria bacterium. Taxonomy (GTDB): domain Bacteria; phylum Pseudomonadota; class Alphaproteobacteria; order Rhizobiales; family Beijerinckiaceae; genus Roseiarcus. Next base: position 18,985 of record CAVRWC010000018.1, on the reverse strand, counting down.
TCCGAGGATCCAGAGCGGCACCTCCGTTCCGGCGGCCGGCACCGCCTGGATGCGCTGGCCGGGCGCGACGGGAGCGAAAAACGCCTGCAGCTCGAGAATGTCCTGCGGAAAGCTTTCCGCCGCCTCGTTGGTGCGGCGCAGGGCGCGCAGCGTCAGCTGATCCGTGCCCGGGCGCGCGGCCGAGCCCGAGGTCGATGCGGCCGGGAAAGAGGCGCGCCAGCGTCCCGAACTGCTCCGCGATCACATAGGGCGCGTGGTTCGGCAGCATGATCCCGCCGGCGCCGACCCGGATGGTGTTGCGTGCCTGCGGCGAGATGCGCCAGCACGACCGACGTCGCGGCGCTGGCGATGCCCGGCATGTTGTGGTGCTCGGCGACCCAGATGCGGCGATAGCCCCAGCGCTCGGCATGGGCCGCAAGGTCGCGCGCGTTCAAGAGGGCGCCGCGGGCGTCGACCGCCTCCGTGACGCGGACGAGTTCGAGAATGGAGAGCGGGATCATGCGCTGGGGTTCCGACGTCATATGGCGATGAGGCCCCCATCCGGGGCGGGCCGGGCGCGCTGGTTATAGAGCAGCTTCGTGCGCCGATCCTTCTCTTCCTGGGGCAGGCTGTCGACGTCTTCCGGCGGCCCGGCGGTGACGGCGAGGCCGCGCTGGACGGCGGGACGCGCGCTCATCTCGTCGAACCAGCGCTTGAAGTACTTGAATTCCTCGATGTCCTGGCCCTGCGCCTTGCCAGTTCACGGTCCAGGGATAGCTGATCATGTCGGCGATCGTGTAGGCGTCGCCGGCGATATAGCGCCGGTCATAGAGCCGGTTGTTGAGGACGCCGTAGAGGCGGTTCACCTCGTCGGTGAAGCGGCGGACGGCGTAGGACTGGTCGCCCTGCCTGTCGCCGAGACGGCGGAAATGGCCGCACTCGCCGGACTTCGGCCCCTGGTTGGCCATCTGCCAGATCACCCACTGGTTGACCTCGTAGCGCCCTCGCAGGTCCTGAGGATAGAAGCGCCCGGCCTTCTCGGCGAGATACATCATGATCGCGCCGGATTCGAACACGCTGATCGGCGGCCCCGCCGTCGGCCGGCTCGTCGTCGACGATCGCCGGCATCCGGTTGTTGGGACCGATCTTGAGGAAATCGTCCTTGAACTGGTCGCCCTTGCCGATGTTGCAGGGCACGATCGTGTAGGGGACGCCGAGTTCTTCGAGCAGGATCGTGACCTTCTTGCCGTTCGGCGTCGGCCAGTAGTGAAGATGGATCATGAAGGGCTCCTAAGAGGGTCGATAGCGCGAAACGAAAACAGGTGGACGCTGGAAGCCCCTCGCCCCGCGATAGCGGGGAGAGGGCGGGGGGTGAGGGGCCCTGGCGAGTAGCCGCTGCGCTCGTCGCCCCGCCCCTCATCCTAACCTGCTCCCCGTATACGGGGAGAAGGGACAGGGCGCGGCGCTCTAAATCTTCGGCTTGTCCTCCGTCGGCAACGCCTGGACCGGCGAGCCCGGCCCGATCTTCTGCAGGTTGCCGACGATGATCCGGTCGCCTTCGCCGAGGCCCTTGACCACGTTGACCAGCGGCCCCGCCGTCGGCCCGAGCGTGATGAGACGCATCTCCGCTTTGTTGTCCCCGCCGACGACATAAACGAATTTGCCCAACTGGCTCGAGCCCAGCGCCGCCTGCGGCGCCATCAGGGCGTCCGGCTCGTCCCGGATGTGCAGCCGCACGCGGACATATTGGCCGGGCAGCAGGGTGAAATCGGGATTGGCGATGGTGACGCGCGCGGCGATCGTGCCGGTCGCCTTGTCGACCGAATTGTCGAGGAAGGTGAGTTCGCCCTTGCGCACCGCGTCGGGCCGGTCGGCGAGGCCGATTTCCGCCTCCACCTTGCCGCCCGCACGCGCTTCGGCGATCCGGGCAAGGTCCGATTCGCTCGGATTGAAGGAAACATAGATCGGGTCGAGCTCGACGAGGGTGTTGAGCGCGCCGGTCGAGGGGCCGACCAGCGCCCCTTTCGAGGCCTGGTTGCGTCCGAGCCGCCCGGCGAAAGGCGCGCGGATTTCGGCGTGGCTCAAATTGAGCCGCGCCGCGGCGATCTGGGCGCGGTCGAGCGCCAGCGCGGCTTCGGCCTGGCGCATGGCGCTCGACCGCTGGTCGAAGACGTCCTTCGTGACGTAGCCGCTCTTCACCAGTTCCTCGCCGCGCCCGAAATTGGCTTTGGCGTAGTCGAGCGAAGCGTCGTCGCGCTGGGCCTGCGCCTCGGCCTGATCGAGCGCGGCCTGCATGTCGCGAGGGTCGATCTGGTAGAGGAGGTCGCCGCTCTTGACGTCCGCCCCGTCCGCGGCCGGCTGGGACTCGATGTAGCCGGAGACGCGCGCCTCGAGGGCGATGCTGCGGATCGCTTCGATCCGCCCCGGATAGTCGAGATAGATCGGCAGCGTCGTCTTGACCACCGACGCCACCGGGACCGGCATCGCCATCATCGACGGGGCCGGCGACGAGGCCTTCGCCCCGCCAAAATAGTGACCGGCGATATGGACGCCGGCGGCGCCGAGGGCGCCGAGGGCGACTAGCGAGGCGAGGGTAGCGGTCAGGAGGCGCATCTAGGGGGCTCCAGCGATCATTCCGCCGCTTCGGGGCGCGGCTCGAGGTGGGGCGCGGCGTGGGGAGACGCCGTTTGTTCCGCCCGGCCCTCGCGCGCCCGTTCGATGAGCGCGTAGAAGACCGGCACGAAAATGAGGGTGAGCGCGGTCGCCGCGACCATGCCGCCGAATACGGTCGTGCCGAGCGACTGTCGGCTCGCGGCGCCGGCGCCGGTGGCGAACATCAGCGGGACGACGCCGAAGATGAAGGCGAAGGCGGTCATCAGGATCGGCCGCAGCCGGAGCCGCCCCGCCTCCATCGCCGCGTCGACGATGCTCAAGCCCGCCTCGCGACGGCGCCGGGCGAACTCGACGATCAGGATCGCGTTCTTGGCGGCGAGCCCGATCAGCATGACGAAGCCGATCTGCGAGTAGACGTCGATCTGCATGCTCCGCACCCACAGCGCGCCGAGCGCGCCGATGAGCGCGAGCGGAGCGGACGAGAGCACCATGAACGGCATCGTCCAGCTTTCGTATTGCGCGGCGAGGATCAGGAAGACGAAGACGATCGCCAGCGCCAGCACCACGGTCGCGATCGAGCCGGCGCTGAGCTCCTGATAGGTCACGCCGGTCCACTCGAAGCCGAAGTCGCGCGGCAGGGTCTCGGCGGCCGCGCGTTGCATGGCGACGACGGCCTGGCTCGAGCTGAACCCCGGCGCAGGCGAGCCGTTGATCAGCGCCGAGGGGTAGGTGTTGTAATGGGGAACCGTCTCCGGCCCGACGATCGGCTTGAGCGAGCCTAGCGCGCTCAAAGGGACCGAGCCTCCGGTCGCGTTGCGCACATAGAGCTTGTTCAGGTCCGACGCCGAAGCCCGCGCCGCGCTGTCGGCCTGCAACGTCACGCGGAACGTGCGGCCGAACAGGTTGAAGTCGTTGACGTAGAGCGAGCCGAGATCGATCTGCAGGGTGTTGAAGATGTCGGGCAGGCTCAAGCCCAGGAGCTTCGCCTTAGTTCGGTCGAGGTCGTAGAAGAGTTGCGGGGTCGAAGCGGAAAACGAGGTGAAAAGCGACTGAGGGTTGAGCTCGGGCTGCTTGCGCGCGGCGGCGATCAGCGCCTGGGTCGCCTCGTTCAAGGCGGGGCCGCCCTTGCCGGCGAAATCCTCGACTTCGAACTCGAATCCGCCTGTCGTGCCGAGGCCGTTGACCGAGGGCGGATCGAAGCTCAGCGCGAAGGCCTCCGGGATCGCCAGAAGCTTCGGCCGCACCTGAGCGACGAGGGCCGAGGCGCTCTCGTTCGGACCGCGCTCGTCCCACGGCTTCAGCACCGCGAACTCGACCGCCGAGTTCGACTGCGCGGCGTTGGTGAGAAAATTGAGCCCGCTGATGAAGCCGGCGATCTGGACGCCGGGCGTCGCCTGCAAGATGTCGCGCACTTTTTGTGCGACCGCGTCGGTGCGCTCGAGCGACGCCCCGTCCGGACCCTGGATGACGACGAAGAAATAGCCCTGGTCCTCCACCGGCAGGAAGGTGGACGAGATGTTGCGCGAGAGCCCGTAGGCGCCCACGATGACCAGGACGAAGACCGCGACCAGCGCCCAACCGAACCGGATGAACTGCCGGACCGATCGGGCGTAGGCGTTCGAGAGCCAGTCGAAGCCCCGGTTGAACCACCGGAACAGGAAGAACGATCCCTTGGGGCCGTGGCGCAGCATCGCCGCGCTGAGCGCCGGGCTGAGGGTCAGCGAGTTGAAGGCCGATATGCCGACCGAGATCGCGACCGTCAGGGCGAACTGGTTATAGAGCCGGCCCGCGACGCCCGGAATGAAGGCGACCGGCACGAACACCGCCATCAGCACCGCGGTCGTCGCAATGATCGGCCCCGTCACCTCGGCCATCGCCGCCTTCGCGGCCGCGAGCGGCGGAAGCCCCGCCTCGAGCTGGCGCTCGACGTTCTCCACCACGACGATCGCGTCGTCGACCACGAGGCCGATCGCCAGCACCATGCCGAGCAGGCTCAGCATGTTGAGCGAAAAGCCGAAGACCTCCATCACCGCGAGCGTCGCGATCAGCGAGACGGGAATCGCGATCGTCGGAATGATCGTCGTGCGCCAGCTCTGCAGGAAGATGAAGACCACGAAGACGACGAGCGCGAGCGCTTCGGCGAGCGTCACGACGACGTCGCGCATGGCGGCCGAGACGAAGCGCGTCGTGTCGTAGTGCATCGCGTAGGCGATCCCGTGCGGGAAACGCGTCGCGAGTTCGTCCATCTTCTCCTTGACCCGGCGCTCGAGATCGAGCGCGTTCGAGCCCGGCATCTGGAAGATCCCGAGGACGACGGTCGGATCCTTGCCGAAATAGGCGGACGACGAATATTGCAGGGCGCCGAGCTCGATGCGCGCGACGTCCCTGAGCCGCACGACTGCGCCCCCGGCCGGGTCGGCGCGCACGATGATGTCGGAAAACTGTTCCGGATCGGAGAGCCGCCCGGCCGCGTTGACCTGCAGCTCGAACGCGGTTCCGGGCGGCGCGGGCGACTGCCCGACCTTGCCTGCGGCGACCTGGACATTCTGTTCGGCGATGGCGTTCTCGACGTCGACCGCCGTCACGCCGAGATTGGCGAGCTTGTCCGGGTCGAGCCAGATGCGCATCGAATAGCGCCGCTCGCCGAACATCTGGACGTCGCCGACGCCCGGCAGCCGCTTCAACTGGTCGACGATCTGCAGATAGGCGTAATTCGACAGCGTGACCGAATCGACGGACTTGTCGGGAGAGGTCAGGTTGACGATCAGGACGAAGTTCGGATTCTGCTTCTTGATCGTCACGCCGCCCTGATTGACGATCGCGGGCAGGGACGAAGCCGCCTGCGACACGCGGTTCTGGACGTCGACGGCGGCGATGTTCAGCGGGTAGCCGACGTTGAAGGTGACGGTGATCGTCGAGGAGCCGTCGTTCGAGCTCGCCGAGGACATGTAGGTCATGCCCTCGACGCCGTTGATCTGCTCCTCGAGCGGCGTGGTGACCGTGTCCGCCACCACCTGCGCGCTTGCGCCGGGATAGTTGGCGCTGACGACGACCTGCGGCGGAGTGATCTCCGGAAACTGCGAGACCGGCAGCGCGAAAAAGCAGATCGCGCCGGCGAGCACCATGATCGCGGCGATCGCCGAGGCGAAGATCGGGCGCTGGATGAAGAAGCCGACCATCAGCCCGACGTCACCGCGGCAAGGCTCGTGTTCCCGGTCAATTCGGCGCGACCCCGCATCCCTGTCTTCCCCCATCCAGCCTGTCGAAAGACGTCCGTCCTTCGACGGGTCGCCGGCGGAAGGAGAAAGCCCTCACTCCGATCCGCGCGCCTCACGAGCAGCAAAGCGTCCGAGCCGCACGGGTCCGCCGGCAGGGCGGGTCGGGGGCGCATTGGCCCGTTGGCCGCGCGGGGCGTCGCACGCCTGTCGATCGGCGGCTTGGCGAAAAGGGCGCTTGCCGGTCTCAGCTCGCCTTCGCGGCCGACGGCGATGCGCTCGGCCGCCCCGGCGAGCAAGCTTCTCAGGGCCTGCGGCTCGACATTGTCGGCTCGCATGACGGCCTGGATCAGCGAATCTCCGAGGAGTTCGTCGATGGTCGGGCTGTGGCGCTGCAACATGACGCATCCTTTCGGCGTTGCGGCAAAACGTCTCGCACCGCGGCTGGGGCCATGGTCTCGGTTGACTTCCGGCGCGAGGGGGTGTTACCGATCGGTAACGATCCCTAAATACCGATCGGTAACATCGCAGTCAAGAGCCATGGCGAAGAAAGCGGAAAAACAAGAGCGCGGCGACGGCGAGGTGGAGCGCCCGCGTGAAAGAATTATCGCTTGCGCCCAGGATCTCTTTCACCGTCTCGGCATCCGCGGCGTAGGGGTCGAGACGATCGCCGAGGCGGCCGGCACCAACAAGATGACGCTCTACCGCCATTTCGGCTCGAAGGACGATCTGATCCTCGAGTATCTGAATTATAAGGGACGAAAAGCCGACGAGATCTGGGCGGAAATCGAGGCGGCCGATCCGGGCGATCCGGTCGGCCAGCTTTACGGCTATATCGGAAAGGCGGCGAAGTTCATCGCCGAGGACGAGCGCGGCTGCGACCTGGCGAACGCGGCCGTCGAGCTGACGCAAGAGGGCCATCCCGGACTTCGGGTGATCGAGGAGTTCAAGAACCGTCAGCGCCAGCGTCTCGAAGCGCTGTGCGAAGCGGCCGGCGCCACCGAGCCGGGCCTGCTCGCCGACGCGCTCGTTCTCCTGATCGAAGGCGCGCGGGTGAGCCGCCGCAGCGTCGGGAGCGAGGGGCCGAGCGTCAACCTCGTCGGCTCGGGCAACGCCGTGATCGCCGCCTTCGGCGTGCCGACGCAGCGCAAACCGCGCGGATCCCGTTAATTCAGCAACGCACGATTCATAAACGGATCGGCGCGGACAGCCGACACCGTCTGCTCGGCCGCTCAGGATTTGTAAAACATTCCTGACGAAGGCGCCGACAGGACCTCGCTAAGAGCGACGCCCTGACGCTGGAAACCGCTCCCGGAGACGATGATATTACGGTCGTACAGAACATGCACTCTGCCCGACACGCGGCTGCGGCCGCTTTCATTATCTTGAAAAGTTCGCCGGACATCGCGAAATCGAAAAAGCAAGGCTAGACGCAGCTATGAATGAAACTCGTCGCCAACGCCCACCCGAGCGTTGGCGACGCGAAGTTTAACCAAGTCGGCTCCCAGGCCATCCGTTGTGGTGTATTATTCTCTCGATGTTGCGGATTTGAAGTGGAAACGGAAACTCAAATGACCGGACTCCTTTCGTTCGCATTCGCCATCGCCATCGCCGCGGCGGGAACGTCAGCCGCCTTCGCGCAGGAGCCGGTCAAACCGGCTCATTCTCATCATCGCGCCCACCACCCCCGCCATCCCGCGAAGCAGGACGCTGTCCGGCAAGCCGTTCCAGTGCAGGCGCCGCCATCCGCCGATTCGATATTCAAGCCTTATGCCCATCCCGGCGAAGGCGACGACGACGGGATCAGCACCGACCCGGACGACTGCATGAAGGGTTGCATCGGCGGAAACCCCGGCTGAGCCTCAGAATCGTATCCGCAGGCCGGCGGTCGGGGCAATATTTTGCGTGTGTTCAAAGCCGCTCGCGACGCCGCCGTAGACGGTCGACACCAGTAGGCCGGCGTAAAGACTTACACGTGGGAGCGGTCGGTATTCGGCCAGAAGGGACCAGGACCAGCGGCCGCCGGAGCATCGGGTGCTGCTGGTTGCTGAGCCCGAGCCCGTGCAGACCGCCGGGGCCGCCAGAAAGTCGCTCTGGGATTCCGAGTAGAGGCCCGCGGCGAGATCAAGATTGGACCACACCGCATAGCGCAGGCCAGCCCAGACGGTGTCGAGAACGCGCGGGACGATGTAGGTGTTGACCGTCACGTAACCCGGCGGAACGCTGATGCCTGGCGCGATCGAAGGGACGCCATAGGGATAATAGGGATTGCTCGGGTTGACCGTGACCGAGTGAATATAGCCCAGGTAAAATTTGAATTTATCCCATTCGTAGCGGCCGAGCAGTTCGACGCCGCCCGTGTTCACCGCAGTCGCCCGAACAATGTCGTACGGATTATATCCGACGGGCATGGTCGCGCCGGCGAAACTCGCGAACGCCAACGCGTTCTTCGCGTATCCGGCGATCGCGTCGAACGAGAAGCCCTTGAAGTCGGTTCCGATCTGCGCCTGATATTGCTCAGTCGCCGCGTTGTCCTGATCGTAGCCGCCGACCTGGGCCTGAGCTGCGGCGCGAATGTTCTGATAAGTCAGGCGATAGGTAAATCCGGTGTTGATACGGGAGGTTGCGCTGGCGCCAAAGGTCGAGTAGAGCGCGGTGAAGCCAATCTGGGAAAAGGCGACCGACGCCACGGGATCGTAGGCGCTGAGCGCCGACTGGGACAGCAACTGGGTTCTTCCGAAGGTGAGCGTCCCGAATGTCGGATTGCTCAGACCGATGAACGCCTGCCCGTTGTCCCAAGTGCCGGCGCGTGCGGAATCAAAGGCGGTCCTCTGGTTGGGAGTTGTGTAGAGATTGTTGTCGGCTTGCGATTGCGGCCCGTTGACGAGGCGGAGGGTGAAGGGATTGAAGCCGGCTTCCACCGCGCCAACGATTTCCCAGTCCTGACCAATCTTCTGCGACAACCGTACGCCAACGGTCGAGGTGCTCAGCGCATTTGCGGACCAGAGCCAATGCGTGTCTCCGCTGTTTCTCTGGATGGCGTAGTTCGGCTTGTCCGCGTATGCGCCGACTCGCGTGCCCCATTCCTCATAGCCGTAGCCGCCGTCGAGCGTGCCGTAGAGAGTGAACGGGCCGTAACGCAGAGGACAATCCCGAACTGAAGACTTGAGGTAATTCCACAGACTGTCGAAGCAGGAAGGCTTGGAAGGCGCCGCCTCCGGCGTTTTCGTGGTGGGAAGGTCTGCTGCGCGCGCTGAAGTCGTCAGGGCGACGGCGAGCAGAAGATGTCCCCAGAAAGGTCTTGGCATCGAAGCCCCGCTGTTCGCCGACTCGATGTAATTGCGACAATATCTCGCCAGCTTTTGTCTGCTTTGACGGTTCGGTCAAGGCGGCAGGCCTCGGTCAGTAAACACGTGGCGCCTTCCGAGACGCCGGCGAAAACAAGGGCGATTGTTATACATTATTAAAAAGTATAAACGGGCATTTTGTTTTCCTCCGATCCCCGCCCGCCTGGACGAGAAACCGAATCGGAAAAGACGCTGCAATCCCTTGATAAGACCCAAAACGGACTCGGAAACGGCAGGGTTCCGCCGCCGAGCGCCAGAACGCCGCCTTACGGATCCGCAACCCTCGGAAACCGCGCCCGAGCCTCGAGGTGGTCGAGGTCGACGCCGTTGCGGATGTACTGCTTCGTCGCGTCGCGGAACGGCTGGAAGTCCCAGCCGCGGATCTGGCCGGTCGTCAGCGCCGCGTCGACGAGGCGACGGCGGCGCTGGCTCGCTCTGACCTCGGCGTCGAGCGCGTCGAGCCGCCAGCGGCGGGCGACCTCGTCGCGGAAGGCGGCGACCGTCCCGGCATGGGCGGGGCTCAAGGCCAGGTTGTCGCGCTCGCCCGCGTCGGCCGCGAGGTCGTAGAGCTGATCCGGGTCTGGCGGCGAATGGATGAACTTGAACGCGCCGCGGCGGATCATCACCATCGGCGCGATCGCGCCTTCCGCCAGATATTCACCGATCGCCTCGTCGTGACCGGGGCGGCCGGCCAGATGCAGCGCGAGGCTCCGTCCGTCGATTGCGCCGAGGGCGCCGGCGTCGCCGCCGGAAAAATCGACTAGCGTCGGCAAGAGGTCGAGCAGGGACACGCTGGCCCCGACGCGCCGTGGCGCGAAGCGGCCGGGAGCGGCCACGACGAGCGGGACGCGGCAGGCGCCCTCGAAGAAGCTCATCTTGTACCAGAGCCCGCGCTCGCCGAGCATTTCGCCGTGATCGCTGGTCAGGATGACGATCGTGTTCTCGGCGAGACCGCTGGCGCTGAGGGCGGCCGTCAGCCGGCCGAGGTTGTCGTCGACATAGGATATCGCCCCGAGATAGGCGCGCCGGGCGGCGCGGACCTGGGTCTCCGTGACCGGCTCGGCGTCGATCGCGCACACGTGGCGCAGGCGGCGGGAATGCGGATCGAGCGCGCTCAAGGAAACCGGCGGGGAGGGGAGGGGAAGGTCCGCATCGCGATAGAGGTCCCAGTAGCGCAGCGGCACGGCGAACGGATCGTGCGGGTGGGTGAAGGAGGCGACCAGCAGGAACGGCCGCCGGTCGTTCGACCGCGCGATGTCGTAGATCGCCCGCTCCGACGCGAAGGCGACTTCGTCGTCGAAGTCGAGCTGGTTGGTGCGCACGCAGACGCCGGCCTCGGCGACGGAGCTCATGTTATGATACCAGCTCGGCCGCTCGTTCGGATGATCCCAGTCCGGCGTCCAGCCGTAGTCCGCCGGATAGATGTCGGTGGTCAGACGCTCCTCGAACCCGTGCAGTTGGTCCGGTCCGCAGAAGTGCATCTTGCCCGAAAGGATCGTCCGGTAGCCCCTGAGCCTGAGATGGTGGGCGAAGGTGGGAAGGTCGGCCGCGAATTCGGCGGCGTTGTCATAGACCCGGCTGCGCGAAGGCAGGAGCCCGCTCATGAACGAGGCGCGCGAGGGCGAACAGAGTGGGCTTGCGCAATAGGCGCTGTCGAACACGACGCCGTCGCGGGCCAGACCTTGCATGAAGGGGGCGCGGGTTTGCGCATGGCCGTAGATCGGCAGGAACGCCGGCGCCATCTGGTCGGCCATGACGAGAAGAATATTGGGCGCGTCGGCGGTCATCGGATCGTCCTCGCCGGGTCCGTTCGCCGGCGGTCCTCGCTATGCCGGCGCCTGCCGGCCGGTCAAGCGCGCCACTGGTCAGCGGGCCAAGTGTCGGGCCAATGTTCGCGCCAAGTTTCGCAAATGTTGAAGCCGAGGCGTCGTCCCGCTAGGGAGGCGCGCCAGCAGAGATCCCGATGAGCCGTTTGCAATCGTTCTTCCCACGCGCCTACCGGCTGCGTCCGCTCGGTCCCCGGGCGGGCGACCATATCGCGCAATTGCGGATCAAGGGTCCGGAGGCGACCAAGAACTTGCTGCTGCCTTATTCGATCGGCCTCGGCTATTTCGTCATCCCGGCCGCGGGCGGCGGCCTCGTCATCGAGGCCGAAGACTTTCGGGTGGAGCCGCTGGACGCGGCCACATCTTTTTGGGTGAGGGCGCGGCTCTTCCTGCTGTTCAAGAAGAAGAAATACCTGAGGTTCGAGGATTTCGCCGTCTTCTCCTACGGCCCGAAGCCGGAGCGCAAGCGCTTCACCACCTTCAACCAGCATATGTTCAACATCGGGGTTTCGCTCGACGGCGACCTCATCGCCGAGCACCCTGAACTGCTCGAGGGATGGGACGATCAGGACGCGCTCCACCCCGCGACGGCTCGCGCGGCGGGCCCACATCCGCTGGCTATCGTCATGCACGTCTATTACGAGGAGACTTGGGGCGACCTGGCCGGCGTTTTGCGTCGCCTCGCGGTTCCGTTCGACCTCATCGTCACGACCGTCCCAGGACATGAACGCCTGATCGAAGCGATTCGCGGCGAGTTTCCGCATGCGGAAATCGAGGTGATGGAGAACCGCGGACGCGACATACGCCCGTTCCTGACGCTTCTCGAACGTGGACGGCTCGACCGCTACCGCTATGTCTGCAAGGTTCACGGCAAGAAGTCGAGCGACGGCGGCCGCAAGTCCTACATGGGATCGCTCTGGCGGCGGCGGCTTCTGTTCGACCTTCTCGCCGCGCCCGGGCTCGCGCGTGGCATCGTCGATATGTTTGAGCGCGACCCGTCGATCGGTATGATCGGACCGCGCGCCTTCCGCCTGCCGAGCGAGACCTACTCCGAGGAGCTATCCTGGTCGGTCAACAAGCAACAGGTGCTGCAACTGGCCGAAAAGATGGGGATTCCCGCCGACCGTTTTCATCTCGACTTCTTCGGCGGAACGATGTTCTGGGTCCGCCCGGAAGCTCTGGCGCCGCTGCGCAGGCTGGCGCTCGCCGAGGCGTTTCCGGAGGAGAAGGGCCTTCTCGACGGCGGTCTCGAGCACGCGGCGGAGCGCCTGTTCGGCGCCGCGGTGGCGGCGGCGGGCTACAGGCTTGCAGAGAGCGACGGCCCCCGCATTGGGGTTGTGGAGCATGGCGAGGCGACGCCTGCGGACCGGAGCCCCGGCTAGTAAGGGGCGGCGGCCGCTGGCGTCAGCCGCCCGTTGGCGCGGGCGATAATCGATGTCGTGCGCGACAACCAGCCGGCCACAGGCGGCTCGAGAGCGCCGATAGCAATGACCTTCCTGTAATCTCACGAGAAAAGTGGGTTCGTTTCGCCAAAATGGAACTCGACGCCGAAACGCGTCACGCTGATGCTTGGATTGCGATAACGCTAAGTAGATCTGTAAGTCAATGTTGCCCAAGCGCATCGAATTGCCGGATCGCGGATTTTCGCCGTGATATAACCCGACGTTCGTACCGATCAGTCGCGCAATCTCTAAAGCTTTCTCTCCCAATATGAACGCAAGTTTTCTCGACGAACTCAAGTGACGTTGAAAGAAAAGTCATGTTAATCTAAATAATATCAGCTTTTCTAAGTATTGTTTCGATACAAATAATTCACGCGTTGTGTGCTTTGAGAAACTTGCGGCGGTTCGAAATCAGGATTTAATTGCAAGCTGCTGATCATATTCATGCGAATTGCCCGAACGCGGTTCTTGTCAACTTGCGCGGTGCCTATTCATGTTGAATCGCGGCGGGCGCCGTCGCCGGCCTCAACTCGCGAATGATCGTGCGATTCCCCAGTCGCACTCGTCGATCACTGTCGCTATCTTGCTGACGCTGACCTCGATCCCACTCCCATACGCGAGGGCGACCCACCGCTGCAGTTTAATCTTCGCCTCGCGTGATCTCAAGAAACCAGCCCATCTTCAGATCGATTACGAACCTTATTCCTACGCCCTTGTTTTTCTCCGCGCGACGGGCGATCTCGCATGCAAGAGACCTTTCGCGCCCTTTAGGCTATGATCGAGCGCGGAACGCTGGTCATTGCCGTGTCCAAGTCGGCAGGACCCTAGCAATCACGCACCCGGGCCCGTGACAGTCTGGAAGAAATGGCGGATCGAGCCCAGGAGCAGGGAAAACTGTCCGGCGGCTCGCGCCGTTGAGCAGCTGATCAATCCAACCGTTTTCGGGGCGATCATGAAAATTGAAGTGTTCGAGAGCGAGACAGCAGTCGCGGACCGAGCGGCGTCGATTATCGCGGAAACCGCGAGGGAAGCTGAAGCAGCGCGTGGAAGGTTTGTCTTCGCGGTGAGCGGGGGACGCACCCCCTGGGTGATGCTGCACGCCCTTGCTGCCAAAGACGTTCCATGGCCAGTGGTCGAGCTGTTTCAGGTCGACGAGCGCGTAGCTCCGAAGGGCGATCCAGATCGCAATCTGACCCACCTCGACGCGAGTTTTTTGTCACGAGCGCCGCTGCAACCCCAGCACATTCATGCGATGCCAGTCGAAGGCCCAGATTTGCTCGCAAGCGCGCGATCCTACGCCTCGACTTTGCAGGCAATCTGTGGAACGCCGCCCGCGCTCGATCTCCTTCACCTCGGCCTCGGCCCCGACGGGCACACCGCCTCGCTGGTTCCAGATGATCCCGTGCTCGAAGTCACCGACCGCTTCGTCAGCGTCACCGGGATCTATCAGGGCCGTCGCCGAATGACCCTTACGTACCCGGCGCTCGACTGCGCACGTCGCATCCTTTGGGTCGTCACGGGCGCGGACAAGGCGGACGCCCTCGCACGGCTCTGCTCAGGCGACCATTCGATTCCCGCCGGCCGCGTCCGCCAGGCCGACGCGTGGATTGTCGCGGATCGAGCGGCGACCGCGAGGCTCAGGGACGCGAAGCAGTGACAGTGAAGTTAATCGGGATCCCATGGCGAACGCGCTAATGGTCTGATTTGAAAGACGCTGACAGCCACTGGGATGGAGACGTCGGCAGCCGTTGACGGCGCGGCCGAGCACGGCCCAGGTGAGCGCGCTCCGAACATCGCGACGATGATCTTCCGGCCATCGCAAGGCGGCCAGGCGAGGCGCGAAGGAGAAGGGGGTTCGGCGTCGCTGTCGACATCGGCCGGCGACAACTTGCTCTCCGGCTTGGGCGCGAGAACCCTTAGCGGGCGCGCACGGTGTTGCGGGCTCGACTGGCGTCGGCGAACTGGCCGTTGCGGCGGATGTGGTGGTGGCCCCCCGGCATGACGTGGAGGAGAAATCGGCGGATGAACTCGGAGGCGTCGAGCATCACGGTCCTGAGTTGGTCGCCTCCGCGGCCTCGCGGAAAGTCGCGTCCGCGCATGCGAGGCGGAAAGCGCCCAGAAACGGCAGGGTGACCTGCGCTCTGGGCAGGCCAAATGAGGGCCGCCCGACCTCCGTAACTCGTTGCGCCGAGTTTTTCCTTGGGCCTTTCAGGCGGCGTCGGCGCCGCGCCGACCTGTATCGCCGGCGGGGAACCATCAACGTTTTGATCGGGGGCAGAGCTCAGAGAGGCCGGCGCATCGGCATATGGAGACACCGCCCCTCGATCTTCATTGCCTGCGCCGACTCGCTCTCCCGAAGGCGCAATCGGGCCCTCAGGCGCTGTCGGCGCCGCGTCGGTCAGTATCATGGGCGACACAACATCAATGTTTTGATCCGTAGCGGCGTTCGGAGACGCTGGCGCAGCGGCGTTTGGAGACACGGCCCCACGATCCGGAGTGACTGCTGCGCTGAATTGCTCTGCCGGAGATATTGAACCGCTCGGCAGGGGCCCCTGCCGCTCGGCGTTTTCCCTCTGTTGGGGTGGGTCTGCAAGAACACGAACGCTCGAAACGCCCGCCGTGGCTGTCAGTGAAGACTGAAAGGATCTCGGCAGCCGGGGCTCGGGTGGCGGATTAGGGCCCACGAAGTTGCGGGGAAAACCATAAAGCCGATCGCTCCGAGGCAACCAACTGCAACGAGCGCGGCGGCTGCGTAAGCCGCGAGACGCGCAGTTCCGACGAACCCCTGACGAAGACGCCATCGGCTGGCTCTTCCGGACCGGGGTCAAATGAGCCGCTGCGCGACCCTGAACGCCCTTCCGCGGATCTCGGGTAGGCGCCGTCATCCTTCAGCTCGGGCGAAGTTTGTAACGTCTCGAACCCTGGACGAACGAGCCGGTCTCGAAAACTGTCAAATTCCGGTTGAGCAAGCGTCTCGAGCAGGACGGGTCCAGCGGCAAGCACGACCTGCAATACAGGGGCGTCCGGCGCCAGCAAATCAGTCATCTGCGTCAGATAAGAAAGCGAGCGATGCGAAAGCGTGTGGGCGTCGTCAATCGCAAGGACCACGGTCGGCCGCGACTCCGCAAACACCAGCCGTGCCGCCATCGCCAGCGGGGCCATTTCCCTGCCGCCCCCGATCCCGACGGCCGCGCCTATCATCTGCTGCAGCTCAGGGGGCTCGGGCAGTGGCGGTCCGATGTGCAGCGTCAGGGTCGAGGCGCCGGCGCACGCTAACGCAGCTTCGGGCACCCGCACGGAAACCTGGCCGCGGCCCGTGACGAGAATTGCTCGCTCTCCCGCACGCAACGCGTCACCAATGAACTGAACAACCCTGAAATCAGCAAGTCGAGCAACTGGACCTTGCTCGAATGGTCTATTTGCGCGAACGCTCATGCCTAAGAGTCTGTCCGAAGAGTTATGCGGGATTGCATAGCTTTCTCAACATGAGCCTGATGGAGGCGAGGCGCAGGAAAGCGAGCGCTTTGCGGTTGAGATTTTCCCAATCCTTCGCGAGCCTTCGGCATCGGCCGAGCCAGGCGAAAGTTCGCTCGACGATCCATCGCCTCGGCAGGACGACGAAAGCCCTCGCCTGATCGGAACGCTTGACGATCTCGACGTTGACTCGGGCCATGATTTTCTTGAGGGCGCCGCGAAACTTCGGGCCTTGATATCCGCCATCGGCGTAGAGCTTCAGCAAGAACGGAAACATGCCGAACATCGTCGCCATGACAAGTTCGCCGCCGTCGCGATCCTGGATGTCGGCCGCGTGCACGATCGCGTGGATCAGCAGGCCTTGCGTATCGACGACAATGTGACGCTTCTTGCCCTTGATCTTCTTGCCAGCGTCGTACCCCGGCGGATCGTGGGCCCCCCTTTTTCAGCGCTCTTGACGCTTTGGGAGTCGATCACGGCGGTTGTGGGACTGGCCTCATGTCCTATCGCCTCGCGACACTTGATGTAGAGGTCGTGATGGATGCGATCGAGCGTCCCCTCCCAACTCCAGAGATCGAAATACCCATGCACCGTCGAGCGAGGCGGCAAGTCCTTCGGGATCGCGCGCCACTGACAGCCCGTCGACAGAACGTACATCAGCGCGTTCACGACCTCGCGAATATCGACAGTGCGCTTGTCGCCACCCCGCTTGGCCGGCGGAATCGACGGTTCGACCAGTTTCCATTCCTCGTCGGTCAGATCGCTTGGATAGCGCAAACCGCTACGGTCATAGCGCCCGCGATTCTCTGTCGTCCACATCCGCTGCTCCCAATTCCGGCAGCGTCCCTTGAATCACAAACGGAGCTATGCGGCAAACTGGGTGACGGAATGAGGAAGGCGGCGTAACGGGGTTGGTGCTGAAGCCACCCGAACCTCCCGGAAGGAGCGTTACGCCATGGACGAGAATAGAGTCGTTTCCCTTCGACAGAAAGGGGCGAGCGATGATCCACTCACCGAAATTCTGCGAGCCGGGGCGCGCCGGCTGATCGCCCAAGCGGTCGAGGCGGAGTTCGAGACGTTCCTGGACTCGAACGCCGAGCTGGTTCTCTCCGACGGGCGCCGGCGCGTGGTTCGTCACGGGCATGATCCGGTCCGCGAGATCCAGACGGGGATCGGAGCGGTGGACGTGCAAAAGCCGAAGGCTCGCGATCGGGGCGCAACGACAGGTGCGCGGATACGTTTCACCTCGAATATCCTTCCCAAGTGGGCTCGGCGCACGAAGAGCCTCGACGCGCTGCTGCCGGTCCTCTACCTGCGCGGGATTTCCGCGGGCGACTTCCAGGAAGCGCTTGCCGCCTTGCTCGGCAAGGACGCGCCCAATTTGTCGTCGGCGGTGATCGCGCGCCTAAAGGGCGAATGGGAAGACGAATATCGCCAATGGCAGAGGCGCGATTTATCGGCGCGCCAATACGTCTACGTTTGGGCGGACGGCGTCTATTTGCAGGCGCGCATGGAGCCGCAGGCCGAATGCATGCTGGTGCTGATGGGCGCGACGCCGGAGGGCAAGAAGGAGCTGATCGGCTTTCAGACGGGCATGCGGGAGAGCGCGCAGAGCTGGAAGGAACTGCTGGTCGACTTGAAAGCGCGCGGCTTGGCCGTGGCGCCACAAGCCGCCACCGGCGACGGCGCGCTCGGGTTCTGGAAAGCCCTCGACGAGGCGTTCCCGACGACGCGTCATCAGCGTTGCTGGGTGCACAAGACCCTCAACGTGCTCGACAAGCTCCCCAAGTCGATGCACCCCAATGCGCACAAGGATCTGCGCGAGATCTGGCTGTCGCCGAACCGGGCCGTGGCGGAAGCGGCGATGACGACATTCGCCGAGAAATACGCGCCCAAATACGACAAGGCCGTCGAATGCTTGATCAAGGATCGTCCGACGCTGCTGACGTTCTTCGACTTTCCCGCCGATCACTGGGACCATCTGCGGACCTCGAATCCGATCGAGAGCGTGTTCGCGACGGTGAGACACCGCACCGTCCGCATGAAGGGCGCGCTGTCGCAGGACACCGCGCGTCTCATGGTGTTCAAGCTGGTGATGGCGGCCTCGAAGACCTGGCGGCGATTACGCGGTCAGAACCAGTTGCCGAAAGTCATCGACGGTGTAAAATTCAAAGACGGAATCGAAGAAGCCGCCGATATGAAATCCGCCGCTTGATTTACTCCGTCACCCACTTTTCCGCGTAGCTCTCACAAACGACTAACAGGATTTAACATCTCATCGGACAGACACTACAAGTTTGCCGAGAAGTTATGCGGGATTGCATAGCTTTCTCAACATGAGCCTGATGGAGGCGAGGCGCAGGAAAGCGAGCGCTTTGCGGTTGAGATTTTCCCAATCCTTCGCGAGCCTTCGGCATCGGCCGAGCCAGGCGAAAGTTCGCTCGACGATCCATCGCCTCGGCAGGACGACGAAAGCCCTCGCCTGATCGGAACGCTTGACGATCTCGACGTTGATCTTGGGCCATGATTTTCTTGAGGGCGCCGCGAAACTTCGGGCCTTGATATCCGCCATCGGCGTAGAGCTTCAGCAAGAACGGAAACATGCCGAACATCGTCGCCATGACAAGTTCGCCGCCGTCGCGATCCTGGATGTCGGCCGCGTGCACGATCGCGTGGATCAGCAGGCCTTGCGTATCGACGACAATGTGACGCTTCTTGCCCTTGATCTTCTTGCCGACGTCGTAACCCCGGCGGATCGTGGGCCCCCCTTTCACAGCGCTCTTGACGCTTTGGGAGTTGATCACGGCGGTTGTGGGACTGGCCTCATGTCCTATCGCCTCGCGACACTTGATGTAGAGGTCGTGATGGATGCGATCGAGCGTCCCCTCCCAACTCCAGAGATCGAAATACCCATGCACCGTCGAGCGAGGCGGCAAGTCCTTCGGGATCGCGCGCCACTGACAGCCCGTCGACAGAACGTACATCAGCGCGTTCACGACCTCGCGAATATCGACAGTGCGCTTGTCGCCACCCCGCTTGGCCGGCGGACTAAGGTTCGACCAGTTTCCATTCCTCGTCGGTCAGATCGC
>CAVRWC010000017.1:0-65817 GCA_963724785.1 uncultured Alphaproteobacteria bacterium | reverse complement strand
ATTGTATGCTCCTTCAGCCGAGTTGAGACTGCCATTGACATCCCAAGTAGCGTATGTTTAGCGTTTTAGCGTTTTAGCGTTTTAGCGTTTTAGCCTCAAAACTGTGTTGATCGTGTCCCGAAGCGGGCATATTGGTTTTATCAACAGCTTTTACAGATGCATGTAGCCGTGGGAGGCTTAACATTGCAGCGCGTAACTCCTCTCTGGAACGCAAGCCGCTTTCATTGAATGAGTTCTTAAAGGATCAGGAACAATCGGCGTTTGTAGCTACTATAGAGGAACTAAAGGATCGACCCGGGGAAGTAAAGCTCACGCCCTGGAGAGAGGTGGCAGGTTGTTTGTGCCATGCTGCGCTTGAGGTGCCGCGCGATAGTATAGAATCCGTCAAACCCACGGACAATACCCATTATTGCTGCGGAAAAGTGTTGCGTGTTGGGGAAATTCGATTTAAGAAGGGCGCGAAGATCGAAATTGAAAAAGTGTTTACCCAAGTGATGCAGTCGGCCGGTTCAGCCGCGCCATCAGGGGGCGCGCAGCTCCCTTTTGGAATGGGCCTTTTGCGTTCTTAGCTGATCCGGCCGCGAAGGGCCGCGCGCAAAGCGATATTTTCCCAAGGCGCACCGAGCATGGTTCAGGGGTCCGCCTTGTACCGCAGGCCGTGCGGCCAGTCGATTTACTGGGACGAGAAACAACGAATATCCGCTTTATAAGGGGGTTCCGTGTGGGGCCTAGGGATAGTCCATGGAGTCCAGGTTGCCTCGCCGGATGCCAAAATGCCGAGGACAATTGCGACAAAAAGGCTTGGACCGCATTTCTAATATGCACCACAATAGCGTCGCTAAAGACGGCAGTCGACTGCTCCACGGGTAATCCACTCTCCTGCGCAGCAGACCTTGGAGCTTTAGCATACTGCAATTGGGCATTACAGCAAGCATTAAAAAATTGCGGTGTTGCTTATAGTTCCTGCAGTGACAACTGTTTAAATTTTCCGACGAACCCCTGCTTACCGGGCCAGCTTTTCTTTCCGCCGCCGCCTGGCTGTAACCAGCCTCTGTGTTGCGCAGACTCGCCCAATTTGTCAATAGAAGGATGTTATTGTACCTATATTCAAGGCGGATAACAAACTAACTTGTATAGAGGATGCGCTTTAGTCTCTACCCTAGGCGGCCTGTATGTCGTCAATGTCCATGTCACGCAGAATCATTATGTTAAAAATAAGAGTATCGATTAATGTTCCTCTAGCTGCCCAGCTTGTAGTCGTTGAGAGGTGCCAGATGGTCACGCGAATCATTATATGTTTGGCTTGCGTACTCCTTTTGCTGTCCTCTTTCCGAAGTAGCTCTGCGGAGAACGCCTCCATCGTGACGTCGGTGCAACCGTGGGAACAGTCATTCACGCTGACTGCCGGGAAGCTCTCCGTGAGGGTTCTCATTCCGCCCGTCGCCCGTTCGTCCGAAGCCCTGCTGCACCTGGAACTATTGGCGACTCCGCCGGGCTCTATTGAAGACACAGGAGTTAGAATTTCCATTGTTGCAAATCAGGCCGTCACTTTAACGGCTTCGCCGTCCTTTCGAGTTGAGGGCATTGAGCAAGGCGCGGATACAAGAAGCTTTTTTATGAGACTTACCACGCGCGGCAATAATATCGCGGAAAAGACCTTCGTCGACTTGCTTCCTTTCCGTATTGTTACGGACGCCGCACCATCGGAATCTGTTGTGACATTGACCGGACTGCGCGGCCCTCTCCCGCTCGTGAGTCAGATACAGTACGATTTTTCTCTCGTAGCCAGCCCGCTTCCGGTATCGAATTCCGCATCACCACGTTCAGGTTCATCTTCAGGACCGAATGTCACCGGAACGTTGTACGTTGCTAACTCATTGACCGGAACCATCGTGTCGTTTTCTCTCCCCTTGCCGCCGGGTACGGGTGCTCCGCCAAACCCAGCCAATCTGATTAGCACTCCCTGGGTCCTTTCCCACGGGTTGGTGGTCTACGACAGCGCTCCCGTCAACTCCAGCGGAGTGCCCAGCAATGAAACCTTCGTCAATGCAACAAACTGTACAACGTCACTTACCTGTTCTAATACGGTATTTCCAGCCGTCTTAGCCTATCCAAAGGGAGGAGGCACTGCGACGCAGTACCAAATCGCCTATGGCCCAATAATCACCGGGATAGTTCCCGGAAGTAACCCTTGTGCGTCTCCGGGGCCTCCGCCCCAAGGGTTTCAATGTAGTTGCCCAGACCAGGCAACGAGTACGAACCCTAATGGCGAAGGCGGGCCACTTGTCGTGTCGGTGAATGGGACAAGCGATTATATTTGTTATGGCCCGGCGCTCTATACGACGTACAATGGGACGACGAAGCCGCCGGACGTTTCGTGTTTGCGTACAGTGGGCTTAGTAAAACTGTAGACACTTCATGGAATGTAGAGCCGGCGCTGCTAGTTGGCGCTAATGCGGTGGGAGCTAACCTACTAAATGTGACGCAACCAGTTCAAACAAACGTAAACTTGAACTCAGGCTATATAGTCCAGCTTTGGAATGGGATGACGACCCCGATGCTGCTGCCGCCTCAAGTCATAGTGCAAGATATCACCCAACAGGTTGCATCGGGAGGAAACGACTTTACCAATTACGCCTTGATCGGAACGTCTGCTGGTATCGGGACGGCTGGTGGCAATTCAACGACAGAAATCGATCTTCAACCCGCGACCAATCTTGGAATTGCGTATTTTTCCGGTTACGACTTGGCGGCGACAATTGACGGGATCGATTTTGTTCAATTTCAGGACCCAACGTCGATTTATGCGTCGAATATGAGTTGGGGCGGTATCCCCTCGCCGTTATTTGTTACGGACGGCGGAAACGCTTTGACTGAGTTTTCGGGCAGTCTGTATATCTTTGCGCGCCCGCTGGCTTCAAACCAGGCGCCGATGTGTGTCATTTCGGCCTCAGCCAACAACGGGCTATCGACCCCTCAGGCGATAGCCATGGACGCGGCGGGCGACCTATACATCGCCAACGCCGGCAATAACTCGATAACCGTCTACCAGCCGCCAGCCCCCGGCACGCCCTGTGCGAGCCTAACTCCGGTAACGACCATTTATGGAGGAGAACGGTGCTGAGCTTTCCTGTAAGCCTAGCGATTGGAGAATAACCAGAATTGCGAGAATTACGGTGACACGCACTTTAATTCCTATTTGTCCTCCAACCTCGGCACCATCCAGCCACGTGGTCCCGGTCGATACAATGGTGTTTGAGCGAGCCGGCGACGTGGAGCGCGACTAAGACTGCGAATCCCCACGCGGAGAGCCTGTGCACAAGGTCGGCGCGGCGCTTCTGCTCGATGGATATGTTTATAAGTCGGGCAAGCAGCAAAAACTGAAGGTGTTGCCGTTAGCTTCATACCTCTGCAGAACAATAGACAGCGACGATCCGAATTGGGCACTAGATGTGAGCTTTCAGGAGGTTGTCCATTCGGTTTGGACCGTGAACGCTGAAGTCGCCAAACACCAGCGATTCGCAGGGGACCGAATGGACACGCACAAGAATGCGCCTTTGACGCCCAGAGGTCGAGAGATGATGGTTCGCGCAGTGGTGGACGGCGGGCTCTCGAAGGCGGCCGCGGCGCGCCAGTTCCATACGACGGCGAGAACTGTCGCCAAATGGCTTGAACGCTTCGAGGCCGAGGGCGTGGAAGGCTTGCGCGACCGCTCATCGAGGCCACACTCATCGCCGAGCCAAGCGACGCCAGCCGTCTGCTCGGCGGTCGAGGCTTTGCGCAGGCAACGTCACACCGGCGAGCAGATCGCCGCCGAGGTCGGCGTTTCGGCGGCGACCGTCAGCCGCATTCTCAAGCGGCTCGGCCTCAATCGGCTGTCGGCGCTGGAGCCGGCCGAGCCGGTTCGCCGCTACGAACGCGCCGCCCCAGGCGAGATCGTTCACATCGACATCAAGAAGTTGGGCAAGTTCAATCGCATCGGTCACCGGATCACCGGCGACCGGACTGGCCAGAGCAACGCCCGAGGCGTGGGCTGGGAATATCTCCACCTGGCGATCGACGACCACTCGCGCCTCGCCTACTCGGAAATCCTGCCCGACGAAAAGCGGGCGTCCTGCCTGCGCTTTCTCTTCAACGCACTGCGCTTCTTTCGAAGCCTCGGCGTCAAGGTCCAGCGCGTCATGACGGACAACGGCGTCAGCTTTCGATCCTTCCGCTACGCCAAGGCGTTGCGCATCCTCAGGATCAAGCATCTGCGCACCAAGCCCTACACGCCCAAAACCAACGGCAAAGCCGAGCGCTTCGTCCAGACCAGCCTGCGCGAGTGGGCCTACGCCCAAGCCTACCCGACCTCAGAGCATCGCGCCCAAGAGCTGCCGCTCTGGCTACACCGCTACAACTGGCATCGACCTCATGGCGGCATCGGCGCTAAACCACCAATCAGCAGAACTCGCCCTGACCGAGAACAACCTGTTGAGGCTCCACACCTAGAGCGGTTTCCGGCCGGGTTAAATCGGCCAGCGTTCCCAACGCACTGAAAATGTGATTCTTGAGCGATAAGGATCGGGTCCGCGAGGCGATAAGCGAACTAAGGGCGAACAAACTCCGTCGAGAGAATTCGTGCTTGAGGGAGAGACGAGCGCAGACTGTCTCATTGAGTGCGATAGAGCCATCATCTGGATTGAAGGCAAGCGCTTCGATTGGCTCTCACCTTCGACGACTTGGGACGTCACCCGCGACCAGCTAGCCCGAAATGTTGAAGCCGCGTGGTCTCTTGCTTGTGAAGCCGAGAAGGATTTCCGCGTCCTCATTTGCCACGAATACCCCCTGAAGCATCACGAGGCAGCGCTGCTCGATGGTTACCGAGCGGGCAGTTGGTCCGCAGGATGCCTCACTTATCGGTAGGCAAGCGACGGGAACTCGCTGCCCGCATTGGCACGCTCACTTGGGCCGAGATAGCCCGCAATTGGCCCTCCTTGCCTATGCTTGATGGAGATAGTCGTCTGCCGTTCGCCGACGACGCGACGGGCGCATAGGGTCGCTCGTGCAAAACGGTGACCCTCTGAAGTGAACATCCAGGCGAACGAAGCGCTGGAGGTGTAACAATGCCGATGCCGAATGCGCGGCGACCTGTCGCCGCTACACGTAACCAACCAACCGCCTCTGCGCCCAGGTGTCGCCATCGATGTAGCGCTCGGTCGTCTCGATGGAGCTGTGGCCGGCGAGCAGCTGCACGTCGCGCAGGCTGCAGCCCGAACGATGGATGTTGCGGGCGGCGAGGGTGATGAAGCTGCGCCGGCCGGAATGCGACGAGCAGCCCTCGAAGCCGAGCTCCTTGAACAGCGCGACAAACCAATTGACCACGCTGTTCGCCGTCAGGTGGCCGCCGCGATAGGAGCGGATCACCGGACCGACGGGCTCCACGGTTAGCGCCAGCTTCTCGAGCGCGCGGCGCAGATCGGGATGCATGGGAATCCGACGGCCCCGGCGCTTCTTGGCGATGATGTCGCGGACGTTGATGGTGCCGGAAACCCGACCCTGCGCGTCGAGGACCATCGACCAATCGAGGCCGGCGATCTCGCAGGCGCGCAGGCCGGCTTTGACCGAGAGCAGGATCATGCACGGTCGCGCTCGGGCAACGAGGAAGCGCGAGACGTGGCGGAGCATGCGCTTCAGCATGGGGGGCGTGACGACTTTGGCTTGTTTGCCGGGCATGGGAATAGTCTCCTGGGGTTGATGGGCATGAGGGCGCGAGCGCCGTCGACGATGCGGCGGGCGGTGCGTTGCGGTTTGGCTGGCTGTGGTTGGGGCGGGGCCCTGTGATCAGGCGCGCCGCTAATTCCGCCAGGCGACGAAGCCCCAGTAGGTCGCGAGATAGCGCACCTTCGCTTCGGCGCGGTTGCCGGTCAGGCACATGATCTCTGCTTCTCGCTTGACGCGGGCCGTCGCGGCGGCGGCAGACGCTGCAACCGCGCGAGTTCGGCGATCAGCTCGTCGGCGTCGGCTTATTCGCAGCGCGAATTCGGCGCATCTTCGCGGCGTCAAAGATCCGTCGGAGGCGGGCGTCGTCTTCCGGAACGGCCGAGAACAGTTCGCGCTGGCGAGCGCCTCGTTCATGTGCGTGGCGATTTCGCGGGGCGGCGTGCCGAATTCGCAGGTCCGGACAGAGGTAAGCCCGTAGGGCTGTACGACGCAAGGTGTCTCGGGCGAGCTCCGAGGTCCATGCGGCGGGCGGGCGGATCAGACGGCTTCCGCAAATGACGCCGTAGGTTTCGAAGGCGAGGGAGCCCCAAGCGATTTCGAGGGGCGGTCCATCCGGGGTGGCGGCCGTGCAAGCGTAGAAGACGGGAATAGTCAAGGTCGAGGTTTCAGTCATGACGATGGCTCCTGTCCGCGGTGGCGCGGATCGATGGTCAAGTTGATCGGGAGGGGACGGACAGCGGCGCGCTTTCGCGTCGCCATCCGCGCTGGTCGCTTCGAAGCCGGGAGGAGGCTCTGCTGAGTACGTTGCTCCGCGCTCCGCGGCCGGGGGAGGCTCTCACCGTCGCCGCCGGAGGCTCAGTATTCGTCGGCGCGCATGATGGTCAGGACGCGGGTGGTGACGGCGGGATCAGCGGGGTCGGGCGAGCCGAATTCGGTGGCGCGGTCGTAATACTCCAGCTTCCAGAAGTAGCGGACGCCGGCTTCGTCGACCGCGCCGAAGTCGTGCTCGCCGTGGGGATCGTTGTCTTCGCTGAAGGCGTCAAAGGCGCGGACCTTCGCCAGTAGCGAGCGACGTTGATCGAGCGGCATGGCTTCGACGCCGGCAGTGATCATGACCATGCCGCCGACGAAGGTGCGGCGGAAGGCGTCGTTGAGGGCGCGGATGGGTTCGGATGCGGACATGGTGGTGCTGGTCATGGCTTTGTCTCTTGAGGTTGGGGATGGGATGGCGCGCGCCTGGTTCGGGCATGCGCGGAAAGAAGAGGGGCGACCCGAAGGCCGCCCCATCGAGTTTGCGAAGGACGCTTTTCCGCGCGTCACTTGCCGGAGACGCGGAACTCGGGATGCGGAACGGCGATGTTCTGGGGCCGGCTCTTGAAAGGCGGGTATTCCGGCGCTGTCGAACCACTCCAGGGTGAACTCGCCGTGCTCGATCCGCTTGACGGTCGCGAGCCAGAAGCCCTCGAACTCCTGCTTCTCGTTCCAATAGGCGGCCAGGACCCTCGCGCCGACCCGCAAGGCCGCCCGAGGGACGTGCCGGGGGCTCGGCGGGGCGGCCGGGTCGGCACCGAGCTGGTGCGCGGGTCAGAAGCGCCATGTTCGTGTGTTTGTTCTGACGCGGGTTTCATTGTCGCCGCCGCGGCGCTGTCCGGCTGAGACGCGTCGGGAGCGCCCGCTGCCTTGCGAACGTGCTCCTCGATCCGACGATAGACCTCCGCGGACACGGAGCCGACGATCATGCGGCCGCTGCCCTTGAGGACGCCCTCATGGGCGCTGGCGGCCAGAGCCCGATCCGCGTCGGTGAGCAATTCGATCACGGAAAACTTCAGCGTCTCCGCGGCCGCCTTAACGGCTTCTTTGTCTTCGGCCCGAAACCACGACGCCTGGGTCAAGGCGGGGCTGCTCGGGGTGCCGTAGACGAGGATCGCGGGCACGGGGGTGACTTTTGGTGGGGTAGGGGTCGTCATGGATGTTTGGCTCCTTAAGAATCAAAAGGACCCCGAAAGGGGGCCCTGGTGTTGAACGCGCACGCCAGGCGAACGCGATCACGATGGTGTGGGGGATGGATGACGCATGATGGCAAACGAATTCCCACAACCCCATTATGCCACATAAATACTTATATGTCAAGTGAATAATTTTAACGAGCAGAGTAATTACGAAAAAATACTGCCAATATGAGCGGAGGGCGAAGGCCGCCTGGGTGCGCGCCGGACTGGGTTGCCTTGAGAAAGTGTGGGGTTATGTGTGGGGGCTAAGTAAGATACGTTAGCCCAACTCATTGAATGAGAAACGAAAATCTAAGCATACTGGTGCCCCTAGCCGGAATCGAACCAGCACTCCTTGCGGAATCCGATTTTGAGTCGGACGCGTCTACCAGTTCCGCCATAGGGGCCCGCGCCGAGGCGGACGGCTGCGGTATAAACTGGCGCGGTGCTTAGGGTCAACGTCGCCCTGGCCCCTTTCCTAGAGACTGGAGGTCGCGCGGCCGGATCGACGGCGGAACAGAGCGGCGAGGGGCCATCACTGCCCTCACGCCGGCGAGGGATGCCAGTTGTTCCATGCGAGCTTGCGGTGGCGCGCTTCGCCGGGACGCGGGCGGGCCGGCGGCGATGGACGCCCAACCCGGAACCGCGTAAAGGTGCGCGCGGCCAAAGGGGTTCGCCATGTCCGACACGTTGTACGGCCGCGTCAAAGCGCTCGCGCAAAGTCCACACGCCGAAGCGGCTCTGGCGGCGATCGCGTTCGCCGAGAGTTCGTTCTTTCCGATCCCGCCCGATATTCTGCTCGCGCCGATGGCGCTCGCCCATCCGCGCCGCGCCTGGCGGTTCGCCCTGGTGGCGACCCTTGCGTCGGTCCTCGGCGGCATGCTCGGCTACGCGATCGGCGCGGTCCTGTACGACACGCTCGGCCAGTGGCTCGTCAACCTCTACGGCTACGGCGCCAAGATGGACGCGCTCAAGGCCACTTACGCGGAGTGGGGCTGGCTCGTCATTCTGGTCAAGGGCGTCACTCCGATCCCCTATAAGCTCGTGACCATCACCAGCGGCCTGCTCGGCTACAGTTTCCCGCTGTTCGTCGCGCTCTCGGTGGTGACGCGCGGCGCGCGGTTCTTTCTGGTCGCGGGCGCGCTCAACTGGTTCGGCGAGCCGTTGCGCAACGCGATGGAGCGCAATTTCGTCGCAGTTCTCAGCAGCTTTGTCGCGCTCGTGGTCGTGGGTTTCGTCATCGCAGTCAAGGTCTTCTGATGGACCTGGTCGGGCTCGTCCTGCCGCCTTCTCAAGTTGCGCGCGCGCTGTGGCTGCTCGCCGCCGCGCTGGCGACGCTGGCCGCGGTGTGGACGTTCGAGGCCTTTGGCTACGCGCCCTGCGAACTCTGCTACGCGGAGCGCTACGCCTTCTACGCCGGCGCGCCGATCGCCGCCCTGACGGCCTATCTGTCGAGCCGCCGCGCGCATGGGGTCGCGCGGGCGCTGTTCGTCTTGCTGGCGCTTGTCTTTGTCGCCAACGCCGGCCTCGCTTTCTATCACGTCGGCGTCGAGCAGCACTGGTGGGCGGGTCCGAGCGCCTGCACCGGCTCGCTCTCCGGCCCGGTCGACGTCAACGACCTGACGAAGGCGCTGAACGCAGCCCGCGTCGTCAATTGCGACGAGGTCCAGCTGCGCATCCTCGGGCTTTCGCTCGCCGCCTGGGACGTGGTCGCGAGCGCCGCGATGGCGATCTACGCGGCGTTCGCCGCCAGACTGGCGGGCTAGGGTCTGTTTGGATTTACGATTTTACATCCGTATCGGTTTGTGATTTAAGCTTTCGGATGGACCGATTCGTTTTGACTGACGCCCAATGGGCGAAGATGGAGCCGCATTGTCTTGGCAAGCCTTGTGACCCGGGGCGCAGCGGCAAGGATAACCGGCTGTTTCTGGAAGCGGTGCTCTGGATTGCGCGCACAGGCAGTCCTTGGCGCGATCTGCCGCCCTCCTTCGGTCGCTGGATCAGCGTGTACACGCGGTTTCGCGACTGGGTGAAGGCGGATGTGTGGAAGCGGCTGTTCGAGGCCGTCTCGGACGAGCCGGATATGGAATACGCCATGATCGACGCCACCATCGTCAAGGTCCACCGCCACGGACAGGGCGCTAAAGGGGGACTTAAAGCCAGGCCATCGGGCGTTCGAAGGGGGGAATGACCACCAAAATCCTGGCGCTTACCGACGCGCTCGGCAATCTCGTCCGTTTCGAGTTGCTGCCCGGACAGCGCTTCGACACTGTCGGCGTTCCCCCGTTGATCGAGGGGTTGGCTTTCGGCGCCCTGATCGCCGACAAGGCTTTCGACAGCAACGCCATCGTCGCCGAGCTTGATGCGCGCGGCGCGAAAATCGTCATCTCTCAACATCCGCGTCGCATCCCCGCGCTGCCGATCGACTTGGAAATGTACAAATGGCGTCACCTCATCGAAAACTTCTTCGGCAAGCTCAAGGAGTTCAAACGAATTCCGTTGCGAGCCGACAAGACCGATCAAAGCTTCGCCGCTATGATCCATCTCGCCGCCGCCGTCATCAACTCCCGATGAATCGAAACAGACCCTAAAGCGAGGTTCAGCGGCGCTTCGATTTTCGGGCCGATCGCGGCCGCTCCGGCGCGCCCGCCGCGGCCAGGATCTTCCGGTACTCGTCGCGCTTCTCATGGATCGAGGCGATCACCAGGCCCATCGGCACGCCGATGTCGACCAGCGTCGCCTCGGCGAGTTGCAGGCTCGCCTCGACCGTCTCCGGCACCGCGTCGGTGACGCCGAGGTCGTAGAGCTTGTGGGCGTGGTCGGCGTCGCGGGCGCGCGCCACCAGCGTCACGTCGGGCCGGAGCTTCCGCGTCATCTCGACCACGGTCTCGTTGGCGTTCGACGAATCCATCGTAACGACCACGGCGCGCGCGGTCTCGACGCCGCTCCGGCGCAGATATTCAGCGCGGGAAGCGTCGCCGTAGTAGACCGGCTTGCCGCCCTCCCGGGCGCGAGCAACCACGCGCGCGTCCGAATCGACGGCCACGAACGGGATGGCGTGGACGTCGAGCATGTCGCCGATCAGCGCGCCGACCCGGCCGTAGCCGACGATGATGACGCGCGGCGCGTCGCTATCGGGCGGCGCTTCCTCCGGCGGGGCGTCGGTTCGCGCCCGGATCAGCGGGTCGATCAGCGCGCCGACCCTGGCGAGCGCGGGAATTGCGAGCATCGAAATCGCGATCGACGTCACCAGCGTGGTCGACAGCGCCCGGTCGATCAGTCCGCCGACGAGCGCGGCGCCGATCATCACGAAGCCGAACTCGCCGCCGGGCCCGAGCAGCAGCGCCATTTCGGCGCTCACCCGCGCAGGCAGGCGGAAGGCGCGGGCCAGTCCGAAGAGGATCACGACCTTGACCGCGACCAGGGCGGCGGCGAGGCCGAGGATGAGGCCGGGCCGCGCGATGACCAAAGCCGGATTGATCCCGGCCCCCACCGAGACGAAATAGAGTCCGAGCAACAGGCCCTTGAACGGCTCGATCGTCACCTCGATCTCGCGGCGATACTCGGTCTCCGCCAGCAACAGCCCGGCGACGAAGGCGCCGAGCGCCATCGACAGGTGGTTCGCCGCGGCGAGCAGGCCATCGCCGAGCACGACCAAGAGACACGCGGCCATGAAGAACTCGGCGCTCCGGGTCTCGGCGATGAAGTGGAAGAACGGCCTCAGCGCCAGCCGGCCGAACGCGATCAGCCCCGCCAGCGCCAGCGCCGCCGACGTCAGCGTCTCGGCCAGCGCCAGCCCGAGGCCGCGCTCGCCGCCGCCGGAAAAGGCAGCCGCCATGACGAGGAGCGGCGCGACCGCAAGGTCCTGGAACAGCAGCACTGCGAAGCTCGCGCGCCCGACCGGGGCGCCGAGCCGCTTGCCTTCGATCAGGACGGGGATGACGATCGCCGTCGACGACACGCTGAGCGCGGCGGCGATGACCAGGGCGGAGGTCGGGGCGAGGCCGAGGGCGGCCGCGATCGCGGTCAAGACGAGCATCGTGACCACGACCTGGCCGAGCCCGAGCCCGAACACCAGCCGCCGCATGCGGCGGATGCGCTCGAACGACAGTTCGAGGCCCATCGTGAACAGCAATACGACGACCCCGAACGCGGCGATCCGGTCGATCGTCGCGAAATCGCTGATCGCGAAGGCGCCGAGCCACGGCGCCTTGGCGGCGAGCGCCCCGAGCCCGTAAGGGCCGAGCGTCACGCCGGCAAGCAGGTAGCCGAGCACCGGACTCACGTGCAGGCGGAAGAACAACGGCGCGACGACGCCCGCCGTCACCAGGAACAGCAGCGCCTCTTTGTAGAGCGAAAGGTCGAAGGTCTCGTTCAAGGGGCTCAGACGTCCTCCGGTCCGACAAGCTTAGGGCGGGACGCGAGAAGTTGGATGCCGATTTTTCGCGATTGTCCTCGTTTCAGATAATCTCAATTTTACCACATCGCATCCGGCTCAGGTCGATTGGCGCGGCGGCGCCAGCCTCGCGGCGGCCCGCGGTTGCGTGCTATGTCGGCGCCGGGCTTCCTTAAGCCGAAACCGAGGAGCAGCCGATGGCCGATTATTTCCGCGACGCAGAATCCGCAGCGATCATGGCGCTCGCCCCGGTCATTCCGGTTCTCACGGTGCATAGCATCGAGGACGGCCTCGGCCAGGCGGCGGCGCTCGTGGCGGGCGGGCTCTATGCGATCGAGGTCACCTTGCGCACGCCGAGCGCGCTGGCGGTCATCGCCGCGATCACAAAGCTGGTTCCGGGCGCGGTGGTGGGCGCCGGAACAATCACGTCCCCGCCGCAAATTGCTGAGGCGGTCGCGGCCGGCGCGCGCTTTCTGGTGAGCCCCGGCGCGACGCCCGCCCTCGCTGAAGCCGCGGCGGCCGCTCCCGTCCCGTTCCTGCCCGGCTGCGCCACCGTCTCGGAAGCCATGGCGCTTCGCGAACTCGGCTTTCGCTCGCTGAAGCTGTTTCCCGCCGAGGCGGTCGGGGGCGCGAAGCTGATCGCCTCGATATCCGCCCCTCTGCCGGATCTGCGATTCTGCCCGACCGGCGGAATTGATCTCGCGAGGGCGGCGGACTACCTCAAGCTCGGCAATGTCGCTTGTGTCGGCGGCTCGTGGATGCTGCCGAAAGACGCGCTGGCGAAGGGCGACTATGCGACCGTGGAAAAGCTCGCCCGCGAGGCGGCTGGGCTGAAGCGGGTCAGCTCGTAACGCCAGATCCTCGGAGAGAGGCCAGACGCAAGAGGGTTGCAGGCGTTGTAGCCGCGCTCCCTGAACGCGGCGGACGCGATCTGCGATCGCGCCTGCAGCCGGTCGAAACGGCCGCCGACAGGCGTTACGCCGCCTGGGCTTCCGGCGTCGCCTCGGCGCGCTTTTTCTCCACCTCGCGCTTGAGGTTCAGGGCGCCGTTGGACAGCTCCGCGTCGCGCGCCTTGACGAGAAAATTGTCGAGGCCGCCGCGGTGCTCGACCGAGCGCAGCGCGGCCGCGCTGACGCGCAGGCGCACGGCGCGCTCGAGCAGGTCGGAAAGCAGCGTGACCTGGACGAGGTTCGGCAAGAAGCGGGTGCGCGTCTTGCGGTTCGAGTGGCTGACCTTGTTGCCGTATTGAACGGCCTTGCCCGTCAGCTCGCAGCGGCGTGACATCGCGCTCAAATCCTTCGCAAAAAATTGGGACGCACGGCCCAGACAAACAAAGGACGGGCCGCTCTCAAGAGGGAGCGTCCCGCCGGTCGATCCGGCGCTGGCGTGTTGGGTCGCGGGTCTATAGGGGAAGGGGTCATCCGCGTCAAGTTGTACATCGGCCCAAACTTCTGGCAAGGCGCTTGTCGCGCTGCGACTGGAGACCCCCCTTGAACGACATCTCTGAGCCTGCCGGCAGGCTCGACGCCGTCGCCCGTCTCGAGGGGTTGCGCGCGGCGATTGCGCAGCGCGCCCGCGACTGCGGCCGCGATCCCGACGAGGTCAAGCTGGTCGCTGTCTCCAAGACCTTCTCCGCCGACGAGGTCTGGCCGACGATCGCGGTCGGCGGCCAGACCGTGTTCGGCGAGAACCGGGTGCAGGAGGCTGTTCCCAAATGGCGGGATCTCCGCGCCCGCGCGAGCGCCCTCGGCAAGACAATCGAACTGCACCTGATCGGACCGCTGCAGAGCAACAAGGCGCGCGAGGCGGTCGAGCATTTCGACGTCATCGAGACGGTCGATCGGGAGAAGATCGCGTCGAGCCTCGCCCACGAGATCCAGCGGCTCGGCAAGCATCCGCGCCTCTACGTCGAGATCAACACCGGAGCCGAGCCGCAGAAGGCGGGCGTCCTGCCGGAAGACGCGGACCGCTTTCTTGCGCTTTGCCGTGGCGCTTACGGCCTGACGATCGACGGGCTGATGGCGATTCCGCCGGTCGGAGAGCAGGCCTCGCCGCATTTCGCCCTGCTCGGCGTCATCGCCAAACGCAACGGCCTCGGACAATTGTCGATGGGCATGAGCGCGGACTGGCCGCTCGCGGTGCAACTGGGCGCGACGGCGATCCGGGTCGGCAGCGCCATTTTCGGCGCTCGCTCGCCACACTGACGCGGCGCTTGCGTCTTATTGCACAAGATTCAGAGAGGTTTCATGGCGTTCCTGGTCTTCATCCTCAGTTTTGTCCTGCTGGCCGCCGGAGTCGCCGGCGGCTACCTGAGCCTCGACCTCCTGCCGACCCCCGCGGGCACGCTCTACGCCCTGGCCGGCGCCGTCTCCGTCGTCGGGGCGATCATCGTCTTGGTTCTCGGCCTGCTCATCATGCGCGTCGGCCGCCTCACGACGGTTGTGCGCCAGCAGGCCGTTGCAGCGGCGATTCCGTCCTCCGCTCCGTTCGCGCTGGCCGAGGAGCCCGCCGAGCCCGGCCCGGAGGTCGAGCACGTCGAGCCGTTCGAGTCCTTCGAGCCGATCGAAGCCGAAGCCGTCGAGGCGGAGCGGATCGAGGGCGAGGCGGTCGAAATCGAGGCTCTGCCGGAGTCCGGGCCGGCGCCCGAAGCCGAAGAGGCGCCCGCTGAGGAGGCGGAATCGCCGCCTGCCGCGGAAGAGACCGAAGACGGCACGGCGGAATCCGAGGAGCCCGTCAACGAGAACCGCGCCGGGCGCCTGCCTACGCTCGGCGAGATCGAACGCGCGATCGAGACGCCGGAGCGCGCGCCGACGCTGATTGGCCGCTACACGTCGGGCGGCGCCAATTACATGATCTTCTCCGACGGCTCGATCGAGGCCGAGACCGACGACGGCGCGTACAAGTTCGCCTCGATGAGCGAATTCAAGAAATTCCTGCTGGAGCGCAACGCCGCCAAGCCGTGATCGCCGCCGCCTCGGGACGACGGGGGCGGGACCGGCAGTCCGCGTCGCTGACGATCCGGCGAATTCCGGCGCGCGCTCTGTCGCAAGGATCCCGCGTCTTCTAAAGCGAGAGGCCGTTCTCCGCCGCCAGCGCCTTCAGCGACGCCTTGGGCCGCGCGCCGAGGTGCTGGATGATCTCGGCCGCCGCGAGCGCGCCGAGCCGGCCGCAGGTCGTCATGTCGCGATCCCGGGCGAGGCCCGCCAGAAACCCGCCCGCGAACATGTCGCCCGCGCCGGTCGTGTCGACGAGGCGGTCGATCGGGAAGGCGGGGGCCTCCCACGTGCCTTCGTTCTCGACCACGACGCAGCCCTTCTCGGAGCGGGTGACGATTCCGAGCACGCCTTCGGCGCGCAACGCGTCGAGCGCCTCGTCGAAATGCGGCGTCTCGTACAGCGACAGGAGTTCGTCGGTATTGGCGAAGATCGTGTCGACGGTCTTCGAGCGCATGAGGTCGATGAACTCGCCGCGGAAGCGGTCGACGCAGAACGAATCCGAAAGGGTCAGCGCGACGCGGCGCCCCGCGGCGTGCGCGAGCGCGCCCGCCTTCTGGAAGGCGGATTTCGCCGCCGGCCGGTCCCACATGTAGCCTTCCAGATAAACGACCTTGGCGGCGCGGACGAGGTCCTCGTCGACGTCGGGCGGCGCGAGATAGGTGCTGGCGCCGAGAAAGGTGTTCATCGTGCGCTCGCCGTCGGGCGTGACATAGACGAAGCAGCGCCCTGTCGCCGGCCCGTGCTCGGCCGGCACGGGTGTCGAACTTGACGCCGGTCGAGCGGATGTCGGCGATGTACGCTTCGCCCAGCGGGTCCCGCTTGACCTTTCCGATATAGGCGGCGGAGACGCCAAGCGATGCGACGCCGACGATCGTGTTGGCGGCCGAACCGCCCGAGACGACGATCGGATCGACCCGCGCCGCGTAGAGCGCCTCGGCGCGATCCTCGTCGATCAGGGTCATCGCGCCCTTCACCATGTCCTGCGCGTCGAGATAGGCGTCGTCGGCGTGGGCGAGAAGGTCGACCAGCGAGTTGCCCAAGCCCAGAACTTCGATCGTGTTCGTCATCGCCCCGCTCTCATGTGTCCGCGACGGCCTTTCGCATTGCCGAAAGGTCCGGTCAATCCGGGCGACCGCGACGCAAAAGCCGGACCAGCCGACGACCCGGTTCGCAAGGGTCGATCGGGCTCGAAAGGGTGTTTTGCAAGGTCGATCGGCTACCGGCCGCTCAGGCGGCCTGATCGCCCGCGTTCGGATTCCGGATCGTCTGGAGCGTCTCGAAGCCCTCGAACTCCGGATGGCCGAGATAGAGCGGCTTGTTGGCGCCGGCGCCACGATGGGCGGCTCGAAAATGTTCGGATTGAGTCCAGGCGGCAAACGCTTCCTTGCTTGCCCACACCGTGTGCGACGAATAGAGCACGTAATCGTCGCGCTCAGGCCCGCGCAGGAGATGGAACTCGACGAACCCGGGCACGCGGTCGAGGTGGGTGTCGCGCGAGAGCCACACCTGTTCGAACGCGCTCTCGGCGCCCTTGATGACCTTGAAGCGATTCATGGCGATATACATGGGCGTAATCCCTTGGAAACGGGGGCGGCGGAACGGGCGGGTCAATCCCGAACGATCAGGAGGCGAAGATCCTCGAAGCCGTCATCTCTCGCGCCGGACCTTAGCGGAGCGCGGCAGGCCGGAGCAAGATCGTTCCGCCGCCCCTCGAAGGGCGCGGCCGATCGGCGGCGCCTCCGCTGAACGCCGCGAACAAGGTTTCCGCGAACAATGCTCATGGACGCTCGTGACGGCGCCAGCCGCGCCCTCGGCGCCGAAGCGTATCCGGGGCATGCCTAGGCCGGTCCACGCTGGTCGATCCGAGAATGTTCAGCGTTCGGTCGAACGCCTCGTCGGCGACGATCTCTCTCTTTTCGTCCTTCGCAATGCTCGCCGGCGTCTCGTGCGGCGCCGGGCGAACCGTCGGAGGCGCGCCCTGACGGTCGGCCCCGGCCGGCGCCGTCTTCGACGGCAACGCGCCCGCGCCGCCCGTCGCGCCGCCGGCGATCGACAAAGCCGGCAGAATGGCCGCGGCGCTGGACTCGGCGGGCGGGAGCGCCGCGAGACCGGCCGCGGGCGGCGTCGCGGCCGGGCTCGGAGCAAGCGCAAGCGTTGCGGCGATGTCGGGACCCGGGGCCGGCGTCCTGCCGCTCGCCTCGGCGGTCCGCTGGCCGCCGGGATCGATCGCAACGGTCGCGGTCGTGCCGGCCACGAGCCGGACATCGCCGGGAACCGCGTCGAGGCGGATGCGGACCGGGACGCGCTGGGCGAGCCTGACGAAGGCGAAGATCGGGTTGACCGTCGCCAGGCCCAGCGCGGACGGTGTGGCGTTCGGAACGCTGATGCCGCGCGCGAGACTCTGGACGTGGCCCCGGAGGACCTGGGGATAGCCCATCAGCTTGACCGAAGCCGCGTCGCCGTCGTGGATCGAGCCGAGAAAGGTTTCTTCGAAATAGGCGTCCACCCAGAAGGAGTCCGCGTCGATCAGCGAGACCTGACGCTGTCCGACATTGGCGTAGTCGCCTGCCCGCGCCAGAAGGTTGGTGACGTAGCCGTTGACCGGCGAAACGATCCGCGTCCGTGCGAGATTGAGGCGGGCGTTGTCGAGATCGGCGAGCGCGAGCTGATATTGCGCGTTCGCGCTGAGCGACTTGCTGGCGTAGATCTGCTGCTCCTCGACCGTGACGGCGAGGTCGTTCAGCTTCTGCCGCCGCGCCCACTCGGCCTCGGCGTTCTGCGCCACCGCCTTCGCCTGATCGACGCCGGCCTCCGCCTGCCGGACGGCGATGGCGTAGCTGGACGGGTCGATCTGCATCAGGAGGTCGCCCTTGTGGACGAACGCATTGTCGCCGACAGGCAGGCTGACGATCTGTCCGGCGACCTCGGGGGCGATCGCGGCGACGTAGGCGCGCACGGTCCCGTCGCGAGTCCAGGCCGTCCCCATATAGGCCTGCCAGCCGAACCAGCCGAGCGCCGCAGCGATCGCGACCGTGACGAGCGTCGCGATGAGGCGAAGCGCGCTGCGCCGCCAGGGGAGGGCGGTCGCGCGGGCGCCCTTGGCCGGCCCCGCCGGAACTGCGACGCCCGTCGCGTCTCTGTCGAGGCTCGACATTCAGCCGCCCCGACGCGCGAGCAAAAGCGTGAGGCCGGAGGCGAGAATGACATAGACGGCGAACTCGAACAGCGCCGGATGCCAGACCCGCCGCAGGACGCCGAAGCCGTCCGTCACGCGGCGCAAGACCAGGAAGGCGAGCGCCGCAGCCACGAGAATGGGCGCCGCGGGCGCGACATAGACGCCGAAAAGGTCGACCTCGCTGAAACGCATGCTCGGCCTCACTGTCCGAAAAATTCAGGGAACTCGGCCAACTCCTCCGACATGGCGAGAACGACGGCGCGCAGCCGCCGCACGATTCTCGCGTCTCGCGCCGCAGCCGTCAACTCGCGATCGAGCGCTTCGAGGCCCTTGAGGGCGGCCGGCACGCGCCCCTCGGCGAGCGGAACGAGCGCTGCGTCGAGCGTCCGGGGGGACACGAATCGCGGCGCGACCTCGCGGAGCCGGATGATCCGCCGGCCCGCGGCGAGCGCCGCGGACATGTAGGCGCGCTCGACAGGCTCGGCATAATCGGGAACGGCGACGATCCGGGCGAACATGCGGTCCGACCATGCCCGGATCGACCGCGTCCCGCGTCCCCGAGCGAGCCGCCGGACATCGGCGAGCGCGAACCGCAACAGGCGGCGGGTGCGGGTCGCGGGCGACGGCGGCGGAAGGATGCGGATCAGGATGGTCGCGACGGCGATGCCGGAAAGAATGGCGAGAACTGTATTGTAGAATTGCGCGGCGTCGTAGGCGGCCACGTTCTTGAGCGACATCAACGGGATCAGATTGACCGCGGCGGCGGTGAAGAAGGCCGGTCGCCAGGGCGAGGCGATTCCGACCCCGAGCGGAACCAGAACGAGGCCCAGCGCGAGGCAGAGGCCTGGGAACGTGACGACCGAGGGCAGCACGCCGAAGGTCAGCACAGCGGCGAGGACGGCGCTCAGCGAAGCAGCCGAGCAGGAACAGCATCGCGACGGCGTAGGCCCGGTCGCCCTGCAGGGGAATGAGGACGGCGATCACGATCGCAAAGGTGAGCGCGAGCGGGCCGCTCGACCAGGCGGTCACGATCCAGAACAGCGAAACGAGGGCCGCGGTCAGGAAAGCCCTCAAGGCGACGATCGCCGGGGGCAGCCAATCGGGGACGTGAAGCAGGGCCGACGCGTCCTCGCGTCGTGCGCCCGCGGGGTCGACGACCAGCGTCACGCCGTTGAGCGCGCGCGACAGGCCGATGAGGGCTTGGGCGGCGGAGTCGGCGAGCAATTGCGACGACGGGGAGGAGGCGACGACCCGCGCCGCAGCCCGCGCCGCCCGGTCGCAGGCGTCGCGCAGACGGGCGGGTTCGCGCTCGACTTCGTCCGGCGTCGCCGCCAGCCCTTGCAGGATTTGGGCGACCGGCTCGAGGTCCCGCCCCCGACTTGTCCCGGAGAGGCGGCCGAGATGCAGCGCCAGCGTCCGCCAGGCCGAGATCGCCGCGACCAGTCCGCTCACTGCGGCCTGAAGAATGCGCGAACGGTAGCGGAGGTCGGAGGCTTCGCCGATAGCGGTGTCGATCAGCGGATCGAGCGCGATCGCCCGCCGCATGCACCTCGCGCCGCAGCGCGCGGGACGCCGGCTCCAGGGGGTCGGCCGCCGACACCGAGGCCGCGAAGCCCGACAGCGCGTCGGCGGCGACGGTCGCAAGCTCGCCCCCGAGCAGTCGCCGGGCGCCGCCAAGGTCGGTGAGGGCGAGCACGACGCCGGCGCTGACGATCCCCACCGTGATCTCGACCACGCGGATCAAGGCGAGCAGGAAAACCTGATCGTTCGCGCCGCCGGTCGGACCGAACACGTCGCTCGCGATGACGGCGGCGGTGAAGCCGGCGAGCCCCGCGCCATAGGCGGCGAAATTTCTGAGCAGCGCGCCGACGAACCCGCAGGCCGCGCTCCACAGCGCCAGCCCCGACAGAAAACCGACCCTGTCCTGCGGGAACAGGGCGGCGATGACAACGATCGCAACCCCGCCGACTGCGGTTCCGATCAGGCGGAACGTGGCCTTGCGCATCGAGGCGCCGAGCTGGGGCTGGCAGACCAGCGCCGCGGTCGTCCCCGCCCAGGACGGATCGCTCAGCTGCAACGCGAAGGCGACGTAGAGGGCGAGGCAGACGGAGGCCCATAGGCGCAGCGCGAACAGCACGGGCCCCATCGCCCCTGCGGAAAGGCGCGCGAAAGTGAGCCGTTAGGTCCGCCTTCCCAGCCGCCTCCGCGTTGCTCATCGGCGCCTCCGCCAGACGAGCACACCCGGACCCGATCGCCGCGTCAAGCCATCCCCGGCTGTC
Source organism: uncultured Alphaproteobacteria bacterium (assembly GCA_963724785.1). GTDB lineage: Bacteria > Pseudomonadota > Alphaproteobacteria > Rhizobiales > Beijerinckiaceae > Roseiarcus. The sequence goes on along the minus strand of CAVRWC010000017.1, from coordinate 45,280 downwards.
GCAGATCAACTCGCGCCGGTTCTGGCCGCTTTTCGGGATGACGCGCACGAGACCCTTCCCGCCTTTTGCCGCGAGATCCAGGTTCTGGCAAAGCGCCGGAAAAGTTGCTTTGCGCAAGAAGCAGTATTTCGGCTGCCACTTGGCGAATAGGGAAAATAAGACCCGTTGGTGCGCCGGGAGACCGGCAGGACGACGTTCCGGATGAACGGCTCAGAAGTCACCGACGGTAGACGACGCATTTCTTTTGCGAACGGCACAATGCGCATCGTTGGCGAGCGACACGCGGATTTGCGCTCATTCAGCTTGGTTCGAGCGGCGGCGCCACTCGCTGGGCATCAAGCCGTAGAGGGCCCTGAACTTTCGGCCGAAATGGGTCATGTCGGAGAACCCCCAACCGTAGGCAATCTCGCCTATCGTCCGATGCGCCTGCGATGGGTCTTCCAGCGCGCTCCGGCAGCGCGCCAAGCGCTTGGCCTGGATTAGACGCATGATCGACATACCTTCCCCGGCGAGCACCGCATTGGCGTACCGTACGCTAATTCCGGCGGCGCCGGCGACGGATGCAGAATCCAAGGCCGGCTCGCTCAGTCGCGCTTCGACCGCTGCGCGCACGTTCATGAGGGCGAGCGCCCGGGTGGAGGAGACGCATGTCAATTTCTCCATCATCTTGCCCAGCGAGACGGCGACCAGGTCGAGCGCCTGATTCTTTGCGATCTCCTCGGCCCGAGCGTCGAGCATCCCCGTATAGGTCGGAAGCATAGCCAAAAACGCCGACGCCAGACTGGTCGTCCCCTCGGACGGCGTGATGGATCTGGCGACCATTTCTGTCCCCCTGCCAATACGGGCTTCAAGGGCACGACGCGGGACTTTGAGAACGAGCAGTCTTGAAGCCCCTGAAAACTTTCCTGCGTATGGCAGCCTCGGATCGAGCAGCGTCATCTCGCCGGCTTTCATGACAACCTCTCGGCCGCTCTGCTCCAAAGCGAGCACGCCTGCGAGTTGCCGGCAAACGAAAAACTGGTCTCCGGCTTCCGTGCAAGCGATATGGCGCGCCGTATGCCGAATGCGCATCGGCGTGTTTTCGAAAAGGACAACACCGACGTCAGCGAGAGCTCCCGCCTGGAGCTCCGCCTGGAAGGCATGCCGGGATTCGGGGGTCGATTCGTGGGCGACGAGGTGTTTGCACGCGGTGTCATGCCAAAGGTCGAACCGGTCCCGCGGATGAACTTCCGCCGTAGAGAAGAGGGTCTTCACAACAGTCTCCGTCGCCTCGGGAGCCGACAAAATGTGCCGACAGAGCCGATCCTCAAACTCGTCGACATGCCATTAATCGATGGCGTTTTGAAGAAAACCAAAAATACTCATGCGTTAAGATCAATCGAGTGATTTTCCTGCGGCGCCGGCGACGAAATCGTGTGCGTTGAACGATCACAGCTTGAGGAGGGTCGGAGGAAGACTACAGCGGATAATAAGTAGAATTTTACTTTTTCCGCTTAGAAAGATCGTTTCGTAGTGATTATTATATCGTCACATCACCGATAGGGTTAACTCCTAGGCGACAGTTTAACATCAACCTATCAGTCGAATAGTTTTGACTGGCAGTAGCCAACAATGTCCGGCAGCACACGAATGATGATGAAAACAGAATTTGAAGCGCTTGAGTTCCATCGAGACTGTGCTCACGCTTTGCCGTGAAACCGCCGCCTCTCTCGGATACGAGTTGCTTACTTATGTAATCGACGTCGCTATCTTGCAAGCGAAGGAGGAAGCGGCCCGTGTGCAGGCCGTCGCTGACCCAGCTTGAGTGCGAGTTCGTGCTGCTGATCAACAACCATCCGCGAGAGGGTGGCCTTGTCCAAGCTGGCGCTCCCTGTCCCTTTTGCCCTGCGCCGGGGCTCCCGCGTCGATCCCACGTCGGGGGAGCCGGGGGGTGCCGAGCGAGCCTGACCACACGTTTAGCCCTTAACAACTCTGTGCCCACCCCCTGAAAGGCTGATCGGATCTCCATCAACGCCTTCCCCCGGCTAGACCGCGCCCACAGGCAATGCCTGCTTACCCTCCCAGTTGCTTTCGCGGTCGGAATCCGCTAAGGCAGCTATACGTCGATCCGCGACGTTCGGAAGGCTCGGTCCGCGTCAGGTCGCGAGCCCGGCCTCGGCGATGGCGGCGATGAGCGCGGCCTCGTCGTTGTCGGACGTGTCGCCCGACGCGCCGGCGGCCCCGATCACGGCGCCCTCCGAGTCGCGGATCAGCACGCCGCCGGCGACCGGCACGATGCCTTCGCTGAAAACGCTCGCGAGCGAAGCGATGAAGTGTGGCCGTTCGACCGCCATGTCGTGCAGTTTTCGCGAGCTGACGCCCATGCTCAGCGCGCCGTGGGCCTTGCCGAAGGCGACCTTCCAGCGCGCGAGGCTCGTGCCGTCCTCGACCGCGGCGGCCCGCAGCGCGCCGCGCTCATCGAGCACCACGAACCCCATCGGCTTCAGGGCCTTCGCCCTTGCATAGGCAATCGCCGCCGCGACGATCGCCTGCGCCTCATCGAGTTTCAGCCCCATCGTTGAAGTCCTTTTGCAACCCGGCGCCGCTCCCGGGCGCCCAGGCGAATTCTTACCGCGAAAGCCGCCGCTTTCCCAGCGGGGGAGCGCGGGCGTCGGGGACCAAAGGCCCAGTCGTCGCGCCCCAGGAAAGTGTCGGGCTTTGTCCTTCGGAAGGAAACACGGGTCAGCTCCAGGGGGATCGGTGCAATGTTCCGCTAATCAGAAACATTCTCTTGCGGACTTCCGGAGGGCGTACTAGCTTTGTTCTCCAGAACCCCAATCAGGAGAACGCATCCATGTCCGAACCCGCCAACGCCGCGGAAGCCCCCTCGGCGCCTCCCGTCGGCCGCGACCGGTCGCCCGCGGCGCGCCGGGCGGCCCGGGCGAAGAGGGCGGAGCGAGAGCAGCGGATCGTCGCCATGCTCAACCGGGGCGTGTCCGTCGCCGAGATCGCGAGGCGGGAGAGCGTCACGCTTTTCCACATGCGCAATCAGGTGCGCGCGATCCTGGCCAGACGCGCGCCGCAGCCGCCCGCCGAATACCTCGCCCTCCAGGTGAACCGGCTCAACGAGGCGCTGATTTTATCCTACAGTGCAATGTACAATAATGAGCAGGGGACGAACCTCGGCGCAATCGACCGGGTGGTGAAGATCGTGCGCGAGATGGACCGCTACCACGGCTTTGCCGCGCCCGTCGGATTCGGGCCGAGCCCGCGCCGGCGCTCTTGCCCGCGACCGCCGCGCCTCCGCTCGCGCTCGCCGCGCCGGCCGGAGAGCGAATCGAAAATGGCGCCGCAAACGACTGAAAAGGCTCGAATCGGAATCGCAAATGGCAGGAGCCCGCCGTCGACCGCAGCCGCCAGGAGGGGCGGCGTCTCGCCGCCCCAAAGCAGGCGAAACCGCGGCCCTCCACGGAGCGGATCGTTCGGCTCCGCAGATCCTAAAGAGGAACCAGCGACTTGATCGGGTCGATCGCCTGGCCGTCCCTGTGCAGCTCGAAATGCAGGCGGGGCGAGGGGGCGCCGCCGCTCTGGCCGGACCTGGCGATGATCTGTCCGCGCCGGACCTTGTCGCCTTCCTTGACCTCAAGCTCGCTGTTGTCGGCGTAGACGGTGACGTAGCCGCCGTCATGCCGGATCACGACCAGCTTGCCGTAGGTCTGGATCTCCTCGCCGGCGGCGATGCACACCCCGTCGGCGGCGGCGTGGACCGGCTCGCCGATCGGCGCAGCGATGTCGATGCCGTCGTTCGCGCCGGCCTGGAAGCCCTGGATGATCGCGCCCCGCAGCGGCCAACGGAACTTCTGCCGATCAGGCTGGGGCGCGACCCGGCTTCGGTTCCTGGCCGAGCGCGGCGCCCGAAAGGCCGGCGAGGAGGAGCGCGGCGAGTCCGCCCCTTGCGAAGCGGGCCGCGTCCATCGCGTCCGCTCAGTGCCCGAGCGCCTTGACGATCGAGTCGGTCATCTTCTTGGCGTCGCCGAACAGCATCAGCGTGTTGTCGCGGAAGAAGAGTTCGTTCTCGACGCCCGCGTAGCCGGACCCCATGCCGCGCTTGACGAAGAGGACCGTCTTGGCCTTCTCGACGTCGAGGATCGGCATGCCGGCGATCGGCGACTTCGGGTCGGTCTTGGCGGCGGGATTGGTGACGTCGTTGGCGCCGATGACGTAAGCCACGTCGGCCTGGGCGAACTCGCTGTTGATGTCCTCGAGTTCGAACACTTCGTCGTAGGGAACGTTGGCCTCGGCGAGCAGCACGTTCATGTGCCCGGGCATGCGGCCGGCGACCGGATGGATCGCGTATTTGACTTCGACCCCCTCGGCCTTGAGAAGCTCGGCCATCTCGCGCAGCGAATGCTGCGCCTGCGCCACCGCCATGCCGTAGCCCGGCACGATGATCACCTTCGAGGCGTTCTTCATCATGAACGCGGCGTCTTCGGCCGACCCCTGCTTGACCGGCCGCGCCTCCTTGCCGCCGGCCGCCGCCGCCGTTTCGCCGCCGAAGCCGCCGAGGATGACCGAGATGAACGAGCGGTTCATGCCCTTGCACATGATGTAGGACAGGATCGCGCCCGAGGAGCCGACCAGGGCGCCGGTGATGATCAGCGCCAGGTTGCCGAGCGTGAAGCCGATGCCCGCCGCCGCCCAGCCGGAATAGGAGTTGAGCATCGATATGACGACCGGCATGTCCGCGCCGCCGATCGGGACGATCAGCAGCACGCCGAGCGACAGGGACACGATGGCGATCAGCCAGAAGAAGAACGCCGCTTGCGTGGCGTAGAAAAGCACGATGAACAGGAGCAGCAGCACCCCGAGGCCGATGTTGATGTTGTGGCGCTGCGGCAGAAGATCGGCGCGCCCGACATGCGGCCGTCGAGCTTGAGGAAGGCGATGATCGAGCCGGTGAAGGTCACCGCGCCGATGGCGAGGCCGAGCGACATCTCGATGATGCTGGCGGGGTGAATGCCGCCGTCTTCCGCGATGCCGAAAGCTTCGGGCGCATAAAGCGCCCCGGCGGCGACCAGGACCGCCGCAAGGCCGACCAGCGAGTGGAACATCGCCACCAGCTGCGGCATCGCCGTCATCTGTACGGTGCGGGCGCGCCACGCGCCGATGCCGCCGCCGATGGCGAAGCCGAGGATGACCAGCACCCAGGAGCTGAAGCCGGCGGGCGGCTTCAGCGCCAGCGTGGTCAGTACGGCGAGGCCCATGCCGATCATGCCGTAGCGGTTGCCCTGCCGCGAGGTGGCGGGCGACGACAGACCGCGCAGCGCGAGGATGAACAGGACGCCCGAGACGAGATAGAGGATGGCGGCGAAATTGGCGTTCACGGCCGTCAGCCCTTCTTCTTGTACATCGCCAGCATGCGCTCAGTGACGAGGAAGCCGCCGAAGATATTGACCGATGCGAGGATGAGGGCGATGAACCCGACGAACTTGGCGAAGCCGGAGCCGCTGTCGACCCCGGCGACGCCGACCGACAGGAGCGCGCCCACCACGATGACGGAGGAGATGGCGTTGGTGACCGACATCAGCGGGGTGTGCAGGGCCGGCGTCACCGACCAGACAACGTAGTAGCCGACGAACACCGCGAGGGCGAAGATCGCCAGCCGGAAAACGAACGGGTCGATCGCGCCGCCCGAGGCTGTGTGGCCGAAGGCGGCGAGCTGGTCGGCGTAGCCGTGCGCCGACTGGGCGGCCTGCTGCGCGGCGTCCGTTGCGGCTCTCAGTTTGGCGATTGCAGCGTCGAGGTCGTCCATCCGGTACTCCGGTGTTCAGGGTCGGGCCGCGGGTCGGGCCTATTTGGGCAGGAAGCTGGGATGAACGACCGCGCCGTCGCGGGTGAGGCAGGTCGCCTTGACGAGCTCGTCGTCCCAGTTGACGGCAAGCGTCTTGTTCGCCTTGTCGATCAGGGTCTCGACGAAGGCGTAGAGGTTGCGCGCGTAAAGCGCGGAAGCGGTGGCGGCGAGCCGGGTGACGCTGGAATAACCGATGATCTTGACGCCGTTTTCAGTGGTCACCAGTTCGCCGGCCTTGGCGAGTTCGACGTTTCCGCCGCGCTCGACGGCGAGATCCACGATCACGGAGCCTGGGCGCATCGCGTCGACCATCTCCGCGGTGACGAGGCGCGGGGCGGGGCGTCCGGGGATCAGCGCCGTGGTCACGACGATGTCCTGCTTGGCGATGTGCGCGGCGACCAGCGCGGCCTGCTTCGCCTTGTAGGCGTCCGACATCTCCTTGGCGTAGCCGCCCGAGGTCTCGGCCTGCTTGAACTCCTCGTCCTCGACCGCGACGAACTTGGCGCCGAGCGACTCGACCTGCTCCTTGGTCGCCGGACGAACGTCGGTCGCCGTGACGATCGCGCCAAGACGCCGGCCGGTGGCGATCGCCTGCAGGCCCGCGACCCCGACGCCCATCACGAAGAACTTCGCCGCCGGCACGGTGCCGGCAGGCGTCATCATCATCGGCATCGCCCGGCCATATTCCGCCGCCGCGTCGATCACCGCGCGATAGCCGGCGAGATTGGCCTGGCTCGAGAGGACGTCCATCACCTGCGCGCGGGTAATGCGCGGCAACAGCTCCATCGCGAAGGCCGAGGCGCCGGACTTCGCCAGCGCCTTGACCTCATTGAGATGGCCGTAAGGGTCCATCGACGCGATGACCAGCGCGCCGCTCTTGAGGGCCGTGATCTCCTTGGGCTTGGGTCGGCGCACCTTGAGCACGACGTCCGCGCCGAGCGCTTCGGCTGCGGACACGAGCCGCGCCCCCGCGGACACGTAGTCGGCGTCGACGATGCCGGCCTTCTTGCCTGCGCCCTGCTCGACGGCCACCTCGGCGCCAAGGCCGATCAGCTTCTTGACTGTCTCCGCGGTCGCCGCGACGCGCGTCTCCGCCGGGTCCGTCTCCGCGGGCACTCCGATCAGCATGAAACCTTCCCCAAGACCGTCTCTGATGTGCGGCGCCGCATTTTTTTCCGACGTCATCCGGCCGCGGCGGTCGGCGCTGCGGTGCGGCATTCCCATAGATCATCCGGTGGCTCGCCGCAATGTGACCGACCGGGAACAAAATGCCGCACCTCAGGGCTGCGCGGCCGAGGTTTGGCGGCCTCCGGAACCCGCTCGATGCAGCCGGATCAGGCGCGCACGTCGGCGTCGATCTGGCGCTCGTTCCCCTTGTCGCGGCTCTCGAGGGCTTCGACCTTGACCAGTTCGTCCTGCGCTTCGTCCTGCGCAGCCTTGGCTTCTTCGAGTTGCGCCGTCAGTTCGGCGATCGAGCTCTTGAGATTGTCGCGCCGCGCCGACGCCGCCCGCGCATAGGTCGGATAAGCGAAATGGCGCGAGTCGCTAATGCCCGCTCGCTTTTCCTCGTTGGCGATCTCGCGATCGAGTTCCCCGGAGATCCGGGCGAATTCGGCGACCATCAACTCGATCTGCCGGACCCGACGGCGCTTTTCTTCAAGCTGAAAGCGCTTGAGACGGATCAACGTGTCCCGCGACTTCATTCCAAACGCTCCTTAAAACAGCAACTCGGGAGGGCGTTGAAACCCTCGAACCCACGACCACGAGACGGACCGAGATTGGCGCCGGAAGGTTTCGCCTTTCTTACCTCCGTTACGCGGCGTGGGAGGAAGGCCGCGCCCATCCGCCGCGTTAGCGGTTCGTTTACGCGGCCTCGTTAACGATCAGCTTGGAAATTTCAGCGCGGACGGGATCTTTTTCGGCCTGTTTCAACGGATCGGATGCGCCGAACCGCAGTCTAGCGAACTGCGAGTCCTATAAGTCGGTTGATGACGATTTCTAATGTATCACTTTAGGAATTCTGATTCCTATAACATGTTATATGTCATACACTTATGAGGACGCAATGGTTACGGGCGAGGGGACTTGCAAGAAGGAAACATGATTTGTTAACCAATGGCGGCCACTCTTCATTTCGAATCAGTTTGGGCTTCGGTCCGACTGCGCGCCCGAGAGAGTTTGGGTGTGAAAGCGACGTACGAAACCGCGGTCAAAGAGCAAAAGGCGAGGCGGGGAGCCTGACATGCGCGTATTATTGATCGAGGACGATGCGGCGACCGCGCAAAGCATCGAGCTTATGCTGAAGTCCGAGAACTTCAACGTCTATGCGACCGACCTCGGCGAGGAAGGCATCGATCTCGGCAAGCTCTACGATTACGACATCATCCTGCTGGATCTAAATCTGCCGGACATGTCCGGCTACGAAGTCCTTCGATCGCTGCGGGTGACAAAGATCAAGACGCCGATCCTGATCCTGTCCGGGATGGCGGGGATTGAGGACAAGGTCAAAGGCCTTGGCCACGGCGCGGACGACTATCTTACGAAGCCCTTCCACAAGGATGAACTGATCGCCCGCATTCACGCCATCGTCCGCCGCTCGAAAGGCCACGCGCAATCGATCATCGTGACTGGCGACCTCACGGTCAATCTCGATCAGAAGACGGTCGAGGTCGACGGCGCGCGCGTGCATCTGACCGGCAAAGAGTACCAGATGCTGGAACTGCTCTCGTTGCGCAAAGGCACGACGCTGACGAAGGAGATGTTCCTCAATCACCTTTACGGCGGCATGGACGAGCCCGAGTTGAAAATCATCGACGTGTTCATCTGCAAGCTGCGCAAGAAGTTGGCGATGGCCTCGCACGGCTGCAACTACATCGAGACGGTCTGGGGACGCGGCTACGTGCTGCGAGAGCCGTCGCCCAACGAGGAACGCATCACCGCCTGACCGGTTCGGCTTCCCGCCCCTCGTCGTGGCGGATCCCGATCGCGGGCGTCTGATCCCGAGGGCTCCCGTCCCGAGGCTTCTGGAACGGGCCCCGCACGGGCGCCCTAACGCGGCAGCGTCGTCGCGCCCATCAGCGCCTTATCGATGGCCGCGGCGCACTGGCGGCCTTCGCGGATCGCCCAGACGACGAGCGACTGGCCGCGGCGCATGTCGCCGCAAGCGAACACCTTTGGCAGCGAGGTCGCGTAAGCCGCCGTGTCGGCCGCGACATTGCCGCGCTTGTCGAGCGCGACGCCGAGATCGGCGAGAAGGCCATCCTTCACAGGGGCGACGAAGCCCATCGCGAGGAGAACGAGATCGGCCTTGATCGTGAACTCGGTGCCCGGAACCGGCTTCAGCTTGTCGTCGACGCGGCTGCACTTCAAGCCTGTCACCACGCCGTTTTCGCCCTCGAAAGCAGTCGTCGTCACGGCGAACTCCCGCTCGGCGCCTTCCTCGTGGCTCGACGATGTTCTCAGCTTCAACGGCCAGTTCGGCCAAGTCAGCAGCTTGTCCTCCTGCTTCGGCGGAATGGGCAGGATTTCGAGCTGCGTCACCTTGAGCGCGCCCTGCCGGATGGAGGTGCCGATGCAGTCGGAGCCCGTGTCTCCGCCGCCGATCACCACGACATTTTTGCCCGCCGCGAGGATCGGCTGATTGGTCCCGACCGGCTCGCCCGAGACGCGCCGGTTCTGCTGCGGCAAAAAGTCCATCGCGAAATGGACGCCGCCGAGCTCCCGCCCCGGAACGGGCAGGTCGCGCGAGGCCTCGGCCCCGCCGGCGAGCGCAATTGCGTCATGGCGGTCGAGAAGCTCCCTGGCGCTGATCGTCTGGCCGACATGCGCGTTATAGTGGAACATCACGCCTTCGGCCTCCATCTGCTCGATTCGCCGCTCGACGTGGCGCTTCTCGAGCTTGAAGTCCGGGATGCCGTAGCGAAGAAGGCCGCCGGCCTTGGCGTTCTTCTCGTAGACATGCACGTCGTGGCCGGCGCGGGCGAGCTGCTGGGCGCAAGCCAGGCCCGCCGGCCCGGAACCGACGACGGCGATTGATTTGCCGGTCTTTATCGACGGAGGCTCGGGCTTGACCCAGCCTTCCGCGAACGCGCGGTCGATGATCGCGCATTCGATCGTCTTGATTGTCACCGGTGTGTCCTGGATGTTGAGCGTGCAGGACGCCTCGCACGGGGCGGGGCACACGCGGCCGGTGAATTCCGGGAAATTGTTGGTCGACAGAAGATTCCGCGCGGCTTCCTCCCACTCGCCGCGATAGGCGAGGTCGTTCCAGTCTGGGATCTGGTTGTTGACCGGGCAGCCGTTGTGACAATACGGGATGCCGCAATTCATGCAACGCGCCGCCTGGTTGCGGGTCGCCTCCTCGCTCAACGGGAGGATGAACTCGCGATAGTGGCGAATCCGGTCGGAGGCGGGCGCATAGCGCCGATCCGCGCGATCGATTTCGAGAAAACCCGTCACGTTACCCATCCCGTAAACCGCCCCTCAAGCCGCGTCATTGGGCCGCGCGTGGGCGGCCGGTGGAAAGAGCCTCGATGCGCCCAGGAGGGCGACAATGCGGCGCTCCGAGTCGAAGTCGATCAGGTATCGCTCGGCGATCTCTTCAGCGACGCGCCAGGATCCCTCGTCGAGCTCGACCTCCAGCGCATCCGCTTCGAGGTCTCCGCCACGACTCTCTCGACCTGAGCCGTGAACCTCAGGCTCCTCGAGCGTATTTCCGCCCAACCGCGCGCTCCTCACTCGCCGGCCGCAAGCATCGCGCCGTCGCTGCGGGCGGCCAGCTCCGCCAACGCCCGCCGGTACTCGACCGGCATGACTTTGCGGAACTTGGGCAGGTAGATGTCCCAGTTCTCCAGGATGCGCCGAGCGCGCGACGATTCTGTCACCCGGGCGTGGTTGGCGATCAGCTGATGGAGGCGCTCGCCGTCGAAGCGGCTCATGTCCTTCATCACGTCGACCCGGCCATGGGCCTGCAGGTCGCCGCCCGAGTGCAGGTGGCGGAGCATCATTTCCTCCTCGGCGGCGACCGGCTCGAGTTCGACCATCGCCATGTTGCAGCGCTCAGCGAAGGTCCCGTCCTCATCGAGCACATAGGCGATGCCGCCCGACATGCCGGCGGCGAAATTGCGCCCGGTCGAGCCGATGACGACGACGACACCGCCCGTCATATACTCGCAGCCGTGATCGCCAACGCCCTCCACCACGGCGACCGCGCCGGAGTTGCGCACTCCGAAGCGCTCGCCCGCCACGCCGCGGAAATAGCACTCTCCCGAGATCGCGCCGTAGAGCACGGTGTTGCCCACGATGATTGAATCCTCGGGGACGATCTTTTTGGCTTCCTGGGGCGGATAGACGACGATGCGTCCGCCCGACAGGCCTTTGCCGACGTAGTCGTTGGCTTCGCCCTCCAGTTCGAGCGTCACGCCCTTGGCGAGGAAGGCGCCGAAGCTCTGCCCGGCCGTCCCCTTGAACTTGACGTGAATCGCCTCGTCGCGAAGGCCCGCATGGCCGTAGCGCTTGGCGATGGCGCCGGAGAGCATGGCGCCGGTCGATCGATCCGAGTTGCGGATGGAAAGGTCGAGCCGGACGTGCTTGCCATGCTCGAGCGCCTCTCTGGTCTCCGCGATAAGACGCCGATCGAGGACGTGGTCGATCTCGTGATCCTGGTCCATGCTGCGGTAGATCGTGTCGCCCGGCCACGGCTCCGGCTTCAGGAACAACTTCGAGAAGTCGAGCCCCTGCGCCTTGGCGTGGTCGATCAGTCCGGCCTTGTCCAGCATCTGCCGCTGGCCGATCATCTCGTCGACCTTGCGATAGCCGAGCGAGGCCATCAGTTCGCGCACTTCCTCGGCGACGAAGAAGAAGTAGTTGATGACGTGCTCAGGTTGGCCGACGAAGCGCTTGCGCAGGACCGGGTCCTGCGTCGCGACGCCGACCGGGCAGGTGTTGAGGTGGCACTTGCGCATCATGATGCATCCGGCGGCGATCAGCGGCGCGGTCGCGAAACCGAATTCGTCGGCGCCGAGGAGGGCGCCGACCACCACGTCGCGGCCTGTGCGCAAGCCTCCGTCCACCTGCACCGAGATGCGCGAGCGCAAGCCGTTCATCACCAGCGTCTGGTAAGTCTCGGCGAGGCCGATCTCCCACGGCGAACCAGCATGCTTGATCGAGGTCAGGGGCGAAGCGCCGGTCCCGCCCTCGAAGCCCGAGATTGTGACGTGATCGGCTTTGCACTTCGCGACGCCGGCGGCGACCGTCCCGACACCGACCTCCGACACGAGCTTGACCGAGACGGCCGCGTCCGGATTGACGTTCTTGAGATCGTAGACGAGCTGCTTCAGGTCCTCGATCGAATAGATGTCATGGTGCGGCGGCGGGGAGATGAGGCCAACGCCCTGGGTCGAATGGCGCACCTTGGCGATCACCGCATCGACCTTGTGGCCGGGCAACTGGCCGCCTTCGCCCGGCTTCGCCCCCTGCGCCATCTTGATCTGCATCATGTCGGAGTTGGCGAGGTATTCCGCCGTGACGCCGAAGCGCCCGGACGCCACCTGCTTGATCGCGCTGCGCATCGAGTCGCCGTTCGCAAGCGGCTTGAAGCGATCCGGCTCCTCGCCGCCCTCGCCGGTGTTCGACTTGCCGCCGATCCGGTTCATCGCGATCGCGAGCGTGGTGTGCGCCTCGCGCGAGATCGAGCCGAATGACATGGCGCCGGTCGCGAACCGCTTGACGATATCGGAAGCGGCCTCGACCTCTTCGATCGGTACGGGCCTCCGTCCGTCCTCCTCGGCCGACTTGATGCGGAAGAGGCCGCGGATGGTCAAAAACTGCGCGCTTTGGTCGTTCAGCGTCTGGGCGAAGGCGTCGTAGCGGTCCCGCGCCTTGCCCCGCACGGCGTGCTGCAGGAGCGACACCGTCTCGGGCGTCCAGTTGTGCGCTTCGCCGCGCACCCGATAGGCGTATTCTCCACCGACTTCGAGCGTCGTGCGAAGGACGGGCGAATTGCCGAAAGCGTCCGCGTGGCGGCGGACGGTTTCGACCGCGACCTCATCGAGGCCGGCGCCCTCGATCGTGGTCGCGGTGCCGAAGAAGTATTCGTCGACGAAGGCCCGGGACAGCCCGATCGCGTCGAAGATCTGCGCGCCGCAGTAGGACTGGTAGGTCGAGATGCCCATCTTGGACATGACCTTGAGCAGGCCCTTGTCGACCGACTTGATGAACCGCTTGACCACCTCGTAGCCGCTGATCGGCTCCGGCAAGTCTTTCGCCATGGCGGTCAGGGTTTCGAACGCCAGATACGGGTTGATCGCCTCGGCGCCAAATCCCGCAAGGCAGGCGAAATGATGGATCTCGCGCGCTTCGCCGGTTTCGATGACGAGGCCGACCGAAGTGCGCAGGCCCTTGCGGATCAGGTGATGGTGGACCGCGGCGGTCGCCAGCAGCGCCGGGATCGGGATGCGGTCCGGCCCGACCATCCGATCCGACAGGACGATGATGTTGTAGCGGCCGTGCACCGCGGCCTCCGCGCGTTCGCAAAGCCTGTTCAGCGCTCCGCGCATGCCTTCGGCGCCGCGTTGGGCCGAATAGGTGATGTCGAGCGTCTTGGTGTCGAACGAATCCTCGAGATGACCGATGCATCGGATCTTCTCGAGGTCTTCGTTGGTCAGGATCGGCTGCCGGACCTCGAGGCGCTTGTGGCGCGCCGTTCCTTCGAGGTCGAGCAGGTTCGGCCGCGGTCCGATGAACGAGACGAGGCTCATGACCAGCTCTTCGCGGATCGGGTCGATCGGCGGATTGGTCACCTGCGCGAAGTTCTGCTTGAAATAGGTGTAGAGAAGCTTCGACTTCGACGACAGCGCGGAGATCGGGGTGTCGGTCCCCATCGAACCGACCGCCTCCTGACCGGTCGTAGCCATCGGCGAGAGCAGGAAGCTGAGGTCCTCCTGCGAGTAGCCGAAGGCCTGCTGACGATCGAGCAGCGACACGTCGGTGCGGGCCGCCCGCGGCTCCACGCCGTTCAGGTCCTCGAGCACGATCTGGGTCTTTTTCAGCCATTTGTCGTAGGGATGTGCGCGCGACAGCGTCTGCTTGATCTCGGCGTCGGACACGATGCGGTGCTCGACGAGGTCGACAAGCAGCATCTTGCCGGGCTGTAGCCGCCACTTCGTGACGATGCTTTCCTCGGGAACAGGAAGGACGCCCATCTCGGAAGCCAGCACGACCAGATCGTCGTCCGTCACGTAGTAGCGCGCCGGCCTCAGGCCGTTGCGGTCGAGGGTCGCGCCGATCTGCCGCCCGTCTGTGAAGGCGACCGCCGCCGGGCCGTCCCACGGCTCCATCAGCGCGGCGTGGTACTCGTAAAAGGCGCGCCGTTCCTCGTCCATGAGCGGATTGCCCGCCCAGGCTTCGGGAATGAGCATCATCATCGCGTGGCTTAGCGAATAGCCGCCACGGATCAGAAACTCGAGCGCGTTGTCGAAGCAGGCGGTGTCCGACTGCCCCTCGTAGGAGACCGGCCACAGCTTCTGGATGTCGTTGCCGAAGAGCTCAGAATCGACGCTCGCCTGCCGCGCCGCCATCCAGTTGAGGTTGCCGCGCAGCGTGTTGATCTCGCCGTTGTGGGCGACCATCCGGTAGGGGTGCGCGCGACGCCAGGACGGGAAGGTGTTGGTGGCGAAACGCTGATGCACCAGCGCCAGAGCCGTCTCGTAACGCGGGTCCTGTAGATCGCGGTAATAGGGCGCGAGCTGGGTCACCAGCACCATGCCCTTGTAGGTGATGGTGCGGGCCGACATGGACACCGGGTAATATTCGGCGAGCTTCAGATCCTTGGTGTCGTAGAGTCGGTTCGAGACCACCTTGCGCACGATGAACAGACGGCGCTCGAAATCGTCCTCGGTGGCGAGCCTCGCCGAGCGCTCGATGAAAATCTGTTGTATCACCGGCTCGACCGCCTTGACGCGTTCGCCAAGCACGGAATTGTCGACCGGCACGTCGCGCCAGCCGAGCACGCTCAGGCCTTCGCCGTTCACGGCGTAATTCACCGTCTCGCGCACTGTTTCCCGGGCCGCCGCGTCGCGCGGCATGAAGAACTGGCCGATGGCGTAATGGCCCGGCTCCGGCAGGGCGAAGCCGAGCTTCTCGCATTCCGACGCGAAAAAGCCGTGCGGGATCTGCGTCAGTACGCCGCATCCGTCGCCAAGGGTCGGATCGGCCCCGACCGCTCCGCGATGGTCCAGGTTGTGCAGGATCTGAAGGCCCTTCAGGAGGATGTCGTGCGACTTGCGGTTCTTCATGTCGGCGACGAAGCCGACGCCGCAGGAATTGTGTTCCTTGGCTGGGTCGTAGAGGCCTTGCGCCCGGGGGGTCAGCGGGTCGGCGCCGGCGCGGAGATCAGCCATCGTCGCGCGGCTCTCGATCGGCGTCTCAAGGGGTGTGGCGTTCATCTTGGTTCTGCTCCCCGGGGACAGTCGCCGCCTTTATGCAACTGTCATTCCATTTCTTGAGGCGTTTCGTGGACAAGCAGGGGCTGCGCCGCGCGCAACCGGAGGGCGTCACGCGTCGGACTTTTTTATATCCGTTTTCGTCGTTCGATACGACAACGCTATCGCCCCGCACATCTGGTTTCGGCGAGGCTTCGCGCCTCAACCGTACAAATGGTCAGCAAAACTGTCCTATTTGGAGACCTTGCCAGAAATGGCTCTGCGATACAAGCGAAAGGTGGACCAAATTTTGCCCGGCGAGCGGGGAGGCGCCGCTGAATTGCCATGGCGCCGAAAAATGGGGCACGTTGGCGACGTGAACTGAAGAGGGACGCCATGAACTTCGCGAGCGATAACGGCGCCGGCGTTGCGCCGGAGATCCTGGAGGCGATCGCGGCGTCGTCGCGGCTCAACGCGCCTGCCTATGGCGCGGACGACTTCACGGCGCGCGCGGCGGCGAGCTTGAGCGATGTGTTCGAAACGAAAGTCGACGCCTTCCTGGTCGCGACCGGGACCGCCGCGAACGCGCTGGCGCTTTCGGCGCTGGTCCGGCCGTGGGAGGCCGTGTTTTGCCACGAAGAGGCCCATATCCATGATGACGAGTGCGGCGCTCCGGAGTTTTTCACGGGCGGCGCCAAGTTGGTGGGCGTCCCGGGGGAGGGCGGCAAGGTCACGCCCGAGGCCTTCAGCGAGACGCTGGCGCGCTTCCCGCGTGGGTTGGTCAAGTCGGCCCAGCCCGGCGCGCTGTCGCTGTCGCAGGCGACCGAGGCAGGGACGATCTACAGCGTCGACGAGGTCGCGGAGCTTTGCCGCATCGCCCGCGCGGCCGGCGTGCGGACCCACATGGACGGGTCGCGCTTCGCCAACGCGGTCGCGTCCAGCGGCGCGTCCCCGGCGGACATGACCTGGCGGGCCGGGATCGACGCGCTGTCGTTTGGCGCGACCAAGAACGGCGCGCTCGCCTGTGAAGCGGTCGTGTTCTTCGACCTGGCGCTTGCGGCGAACTTCGCCTATCTGCGCAAGCGCGGCGGCCACACGCTGTCCAAAGGACGGCTACTTGGCGCGCAGATGGAGGCCTATCTCAAGGGCGGCCTGTGGCTCACGCTCGCCGAGCGCGCCAACGCCGCGGCCCGGAGGCTTGCCGAGCGGCTGTCAGTCGCGCCGGGCGTTCGGATCGCCTGGCCGACCGAAGCCAACGAGGTGTTTGTTGTCGCGCCGGAGGCCGCTGTCGCGGCCTGGCGCTCCGCCGGGGCGAAGTTCTACGAATGGAGCACCCGCTCGCTCGCCGCCAACCGCGCGCCGGAGGCCGGAGAGGTGCTGGTCCGGCTGGTTGCGTCGTTCGAGACGGAGGCGAGCGAAGGGGAGCGGCTCGCCGCGCTGGCCGGGGCGCCGGCTGCCTGAGCCGACCTGCGCCCGTTGGAGGGTTGGGGGCGTCTCGCGCACCGAAAAGCCTGTCGCGTGTGCGGTCCTATGGGCGGCGAGACGCCGCCCCTCCGACAAGAAAGGGGCGTCCTGGCGGACGCCCCTTGACTATACGGCGATCGGCTATGGGTTACGCGGCCTGCTTCTCGGCTGCGGCTTCGATCGTCTTGGCGGGCTTGCCGCCGTTGATGGCGATCGTCCGGGGCTTCTGCGCCTCGGGCACTTCGCGGACGAGATCAATGTGCAGCAGCCCGTTCTCGCTGGCCGCGCCGGTCACAACCACGTGGTCGGCGAGCTGGAAGCGGCGCTCGAACGCGCGAGCGGCGATGCCCTGGTAGAGCAGGTCGCGCTTCTCCTCCTTGACGGCGTTTTCCTTCGAGCCGCGTACCGTCAGCGTGCTCTCGCGCGTTTCGACCGAAAGCTCCTTCTCGGAGAAGCCGGCGACGGCGAGCGTGATCCTGTAGGCGTTCTCGCCGGTCCGCTCGATGTTGTAGGGCGGATAGGCGGGCGCGTTCTGCTCGGCGCCGACGGCCTTGTCGAGCATCGACAGCAGGCGGTCGAAACCAACGGTGGAGCGGTAGAACGGGGAAAGATCATAATTCAGCATGGGTCACATCCTCATTGAGCGATATGGCGGAAAGCGCCCCTCCTCGGCTGCGCTTGGCGCTTGCGGTTCCGTAACGGACCCCGCATAATTTATCTGGGGCGAACGAGCCGGTTTTCAAGGGCTCCGAGCCCGCGCCAGAAAGAATGCAATGTCGTCGGGCGCGGCCCGCGTTGCGCGGTCGACGCCTGTTCGATATAGCGCCAAATGAAGGGGCCGCGGCCTCCGATTCGCAGGGTGTCGGGAACGCATGCAGAAGTCACTATTGGCCGCCGCTGTCGCCGCCGCCGTCCTCGGGTTGGCCGCGCCGGCGTTCGCAGGGCCGGCCGGCCCGCAGAGCGAGGAAGACAAGGGCCCGCCAAAGCCGCTGCCGCCGTTGGAGAAGAACTTTCCGCTCGACCAGACCTGGTCGCTGAAGGAACTCAACGGCAAGCCCGTGCCGTCGGGGCTCGACGCCAGCCTGAAGATCGACGGCAGCCTGCGCGGCTCCGGCTTCACCGGCTGCAATTCCTGGTCCGCGACGCTTTATCCGGTGAAGGATCAGCATCTGATGGTCGGTCCGTTCGCGCTGACCAAGAAGCAGTGCCCCAAGGACATCATGCAGCTCGAGATTGGTTTTTTGTCCACCTTGCTTGGCAGTCCGACCTGGGATCTGGTCAATGGCGATCTGGTGATCAAGGGTCCCCGCGGATCGGCCCGGCTCGCGCGGTCGCTCTGACCGCGCCCATGCGATTGCGCGGTTTTCTGACCGCACCATAACAATTTCAATGCGTTACGAGTTGATTAGGCCGATTTTGGAGTTGGCGGCTCAATCTTTTCAAGGATTTACGCAGAAATCAGGGTCCGCCGCCCGCGAGGACGGCCCGCCGAACCCCTGCGACCCGCGCAGGCGAGGAAGTCGTGGAGCGACCCTCGCAAGATCGAACCGCGGCGCGCCCTTCCGCCTACGCCGCCGCCTCCACCGTCGCTGGCGCCTCGCCGTGGGGGACAAAGGCGAGGCGGCGCTTGTGGAAGGCGTTGAGCGTCGAGCGGTGGCCGATCGACACCAGCGTCGTGTTCGGCAGCGTCTCGGCGATGGCGCGGTAGAGGCTGGCCTCGCTCTCCTCGTCGAGCGAAGCGGTCGCCTCATCGAGGAAGAGCCAGTCGGGCGCGGCGAGCAGCGCGCGGGCGACCGCGAGCCGCTGCTGCTCGCCGCCCGACATGTGCATCTGCCAGTTGTCGTGGTCGTCGAGCTTGTCCTCGAACCCCGGCGAGTCCGACCTTGACCAGCGCGCCGCGCAGCTCGGCGTCCGAGAAGGCGGAAGCCGCGGCCGGGTAGGCGAGGGCGTCGCGCAAGCTGCCGATCGGAATATAGGGCCGCTGCGGCAGGAGCATGAGCTTGGCGAAGGCCGGCTGCCGGACCTCGCCCGAGCCGAACGGCCAGAGGCCCGAGATGGCGCGGAAGAGGGTCGACTTGCCGATGCCCGAGGGCCCGACCACCAGCGTCGATTCCTGCGGCACGAGCGCGAGGTCGCCGACATGGGCGAGCTTGCGTCCGTCGGGCAGCGCGATGTCGACGTCCGGGAGCGACAGGATGGGGCCGTCGCCCGTAACGGCGGTGATGCGCGGCTCACGGGTCTCCTCGTCGCGGACGCGCTCGAAGGAGTCTTCGAACGAGGTCAGACGCTGGATCGCGGCGCTGAAATCGGCGAGCCCGATATAGCGGTCGACGAAGAAGTTCATCGAGCCGTTGACGGCGCCGAAGGCGTCGGCCGACTGGCTGAAGCGGCCGAAGTCGACCACCTTCATGTAGTAGAACGGCGCGACCACGACGTAGGGGATGATGACGGAGATCTGGGTGTAGAACTGGTTGAAGGCGATCAGCCAGGTGCGCACGTGGATGATGCGCTGGATGGTGTGAAAGACGTCGGCGAACACGTTTCCGGCCCGATTGATCTCGCGGTCCTCGCCCTTCAAGAGCGCGATCTGCTCGCTGTATTCGCGGATGCGCGCCAGATCGAAGCGGAAGTTCGCCTCCACCGCCTGCTGGCGGAAGTAGAGTTTGGAAAGGCTGCGGCCGATGAGATGCGTGATGCCGGTGGCGGCGGCGGCGTAGAGGACGGCGACCCAGAACAGGAAGCCGGGAATCTCGACGCCGAAGATCGGCGCCCGCATCGCATTGGATATCCCCCACAGGATGATCGAGAACGACACCAGGTTGGTCGCCGAGGAGATCGCCTGGATCGTATAGTTGTAGATGCCCGCGTTGCCGGAATTGATGCCGGTGCCGCTGCCGTTGATGAAGCCGCCGACGTCCTGCGAGATGCGCTGGTCGGGGTTGTCGGCCTCGGACGCGCCGAGCGCCAGCTTGTAGTGCATCGAGTGGGTGAGCCAGCGAGAGGTGAACGACGCGGTCATCCAGCGCCGCCATTGCAGCACGAAATTCGAGGCGACGAAGAACTCGACGAGGCCGGCGACGATGGCGATGAAGGCCAGCGGCACGAAGACGGTGATAAGCTGCTCCCAGAAGGCGGTGCGATGGGCTTCGTCGGCGACCTGGATGGCGTTGCCGAAATCGCGCTGGAAGAAGTTGAACCGGAGGCCGAGCGCCACCTGGAACTGGTTGATCAGGATGAGGAACCAGACGTTGATCCGGGCGTAGACGTCCTGTCGCGCGATCAGCCGGGGCAGCGGCCAGGGCCGGATGGAGATCGGCGTCTGGGCGGCGAAGAACGGGTCGGCGATCCGCATCATCCGCCTGACGATGCCGAAATGGGAGACGCCGAAGATGGCGAGGATGAAGATCGCGGTGGCGAGCGGCAGGTAGGTCGGGA
Source organism: uncultured Alphaproteobacteria bacterium (assembly GCA_963724785.1). Taxonomy (GTDB): domain Bacteria; phylum Pseudomonadota; class Alphaproteobacteria; order Rhizobiales; family Beijerinckiaceae; genus Roseiarcus. The sequence continues at coordinate 25,132 of CAVRWC010000017.1, read as the reverse complement.
GTTCGTACTCCTTGTAGGCCTTGGGCCAGTTGCCGGTGAGCGCGACGAGGTCGGCGACGCCGAAGATCACGGTCTCGGCGACGAACAGTTCCGAGAGCATCGTCAGGAAGGTCGACAGATCCCAGCGGGGCAGGGAGGCGACGGCGGCCAGCGCCGAGACGACGCCGATCAGGATCGTCATGCCGTTTTCCTCGTAGGCGCCGATCGTGAGGGCGAGGACGGCGAAGACGGCGAGGCTCAGCATGCGCATGGGGCAGGCACCTGAAGAGACAGGAAAACGGGAACGCGCGCCCTACCAGACCGCGGCGCGCAAAAGAAGGGCGGCGGCGTGGCGGGGGGATGAAATGTTGGCAAGGTTTCGCAGAGCGGGGGCGGCCGTAAGGGACAAGCGTCGCCGGCGGCCCATCAGGCGCCGTGGACGTTTGGCGCGACGGAAAGGTTGATCTCCGGAGAGCGATACGCCATTCTTACCGAGCGCAGTAGGAATGAGGTCGCAATGAGAATCACCGCCAAGGGGCAGGTGACCATCCCCCAGGAGGTGCGCGAACGGGCCGGTCTTATGCCGGGCACGGATGTCACGTTCGAAATCGAAGCGGGCGCGGTGCGTCTTATGAAATCGAAGCGGAGCAGCGCGCGCAAGACGCGCGGCCATAGGCTCGTCGACCGATTGCGAGGCGCCGGCGAGTTCAAGATGACCACCGACGAAGTCCTCGCGCTGATGCGCGGACCGGCGCCGGACGACGATACGCCGCCCAGGATATGATTCTCGTCGATTCCAACGTCATTATCGACGTTATCTCCACAGACGCCACCTGGAGCGCGTGGTCCGAATCCGCGCTGATCAATGCGGCCGATCGCGACGAGATCGCCATCAACCCGATCATCCATGCGGAGATCGCCTCGGGCTTCGCGACGATGGCTGCGCTCGACGGTCATCTCGGCGTTGGGGCTTTCTGCCGCCTGCCACGCGGCCGTCGCCGGGCTTATCCTCCTGACCCGCGACGCCAAACGCTATGCAGGCTATTTCCCCAAGGTCCGGCTGATCGCGCCGCGCTGACGAAGTCGCGGTCAATCGGAGGGGCGGCGTCTCGCCGCCCTAAGGAGCGCGAGAAGCGCTCCGTCCAGGCGCTCCTTCTTGGCCTGACGGGTCGTGCGGGGCGAGGCCAGGGCCCATCCGACCCCTACTCCGTCACCTCCTCCAGCCGGGCGAGCGGCAGGGTGAAGCTGAATTTCGCGCCGCCGCCCGGGTTGTCGTCCGCCCAGATCATTCCGTAGTGGGCTTCGACGATCGAGCGCGTGATCGACAGGCCGACGCCAAGGCCGCTCGACTTGTTCGAGTTGAACGGCACGAACAGTTCGGAATGCGCGGTGGTGGGGAGACCGCGGCCGGTGTCGGCGACGTCGGTGCGGATCATTTCGTTGTCGACTGTCGTGGAAATGGAAAGCTTGCGAACCGGCGACGGGTCCATCGCCTCGATCGCGTTGCGCATCAGGTTGACCAGCGCCTGCTCGATCTGGACCTTGTCCGCCAGGACCTTGTCGTCGGCGGCGTCCAGGAACAGCAGGATGTCGACGTCGGCTTCCTTCGCCGAAGGCGCGACGAGTTCGCACGCGCTGCGAATGAGATCATGAAGACCGTGCTCGATCTTGTTGGGCTCGCCGCGCGCGACGAACTCGCGAAGATGGGCGATGATGTGGCCAGCCCGATGCAGCTGCGACGAGGCTTTATCGAGGGCTTCGTCGACCGCCGGCTGAGGCGGCTCGGCCCTGGCGCCGAGGAGGTGGCGGGCGGTGAAGAGATAGTTCGCGGCCGCCGCGAGCGGCTGGTTGATCTCGTGCGCCAGCGCGGTCGCCATGTCGGACAGGGAATCGAGACGGTTGCTGTGAAGGCGGCTCGAGCCGCGCCTGGAACCCGCGCCGCTCGCTGAGGTCGCGGAGGAACCCGATGAAGAGCTGTTCCCCGCCATGCCAGGTCTCGGTCACCTGGATTTCGACGGGAAATTGCGAGTCGTCCTTGCGCCGCGCTTCGAACTCGCGCCTGACGCCGATGACCTTCGCCTCGCCCGTCCGCATATTGCGCTCGATGTCGCCGTCATGCAGCGCGTGATGCGGCTCCGGCACGAGCATGTTGACGTCGCTCCCGATCAGTTCCTCGGCGGAATAGCCGAACATCGCGGTCGTCGCCGCATTGACCGACTGGATGATCCCGTGCTTGTCGATGGTGACGATCGCATCGATCACTCCGTCGATGACCGCTCGGGCGCGCGCTTCGCTGTCGCGCAGCGCCTCGTCCGCGCGCCGCCGGTCGCCGATGTCGACGAATGTGACGACGAGGCCCTCGATTTTGTCTTCGACCGTGCGGTAGGGCTTCATCCGCATCAGGCGCCAGCCGCTCTTGAGGCTCAGCACCTCGCGCTCGTTCGACGTGAGTTCGCGAAGCACCGTGCGGGCGTCGTCGGCGAGGCCGTTGTAATCGAGGGTATGGGTGAAATCGGTGATCGAGCGGCCTTCATCCCCGGGAACGATGTTGAAGAGATCGGCGATCGGCGGCGTGAAGCGCTTGATCCGCAGTTGCGAGTCGAGGAACAGTATTCCGACGTCCGTCGCCGCCATCAGGTTCTGGACATCGCTATGGGCGCGCGACACGCTTTCGAGCTTGGTCTTCAAGCTCGGCGTTGACGGTCTGCAGTTCCTCGTTGATCGACTGCAGCTCTTCCTTGCTGGTTTCGAGCTCCTCGGCGGTCGAGCGATACTCCTCGTTGATCGACTGCAATTCCTCGTTGGCGGCGCGCAGCTCCTCGTTGGCGCTCTCGTATTCGTCATGCGAGACGCGCAGTTGCGACTGGGCGACCTGCAACTCCTGCTGAAGCTGGCGAACCTCTTCGCTCGGCGCCCGTTCCGCGACTCCGTCGCCGCCCAGTTCGCCGAACGTTTCGCCCTCGAAGAAGAAGACGATCGCCGAGCGGCCGCGTCGCGGCCTCGCCGCTCTGGGGCCTCACCTGCAGATAGACCCGGCGCGCCGCGCCGTCGAAACGGACGGCGATCGGGCCGCTGAGGCCCGCCTCGTTTCGTGAAAACGCCCGGTGGAGCAACGCGCGCAGGTCGAATCGCAGCTCCTCCCGCGCCAGTTCGGTGATGTCGTTGGCGAGCGGGCCGCCCGAAGGCTGGATGTAGCGCCCGGCCGTTTCCGAGAGATGGACGATGCGGTACGACTCGTCGACCACCACGCTCGGCGGCGCCAGCCGCTCAAGCGCTTCGCGATGCGCGCCCGGTTCGCCGGACGCCCGGAACGGCGGCGCCATTCTGAACGGCGCGGCCTCCAGCCCGAAATTCGACGGTCCGAAGCGCGCCGTCAGCCGAACGTCGCTGTCGGCGGGCATGCGCACGTAGATGCGCGAATCGCGGTCGACGGCGCGGAACAGGCCCGGCGGGCTGTCGGCGCTCTCCGACGATCCGAGAAACAGGTATCCCGACGGATTCAAGGCGAAGTGGAACGCGGCGCAAACCTGCTGCTGTCGGTCCCTGTCGAGGTAGATCAGAGATTGCGACAGGAAATGAGGTTGGTGCGGGAGAACGGAGGATCCTTGAGCAGACTGTGTCTGGCGAACAGCACGATGTCGCGCAACTCGCGCGTCACGCGATATTGATCGGTCTCCCGGGTGAAGAACCGCCTCAGGCGCTCCTCGCTCACGTCCGTTTCGATGGCGAGCGGATAACGGCCTTCCCGGCCGAAGGCCAAGGCGGCCTCGTCGAGATCGGAGGCGAAGATCTGGATTTCAGGCCGGATCTCGTGGCGGGCCGCCTCCTCGAGCAGGATCATCGCGATCGAGTAGGCCTCTTCGCCGGTCGCGCAGCCCGGAACCCAGACGCGAACCGCGTCGGCCGCGCCCTTGTCCATCGAACAGTCTGGGAACGACCAGAGCGGAGAGCTTGTCGAAAGCGTCGGCGTCGCGAAAGAACGTGGTCACCGAGATCAGAAGATCGGCGAACAGGGCCTGCGGTTCCTGGGCGCTTTCGCGCAACTTCGTCGAGATACTCGGTCATCGTCGCGGCGCTCTGCACCTGCATGCGGCGAATGATGCGGCGGCGGACGGTGGACTTCTTGTAGCTGGAGAAATCGTGCCCGGTGCGAGCGCGCAGTTGCGACAGGATCCGCTGGACGGCCTCCTCGTCGGCCTCGCTCGGCGCCTCCGTTCGCGCCGCGCCGCGATTGCGGATCAGCTCTGGAAGCCGCGCGGCGATCTCGCGCACCGGCAGGACGAAATCGGCAAGACCGGTCGCGATGGCGCTGCGCGGCATCGAGCCGAATTCGGCCTCGTCCGGGTCCTGAATCAGGATGATGCCGCCCGCCTCCTTGACCGCCTTGATTCCGAGGGCGCCGTCCGAGCCCGCCCCTGACAACAGGATCGCGAAGTCGTCGCCCCGCTGCGCGGCGAGCGAGCGGAAGAAGAGATCGATCGCCGCGCGCCGCCAACGCGGCTCGTCGAACGCGGCGATGTCGAGATCCTGGCCGTCGACCCGAATCTGCCGATTCGGCGGAATGACATAGACGCGGCCGGGCTGGAGTCGTTCCCGGCCGGCGACCTGCGCCACCGGCATTTTGGTTCGCGTCGCCAGAATGCTCGGCAGTTCGCTCTGGTGCTCCGGATCGAGATGGAGGACGACAACGAAAGCCGCCTCGACTTTGTCCGGCAGGCTCTCGAAGAACATCTGCAGCGCCCGGACGCCGCCGGCCGAGGTTCCGATGCCGACCGTCGGGAACGGATTGGGCGAAGACTCGCCGTCGTCCGCCGGCGGAATGGCCGTTTGATCGCTGCCGATCATATCACCTCCTGATGGCGACATCCCGGGCGACCTGGGCTTCTTGACGTCCAGCGGTTCAACTCGGTGATCCATAGCGCTTCGAGGCAACAGACGCTTTCTGGCCGATCCCGCCGGAAGTGGTCGGAACGAGCGTCTGCCGCCGTCGAGCTGATGCCAAGACTATGCTTATCGTTCAACCTGCTAAAAAACGCGTCAGCATGCTAAAAAACGTCTCTTCGCCTGCGGCGCAGATCTTGCGCAAACCCCGCGGCCAATACTACGACTTCTATACGGTATCACGGCGGCGGGGCGCCGTCCAGTCCCTGCCCCCCGTGACGCTCGCGGCCAGCTTTGCTCGCCCTGCTTGGCGCCAGCCGCCAAAGGCCTCATTGTCGCCGGTGTTTCAATTCCCAGGCGCGAGGCCATGAAAGCCGCCGATTTCGTCGTCACCCGACGCCCGGACCTCGCCGACATCCGGCGCTTTCCGGCGATCGACTTCGCCGACTATGAGCGGCGCCTGGCTGAGATGCAGGAGACGCTCCAGCGCATCCAGCAGGCCTATCTCGGCAGTCCGAACCGCGCCGTCGTGGTGCTCGAAGGCTGGGACACGGCGGGCAAGGGCGGCATCGTGCGGCGCCTCGGCTGGGCGCTCGATCCGCGCAGTTTCAAGGTCCATTCGATCGCCGCGCCGAGCGAACGGGAAAAGTCGCTGCACTATCTCCAGCGCTTCTGGGAGCGGCTGCCGCAGCATGGCCAGATCGTCGTGTTCGACCGCTCATGGTACGGACGCGTGCTGGTCGAGCGGGTCGAGGGGTTTGCGACGGGGGACGAGTGGCGCAGGGCCTATGAGGAGATCAACGATTTCGAGCGCATGCTGATCGCCGACGGGACCAGGCTGGTGAAGCTCTTTCTCCACATCACGCCGGAAGAGCAGATCCGCCGGTTTCGCAACCGGTTGAGCGATCCGCTCAAGCGCTGGAAGCTGTCCTACGAGGATTTCCGCAACCGCGCCCGCTGGGTCGACTACGAGCAGGCGATCGAGGACATGATGCAGAAGACCTCGACCCCTCACGCGCGCTGGCATCTCATACCCGCCAACGACAAGCCCTACGGACGGATCGCCGCCCTCAGGATCATGGTCGATCGCCTGTCGAAAGGGGTGTCGCTCGATCCCCGCCCGCTCAACCCGAAAGTGCTGGAGGCCGCCGAGAAGCTGCTCGGGATTAAAGTGGCGGGAAACGGCGGCCCGGCAAAGAAGGCGGGGCGTCACGGAAAATGAGGCCTTGCCCGCCGACGGCGGTCAAGCGCGCGGCGTTGCACGCCCGCGCCGCTCTGCGTGGAGCGCCTTCACACCTCCAGGCGTGCGGACCGGATAAGGGCCGCAAGCTGACGCCTGAGCGAAGGGCCCTGGATTTGCTCAGCGGCGTATCCCTCCCGCTTGAGCGAGGCGATGATTTCCGTGACGCTGGCCGCTTGCCCGGAGCGTGCGAGTTGAAACGCGCGCTCCACGGCGGTCTGTCTATAATCCATACCGATAACATACGTGCGCTTCGGGGCGCGAGCGAGGCGGCGGCGCCCATCTGTTGGGGCGGCCCAGGACAGGGGTTTGCTCCCTTTGGAACGAACCGTAGGGTCGGGCGTTGATTGTGCGCTGCAATATTTTTTGGCTTTTGGCCTCGTCGATCGAACCTCGTGGGACACAGAAGGGAAAGCGAATGGCCAATCCCTGGTTGAAGAAGAATCCATGGATGAGCATGTGGTTGAGCGGCGCAAATCGCGCTGCGGGGCGGGCGCGAACCGTCGCTTCGGCGGAGGCAGGCAAACAACAAGCCGAACTGACAAAATGGGCCATCGGCTTTTGAACTCGACCTTTTCAGCCTGCTGTTAAACCAAAGCGTCGCCGCTGACTTCCGAGTTTGGGTGCGTCGGAATGTTCGGCGCGACCCGTCGGCGAAAGGTGTCCGAATCGGCGCGGCGCGCGCCCCGCAAAGGAGTCGCCAGCCGCCGCATCGTTCAGAGCGGCGAACAAATCCACATGACTCGTCCAAGAAGAGCGATTAGGGCGATAGCAGGACAACTCGTTCCGGGGAGTGGGAGGAGAGCGCTTCGAGCGCGACAGGGGAGCAACGGGCATTCCGCGAAAGCCCAGCAAACGGAAGGCGAAGGCCGCGGTGCGCGTCCAGTATGGCGCGCTGCCCTACCGGTTCACGCCGGAGGCGGCGCTCGAGATTCTGCTCGTCACCACGCGGCGGACCCGGCGCTGGATCATTCCCAAGGGTTGGCCGATCAAGGGCCTCAGGTCGCCGAAGGCCGCCGCGCGCGAAGCCTACGAAGAAGCCGGCGTGTCCGGCCGGGTCGGGGTGAAGCCGATCGGGACCTTCACTTACGACAAGGCGCTCGACGAAGCCGGCGTCCAGGCGACGTGCGAGGTCAAGGTCTATCCGCTGCTGGTGAGGCGGCAGCTCGAGGTCTTCCCGGAGTCCGAGCAGCGGATGCTCCAATGGGTCGATCCGGCCAAGGCCGTCATGATGATCAAGGACCCGGGCCTCAGGAAGCTGGTCAAGACCTTCGCCAAGCGCCTTTCGGTCGCCGCGAGCAACGCGAGCCCTTGAGCCTTGCTCAGCGCCTTACGGCGACCCCTGGTCGTCATCGTCGACGATGCGGCTCGGCATGAGCTCTCCCGCAGCCTCGAGCACCGGATAGGCGGCCCCGGCGACCAGATGGTCGTTGAGGCGCTTGATGTCGCGCAGCAGGTCCAGCGGCGCGGCTTCCTGCGGCATGCGGTTGGGTTGATCGCGTAGCCGGGCGAAATGGGTTCTGACCGCTTCGGCTTCCCGTCGCCGGAACTCCGCCTTCTGCTGGGACAGAAGCTTCGCGCCGCGCCGGTCTCCGGTCATGAACACCGAGGCGGCGGATCGGAGATTGGCGCGAACCGCGCCGAAGGCGTCCTGGATCTCGCGGTCGTCGACCGGCGTCAGCGCAGCGCCGCGCTTGAGAAGCTTGGCGGAGATGCCGGCAATGTTCCGCTCGACGACGTCGCCCGCGGCCTCGAGGTTGAGGGAGAACGCCAGCACGGCTTCGATCCGGCGATGCTCGTCGTCGGTCAGACCCTCGGGATCAAGGCGGGTCAGGTAGCGCTTGATCTCGCCGTTCAGCGCGTCGAGCACGTCGTCGAGCCGGCGGGCGCGCGCCATCGCCTCGCGGTCGCCCAGGCGCAGCGCGTCCGCCGCGCCCTCGATCATCGAATCGAGGACATCGACCATTCTGAGCGCCTCTCTGGCCGCATGGCCGAGCGCGATCGACGGCGCCTCGAGGGCGCCGTCGTCGAGGTAGAGCGGCCGGGAAGGATCGGCAGGGCTGAGGCGCGCCGGCAGCAGGCGTTCGAGCAGGCGCGACAGCGGACCGAGCAGCGGCAGGAAGGCCACCGCGAGAACCAGGTTGAACGCCGTGTGGAAATCGGCGACCGCGCGGGAAAGGCTTGGCTCGATCTGGACGAGTTCGATCCCGATCGGGGTGAGAAGCGGCAAGACGACCGCCGCGCCGACGAGGCGCGTGACGACGTTTCCGACGACGACGCGTCGGCCTGCGGCGTCGCCGGCGCGCGCCCCCTCGAGCAAGGGATTGAGCGCCGTGCCGATGTTCGCCCCGATGATCAGCGCGAGCGCCGCGTTGAGCGGAACGACGCCCTTTGCGGTGAAGGACATCACTAGGAGCGCGACCGCCACGCTCGAATGGGCGGCCCAGGCGAGCAGGGCGCCGAAGGCGACCGAGATCAGCCGGTCGGTCGCGATCCCGCCCATCAGGATACGCAGGCTCGGAACATCCTCGTAGGGCGTGATGATCTCGAGGAGATGCGACAAGGCGATCAGCATCAGCCCGAGTCCGATGGCGACGCGGCCAAGATCCCGCGTTCGCGCTCCGCCCGTCCGAAACATCGGCACGCCGAGCAGGAGGAGGATCGGCGAAAGGCGCGAGACGTCGAAGGACAGCGCCTGCACGATCAGCGTCGTTCCGACATTGGCGCCGAGCATCACGGCGAGCGCCGGAACGAGCGCGACGAAGCCGGCGCTGGCGAAGGACGCGATCATCAGGCCGGTCGCGGTGCTGCTTTGCAGAATGGCCGTCACCCCGAGGCCCGCCGCGGCGGCCTTGATCCGGTTGTCCAGCGCACGGGCGAGGAAACGTCTGAGGTCGGAGCCGAAGGCGCGCTGCACGCCGCTCTGCACCATGTGGACGGCCCACAGCAGCAATGCGATCGCGCCGGCAAGATTGAGAAGGCTGAGCGTCGCGTCCATCAGAGCCTCCTTCGGCGTGGGCGGATCGACCGCCGGCGATTGCGGTGAACCCGCGCGGCGGCGCGGTTGTTCCTGAAACAAGGGATTTGCCGCGAAAGGAGCTAAGGCGCAACCGGGCTTCCCGCCGCCGGTTCGGGGCGCCGAGCCACATTGGCGACATGTTGCCGTTCGACAAGGCCGGGGCGAACAGCCAATGGCGGCGAGAGGGGTAAGGTCGTGGCGGTGGTCGGCGACGGCGTCAACGATTTGCCCACGATCGTCGTCAAGAGCCCCGAGGCGCGCCGGGCCGAGCTCCGCCGGATGCGGACGATCGCGACCTCGCTGCTCGTCGTCATGACGCTGATTTTCATCGCGACGCGTTTCGCTCCGCCGAATTGGTTCTGGGCGCCTTATCTCGGCGCCTTCGCCGAGGCCGGCATGGTCGGGGCCTGCGCCGACTGGTTCGCGGTCGTCGCGCTCTTCCGCCGTCCCGCTCGGCCTGCCGATCCCGCACACCGCCATTGTGCCGGAGAACAAGCGCCGCATCGGCGCCTCGCTCGGCCGCTTCGTCACCAACAATTTCCTGTCGCCGCGGGTGGCGGCGGAGCGGCTGCGCGCGATCGACATCGTCGGCCTCGCCGCCCGGGGGCTCGCCGACCCGCGCAACGCCGAGGCGATCACCGCCATTGTCGGCCGGCTTGCGCCGCATGCGATCGCCGCATTGCCGCCGGACGCGGTCGAAGACTGGATCGGCGGCGTCGCCCGGACGCGGCGCCGAGGCGCTGCCGGCCGCGCCGCTCGCCTCGCGGGCGCTGTCCATCCTGTGGGCGGAGGGGGCGGGGCAGGGCCTGCTCGATCAGGGCCTCGGCATCGTCGAGGGCGCGCTCGCCAGCAACCGAGGAGGCGATCTTCGAACAGGTGCGGCGCCAGTCGAGCCCATGGATCCCGAAATGGGTCGACGAGATCATCGCGAGCCGGCTGTTGCACGGGATGGCCGGAACGCTGGAGGACGATGCGGCGGCCGGACCATCCGTGGCGGGACCGAGGTCGCAGCGCGGGTGAACGGCCTGATCGACGCCCTCGCCCTCGATCCCGACATGCGGGCGCGAGGCGAGGCGCTGAAGCGCGAGCTTCTCGACAGCCCGGCCTTCGCCGAGCAGGCGCGCGCGCTGTGGCGGGATCTCAGCGACTCGCTGCAGCGGGACCTGCCGCAGCGGGCGGAGGCGACGGCCGCCTGGGCGCTCGGCGCGCTCGCTTCGCTCAGCCGCTCGCTCGAAGCGGACCCGGCCCGGCGAGAGCGCATCAATGACGGCGCTGAGACGGCTCGTGCTGCAGATCGTGCTGCCGCGCCGGGCGGAGGTCGGCGCCTATATCGCCTCGGTCGTCGATCGCTGGGACACGGCGACGCTCGTCCAGCGGCTCGAGCTGCAGGTCGGCAGCGACCTGCAATACATCCGCATCAACGGCACGCTGGTCGGCGGGCTGGTCGGGCTCGACGATCTATACGATCACCCGCGCGTTCGGCGGGTGACGCCGCCGGCCAAGGGCCGCGGGCGTCAACGCATGTTTCCTTCCCGACCGCTCTCCCCCCGGGACGAACCCGGGGGAAAGCGAAGCTCGCGCCGATTACGCCGCCCGCCTGCGGCGCAGGCTGTTGTAGAAGGCGGTCTCGAAGCCGATGTAGCCGCCGAACGACACGGGGTCGCCGAACGGCAGGATCTGCGTCGCCCAGAAACCGCCGAAGCCGTTCTTGCGATCGATCCAGTAGAAGAGATTTGCGAGTCCCGCCCAGCCGAGCGCGCCGGCCGGACGGCCGGTCGGCGCCTCCTCGTCGTTGACCATGAAGGTCAGCGCCCAGGATTTCGACAGGCCGGGGAAGAACTCCGCGTCGTTCGACAAGGACGGGATCACGCCCGGCAGCATGGTGACCTTGAGGTCGCCGAGATGATTCTTCTCCGCCATCTGCGACCGTCTCGGCCTTCAGCACGCGGCCGTGCTCGCCAGCGCCGTCGTTCAGCCACATGCGGATGAAGCGCATGTAGTCGCCGACGGTGCTGTAAAGCCCGTGCCCGCCCATGTGCACCTCAGGCGGGGAGGGCAGCTCGAAGTCCATCGGCGCGAGCGAGCCGTCGGCGTTGCGGGCGTGCATGTCGGCGAGCCGCGACCGCGAAGCGCGTCGTTGAGCTCGAAGCTCATGTCCTTGATGCCGAGCGGCTCGAAGATGCGCGTCTTGAACACTTCGCCGAGCCGCTTGCCGGTGATCGCCTTCGATCACCTGGCCGCACCAGTCGATGTTGCTGCCGTATTCCCACTTGTCGCCGGGATCGAACAGGAGGGGAGTCATCAGCGACTTTCTTGGACGCGGTGATGACGCTCGGCTGTCCCTTCTCCTGGGCGAGGCGATTGTACTTCTCGTTGAAGAAGTCGTAGCCCATGCCGGCGGTGTGGGTCAGCAGCATCCGCGTGGTGATGTCGCGCTTGGGCGCGCGCAGGCGCGGTTCGCCGCTCTGGCGTCGAAGCCTTCGATCACCTGAAGCTTGCCGATGTCGGGCGCGTAGTTCTTGGCCGGCGCGTCGAGGTCGAGCTTGCCGTCCTCGACGAGTTGCAGCGCCGCCGTGCCGGTGATCGCCTTGGTGGTGGAGAAGATCGCGAACACCGTGTCGGTCGTCATATCGGCGTCGCGATCGAGGCGGCGCTTGCCGGCGGCGCCTTCGTAGATGTTGCGCTGGCGGTCGGTCGCCATGGCGACGACGCCGGGCACGCGCGGGCTGGACGTCACGACGCCGTTCAGGACCGCGTCGGCTGCCGATCTGAAGTCTTCCATGCTTGTTTCCTCCTCTGCTTCACTGCCTTGAACGTCGGCCTGCCGTCCGCTGCGGCGGCGACAGAGCCGTCTCTTCGGCGCCTCTCTTGCGGGCGCCTCAGCGCATCGCGAAACCTTCGTAGCCGGCCGCCGCCGCCTCGTCGCATTTCTGCCGATAGGCGCCGACGCCGCCGATGTAGGAGAGCAGACGCCGGGGTTTGCCCTCGACGTTCGAACCCATGTACCAGGAGTTGGTCTTGACCACGAGCGTCTGCGAGGCGATCTCCTCGTGGTGCGCGACCCACGCCTCCTCGCCTTTTGCGGGTCGGCTCGCAGACCTTGAATCCCTGTCTCGCGCATGTGGCGGATGCAGTCGCTGATCCACTCGACCTGCTGCTGCAGGCAGGTGGTCATGTTGCAGAGCGCCGCCGAGGGCGCGAGCGGCGTCGCGGTGGTGAACAGGTTCGGGTAGCCGTGGACCTGCAGGCCCATGGTGGTGCGGATGTCGCGGCTCCAGTCTTCCTTCAGCGACCGGCCGTCGCGGCCGCGAATGTCGATCCGGGTCAGCGCGCCGGTGCCTGCGTCGAAGCCGGTGGCGAAGATCAGGACGTCGAAAGCGTATTCGGTCCCGTCCTTAAGCTTCAGCCCGTTCGGCGTGACCCGTTCGATCGGATTGTCCTTGACGCTGACGACCTCGACGTTGGGTCGGTGGAACGCCTCCAGAAAGCCGACTTCCAGTGGCACCCGGTGGGTGCCGAAGCCGTAGTCCTTCGGGATCAGGATGTCGCACAGTCGCGGGTCCTTCAGCCGCTCGCGCATCTTCTCGCGCACGAACTCGGAGATGGCCTCGCTGACCTCCGGAACGAAGAACATCTCGCCGAACGAGGCGAGCCAGAGCTTGAGCGAACCGTCCTGATAGATCTCCTCGAGGATTTCGCGCCGCCGCTCCGGCGACGTGCTCCGCCCAGACATTCTCGAAATCGTATTCAAAGCCGCTGAAGGTGCGCGGCAGCCGCTTGGCGAGCCACTCGAACCTTGCCTTGTAGGCCTCCTGCTCATCCGGCGTGTATTTCGGGTTCTTCATCGGCAGCACATACTGCGGCGTGCGCACGAACACGGTCATCGAGCCGACCTTGTCCGCGATCGTCTGGATGACCTGGATCCCGGTCGCGCCGATGCCGACGACGCCGACCCGCTTGCCGGCGAGATCGACCGGCTCCTTCGGCCATTTCGCGGTGAAGATGAGCTGGCCCTTGAACGTATCCTGTCCGGGGAAAACGTACGTCAGCGGCGCCGAGAGCATGCCGCAGCAGGTGACCAGGAACTGCGCGTCGATGGTTTCGCCCTTGTCGGTCGTGACGGTCCAGCGACCGGTCGACTTCGTTGTATTGGGCGCTCGCGATCCTCGTGTTGAATACGATGTCCTTGCGCAGGTCGAGACGGTCGGCCACCCATTGCAACCAGCGCTCGATCTCCGGCTGGCCCGGGAACTTCTCGCTCCAGCTCCACTCCTTGTAGAGCTCTTCGGAGAACAGGTACTGGTAGATGTAGCCTTCGGAATCGAAGCGGGCGCCGGGATAGCGGTTCCAGTACCAGGTTCCGCCGACGTCGGCGGCGCTGTCGAACGCCTTCACCGCAAGGCCTTGCTCACGCAAGAGGTGCAGTTCGTAAAGGCCCTGCGACCCCGGCGCCGATCACGACCGCGTCAAGGGTCAACGTCGCCGGAGCGGGTCTCGACTTCCCTTCGACCGTTGCAGGTTCGGCCATCATTTCCTCTCCCTTGTTCATTGTGATTTGCGAACGTCGGGCGCTTTGTTCGGTCCGGCGCTGTTCGTCAGCATTCACGGGCCTTGGAACGGGGTCTTGAACGGAAACGCGGGCAGTTTCGTAGGATCTTGCTCGGGCGGCGCGCCCCGAGGCGGTTCACGCCGTTCTCGCCCGGCGATATTCCGCCGGCGTCATGCCCATCGCCCGGCCGAAGAGTCGGGTCATGTGACTCTGGTCCGAGAAGCCGCACGCGGCCGCGATCGCCTTTAAGGGGATGGCGCGGTTGGCGAGCTGCGCCTTCGCCCGATCTATGCGCTTGCGCATGACATAGGCGTGCGGCGGACACCCGAGCGCCTCGCGGAATTTTCGCGCGAAATGGAATGCGCTGAGCTGAACGACGCCAGCGAGTTCCTCCAGCGAAATCGGCCGTTCGAGATGTTCGTCGACAAACTGGTCAAGCAGCCGGACCTGAACCCGGCTCAAACCGCCCGTGCGCGCCTCCTCCCGGAAGACGACGTTGGCGTAGCGCCGCAGAATGTGGACGCAGGCCTGGGTTCTCAGCGCGTCGACGTAGAGCCGGCAGCCGACGGCGGCCTCGGTGGCCTCCCGGTCGAGGGACGCGGCGATCCCGCCGAGGATGGGATCGTCGGTCCTCAGCACGTCGCGCAGCTCGACGTCCTGGATAGGCCGGCCGAAGGCGTCCGCCGCGACGCGCGCCATGGCGGCGGGCGACAGGTAGAGGTGCATGACCTCGATATCTTCGCTCCACCGCCAGTGCGACTGGGCCGCGTGCGTGAGCAGCGACACGGAGCCCGGCGCGACCTGTTCATTGCGCCAGTCGCCGGTGCAGCGACGGTTCATCAGGGTCGTGCCCTGGCGGTAGGCGACGATCAGGTAGTCGCTGAGACCGGGAATGGGCACGTCGAGGGCCGTATAGCGCCAGCGGCGAACGCGCACGCCTTCCCAGCCGAGGGGGGCGCTGTCGATGGTCGACACGCCGGGGACCCACGCCGGCAAATCGTCCGGAGTGATCAGCTCCCTCATAGGTCTCCTCCCACCGGCCTGCGGTTTTCCCGCATGACCCTTCGACCTTATCCGCGCGAAGGCGGCTTAAGAACGCAAAACCTGGGTGGACGAACGCAGCCGACCGCGAAACCAAGACACCCGGCGCCGAGCGACTTGAGTTCTCGCCAAGATAGCGGGGTCGGGCCGCAAATCAAGAACAGAGTCGACCGGGCATTCCCGATGACGGGGAAGCCGCCCCGGCGCTGAAATCACCGAGCGCGCCGGCGCGTCAACTTCCAATCCGCCGCCAAACAAAAAGGGCGGCCGAAGCCGCCCTTTCCCGTGACTGCAGCCGCGCTCGGCGAGCGCGCCTGACGAAGCGTTGGACCTTAGAAGTCCATGCCGCCCATGCCGCCCATGCCGCCGCCGCCGCCGCCCATCGGCATGGCGGGCTTGTCCTTCGGCACTTCGGCGACCATCGCCTCGGTGGTGATCAGGAGGCCGGCGACCGAAGCCGCGTCCTGCAGCGCCGCGCGCACGACCTTGGCGGGATCGACGATGCCCGCGTCGATCATGTCGACATACTGCTCGGTCTGGGCGTCGAAGCCGAACGTCTGCGACTTGTTCTCCAGGATCTTGCCGACCACGATAGAGCCCTCGACGCCCGAGTTCTCGACGATCTGGCGGATCGGCGATTCGAGCGCGCGCAGCACGATCTTGATGCCGGCCTCCTCGTCGGCGTTCTCGCTCTTGAGCTTCGAAACCGCGGCCTTGGCGCGCAGCAGCGCGACGCCGCCGCCCGGAACGATGCCTTCCTCGACCGCCGCGCGGGTGGCGTTGAGGGCGTCGTCGACGCGGTCCTTCTTCTCCTTGACCTCGATCTCGGTCGCGCCGCCGACGCGGATCACCGCGACGCCGCCCGCGAGCTTGGCGAGACGCTCCTGCAGCTTCTCACGGTCGTAGTCCGAAGTGGTCTCCTCGATCTGCGCCTTGATCTGCCCGACGCGCGCCTCGATCTCCTTCTTGGCGCCGGCGCCGTTGATGATCGTGGTGTTTTCCTTCTCGATGCGGATGCGCTTGGCCTTGCCGAGCATCTGCAGCGTGACGTTCTCGAGCTTGATGCCGAGGTCTTCGGCGATCATCGTGCCGCCGGTCAGGATGGCGATGTCCTCGAGCATGGCCTTGCGGCGGTCGCCGAAGCCCGGCGCCTTGACCGCAGCCACCTTGAGGCCGCCGCGCAGCTTGTTGACGACGAGGGTGGCGAGCGCCTCGCCCTCGATGTCCTCGGCGATGATGACGAGCGGCTTGCTTGTCTGCACCACCGCCTCGAGCACGGGCAGCATCGGCTGGAGCGAGGAGAGCTTCTTCTCGTGGATCAGGATGTAGGCGTCCTCGAGTTCGGCGATCATCTTCTCGGCGTTGGTGATGAAGTAGGGCGAGAGATAGCCGCGGTCGAACTGCATGCCCTCGACGACGTCGAGCTCGGTCTCGAGGCTTTTGGCCTCCTCGACCGTGATCACGCCCTCGTTGCCGACCTTCTGCATCGCGTCGGCGATCATCTTGCCGATGGACTTGTCGCCGTTGGCCGAGATCGTGCCGACCTGCGCGACTTCCGCCGAATCCTTGATCTTCTTGGCGCGCTTGGCGATGTCCTTGACCGCCTCGGCGACCGCGAGGTCGACGCCGCGCTTCAGGTCCATCGGGTTCATGCCGGCCGCGACCGACTTCGCGCCTTCGCGCACGATCGCCTGGGCGAGGACGGTCGCCGTCGTGGTGCCGTCGCCGGCGGTGTCATTGGTCTTCGAGGCGACCTCGCGCACCATCTGCGCGCCCATGTTCTCGAACTTGTCCTCGAGCTCGATCTCCTTGGCGACGGTGACGCCGTCCTTGGTGATGCGTGGGGCGCCGAACGACTTGTCGAGCACGACGTTGCGGCCCTTGGGGCCCAGCGTCACCTTGACGGCGTTGGCGAGGATGTCGACGCCGCGCAGCATGCGCTCGCGGGCGTCGGAGGAAAAGCGTACGTCTTTAGCAGCCATTGTTCGTTCCTTCAGAGATGGGTTTGAAAAGGGGGTCGGCAGTCGTCAATCGGCGGCGGCGAGCAGCAGCGGCGGGCCGGGTTGTCCCGATGGTCCGTCGCTTGCGGCCTGCTGCGGAAGTCCAATCAGCCGATCACGCCCATGATGTCGGACTCCTTCATGATCAGGAGCTCCTTGCCGTCGATCTTGACCTCGGTGCCGCTCCACTTGCCGAACAGAACCTTGTCGCCTTCCTTGAGGTCGATGGGGATGAGCTTGCCGCTTTCATCGCGGCCGCCCGGGCCCACGGCGATGATTTCTCCCTCTTGCGGCTTCTCCTTGGCGGTGTCCGGAATGATGATTCCGCCCTTCGTCTTTTCCTCGCTGTCAAGGCGGCGGACGACGACACGGTCATGCAGGGGACGAAATTTCATGAGTGATCTTTCCTCTCGCGAGAGCGCCCATTTTCTGGGCGCGAAATGCCGTTAGCACTCTCTCGAAACGAGTGCTAACGGCGCTCAGATAGGGCAGGGGCCGGTAGGCGTCAAGCCCCGGATCGGAACCAAATGGCGCGCCCAAACGTTTGGGTGAGAACGACAGGCTGGCGCCAAAAAAGGTCGATCGCGGGACCCTGCTTGCCTTGGGCGAAGAGCAGGGGAAGCGAAGCAAACGCGCCGCGCCCTCAAGACGAACCGATATTCCTCCTCCGTAAATTCTATTTATTGAAGGATCGTGCCTCCAATAAGCGGCCGTCGATAACGGCATTTTTGTTTTGCGATTATGGAGAACTTGCTTGTTCTTGTGCGTTTAGTTTGCAGGCGCCTTAACTGGAAGACATGAAACGCACAGGGAAAGTTTATCCATCGGCGCTTGCGTGGCGGCCGTGGGTACTTACCTTGATTTATGAACGGGGGGAGCCGGGCCGCGGAGCGGCCTTCGATCTGGAGAGTTGTCTATGACCCTCGCTACGTCTCGACTCCAAATTCTGGCTATCGGCGCGGTCGCCGCGATGGCGGCGGCGCCGGTTTCGCAAGCCGCCGCAGCGACGACGCGCCATCTCGCTCCCGGGCGCGTCTCCCACGCGCACGTGGCGCACGGGCATGTCGTGCGCCACTACGCCTATCGCTATGGACACGGCTATGGTTACAATCCGGGCGCGGCTGCCGCCGCCGGCGTGATCGGAGGCATCCTCGGAGCTGGCGTTGCGGGCGCATACGGTTATCCGTATGACTGCGGCTACTACGGCTCGTTCGGCTACCCCTACGGGACCTGCGCGACCTACGGTTATGGCTGGCCGTACAATGGCGGCTACGGCTACGGCTACGGACCAGGCTTCTACGGCTACGGGCGGAGATACCACGGCGGAAGCCACTTTGCCGGCGGCTTCAATCACGTGGGCGGCTTCGGCGGCCACGTGGGCGGGTTCGGCGGTCACGCGGGCGGGTTCGGGGGCCACGCGGGCGGGTTCGGGGGCCACGCCGGCGGGGCGGCTCATTTTCGCTGAGCCACGGGCCTGGCGTAGGCTTGCCGTGACGGCCGTCCGATGGGTTTAGCAGGCTGGCCGTTTGGACGCTGTCGCGCGGCGGTTTACGGAGCGCCGCAGCCGACTTGACCCCATTATGCCGTCGTGGCCGGGCTCGTCCCGGCCACGATCCCTGTCGGCAGAGGTTCTGCGGCCGTCGCGGTCGTCAGCTCGACCTGGCGGCGCTACGCGCGCTCTTTGCCCATCGGCCCCCGTCCCAACCGGACTGCGGCTATGGCGCGGCGATCCGGCCACTGAGGGACTCCGACCGAGCCCCGGATGGACCGTGGATATCCCGGGACAAGGCTTGACCGCCTTCGAGATTTCATAGCTACTATCTGTTCATGCCGGGTTCAGCAGAACGCCGGCATGACGGCGAATGGACCCGCCCTGCGGCCGGGCCGGCGGCTTCCGGCCTTCGCGTCGCAGGGATTGGGCGACCGGAAACGAACCATCGGGGAGTTGACATGAGTATTCAATCGTTCAAGGCCGCGGCGGCCGCGTTCCTGGTCGCGGCGGCTATCGGTTTGACGGCGACCGGCGCCGCTCGGGCCGAAAGCGTGATGAAGGCGTGCGGCGCGGAGTGGCAGGCCGCCAAGGCGGCCAACACCACCGGCGGACAGACCTGGCAGGAGTTCTTGAAAGGCTGCCGCACCCGTCACGCCAGCACGCCGGCGGCGGCGACCCCTGCCGCCGCGCCCGCGTCCGCTCCGGCGGCGGCGCCCGCGCCCGTCGCGCCTCCGCCCGCTCAGGCCGCCCTGCCGAAGCCTGCGCCCGCGCCGCTGAGGCCAACGGCCGCGCCCACCGGCGCCGGCCAGTTCAGCGCCGAAAGCGAGGCCAAGGCGCGTTGCCCGAGCGACACGGTTGTCTGGCTCAACACCAAGTCGCACATCTATCACTACCCCGGCACGCGCAGTTACGGCACGACCAAGCAGGGCGCCTATATCTGCGAGGCGGACGCCGTGGCGGCGGGCGACCGGGCCTCGAAGAGCCGGATCGGCAAGAAGGCGCAGCAACAGTAGGCCTTCGCGCTCCGCGTCCAAAAGCCGGGCGCCGCCCCAATCCACGCCGACCGGGGCGGCGTTTGCCTGTCCAGTAGTCCACGGCTATGGGCTGTTAATTAAGCCAAAAGAAAGCTCGCAAGTTCCCGCGGGATATGTAAAGACAACCCTACAGTTGAATTCTGCCTATTCTGCTGAATGGAGGGTTGCATTTGCGACAGCCGATACACAGGCGGAGCGGGACCGACGCGCGGGCGAATTGGCTGAGGCCGATCGGGCGCCGCGACCCTGGGCCGTCAGACGACCCTGAGAACGTCCTGGCGCTCCTCGAGGCGATCGGCAGCGGCGATTCGGCCGAAGTCTTCCGGCGGGCGCTGGAAAAGGACCTGGTGGCGTTGATCGCCCGCTCGCTCCGTCTTAGGGCGAATCTCGCCCTTACGCCAGAGGTCGCCAACCCGATCATGGCCGAGGCGCTGGCGAGCGCGCGGGCGGAGCTGGTCGCCGTCCGGGACCCGGCGCCGGGTACGCTTGACCGCCCCCGGCGCGACGCGACTGGTTGATCGTTCGATTGAGGGCAGGCGCGCCGGAACACGGTAACCAGGCAAGCTCGGCCAGCCGGCGCCGCTTCCGCCGATCTCATGAACCGCTCGCGGGCGTCTTCGCCTCGTCGATCCAGACGGTCATGCCGGGGTCGAGCTTGGGTGTCGGGCCGACCGGGTCGGCGCGCATGAGAAAGTTGGCGAGGTCGTGATCGCCGACGGCGCGCGCGGCGCGCCAGACCGCGAACTCCCCGAGCGGCCGGAGTTCCGTGACCTTGGCCTCGAAGCGATCGCCGGCCGCCGTCCGCAGGGTCAGCTTCGAGCCGATCGTCAGGCCGTCGAGGCGGTCTTCCCGGATCGTGAAGGTGAACCAGCGGTCGTCGCCCACGCCCAGCGTCAGGACAGGCTGTCCGGGAACGATCGCCTCGCCGGGCTCGGCGACGAGAAGGCGGGCGACCCCGTCGACCGGCGCGGTCAGCGTCGTCTTGGCGAGATCGGCCTCGACCTCTGCGACCGTCGCAAGGCCGAGCGCGAGCTGGCTCTGGGCGACCGCCACCTCTTCCTTCGTCGGCCCGGCCTTGCTTTCGGCCAAGGCCCCCTCCGCCACATGGAGATGCGCCTCCGCCTCGGAGAGCGCGGCGGCGTCCTCGTCATACTGCTGCCGGCTGGCGAAGGCCTTCGCCGCGAGCGCCGAGACCCGTGCGAACTGCTGCCTCGCGAGCGCGAGGTTGGAAGCGGCGATCGCCGCGCTCTCAGCCGCTGCGTCGACCTCTTCCTTGCGCACGCCCGCCTCGACATGGGCGAGATCCGCGCGGGCGGATTTGGCGTTCGCCTTCGCCTCCTCGAGCGATGCGGAGATCTCGGGACTTGAGAGCTCCGCCAGCGTCTCGCCCTTGCGGACTTCCTGCCCCGCTGAGACGACGACGGACTTGAGACGACCCGACGTCTCCGGGGCGATGCGGATTTCCGTTTCGTGCACCACGCCGACGAGCGGCGGCTTGGGATTGTGCTGGACCTCGTAACGGAAGCCGGCTGCGACCGCTGCGCCGATCGCGACGACGGCGACAAGCACCGCAACCGTGCGACTCCTGCCGTTCATGACCTGGCCTCGTTGTGATTGACGATGAGGGTCGCCGCGACCGCAAGCAGGCCGTAGACGGCGGTGAGAATCCAGAGCGTGATCCAATCGCGCCTCACGTCGAGGATGCTCGCGCCCATCTGGTTGATGCGAATGAGCGCGTCGATGGCGGCGGTGCTTGGGAAGGCGCGGCTGCCTGCGCGGATGAAATCCGGGATGGCCTCGACCGGCCACGACACCCCGACCATAAAAAACAGCGGCAGACTGACCGCGACGAACAGCAGCACCGCCGACTCGCGCCGCTTGAACCAGGCGCCGACGAACTGCGCGAGAAAGCTGACCGACAGGACGAATGGAACGGCCAGGAGGACGAGATCCTCGAGACGTCCGAGCGTCGAGAAGCCGTAAAAGCGGGGCAGGACGATGAGATAGAGCGCGAGGCCCGGGATGGCGAAGCAAAGATGGGCCATCGCCTGGCCGAAGACGGCGCGCGCGCCCGCACGCTGCTCACGGCTCCTTCGTCCGTCGCGCTCGAACGCCGCCCCGCCGATCGAGGCGACGCCAAGCAGCAGGGTCTGCTGCAGGATCAGCACGAAGGCGCCTGGCACGACATAAGCGGCGTAACCGCCGGTTGGATTGAACAGCGGTTCGGACACGGACTCGACCGGAGCGCTTCGCGCCAGCGCCGCGTAGGCGAGACTGCCGTCGGTGCGCGCGCCGCGAACCGCGACGTCGGCGGATGCGGTCGCCGCAGCCTCCGAAATACCCTGCAGGGTCTGGCTGTAGAGCAGAAGATAGGCCGCGTCCACGTAAGCGGCGATGCGGGCCTGTTCGCCCCGCAGCACTTGCCGCTCGGTGTCCTTGGGGATGGCGACGATCGCATAAACGTCGTGCCTGTCCAGCGCCGCCTGGGCCTCCGCCAGCGTGTTCGCGCGGGCGGTCACGGCGAGCGCCTGGTCGGCGTTCAGGGCCTGAACGAAATCGCGGCTGAGCTCGGTGTGGTCCTGATCGACGACCGCGATCGGGAGGCTGCGCAGAACCTCGCCGAGATAGGGCTGCGGGTAGAGGAGTCCGTAGAGGATCGGCGCGAGCACGATCAGGCCGAGAACGGACCGATCGGCCAGAATGCGCATCGCCTCGTTGCGAAACGCGATGGCGACGCCGCGCCCGGTCTGCACGGCCGGGGTCGAGACCTCCGGGCGAAGGCCAGGCTTATTGGCGATCGCGCGGAGCCGCAGCCAGGCCAGCAAAAAATAGAGACTGGCGAGCCCGCCCAGCACCATGAACGGCCGCACCGAATTGGACGGAGGCACCCCGCGCCCCGCCTGGTCGAACAGCACCTCGAGATACCAGCGCAGCGGCAGGATAGAGCCCCAGGCGCGGGCGAAATCGTTCATCGCAACAGTCGGAAATCCAACGCCGGCGAAGCCGAAGGCGGGATTGCAGAAGATGGCGATCAGGCTCAGGCCGGAGCCCAGATTTTGCGTCAGCAGGACGAGCAGCGCGCCGAGCCCGAGATAGCCGAGAATATGCAGGATTGCGGCCGCCGCCACCATCAGCGCGTCGCCGCGAAACGAGACGTCGTACAAGGCGTGCAAAATGACGGCGACGATGACCTCCATGATGACGAAGAGGCCGAACAGCGGCAGGAGCTTGCCGATCAGCGCGACCAGCGGGCGACCGCCCGCGCTCCGCAGCCACGCGCGTTTGCTCCGGCGCGAGAACTCCGAGCCGACGGCGTAGCCTGCCGCCAGCGCCACGACGACGTGCAGGACGGTCGGCAGGATCGCCCGCAGCAGGAACTGCGCGTAATTCAGCGCCGGGTTCGAGAGAACATATTGCTCGGAAACGAGCGCGCCGGGCCTGTAGCCGCCGCCGTCCCCGCCTCGCGGCAGGGTCGCCGTGGCGGCGGCGATCGCGTTCGAGAGCGTGGAGTTGGCGTTGTTGCCCGGCGTGAAATATTGCCGGTTGTAGAGCGTCACAATCTGGGGCCGCTGGCGCGCCAGAAGATCGCGCTCGAAGTTCTCGGGAATGTAGACGGCGGCGATCGCCTCGCCGGAGCGGATCGCCCGCATGGCGCCGACCATGTCTCCCGAACGCTCGGCGACGCTGACGCCGGGGGCCGAACCGATCGCCTGGATGTAGGTCAGCGAAGTGGCCGAACGGTCGGCGTCGACGATGGTGACCCTGAGGTTGCGGATGACGGCGTTGCTGAAAATCAGCGTCAGGACCGCGAAAGCGATCACCGGGACGATGACCGACAGCAGCAGCGCGACCTCGTCGCGCCGCATCCATCGCAACTCGCGCGTGGCGACCAGCAGCAGGCCCGGGCGCGCCGGCGGCTTCATCGCCGCTCGCTCGTCGGCCACTCCGCGTAGACGCTCATGCCCGGGCGGAGAGCGGGCAGGGGCGAAACCGGATAGGCGCGCACCTCGAAGGTCCGGAGATCGAAATCCCCGGTCGCGCGTGTCGCGCGCCAGCCGGCGTATTCGCCTCGCGTTGCGATGAACTTGATCTCGGCCTCGATCTCCTGGTCGCCGAGCGCGGGCGCGCGCATCTTGAACCGGTCGCCGAGCTTGAGCCCGCGCACGAGGTCCTCGCGAAGATTGAAGCGGAGCCAGACGTCGCCGAGATCGACCAGCGACAGCAGGGGCACGCCGGGCGAGACATATTCGCCGACCTCGGCGCCCACCTGATAGACCTGCCCGGCGATCGGCGCGGCAACCACCAGTTCGTCAACCTGCGACTTGATCGTGTCGACGCTCGCCTGGGCCTTGAGGACGCTGCTCTCGGCGATCGCCCGCTCCTCCTTGGTCGCGCCATTGACGGCTTCCTGATAGGCGAGCCTCGCCTGATCCTGCTGGCGCTTGGCCACTTCGAGCGAATTGGTCGACTCGTCGAGCCGCTGCAGGGGCGCGTTGCCGGAGCTGGCGAGCTCCTTGACGCGGTCGTAGGTGCGCTGGGCGAGCGTGAAATTCGCCTCGGCCGCCTCCTCCTCGGCTTTGCGCTGGGCGATCGTCTCGGCCCGCGTTCCAGCGAGGATGTTGGCGAGTTGCGCCTTGGCGACGTCGACGCCTGCCTGGGCCTGGCGCCATTTGGCGACCAGTTCGGGATTGTCGATCCTGAACAGCAATTGGCCGCCCGCGACGTTCTGCCCGCGCTCGACGGGGCGCTCGCCGACCCGGCCGTCGACACGGGCTGCGATGTCGACCCGGGTGGCGTCGGCTTCACCCTGGATGATCAGCGGCTGGGGCCGGGCAAGGTACCAGATCGACAGGCCGACGATCGCGGCGAGCACAAGCGTCACGATCGTCGCGGCGGCGATGGCCGATCCCGACGCCCGCTCGGGCTTCTTCCGCTCGGCTTCGGCGCGAACTTCGGGGGTCGGGCTTTGCGCTGCGTCGTTCATGCGGCCTCTGGAGCGGGATGCAAAAAGGCGATGCCGTTTTTCGCAAAGCCCCGCGTTTTTCAAGACTCTGGAATGATAGGACTCTGGAATGAGACGCGATTCTGACGAATTGCATCTCGCTCTGACGGGTTTTCGCCGGGCGAACGCAGGCGGGCGCAGGCTCGGCGAACAATCTCGAAAGCGGTTCGTATGAATTCGGAACGGAACGGCCGAAGCCCGAGCGTCAAGCGTCTCTCAAAACGTCAAAAGATGCAATTCCGGCGCTGGGGCTTTGCGCCGGCCGTACGCCGACAGACGCCGCGCAGGGCGTCTCCCGCCGGCGCTTGTCACGAGGCCCGTCAGCCCAGCATGAAGCCGGCGAAGAACGCGGCGAGCTCGGTATGCGCGTCGAGCGGCAGGATATGCGCGACATACTGGTCCGGCCGGACGATGACGATTGCGCCGCCCGCACGGGCGACGCCCCTCAGCTCGAAGATATCGCGGGCGTTCTTCAGGTCGGGGCAGAACAGCTTCTCGTAGTCGATCAGACCGTAGCGGCCTTTGCGCGGCATCAGGAAGGCCGGCATGGCGCCGAGCGCGAGCGCGCGATGGCCCTGCTGGAGAATCGCCTTGACGTCGATGACCGAGTCGACGTCGGCGTCCGCCGGCGTGTGTCTTCGGACTGGCGATTCCTGCCCCTCCGCGAGGAACCAGCATAACCGCGCGAGACGCGAGGAGGGATCGGCCGGGTTCTCCGCTGCGGCGAACGCGAAGAGGCGCCAGCGGCCGTCGGCCCTGAACGTATGTCCGAGCTCAACCGGTCTTGCGTCCGCGAGACGGATGACGGGCGCGGAATGAAAGCGCGCGCCGATCGGAAAACCGGTCGCGAGATGTTGGTGGGTCGCCTCGCCGGTGAGGATCGACGGCCGGTAGC
>CAVRWC010000016.1:0-305067 GCA_963724785.1 uncultured Alphaproteobacteria bacterium | reverse complement strand
TGACGCCCAGCAGGCGCTCGACCGCCAGCGCATAGGCGTGCTCCATATTCATCGGCGCGACGTAGTCGAGCCGGTCGAGATACGGCACGTTCTGCAGATAGGTGCGCGCCTCCATCAGCTTCTCGGTGCCGCGGTGAAGCAGGCCGATGTGCGGGTCGACGCGCTCGACGACCTCCCCGTCGAGTTCGAGCACCAGCCGCAGCACGCCGTGCGCCGACGGATGCTGCGGGCCGAAATTGATGGAGAAGTTGCGAAGGTTCTGTTCGGTCATCAGCGGCCGCTCGCTTTCTCGTCGCCGGGCAGCGGCGGCCTTCCCACGGGCTGAGGAAGTCGAACTGACGGAATTCCTGGGGGAGGCGCACCGGCTCGTAGCGCACACGCTTCTCCTGGTCGTCGTAGCGCACCTCCACGAAGCCGGTCATCGGGAAGTCCTTGCGCAACGGATGACCGTCGAAGCCGTAATCGGTCAGGATTCGGCGCAGGTCGGGGTGGCCGAGGAACAGGACGCCGAACAGATCGTAGATCTCGCGCTCGAACCAGTCGGCGCCCGGGTAGACCGCGGTCGCGCTCTTGACCGGCGTCTCCTCGTCGGTCGCTGTCTTGACGCGGATGCGGCGGTCGAGCTTCGGCGACAGGAGATGGTAGACCACGTCGAAGCGCTTCTCACGCTCGGGATAGTCAACGCCGGAAACGTCGATGATCGAGATGAACTGTCCGGCCGGATCGTCGCGCAGAAATTTGAGCACGTCGAGATTGCGCGCCGGATCGACGGTCAGCGACAGCTCTCCAAAGGCCCAGGTCTGATCAAGCACCGCGCCGGGCAGCGCGGCGGCGACTTTCTCGCCGATCGTCTTCAACAACTCGTCCATCGATGCGTCTTTCGTCCTTCGGATCGGCGGTCAGCGTTCGATCGTGCCGGTCCGGCGGATCTTCTTCTGCAGCATCAGCACGCCGTACAGCAGGGCTTCGGCGGTCGGCGGGCAGCCCGGCACGTAGATGTCGACCGGCACCACCCGATCGCAGCCTCGCACGACCGAATATGAATAATGATAGTAACCGCCGCCGTTGGCGCAGGAGCCCATCGAAATGACGTAACGGGGCTCGGGCATCTGGTCGTAAACCTTGCGCAACGCCGGCGCCATCTTGTTGGTCAGCGTGCCCGCGACGATCATCACGTCGGACTGCCGAGGGCTGCCGCGGGGGGCGAAGCCGAAGCGTTCGACGTCATATCGCGGCATGGACAGGTGCATCATCTCGATCGCGCAGCAGGCGAGCCCGAACGTCATCCACATCAGCGAGCCGGTGCGCGCCCACTGGATCAGTTCGTCGGTCGAGGTGACGAGAAACCCCTTATCGGCGAGTTCGTCGCTGATCGCGCCGAAATAGGAATCGTCCGCCCCGACCGGCTTCCCGGTCGTCGGGTCGAGTATGCCCTTGGGGGCGGGGGAGACCAACGGACCGGAGGTTAGTCCCATTCCAGCGCTCCCTTGTTCCATTCGTAAACGAAGCCGATGGTCAGCACGGCGAGAAAGAGCATCATCGACCAGAACCCCAGCGCGCCGATGTTATGAAAGACGATCGCCCAGGGGAACAAAAAGGCCACCTCGAGGTCGAAAATAATGAACAGCAGCGACACCAGATAGAAGCGCGCGTCGAAGCGCATCCGCGCGTCGTCGAAGGGAGCGAAGCCGCATTCATACGGCGACAGCTTTTCCGAATCCGGCGCCTTGAAGGCCAACATAAAGGGCACGACCATCAGGCCCCCCACGATCAGGACGACAGGATGACGAAAACGACCAAGGGAAGATAATCGGAAATGATGCTCGGCATCGGCGTGGCTCGCGGTTTTGGACAAACGCCACGGGTGCTTGCGTGCGATCGACGCAGGTCCCTTGCATGCCCGAACGCCTATCGCAGCGCAGCGACGCATGCAAGGCGAAAGGCGCGCCGATCAGCATCAAGTTGAATAGACATCGCCGCGCCAGCGCCGCGGATTGTTAACACGCAACTTGCCGGATATTTCCGCCGACGCCTGGCCACACGAATTGAAGGAGAAAATGGCGAGAGAGACGGGACTTGAACCCGCGACCTCCGGCGTGACAGGCCGGCGCTCTAACCAACTGAGCTACTCCCCCGCAAGGGTCGGCGGGGGATAAGCCAGTCGCGGGGGCAAGTCAATATGCGCGGCCGCGCGTTTTGAACCGGCTGGAACGCCATCGGTCCGCCCATGTCAGAACTGGCTCGCGGCGAACGACCAGCGCCGCATTTCCTCGGGGCTGAGCACATGCATCGTGTCGGGCGGGAGCGACTCCGCCGCGCGAACCAGCGCCGGGTTGACGCCCATCCGGCGAGCGTAGCGGGCGAGCACCGCGACCATCGGCGCGTCGGCGAAGCTGCGCGTGGTGCGCTGTCCGAACCACCCCTCGCCTTCGGTTTCGACGATCGACATCCGATGCAGCGCGACCTCGCTGCCCGGCGGCGCCACGCGGCGCACCGCCCCCATCATCGCATAGACGCAGGCAGACAGGCACTCGCCGACATAGGGACCCGCTTCGCCGTCCGCGTGAAACCGTCCGACGACCCCGGCGACCTCGAGTTCGCGCAGGATATGGCCGAACGCCATCGAGGCGACGACATTGCCGCCGCGCGAGTTGAAGAAAACGATTCGCTTGAGTTTCTTGTCCTCGGCGCCCGACTTGAGGAAATCGACGAAGGCCTGCGGCGTCGAGGTCTCGATGACGCCCTCGGCGACGATCACGTGCGGGCAGCGAGCGCCGCAATTTCCGACATCGAGCGACTCGACCCGAAAGGTCATCGAGCCGGAGTCGGCGTGAGCCACGCCCGCCAGCGTCAGGCCGAACGCCGCCAGGACAAGGCCGAAAACGACCGCCATCGCCCTCCGGCGAGGGATGGTGGGCGGTGACGGACTCGAACCGCCGACCCTCTCGGTGTAAACGAGATGCTCTACCAACTGAGCTAACCGCCCTGCCTGCCGTCGCGCGCCAGACTACAGAATCGCGGGCGCTCCGCCAAGCGCGGCCACCGGGAAACCGACCTCCCTCCCGGAGCCTCGCGCGCCTGTCGCAGCGGCCGCGACGTCTTTCGTAACCGCAGAGCGCCAAAGGAAGCGCGCTTCGGCGGCCCGGCCGAAGGACAGGCGCCGCCGGATTTACTTCTTGCCCGACTTCTTGTTGAGGGTCGCCTTCAGCGCCGCGCCGGGCTTGAAGCGGGCGTTCTTCGACGCGGCGATCTTGATTTCCTTGCCGGTCGCCGGATTGCGGCCCTTGCCGGCGGCGCGCTCGCGCACCGAAAAGGTGCCGAAGCCGACCAACCGGACTTCCTCGCCCTTCTTCAGCGTCTTCTCGATGCCTTCCAGCACGGCCTCCAGCGCCTTCGCGGCGGCGACCTTGGTCAGTTCCGCTTCCGTCGCAATGTGATCGACGAGTTCGAGTTTGTTCATTCTGGCTCTCCGTTCCAACGCCGCGTCTTCCGCCAGCGTTGATCTTGCGCAACGTTTCCTGCACCGCCGCGCGCTCACGTCCGCTCCGTGTCGAAACGGCGCCAGAGCGGCGCCGCCTGCCCGAATCGACGGCCGAGGTCATTTCATTGCTCACGTTTCGCCCAACAGGCGCAAGGCTTTGCGAGGAGCGGCGACAAAAAAAGATGCCTTTTTCGCCGGAAACTGGGCTGTTTGAGACAGAAAACGCCGCGAATCCCTTCGGATTCGCGGCGCCTTTCCTGCAACAGGGAGCGCAGGCGGCCCCCGGACGGCAGCGTCTAGTGGGCGATCAGCCCTTGGCCCGGCTCCTCGCCGGGAGCGGAGGGGGCGACTGCCGCGTTCACATCCTCTTCCCATACGATCGGCGCCGGCTGACGTACGAGCGCGTGCTTCAGCACCTCCTCCATCCGCGAGACCGGCACGATCTCCAGTCCGGATTTCACCGAATTCGGAATCTCGGCCAGATCCTTGACGTTGTCTTCCGGGATCAGGACTTTCTTGATGCCGCCGCGCAGCGCCGCGAGCAGCTTCTCCTTGAGGCCGCCGATCGGCAGCACCCGGCCGCGCAGCGTGATCTCGCCGGTCATGGCGATGTCGCGCCGAACCGGAATGCCGGTCAGCATCGATACGATCACCGTCGCCATGCCGACTCCCGCCGACGGCCCGTCCTTGGGGGTCGCCCCTTCGGGCACGTGGACGTGGATGTCGCGCCGATCGAACAGCGGCGGCTCGATGCCGAAGTCGACGGCCCGCGAGCGCACGTAGGACGCGGCGGCGGAGATCGACTCCTTCATCACGTCCTTGAGGTTGCCGGTCACCGTCATCCGGCCCCTGCCCGGCATCATCACGCCCTTCGATCGTCAGGAGTTCGCCGCCGACCTCGGTCCACGCGAGGCCCGTGACCAGTCCGACCTGGTCGTCGGCCTCGATCTCGCCGAAACGGAACTTCGGCGGGCCGAGGAATTCGGCGACGTTTTCGGCATTGACGACGATCCTCTTCTTCTTCGTCGTCAGGATTTCCTTGACCGCCTTGCGGGCGAGATTGGAGAGCTCACGCTCGAGATTTCGGACGCCCGCTTCGCGGGTGTAGCGGCGGATCAGTTCCATGACCCCGCTGTCCTCGACCTCGAACTCCTTCGCGTCGAGGCCGTGCTTGGCCATCGAGTTGGGCAGCAGGTGGCGCTTGGCGATCTCCAGCTTCTCGTCCTCGGTGTAGCCGGCGATGCGGATGATCTCCATCCGGTCCATCAGCGGCGGCGGGATGTTGAGCGTGTTGGCCGTCGTCACGAACATCACGCTCGACAGGTCGTAGTCGACCTCGAGGTAATGGTCGTTGAACGTCGCGTTCTGCTCGGGGTCGAGCACCTCGAGCAGCGCCGACGACGGGTCGCCGCGGAAATCCATGCCCATCTTGTCGATCTCGTCGAGCAGGAACAGCGGGTTCGACGACTTGGCCTTGCGCATCGACTGGATGACCTTGCCGGGCATCGAGCCGATATAGGTGCGGCGGTGGCCGCGGATTTCCGCCTCGTCGCGCACGCCGCCGAGCGACATGCGCACGAATTCGCGTCCCGTGGCCTTGGCGATCGACTTGCCGAGCGAGGTCTTGCCGACGCCGGGCGGGCCGACGAGGCACAGGATCGGACCGGTCAGCTTGTTGGCGCGCTGCTGCACGGCGAGATATTC
This sequence comes from uncultured Alphaproteobacteria bacterium, assembly GCA_963724785.1. Classification (GTDB taxonomy): domain Bacteria; phylum Pseudomonadota; class Alphaproteobacteria; order Rhizobiales; family Beijerinckiaceae; genus Roseiarcus. The sequence continues at coordinate 299,882 of CAVRWC010000016.1, read as the reverse complement.
GACGATGCGCTCCTTGACCTTGTCCAGGCCGAAATGATCGGCGTCGAGAATCGCCTGCGCGGCCGGCAGGTCCTTCTTGATCTTCGAGCGGCGCTGCCACGGGATCGACAGCAGCCAGTCGAGGTAGTTGCGCACGACGGTGGCCTCGGCCGACATCGGCGCCATCTGGCGGAGCTTCTTGACCTCGCCGAGCGCCTTCTCGCGCGCTTCCTTGGTCAGCTTGGTCGACTTGATGCGCTCCTCGAGTTCGGACATCTCGTCGCGGCCTTCCTCGTCGCCGAGTTCCTTCTGGATCGCCTTCATCTGCTCGTTGAGGTAGTACTCGCGCTGCGTCTTCTCCATCTGTCGCTTGACGCGGGTGCGGATGCGCTTCTCGACCTGCAGGACCGAGATCTCGCCCTCCATCAGCGCGAGGCACTTCTCGAATCGCTTGGCGATGGAGCGCGTCTCGAGGATCGCCTGCTTGTCCGAAAGCTTGACCGCCAGGTGCGAGGCTATCGTGTCGGCGAGCTTGCTGTAGTCGTCGATCTGGTTGACCGCGCTCACGACCTCAGGCGAAATCTTCTTGTTGAGCTTCACATAGCTCTCGAACTCGGACACGACCGAACGCGATAGCGCCTCCGCCTCGATCTTCTCGATCGGTTCGTCGGCGACCGCTTCGGCCTCCGCCATGAAGAACTTGTCGCCCGGGATGTATCGGGTCACTACGGCGCGCGAGGCGCCTTCGACCAGAACCTTAACCGTCCCGTCGGGCAACTTGAGGAGTTGCAGAACGCTTGCCAGCGTGCCAGCGGTGAAGATGGCGTCTGGCGCCGGATCGTCGTCGGCCGCGTTCTTTTGAGTGGCCAGCAGGATCGGCTTGTCCGACTTCATCACCTCCTCGAGCGCGCTGAATCGACTTCTCCCGCCCGACGAACAGCGGCACGATCATGTGCGGGAAGACGACAATGTCGCGCAGCGGCAGAACGGGATAGGTGTCGAGGGTGCCCGGAGCGATGATTTTTCTTTGGCTGGTCATTGCTGTCCTTCTCGGAGGCCAGTTGAAGGCCGGTCCCCGTGCTTGCATTGACGACGCCCGCCAACGACTCCAGTCCTGTCGATCAGCGGCCGGCGCCTCTGGCTTGTGCGCCCCGCCTCGTCCCGAAAGTCTAGCGGGGCCGCCACGATTCCAGGACGCAATGTCTGTGCCGCGTCCCGGAACCAAACGTCTCCACCGCGAAGATGGGCCTCGGCGACTGCAGTTTCAAGCCGCACGTCGGGACGGGGTCAGCTCGCCCGTTCGGCGCGCTCGGCGTAGATATACAGCGGCCGCGCCTTGCCCTCGACCACCTCGGGCCCGATGACGACCTGCTCGACGCCCTCGAGCCCGGGAAGATCGAACATCGTATCGAGCAGGATGCCTTCCATGATCGATCGCAACCCTCGCGCCCCGGTGCGCCGCTCGATCGCCTTCTTGGCGATGACGTTCAGCGCCTCGTCCTGGAAGGTAAGATCAGTGGTCTCCATCTCGAACAGCCGCTGATACTGCTTGACCAGCGCGTTCTTCGGTTCGGTGAGGATCTTCTTCAGCGCGTCCTCGTCGAGATCCTCGAGGGTCGCGATCACCGGCAGGCGGCCGACGAATTCCGGAATGAGGCCGAACTTCAGGAGGTCCTCCGGCTCGACGTTGCGGAACACCTCGCCGGTGCGGCGATCGTCCGGCGCCTGAACCTTGGCGCCGAAGCCGATCGACGTGCCCTTGCCGCGCGCGGAAATGATCCGCTCGAGCCCGGAGAAGGCGCCGCCGCAGATGAACAGGATGTTGGTGGTGTCGACCTGCAGGAACTCCTGCTGGGGGTGCTTGCGGCCGCCCTGGGGCGGGACGCTGGCGATGGTCCCCTCCATGATCTTGAGCAGCGCCTGTTGCACGCCCTCGCCCGATACGTCGCGGGTGATCGAGGGATTATCGGACTTGCGGCTGATCTTGTCGATTTCGTCGATGTAGACGATGCCGCGCTGCGCTCGTTCGACATTGTAGTCCGAGGCCTGCAGCAGCTTGAGGATGATGTTCTCGACATCCTCGCCGACATAGCCCGCCTCGGTCAGGGTGGTGGCGTCGGCCATGGTGAACGGCACGTCGAGGATGCGGGCGAGCGTCTGGGCGAGCAGGGTCTTGCCCGAGCCGGTCGGGCCGATCAGCAGGATGTTCGACTTGGCGAGTTCCACGTCGCCGTGCTTCGAGGCGTGGTTCAGCCGCTTGTAATGGTTATGGACAGCGACGGAGAGAACGCGCTTGGCCTGCGACTGCCCGATCACATAATCGTCGAGGACCTTGCAGATCTCACGTGGCGTCGGAATCCCGTCCTTGCTCTTGACCAGCGAGGTCTTGCTCTCCTCGCGGATGATGTCCATGCACAGTTCGACGCATTCGTCGCAGATGAACACCGTCGGCCCGGCGATGAGCTTGCGAACCTCGTGCTGGCTCTTGCCGCAGAAGGAGCAGTAGAGCGTGTTCTTGGCGTCGCCGTCGGCTTTGGCCATTGTCTTTCTCCAACCCGGCTACTTCTCTCGAATTGATATCGCAGCCTAAGCATTCTGAACTAACGAAACGTAGCCTTCGACCCTCCCGCCGTCCGCCGCGTCCCAACACCCCAAAGCGTCAAGCACGCCCGACGCCGGATCCGACAAGCAACCACCAAACTCCGGGCGAAATCAAGTCGCTCCCGGAAAAATGGCCGCCTCTTCGCCTTGCGAACCGCCTCGCAAGAAGCGAGCCAGCTCGCCGCCGAGCCGACTTACGACAGCGTTTTCGGCTCCTCGACCTCGAGCGTCCGCTTGGTCGTCACCTCGTCGACGATGCCGAACGCCTTGGCTTCCTCAGCCGACATGAAGTGGTCGCGATCCAGGGTTCTCTCGATCGCCTCGTAAGGCTGGCCGGTATGATTGACGTAGATCTCGTTGAGCCGGCGCTTGACCTTCAGAATGTCTTCGGCGTGGCGCTGGATGTCCGACGCCTGCCCCTGAAAACCGCCGGACGGCTGGTGGACCATGATCCGCGCATTCGGCAAGGCGAAACGGCTGCCCTTTTCGCCGGCGGCCAACAACAGCGAGCCCATCGACGCCGCCTGACCGATGCAGAGGGTCGTCACTTTGGGACGGATAAACTGCATGGTATCGTAGATCGACAGGCCCGCCGTCACCACCCCGCCCGGCGAGTTGATGTAGAGGGCGATGTCTTTCTTCGGATTTTCCGCCTCGAGGAACAGAAGCTGCGCCACCACCAGCGACGCCGACACATCCTCGACAGGCCCGATCAGGAAGACGATGCGCTCGCGCAAGAGGCGCGAAAAAATGTCGAATGAACGCTCGCCGCGCGCTGACTGCTCGATCACGATCGGCACGAGGTTATTGGTGTAATAGTCGATCGGATCGCGCATCGGCTCTGATTTCCCCAAAAAATGTCGGCAGCCTTCACGCCCTAGATAGGCGCCCGGCGCCGTCCCGAAAAGAGGCGTCGGACCCGCCGCTTCGCAGTTCCGATCAGCCCGCGGGCTGCCCGGTTTCCGAAGCCTCCGGCGCGGCAGCCTCGATTTCCTTCGCCGGCGACGCCGGCAGCTCGTCGTCGAGCGGCTTCATCAGCTCGTCCTTGGAGACCTTGCGCTCCTCGACCTTGGCGAGCCCGAGGATGTAGTCGACGACCTTTTCCTCGTAGATCGGAGCGCGCAGCTCGGCGAGCGCCTGTTGGTTGTTGCGGTAAAAGTCCCAGACCTGCTTTTCCTGGCCCGGAAACTGGCGAGCCCGCGCGATCAGGGCCTGGGAGATCTCCTCGTCGGAGATCTTCACCTCGGCCTTTGTGCCGACCTCGGCCAGCAAAAGACCGAGGCGCACGCGACGCTCGGCGATCTTGCGATAGTCGGCGCGGGCGGCCTCCTCAGTGGTGTTTTCGTCAGCGAAACTGCGGCTGGCGGCCGTCTGCTCCTGCATGACCTGCGTCCAGATGCCGTCGAACTCCTGGTTCACCAGGCCCTCGGGAAGTTCGAACGCATAGAGCGCGTCCAGCTTGTCGAGCAGCTGGCGCTTGACCTTGTCGCGAGAGAACTTGGCGTAATCGGCGACCATCCGGTCGCGCACAAATTCCTTGAGCTTGTCGAGGGTTTCGAAACCGAGCCCCTTGGCGAACTCTTCGTCGATGGCGAGCGCCTCTGGCGCGGCCACCGCCTTCACCGTCACATCGAACTCGCCGGTCTTGCCGGCAAGCGTCCGCACCGCATAATTCTCGGGAAAGGTCGCGTGAATCACGCGCTTCTCGCCGGCGACGACGCCGACGAGCTCGGTTTCGAATCCGGGAATGAAGGTGTTCGAACCGAGGATCACCTCGATATCGCGCCCCTCGCCGCCTTCGAAAGGCTCGCCGTCGATCTTGCCGTCGAAGTCGATGGTGACGCGGTCGTCGGTCTCGGCCTTCGCGCCCTCGGGCTTTTCGATGAAATTCCGGCGGCTGTCGGCGAGCCGCTCGAGAGCGGTCGCGACGTCGGACTCCTCGACCTCAGCGGTCAGCCGCTCGAGCGAAAGCTCGGAGAAGTCGCCGATCTCGAACGTCGGCAGCACTTCGACAGCGATCTTGAAAGTCAGGTCGCCGCGCGCCTCGAGCGCCGCGTCGATCGCCGACTGGTCGGTCGGCAGCTCGACCTTCGGCTCGCGCGCGAGGCGGAGCTTGTTGTCGTCGACGATCTTCTTGTTGGCGCTGGTGATCGCCTCCTGGACGACGTCGGCCATCACGGACTTGCCGTAGACCTTGCGCAGGTGCTCGACCGGCACCTTGCCCGGGCGGAAGCCCTTGATCTGGGCCTTCGCCTTGAGCTGGGCCAGCTGTCCGTTCAGCTTCTCGGCGAGATCGCTCGCCGGAAGGAAGATGTCATATTCGCGCTTGAGCCCCTGGCTCAGCGTCTCCGTCACCTGCATAACCAATCCGCCTTGTCTCTACTGGCCCAGGTTTCCCTTAGCCGATTTCTTCCTGTCGCCAAAGCGTCATTCGGAACCGCGCCGAACGCGTGTCATGAGAGTCGCTCCTTGGAGGATCGACTTCAGGGAGCGATTGGGACTGGTGCGGGCGGAGGGAACTCGAACCCCCACGACTTTCGTCACCGGAACCTAAATCCGGCGCGTCTACCAATTCCGCCACGCCCGCGTTCGGCGCCGGCCGCGACGCGGGCGGGCCTCAAGCTTCGGGCGCGCTCTATATCAGCTTGCCCAGTCCGCGCCAGCAAAAAAGCGGCGCCCAAGGCGGGCGGCGGCGAATCCGCCCTTGCGAGGCGCACACGTGGTTGCCTCCTCCACCCGCTCGGCTATGAAGGGCGGCGCCGGAAGAGCCAGCGCGAGAACGAGCGCAGGCGCGGCGTTTTCCCAAGATCTTGCGGAGCTTGCGCTCGTGATGCCCATCTCGCCAGCGTTCCCGCCCTCCCTCCGCCGCCCGAATCGCTCCGCGGCGGATGCGGCAGGGCCGACCCGGCGCGCGTTCCTCGGCGGCGGACTGGCCGTGGCCGCCTGGGGCGTAACGGCCGTCCGCGCGGAGACCCCCGCCCCGCAGCCGGACGGGGTTATGGCGTTTGAGGCCGCGCCGGCGCGCCTCGCTTTTCTCCCCCCGCCGGCAGAACCGGCCGCGACCTTGGCCTATGGCGGGACGATTCCCGGTCCGCTTGTTAGACTTAAGAAGGGCGCGGAGCTGAAGCTGAGGTTCTCCAACACGCTCTCCGAGCCGACGACCCTCTGCTTCGCCGGCCTGCGCACCGCCAACGCCATCGCGGGGTATGGAGGGCTGACTGGGCCGCGACTCGCCCCAGGCGCGAGCGTCGACATCCGCTTCGCCCCGCCCGATTCGGGATTCAACCTCTATCTGCCCCACGCGGGCGCGACCGACGCCGGGCAGCAGGGCCGCGGCCTGTTTGGACCGATCGTGGTCGAGGAAACCGACAAGCTGGATGTGGACGAGGATTTTATCGTCATCCTGTCGGACTGGAGCCTCGACGAAAAGGGTCAGATCAAGAGCGACTTTGCCGATCCGGCGCTCGCCCGCGGCCCCGGCCGGCGGGGGAGCCTGGTGTTCGCCGGCGCCGCCGCTGCGCCGCTTCCGTTGAAGACCCGCCCTGGGGCGCGGGTTCGGCTCAGACTCGGCAACGCGGCGACGGCGCGGCTGACCAATGTCGCCATCGACGGCGCCGAAGACGCTGATCGTCGCAGTCGACGGCCAGCCGAGCGAGCCGTTCGCGCCCTTGCGCAACCAGTTCCCGATGGGACCCTGCGCCCGTTTCGAACTCCTGTTCGACATGCCGCGCGACGTCGGCTCGGAGGTCAGGTTCGCGCTGCGCGGGGATTCCGGCGCGCCGGACATTCCGTTCGTCGCGGTCAAGGCGGAAGGCGATCCGGTCGCCGCGCGCTCCGCCCCTGCCCGGCTGCCGCCGAACCCGGCGCTGCCGGCCGAGATCGCGCTCGAGGCCGCGCGCAGCTTCGACATCGTCGTCACGGGCGGCGCCGTCGCGCCTTTCGCGGTCAACGGTGCAACCTTCACGGACTGGGGGCCGAAGCCGATCGCCCAGGTCGCGCACGGCCAGCCGACCGTGTTCGCCTTCGCCAACCGGACGGCGGTGGTGCAGGCCATGAGGCTCGGCGGCCACGTCGCGCGCCTCCTGCATTCGATGGACGACGGCTGGGAGCCCTACTGGCGCGACACCATCCTCATCCAGCCCGGCCGCACGCTCCACGTCGCCTTCATCGCCGACAATCCGGGCAAATGGCCGATCGAATCGGCGATCCCCGAGCACCGCGCGGCGGGGGTCGGGGCGTGGTTTCTGGTGGGGTGAGGCGGTAGGCGTGAACGCGACCCTATGCGACCTTCCGGGCCGGCGCCGGTCAGTGGACTCGGAACCGGTCCGTTCCGCAAAGGTCCTTTCAAGCGGGCGGCCGCGAGGGCTCCGGCGCTTTCGGTATCTGACGCTCGAGCCAACGCAGAATGCGTGGATCGTCGGAGGTCGCCACGTTGAACCGCAGCCAGGGCGAACGTTCGAGATGCGGGCGGAAAACTGCGCCGGGCGCGAGCACGATTCCCTCGGTCTGCGCCGCGTCCGCCAGAGTGAAAAGAGTCCTCGACATTGGGCAGGCGCGCCCACACGAACATGCCGTCGTTCGGCTCGACGAACAATTCGAGGCCGATGCGCTCGAAGGCGCGCACGACATTGAGCCGGGCCTCACCGAGCCGTTCCCGCACCCTCGCCACATGCTTACGGTAACGTCCCTCGACCAGCATCGTGTAGAGCAGCCGCTCGGTGAATTGCGAGGTCGTAATGCAGGTCAGCATCTTGATGTCGGCGAGCGCGTCGATCACGCGCGGCGTGGATGCGACGAATCCGACCCGCAGACTCCCTGAAAGCGTCTTCGAGTAGCTCCGCAGGTAGATGACGCGGCTGAGTTGGTCGAGCGTCGCCAATCGCGGCGGCTTATTCGCCTGGAGATCGCAGAAGATGTCGTCCTCGACGATCGTAAAATCGTTGCGTTCGGCGGCCTGAAGCAGCCGGAACGCCACATGGGGGCTGATCTCGGAGCCTGTCGGGTTCTGCATGGCGGATTGGGTGAAATAGACCTTGGGCCTCCGCGCCGCCGCAAGCTCTTCGAGCGCCTCGACGTCCGGACCGTCGGAGCGACGCGGAACCGCCAGCATTTCGACGCCGTGCATCCGGAGATTGCCGAACATATTATAGTAGCCTGGATCGTCGACCAGCGCGCAATCGCCGGGCTTCAGGGCATACCGGATGACCAGGTCCAGCGCCTGGCTCGTTCCCTGGGTCAGCAGGATTTGCCTGGCAGACGCCGTGACGCCGATATCCGCCAGCGTCAGCGCGAGCTGCTCGCGCAACGGCAGATAACCAAACGGATTGCCGTATTCGAGGAGATGCGCGCCGTTCCGGCGCGCGAGCGCGCCGAGAGCCTGACGGATGCCGGCGTCGTCCTGCCACGAGCTGGGGAGCCACGGGCCACCGGCGAGCATGGCTTGGTCTCCCGCCTCGAGTAGACGGTGGATAAGCCAGACGAGCTGTTCGTTGTGCTGATGGACCTCGGGAGCAGCCGCGGGCGGGCCCTCTGGGCGCGCGGCCGCCCTGGCGACGTAAAAGCCGGCGCCCCTGCGCGACTCCACACAGCCCGTCGCGACGAGCCGGTCGTAGGCTTCGACGACGGTGAACCGGCTGACCCGATGGGTGTCGGCAAAATTGCGGATCGAAGGCAATCGCGTCCCCGGGCGCAAGCTCCGGTCGTCAATCTGCCGCCTAACCGCCGCGACGATCTGATCGGTCAGCGGCAATCCCGCATTCGGACCGACATTGAACGAGAGCATCGTGCCTCCGCTCGCGACAGACAGGACCGGCGCCGGGACCGGTACAGTGGCGAAAACCGAAGCGCCAACTGTTTATGCCTGCATTCCAAATTGTCTGGCACTGTACTCCCGCCTGTCAAGCCGCAACTCAGAAAATCCAGCCGCGGCTTCCGACCGGACTCAGTCGATCCTATGGATCAGGAGACAGCCATGCCGCTCATCCAGGTTCGAGTCATCAAGGACGTTTTCACAAAGGAACAGAAGAAACAGATCATTTCGAAGTTGACGGACGCCATGGTCTCGATCGAGGGCGAAAACATGCGGCCGGTGACGTGGTGCGTGGTCGAAGAAGTCGAGAGCGGCGACTGGGGGATCGCGGGGAATCCGCTCACCACGGCCGACGTTCACGCCCTCGCCCGCGGAAAGGCGGCGTAGCTCATTGTTTCATTCGCGGAAAACGCGACGTCCGGGCGGCGCCTCGCCGTCTGGACGTTTTTGCGACGCAGCCGAGTTTCTGAACCCGAGCCGGTCGCCATTCGAACCCCGGATCAAAGGCCCGCGCGATCACGGCTTGTCTGGCGCCCGCCGTCCGCCGTCCGCCCAAGCTGCTTCGGGCGAATACCGTTCCTGGAGGCACGGCCCGATTCACACGGCCCGCGATGGGCGCAACAACTTCTTGCGGAAAATCAGAATGCGTTGTACCTTCGCAAGTGATCGAAGTCAGGCGTCCCCTTAGCGCCACACACGCGTTGCGGCGAGTTCCTGCAAGGCTCGATCGGCCGCTCTTTGAAAAACGATGACGCGCGGCAGCCCTCAGGGCCGCCTCCTTGTCTGGAAGCCTGTCGAAGGACGTTCGTACGGTGCGGTGCGGCCCCGCTCATCCTGCCGCAAGCCCAGCACGAGACCCTTGGATGACAGATCAACTTATCACCCTTGACCGTCACGCCCCGCGCGCACGCCCGAAAAATCCCGCGCAACACTTTGAAAAAGCTCAAAACCGGGTCGGGAATGGCGCCGCATCGGACCGAGCGCCGGCCGCCCGCCCTTTACGGTGCCCGCTCATGCCTGCCGCTGCGAAAGCGGCGACGTGGCGATCCGGGAGCCGCAAACGCCCGACCCCCTGGATCGCCTGCCCGCGGACTTCATCCGGGGTCGCTCACGCTGACGGACAATCATCCGTTGGCGCGATGCGGCCCTAAAATCCGGCGCAATGCCCTGAAAAGGCTCAAAACCGGCCCGGGATTTTGGCAGCGCATGCGATCGAGCGCGATTGCCGTCCGGCCGTAGCACCCGCCCCGTGCCTCCGGCGCCGGCCATAATCCCGAGGCCGCGAACGCGGCGAATTGGGCGACGCAGGGACAGCAGGCGCCCATGTCCCCCGCTCACCGCCCCCGGGACCCACCCGGGGGATCGCTCGCGATGACGGAATTGGGCGTTGCGGACGCCCGGAAAACCGATCGCAACCCTCTGAAAAGATGGAATTTGCGCCCGGAGTCGCCGTTCATCGGCAGACAGAAGGAGCGTCCGCCCCCTCAGGCCGCCTCGTAGCCGCGCGAAGAGTCCGCGACCGTCGCTTCGCCCTTGAGGCTCGACAAAAACTCGCCGTGGGTCATCGGCTTCGAGAACATCGGATAGTTCTTCTCGACCGCCGCGCGCTGCTCCTCTTCGCTGAGCGCCGCGGTGCAGTCCTTGAGCGTCACGACTTCGTAGCCTTTCTCGTAGGCGGTGCGCATGGTCGACTCGACGCAGCAGTTGGTCAAAAAGCCGCCGAGCGCGACGGTCGTGACGCCCTTGCTTCTCAGGATGAAGTCGAGGTTGGTCGAGGCGAAGCCGCACAGGCCTCTCTTGCCCTCGATGACGATGTCGCCCGGCGCGGGGGTCAGGACTTCGACGATCTCGGCGCCCCAGGTCCCCTTGCGGAACGACTTCGAATCCACGACGCCCTTGAGAATCCCGTAGGGGTTGGCGCTCAGTTCCCGGTAATCGTCGGTGAAGGTGATCGGCGCGTGGACGATCGTCGCGCCGAGCGCGCGCGCCTTTTTCACCGTCTCCACAGTGTTGGCGAGCATGTTGCTCGACTGCATCACCGGCTCGACCGCGCTATGCAGCGTCCCGCCTTCGGAGGTGAAATCGTTCTGATATTCGATGAGCACGACGGCCGTCGTCTTCGGATCCATGACTGTCCTCCCGATGAGCGCGGCGCGGCCGCTGCCGAGCCGGCGCCTGCCGATATTTATAGCCGAATATCGCGGGGGAGACGAGTGAGGCTAGTCCCACTTCCGATGCGCCCACATCCATTGCTCGGGGGCCTCTCGGATGAAGGTTTCGAACTGGCGCTGCAAGGCCTGGGTGGCGACCAGCGCGTCGGCGTCCCGGTCGCTGGTCTGCGGAACGAAGATCGGCTCGATGCGAATGCTGAAGCGCACGTTCGGGCGGCGGAAGGCGACGCCGGCGTAGAGCGGCACCCCGGTCGCCCGCGCAAGCAAGGCAGGGAAAACGTTCGAGCGTGCGGGCTGGCCGAAGAAGGGCACGAGGGGACCACGGTCATCGCGAAGATCGGCGAGGAACGATGGACAGGCGCCCGCCTTGATCGCACGCAAAAGCGCGCGGGCGGTTATCGCGGTCTTCGGCAGAAGTCCGCCCAGATAGAGCGGCGCGCGCATCCGGCGCATTCTCGCTTCGACCAGTGGGTTCGACATGCGCTGGTAGACGCCGGCAATCGGCAGCCCCATGCGCTTGCCGCCATGCGCGAGGATTTCCCAGTTGCCCAAATGAAGGCCGCACACGATGAAAGGCGCTCCGCGCGCGACGTCGTCGAACCGCTCGTCGGGCGCGAACGCGATGCGGCCGCTCTCGACCAGCGTCTTCAGGCGGAAGCTCTCGACGAAGGTGCGGCCAAGATTGTCCCACATGGCCGCCGCCACCTTCGTGCGCTCTTCAAGCGACATGTCCGGGAAAGCGCGCGCCAGATTGGCAAGCGTGCGCGTCTGCCGGCGCAAGCGCGGGGCGATCACGCGCCAGAGGCTCCCGGACAGCCACGACGCGGTTTCCAGCGGCAGCGCGCGCGCAACGGCCTCCGCCAGGAGGAAGCCGGCGAATTCGAGCCGGTGACGCAGATTTTTGGGAAGCCTCATTCACGCCTGGTCGCCACCACGGGCGCCGTCGCGGCCCGAATGGCTGACCCTCCTCATATCTCGATGCATCCTGGCAGTTGCGCCATCGCCGTCGCGAACGATCGGTGTTCGTCGTCAACCGGCTGCGCTCACATCCAGCGCCGTAGGATGACACTGTACGCAAGGAAACCCTGGCGGTCCACGTTGACATAGCGTCATCATCTACATAATCTGAGAGAGGTACACTCCAATGCCTCCGTGGAGTCGCGCAACGTGCCTTCCGACCTGCGACCGCTGCGACTGCCGTTATTGGTTACTGGCTGCGGCAGAAGCGGAACGAAGTATATTTCGCACGCGTTGCAGCGGCTGGGATTGGATGTTCGGCATGAGCAACTTGGTTCGGATGGAATCTCGTCCTGGACCATGGCTGTTATATCCGAAAACCGCATTTATGGGCCCCCGTCGTCCACGGTTTCCTTCGAACAGATCTTTCACCAGACGCGGGATCCCCTGAGCGTTATCAACTCTTGTATGTCCTTCAGCGAAACTAGTTGGGATTTTATTTGCGATCATATAGACTGCCCTCGCCATGCGCCGATTGCGATAAGGGCGGCTACGTATTGGCTCCTATGGAACGAGGAGGTGGAGAAAATAGCATCCTGGAGGTATCGTATTGAGGATTTTCTGGAGCCTTTGTTTGAAGAATTCTGTGTTCGTTTGAAAGTAAACTGCAATAAAAAACTTGTTGAATCGATTCCGCGAGATTTCAATACACGAAAACAGGGTCGAAACCTTCATTTGCTTGAAGAAGGCTTCGGCAGGCTTGGCCTTTCCGCACCCGAGACCTTTCGTTCTATGGTCAAGAAAAAGCAAATCTCCTGCGATCTGACATGGCGAAGCCCTTGAAACCTACGATAAAATGCTTTGTACGAAGGTAAAGGCCAAAGCCGCTCAGTACGGCTATGCGCCCGACTGCGGATCCGCGGAACTGGACGACGCGATCAAGGCGACTTACACGAAGATATTGAGCGGCTTCCCCTCCATCTGAGCTCCGCCCTCAAGACCTTGGGCGCGGAGCAATGTCGGGGCGAAGTCGAGAATCGACGCCTCGGAAAGCCACTCGCCGGCACGAATTCCTGGGCCAGCGATAACAAGAACGCCATCCCGTGCGTGCATTGCCGAGCGCTGACGACCGGACCGGCGGGCGATCTCCAGAAATGGCATAGTCGCGTCTCCCAGTCTTACCGTCAGCTTTTCCAAATGGCCTTCCGCGTATCTGGTCACGTGGGCGTCGAACGCAAACTTGATGATCACTTCCTGGCCATGCTCATACACTTGAAATAGGGGCAGGCCGGTTTCGACAACCGTGATGTTTCTCAGTTTCGCTGCGGTAACGCGAACTTGATCGGCCTCCATCGGCCTGAACGCGATCCAACGAGCCACAGCGCACGTGAGGACGCCCGGATCGAGCCCGAGCAACTCGTGAATGCGCCGACCGCGGATGGAGAAGTACGAAGAGCCCAATTCCGCCGAATTCGGCTCAGGCTCCATACCGTGTTCGGAGACCACGGCGATTGTGCTATCCGAGCCAGCCGCGGCGACGAGACGACCGACGATTTTATCGAATTCGACGTAGCTCTGATCGACTGCGTCCTTAAACCGCAGGTCCAGCCAATCGCTGGCGCCTGCGGGCGGCGAGCTTCGAAAACGCCAGAAGCGGTGCGACACGAAGTCTACGTAGAAAGTAACGAACGCTGCCAGGCTCGGTCGATGCTTCTTGCACAAATTCAGAAACACGTCCGCGCTGACTTCAAGCTTCGCCCTGCGAAGCAGGAGCCGCCGCTGTTCGACGTCGCCAAAGAGGGCGGACGGCGCGTCGACAGCCAGCCTTGCGAACGTCCGGGTCCGCACATGCTGTCTGAGCAGGGTCTCGGCCGCCGAGACTGCGCCGGCCAGACGACGCATGGGGCCGCTTTCGCGATCCAAAGCCTGTTGCTCCCGATCCAGGGCTTTGATTGGACGCAGATCGGGAGGCCAGGTTTGGTCGTCACGGGCAAGATGGGAGGGCACAACAAATCCGCGTATCTGTGGCGGCGGCCAGGTGCCGGGCCAGCCATAGACGCCCGAGGTCAAGCCTTGTCGGGAGTAGAGGTCCCACAACGCCGGCTCCTGGAGCTCAGCCGCCTCATGAAAAAAACGGGTGACGCCGTGTCGCTCAGGACGACATCCGGTCGCCAAAGACGGCCAAGCCGATTGCGGCCGATAATGTTTGTCTCCAGCCGCCTTAACCGAGGTCAAAGTGGCGCCGGTTCCTCGTTCCAGAAGTCTGGCAATGTTGGGGACGCGTCCCTCTTCCTTCAGCGGCGCAAGTCTGTCCCAGGTCGCGCCCGACACGCCGATAATCAGTGTTCGACCGCACTTCGCAACTTTCATGGATGCAGTCCAAAAAATGTTTTCTGCACCAGCAACCGATTGCACTCGATGAAGCGCCGGAAGCGAATGCGGAACAGCGCGGCGATCGCGCTCAGCCGCTGCTCGGCGCCCGCCAGCTTGTCCGACCGGAGCACAGCAAGCCAATGGACGAACGGCGAAAGAAGGATCGCGAAGCTACGGAGAAACCAGATCGCCTTTCCGTATCGCCGTTCATTGGCCAACGCGAAATCTTCTGCGGTGCGTCGCCGCCACTTCTTCCAGAGTTCCGCCCACGTGCGGCGCGCGGGATGAGAGACGACGACGTCGGGGGCGTACCGCCATCGACAATTGGCGGCGGAAGCTCTGTCCCCCAGTCGAGGTCCTCCACCACGCGGGCGCGAAACGCTCCGACCCGATCAAAGGTCGCGCGGGAAACGAAAATGTTTGCGCTGACCGAGAAACCGAGTTCTGCGATGTAGCGTTTGACATTGAAAGCGAAGACAAGCTCGAAGGCTTCGATCGCGGTCGGATGCGCCGGATCCCCAACGTCCACGTCAACGCGGCCTCCGACAATGTCGGCGTTCCTCAGGGCGGCCAAGCCGTTTTCCAACCAATCCGGGGCCGGACGGCAATCCGAGTCCGTGAAAGCGAGAACCGCGCCGCTCGACGCCGCGACCGCCACGTTTCGCGCCGGGCCAGCTCCCGGAATCGGCGCATGGACAACGCGCGCAATCCTCCCGCAGACGTTTTGGACTTCTTCCAACCCACACGCGGAGCCGTTGTCAGCCACCACGATCTCAAACCGATCCTTCGGAAGCGTCTGCGAGGCAAGGCGGCCCAGGCATCGGCGCAAATTGGCCAAGTCATTATAATGAGGGATAATTACGGAAACCAAAGGGTCGCTGACGTTTCGGCCGGGAGAGTTCTTCGTGAGCGGCCTGTCTGTCATCGTGGTTCGCTGCAAGGACAACGGGACCTATGGAAGCTGCGAATTCTAACTACTGCGGCAAGTCAAATCTATCCCTTACAGGTGCAGGATGACAACGCCGCCAGCGATCGATAACGATCAGGGCTCGATGCCGGACTGAAGGGATGCGTCGCGCCTGTGCGTCACAGCCACTTCTTCCACCGGAAAAAGACATAGGGCAGCACCGCCGCGCAGACCATGACGCAGAGCGCCAGAGGGTAGCCCAAACGCCATTCGAGCTCCGGCATCGCCTTGAAATTCATTCCGTAGATCGAGGCGATCAGCGTCGGCGGCATGAAGATGACCGCAAGCACGGAAAAGAGCTTGATGATGTCGTTCTGCGCAAGATTGATGAGGCCGAGCGTCGCGTCGAGCAAGAACTGCACCTTCTGCGCCTTGAAGCTCGCGTCCTCCTCCAGCGACTGCAGGTCGCGGAGCGCGGTCTTGGTCGCCGCCCGCACAGCCTTCTGCGCCTTGTCCGGCTTACCGCCGTCACCGTTCCCGTCGGCGATGAGGAAAAGCAGCAGCCGCTCGATCGACACCATGACTCTCGCGCAGTTCGAGATCGTCTCGTCCTCGCGGCCGAGATCCCACAGCGTGTCCGAATAGATCTGGTTGCGGTTCTCCTTGTTCTCCTTGGCGCGGAACACCCGGCTCGCGATCGTGTCGAGGCTCGCCCCCGACTTGCCGAGCGCTCTCGCCGTGCGGTTGATCGCGGTGTTGACGAGCCCGACCGCGACCGCATCCGGCGAAAGCGCTCGCGACAGCGGTCTGCAAAGCTTCTGCGCGAAAATATCGAAGGATTCGCAGGCGTGATAACGCACGGTCACGAGCGCCGTCGGCGCGACGATGAAGGTGACGTCGGTGATGCCGGGCGTGTCCTCCGGCTCGCTCGGCACGCTTGCCTGAAGATAGCGGACGCCGTTTTCGGCGTAATGGGCTTCGGCCGGCTCGGCGTAGTCCGGATCGGCGCGAGGTCGGAATCGGCGCGCCGACGAAATGCTGGACCTTTTGATCCTCCTCGACGGTCGGCTCGATCAGGTCTACCCAGATCGATCCTTCCGGGATCGGGTCGGCCGGATCCAGGACCCTGCGCGAAAGCGCGGCGGCCTGCCCCGGCCCAGTCGAAGAATAGTGAACGACGATCAAGCCCTGCTCCCGAGTCCCCGGCCCTGCGGATTCGCACAAATTCCTATCATTCTGGCGACATGAGGAATCGCCGTCCATGGCGCCAAAGCGTGCCACGACCGCTCAGCGCATGAGCGCCGCGGCCTCCCGGCGCAAGGTGTCCGCGGTTTGCAGCTCAACCCCGAGGTCGCGGAGGGCGCGCGCGACGGCGCCCACCAGGTCGGCGTTGGTCGCAGCCCGCTCGCCGCTCGGCAGCGCGAGGTTGTTCTCGAAGCCGACCCGCGCGTGCCCGCCCATCAGCGCGCCCGCCGTGACGCACGCCGCCTCGCGGCGCCCGAAGGCGCAGACGCTCCAGTGGGCGAAGTGCGGCGCGCCCGGCGCAAGGAACGGCAGCAGGTCGGATGGCGCGGCGGTCCTCAGCAGCGTATAGCGTCCGAGCACGTAGAGGACGGCGATCTCATCGAACGGAATGACGCCGCGCCTTTGCATCGCGGCGAGCCGCGCGGCCTCCTCGGGCGCATAGAGAATGAACTGCGGCCACACCCGCATTCGCTTCAAACCCGCGAGGAAATCGGCGAACGGCCTCTCGTCCTTCGCCTCCGGCGCAAGCTCCCTTACAGCCAGGGAAACCGCTTCCGGGATTGGTCTTCAGCACGACGGCCATTTGCTCCGCTGGCCCATAGCGGCCCATCAACTCGCTGGTGACCTGCACGACGAGCCGATCGCCGACCGCGTTGCAGATTGCGGCGATCGCCGCGCGATAAGCCTCGACGTCGAGCCGATGCGCTCCGTCGGCGTCACGCGCGTGCAGGTGAATCATAGCGGCGCCGGCTTCGACGCATTCGGCGGCGGCCCACGCCAGTTCCTCGGCCGTCATCGGCAGGTTTGGATGGTCGGCCCTGGTCTTGCGCCCGCCGTTCGGCGCGACCGCGATCGCCACTCGTCTTCGCGCCGGAGCCCCCGTCACGCCGCCAGCCTTTCCGTCAATCCCTCAGGCCCCTATGCTTTGAGCCCGCCCGCCGGGCGCCGGTTAATTCGATGACGCACATTCTGCACCGCGCCGCAAACGCCGTCATGCCCGTCGCCGCCGCGGCCTCGGGCATCGAGATCGTCGACGCCGAGGGGCGGCGCTATCTCGACGCCTCGGGCGGCGCGGCGGTCTCCTGCCTCGGCCACGGCCATCCAGGGGTCGTCGCGGCGCTTCACCGGCAGATCGACGCCCTCGCCTACGCCCACACCGCCTTCTTCACCTCCGAGCCCGCCGAGCGACTGGCCGACCGGCTGGTCGCAGACGCGCCGCCGGGCATGAGCCATGTCTATCTTGTCAGCGGCGGATCGGAGGCGGTCGAAGCGGCGCTCAAGATGGCGCGGCAATACTTCGTCGAGACAGGCGAGCCGCAGCGCCGCCGCATCGTCGCCCGGCGGCAGAGCTATCATGGCAATACGCTCGGAGCGCTCGCCGCAGGCGGCGCCGCCGGGCGGCGGGCGCAGTTCGAGCCGCTGCTGATCGAGACCCATCACATCGACCCCTGCTACGCCTATCGCTTCCAACGGCGAGACGAGGCCGACTCCGCGTACGCAGCGCGTGCGGCCCAGGCGCTCGAGGACAAGCTCCTCGAACTCGGCCCGGAGACCGTCATGGCCTTCATCGCCGAGACCGTGGTCGGCGCGACGCTTGGCGCCGCGCCGCCGGTCGCCGACTATTTCCAGCGGATACGGGCGATCTGCGACCGTCATGGCATCCTGCTCATTCTCGACGAGATCATGTGCGGCATGGGCCGCACCGGAACTCTGCACGCCTGCACGCAGGAGAAGGTCGCGCCGGACCTGATGACCGTCGCCAAGGGCCTCGGCGGCGGGTACCAGCCGATCGGCGCGGTGCTGCTCGCACGGCGCATCTTCGACGCGATCGCCGGCGGCTCCGGCGCCTTCCAGCATGGCCATACCTATATGGGCCACCCGATGGCCGCGGCGGCGGCGCTGGCGGTTCAGGAGGCGATCGCTAACGAAAATCTGCTCGCAAACGTCGTCGCGATGGGGGACCTCTTGCACCGTCGGCTGGACGAGCGCTTCGGCGAGAGCCCGCATATCGGCGAAATCCGCGGACGCGGCCTCTTTCGCGCCCTCGAATTCGTCGCCGACCGGGCGACCCGGGCGCCGTTCGATCCGGACCTGAAGCTCCACGCGCGGATCAAGCGAGAGGCGATGGCGCGCGGTCTGCTGGTCTATCCGATGGGCGGAACGGTGGACGGCCTCCAAGGCGACCACGTCCTCCTCGCCCCGCCGTTCAATGTGAATGCGGGAGATGTCGAAGCGATCGTCGAGCGCCTCGGCGATGCGGTCGACGCCGCGTTGGCCCGCTCCTCATAGAGCGCGCCCGGCAAGCGCGGCGGGGTCGACGCCTCCCGCCCGACAGGCCTTCGCCACACAAAGCGCAAACTGCCCGGCCAGAGCCTTCCCCACGGCGCCCATGCGATAAAGCTAGGGCAGTAAGCGATTCGGCTCATGCGCTGGCGCCGGAGCCGGAAGGAACCTAGAATGGCGAAACGATTTCGAGCAATCGCGCTCAGTCTGACGGCGCTCCTCGCCGTGAGCGCCGCCGCTCAGAACGCGCCGATGGACCTGCAAAAGCTGGAAAAGGTCAAGGCCCCGAAAAGCGGGCCGGTCGGCAACCTCTCCGCCGCCGAGGCGGTCGCGCGCGCCAACGCCTGGCTCGACGCTGCGCGCGTGCTGACCGCTGACTTCGTCCAGATCGGCCCCGGCGGCCAGCGCTCCGAGGGCCAGCTGGTTGTCGAGCGGCCAGGCAAAATGTCGTTCAAGTACGAAGCTCCGGCGCGCTTCGAGATCGTCGCCGACGGACGCAGCGTGGCGATCATCGATCACAAACTCAACACACAGGACGAGTACTTCATCGCTCAGACGCCGCTGAAATTCCTGTTGTCCGACCATATCGACCTCGCCCACGACACGCAGGTCATCAGCGTCGCGCAGGACGAAAAAGCGGTGACGATCGAAATCGAGGACAAGGCGACGCTGGGCGGAACAGCCCATCTCGAACTCATCTTCGACCCCGCGACTTTCGCGCTGAAGCAATGGACGGTGATCGACGCGCAGGGCTACCAGACGGTCGTGACTCTGTTCAATGTCGACCTGACGACCAGGCCGGACCCCGATCTCTTTCACATCGACGAGAGCCTGCTGAATTCGGCAGCTCGGCAAAGGAAGGTGAAAGCCCGGCGGCTGGTTCCGATAAACGAATTGGGAGGAAGAGGCCGGTGGCACGCAAGGACATCGTCGAGGCGATTCACAAATACACCGATCCGTTCCGCGTCACCAAGGGCAAGAGTTTCCGCCTGAAGGACTTCGATCCCGGCGACACGCTCGGGCTCAAAATGGACAAGAGCGAGGCGGCGCAGCTTCTCGAGCGTGGCTCGGAATGGCTCGCGACCGAGCAGGATATTCTTTACGCGCAGGATTCCTGGTCCGTACTGCTGGTGTTCCAGGCGATGGATGCGGCGGGAAAAGACGGCACGATCAAGCATGTGATGTCGCGCATCAATCCGCAGGGCTGCGAGGTTCATTCGTTCAAACAGCCCTCGGTCGAGGAACTTTCGCACGATTTCCTATGGCGCTATTCGGCGAGGGTTCCCCAGCGCGGGCGCATCGGCATCTTCAACCGGTCCTACTATGAGGAGGTGCTGGTGGTGCGGGTGCACCAGGAACTGCTCAAGGCGCAGAAAATGCCGCCGAAACTGGTCGGCAAGGGAATTTGGGAGGAGCGGCTCGCCGACATCGCACGATTTGAGGACTATCTCACCCGGCAGGGCGTGGTGATACTCAAGTTCTATCTCAACCTGTCCCTCAAGGAGCAGAAGAAGCGCTTCATGGAGCGCCTCGACAAGCCGGAGAAGAACTGGAAGTTTTCCGCCGCCGACGTGCGCGAACGCGGGCACTGGGACGACTACATGCGTGCCTACGAGGAGGCGATTCAGGCGACCGCGTCCCGGGACGCGCCGTGGTACGTCGTCCCGGCCGACAATAAGTGGTTCACCCGACTCGTCGTCGCCGCGGCGATCGTCGAGGCGGTCGAGAAGCTTGGCCTCCAATATCCCGTTGTGACGCAGGAGCAGAGGCAGGAGCTGGCCGCGGCGCGCGCCGAGCTCGACGCGGAAAAGTAAGCGGAGTCGGCGAGGCGGCCAATGGCGGCAAAGCACATCCGACCGGCGCCGCGCAAGAAATCGCAAGGGATGACAAGCACGCGCCGCCATGGTTTCATGTCGGCGGGGGACGACCGCCGCCTTACAAGCGCGCATGCCGGGCGAGCATAAAGAGTGACGACGACGACCCCTTGGCTTTATCAGGCGGCCATGAGCGCCGATCTGGCTTCGCTTGCGAACGTTCTGGACGCCGCGGTCGTGGTCATCCACGACATGGACGGCCGGGTCCTATATTGGACCTCGGGTTGTGAGCGCCTCTACGGGTACACGCGAACTCGAGGCGGTGGGTCAGCGCGTC
The DNA here is from genome assembly GCA_963724785.1 of uncultured Alphaproteobacteria bacterium. Lineage (GTDB taxonomy): Bacteria > Pseudomonadota > Alphaproteobacteria > Rhizobiales > Beijerinckiaceae > Roseiarcus. Next base: position 279,406 of record CAVRWC010000016.1, on the reverse strand, counting down.
CACGACCTACTCGACACACGCTACCCAACGGCGCGGGCCGAGGTCGTCGCCACGCTCGCTGAGCGCGGCGCCTGGCAGGGCGAGCTCGGGCATCGCGCCAAGGACGGATCGACGCTCTCGATCGCCAGCCTATGGGTGATCCAGAAATCCGTCGAAGGGGCGACCGTCGCGGTTCTGCAAAACAACCACGACATCACCGGGCTGAAGCGGGTCCAGGCGGAACTCGCGGCGCGCGAGGCGCATCTCAGCTCCATTCTCGATACGGTCCCCGAGGCGATGATCGTTCTGGACGAGCAAGGACTGATCACCTCGTTCAGCGCCGGGGCCTCCGGATTGTTCGGCTATCGCCCGGACGAGGTGATCGGCCGCAACGTCAAGGTCTTGATGCCGCAACCCTACCGGGCCGAGCACGACGGATATATGGACAACTACATGCGCACAGGGGAAGCGCGCATCATCGGCTACGGCCGACTCGTGCAGGCGGTCACCAAGGATGGGAAGGTTTTCCCGGTCGAGCTGGCGGTCGGCGAGGCGCGCTCCAACGGCCGGCGCATCTTCACCGGATTTCATCCGCGACCTATCGAGCCGCCAGAAGACGGAGCAGGAGCTGCGCCAGTCGCAGAAGATGGAGGCGATTGGCCAGCTCACCGGCGGGGTCGCCCACGACTTCAATAACATCCTAACCGCGATCATCGCCAATCTGGAGCTGCTAATCCCCCTGCTCGCCGTTCCCGACCAGCGGGAGTTGGCGGGGGAAGCCCAGGGCGCGGCAGAGGACGGCGCCAAGCTTGCTGCGCAACTCCTCGCCTTCGCCCGGCGCCAGCCGCTCAACCCGAAGCCGACCGACGTCGGCCGGCACCTGAGCGGCTTCGCCGAGCTCCTACGGCGTACGCTCGGCGAGTCGATCGAACTCGAGACTCTCCATTCCCGAGGACACGCATCTGACCGTGGTCGACAGCGCGCAACTGCGGAACGCCGTGCTCAATCTCGCCATCAACGCCCGGGACGCCATGCCGCGCGGCGGGCAATTGACGATCGACATCGCGCAGGTCCGGCTCAACTCCGACTACGCCCAGATGTACCCCGAGGTTCGCACCGGCCGCTACGTTCTGATCACGGTCACCGACACTGGGACCGGTATGCCCGAGGACGTGCGACGGAGAGCGTTCGAGCCGTTCTTCACCACCAAGGGGGTCGGCGCCGGAACCGGTCTCGGGCTCAGCATGGTCTATGGGTTCGTCAAGCAGTCCGGCGGTCATATCCAGATCTACAGCGAACCCGGCAACGGCACTAGCGTGCGGATTTATCTTCCGCATGCGGAGACCTTCCAGGCGGAGGCGGCGCAAGCCCACGAAGTCAAGGGGCCCGAGCTGCCCGGAGGCTCTGAGACTCTCCTCCTGGTCGAGGACGACCCGCGCCTGCGCCGGGTGCTGAGCCGGCGCCTCAGAAGCCTCGGCTACGAGGTGGTCGAGGCCGATAACGGGGCCGCGGGTTGGCCGCCCTTGCCCAGCGGTCGGATATCGCGCTCGTTTTCACCGACATGGTGATGCCGGGGGGCATGACCGGCCTCGAACTGGCTCAGGCGGCGCTGGCGATGAAGCCGGAGGTCAGGGTCCTGTTCACCTCCGGCTACGCCGAGCCCTCCATTGCCCGCCTGGGCCTGAGCGCCGGCGCCTGGCTGAAAAAGCCTTACACTGCCGACGAACTGGCCGAAAAGATCCGCGAAGTCCTTCGCGAGGGGGGCTGATGGCCAAAAAAGGCTTCGCGCTGGCCTGCGCCCATCGGGACTGACGGCCCGCCCTCCAGCCGCACGGGCCGGATGCTTCTGGGTGGAGTAATTGTGGAGGATGACGGGACGGTCTTTCCGGCTGGAACCTCGCGCTCGACCGCGCCGGGCCAGTGCGTGGCCTCCGTTACGGAAAGGGAAATGCCGCTTCGCCTCCCGTAACCACGCGCGCCCCGACCCCGCCGAGACTTCGCCCCGAGAATCCATTCGGCTTTAATCGACTATGTGCGGCCGAAGGACGCGGCCAGACGACACGCTGGTTTCCTTTACGATTGTCTTGTATTGCTGTTCGGGGCTTTGACTTCGCAAATTCTTGGGCGAGACCACCGCCCCAGCCATCAACTGTGTAGAGGGCCATGTTGAGACGCGTCGTTCCATCGTTCACGGTCGAAGTCCGGCGTCGGCCGAGAACGGCGACCAAATCAGTCCAAGACGTTCAATCGTCGGAGACCACCCGGTTCACAGCATTTGAGAGAGAATCTCATCGTGTAGCCGCTGCGGCATTTGAGGCCAAGACGCCAAATCAGCCCCCTACGGATGCCGCCGCATCGTATCCGAAGCGTCGAATACTTCAAAGTCTTGTCCCCGAACAGCCGTCCTGGGGTCAACTCGACGATGCCTTACCGTCCGTTCCGACCTCGGATCGGAGGTCGCGAGCGCAAAAGCCCCCGTCCGTGCGCGCGCAAAAGACCAGAGATCAGGCGTCAAAGGCGGCGCAGACTTTGGCCTCTTCTGAGCTGAAGGCGCAGTCAACGGACCCGTCATCGGATGGGTCCGTTCGATCATTTGTCGTGTCGCCGAGCGAGGGGACAATCGTTTTGCCCGGCATGCCGAACGAAAAGGCGAAACGAATTGCGGGAACCTCCGGCGATTCGGCGCCGCGCGCAAAGGCGAAGCGCAGACCCCAGCAACCCCGCGCGCTCGATGACGGCTCGGCCCCTGTTTCCGCCAACGAGCAACGATCCGTCACGCGAGTGGACTCGTTGGGGACAGTCGCGAACGCCGCTGAAGACGTCCTTCATCAATATCGAAAGCGAACCATCATGGGTCGCTATGTCTTCGGCGATGAGCTCAAACCCGGCGAACGCTGGAAACGGCGATTATCCAAAGGGCGGTGAGACCCGCCAAACCAACAGACGTAGCGCGCCAGAAGTGACGGCTCCTTCATGACCCTCGAATGGGGAGCCAGTGTTCCGCGTTCCTAGCCGCTAGAGACGAAGGTTCTGCCGATTCGTACCAGGATCAGGGCCAGTCGATCAACCGCGCACGCACGTAGACGCCTATGCAAACGCCTGCCGCCACAAGGAAGCCCGTACTCCCGGCGAAGGCGTACGCGGCGATGAGCAGCGCGCCGGCGGCAATCGCGTGAAAGGGCGTCCTCGCTGCGGCCCGCAGGGCGTCGGAACCGCTGTAGGCGAGCGCGCGGCCCCCGAACCGCCGGACCAGGATAACCACCACCGCAAGCACCAGCGCCGCCTTCAGCATGATCCAGAACAGGCTGCTGAGCAGTAACAGTACGCCGAGGCACCCAGCCGCGATGACGACGGCGCGCGTACTCCAGCGGGTCGTAGCGGAGTTGCGGCCAAAAGACGGCCATACGGCGCCTGGCGGACTTGCGCCACGGCGAAGAATGTTTGCCACTTGCGTCGCACGTTCCATGGCGCACGTCCGAGTTCATTCGCTTCGATATCGAGCGACAGTATTCAAGCTACCCGCGCGCCAGCTTGCGGTCAACAATACCTAGGCCGGCGCGGCCTCCTTCGAGCGCCGGCGTTTCAGAGGGCGCAAAGGCGAAATTGATCAGGCAGGCGGAAAGGTCGCGCCCAGCGCAGATTCCGGGCCTGCGAGCCATTCGATGGAATGGGTCAGCGCGCTATTGTTTCGTCAACTCTATTGCGCTCGAAAATCCTGCCCGGCGATCGCGACCTGCGCTACGAATTGCTGGGCCCGCGAGGGCGCGAATTGACGTATAAGTCTTCTTTTCGCCGTCCAGAATCACGAGCATGAAGCCGCCGCCCGCCCCTGCAGCCTCGTCGTCCGAGCCTCAATCCGTCCGACGGTCGGCGCTCGCGATCGACATGGACGCTTTCATTCCTGCGGCTCTCACGAATCTCGCCCAGAAGATCACCTCGACCGCGTCGGCGACCTACCGGCCGCGATTCGGCGTCGGCATCACGGACTGGCGAATCATTGCCCTGCTCGCCGGCGAGCCCTGGATCGCGCCGGTCCGGATCTGCGAGGCGACCGGACTCGACAAGGCGGCCGTCAGCCGCAGCTTGCGAGACCTTGCGAAGGCAGGGCTCGTCGAAGTGCGCGCCGGCGAACCGAACCGCCGCCGCCTGCCGGTCGCGCTGACGGCGAAGGGCCTTGCGGCGCATGACCGGATCGTCATCGTTGCGCTGGAGCGTCAGGAGCGCCTTCTCAAGGGCTTTTCGTCCGACGAGCGGGCGCAACTGAGGGCCTTCATCGCCCGCATGCGGCGCGAAGTGGAGACGATCAAGACTTCGGTCTGACGCGTGTCTCGACGGCCTTTCCCGCGCCGGAAAGCGGTCGTCCGGATTGCGACGCTCTGCAGGGCGCTTGTCGCTTTTAGAGCCTGTGGCGGCCCTGAGCACGCAATTGTCCGCGGACGCCGTCGCCGGTATAATGAAGCCAGAAAGCGGTCGAGCATGGATTCGCAACCAACGCTGATCTGGGCGGGAGCGACTGGCGGCGTCATCGCGGCGGCCGGGGCCGTGGCGATCTACTGGGTCCAACCGATTTCTTTCCGGCCGAGTTCCGTCCCCGCCGCCCTTACCGAGCAGGCCCGACCGCCGCCGTTTCCGGGTCAAGCGCCGCCTCCCCCGCCGGTCGCCGTCACAGCCGCCGCGACGCCCGATATCCAGACGCCCCCTGTTTCGGTCCCCTCCCCTGTCAAGCCGACCTTCGACGTCGTCAGCGTCGAGCCGACGGGCGAAGCTGTGGTGGCGGGACGCGCCGCGCCGAACATCAGGGTCGCCCTCGTCGACGCTGGCCGGACGCTCGTTGAAACGACGAGCGACGCTCGGGGGCAGTTCGTCATGGTCCCGGCGCCGCTTTCCCCAGGCGACCACAGCCTGACGCTGTCGACCGGCGCCGGCGGCCCGGACGAACGATCGAAAGCCGTGGCGGTTTCCGTCGCGGCGCACCCGCCCCCGGCCGCCGCGATCGCCGCCGCGCCGGCTTCGCCCGCCGCCTTCCCGCTGGCGCCCCCGGCGGCGGGGCAGGTCGCGATTCGCTCGATCGAGGCGAGCGCGGACGGCGGCCTGGTCGCCAAGGGCGATGGCCAGCCAAACGCGACGGTGCGGCTCTATGTCAGCGGCGCCTACGTCGGCGATGCGAAGACGACGGGCGACGGGCGCTGGTCCTTGACCATCGCGCATGGCCTGACGGCGGGCGGTTATGCAGTGCGCGCCGACGCGATCGACCCGGCAAACGCCAAAGTCGTCGCCCGCGCGGAAGCGCCGTTCAATTTCCCGGCCGCGCTGACGGCGCAGCAAGGGCCGGCGGCGGCCCCTCCGCCGGCATCGTCCTCGACGGCGGACTTGAGGGTCGAGGCCGTGCAGTCCCACCACGTCGAGCGCGGCAATACGCTCTGGGGAATCAGCCAGCGCTTCTACGGCGACGGATCGCGCTACGCGATGATCTTCTCGGCGAACGCGAACCAGATCCGCGACCCGAATCTGATCTTTCCCGGCCAAACGTTTCTCGTGCCGAAGGGCGAGCCGAAGCCATGACCGCCGAAGCCCTTGCGGACTGAGGCCCGCGGCGCGAAGCTCTTTCCATGACCCTCCCGCCCGATCCCGAGGCGAAATTCGCCATCGCCGACGTCGACAGCGCCTTCGCCCAGAGGATCGTCGACATCCATATCTGGGCGGTGCAGGCAGGGCCTGCGCGGCGCCGCGGCGCGCGACCTGTTCGACGGCTATTGCCAGCGCCTCGTCGTCCACGGAGCGCCCCTCTGGCGGGCGCATTCGGCGATGGAGACGCTGCACCCGCAATGGCACGGCTATGGCGTCACCTGGCGGCGGGACCTCAACGCCATCGCGCCGGAAAATTACCCGCACGGCGACGATGACGAACCGATCTGGGTCCGGAGCCCATTCTTCGCCCTGATCAAGCGGGCGCGCGAGGGAGAGCCCAACCCGTCTATGCGTCGTCGCCTCTCCGCCGGCGCGGAGGAGCGGGACTTTCCGGTTCTGGAGGAGTTCTTGCCGCGGGCGCGACCGACTACGCGGCCTGGCTCTTCGTCTACGGCGACCCGACCGATGGCGGCCGCGCGATCGCTCGCAGGGGAGTGGAGTCGTCTACTCGTTCGCAACCGACCGCGGGGCGGGTTTTGCGGACGACGACATCACGCTCATGCAGGCGACCCTCCCCGCGCTGTCGCTGGCGATGAAGGCGCACGCGGGCCATGTCATCGCGTCCGGACTGCTCCGCACCTATCTCGGCTGGGACGCGGGCGGGCGGGTGCACGCCGGCGCGGTGACGCGCGGCTCGATGGAGCGGATGCGCGCGGCGATCTGGTACGCCGACATCCGCGGCTTCACGACGCTCAGCGATTCCGCGCCGGGGCCGGCCGTCATCGCCCTGCTCAACGACGCCTTCGAGGCGCTGACTGCGGCGTTGCGCGAGCGCGGCGGCCAGGTCCTCAAGTTTGTCGGCGACGCGATGCTCGCGACTTTCTCCTTCGAAGAGGCGGATCGCGTCGCGACCTGCGGCCGGGCGATCGACGCCGTGATCGAGGCGACCCGCAATGTCGAAGCGCTCAATTGCGAACGCGCCGAGTCGGGCGCGCCGCTGATCGCCGTCGATTTCGCCTTGCATGTCGGCGAGGTGCTGTACGGCAATGTCGGGGCGGCCGACCGGCTCGACTTCACCGCCATCGGCCCGGCGATCAACGAGGTCGTCCGGATCGAGGCGCTTTGCCAGCCGCTCGGCCGGCCGGTGCTGGTCTCGCCTGAATTCGCGGCCGTCGCTCTTGAATGCGGCCGGCCGCTCGAGTCGCTCGGCCTCCACGCCCTGCGCGGCGTCAAGGCGCCGAAAGAACTGTTCGCGCTGGAAACGGTCGAATCCCGGTAGAGGCGCCGGCCCGTCTCTTGCGAGATGCGAGGCTCCCGATTGACGACGGGCGCCGCGCGTCGCCGCCGGGCCGAAGGCGCGGCGAATCGGCGGGGCGCGCGCGGATAGGGGTTTCACGGGCCAGCCCTAATAATACCGCGGGATGGGGCCGTTGTGCGGGGTCATGCGGTCGGACAGGTCGAACGTGACTTTGTCGACGTAGCACCAGCCCCAACCTTCCGGCGGATCGTAACCCTCGATGATCGGATGGGCCGTGGCGCGAAAGTGCTTCGTCGCATGGCGGCCGGGGAACTCGTCGCAGCATCCGACATGCCCGCATTGGCGACAGAGCCGGAGATGGACCCAGGCCTGCCCGATCTTCAAACATTCCTCGCATCCGAGGGCGCTCGGGGTTACGTCGCGGATCGTCGACATGTGTGCGCAGGTCTTCGACATCGGGCTCTCCGATCGGACTAGAGATGCGGCCCGGCGGCGTGCGCCAGGAAGCCGTGGATCGCCGCGACCACCGCCGCGCCCTCCCCGATCGCCCCGCCGACCCGCTTGACTGAGCCGGAGCGGACGTCGCCGACCGCGAACACGCCCGGCATCGACGATTGCAGCGGCGACAGCGGAGCGGCGGCGCTGCAATGCGCGCCGGTGACCACGAAGCCCGCCTTGTCCACCTCGACGCCGCAGCCGGCAAGCCATTCGGTCGCCGGATCGGCGCCGATGAACAGAAAGACATTGCGGATCGGGGCCTCGGACTCCGCGCCGCTCTTGCGGTCGCGCCATCGAACCCGTTCGACGCCGCCCTCGACCGGGCCATCCAGGGCGACGATCTCCGTCTCGGTCATGAGCTCGATGTTGGAGGTCGCTTCGATTCTGTCGATCAGATAGCGCGACATGCTGTCGGCGAGGCCTGGACCCCGCACCATCATGCGCACCTTCGCCGCGTGGCCGGACAGGAACACCGCCCCCTGCCCGGCTGAATTGCCGCCCCCGACCACGATCACCTCTTCGCCGGCGCACAGGCGCGCCTCGATCGGCGAGGCCCAGTACCATAAGCCCCGGCCCTCGAAGCGACCGCTCTCGGCGACCGCCGGTTTTCGGTAGCGGGCGCCGCTGGCGATGACGACAGCGCGGGCGCGCACGCGGGCGCCGTCGTCCATGTCGATGGCGAGCGCGCCGTCGGCGCGGGCGCAGTCGAGTGTCCTGGCCACCGCCGGAATGAGCACGTCGGCGCCGAATTTTTGGGCCTGGAGGAATGCGCGCGAGGCCAAAGCCTGCCCGGAGATGCCGGTCGGGAAGCCGAGGTAGTTCTCGATACGGGCGCTTGCGCCCGCCTGGCCGCCATAGGAGCGGGCGTCGACCACCGCGACCGACAGCCCTTCCGAGGCGGCGTAGACGGCGGTCGCGAGTCCGGCCGGACCGGCCCCGACCACCGCAACGTCATAGACCTTTTCGGCCTGCCACGGGACGGACATGCCGATCTGGCGGGCGATCGCCGCCTCGGACGGATTGCCGAGCACCACGCCATCAGGGCATACGGCAAGCGGCATCCCCCCTGCGACGGCCGCGCAGCCCGTGATCGCCTCCCTCGCCTCAGGGTCGCTCGCCGGGTCGAGAACATGGTTCGGGAAGCCGTTGCGGCCGAGGAAGGTCTGCAGCCGCACGACGTCGGCCGAGGACGACGGCCCGATCAGCGTGACGCCGCCGGCGTCGCCCTTGAGCAGCGCCACCCGCCGCAGGATCAGCGCGCGCATGATCCGCTCGCCGAGGGAAGCGTCGGCGACCAGCAGCGACCGCAGTCCGTCCGGCGGCAGGACGAGCGTATCGACCTCCCCTTCGGCGATCGCGTCCACCAGAGAGGCGCGGCCGGAGAGCTGAACCACCTCGCCGACGAACTGCCCAGGACCCTGATCAATGATCGGCGTCACGCGGCCAAATCCGTCGTGCTCGCGCACCGCGACATGGCCGCGGAGCACGACATAGGCGCCGCTCCCCACCTTGCCGGCCGCGAGCAGTTTCTCGCCGTCGGCAAATCTGCGCGGCTCGCCGTGCCGCCGCATGCGTGCGACCTCCTCCGAGCTGAAGGTCGGAAACATTTCCTGAAAACGGGGGTGAGAGGCGGGATCGACCTGCATTGCCCTGGGCCTGCCTTGTCCAGCTGAAATCCTAGCCCCGCGCGGCGCTTGAGCCGAGATCGGGACGCGGGCGCTCGCGCGCGTTCCGTCGCAACTTACTCCGCTTGCTTCTGACTCGGCTACGCGAAAAAGAGCGGGCGCCTTTCGGTCAGTCCACCGTCTTAGGGCCGCCCCGCAGCACAGCGAACGGCGTCGCCTCCGGCTCCGGCTCGGCGGGCGGCTCGAAGGCGACGCCGGGCTTGCGCGGATAGGGATCGAGGCCGAGGGCGAGAAACTCCCGCGCCAGCGCGCCGAGGTCGATCTTGCCGTCGATGATCGGGTCGGGCTCGTCATCCTCGGTCATCGAGACGGTTTCCGGCTCCTCTGGCCCACGCCGCCGCGCCGCGCGCTCGTCGTCGCGGGGCGCGAAGCGGACGTCGATCTCCTCCTCGACCGTCGCCGGAAACGGATCGAGCGAGACGACGCAGGTCTGGGTCACCTCGCCATGCACAGCGCCGATCACGCGGGCGCCCCCTCTCGCGGCGCGCTTCAGCGTCAGCGTCGCGCTCAGGGACTCGATCGCCGGCAGCTTCAGCAGGGCGGCGAGCGCGGCGCGCTCCTCGGCGTTCGCCTCGATCGTCACGGTCTCGCCATCCCTTGGCAGCGTGTCGACCCGAACAATGCGGCTGAACGGCTCCTGCATAGCTCAACCTCCATCTAAAGCGGGACGCGAAAAAAGTGTTTCCGATTTTCGCGTAAGTCCCGCGTCTTCATGAAGCCAGCGCGCCGTCCGGAAACCGGAACCGGCCCGTGGCGAAATCCTCGATGCGGCGTCAGCGCCATCGCCGCGTCGACCGCAAGCACATAGTCCGCGAGCGCCCCCGCCTTCGGCGCGCCGCCCGGGACGCCGTAGACGTTGCGCGCGAGCGCGGCGGCCAGGTCGGCCCGCGAGCCCGAAATCGAGCGCGGCGGCGTAAGCGGCGTTGCGGCCGTAGAAAGCCTCCTTCATCGCTCTCAACCGCTTCGATACAGGACGATCGCTCAGCGCCTGCTCGCGCAGCGTGTCGTCGAGATGCATGAAGACCGCGTTCACCAGATCCTGGGCGATATCGTCGCCGAGGCCGCCGAGCGCGACCAGACGGCGAAGCGTGAGGCCCACATGCAGTGTCATGAGTTCGAATCGTCCGTCGGTCCGGTCGGGCGCCTCGAGCGCCAGATAGAGCGCGGGCCGGCGCGAGGCGGCCACGATCTCGCCGCGAAGTTGCTCAATGAGGGCGAGGCTGGCGCGCCGGGCGCGCCATCGGGCGAGAATCATTACACACGCCTTGACGCGACGCCCCGCAAGAATTGCGGCGCCGCCTTGCATTGGTTCGACCGCATGGGTTAGGCATCCGCGGTCGCGGTGGCAAGACAAAAAGGGTGCGCGACATACCGGAGTTGACCGATGGCAGAAAAGCCGAAAGCCTATGACCATGCGGGGCGGGCCTCGGCCGCGCGGGGCTTGCTGCTTGTGGGCGTGCTGACGCTGGGGTCCGCGCTCAGCGGCTGCGTCGGCTACGAAGGCGACTTCGACCGCGGCTATCAGATCGACGAGGAGACGCTGTCGCAGGTCAAGGTCGGCTCGACCACCAAGCCGCAGGCGCTGGCCCTGCTCGGCACGCCCTCGACCACCTCGACGGTTGGCGGCGACGCCTGGTATTACATCGGCCAGAAGATGCATCGGGCGCTCGCCTTCATGCCGACCCAGATGACCGACCAGCACGTCCTCGCCGTCTATTTCGACAAGAGCGGCAAGGTCGAGCGCATCGCCAATTACGGGATGCAGGACGGCAAGGTGTTCGACTTCGTGTCGAAGACCACCCCCACCGGCGGCACGGAGCCCGACTTCCTGCGCAACATGATGGGCGGCCTGTTCCGGTTCAGCTGAGACCAGCGGGCTTCCGGGCGAACTCGAGCATCGGCGGCGCTCGATCCGAGACCTCGTCGGGCGGCACGGGGAAATCGCGCGCCTCCACGCCGGGCTGATGAACACGTAGTCGGCAATTGCTCGGGACACGTAGAGGCGCGCGGCGAGTCGCGCAGACTCCAGTACGAGGTTGGCGAGGCGCCCCTCCCCGAGCATCTTCAGGCTGAGGGTCGCAGCTTCCGTTCCGGACGCTGAGGAGCGCGGTCCGTAGCTGCAGGCGGAAATCAGAAACGCGGCGAAGACCATGCAGGGTCCACTCGGAGAGGGTCAGTGTCTCACCCTACGCGAAAGCTCCCATTTTCGCAATGATATGTTGGTGAGGATTTGAAAAACAGAATAACAGGCGACCCCTCAGGCCGGGCCGCGCCTCGAGGAATGCAGGCGGGTCTGACCTCGCCGCGGTCGCGGTCCCTGCCCGCCGTATAAAGTCCAATGCCGCCGCACGTCACGAGACCTTCAAGCTCATATGAAAATGCGCTTAATTGTCCCGCGACCATCCCAGGGAATTTTTGCCCGCGAACTTGGCCGGGCGACTGAAGAGGAAAAAACCAAAATGGCGCTGTTCGACGCTCTGATCGACGACCTCGCGAGCCGCTTAGGGCTCGGGGCCGCCGCCGCGCCACTCGCAAAGGAGGCGCTCGCGTTGGTCGTCGGCGGGAACGGCGGCATCGCGGGCTTCCTCGACCTCTTCAAGCGCGCCGGCCTCGGTAACGTCGTCTCATCCTGGCTTGGCAAGACGAACCCGGCGCCGCTCGCAACCGGCGAACTGGAAAAGGCGCTCGGCGCGCCGGTGATCGATGGGATCGCCCACCGCGTGGGCATCGCCCTGCCGGTGACGACAGCGGCTCTCGGATACGCGCTCCCGAAGCTCGTTGGCCTTCTGACGCCCCACGGCGTCATTCCGGAGTCGCTTCCGGCCGAGGCGACCGCTTTCCTTGCGGCGCCCGCCGCCCATGCCGTGTCCGGCGACGATCATGCCCACGAGAGCGAGGTCAAGCATATCCGCACGCGCTCGGTCGCGCCGGGCTGGCTATGGCCGTTCGTCGGAGTCGCGTCGGTGGTCGGCCTCGGCTGGGCGGTGTGGCCGATCCTAGTCCCAAACAATCCGCCGGAGGCGACGACGACCCAGAGCGCCGCGCCCGCCCCCGCTGCCGCCCCCACGCCCGCCGTCGCGGAGGCTCCGCCCCCCGCCGCCCCCGCCGTGGCTCCCGCCGTCCAGGCCACGACGGCCCCCGCCGTCGCAGAGGCTCCGCCACCTGCCGCGACCGCTTCGGCTCCGCCCCCCGCGGCCCCGGCGGCGGCTCCCGCCGTCCAGGCCGCAACGGCCCCCGCCGTCGCGGAGGCTCCGCACCCCGCGGCCCCGGCGGCGGCTCCCGCCGTCCAGGCTGCAACGGCCCCCGCCGTCGCAGAGGCTCCGCCCCCTGCCGCGACCGCTTCGGCTCCGCCCCCCGCGGCCCCGGCGGCGGCTCCCGCCGTCACGACCGCAATGGCGCCCATCGTCCCGCCCGCACCGGTTTCCGGCGCCTCCGAGCCTTCGACGCTGTCGATCGACGACGAGGCCGACGGCGTCACGATCTCGGGCGCTGTCCCTGACGAAGCGACTCGCGGCGCGATCCTCGACGCGCTGAAGGGCGTGTTCGGCGCCGACGCGGTCAAGGGCGATCTGACGGTCGATCCAAACCGCGTCGCGGCGCCCTGGCTCACGAACCTCAGCGCGGCCTTCGAGGCGCTGAAGATCCCGGGCTTGCATGCGACGTTCGAAGGAGGCGCCGTCAAGATCGGCGGGGCGATCCCCGACCGCGAGCATGTCGCCGAGTCGCTGAAGGCCGTGTTCGGCGAGGGCGTGAAGGTCGGCGCGCTGGTCGATTCCGTCGGAGACTGGGCGACCGTCGCCAACGCCAAGGCGTCGGAGGCGCTGGTCGCGCTGAAGACCGGGTTCAGCGCCGCCGATCTCGTTTCGGCGCTAAACCTCTCGATCGTCAATTTCGCCACCGACAGTTCCGAAGTTCCGACCCCGACGATCAGCTTCCTCGATACCGCCGCGGCGAGCCTGAAAGCGCTCCCGGCCGGTTACGAAATCGAGATCGCCGGCTATACCGACGACACCGGCGATCCCGAGGCCAATCTCGCCCTGTCGCTCCACCGGGCCGAGGCGGTGCGGAACGCGCTGGTCAAGGCCGGCGCGCCCGCAGGCGTCCTGATCGCCAAGGGGTACGGCGCCGTCAATCCGGTGGCGAGCAACGACACCGAAGAAGGCCGGTTCCGTAACCGCCGGATCGAGTACCACGTGACCAAGACGCCTTGAGCGGACTCCCGACGGCGGCCGGCGCGCGGGCGCGTGACCCCGCGCAGCCCGCCGCCGAGCGCGGTTTTCGGACAGAAGGCTTTTATTTTCAATAACTTATGGGCGGTTTTGGCCGGTTCTCGAGTCAGGGTTCGAGTGTTTTCAAAGGTTTAGCCCAAAGAGCCAATTCTCGACTCCGATCGGCCCGTCCCGATTCGGCGGCTAATACCGGAGCGATTTCGCGATCTCTGAGAGAAGCGCCCGAGGCCGCGGCGGGGCTGCGGGAGGCGGTGGTCGGTCAACTCACGACATTGCGCATCCGGCCGAAACGAAGCACTCTCCCCTCCGGCTTCGGCCGCTCGGGGCGTCCATTAAAGAGCCGTCACCTGAAAATGCGGGAGTGCGGCGCGATCGTTCCCGTTTACGGCCGAAGAGCCATCCAGGGAGGAGCGCAACATGCGGAGTTCGACGAACTGGCGGACAGGAAGGCGGGCGCGCGGCGCGCTCGCCGGCGCGACGGCTGTCGGGGCGCTGGCCCTTGCGGCCGGCGCCGCGAGGGCCGCGGATTGCGGCGACCTCGCCGGCAAGACTTACGGCGAGGCGACGATCCTGGCCGCGACAACGGTGTCGCCGCCCTCGAGCCTGATGGGGCTCGATCCACCCGCGCCGGTCGCGATCCACGCGCCGTTCTGCCGGGTCGAGGGACTCCTCAAGACCTCGGACCGCTCGCACGCCCGGTTCGAGGTCTGGCTGCCGGAGAAAGGCGCCTGGAACGGAAAAATTCAGGGCGTCGGAAACGGCGGCTTCGCCGGCTCGCTGATTTTGGCGCCGATGGACTGGGCGCTACAGGCCGGTTACGCCGTCTCGGCGACCGACACCGGCCATACCGGCGGCACGCTCGACGCGGCCTGGGCGCTGGGCCACCCGGAGGAGATCGTCGACTTCGGCTGGCGGGCGATCCACGAGACGGCGGAGGCCTCCAAGGCCGTCGTCGCCGACTATTACCAGAAGCCGCAGAGCCACGCCTATTTCAGCGGCTGCTCCGACGGCGGGCGTGAAGCGCTGATGGAGGCGCAGAGGTTCCCGAAGGATTACGACGGCATCGTCGCCGGCGCGCCGGCGAACTTTTGGACGAAATTGCTCACCAACGCGATCTGGTCCGAGCAGGCCCTCAATCAGCCCGGCGCCTGGCTGTCGCCCGCGAAGCTCGCGATCGTGAGCAAGGCCGTGTTCGCAGAGTGCCATGGCGAGAGCGGCTATGTCGAGGATCCGGCTGAGTGCCATTTCGATCCGGCGAGCCTCGTCTGCAAGGCCGGCCAGTCCGAATCCTGCCTCACCGATTCGGAAGCAGCGGCCCTGAAGAAGATCTACTCGGGCGCCGAGGACGCGAGCGGGAAGCCGCTCTTTCCCGGCTACGCGCCGGGAGGCGAAGACGGTCCGACGGCGTGGGTTCTCTGGATCACCGGCAGCGACCCGAACCGCACCGCGGGAAGCCTGATGAACGGCTTCGGGACCGGGTTCTTCGCCAACATGGTGTTCGACAACGCCGCCTGGCGAATCGACGGCCAGAGCGTCGCCGATGCTCTCGCCGCGGCGGAGAAGAAGACGGGCGAGACGCTCGATGCGTCGAACCCCGATCTCGGCGCCTTCAAGGCCGCCGGCGGCAAGCTCATCCAGTATCATGGCTGGGACGACGCAGGGATTCCTCCGCAAAGCTCGATCGCCTACTACGATCAGGTCGCGAGCAAGATGGGCGGCCTCAAGGACGTCCAATCCTTCTATCGGCTGTTCATGGCGCCGGGCATGGATCACTGCGGCGGCGGGCCGGGCCCGAACGCGATCGGCGGGGTGTTCGGCCTGCCCTCAATCACCCGCGATCCGGGGCACGACGTCGTCGCCGCGCTTGCCCATTGGGTCGAGGACGGGGTCGCGCCGGACGAGATCGTCGCGACGCTGTATCGCGACAACGATCCCTCGAAGGGGGTCAAGGCCCAGCGGCCGTGGTGCGCCTATCCGGCCGCCGCCCATTACTCGGGCCAGGGCGACCGAAGCGACGCCGCGAGTTACGCCTGCGCGGCGCCGGCGAAATAGAGCGGTGGAGTGACCGGCGCTCGCCGTTGTGGGCGCCTTCTGACATGAGCGCCAACCTTCGCGAGCGCGCACGCTCCTCCCCCTTCCGGGGGAGGAAACAGGAGGGGGGTCGCGCCTGGGCTTCCTGTTCGTTCCTCAGGGAGAGAGTCGCCAGCATTTGAACGGCGGCGCGACCCCCCGCCCTGACCCTCCCCCACAAGGGGGGGAGGGAATGGCCGCCGCCCTTCACTTTTCTCGAAGCGGCGCAGTTGGGCGCGCACGCTCCTTCCTCCGTCGGCAGCGCCAATCACTTGGTCGTCAGCGTCTGCAGATCGATCGCCTCGCCCATCGCCTTGTAGCCTGCGGCGTTCGGATGGAGGTGATCGCCCTTGTCGAAGGTCTGCAGGGAGTGGCCGGGATGTTGCGGATCGACGATGACTTTGTCGAAGTCGATGACGCCGTCGAAGGCGCCGCTGCGGATGAAGTCGTTCAACGCGAGACGGATCTTCTCTTTGTCCGGCGTGTAGTAGCTTTCGAACGGAGTTCCGGCGAAGGCGTCGCCAAACGGCGTGAGCGTCGCGCCGATGATCTTGAGCCCATGCGTGTGGGCGCGGGCGATCAACTGTTTGTAGCCTTCGATGATCGCCTCGGCGGTGGGCTCGGGATCATGAAGGGCGAGGCCGCTGCCCGGCCAGCCGACGTCGTTGATGCCCATCATCAGGATGACCGTGTCGGCCTTGGGCTGGCTGAGCACATCGGCGTCGAAGCGCGCGAGCGCATTGACGCCCATGCGGTCGGACAGGACCTTGGCGCCGGATATGCCCTCGTTCAGCACCGCGACCGGCGCGCCGCCGGCGGCGGCGAACCGCTCGGCCAGGCGATCGGGCCAGCGGTCGTTGCCGTCGATCGTGGAGCCGTCCCCATCGGTGATCGAGTCGCCGAAAGCCACGATCGCGCGCGCGTTCGCCGGCGCATCGACCAGAATCTCGCTGAGGAACACGCGCTGGGTCTGCTTGGAGTCGGCCTTGAAATCCACGTCGCCCACCTTGTTTCCGGCGGCGACGTAGGCGGTCTCATGACCGTCCCAATGAAGGGTTGTGGTCGGGGTGACTTCCGGGAGGTAGAGGCTGACCGAAACCAGGGCGAGCGGCTTGACGGTCATGTCGACGGGATCGCTGATCGCCGGCGCGCCAGGCGGGATGACGATCGAAGAACTCTCCTCCGAAGGTCAATGGGTGATCGGAGCCTTCCTGGATCTTCCCCCCTTCCCCGGCGAGCGCGATGTGGGCCGCGCCGATCGTCAGGGGCGTCGTCCCGTATGCGTTCGAAAGCACAATGCGCAGTTTGCTCCCGCCGATGCTCAGCCGGGCGTCCTGACGAATGGTCTGCTTCCAAAGGTTGGGGGGCAGGCTGAGCGGCACCGGAAAGTCAGGTCCCCAGGCGGGTTGCGGACTCGCGGTCCAGGAGCCGATCCAGGCGCCGGCGTCCTCGGCTTCACAGGCTGAAGAAAATCCGACGACAGCGGCGAGCGCAACCCCAGCGCAGGCGGCGCGGAAGTTCAGCCTTGCGACGGCGGACACGCATGCGGAAACCCAAAGGTCCTTCATGATTTCCTCCCAAAATTGATGAGCGGCAGACCTGCGGTTCTGCTCGTCATGCCGAGCGCGATGTTTGGCGAAGCGCGAAGCCGTGTCAATCGCCGAGGCGCGAAGGCGGGCCGTGGCTGCCACTCGGAGGGTGTGATAGCCTCGGCTTTCATCGCGTGCGGCCGTCTCGCTCGTGTGCGGCCTTCCGTGTTTTCCTGTTCTGGAGGCGAGGGATGCCAAGACGAAGCGGCGACGTCGTTGCGGACCCCCGCCGGCACGGCGCGGCGATGACGCTGGCCCTGGCGGCGGCCACTCTTCTCTGCGCGACCCCGCTCTCGCGGGCGGCGGACTCCGCGCCGGGGACGGAGTGGCCTTTCTCTGGCCGCGACATCCATAACACCCGAAACGCGGCGGACGAGCATGTCCTCGACCCGTCCGAGGTCGCCGACCTCAAGCCGCGCTGGACCGTGACGACCGACGGCAACGTGAGCGCGACTCCTGCCGTGGTCGACGGAGTCGTCTACGTTCCGGACTTCGGCGGCAGCCTCTGGGCGATCGACGCCGCGACAGGCGGAGTCGTCTGGAAAAAGGCGATCGGCGATTACACGGGCGTCAAGGGCGACGTGTCGCGCACGACGCCAGCCGCCTGGCAAGGCTCCCTGATCCTGGGCGAAGGGACGCAGACCGTCCCCACGCTCGAGGGCGCCAGCCTGTTCGCGCTCGACGCGAAGTCGGGTCGGCCCCTCTGGCTCACCAAGGTCGAAAGCGATCCGGTCGCGATCGTCACCAGTTCGGCCGTGGTGGACGACGGCGTGGTCTATGTCGGCACATCGTCGAAAGCGGAAACGCAGAAAACGCCGTCGACCTTCCGCGGCAGCGTCCTCGCGCTAAGCGCCGAAACCGGCAAGGTTCTCTGGCAGACCTACCTTACCATCGACGGCTATACCGGCGCGGCGGCCTGGGGAAGCACGCCGGTCGTCGATCACGACACGGGCCTCCTCTATGTCGCGACGGGCAACAATTATTCCGTGCCCGCCGGCGTCTGCCGGGCGCCCGACGCGATCGATTGCGCCCCGTCGTCGCCGGACAATCACATCGACAGCATCGTGGCGCTCGATCTCAAGACCGGCGGCGTCGCCTGGGCGACCAGCACGTTGACCGGAGACGTCTCGACCAATTTCGATCACGACGACGGCCCCGACTACGATTTCGCCCAAGGGCCGATGCTGCTGACGGCCGAGATCGACGGGCGCTCGACGCCGCTTCTCGCCGTCGGGCAGAAAAGCGGGGATTTCTGGGCGCTCGACCCGGCGACCGGCAAGGTCAGGTGGAAGACCAAGGTGGGCCCGGGAAGCCGGCTCGGCGGAATGATGTGGGGATCGGCGACTGACGGGCGGCGGATCTTTGTCTCGATCGGCAACGCCAACCGTACGCCGGTCCCCTTCACAACGCCGGAAGGAGAGCAAATCGTCGAAGGAGGCTTCTGGGCCGCGCTCGACTCCGCCACGGGAGCGTTCTTGTGGCGAACGCCCGACCCGCAGGGCGCTGTCGACGTCGGCGCGCTGACCGTCGGCGACGGCGTGGTCTATGCCGGTTCGCTCGCCCCGAAGGGCGACAATATGTACGCGCTCGACGCCGCGACCGGCGTCGTGAAATGGGCGTTCGCGAGCGGCGGCTCGGTCGCCGGCGGTCCTGCGATCGTCGATGGCGCGGTCTACTGGGGCTCGGGCTACAGGATCGGCAGCATCAACGGCGCCAACAACAAGCTTTACGCCTTCGGACTGCCGGGAAAGTGACCTGCCGGAGGGCGCGCCTCTCGCGCGCCCTTGATCCGTCGAAAGACCGACGACCTATGGGGGCGGCGAGACGCCGCCCCTCCGCCCCTACCCCGCCGCGCGCTTGGCCGCCTCGAGCGTATTGGCCATCAGCATCGCGACGGTCATGCGGCCGACGCCGCCCGGCACTGGCGTGATCGCGCCGGCGACCTCGGCGGCCTCGGCGTAGGCGACGTCGCCGACGAGGCGGGTTTTCGGCTTGTCCGGCGGCGTCGAGTCCCTCGCCGGCCACGCGATTGATGCCGACGTCGATCACGATCGCGCCCGGCTTCACCCAGTCGCCGCGCACCATTTCCGGCTGCCCGACGGCCGCGACGAGAATGTCGGCGCGGCGCGCGACGGCCGCGAGGTCGCGGGTGCGCGAATGGGCGATCGTCACCGTGCAATGGCGCTGGAGCAGGAGTTGCGCCATCGGCTTGCCGACGATGTTGGAGCGGCCGATCACCACCGCCTCCTGGCCGGCGAGCGTCGTCCCGAGCGCCTCGCAGGCCTTGTCGAGCATGATCATCGCGCCCGCCGGCGTGCAGGGAACGAGCGCGCGGTCCATCTCGCCGATCGAGAGCAAGCCGACATTGATCGGATGGAAGCCGTCGACGTCCTTCCGCGGATCGATCGCCTCCAGCACGCGGGGCGCGTCGATCGCCTTGGGCAGCGGAAGCTGCACGAGGATGCCGTGAACCGCGGGGTCGGCGTTGAGCTTTCGGACCAGCGCCAGCAATTCCGCTTCGCTCGTCGTGGCGGGGAGCGTCAGCTGCTCGGAATGGAAGCCGCAGCTCTTCGCCGCCCTGCCCTTGGAGGCGACATAAGCCTGGCTCGCCGGGTCCTCCCCGACCAGCACGGTCGCGAGGCCGGGCGTCACGCCGCGCGCCGCGAGCGCCGCGGTCTCCGCGGCGACGCGCGCCAGCATCTCCTCCGCGATCGCCTTGCCGTCCAGTACGTAAGCCTTGGTCATGCTTGTCCCCAGGAAATCGCGCGGTCGTTAGATGCGCTCGCTGAGACCGCGCCTAGCGCGCCGCCGGGCGATACACGAACCTTGCCTCATGCCGCGCGCTCGCGCCGGGCTCCAGCACGCGCATCGACGGCTTCTCGAACAGGTCGCCGGCAAACCCCTCCGGGTCGCTGTAGCCGGTCCAGGCCTCGAGGCAGAGGAACGGCGCGCCGGGCCGTGTCCACAGCGCGGCGTGGTCGAAGCCGGGAAATTCCATCGCGATCGCCGCGCCCGAGGCGTCGTGGAAGGTCAGCGCGCGGCTCGCGCAGTCGAGGAAGCAGACCGCGTCGTTGGCGAACAAGGCGTCGGTCAGCGGCAGGTCGCGGCCGTCGAGCGGGACGCGCCTTACGCCCTTGCCGATCAGCCCGCCGGGCGCGATCGCCGGAACCTCGGCTTTCTCCGGCTTCTCGAAGCGCACGAACGCGCCGTCGCGGCCCGAGCGCGCCGAGCGGCCAGCGGAAGCCCGGATGCAGCCCGCAGGCGTAAGGCGCGCGCTTGTCGCCCGGATTGGCGACCTCGATCGTCATCCCGAGCGCATCGTCGCTGAGGCGGTATTCGAGCGCGAGCGTGAAGGCGAACGGATAGACGGCGCGGGTCCGCTCGTTGTCGCGAAGCGCGAGCCGGACGAAATCCGGCCCGGAGGCCTCGACGGCGAAGGTCTCGAACCGGGCGAAGCCGTGCAGGCCGAGGGCGTATCGCCGGCCGTCGACCCGGGCGCCGTCGCGGGTCCAGCCGACGACGGGATAGAGGATCGGGCTGATCTCGGCCCAGATCGCCGGATCGCCCGGCCACAGAAGCTCGCGCCCGCCGACCGTCCAGCGGCGCGCCTCGGCGCCGGCCAGCGCAATCGTCGCGCGCGCCGGCCCGTGGGCGAGCTCGACCGCGGTCACAGCACGATCCCCTCGAGCTCGACGGCGGAGATCAGCGCGTCCTTCACCCCCGGCGCGCAGGCGATGAGCGGATTGCCCTTGGTCAGCCCCTCGCCCGCGAGGAAGTTGCTGACGTAGCCGCCCGCTTCCTGCACGAGCAGGATGGCGGCGAGGCAGTCCCAGGCGTTGATGTGGTGCTCGACATAGCCGTCGCGCCGCCCGGCCGCGACATAGGCGATGCCGAGCGCGCCCGATCCGGTGCGGAACGGCGAGGCCGCCCCAGAGCGTCACGCGGCGAACGAGATCGAGATATTTCGCGGCGCCGGCGCGCATGTTCCAGCCGACCTCGACCGTCGAATTGGCGAGCGAGGTCGCCTCGGACGGCTTGATCGGCGCCCCGTTGAGAAGCGCGCCGCCGCCGCGCCGCGCCGCGAACAATTCGTCACGGACAGGATCGTAGATCACCCCGACCTCGATCAAACCCTCGAGCACGCAGGCGATCGAGACGCAGAAATGCGGCACGCCGCGGGCGAAATTGACAGTGCCGTCGATCGGGTCGACCACCCAGACCGCGCCGCCCTCGCGCATCGGCCGGCCGGCCGTCTCCTCGCCGATGAAGCCGTCGTGCGGAAAGGCCTCGTGCAGGCGGGCGGCGATCAGCTCTTCGGTCTCGCCGTCGACCTCGGTCAGATAGTCCTGCGGTCCCTTGAAGCCGACCTTGAACGAGGAGTCGAAGAACCGCCGGCGGGCGAGCGCGCCGGCCTCGCGCGCCACCGCCTCGGCGGCCAGCAGGCGCAATTGCATCGGATCGGCGTTTTTCATGGCAAGTCCCTTACCAACAAATCCCTCAGAAGTGGCTGTAGGAGCCGCGCGGCGAACGTCATCGCCGCGCCGTCCGGCGCGACGAAGCGCGGCGGACCGGCCCCTTCGACACGCTTCGCCGACGCAGACGATCGGCACGCCCGCCGCGGCGGCGTCCGCCTCGAAGGCGGCGGCGGCGGCGGGCGGCGACGGAGGCGAGGATTTCGTAATCGTCGCCGCCGGTCAGCGCGACCGCGAACAGGTCGGAATCGGCGGCGATCGCCGCGCGCGCGGCCGGCGACAGCGGCAGTGCGATAGACGAGCACCCGGGCGCTGACCCCGGAGACGGCGCAGCATCTTGGTCAGGTCGCCGACGAAGCCGTCGGAAACGTCCATGCCGCCGTTGCGCATGCGCCGCCATCGCGGGCGCCAGCGCCGTAGCGCGGCCGCGGCTCAAGGTAGCGCCGGACGAGAAAATCCCGGTCGGCGTGCGGAATGTCGGGCCCCCGCCCCTGCCGCAGGCGAAGCCCGATCGCGGCGTCGCCGATCGTGCCGGTGACATAGAGCCGGTCGCCCGGGCGCACGCCGGTTCGCGCCGCCATGCGCCCCGCCGGGACGGCGCCGAAGGCGGTGATCGAAAGGGTGAGCGGCCCCGGCGTCTTCGACCGTGTCGCCGCCGGCGAGCGGGCAGCCGTAGGCGATCGCCGTCCTCGCCGAGCGCGGCGGCGAAGGCGTCGAGCCAGGCCTCGGTCCAGTCGGGCGGCAAGGCGAGCGACAGGAGGAAGCCGAGCGGACGCGCGCCCTTGGCGGCGAGGTCGGACAGATTCACCCTGCAGCGCCTTGCGCGCGATCGAGTCGGGCGGATCGTCGGCGAAGAAATGCACGCCCGCCACCAGCGCGTCGGTCGTCAGCACGAGGTCCTCGCCCGGCGAGGTCCGCAGGAGCGCCGCGTCGTCGCGTAGCCCGAGCCCGGCCGGCCCGGCGTAGGGCGCGAAAAACCGCGCGATCAGCTCGTCTTCGCTGAGAGGGGAGGACATGGGAGAGGGGAGGACATGGCGCCTGGAAACCCAAAGCTCGTTCGTGACGCCGGACGGCCGGCCGCGGCTCTGTTAGCGCATTCGTAAACCGCTGTCGCGATTGCCCTGCGATCCTTGGCCGCTCTCTCCCGCGCCGCCGCCGCGCGGATCGGCCGATGACAAGGAGGCGCGCCCGTGGTCGATTGCCGGCCCGGGACGCTTGGGCGGCTTGTCGACCCGGCCTGTTGCGTATCGCCTGCCTACCTGCCTAGACGAGGGCAAGACCCCTCCCGAGGACCCATGGCGTGACCGAAGCGTTCGAGCCCCAATCCGACTTCCTGCGCGTGATGCAGGAGCGCGGCTACATCCACCAGTGCTCGGACCTCGCCGGCCTCGACGACAAGGCGCGCTCGGGCGAGCTCGTCGCCTATATCGGCTTCGACTGCACCGCGCCGTCGCTGCATGTCGGCTCGCTCGTCCAGATCATGATGCTGCACTGGCTGCAGCAGACCGGCGGCAAGCCGGTGGCGCTGATGGGCGGCGGCACGACCATGGTCGGCGACCCGTCGGGCAAGGACGAGAGCCGCAAGCTGCTCACCGTCGAGCAGATCGAGGCCAACAAGGCCGGCATCAGAAAGGCCTTCGCCCATTTCATCCGCTTCGGCGACGGCAAGACCGACGCGATCATGCCCGACAACGCCGAATGGCTGGCGAAGCTCAACTACATCGAGTTCCTGCGCGACGTCGGCCGGCATTTCTCGGTCAACCGCATGCTGGCGATGGATTCGGTGAAGCTCAGGCTCGACCGCGAGCACGAGCTCTCCTTCCTCGAATTCAACTACATGTGCCTGCAGGCCTACGACTTCACCGAGCTCTACAAGCGCCACGGCGTGACGCTGCAGATGGGCGGCTCGGACCAGTGGGGCAACATCGTCACCGGCCTCGACCTCGGCCGCCGCATGGGGCTGCCGCAGTTCTACGCGCTGACCTCGCCGCTGATCACCACCGCCTCGGGCGCCAAGATGGGCAAGACCGCGGCGGGCGCGGTCTGGCTCGACGCCTCGATGCTGAGCCCCTACGACTACTGGCAGTTCTGGCGCAACACCGAGGACGCCGACGTCGGCCGGTTCCTGAAGCTGTTCACCCTGCTGCCGCTCGACGAGATCGCGCGGCTCGAAGCGCTCGGAGGCGCCGAGATCAACGAGGCGAAGAAGGTGCTCGCCAACGCGGCGACCACGCTGCTGCACGGCGGCGAGGCCGCCGAAGCAGTCGGCGGAGACGGCGCGAAAGACCTTCGAGGAAGGCGCGCTCGCCGAGAGCCTGCCGACCGTCGACGTGCCGGGCGCCGAATTCGACGCCGGCCTCGGCGCGCTCACCGCCTTCGTCCGCGCCGGCCTCGTCGCCTCGACCGGCGAGGCGCGCCGGCAGATCCGCGGCGGCGGCCTCAGGGTCAACGACGAGGCGCTCGGCGACGAAAAGGCGGTCATCGCCCGCGACGCCTTGCAGGCCGGCGGCGTGGTGAAGCTGTCGCTGGGCAGCAAGAAGCACGTGCTGCTGAGGGCCGTTTAGGCCGCCGAGGGGCGCCGGACGACCGGGCCAAAAAAAAATGGCAGACGCGACGTAACGCCTCATTGACCCTGCCGTGAAGGCGTCCGATGACCACGCGATCGGTGGGAATTGGAGGGCGACGCATGAAACGCCTTTGGACGTGGGGGCTGGCGCTCTTCGTCGTAGCGTTGGGGCTTTATTTCGGGCTTCATCCGAACGATAAACCCCGTTTTCTCGCGGTGACCCAGACCGAGGAATCCCGCGGGCCCAACATCGTCGTCATCATCTCCGACGACCAGGGCTGGAAGGACGTCGGCTTCCACGGCTCCGACATCAAGACGCCGAATATCGACGCCCTCGCCGCGGGCGGCGCGCGGCTCGAGCAGTTCTATGCGCAGCCGATGTGCTCGCCGACCCGCGCGGCGCTGATGACCGGACGTTATCCGTTCCGTTACGGGCTGCAGGTCGCGATCCCCTCCGCCCACACGTACGGCCTGCCGACCGACGAGCGGCTCCTGCCGGAGGCGCTGAAGGAGGCGGGTTACGAGACCGATCTGATGGGCAAGTGGCACCTCGGTCATGGCGACCACAAGTACTGGCCGCTCGAGCGCGGATTCGACCACCACTATGGGCCGCTGCTCGGCGAGATCGACTATTTCACCCACGAGCAGCACGGTGTGCTCGACTGGTTCCGCGACGGGCAGCCGGTCAAGGAACCCGGCTATTCGACGACTTTGCTCGGCGACGAGGCGGTCAAGCGGATCGAGGGCCACGACCCGAAGGTTCCGCTCTTCCTCGACCTCTCCTTCAACGCGCCGCATGCGCCCTATCAGGCCACGGACGCCGATCTCGACCGCTACAAGAACATCGCCGACCCGGCCCGGCGCGCCTACGCGGCGCAGATCTCCGCGATGGACGACGAGATCGGCCGCGTAATCAAGGCGCTCGACGACAAGAAGATTCGAGACAACACGCTGATCCTCTTCCAGAGCGACAATGGCGGCACGCGCAACCCGATGTTCTCAGGCGAGGTCGACACCTCGACGCTGAAGAGCCTGCCGCCGGACAACGGCCCCTACCGCGAAGGAAAAGGCACGGTGTACGAGGGCGGAACGCGAGTCGTCGCGATCGCCAACTGGCCGGGCCACATCAAGCCCGGGACAGTCGTCGACGAGATGATCCACGAGGTCGACCTCTACCCGACGCTGCTCGGTCTCGCCGGCGCGAACCCGGACGGAGGCAAGCCGCTCGACGGCGTCGACGTCTGGGGCGCGATCAGCGACGGCAAGCCGTCTCCCCGGACCGAGGTCGTCTACGACCTTCAGCCGTCGCGCGCGGGATTGAGGCAGGGCGACTGGAAGCTCGTCTGGCGCACGGCGCTGCCACAATCGCTCGAACTCTACAATATCGCCAAGGACCCGTCGGAAAAGGACAACGTCGCCGCCGCCAATCCCGACAAGGTCGCCGCGCTGCAGAAGCGCATCAACCAACTCGCCGCGGGCATGGTCCCCCCGCTCTTCATGCAGACGGAGTTCCAGGCGATGAAGCAGCGCCTGAGCCTGCCTCCCGCCCTGCCCGACAACGCGATCGAGGACGCGACGGAGTAACGACGAAGAGCCGGCGTCTCGCCGCCCTGGTGCGCGGGACGCGCACCCTCCGACGACATGCATCGCCGAGCGCTGCCGGAGGGGCGGCGTCTCGCCGCCCGGTGCGCGGGACGCGACCCTCCGATGACATGCGCCGCCGAAGCGCTACCGGAGGGGCGGCGTCCCGCCGCCCGGGTGCGCGAGACGCGCACCCTCCGATGACATGCATCGCCGGGCGCTGCCGAAGCGCCAATCGCGCGGTTGCGCCGCCAGGCCGGCCTTCACAGGATTTGCCTCGATATACGCGACGGCCGCCGCGAAATGGCGTTCGTTACGAATGTACCGATCGAAATACTCTCGCTGCCAGACGGGGCCACTGGCGCCCCGATGACGATTGATCGCCTTGGCCGTCCACGATTTCCACGCTTGCACGATATCGCCCAGCCGATTTCCCGCATTCGGCGAGATCAGCGCATGAACGTGGTTCGGCATGACGACCCAGGAAAAGAGCTGGTATTGGGTTCCCGCGCCGTGAAGCAGGCTGGCCTCCACGATCTCCGCGAGTGCCGGATCGCGCATTAGGCAAGCGCCGTGACCGGCGTCGAGCGCCGCGGCGACCCGGCGGGCGCGCGCCGCCGTCGCTTCGCCCGTCCGAGCGGAAAAAACCTCACGCGGCAGCGCATCGGCAAGCCGGAAGGTGATCGCTTGCGCGACATCGGGCGAATCGAGATGCGGCAGCGCGCGCGGGACGTACCAGCCCTTTGGCTCCCTGGAGACGTCTTGCGCCGCCGAAAGCGGCGCGTGACCTCCATCCTCGATATCGTCCGTCATCCCCTCCTCCACCTTGGCGCCTCAGCCTTGAGCTTGGCCGGGCGGCGTCCGGCCGCCCGGGTGCGCGAGACGCGCACCCTCCCATGACATGCATCGCCGAGCGCTGCCGGAGGGCGGCGTCCCGCCGCCCGGGTGCGCGGGACGCGCACCCTCCTTGCCGCCCCGCCATACATTCCCGAAAACGGCGCACGCAGGAGGGGCGGCGTCCCGCCGCCCGGGTGTGCGGGACGCGCACCCTCCCGTCAGCCCGGCCGGGCGCCGGTGTGGATGATCGTCCCGACGTGCTCGCCGCGCAGCGCGGCGGTCAGCCGGCCGGGGACGAGCCCGTTGATCAACTGCACGCGCTCGATGTGGCGCGCGGTCGCCATGATCTCGATCAGCACGCGGTCGAACGGCAGCGTCCCTTTGAACCTTGCGAGGTCGGCGGCGCTCGTCTCGCGGATGAGCTTCGCCTTTTTGCCGTTGGGGCCGTTCGGATCGGCGTCGTAGAGCCCATCCACGTCCTCGACGATGGTCAGGCCGGCGGCGCCGAGCGCGTCGGCGACGAGAAACGCGCCCGCGTCGGCCCGGTGGGGCGGAATGCGCGAGGTCGGGAACTCGTGGTGGTGGTAGGGCGGAAAGGCGCTGCCGACCACCGCGCGGGCCGCAGAAAGATGGATCGCAAGCCGGGTCGCGATGGTGTCGTGCTCGACGTAGGCGACGCCCTCCGGCGCCAGCAGCGAGGCGAGGATATGGCCGTTCTGGCCGGCCTCGCTCGCCGCGAGCGGCGCGAGCGAGCCGACCGGCAGGCCGAGGTCGAGGCCGACGCTGTAGAGGTGGCGGGCGCGGATTCCGGCGCCCGTCAGGATCAGCAGCCGATGCTCGGGCAGGAGCTTGCGCAGCTCCTCGACCATGGGAAGGATCGCCTCCGGGCCGCGATCCATGATCGAGCGGCCGCCGATCTTCACCACCTGCAGCCACGGCAGCAGCCGGATCGGGCGCCCGCCGGCGACGGGCCGGGTGAGGTCGCCGTCGAGCAGGGTCTGGCGCGCGAGCGGCGAGGCGACGTGCTTGATGGTGTTGGCTTTGTCGGACATGGCCTCGTTCCTCAGCGCGCGGTGATGATCGTGCCGACGTGCTCGCCGGCGAGCGCGCGGGTCAGGTTGCCCGGGACGAGGCCGTTGACGACCTGCACCTCGTGGACGTGGCGCGCCGCCTTCAAGAGGTCGAGCATCGGGAACTCGAGGATCGAGTTCGTGCAGACCCCGCGCCTTCATCTCGTCGACCGAAATCTTCGGGATGAACTTCGCGTTCTTCGCGGTCTTCGGGTTGGCGTCGTAGAGGCCGTTCTCGTCCTTCACGTAGATCATCGCCTTGCAGCCGAACTGTTCGGCGACGAGGAAGCATCCCGCGTCGGTGCGGTAGGGCGGAATGACGCCCTCCGGAGCGGGGCGCGTCCAAAGGCCGTAGGGCGGCATGCCGCTGAAGACGACCGCGTGCACCTCGGCGAGAAAGAGCGGCACCGACGAGAGGCCGGCGCCGCTGACCGCCGAAATGCCGTGCCTGGCGAGCAGTTGCCCGAGCATCGCGGCGTTCTGGTCGGCGACCGAGGCGCCGAGCTGCGAGAGCACGCCGGCCGGCAGGTTGAGCTCCGCCGCGATCGAGTAGAGGTGCCGGGCGCGGGTGCCGGCGCCCGTCCCGATCAGCATCTTATGCGCCTTGCGGGCGGCGACGATCTCGTCGACCAGCGGATAGACGGCGGCGCGGCCGCGGTCGATCACGCTCTGGCCGCCGATCTTGATCACCGTCGCGTCCGGCAGAATGCGGAAGTCCGCCGCCGCCTCCGCCGCCGCCAGAAGCTCAGGGTCGTTCAGCGATCGCTGCATCAGCAGCGCCTCGAGCGCCGTCGTCGTATCGGCCATGGAACTCTCCATCACGTCGCTTCAGCTTCGTGAATGCACGGTTCCGCGACCGCCGGCAAGCCGCGTCAATCGTCCTGGCGGCTTGAGGGGATTGAGCAATCCGGCGTTTGCCGCGTGTCTTATTCGCCGCGGCCGGGACCGAGCGCCACAGTCTTGACCTGGGCGTAGACCAGAGCGTTTTCGCCCAGCCCGAGTTCATCCCACGACTTGCGGGTGAGCCGCGACAGCACGCGCACGCCCGTTCCCTCGAGCCCGAGCGCGACGACAGCGACAAGTTCGCTCGAATCGACGGCAGTCGCGGAGACGATCCGTCCGGGCGCGACGTTGAGGATCGAACTCAGGATCGGCGGCTCGCGCGCCAGGCTCACGTCGGTGGCGATCACCCGGATGCGCCGATGCTCGCCGGCCGGCGCCGGCGCCGCCGACACGGTGAAGCGGGCGCCGCGGACAGCGAGCGTCAGAAGGCCGTAAGCCGCGTCGTAGGCCTCGACCGCCGCGTCGAGCGTGACCGCGGCGTCGCGCGCCCTCGCCAGCGGCGAGGATGGATCGCTCTGCAGGTCGGCGAGCGGCCCCGAGGCCAGCACATGGCCCTTCTCCATCAGCACGACCTGGTCGGCGAGCCGCTCGACCTCGGCGATGTCGTGGGTGATGTAGACGATCGGCAGCGACAGACGGTCGCGCAGGCGTTCGAGGAAGGGCAGGATCTCGCCCTTGGTGACGCGGTCGAGCGCGGACAGCGGTTCGTCCATCAGCAGGAGCTTCGGCTGTGACAACAGCGCCCGCCCGATCGCCACCCGCTGCCGCTCGCCGCCGGAGAGATTGCGCGGGCTGCGGTCGAGCAGCGGCGTCACGCCGAGGAGGTCGGTGACCTCGTCGAACGCGACCTTTCCCTTTCCTGTCCCGGTTTCGCCGCGCGGCGCTCCGAACAGCAAATTCTTGCGCACCGAGAGGTGAGGAAACAGGCTCGCTTCCTGGAAGACGTAGCCGAGCGGGCGCCTGTGCGTCGGCAGGAACGTCCCGTCGCGGTCCTGCCAGACGTCGCCGTCGATTTCGCACACGCCGTCGGCGAGCCGATTCAAACCCGCGATGCAGCGCAGCACCGTGGTCTTGCCGCAGCCCGAAGGGCCGAAGAGGGCCGTCACGCCCTTGGACGGCGCGGTGAAGCCGGCGTCGAGCGCGAACTGGCCGAGCGTCCCGCGGAACGCCGCGCGGATGGTATGCTCGGCGCTCATCCCCGCATCCTGGCGAAGCGCTTCTCGATCAGGGTCATCGACAGGATGACGACGAAGGCGAACACCACCATGCCGCCCGCGAGAATATTGGCCTCGCGCCACTGCATCGTCTCGACATAGTCGAAGATGGCGGTCGACATGACCTTGGTCCGGCCGGGAATGGCGCCGCCGATCATCAGCACCACGCCGAATTCGCCGACCGTGTGGGCGAAGCCGAGCACGGCGCCGCTGAGCAAACCCGGGCTCGCGAGCGGCAGCGCGACCGTCCAGAAGGCGCGCGTGGGCGATGCGCGCAGCGTCGCCGCGACCTCCATCGGGCGGTCGCCGATGGCGGCGAAGGCGTTGCGGATCGGCTGGACGACGAACGGCATCGAGGCGACGATCGAGCCGATCACCAGGCCCCAGAAGGTGAAGGCGAGCGTGCGGCCGCCCCATAAGGCCGCGATCACGCCGCCCGGCCCCGAGGGCCCGAGCGCGATCAGCAAGTAGAAGCCGAGCACGGTCGGCGGCAGGACGATCGGCAGGGAAACGATCGCCGCGACGATCTCCTTCCAACCGGCGCGCGAGCGCGCCAGCCACCAGGCGAGCGGCGTGGCGATCACGAGCAGCGAAAGCGTCGTGATCGTCGCGAGTTCGAGCGTAAGCCAGATCGGCGGCCAGATATGCGCCCACGTGTCCAAGCGAGCGGCCTAGTCGAGCCCGTAGCCGAACCTCTCGATGATTGCGCGCGCCTCGGGCCCTTTGAGGAACGCGAGAAACGCCTTCGAGGCCTCGTCGTTCTCGCCCTTCTTGAGCAGAACGGCGTCCTGGCGGATCGGCGTGTAAAGGCGTCTGCGGCACGATCCAGCGCGTGCCGTCGGTCGAGCGGTATGAGTTGCGACAGAGCGACGAAGCCGACCTCCGCGTTCTTCGTGTCGACGAACCCGAACGCCTGGGCGATGCTTGCGCCCTGAACGATCTTGGGCTGGAGCGCGTCATAGACCCCGAGCGCCTTCATGGTCTCGATGGCGGCGAGGCCGTAGGGCGCGGCGGCGGGATTGGCGATCGACAGCTTCGAGAACTTGCCGGCTTTCAGCGCCGCCTCGCCGCTCGGTCACGTCCACGACCTTGCTCCACAGCACGAGCTTGCCGATCGCGTAGGTGAATACCGTTCCCGGCACGGCGAAGCCCTGCTCGACCGCCGCCTTGGGCCGGTCCTGGTCGGCCGACAGAAACACCTTGTACGGCGCGTCATGGGCGATCTGGGTGAAGAACCCGCCCGAGGCGCCGAAGCTCAGGATCGCCTCGTCGCCGGTCTTCTGCTTGAACAGCGCGGCGATTTCTTTCGCCGGCTCGGTGAAATTGGCCGCCACCGCGACATTGGTCTCAGCCGCCTCGGCGGAACTCGACAAGGCCGCAAGAAGCGCCCCGAGCGCAGCCGCCAGCAATTTCAGTCTCATTTTCAGCTCTCCAGCCTTTCGTCGATTGCGCCCGAAGCCTTGCTTGACGTTCCCCAGAGCGCTTATAGTCGGCGTCACGGCCGATATATCCCCCCATACTAGTCGGGGGCCGACGCTGTGCAATCGTCAAATCCGGGGCATCCAATGATCATCAGCGCGCGCAACCAGATCCCCGGCACGATCAAGGCCATCCACAAGGGCGCCACCACCGCCCATGTCGAGATTGACGTCGGCGGAAGCGTGATCACCGCCTCGATCACCAACGAGGCGGTCGATCAGCTGAAGCTCGCGACCGGCCAGAGAGCCTATGCCGTGATCAAGGCGTCCGACGTGATGGTCGGCGTCGAGGACTGAGGGCGCGGCGCTCGTCCTTCGCCCAAGCGCGTCGACGGCGAGGCGCAGCCGGAGTTGGCCCCGCCGCCCCCCTCAGCGGTCAGATAGCGCTCCGGGTCTCAGCGGTCGGCGAACGGAATGGCGGCGACCGGCGTCGTCGCAATCCGCGCGACCGCCTCGCGACAATAGCGCCGCCAGATGCGCGAAACGACTTCCGCATTCTCGCCCATGTCCCGGTGGGACGTCTCAAGGTAGGCCGACACCGCCCGGCAAACGTCCACGGCGTCCTTGTTCGTCGCTGCGCCGAATAACATGTTTTGTGTATTGTAGAACATCCTCTCCCATAGGATGAGAGACTGCGATTCCGACCTCGCGCAGCGCATTGGAGGTCGCAATTGCAAGGAACCGGTCGTAGCCCACACGGTCCGATACGATCTCTGTCAGTTGCCTGCTGTCATGGATCATCGACATCCCTCGGCGATTACGCTGATGGGAAGCCTCTCGCAAGCTCGTCGACGCCGTTCAATCCGGAATACTACGTAGTTGCTCGATCGACCGCCATCTTGCCTCCGCCGGCGTCGTCGTTGCTTCCAAATCGGGCGCCCTCAGCGCGCGTGCGACGGGTTCGTCGCCGGCGCGGCGGCCTCTTCCCCGGACGGCGCGGACCGCGGACCGGTTCCGTCGACGGCGCCGAGGATCTTGCGCAGGATTCCCGGAGCGATCGCCGACAGCGGACTGATCGTCAGCTTCGGATCGTCCAGCGCCCCCTTGGCGCGGTAGGAAATCGCGAACACGCCCTCGTCCTTGCCGCCTCCGAGCAGGACGCCGAGCAGGGGAATCTTGCCCAAAAGGCTGTTGACCGAATAAGCCGGGATGAACGTGCCCGTGACGTCGACCCTGTTGCGGGCGAAGTCGACAGTCCCTTCGGTCGTCAGACCCATATAGGGGTTGAAGATGACGGCGTCCCGGATTTCGAGCGCGCCGGGCGAGCGGTCGAAAGCGACGGTCAACTTCTGGAAGCGCGCGTCCAGCGGATCGACGGCCTGTCCCGGTCCCGGCGAGGGGGCGGCGGCCACAAGCTGACGGAACGCCGGCTCGTCGCGCAGGGCGAAGTTCGTCACCGTCGCCGAACCCGAGTTGGTTTGCGCCGCCGGTCTGCGAGGAC
Organism: uncultured Alphaproteobacteria bacterium; assembly: GCA_963724785.1. Classification (GTDB taxonomy): domain Bacteria; phylum Pseudomonadota; class Alphaproteobacteria; order Rhizobiales; family Beijerinckiaceae; genus Roseiarcus. The sequence goes on along the minus strand of CAVRWC010000016.1, from coordinate 246,968 downwards.
GAGATCGAGATTGCCGCCCTCCATGCGCGTGTAGAGATCGGCGAATCTGGCCAGCGCGCCCGCATCGCTCGTCGTCAGCCGCAGGAGGCCGTCCTCGCCGCGCATCGCCGCGAGGCGTCCCCTGCCCGATGCGGCCCTTGAGGATGTTCAGGCGGTCGTCGCCGCCGCGCCGCGAAAGGTTGAGTTCAAGACCGCCGATCGCCTGCCTGTTCGCGCCGGTCGCCGTCGCGACCTTCATGTCGAGGTCGAAGTCTTTGCCGCCCGCCTGCGCCGGCGCGCCCGGCTGGGCGAGCGCCTTGAGGAACGGAGAGGCGTCGATCACGGAACCGCGAACGGTCGCCTTGATCGTGCTTGCCGTGTTCGTCACGTCGGCCTGCAAACTATCGCCCGGCGAGACGCGTCCCTGCGTGATCCTCGCCGTCTCGATCGCGCCGTCGACGGCGACCTCGGCCGAACCCCGAAGGGAGACCGTCCCGAAGTCGACGGCGAGGTTGCTCACCGACGCGCCCTCGAGCGACGGCTTGATCTGGAACGTCGCCTTGCCGGGCTTTCCGGCGGCTTTCGCCACGCCGGGAATCGGATTGTCGACGCCGGCCGGCGTCAGGTCGACTTCGACGTCGGCGCTCGTGCGCGATAGCGGCGCCTTGAGCTTGATCGGCAGCGGCCCGGTGAGCCAGGCGAGATTGAGCCCGCGCTTCGTCGCGCCCCGCCTGATCGAGCGTCGCGGTCACGGTCGCCAGGCCGTCGTCGCCGGGCGCGCGGGAGGCCTCGATTTGGGCGGGCGAGCCGAACAGCTGGCCGTCGCCGTTCATGGTCAGAGTGTTGCGATCGGCGGCGAAGGTCAGGCTGCCCTGGTCCAGTTTCTCGGGTCCGACGAACTTGTCGAGGGTCAGGTTCGACAGCGCGCCGCTGGCATGGAACTGGGTGTCTTCGGGCTTGGCGGTCTTGCCGAGTTTCAGATCGAGGGTCAGCGCGCCCTCCGCCTGCCCCTTGATCGTCGCGGGGTCGATCTGGACGCCGGCCTGCTTGCGCAACGGCTCCCGGCTGAGCAGATCGGCGAGCGCGTCGGCGGTTCCACTCAGATGCGCGCGCGCCTGCGCGTCCACGATCGGCCGCGGCGTTATGTCAGGAATCTCGAACGCGAGCGTGTCAGCGAAGATGCGCCGCGTCGGGGTCAGGTCCATCGTCGCGCTCGCGCCCGCGACCTTGAAGATGTGGCCCGTGAACGTTCCCGAGCCTTCGCCCGAAATCATCGGCGGCAGGCCCGGGAGCAGGTCCACCCCGACATTGTGGGTCGCGAACGTCCCATGCACGCTGTCGGGCGCAACCGCGCGCTTGTTGTTCATGGCGTCGAGATCGGCGGCCGACCAGTTCGCGTCCAGCACGCCTTCGAGCTTGCCGCCGTGCATGTTTTGCGAGGCCCAGTCGCGCACGTCCGGATTGATGAACTGCGGCCACAGCCGGATGGCGTCCTGGGTCACGCTCGGCCTCAGGTCCAGGCGCAGCTTGAGCGACACGCCTGGTCCTTCCGGGGCGACCTCGGCCTTGAGCGCGCCGTCGAAGGTCGGCCCCTTGGCCGAAAGATTGTCGACGATGAAGCGCTGCTCGAGCGGCAGAACCCGCGCCTCGAACACGATCGAATCGAGCGGCACCGGCTTGTCGCCGCGGCGCTCCGGCCCGAAGCGGGCGTTCTGGGCTTCGAGGCGGGCGCTCCAGGCGCCGGCCTCGTCGGCGGGCGGGGCGACCCAGCCCGAGGCGCTGAGATGCGTCTCGCCCGCGAGAATGGTGAAATCCTGGATGTCGAGCCGCCTCTTGTCGCCGTCCCAGGCGACCTCGCCCGACGCCTCGTCGATCAGGAACGGCAGCGCATCCGGGTTATTCAGCCGCACCTTGCCCGCGCCGATGTCGAACCGGCCGCCCAGGGTCTGGACCGCCCCGTCGCGGGCGAGGCGCGCATCGAGCTTGAATGCGATCGGCCCTTCGACGAACAAGGGCGGCGGCTTCTTGTCGAAGGTTTCGAGGTCGGCAAGGCTGACGTCGCGGGCCTCGAGCGCCAGCGAGGGCTGATCGCCCATCGAGGCGCGCGCCTCGATCGTCCACCGGCCGGCCGGGCCGGTCGCGGACATTCGGGCGTTCCCCTCCTCGCCGTCGCGATCGAAGACGAGGTTGAAGTCCTGGTACGTCACCGTGCGGCCGGTGGCTTCGTTGTCGATCTCGAAGCGGGCGTTGCCGACGGTCAGCCGGTCGAGGACGGCCCCGGCGCCGGACATCGCGTCGGCCCCGGCGCGGATGAGGGCGGCGAAGTTCAGGCTTTCCAGCCCGGACGACCGGCTCGGCAAGGCGATCGGCGCGGCGACCTCGTCGCCGGCGGCGGCGATCGACAGCGAGCCGTCGGCGGCGACCCGGAGGCGGAGGCCGAGCTCGTCGAGTTCGAGCCGCCGCAACCGGACCTGGCCGAGGAAAGCGACGAAAGGATCCACGCCGATCTGGCCGCGCGGCGCCGAGAGCACCGTGCGGCCCTCGCGATCCTTGAGCTTCAGCTTGCGGAAGCCCAGTCCGAGGCCCCACGAGTCGTGCGTGATATAGGTTGGCCCAAGCTCCACCACGTAGGCGCCGCCCGCACGCTCCTGCATCGCCGATACGATCCTGTCGTGCAGCCATTCGAGATAGATCGGACCGCTGGACAGACGGAGCGCCAGCAGCGCAACCCCGACGAGCGCGACGAGGACCACGGCCTCGAGGAGGTGAACCACGACGTGCCGGATCCGGCGCCGCACGCCCGGGCCTCGATTGCAGGCCGGAAGCCGCACGCCTTCCGCTGTGTCCACCATGCTTTGCATGGCGGCGCGGGCGCGCGCGCGTTGTCCGATCCCGAATCGACCGATCAAACGATAATGTTCCTCTCCTGCCAGCGACGCAGCCTTGAAGCGCGTCCGCCGCCGATTCGATAGCGGCGCGGCGCCGCTGTCCCCAGCCGAGGCTCGCGGCGCGCTTGAAACGCCCCGGTGGGCGGTCCAACGTGAGCGGCGCAGCATTATGATCCGCTGGCATTGGATCGACATTGAGACAAAACGAGGGCGACATGGCTAAAGAACTTGAAGAGGGCGAGCCTGCCCCGGACTTCGCGCTGCCGACCGCGGGCGGCGGCAAGACCCGCCTCGCCGACCTCAAGGGAAAGCCGGTCGTCGTCTATTTCTACCCGAAAGACGACACATCCGGCTGCACGGCCGAGGCAATCGCCTTCAGCGGGCTCAAGCCGAAATTCGACGAGGCCGGCGCCGTGGTGATCGGCGTGTCGCCCGACAGCGCCGCCGCCCATGACAAGTTCAAGGCCAAATACAGCCTCTCCGTCGCGCTCGCCGCCGATCCGGAGCGGTCGGCGATCGAGGCCTATGGCGTGTGGAAGGAAAAGAGCATGTACGGCCGCAAATATTTCGGCGTCGAGCGCTCGACCTTCCTGATCGGCCGCGACGGGCGGATCGCCAAGGTCTGGCGCAAGGTCAAGGTCCCCGGCCATGCCGAAGAGGTGCTGGCGGCGATCAAGGCGCTCTGACCGCTTCAAAACGCCGGTCGGCGCAGGCGACGAACTCAATCCAAGGGCGCGGTTGTCGGCCGTCTCGGCTCGACAGGCCGCTCGACCCGCCCGTCCTTCACTAAGAGGTTAGGATCAACGTAGAACCTGTTGATCCTGAACGTTTTCACGCAGGCGAACGGCCGACGGAGGCGGAATGAAGGCGGCTTGCGACCCGTCTTGGCGCCAGTGCCGAAGCCAAAGGCCGCGACGGTCGGCAAACGGACCTTGCAGCTGATTCCTGCACCGCATAATCAGTTGGAGATGCGGGCCGGCGCGCAACAGGCATCCGGCCTCGATAAGCGCGTCGCGCGGCAACGCCAGCTTTCTGGCCAGCCGTCGAAGGCCACGCGCAGGCATTCAGCATGCCGTTCATCGCTCCAGTCCCGACAAGTCGCGACGTTGAGCGAGTTGCTCGCGCAACCGCTCACGAGTCGCGGCGTCCCTCCCAGATTCACGCTGCTTTTCGACATTGCGGCCTTGCGCAGCGGCCTGGTCGAGGATGGAATCCGTCGATTGAATCAATCCCGCCGTCTCGAGTTCGCGCAAAAAATCGCCCGTGCTGACAAGGCTTACGCGTTGGTCAACAATGGCGCGCCGCTTCTCGATGTCGCTGTCCTCGAACAGCAACAAAGCTTCGGCGTTCGGATTGCCGCGAAGAAACCGCTCAAGTGTCTCTATCGCCGCCTGTTCGCCGAGCCCTCGAATGGTGCGGCCTTCTTCAAGACGCCGCTGCTGGTCGATTCCAATGTCCGTCGGCACGATTCGCACCATCTCCAGGTGCGCGTTGATCCACTCCATGATCTGTCCGGCTCCGGGCGCGCCGTGAACGCGCGTTGCCTCGATGTAAACCGCGTCGGGAATGCTCACCGCCAAACCGGGGCGAAGCAGAACATCAAGCGCGTCCGCCAAGACCAGAGTGAACAGTGGCGAAGTATCGGTGACGATGAGACTGAAGGATTCATTCATTTCTGCGCCCGCAAGGCCTCACGAATAAGAGCACGCCCACGGCGGCGCGCCTCTACGTTGGGTCCCTCCATGGATGCGACAGGGGGACGAAGCCCAAGCTCGCTAAGGCCGGCCAACACTTCGACGTAATCGGCGAAGCCTTGTTCCTGGAGGCTATGCCAAGTGACCTGACCGGAGGCATAAAGCCGAATCAGCTTCTGCTTTTCGCTCTCGGCCATGAGAAACTCCTCTGTTCAAACTCGTCCTATCCTACATCTTTTGAGGTGTAAAATCAAGAACGAGTTTGCAAAGGCGTTCTTATAAAACATTCTCGGATATTAGCCCGATAAGCTTATGCCTCTTGAGAAGATCTCATTCTTGAAGGCCAAACTCAATGCGCGCGGCCATCTCCGGCGGTGAGACGAGACTGCAGGTCCGATCCCCTCCGTTCCCCTTTTCCAAGGGCGCCGGTAGACAAGTCCGCATGGACGTCCTGCTGTTCCGCGGCCTGGGTTTGCTCGGCCTCGCCATTCTCGTCGCGCTCGCGGCGCGCCGCCTGAGATTGCCCTATACGGTCGGGCTCGTGCTCGCCGGGGCTTCGCTGGCGCTATTTCGCGTCGACGCCGGCCTCGCGCTGACGCACGACCTGATCTTCGACGTCGTCCTGCCGCCGCTGCTGTTCGAAGCGGCGCTGAACATCCCTTGGGCCCAACTCAGGCGCGACCTCGCGCCGGTCGTCGCCCTCTCGACCGTCGGCGTCCTCCTTTGCGCCGCGGTCGTGGCGGGCGGGCTCGTCTACGGCCTCGGCTGGCGGGTCGAGCCGGCGCTGGCGTTCGGAGCGCTGATCGCCGCCACCGACCCGATCGCAGTGATCGCCCTGTTGCGCGAGAACGGCGTCACCGGCCGGCTGCGCCTGCTGATCGAAGCGGAGAGCCTGGTCAACGACGGCGCGGCGGCGGTTCTGTTCACCCTGATCCTCGCCTGGGCGGCCCACGATCCGAATCCTGCCGGCGGCCCTTTCGCCGTGGTCGTGGCGCTGATCGCCATCGCCGGCGGTGGCCTTCTGGTCGGGCTGCTCGTCGGGCTCGGGGCGGTGCTCGTGGCGGGGACCTCGGACGATCACCTGGTCGAGACGGCGCTCACCGCCGTCGCCGCCTTCGGGTCGTTCCTGATCGCCGAGCGCGTCGGCGCCTCGGGCGTGCTGGCGACGGTGACCGCCGGGATCGTCATGGGCAATCTCGGCGTTCTCGGTCCGAGGAATGGCTCCGGCCTCGCGCTCACCGCGCACGGCCGGCAATTCGTGATCGAGTTCTGGGAGTTCGCGGCCTTTCTCGCCAATTCCCTGGTGTTCCTGCTGATGGGATCGGCGATGGCGACGATCGATTTCGCCCGCGAGGGCTGGCTCGCCCTGGCGCTCGCGGTGCTCTTCGCCCTCGCCGGCCGGGCGATCGCGGTCTATCCGGTCTGCCTGATGTTCGCGCGGACGCGCTGGGCGGTTCCGCTCAACCAGCAGCACCTTCTGTGGTGGGGAGGATTGCGGGGCGCCCTCGCTCTGGCGCTCGCCCTCGCCCTGCCCCCGCGCATTCCCCAGCGCGAGGACATTCTGATCGTCGCCTTCGCGGTCGTCGCCTTCTCGGTGATCGTCCAGGGGCTGACCGCGCCGTTCGCGCTCAAGGCGCTGGGGCTCACCCCGCGAGCGAAGGGCCGAAGCTGACGGGACGCCAGAGACGCCAACCCCAAGACGGCCTCGGAAGTCGCGTTCAAATCGCCGCAGGCGCCGACGCGCGCCGTCGGCGAAATGCGACGACGCCGAGTCCGGCGAAACCTCCAGCGAGCATCGCCCAGGTTGAAGGCTCCGGCGCGGCCGCGAGAGGCCGCTCGGGCGAAACGTTGAGTTTGGCCGGGAGCGTCCCTTCGAACGCGAAGTTGTGCAGTTCGCCGCCGCCGTAGAAGTTCAGAGCGTAGAGAAAGCCCTCGATCGGACTCCCGTTGGTGACGGTCGCGTCGCCCGCCAGCACCGCCCCGTGCCAGGACCTGAAGTTCAGCGAGGTGAAGCCCTCGAAATTCCAGATGATGTGCTCGTCGAGATACGTATCGGCGTTGAAGTTCACGTTGTCCGCGTTGGCGTCGAATGACGTCGCTCCGGTCACGTTGATGACAATCGTCAGGTTCGGGTCCGTCTGGGTCAGGCCGCTGAACGTGATGTTGGGATTGGCGGCATTGGAAAGCAAACCACCCAGGGCGGCGGCTGAAATGTCGAAGACGGCAATGTCGTCGGCCCCCGGCGTGACGTCGAAGTTCAAGCGGTTCGGCGCCGACGTGTAGACGCTGTTGGCCGTCAGGGCGCCCAGTTCCGTCTCCAGCGCATTGAGCGGAGTCGTGTAATTCGTGATCGACAGGCCGCCGGAAGCGCGTAGCTCGCGCCGCCGTTGAAATTGATGGGCGGCGAGGTCACCACGTCGTTGCTGTAGAGCGACCCCTTTCTGTCGATGTTGAGGTTCCCCTTGCCGAGCGCGCCAAAGAGATAGATGGACGGCGACGCCGGAAGGTCCTGAGCGTTATTGAAGAAGGTCGCTGCGTTCAGGGAGCCGCCGACCGCCGCCGAACCCTCGATGTCCGAGGTCGTGGATACGTTGCCGGTGGTGACCAGATTGTATTGTGACAGGATCTGCTCCGCGGTCAGCGACGCCGCCTCAGCGGAGCTGGCCAATGACGTGCAAAGCGCGGTTGTAGCGATAATTCCAAATAACAGGGATAATTGCTTCGACATATCCATATACCCATGGCGTCATGCCACGCGGCTCAACGCGAAAACAGACCGAAGCCGCCGAAGCGCCTCGGTCGATACTCGTGTTCTCGGGGATTCTTCCTCGTTCTCCGCCGCCGCTTTTGGCGATCCTGGTGGTTCTAATAGGTACAGGAAACAACTGTCAACTTAAAAACACGCGGCAGGTTGTGTAGTCGGATTGCGCTCGGCTCAATGACAGGTCGGCCCCGCCCTCAGGCTGCCCGGGTCCACCGGCTCGCGCCTGTCGGAAGACCCGATTGGAGGGTGACTGCCGACGCTTCGCCTTTTGGGGGGCGCGCCGGCGCCAGGACGCGCTTTGCCAGGCAGAGGAACATCCGCGGCCAGCCGTTGGTTTGGACGCGCGTAGCGCTGGCGAGGAGACGCGGACGAACCGTCGCTATTCGCTATCCCCGGTTCGCCATTCGCCGGTCAGCGAGGCTTCGTCGAGCCGTCAGGTCCCGTCGCCGATGAGAACGCCGGCCTTGGCGACCTTCGGCGCGCGAAGCTGCGCGACCTCGGGCATGTCGTGCGCCGACCAGCGGCCGGGCGTAGGCGAGGAACGCGTCCGTCACGTCGTTGGCCGCCGCGTTGATGAACTCGTCCTCCATCACCCGGGTCTTGCCGGCCACCGTCTCGATCGGGATCAGCGGATAGTCGACGGCGTAGTCGCCGACGCGCCGGATCGAGACCGAACCGGTCTCCGCGCCGCCGACGGCGTATTGCACCGCCTTCTCGCCGACTTCGCGCGCCTCGCGCTGATCGACCTTGCTGACGCAGCCGACGAACGAGCGCTGCAGATAGCCGAAGGTGTCGCCGCGCACCCGCTTGATGCCGAGCTTGTTCTTGATCTCCTCGCACAGCAGGTCGGCGAGCGCGCCGGTGCCGGAAAGCTGCACGTTGCCGTGGGCGTCCTTCTCCGACTTGCCGACGAGCTTGGTGATGATCGCCTCGCCCGTCTCGTCGTGGATGCCCTCGGAGGCGGCGATGATGCAGCGGCCGTGACGCTCGTAGACGTCCTTCACGTCGGCGAGGAACTTGTCGACGACGAACGTGCGCTCCGGCAGGTAGATCAGATGCGGGCCGTCGCCGGGATACTTGCGCGCCAGCGCCGCGGCGGCGGTGAGGAAGCCCGCGTGGCGTCCCATCACCACGGCGCAATAGACGCCCGGCAGCGCCGCGTTGTCGAGGTTGGCGCCGGCGAAGGCCTGCGCGACGAAGCGCGCCGCCGACGGAAAGCCTGGCACGTGGTCGAAGCCGACGAGATCGTTGTCGATGGTCTTCGGGATATGGATCGCGCGCAGCGCGTGGCCGCCCTTCCGGGCCTCGTCGGCGACGATGCGCACCGTGTCGGAGGAGTTGTTGCCGCCGATGTAGAAGAACGTGTCGATTTCGTGCGCCTTGAGAACCTTGAAGATCTCCTGGCAATATTTCAGGTCCGGCTTGTCGCGGGTCGAGCCGAGCGCCGAGGCCGGCGTCGCCGCCACCGCCTCGAGATTGGCGACGGTTTCCTGGCCGAGGTCGACGAGGTCGTCGTTGATGATGCCGCGCACGCCGTGCAGCGCGCCATAGACGTGCGAGATGCTGGAAAAGCGCCGCGCCTCGAGCGCAACGCCGACGAGCGACTGGTTGATGACCGCCGTCGGGCCGCCGCCCTGGGCGACAAGAATCTTGTGCGACATACTCGGTTCCCTCCGATTGAACGCGCCCGCCGGACCGGCGCCCGGCGCCAACGACGGCTTTAGGAGCCGCGCGCGACGCACGCAAGACGCCCGGCGCGCATGGCCGCCTTCTGCGCGCCGAAAGGCCGAGCGACACAGTGACGCGGACCCGCGCGCATGGCCGCCCGGCGGCCCGCGGATATTCCCTCGGGTTTCGAGATGAAGACGCTCCGGGACGGTCGCGCGGAGGGCGACCCGCGCGCCCCGATCCTTATCTCGCGAACACGTTGCGGATGTCGGCGGGGGCCTCGACGGCGTCGCGAATGTCGAGCAGATGCTCGAGATGGGCAAGGTGCCGGTCCATCAGGTCGGCGGCGCGGGGCCCGTCGCGCTCGGCGAGCGCGGCGAGAAGGGCGTCGTGCTCCTCCTCCGAGCAGGAGCGCGTCGCCCGGGAGCCGTAGAGGCCGATGATCAGGGAGGTTCGCGCGACGAGATCCTCGAGGAACCGGGTCAGCACGGCGTTCCCCGCCGCCTCGGCGAGGCGGAGATGGAAATGGCCGGACAGGCGGATCAACTCGCTGCGGTCGCCGCGCGCCTCCGCGGCGCCGCCGGCCTGCGCGTTCTCGACGAAGCTCCTCGAGCGTCGCCGCGTCGATCCGCGACGCGGCCGCGAGCACGATCGAGCGTTCGATCGCCCGCCGCGCCTCGAAAACGTTGCGCGCCTCCTCGGCGTCGGGGCTCGCGACGAATGCGCCGCGATTGGGGTGCAGCGTCACGACGCCCCGATCCGCGAGGACGATCAGGACGCGCCGAATCTGCGAGCGGTTGCAGTCGAACGCTTCGCAAAGCGGCGCCTCGGGCAACTTCGCGCCGGCCGCGAGCTTCTGCTCCATCACCGCCGCCACGACGCGATCGACGATCGCCGCGTCGGAAAGCGGCTGCCGCAGGTCGTCGTCGATTAGCGCCATCGTCCCCACGCCCCTCCGGGTTCAGCCGGGACGGTGAGGCCCGGCACGAGTCTTGAAGTCAAGTTCTGTTTTCGTTTCGCTGCGCCAAGATTGACGACTTCCGCGTCATTGTCTGCCCGTTCTTTGCGCTCGTGCACAAATATTGGCAGATTGTCGACAATTTTCTTCGGTCATGTTGACAAGATTTTGTCCGCGAACGCAACCTCACCAGCGTCCGCTCGACGGCGCGCCGCTCCTCGTCCCCGGCGCGCCGTAGCCGAATTCGGAGGATTTCCCGTATGACGTCCCGCACGACTTTCCGCGCCGGCCTCTTCGGCCTTGCGTCCGCTTCTCGCTCTCGCCGCCGCCGCCCCGGCGGACGCCGCCAACCCGGCGCTCAAGATCGGCTTCGTCGGCGTCACCAGCGGCCCGGCCGCCGCCTGGGGCACGTCGAACGTCCGCTCGATGCAGACGCTCGCCGACTGGTGGAATTCCCAGGGCGGCGTGAAGATCGGCGACAAGACCTACGACATCGACGTCGTCACCTTCGACGACCAGAAGGACCCGAAGCGCGCCATCGCCGGCATGGAGAAGATGGCCCAGGAGGGGATCCACTACGTCGTCGGCCCGAACGTCGACGACGGCGCCGCGGCCGTGCGGCCGGTCGCCGAGAAGGCGGGCATCATCTACTTCCCCTACGCCTTCCCGAAGGCGCTCTACACCAAGCCCGCCTCGAACGCGGTGCTCGGCATGGTCGCGAGCTATCAGTCGGGTCCCGGCGATCTACAAGTATCTCAAGGACAAGAAGGGCGTGAAGACGGTCGCGTTCGTCGCCGCCAACGAATCCGATCCGCTGAGCCAGCGCGACAACGGCGTCGCCGCCGCCAAGGCGCTCGGCCTCGACGTCGTCGCCGACAACCGACACCTACGCCGAACGACACGCGCGACTTCACGCCGGTGCTGACGCCGATCGTGAAGCTCAAACCCGACCTGCTGGTGCTCTCGGGCGTCGCGCCGGCCAATGCGCCGCTCCTCATCCGCTCGGCGCGCGAGCTCGGCTACAAGGGCCTGATCTCGACCGAGACCGCGCAGGACGCCAAGGTGCTCGAGGAAGGCGCGGGCGATCTCGCCAACGGCTTCATCTCGGTCGGCGGCGCCTCGACCCCGGAGATCCGCTCGAAGGCGATGGAGGAGTTCATCGACCGCTACACCAAGAAGTTCGGCGAGTACAACGACGAGTTCGAACACCAAGGTCTACGCGCTCGAGTACATCGTCGACACGCTGAAGGCGAACCCGAAGGCGATCGACAACGTCGACGAGTTCAAGAAGACGATCGACGGCTTCTCCGCGCCCGAACCCCTACCTCAAGGACTCCTCGGCGACGCTGCACTACGTCGGCGACACCTCGTTCGGCCAGAAGCGCCAGCTCGCCGTGCCGCTGGTCGTCAACGAATACAAGGACGGCAAGTTCGAGACGCTGTTCATCGCCAACGTCGACTGACGCCATGTCCCCTCCCCCCTTGTGGGGGAGGGACAGGGAGGGGGGTCGCGCGCCACGCCGAACGTTGGATGCGGCTCGAAGGCGCGCATTGCCGCCCACGGTCCGTGCGACCCCCTACCCCTGCCAGCCCCCCACAAGGGGGGCGGGAGTTCCGTCCGCACGAGACTCAGGCGGACATGACGTTTCATGAGAATGGAGTAGCGTTCCGCATGGAACAGGTCATCGCCAACGGGCTCTATCTCGGCGCGCAATACGCCCTGATCGCGCTCGGCCTGACGCTGATCTTCGCGCTGATGAACGTGCTCAATTTCGCCCACGGGCAGATGTACGTGCTCGGCGGCTTCGTCACCTACGAAGTCTACGGCCTGATGAAGCTGCCGTTCGTCGTCGCGCTGATCGCCTCGGCGCTGACCCTCGCCGTCCTCGGCGCGGCGCTCGAGCGCTTCCTGTTCCGCACCGTGATCCGCCGCAGCGAGCGCGAGGAGAGCACGATGCTGCTCGCGGCCGGGGTCGCCTATTTTCTCGACGCCGCGATCCTTCTGATGTTCGGCGAGAAGCAGCGCGGCGTGCACAAGATCGTCAACGGCGTGTTCATCCTCGGACAACCTGATCCTGCCGTGGGACCGCATCCTCGTCGCGGGCCTCGCCGTCCTGTTCATCGTCGCCTTCATCCTGATGATGCAGTTCACCAAGCCCGGCCGCGCCATGCGGGCGATGGCGCAGGACCGGGTGGCGGCGCAGCTGATGGGCGTGCCGGTCGCGTTCTACGGGCTCGTCGGCTTTGCGCTCGGCGCGATGCTCGCCGGCCTCGTCGGCGGCCTTCTGGTGACGATCACCGGCGTCAATTCCGGCATCGGCGCGGCCGATCTCGATCAAGGCCTTCATGATGGTGATGATCGGCGGCGCGGGCGTGGTCGGCGGCGCGATCGCCGGCGGCTTCATCCTCGGCATGCTGGAGTCGGTCGGCCTCACCGTCCTGCACTCCTACGGCGACATCACCTATCTCGCCATCTTCGTCGCGCTGATGGTCTTCCTCGCCATCCGCCCGAACGGGCTGATGGGCAAGCCGTGGGGATGAAACCGATGACCAGGATGCAGCGCGGCGCGCGCGCCTCGGCCGTCGCGCTCTTTCTCCTGATCGTGTTCGTCGCCGTTCCGCTCGCGATCTACGAGACGCGCCGCACCGACCTCTATTACACGCTGAGTTCGGTCGCGCTGCTCGCCATCGCGTCGGGCGGCGTGTGGCTCACCTTCTACATCGGCCGCATCAACATCGGCCAGGGCGCGTATGCGCTGGTCGGCGGCTACGTCTCCGCGGTGCTGGTCTCGACCTACGGCCTGTCGTTCTGGCTGAGCCTGCCGCTCGCCGGACTTTTCTGCGCTCTGATCAGCGTGCTGATCGGCCTGCCGATCCTGAGGCTGCGCGGCGTCTATTTCTCGATGGTCACGCTGGTGCTGACCGAAGTCGCCCGGCTTTCGGCGCTCGCGCTCCCCATCACCAACGGCGCGCGGGGCATCACCAGCATTCCCGATGCCCGGCGCGATCCGCGTTTTCGGGCTGACGCTCGTGCCCGGCTTTCGACAGCTTCGCCGAACCCAACGTCGCCTTCTATTTCCTCTCGGTCGCGATGATGACGCTCTGCTTCGCGGCCTCTAGCGGCTCGTCAACTCGCGCGTCGGCCATCTGTTCGCGGCGCTGCGCCAGAACGAGGACGCTCGCCTCCTCGATGGGCGTCAACGTGCCGGCTCCTGCGCGTGCTCGCCTATGCGATCTCGTCGTTCCTCGGCGGGATCGGCGGCGCGATCTTCGTCGCCATCGCCCAGTCGATCTATCCGTCGAGCTTCACCGTCAACGACAGCGTGAACTTCATGCTGAACTGCTTCCTCGGCGGCCTTGGCTACGTGTTCGGCCCGATGCTCGGCACGCTGGTGCTCTATTTCGGCTGGGACCTCCTGTTCCAGGCGGGCCAGTACCAGCTTCTCATCTACTCCGGCGTGATGATCCTGCTGATCGTCGCCCTGCCGAACGGGCTCCTCAGCCTGCGCTGGCCTTCGAGGAGGGCGCCGTGACCGTCGCCGATCCTCGAGGTCCGCGACCTCACCAAGCGCTTCGGCGGCCTGACCGCGGTCAACGAGGTCTCGTTCGACGTCGAGCCGAACGCGATCCTGTCGATCATCGGCCCGAACGGCGCCGGCAAGTCGACCATCTTCAAGCTGATCTCCTCGTTCGAGAAGCCGACGCGCGGCGAGGTGCGTTTCAACGGCGAGGTCATCTCGGGGCTCGCGCCGCACATCGTCGCGCGCAAGGGGGTGGTGCGCACCTTCCAGGAGACGACGATCTTCAAGGGCATGACGGCGCGCGACAGCGTCATCGTCGCCCATCACCTCCGCTCGCACGCGAGCCTTGCCGGCTTCTATCTCGGCACGGCGGCGGCGCGCCGCGACGAGGAGGCGTTCGGCCGCTCGGCCGACGAGATCCTCGATTTCCTCGGCCTCGGCGCCGTCAGGAACGAGCTCGCGAGCAACCTGCCGCAGGGCCATCTGCGCGCGCTCGGCATCGCCATCGGCCTCGCGGCGAACCCCAAGATCCTGCTGCTCGACGAGCCATTCGCCGGCATGAACGTCGACGAGACCAATCGGGCGGTCGAGATGGTCCGCGCGGTGCGCGACCGCGGCGTGACCTGCCTGCTGGTCGAGCACGACATGCCGGCGGTGATGAAGATCTCCGACCGGATCGTCGTGATCAATTTCGGCGTCAAGATCGCCGAGGGGACGCCGGCCGAGATCCGAGCCAACGACAAGGTCATCGAGGCCTATCTCGGCGTCGAAGACGAAACGATCGGGCTTTAGACCATGGCCCCCATGCTCTCGCTCGACGACGTCGAACTCTACTACGACCACGTCTACGCGCTGAAGGGCGTGTCGATCGACCTCGACGCGGGCGAGACGGTGGCGCTGATCGGCGCCAACGGCGCCGGCAAGTCGTCGATCCTGCGCGCGATCACCGGGCTCAGCCGCATCCGCAAGGGCTCGATCACCTTCGAGGGCACGGCGCATCGACGGCCTCGACCCGGCGGCGATCGTCAAGCTCGGCATCGCCATGGTCCCCGAGGGGCGCCGGGTCTTCCCCTACATGACCGTGCGCGACAACCTGCTGATGGGCGCCTTCTCGCGTTCGGACGCGGCCGGCGATCCGCGCCTCGCTCGACGACGTGCTGCACCGCTTTCCCCGCCTCAAGGATCGCCTGCGCCAGGCCGCCGGACACGATGAGCGGCGGCGAGCAGCAGATGCTGGTGATCGGCCGCGCGCTGATGGCGAAGCCCAGGCTGCTGCTGCTCGACGAGCCCTCGCTCGGCGTCGCGCCGAAGATCGTCCAGGACATCGCCCGCTCGATCGTGGCGATCAACCGCGACGAGAAGGTCAGCGTGCTGCTGGTCGAGCAGAACTCGCGCATGGCGCTGCGCGTCTCGCATCGCGCCTATGCGCTCTCGACCGGCTCGATCGCGCTCGCGGGTCTTTCGGCCGACCTCGTCAAGGACGAGCGCGTGCAGCATCTCTATCTGGGCGGCGAGGTCTGAAGGCTCATGCCATGCTGATCTGCGTCATCAACCCCAACACGACCGCCTCGATGACGAGGAAGATCGGCGCCGCGGCTGAGGCCGCCGCCTCGCCCGGCGTCGAGATCCGCGCCGTCAATCCCGAATTCGGGCCGCCGAGCATCGAGGGCTATTTCGACGAGGCCTTCTCCGTGCCCGGCCTCCTCGCCGAGATCGCCAGGGCGGCCGACGCCGACGCCTTCGTCGTCGCCTGCTTCGACGACACCGGGCTCGACGCCGCGCGCTGCGCGACCGCCGCGCCGGTCGTCGGCATCGGCGAGGCGGCGTTTCACCTGGCGAGCCTGATCGCGGAAAAATTCAGCGTCGTCACCACCCTCCCCCGCTCGATCGCGCCGATCGAGCGGAACCTCGTCGAAATACGGCCTCGCTTCGCGCTGCGCCCGCGTGCGCGCCGCCGACGTTCCCGTGCTGGCGCTCGAAGAGGAGGGTTCGGCGGCCCGCCGCACGATCGAGGCCGAGATTCTTCGCGCGCTCGCCGAAGACGGCGCGGAGGCGATCGTGCTCGGCTGCGCCGGCATGACCGACCTCGCGCGCGACCTCGAGAAAGAAGGCCGGCGTCCCGGTGCTCGACGGCGTCGCCTGCGCCGTCGGCCTCGCCGAGACGCTCGCCCGCCTCGGCCTCAAGACCTCGAAGCGCAACACTTACGCCTCCCCGCTCACGAAGACTTATGCCGGGGAGTTCTCCAGGTTCTCGCCCGCCAAATCGTTCTGAGGAGGGACGCCGCAGCAGGCGCGACCTGCTGGTCAAAAAATGAACGCTTGACGCCCAAGGCAGCGCAAGGCGGCCGCCCGCGATCATCGAGGTCCGGGAACCCGACCTTCGGCTCCCGCCGCTTTATCCCCGTCTATCGGCGATGTCAGCAATTTGGCAGGGAATGGGCGCGCTTTCGTCGAAATAGCAGACTGCGCAGATCCGGTGATAGCCGTCGGCCACGACCAGAGGAAGGCCGCTCGCGATGTCGCCGCGAATGAGCAGAACCGGCGGCAGCGCCTTGCCTTTGTGAATCCGCTTCAGATCAGAGTCCACATGCGATTCGTTATCCGGCAGGAGCGGAAGGCGCGCGGCGCGCAACAAGTCCTTCGCGGCGTGTTGAACGAGCTTCGAGCTGCGGAGGATCTGGACCAGCGCTTTCGCTTTCGTGTCCGAGCACAGCAGCGAAAGATATTTCGTTGCGGCCTCAAAATCCTCAGCTTCTCCCTTCTCGGCCCATTCGAGTTTCGGCTTGCTCACTGCGGGCGCTCCCTTTTTACGGCCAATCCATGCGCGACAATAGCCGGCTCAACGCTGCAACGCCAAGCCGACCGGCAAGCGGCGAATCCGCAGTCTCCGTCGCCGCACCAAGTCGAGGTCGGAGCGGGCTGCACGGGGTCTCTGCGCATTTTCTTCCCGACAGCGCCTACTTGATCGGCGGAACCGGCAGAATGGTCTCGCCCGGCTGCATCACGTAAGTGTGGCCGAATGAATGCCATGGGCCGCGGATCGACGGGTCGGTCGGATGCGGTTCGTCATGGCGGACGAAGGCGCCGACGAGCGCCCTTGTCACGCCGAACTGCGGATCGTCTTCGAGGTTGGGGTCGCTCGGATCGTAGACCTGCGAGATCAGCACCTTGAAACCCGGCTTGACGATCAGCGCATGCAGATGCGCCGGCCGGTTCGGCTGGCGGTTCTGCGCTTTCAGGAGCCGCCCGACGAGGCCGCCGGTCGGGATCGGATAGCCGACCATCTTCACCGTCGAGAACCAGAAGCGGCCCTCGGCGTCGGTCGTGAACTTGCCGCGCAGGTTCATTTCGGCCTGGTCCGGATCCTGATTCTCGTAAAAGCCGGCGGGTGAAGCGTGCCAGACGTCGACCTCTGCGCCCTCGATCGGCGCGCCGGACGGATCGACCACGCGGCCGGTCACCAGCAGCGGTTCACCCGGCGTCGGCGAGCGCACGATCGAGCCGCCGTTTTCCACGCGCGGCGAATGGAGCCGCCAGAACGGGCCGAGCAGGGACTGAGACGTCTCGGCGCTCCCGTCGACGCCGTTATTGAGAAGGCAGACCAGCGACGACACGCCGAGCGAGCCCGCCATCAGCACCGTCTCGTTGTGCGTGTCGGTGGAAAGCCGGCCGATTTCGTTAAGGACGGCGGTCGCGGCGCGGAACTCGGCCTCGGTCAGCCGCACCTCGCGCACGAAGGCGTGCAGATGCTTGACCAGCGCGATCAGAATTTCGCGCAGGCGCGGGTCTTCGGTTCGCGCCATGGCGGCGAGCGCGTCGAGGTTCACGTCGTCGATGTCGCCGATGATCATTCAAGCCTCGCGCGCCCAGCCGCTCGCCCGCTCGTTGTCGCCGCGAAGGCGGTTGGGAACGGCGGGGCGGCAGGCTCTTCCTTCTTTGTCCGGCTACCACTCTAACGCAGATCGTCTGCGCGCGGAGGCGCAGAATTGTCGCTACGATCGACAATCGCCGCGACGCGATCCGCGATTCGAGGCGGATCCCGGATGTGCGGACGGCTTCTCAGGCGCGGAACGGAATGTTGGTCGGTGGGGGGCGTGGACCGCCCGGAGAGCGACGTCTTGACTGAGACCGGCCCGTATGGCCCTTGCGTCCGGCTGATTCAAGCTGCGGAGGGCTGCAACACATGAAAACCCAGATCGTCGCCATTGCGGCGGGAGCGCTCTGTTTGGCGCTGGCCGCGCCGGCCGCGGCCTCGCCGCGCGAATACAGTCGCGGCTATTACGACTGCCTCGCGGGCCGATATGACCAGGAGGACGACAGCCACGCCTACAGGCAAGGCTGCCGCGCCGCCCAGCGCGAGCAGGGGCGCGGACCCGACGACGGCGGCGCGGGTTGGGAGCCCGGCGGCGGCCCCGGCCCCGGACCTGGCGGCGGCCCCGGCTGGGGACCTGGAGGCGGCGGCGGAGGACCCGGCTGGGAGCCCAATGGCGGCGGACAGCCGGGATTTCCCCCTCCCGGCCGACCGGTCGGCCTTCCCAACGTCAAAGGTCTGGCGCCCGCTCAGGTCATAGCCGCGATGGCGGCCGCCGGATACCGAAACGTCGGCACGGAGGTGGCGGGCGCTGCGATCTACGGCTTCTACTTCAACCCCGCGACGGGCGGGTGCGTGCAGGTCGCCAACATGAATGGCCGGGCGATCGGCGCGGTTCCCGTCGGCGCGAATCCGCGCTGCCGATGATCTGACGCAGCGCCAGCACGGCGACGCGGCGAACCCGCAATCGGCTGCGCGCGTCGCTTCAACAAGGGGGGGCCGCCTTTCGGACGACCCTCGCCCTCCCCGACATCCACAGGCCGGCGCCCTCGACCCCGCGCCCGCGGCTTGCGACAATGGCCGCCATGGAATCCGTCGATTCTCAAAGCCGTCGGCTTCGTCCACCTCCACGTCCACAGCGCCTTCTCGCTGCGCGAGGGCGCGCTGCCGATCGAGACGCTCGCCAAGCTCGCCAAGGCCGACGCCATGCCGGCGCTCGCCGTCACCGACACCAACAACCTGTTCGGCGCCCTGGAGTTCTCGGAGAAGCTCGCCAAGAGCGGCGTCCAGCCGATCGTCGGCGCGCAGGTCACGGTCGATTTCGGCGACGCGCCCGCCCTCCTCCTCGCGCCTTGCCGAACTGCGCGTCGCCCGCGCGCCGATCGTGCTGCTCGCCCAGTCCGAGGCCGGCTACCGGAACCTGATGCGGCTCGTCTCGTCGCTCTGGCTCGACCCGAAGGAGGGCGACGAGGCGCATCTCCCGTTCGAGGCGCTCGCGGGCGCGGACGGCCTGATCGCGCTGACCGGCGGTCCCGCCGGCCCGATCGACCGCCCGCTCGGCGCATCACATGGCCGACCTCGCCGAGGCGCGCCTCGTGCGCCTGCGGGAAACCTTCGGCGACCGCCTCTATGTCGAGCTGCAGCGCCACGGCCTCGAGTCCGAGATCGTGACCGAGCCGGCGCTGATCGACCTCGCCGACCGGCTCGGCCTGCCGCTGGTCGCGACCAACGAGCCCTATTTCGCGCGCCCGCCCGACTACGAGGCGCACGACGCGCTGCTCTGCATCGCCGAGGGCGCGCTGCTCTCGACCGCCGAGCGGCGGCGCCTCTCGCCCGGAGCACCGGTTCAAGACCCGCGCCGAGATGGTCGCGCTGTTCGCCGACCTGCCCGAGGCGACCGAGGCCAGCGTCGAGATCGCCATGCGCTGCGCCTACCGGCCGCTGACCCGCAAGCCGATCCTGCCGCATTTCTCGTCCGCGGCGGCGAGACGGTGGACGAGGTCGCAGGAGCTGCGCCGGCAGGCGCGCGAGGGGCTCGAGGCGCGGCTCGCCCATCACGGGCTCGCGCCGGGCCACACGCAGCGAGGACTACGACAAGCGCCTCGCCTTCGAGCTCGACGTCATCGTCAAGATGAAGTTCCCCGGCTACTTCCTGATCGTCGCCGACTTCATCAAATGGGCGAAGGCGCAGGGCATTCCGGTCGGGCCGGGCCGCGGCTCGGGCGCGGGCTCGCTGGTCGCCTGGTCGCTCACCATCACCGACCTCGACCCGATGCGCTTCGCGCTCCTGTTCGAGCGCTTCCTCAACCCCGAGCGCGTGTCGATGCCGGACTTCGACATCGACTTCTGCCAGGAGCGGCGCGACGAGGTGATCGCCTACGTGCGCGACCGCTACGGCGCCGACCGGGTCGCCCAGATCATCACCTTCGGCTCGTTCCTCGCCCGCGGCGTGCTGCGCAACGTCGGCCGCGTGCTCGAGATGCCGCTCGGCCAGGTCGACAGGCTCGCCAAGCTCGTGCCGCAGAACCCGGCCCATCCGGTCACGCTGAAGCAGGCGGTGGCGGACGAGCCGCGGCTGCAGCAGGCGGCGGCCGACGACGAGCGGGTCGCGAGCCTGCTCGCCATCGCCGAGCGGCTCGAGGGCCTCTATTCCAACGCCTCGACCCACGCCGCGGGCGTCGTCATCGGCGACCGGCCGCTGACCGAGCTCGTGCCGCTCTACCGCGACCCGAAGGCGTCGAT
This sequence comes from uncultured Alphaproteobacteria bacterium, assembly GCA_963724785.1. Lineage (GTDB taxonomy): Bacteria > Pseudomonadota > Alphaproteobacteria > Rhizobiales > Beijerinckiaceae > Roseiarcus. Next base: position 226,943 of record CAVRWC010000016.1, on the reverse strand, counting down.
GCCGGCGACCGAGTTCAACATGAAGTGGGTCGAGCCGGCGGGCCTCGTCAAGTTCGACTTCCTCGGCCTGAAGACGCTGACCACGCTGCAGAAGGCCGTCGAACCTCGTGGCGCGCAGGGGCGTCGCGATCGACCTCTCCAGGATCCCGCTCGACGACGCGAAGACCTACGAGATGATGGGCCGCGGCGAGACGATCGGGGTGTTCCAGGTGGAAAGCGCCGGCATGCGCAAGGCGCTCGCCGAGATGCGCGCCGACCGGTTCGAGGACATCATCGCCCTCGTCGCGCTCTACCGCCCCGGCCCGATGGCCAACATCCCGACCTATTGCGCCCGCAAGCTCGGCCAGGAGAAGCCGGAATACCTGCACCCGCTGATGGAGGCCTCCCTGCGCGAGACCTTCGGCGTCATCATCTACCAGGAGCAGGTGATGCAGATCGCGCAGGCGCTGTCGGGCTATTCGCTGGGCGAAGCCGACATGCTGCGCCGCGCGATGGGCAAGAAGATCAAGAAGGAGATGGACGCCCAGCGCGCCCGCTTCGTCGACGGCGCGGTCGAGCGCGGCCTGACCAAGGCCAAGGCCGACGAGATCTTCGACCTGCTCGCCAAGTTCGCCGACTACGGCTTCAACAAGAGCCACGCGGCGGCCTACGCGCTGATCGCCTACTGGACGGCCTGGTTCAAGGCCAACCACCCGGCCGAGTTCCTCGCCGCCTCGATGACCCTCGACAAGGGCAACACCGACAAGCTCGCCGAATTCCGCGGCGAGGCGCAGCGGCTCGGCATCCGGGTCGCGCCGCCCTCGGCCAACGCCTCCGAGGTCGATTTCGACGTCCGCATCGCGCGCCGACGGCAAGGCGACGATCGTCTATGCGCTGAGCGCCGTCAAAGGGGTCGGCGACGCGCAGGCGGCGGCGCTGGTCGCGGCGCGCGGAGACCGTCCGTTCGCCTCGCTCGCCGACATGGCGGGCCGGCTCGACCCGAGGCTCGTCAACAAGAAGGCGCTGGAAAGCCTCGCGGCGGCCGGGACGTTCGACGAGCTCGAGCCCGACCGCGCCGTCGTGTTCGCCTCGATCGAGCCGATGCTGGCGATCGCCAACCGCGGCGCGTCGGAGAAGGCGTCCGGCCAGAACGCGCTGTTCGGCGACGCCGAGGCCGCGCCGCTCAAGCGTCCGGGCGAGCGCCGTGGACGGAGGCCGAGCGGCTCAAGCGCGAGTTCGACGCGGTCGGGTTCTTCCTGAGCGGCCATCCGCTCGAGGCCTACGATTCGGCGCTGAAGCGGCTGCGCGCCACCCGCTGGGCGGATTTCGTCCGCTCGGTGCGCGCCGGCGCCACGACCGCGCGGCTCGGGGCGAGCGTGCTCGACCGCGCCGAGCGGCGCACCAAGACCGGCTCCAAGATGGGGATCGTGCAGCTCTCCGACCCCTCCGGCCAGTACGAGGCGATCGTGTTCCAGGAGGGGCTGAACCAGTAGCGCGACCTTTTGGAGAAGGGCTCGGACGTGCTCGTGACGCTGCAGGCCAACGTCGAGGGCGAGGACGTGCGCGCCCGCATCGTCGGCGTCGAGACGGCTCAACGACGCCGCCGCCAAGGTCCACAAGGGCCTGCGCATCTTCGTGCGCGACGAGAGCCCGCTCGCCTCGATCGAGAGCCGCCTCAAGGCCCAGGGCGACGGCGAGGTGTCGCTGGTGGTCATGCTCGGGCCGAAGGAGGGCGAGGTCGAGATCCGCCTGCCGGGCCGCTACGCCGTCAACCCGGCGGTCGCCGGCGCGCTCAAGGCCGCGCCGGGCGTGGTGGCGGTGGAGCATGTGTGACGCGGCGAGGAAAGCCGCGACGTCCGTGACGCCGCGCGAAAGGCTTGCGTCGGCGGCCTGGCCTTCGCTATTGACGCCGGCCTTGCGCCGGGCGTCGCTTCGCGACGGCCGCCGTTGGGGGATAGTTCAACGGTAGAACAGCGGACTCTGACTCCGTCAATCTTGGTTCGAATCCAGGTCCCCCAGCCACCTTTTAAATCAAAGACTTAGCCTCGAAATCGGCCCCTCTCCGGGGCCTTTTTCATGTTGCAATGGTCTGCAACACGACGCAAGCAATTCCAACGGTTTCCACGGACCGACGGCTAGTCCGCGCAACATGAAATGCAACATGAATTGCAGCGCGTTCGCGGCACGATTGTTTGGGATTGACAGCGCTTGGCGACAGGCGTAAATACGTGATGCGTATTTGGTTATGGAGGATTGGGTGTATTCGCTTGCTGATCTCGTTCGGATAACCGGGGCCAAGCGCAGGTCGCTTCAGCTTTGGGCCGATCGGGGCGCGCTACAGGCCGACGCTGGGACAGATGCCGCCGGGTCTGGCGTGCATAGGAGTTTCAGCAAGGAAGAGGCAGTGATCGCCTGCGTTCTGGACGGCTTTGCGCGGCAGGAGGTATCGATCGGCAATCTGTGTAGGGTCGCGCGAGGCGTCCGAACTTATCTTAGAGTGCCTCACCTGCGGGAAACGTTCAATGAAGCGCTATGCGGAAAGGGAATGACGTTCCTTATTTACAATCTGGAAGGACACATCAATCTCTGGTCCGAAACCCGTTCGAAAGCAGCTATCGACGAACAGTTATCGCTAGCGAAGATGCTCACTTCGATGATCGGAGAGAACAGCATTTCCGCTATCGTTGTCGATTTAAATGCAGCCTTCCGAAGCGCAAAGTTCGAGTTAGACTAGGTCAACGCGTATTTTTTACTCACTTAAATACGCAATGCGTATTTGGTCACAGGAGAAAGCGAAGATGGTCAGTGAAAAGCCAGGTGTTCAAGAGGATTTGGCGACCGATTTGGTTTGGGAAGTGAAACCGATTGCGGAGGCTATCGGACGCACTCCGCGACAGGCCTATCATTTGTTGGAGACGGGGCGCCTGCCCGCGCGCAAGGTCGGCGGCCGATGGTGCGCGAGCCGTTCCGGCTTGCGGAAATTCTTCGCGGCGGTCGTCAATGGGGAGGTCGCTTGAGCGATGCACCCCCAAAAAGCGTCGAGGCCCGGCCGCTGTGAAGCACCCGGACCCCGCGCGATTGATCAGCTTCCCGGCAAGATCGATCGCGATGCTACCCTTTCCCCGGAAAAATTTCAAGCAGGGTTCCTCGTGCGCCGGCATGGCCTCACGCCGATTCGCGCCGCGGTCGTCGCGTCTCTTGCTTTTGCGGAGGCGCGGCTGTGAGCGAAAAATGCATCCTCGCCATCGATCCGGGTTTGACCGGCGCGCTGGCGTTCCTCTTCCCGGCGCACGACGCCATAACCGCCGAAGACATGCCTGTTGTCAGTGGCGACATTGATCCGGCAACGCTTGTCGCGCGCATCGCACAAATGCGGCCGGACATGGCGATCGTCGAGCAGGTCGCCTCACGGCCCGGCCAAGGTGTCGCATCCGTGTTCAAGTTCGGCTGCGGCTTCGGCATGGTCCGCGGCGTAATCGCGGCGAGCGGCGTTCCCCTCCATCTTGTCTCGCCGGCCAAGTGGAAGCGCCATTTCTGTCTCGACGCGGATAAAGAAAAGTCCCGCGCCCTGGCGCTGCGCCTTTGGCCTACTCGCGCCGACCTCTTCGGACGCAAGAAAGACCACGGCCGCGCGGAGGCCGCCCTGCTCGCGCGCTACGCAGCCGAGACGATTGGCAGGGCGGGCGAATGATGACCGTCTCCGAAGAGGTTGAGAGCCTCCACAAAAGGCTTAGTCCGCCCACACCCAGTCTGATCAAGTCCCTTCGCACAAAGGGCGTCTCACTGGACGCACTCTGCGAACCCGAGCTTCCGGCCTTCGTTAATGTCGTCTTTCACGATGACCAGCCCCTCTTCGATTTTACCGATGAGGCATGCGACGAAGGCGCGGTTCGGTCTCTCGTCTTCCTTGCTCGCGACGAATCTGGGGATCCGCTCGATCTTGTCGCTTGGTCGCGCAAGACGAACAGGCTGGCGTCTTGGTATGGGAGAGCCGCTCTTCTAGGCCTTGAAAGCCGTTGGGCTCCCCGGATTGGAGCGGAAGGCCTGCGCATCTGCTTCGACCCGTTGGCTTGGCTCGTCGCTGAGCGTGACGGCGTCGTGATCATCGATCCCGAGTTGGCTCGCTGGCAATTGGCGCGTGAGTCGCTGGTTGTCAGTGACGTTGCGTTCGGCCGTCACGTTCATGCAACGCTGCGATTGCCGGACCCCAAGGTCTATGTCGAATTTGGGAGGGCCGCGGCATGAACCGGCCCGTCCCTCTCGACGAAGCTATAGCAGCGCAACCTTGGCGGGACGCGCCGCCGCCCGCCGGTCCCGACGACTATGGCGTCAATTCGATCGCGGATGAACCGGAAACCAAAGCGCTTTTGCCGATCGTTTCCGCAGCCTCGCTCGCCGGCAAAGACGTTCCGTCCCGATCTTGGCACGTCCGCGACATGGTTCCCGGCCGAACGGTCACGCTGCTCGGCGGCGACGGTGGCGTTGGAAAGAGTTTGCTCGCAATGCAGCTTGGCGTCGCGACAACGGCCGGCAAGCCATGGTTTGGAACGGCGCCGGAGCAAGGCCCCGTCGTCATTCTGAGCGCCGAGGATGACGTCGACGAACAGCACCGGCGACTCGCCGCTATCACCGACAGCTGCGGCGTCGACCTCGCCGACATCGGCGACCTTCACCTTATTCCCCTCGCCGGACGCGACGCCGTCCTCGGCGCGCCGGAAGGCAAGGTCGGAATCATCCGGGCAACACCCGTCTGGCGAGGGCTCGCCGCGATCGTCGAGCGGATCAAGCCACGCCTCGTAGTTCTCGATACACTCGCAGACGTCTTCGCAGGAAACGAGAACGCGAGAGCTGAGGCACGCCAGTTCATCGGGCTGCTGCGCTGCCTAACGATCGATCACGACTTGGCCATCTTGCTGCTCGCGCATCCGTCGCTTTCGGGCATGGCGAGCGGGTCCGGCACAAGCGGATCAACAGCGTGGTCGAATTCCGTCCGTTCGCGCCTCTACCTTGAAACGCTCAAAGGCGATGATGGCCGAGAGATTGACGCCGACCTTCGCGTGTTGCGCGTCATGAAATCGAATTATGGGCGAACCGGCCTTGAACTTCGCCTCCGATGGTCAAGGGGCTGCTTCATGCTCGACGGGCCGTCATCCGCCGGGGGGTTTGACAAGCTTGCGGCTGACGCAAGGGCGGATCGTGTTTTCCTCGACCTGCTTACATCTTTCACGGCCCAAAGCCGCGACGTGTCGTCGAAGGTGAGTGCGTCTTACGCCCCGACCGTCTTCGCCAAACACCCAAGCGCCGAAGGCGTCGCCAAGCGGGCTTTCGCGGACGCGATGGAGCGATTGCTGACCGCCAAGCGCATCCGAGTCGAGCCGGTCGGGCCGCCTTCGCGACGGACAACAAGGCTCGCTATCGTCGAACAACCATCAAGTGAAGCATAAAAGATGAGCCCTCTTCAGACGCCCTTCAGACGCCCTTCAGACGCCTTCAGACGGGGTGTGTTCACACGTCCCCTTATACCCCCGGTGCGTCTGAACACGCACCCGGCGTCTGAAGCCGGGCGCGCAGACGTGAAGCCTTTGGGCGGGCGACAACACGCCAAGCCAATGGAGATTGTTTGCCGGGAAGGCCACATGAGAAGACGCGGTCGTTCAAAAGTACTCGTTCGGATTTTTTCGCCTGCCCCCTGCCCCGTCGAGCCGCGGCAGTCGTGGCGCAAAAATGCGCCGCGAACGGCGAGCACTGCGAACGGCGATCCGCCGACCCAATCGGCGTAATTGTGCACCGATCTCGGCCGCGCTCGACGAATCATGTTCGCGGTTGGACAGAGCAGAAAAATGCGCCTGGCAAAAGCGACTAGCGGATCATATCTCCGTCTATGACAATTGCATACGCCTTATTACGCGCTATTACAACAACTTACATTGACTCGTTGAGCTCATGTCGCTTCCATGTTGCGTCGACCCGTGGCATAATCGGCAGCGAAATTGGAGGTTCGCGTGCTTGAAGGCCTAACCATCGCAAAGCCATTGTCGACCACTCGCGCGGCCGTCAGCAATGGCTCGCGCCTACATGCGAAGGGGATCGACGGCCGGAACTTGCGACGCGCGCCGGTTCCGCGATTTGAACGCCAGCTTCATGGATAGCCTCGGCGGAGAAACCTCGTTGAGCGAGACCAGCAAGGCCCTTTGCCGCAACGCCGCAGCGCTGGTCGTGAAGGCGGAACGGATGCAGGCGGCTATCGTCAAGGGCGAGGACGTTGACGCCGAGGAACTGACCAGGGTCAGCAATTGCCTAAGCCGCACGCTCGGCCAACTTGGCGTCAAGCGCGATCGGCGAGACGCGACTCCGTCGCTTGCGGACATCCTCGCGGAGCATGCCGCGCAATCGGATGACGTCGCGTGATCGACATCCTTCGCGCTCTCGACGATAAGCGCCTCTTCGCCAGCGCCCTTCGCGATAAGGCGACGTGGGCCGCTTGGCGGGCCTTCCTGGCGGCCCTGTTCGGCTTGCCTATGTCGGAGGCCGAGGCCGACCTGTTTCGCCAGTGTACGGGCCGCTCTGAGCTTCCGACGCGCGCTTTCGTCGAGGCGTGGCTTGTGTGCGGTCGGCGCGCGGGCAAATCCTTCGTCCTGGCGCTCATCGCGGTCTTTCTCGCCGCGTTCAAGGACCACCGACCGTACCTCGGCCCTGGCGAGCGCGCGACGATCATGGTCATTGCGGCCGACCGCAAACAGGCCCGCGTGATCTTGAGGTACATCAAGGGGCTGCTCGCAATCCCGGCGCTTGCCAAGCTCGTTGAGGGCGAAACGGCCGAAAGCGTCGACCTCACGAACCAAGTCACGATCGAAGTCGGGACGGCGTCGCACAAGAGCGTCCGAGGCTACTCGACTCGCCGCCGGCGCTATGCGATGAAATTGCGTTCTGGCCTCAGGAGGACAGCGCGACGCCGGACGTCGAGATCATCGCGGCGCTCATGCCTGCGATGGCGACCATTCCGGGCGCTATGCTGTTGTGCGCATCGAGCCCCTATGCACGGCGCGGCGCAATGTGGGACGCGTACAAGCGCTATTTCGGCTCGGCAGACCCGAACGTACTTGTCTGGAAAGCGGCGACCCGCGTCATGAACGCGACCGTCCCGCAGCGTGTGATCGACGACGCCATGGAGCGCGACCCGGCGAGCGCCGGGGCCGAGTATATGGCCGAGTTCCGAACCGACGTCGACAGCTTCGTATCGCGCGAAGTCGTCGAGGCTTGCGTTGAAGATGGCGTGTTTGAGCGCGCGCCGATCTCAACGCCCCGCTACGTTGCCTTTGTCGATCCGTCTGGGGGAAGCGCCGACAGTTTCACGGCCGCCGTTGCACACATGGAGGGCGAACAGGTCATCCTCGATGCGATGCGGGAACGGAAGCCGCCCTTCTCGCCGGAGACTGTCGCGAAGGAGTTTGCCCAGTTCTTCCTCTCGTACAGGGTCGCCTCTGTCCGGGGCGATCGGTTCGCTGGCGAATGGCCGCGCGAACAGTTCCGCAAGCACGGCGTTGACTATGTGCCGGCCGACAAGACGCGGTCGGAATTGTACCTCGAAATGCTGCCGCGGCTGAATTCGCGCCGTGTTGCGTTGCTCGACGACAAGCGGCTGGTGACGCAACTCGTCGGACTGGAGCGGCGCACGTCGCGGGCCGGCAAGGATAGCATCGACCATGCGCCGGGCGGCCATGACGATGTCGCGAACGCTGCGGCCGGCGCCATCGTCTACGCGGTGACGCAGCCCCCACCGATGAGGTTATCCGCCAATCACCTTTACAGTGCGCGGGCATCGCGGCGCGTGGTCTCGCTGTCTGCTAGCCTTAGCGCCGGTCCGAGCGGTTCGCCGTGAACTACAAATCCGCCGATCGCATCTCAGGAAGACACTGAGGCATGACTACTACGACTACCGACTCGCTCACGCTTGCTGAGGCCAAGCTCTCGGAACTCGAAGCGCGTCTCGCGCACGCGCGCGAGGCTGCGGCGACGTCCCGGCTGAAGGCGCACGACCTCGCGTTCGCGGCCGAGGGGCAGGACGATGACGCCGCCAAGCGCTCTGGCTTCGAAGCTGCTCGGTGATGCGCAGAAGCTTGACGAAGACTGCGAGCATCGCCTTTGGCCGGCTGTTGATGAGGCTCGCAAGCGCGTCGACGCGGCTCGGAAGGCTGCTGCCGTGAAGCGGAGCGCGCCAATGCCGGGGAAGCTAAGGCTCTGACCGAACGACTCGAACAGATTGGCTCTGCGATGGATGCAGCCTTTGACCAGGCGCGTGCGGCTCGACGCGATTTCGCCGAAGTCATGGACAAGCTGCGGCGTCTCGGTGCGCCGACGCCGACGAGGGAACTCGTTGAGGTGAATGTGAAGCGCGCGTTGGACGCGGCCCTTGCCGGCCTGCATCCGGAGGCCCGCCTGTCCCGCCGCTGCAACGGCACGAAGTTTGCAGCCCTCTATGCCGGATGGGCGCCTGATGACGCGCCAGCTGGGCCGCGAAGGTTCTCGGCCCCGATGAGAAGCGGGAGGCCGCATGAAAACCGCGGAACAGGCGCTCGCTCGAGTCGATCCTCGACGGGCTGGCCAGCGACGACCATCAGCGTATTGTCGAGAAAGCCGCCCACGTGGCGGAACAGGTCAACTCGTATCGCGAGCATGTCGCCGCGATCCGAGTCCGAAAATCGCGAAGGGAATTCGCAATGACGAAAGCAACGACGGCTGATCCGCGCATGTCGCCGAAGGAACGTCGTCAGATGCGCACGGACGCTTCGAACGCAGTGATCTCGACGAAGAGTCGCACGATATGTGAAGGCGATCGAGCGCCGAGTGGCCGAGGTCCATGGCGTCACCCCCGCCGATGGCGACAGGGTCTATCACTCGCGCGTCTACGAGGACCATCGTCGAGCGAGATCGGCCAGACGCTTTTCAAGGCGATGCGGGCCGCCAGGGGTCCTGAGGTCAGATCCGCGTGAGGACGAAGCGGCAGAGGCGCCTGTGTCACGCGGCAAGGCTCATGACGAGATGCAGGCGCTTGCCGATCGCCACCATCGCGCGAATCCGCATCTGAGCGCCGCGCGGGCCTACGCGAACGTCTATGCGGACAAGGCCAACGCGGAGCTTAAGAATCGCGTCATCGCCGAGCACCTGTCGCCGAAGATGCGGACGCCTCCCGGCCATGCCGTGCAGGTCGCCCCTTCGCGCTCAGCAAATCACGCGACGATGGTCCGGACGGCATGAACACGAACGCGCAGACGAGCGGCGTGTGGCTTCACAACGCACGAAATTCGCGCCTGACTCCTTGGGCGCTGAAGTCCTGTTCGTCCGCGCGGCCGCCGCCGGTCCATGGCACGGCAGCCGGCGGCGCACCCTATTTCCTCAATGGAACATGCATCATGACTCGAAGAAGCCTTTGGATCAGGACGGAATCCCTGGCCGCGCTGCGGCAGTTCAACGAAATGGGCGCAGCTGCGGTCAAGAATTTGACTGCGCAGGCGAATGCGCTTGAGGAGCGCATCGCCCGCCTTGAGGAGTTTCAAAAGACGCTGATCGCGCCGGGCGATCGGTCGAAGGCGTCGTAAGGAGCCGAAGGGATGGCCGATATCTATAAAATTGGAGTTGAGATCGCCCTGGCCGGCACGATCACGCAAGGGCTGGCGGCGATCTCATCGAGCCTCCTCGGTATCCACACCAAGGTCAAAGAGATCGAGGGTGGCTTTACGCGATGGGGGTCGCCATTGGCGGCGTCGCGGCCATATTCACTAGCGGCGCGATATTCAAAGGAATGGAGCACGCCGTTCAGGCGGGCGGCGAGCTCGTCAAGCAACAGACGCTTCTCCGCAATATGGGCGTCTCGCAGGCGGAAGTCCTGGAGACGACGGCCAAGGCCCAACTTGCGACGCATCAGGTGATCGGGACCACGATCGCCGAGAACGTCAAGGGGATGCGCGAACTGATGGGCGTCATGCCCAACTTGAAGGAAGCGCAGACAGCATTCCCCGCCGTCATGCAGGCGGCCAAGGTTCTCGAATCCCTGACAGGGACGCCCGCCAGCCAAAACATGCAAGTTCTCGCCAAAGCCATCGAACTTCGTGGCGGCGGCATGAACCCGACCACTGGTCAACTCGATCCTGAGCGGTTCGTTCGCGAGGCGGAGGCGGCGACCCGGGCGATTGTCGCCTCTGGCGGCCTCGTCAATGCCCGCTCGCTCTACCAGTACATGCAGACTGCCGGCCCGATGGCCCGCATGATGACTGATCCGGACAAGTTTTATAAGTCGATGTTGACCGCGCTCATGGATATGCGGCGGCTTCCGCGGCCGGCACCGCGATGACTGCGGCCGGACGCCAATTGCTCGGCGGCAAGATGACCAAGCCGACCGCCGAAGAGATGGAAAATCTCGGTCTGCTCAATCCGGGATCGTGGCATGCGTCCGGCGTCGGCGTCTTTGTCGATAAGGGCGGCTTGAGGGGAGAGGACATCCTCAAGGACCCAAAGCAGGGCATGCTGGATTGGGCGACCCGAATCCTGCTTCCCGCTCTCGCTGCGAAGGGCGTCACGGCCGCCGCCGATGTGCAGCAGGAGCTTTATCGCGTTTCGGAACGGAGACGGCCCGTCGCATGATGGGCCTGTTCATTCAGAACCAGTCGCAGATCAAACGGGATGCGAAGTCTCTACGACAACGCGCTACCCGACACCTGTGGGAACTTGGCCAAGGGCGACCTCGGCGCGAACGTCACGAACCTGAAAGACGCTGTAGCGAACTTCCTTCAGGCGTTCGGAGCGCCGATGGTGCCAGTCGCCATCAATGCCTTGCAGACGATGTCCAGCGCAATGAACTCCATCGCCGCTGGCGCTCTTGCCCATCCCGAGATGGCGAAGGCGGTCGGCGAGGGCCTGATAGCCCTGAGCGCTGGCCTTGCGACGCTCGGAACGGCGGCGATCGTCGGGGCGGCCTTGGCGTTCGCCCCTGGGGGCGCTATCGCAATCGGAATCCTCGGCATCGGCGCGTCCGTGGCTGCGCTCGCAGCGATGAACTGGCAGGGTGTAGCGACGGCGCTCCAGGGCCTTGTCGCCGCGCTGAAGTCATTTGTCTCTTCGCTGGGCGGCGAGATTGAAGGCGCGATCAAGGGACTGCAACACGATCTCGGCGGGTCGAACTCATCGCCCACGGGACCGGGGCCTGGCCATCCTGGCGGAGGTGGCGGGAAGCCGCTGCACACGGGCCTTTATTCGCCGGCAGGCGGCCACCACACGACGGTGATCGTTTACGCCGACATGGACGGCCAGAAGATCACGAACAAAGTCGTGGCGAGGATCGCGCGTGCCAGCGAACACCCAACGTCTGCCCCAGCCTTCGACACCTACGGTCATTATGTCGATGGCGGCTACGCTTTCTCCACAGGTTGACCCATGGCTTCTGATCAACTGATTCTCGGCCCGCTCGTATTCGACTCGTGGTCCACCCCGGAGCGCATGCCATTCGGCGGGCGCCAACTCACGCAAGTGCACCAGTTCCCCGGCGGGTCCAGGGTTGTCGATATCCTCGGGCCGGAGGAGCGCAACATTACATGGACGGGCACGTTCTGGGGCGCGTCAGCTTATGAGAACGCGCTGGCCTTGAACGGCCTGCGGCAAGCGGGCAGCGTCCTCCCGCTTTCCTTCGCAGGCCAGTTCTACATGGTCGTCATTGCGGAAGCGAACATCGATATCCGCCGCCTGCCGCAGTATGCGACCTATTCGGTAAACTGCCTCGTCACATCCTCGCCGATGGCGGGCGCGTTGGGCTCGACGCTATCCACGATCGACTCGACGGTTTCGGCCGACATCGCGACGGCGCTCAACTTCGCGGGGCTGTGATGAGCAACCGCGCGGGCGTGACGCAAATGGAGACCCAAAATGAAGATTGATTGCGTTCAATTGGTCGTGTTGGCGTTGCTGGCCGTCCAATCGATCGGTTGGCTTGTCACCTTTATCCGGATCCTGCGCCTTTCGGATGAAATCTCTTCGGCCTCGACGGTGATTGTTACCTTACGTGAGGAATGCCAACGGTTGACCAGCGGGGGGCGGGGGGCTGACACGAAAAAGAGAAACTCCGAGTATCCGAGGCCGATTTTAGTTGATGATCCCGTAAAGGCGAATCTCTGCGCCTCGTCCGCCTCCTTTTCGATCACAAACCGTCGACCGGCTTGAGAAACATCAGGCTCTCCGGTAGACAGACCCTGATACCTGACAAGCCCGCTTAGCGCTTGATCCGACGTCAAAAGGGACGTTCGCGGTTTTTCTATTTTGAGGCGACGAAGTAGAATCGGCAACGGTCCATCTTGCCTTCGTCTGAGACGAGCGCGACTCCATCCATCTTGTCTAGGTGGCGATAGCTCGAGTGACCACCTGAGATGTTCTTCTCTCTTTTCTCGAGTAAGTGTCCGATAACTGACCAATGCTGCCAACACTGCCGCGATAAAGCCGGCTGCAGGCAAGAAATTCGGAGCCAGAGATTCCAGGCCAGAGTCGGCCAACCACGCCAATCCACGGCCTTCGCCCCCACGTTCGGCTATTGGATCACCGAATGACACTAGGAGTTGAATCGCCACCGCCAAGGTTGCGCATCCCGTCCGTCACTATCCGGCGAAGCTCGCGATCAAGATCAGCGCCGCGAGCACGACGACAACCACGGTTACCATCGCCCACCATTGCCCAGCACGACGAGGCGCAGCCGGCGGTGCATGCTCTGTCCAAAACAGCCCCGTCCCCGGAAGCCCAACCGTCGCTCGCCGCCCTCGCGGCCCTATCGTGTACCACGCCCCACGCCCGCCAATCGAGACGCTCGGCCCGCTCCGGCTGAGGTTCACCCGAAGGCCCGGCACGATGCGGACCCGGCGGTAAAATCTAAGGGCCACGGGAGATCGCCCTCGCTGTTTCGACGCCCTGCGCTGTCCGTTAGATGTCCTTAGCGCGTTTTATAGCTTCGCGGATGGCGATTGAAATTCGGGTCTGTCCTTTTCTTTCGACTGTTTCAGCGATCCGTGTCGCTTCCGCCAAGTCTACAATTTTAAAGTGAGGGCCTTCACGCCAGCGAACCAGGATCGCGGGATCCCCGTTTTCTCGTTGATGTGGGAGGGCTTCCAGAAAGTGGAGCCGGACTCCGGGACTATCGCCGTTCGTGAATTCGACTCCCAGCAACTCCAGTGCCCGCTGAACACCACGAACATTAGCGGCGCTGCTCGTTATCGGCTGGTCGCCGCAGGCCTCCATATTGCGCACCGTATTGACCGCAATGTTTGCGGCCTGCGCTGCCCAAAGCTGATCGACACCCGCTAGTGCCCGCGCGGCCTTAAGTTGGTTTCCGGTCACAAGCATATGGGTATGATACCTAAGAAAAGGGTTGCAGGGGCCACATTAGTAGCGTATGGGTACTATACCCATCCTCACGGCGATGGCAACCATATTATCGGAGTTTCCACAATGACCGACGACACCGTTCGGGCAGCCGCCCAAGCCATGCCTAATGCAGACGAAAATGAGACCGCCCTCGACACCGCCGAGAAGGCGTTGGAACGCGCCCACGCCAGATGGCTTCGCGCCCGAGCCGCGCGGAAAGATCCTGACGGGCCGCACGATGATGAATCCCTTGGACTGATTTGGAGGGCTGAAGCAACCGCCGCGCGCGACTTCATGCTGACGCCGGTCACCAGCGTCGGCTACATTTGGGAGAAGTTCGAAGCCTTCGAAGTCATCCTCGGGGAGGAGCTTCGTGACGGTTTGAGCCGCAGCTCCGACCTCCTCCTGGCGTTCGGCGCCCTTAAGCAAGATCTCTTCAACCTCGACCTCGGCGTCGCGTGATGGGAGCGCCAGCAATGTCTGAGAACGTGAAAACCCGCCGCGCCGCCCTTGGCGCTATATCCAAACGAACCGTTCAGAAAAACGTCCGATCTAGGCCCAAGCCGCCCGACCATCCCGTAAGCCGCCTTTCGTTCGTTGCGAATCGCGACGGAAAGGTACTCCCAAAATCGAAGGCTGGGCGCTGTTTCTGGCACGTCACGCCAAGCGGTGACTATCGGAGGGACAACATAATCGGAGAGAAACTCGCTCTCGAATATCTGGCCTTCGAAGAGGAAGATATTGGAGGAGCGGGCCTCCTTCCCTCGATCGTCGGGGACATGCCCGCGAAACTGACGGCGATCGAGATCAGTTTCCTTGCCATGGTGTCATACGCGGCCCGCGCGGGGGCCGGCCGAGCGCGAGAGATCAGCGCCTATTGGGGTCGATGCCGGGCGGAGGAGTCAGCCTGAAAACGTCAGGTGCATGCGGTTAAGGCCGCCGGGGCAACTCGGCGGCCGTTTCCCTGGCTGCGAACTGATTCATAGTAATCTTGGCAAACATCTGCGATATAGGAAAGCGGCGCGGCATAGGGTGGCGACCGCCAAGCGGCGCTTGAATGCAGTACCGGATCGAGTTCCTCAACGAAGCGAACTCGATTGTTCGTGAAGTGCACGCCGAAGCAGGTAGCCGTTCGATCGCGTTCCTGCTGGTGGCCGAAAAAGATTGGCCGCCCGACGCAATGACTGCATGCGCGGTCGACATGCATGGGCGGCGTGGACCTTCTGTGTCCAAGCCTCAGGTCAATTCCAGGTCGCAAGGCCCGAGGCGCGTTTGGAGATAACCTAGAGAGCACAAATATTTGTTCAGCCGCGATGACTGGGCCGGGGGTGTTCGATAAAACGGAAGTTAAGGTCGCGCTTGGGCTCGGTCAGCCCTGTGAGTGCACGCTGGATAAGTCGATGGGCGGTGTACTGCCTAGCCTCGCGTTGGGCCTCCCGCAACGTGTCGCTCTCGCCACAGATCGGACAACGAACTATCGCCTCCCCTCCACTCCGGTGAACGTCGACAAGTGTGCGACATTTTCCGCAAAGGATCGCGCCAAGGCCTTCGTACTCCATGACAGCATCCAATGACGACTTTGGTTATCTATGCCGTCAACTGCTCCGATGTTGCTGAGCATCATCAATTTTAGGGTCAATATTTTGATCTGGATCAACGACGAAGCGCTTAATTAAGCGGACAATACTAAAGGATAAATAGGGAGTACGGTCCACATAGATGGCAGGAGGGGAGGGCCTGTCTATCCTGGATCGGAATCTCAGATGCGATACCGGGTCCAGTTTCTTGACGCCTCGAACAAGGTCGTCTTGGAGGCGAGCGCAAACACAGCGGTCATGTCGAAGTTTATCAGCGACACGAACTGGCCGGCCGCCGCCGTCCAGGTGCGTGTGCTAGACCAGAAGGGCCGCCGCGTTCTTTCGCTGGCCAAATTGACGCGTCCGCGCAGTTGAACGTGAAATCTTGCCCGTCCGCCCCCACAGAGCTAAAACACACGAAGGCGCTCAAAGTTTCAGTCTGAGAAGCCCAATGCAGGACGCTCGCATAGCCCGATATCGGCAAGCCGCCAAGGTCGCCCGCGAAAAGGCGAGGACTGCTACTGATCCACAGCAGTGGTTTCAAATTGCTGAGGCTTGGGAGAATCTGGCACATCACACTGAGGCGTCGAGATTGCCGGACTGGCGGGATTGGATGAAGAATATGCGAGGTAACGACGCCAACCTGGCCTAAGGCGAGATGCGAATCGCGTCGCGGGCGCTGCGACAATTCGCTCGGCGCAGGACCGCTGTCCGCCTTCCCAGAGCGACAGACGAGATGTACGCTCCCTTAGGTTGCCTTGGCTGACTGGCCAACAGTCTGAGTGGCTTAGACAGCACCGGGCGGACTGCAGACTGCCCGGCGCGGTCGACCGCCCGGACCCATGGTGACTCTGTACCGGTTATGGCTTGCCGCCGCCCGCAATAAGTTCCGCGGTAGCAGCAGCGATTGCCGCCTCCACCTGCTCGGGGTTCTCGACCACGGCCACGAAATCTTCGCGCTCTGGCGAAAATCGGATCCTCGTGCCCGTGTTGAACTCGTAATACATCACTATCAGGGCCGCATTAATCACCGCGCTTTCCCGGTTCGCCATCCGCGTAAGTTTGATCCAGATGGGCCTCATTGAGGTTGTCCCTCGCGTTGTTAGTGCAGCGCTCAAATGCGCCATTTTCGTGAGGCTGTGCCAAGATCATGGCCGAGATCTTCGCCAAGCGGCTTGTGGAGCACCTCCCCAGCGCACATTGCTGGAGCCGCCAATCGCTACTAAGTTGTGTGTTCTGCCCGGTAAAGTTCCGCGCGGCGTCGTCAAGGCTTCCTACGCCCCCGTGCCTCGACTCCCGTCACCATGTGAGGCCGGATGCTCAAGTTCACAATGAGCCAAGCCGCCCGCAAGTCGCATCTTTGGAGGCGAAGCGCGGCACGCTTGTACAAGGACCTTCACGACGAGCGAATTCGCGGCGATACCCGAGTGCATCTCATGCAAGCCCACGCGGCGATGATCAAGGCCGCCATGGCCGTCAAGAATGACGACAAAGACCCTGATGTCGTCGGCGAGTGAATCGGTTCGCGGCTCGTTCTCAATAACTCGGGGCGGCGCGCGGTAAATCGGGCGTTCTTGCCGAAGTTTTACGACCGAGATTGACACTATGTCGCATTGTAAGGTGCTAATCAGTTACAATGTACCGAAAGTGTCCAGCCCCTTCGTTAGAACCTCCGACTTGCGTGCGACCGACAATCCGAATCGTTTTTCATGCGAGGCGAGCGTGATAGGTTTTGAGCCGGGTATTTTTTATCGAAGTATTGAAACCGAAGTGGGCAACGGCGATCCACTGTATCTCGATCATCCAATCCTCGACGAGCGCGGCTACTTTGTGGGCGTAACCTATCGGCAGAGCAGCGGTTGCGAGGTTTCGGTTTTCCTCGCCTGATGCTCGCCGGCCGCCGGCAGCTACGGCCGCGGCCGGCTGATCGTACGATTCGGCGCGCAGACGTGGCCTCGCCCGACGTGCTGCGTTGGCGGCCTAACCTTATTTTGGGGGGTGAGAAACGGCGAGGCTCGCCGGGACGACGCATGCTGGTCGGACGCTCTGAGTAGTTTCCGAACCTCCCCTTCACGATTCGGTCCAACTAAGTTGACACCTCGCTGGCAGCGCGCCGCCGCCGCCGATGTTGAACGAGGCGTGTCATGGACGCGAATTTCGAACATTCGTCGATCGTTTTCCATTCAAGAAGCGCTCCAATCCCAATGGCAAGAGCACTGCCATCTGAGGGCTTCAGGGACGATCTCATCGCTGAAATCAAGCATTTGCGGGCATTCGCGATTTCTCTTTCCGGGTCGGTATCGGCCGGCGATGATCTCGTGCAAGAAACACTTCTGCGGGCATGGAGCAAATCTGACCAATTTCGAGCCGGGACAAATATAAGGGCTTGGTTGGCGACGATCTTGCGGAACATCTTTTATAACAGTTTTCGCAATCGCGGCCTCGAGGTGCAGGACGGGGACGGCATGTACGCGGATCGTTTCGCGGTACCCGGCGGGCAGGAAGGCTATATCGCTCTGCAAGATTTTCGCAGAGCCTTGGACAAGCTTCCAGACTACCAACGGGAAGTCCTGATACTTGTGGGCGCGAGCGGTCATACATATGAAGAAGCGGCCGTAATCTGCCAGGTAGAGGTTGGAACGGTGAAGAGCCGCCTTAACCGCGCCCGACTGAAGCTGGTTGCGCTTCTCGACCTGTAGAGATCTAAATGCAATACTCTGTGCAGTTCCTCGATGCCACGAAGAAGGTTCTTTCTGAGGGCAAGGCTGAGTCCTGGAGCGAGACGAACGTGTTCGAGCTTGGTCCGAAGGACTGGCCGCCTCACGCGGTCACGCTGCGCGTGCTTGATCCCGATGGGTACGGCATCCTTACTTTGTATAAGGGCGAGGCGTCTAGCCGCGATCGGCGCAGCGAGGGCGCACCGCTGTCGTGAGCGTCGGCAGCCCTCTTATTTGTCTGTGCGGCGCTTCATGGTCGGGTATTCGCCTTCAAAAGCCCGACGACAGAGATGATCGCCGAACCAGGGCGACTGACCCCAGCCGGGCGCTTATTGGGTTTCTCCCGGCCAGCGTCATTGCCCTTCCGCCTGCCTGAGTTTGTCTAGGCGCTCGAAGAAGGCGTCTGCCACCTGATCTCCATCGGCGTCCACCTCGTAACATATATTTGCTAACGCAAACACTAGCGCGTTCAGTAGGACGTCCTTATCGCCAAGCCTACGGCCTTCAGCGTGGATCATGGCGACCACCCGTTCCCCTAAAGTCTGGGCCGCCTCCTTTTGCTCGGTCGTCATGCACTCTTCCTTGCATCGTCCTTTCCTAGATCGCTCTCGACTGCGCATTGTTCCCCACCTTGAGCGAATGAACCTTCCAGCGTGTTAAAACAGTCATACATAAAACGGGCAGCCTGGATCTCGAATGACCCTCGAATAAATTTCGAGTCGATCGCGGGTATTGACAAGCGGATTTTTTTGCGACATGATGTGAGCCGTTGGGAATTAGCCGCAACGGGGCAATCAAATGTCAGTCCGCAAGCGCACCTGGACAACCTCAAAAGGGGTGGAGAAGGAGGCTTGGATCGTTGATTATATGGACCAAGGCCGGAAACGCCGCCTAAAGTCCTTCGCCAAGAAAAAGGACGCGGCCGCCTTCGCGGCAACCGCCAGCGTCGAGATCCGCGCGGGCGTCCATACCGCCGACAGCGCGAGCATTACCATCGCCGAGGCCGGCAAGAAGTGGCTCGAAACAGCCGAACTCGGAGCGCCTGAGAGAGAGCCGCTTGAGCGCGCGACCGTTGACGCATATCGCCAGCACCTTCGCCTTCACATCGGGCCGTACATTGGCTCTGTGAAACTGTCTCAACTCTCGGCGCCAATGGTGCGCGAGTTTCTCGACAAGCTCGCACGCGGAGACGTGCCGGGAGGAGCCGATCCTGAGCCGCGCTCGACCGCGATGGTTCGCAAGGTCCGCGTCTCGCTTTCCGCCCTGCTCGCCGATGCTCAGGAACGTGGGCTCGTCGCGCGCAACGTCGTTCGCGAACTTCGCAAGACGCGCGGTCGGCGTGGCGAGAGGCAGGCCGATAAACGGGCCAGGGGCAAGCTTACGGTCGGCGTGGACATCCCCACGCGCGAAGAGATCAAGGCCATTGTGGGGGCGGCTAAAGGCCGCTGGCGGCCGTTTTTGCTGACTGCGATCTTCACTGGCCTTCGAGCCTCAGAACTCCGCGGCCTTCGCTGGCAAGACCTCGACTTTGACAAGAAGGAACTCCACGTTCGGCAGCGCGCGGACCGCTATAGCGCGATCGGCAAGCCGAAGTCGGAAGCCGGCGAACGCACGGTTCCCCTAACGCCTCTTGTCATGAACACGCTTCGCGAATGGAAGATCGCTTGTCCGAAGGGGAAGTTGGGCCTCGTCTTTCCGACTGGCGCCGGGAACGTCGAGCAGCATCCCAACATCATCGAGCGCGGGCTTAAGCCGACCTTGATCGCGGCAGGCGTTACGGTTCCGGCCATCGGCGCGGATGGGAAGCCAATCGTCAAGGACGGGGAGCCGGTCGTCGAAGCCAAATATACGGGCCTTCACTCCTTCCGGCATTTCTACGCGTCGTGGTGCATCAATCGCCGGACCGATGGTGGCCTCGAATTGCCACCCAAAATCGTGCAGGCCCGTCTCGGTCATTCGACGTTTCAGATGACGATGGACGTCTATGGCCACCTTTTCCCGCGCGGCGATGACTTCGGAGGAAATGGCAGCAGCGGAGAAGTCGCTTTTGGGGTGACGCGACACAAACGCAACATAGTGACGAAATATCATTTAATATCAATGTAATAAAGCGGACTCTGACTCCGTCAATCTTGGTTCGAATCCAGGTCCCCCAGCCAACGAAATTAATGGGTTAGACGAACAAGGCTCCAACGAACTTTCCGGTTCGGAAAACGGTTCGGAAAACCGCGCCTCCGATCCCGTGTTAACCGCCGCACCCACCTTCCCCCGCATCTAGCGGGCGTCTTTTCTGCGTAGCGCAAGGCCGCTGAGGCCCAGGAACCCTAGGCCCAGCATCGCCAAGGTCGACGCCTCGGGGACCCCGACGGTGGCTGAGGTCGACCGAGCCCCCGGCGCCCGGGACGACAGAGAGATCGAAAAAGAGACCTGAGCCGGTGCAAAGCCATCGGTCGCTGACCGTGGTCGTCGAGCAGGCGCGTCCGTCAAGCGACATGGCGTCAAAGCCCCCGGTGAGAGCGCCAAGGCTCGTCAGGAGATCGAAGGTCGTCGCCCCCGCCAAGACGGAATCCGCGGGCGACGCCGACCCCGAAGTTGCCGGCGAGCGTCGTGGCCCCGGTTACGTCGAGCGTTCCGTACTGGGCCGCCATGTCGCCGGAGATGAGGAAGTCGAGTTCGCCCCGCCGGGCTCTGGTCGAAATTGCCGATGATCGTGATCGGCGTCGTGATCATTAGGGCGCCATGGTTGGCGACCGTCCCCGCGCCGCCGTCGACGGCGACGTTGTCGCCGAGCGCCGTCGCGCCGCTGGCGAAGGTGAGGTTTCCGTATCCGACGTTGATCGTTCCGCCCGTCCAGGCGCCGAAATTCCTGCCCACGCCGCCATACACCGTTAGGTTCGTCTGATTACCGATCAAAACGTCGCCGATGATCTGGCCGCTGTTGGTGATCGATCCGATCGAGGCGTTCGGCCCGGCGCTGAAGATCGCGGCGCCCGATGGGCCGAGCGGGCCGCCCTCGAACTCGCCGAGCGCGCCCGGACCGCCCTGGATCACGCCGTTATTGGTGAGCGCAGTGATCGTGCCCGAGTTCGACACGCCGGCGCCGCCGCCGCCGCCGAGCGTATAATCAATCGCTAAGCCGCCGCCGCCGCCGCGGATGACGCCGGTCGCCTTGTTGGTCAGCGATCCGATCGTTGCGGTTGACGCGTTCACGACGCCCGCGCCGCCCGTGCCGCCCAGTGGGGCGCTGCTGCCGCCGCCGCCGCTGATCGCGCCGCCGTTGGTCAGCGTTTTGATCGTGCCTCTATTCAGCACGCCTACACCGCCGGAGGTCAGCCCTTGGGGCGAATAGGGGGACGTGCCGCCGCTGATCGTTGCGCCATTTGCATTCGCGAGCGTATCGATTGTCCGCTGCGTTCGATACGCCGACGGCTCCCGCGCCAGCCATGTAGCTGTTGAGGGCGCCGATCCCGCCGTTGATCGCGCCTTTGTTCGTGAGCGTCGTGACGGTCCCGGCGTTCGCCACGCCTGTGCCGCCTGCGCCGCCCTGGGCGCCGGCCTCCGCCGCCGCCGCTGATCATCCCGGTCGCCTCGTTGGCGAACCATCCGACCGTCGCTCCTTGGACGATCGAAACGCCCGCGCCGCCCGCGCCGCCTAAGAGGAATTCGCTGCTGAAGCCGCCGTTGCCGCCGCTGATCGCGCCGCCGTTCGTGAGAGTCGTGATGGTGTTGGCGCTAAACACGCCGGCGCCGCCCGCGCCGCCATTCGGCCCGGTTGCGCCTGCCCCGCCGGTGATTGTCCCGCCGGCTTGCGTGGCGAGCGTGTTGATCGAACACGTCGTGGCGTCGACGCCATTGGGACCGCCGGCGACGCTTCCGGCGCCCGTAACCGTGATCGGCCCGTCGTTGCCGAAGATCGGGCCAGCGACCGCAGTCGAAATGATTTGAGGCGCGCCCACGCACTGAGCCCGCGCTACGTCGTGAGCGGCCGGCGCGAGTAGCGCGACGAGCGACGCGCCGGCGAGCAGCGCCGAGCGCGGCCTGCCCGCCGCGACACAAATCGAAGTCGTTCCGAGAGTGCTCTTCCGCGCGCAACCAGTCGTGCGGGTTCCGTTGATCGTTTTCATCTTACCCTCACCTTTTCGTGTTCTTGTCATTCAGGTGAAAGACCGACGCACTCAACTCAGCCTGGCGTTTCCGGGTTTCCCTCTAAAGGCGTAGCGCTCACGCCTCCAGTCGGACGATCATACGCATCGGAATATGACGTAAACGTGAGTGTGTTTTCTGAGTTGTTACTTATAAGCAGCGCTGCCCCACGCCTGCGGCAACAGCGCGACCGACCCGGTTGGTCCGCATTCCACCGCGTTCCGTCCATTCGTAGACGAACCGGGCAGGGCGGCGGCGAGGCACCTGTCGCGGCGAGACTCTCGTTGTCTCTAGCCCGTGACACAAAGTCCCCCGCCAGACGAGTTGCGCATGCCTTGGCCAGGGACCGAGATATGCTCGACCTACACCAAGCCCTGCGCCTGAAGGCTCCTGGCGGTGTCGAGAATGGTCTCACGGAGCGGCCGTGTCGTCCAGCCCAACATCCGTCGCGCCTTTTCCGACGAGACCTCGCGCGGCTTGCCCAGTTCATAGAGCCGCCCGCGCGCAACCGGGTCGAAGATCGCGACCACGCGGACGAGAAAATCCGGGACGGAAAAAGACGGGACCTTCCGCGCCTTGTTTCCCAACCCCTGTTTGAGAACTTTGGCTATATCGGCCCTCGCGTAAAAATCGCACGAGCCAATGAAGCGTTCGCCCGCAGCGGAGGGCGTGGTCATCGCCAGCAGTTGCAAGGCCGCGATGTCGCGTACGTCGACGATGTTGAAGCCGAAACGCGGCAAGGCCGGGATCGAACCATCCAACAGCTTCCTGACCGCCTCGAGCGACGCGGAAAAATCCGACCCGAGAACTGGGCCGAGAACCAGGCCGGGGTTGACGGTGACGAGTTCAAGCCCCCCGCCCTCCGCTTTGCGCCACGCCCACGCCGCGCGTTCTGCCATCGTCTTTGCCCGATCGTAGGGGGAAGTGTCGTCGCGATTTGTCTCGTCGGTCCAGTCCGCCTCGGTGAAAGGCTTCTCACGAACTCCCCGGCCGAACATGATCGCCGAGATCGAGGACGTCATGACGACCCGCTTCACGCCCGCATCGCGCGCGGCCTTGAGCACGCGCAGGGTTCCATCGCGAGCCGGTCGAACCAGTTCATCGTCAGACTTCGGGTCCACAGTCGGGACAGGTGACGCGACATGGAGCACATAATTAGCCCCTGCGACCGCATCGGCCCAGCCAGCGTCCGCATTGAGGTCGGCTGCCACGAATTCGATCGCTCCCGCGTTCGGGGCAATCTTGGCGATAGCCGCGCGCACTGCCTCGGCAGACCCAAGGTTCCTTACCGTCGTGCGAACGCGCCAGCCATCGCTGAGAAGCTGAGCGATGCAGTACCCGGCGATGTAGCCTGACCCGCCCGTGACGGCGACAAGTCCGCGAGGGGTGGCGGGAGTGATCGTGGGCGTCGCCATGAGCCTTCCCCGGAGTTGAACGCGCCGAATGCCGGGCAGCCGGATTCAATACACCGTAAATGCGGAGTCCGCTAACCGGGCCGCAAGCGCGCGCACCCACGAAATCGCAGGACCGCACGTTCGGGTATGCCAGTGCATAATACAGCAATATCGTGATTTTGTACGCTATATGTTCTCCTCATATATGTGCCTTGGTCAAGTTGCTGACTAGGTTTACACACGTTCTGAACTGGACGGTGGCATTATGAATGAACTGGTTAGGAAATCGTACCGGCACGGCAATGTGCCCAACGCCATGCGGGCCGCAGCGAGAGCCATTCTCGATGAGGGTGGCGCTCCTGCGGTGGGACTGCGCGAAACGGCGCGCCGAACCGGGGTGTCTCGCGACCGCCGCTTATCGGCACTTCGGCAGCAAGGAGGACCTTCTCGCATCAGTCGCGGCCGAAGGATTCCAGGAGCTTTCCGCCGCAATGGAAGCGGCGATGAATGGACCTGACCGGCTGCTTGGACTGGGTCTGGCCTATGTCGAATTCGCCTTGCAGAAGCGCGGTCTGTTTCGCCTGATGTTTGGGCCGATCCTGGCCGAGCGGGCGAAGTATCCAGGGCTGAATGAAGCGGCGACCGCTGCTTTCCGCACTCTGCAGGTCGCGCAAGCGGCCGAGGGGCATCCTCATGAGAACGAACACGGCGCCATGGCCGCCTGGGGCCTGATCCATGGGCTCTCTTCGCTCTTTATCGACGGGCTCGTTCCCCACGAGCGTATCGAATCCATGGCGAAGGAAATCATCGGAAACGCCTCGCTCCAGGTTTCTTGAGCCGCTCCGGATAGGTCCTGCCCAGCGCGGCGGCCGCATTTCCGTCAGCGGAGTCATTCGCGGCCTTCATTTGGGGCGCATCGTTGCGCTCGGCGGGGGGAAGTTGCGCGCCCCTCTCGGCCGGTGAGCGTCCCCCTCCGGCTGGGCCCGCCCCTTTACCGGAAAGCGTCCTTGTACGTCTCCCGCAGAAGGGCCTTCTGCACTTTGCCCATGCTGTTGCGCGGCAGCGTGTCGACGAAGAACACCCGCTTCGGCGCCTTGAATTTCGCCAGCCGTCCGTCGAGGGCCGAGAGCACGCCCTCCTCCGTCACCGTGGCGCCGGCGCGGCGAACGATCACCGCCGTCACGCCCTCGCCGAAATCGGGATGCGGCAGGCCGATCACCGCGCTCTCCAGCACCCCGTCGATTGCGTCGATCTCCGTCTCCACCTCCTTAGGGTAGACGTTGAAGCCGCCGGAGATGACGAGGTCCTTGGCGCGGCCGACAATGTGGATGTAGCCGTCGGCGTCGATCTGCCCGAGATCCCCGGTGATGAAGTGGCCGTCGGGGCGGAACTCCTGCGCGGTCTTCTCCGGCATACGCCAGTAGCCGCTGAACACGTTGGGACCCTTGACCTCGATCACCCCGATTGCGCCGCCCGGAGCCGGAGCGCCGGTCTCCAGCTCGCAAATGCGGACGTCGACGCCCGGCAGCGCAAAGCCGACGGTCCCCGCCCGGCGTTCGCCGTCGTAGGGGTTCGAGGTGATCATGTTGGTCTCGGTCATGCCGTAGCGCTCGAGGATGGCGTGGCCGGTCCGCTCGCGCCATGCGACATGCGTCTCGGCGAGCAGCGGCGCCGAGCCGGAGATGAACAGTCGCATGTTGGCTGAAGCGCGCCGCGTCAGGCCCGGATGATCGAGGAGCCGGGTGTAGAAGGTCGGCACGCCCATCAGCGACGTCGCGTTCGCCATGGCGGCGATCACCGCGTCGGCGTCGAAACGGTTCTGGTAGATCATCGTGGCGCTCGGAAAGCAGCGCGACATTGACCGCGACGAACAGGCCGTGGGTGTGAAAGACCGGCAGCGCGTGGATCAGCCGGTCCGCCGCCGTGAACCGCCAGACGTCGATCAGCGTCAGCGCATTCGAGGCAAGGTTCTCGTGGGTCAGCATCGCGCCCTTCGAGCGGCCGGTCGTCCCCGAGGTGTAGAGGATCGCCGCGAGATCGTCGGACGACCGCGGGACGGTCTCGAATTCGGGTCCCGAAGCGGTGATTTGCTCGGCAAAAGTCCCGTCGCGGGCGACGCCGAGGCTTTCGGCCGGCCGAGGCCAAGGCGATGGGTGAGGTCGCGCATAGCGGCGAGGGAAGCGGGCCGGCAGACCGTCAGCGCCGGCTCGGCGTCGCTCAGGAAGTACTCGAGCTCGGCCAGCGTATAGGCGGTGTTGAGCGGCAGGAGCGCCGCGCCCGCCCGGAGGCACGCGAGCGCCAGCACGATCACGTCGGTCGACTTGTCGACCTGCGCCGCAACGCGGTCGCCGGGCTTGACCCCGAGGCCGACCAGCGCGTTCGCCGCCCGGCCGGAACGCTCGATGAGTTCGGCGTAGGTCAAGGCCGTGGCGTCCGTCGTTTCGAGCGCCATCTGGTCGGGGTTTCGAGCGCGCGCGACGATGAGGTCGAACAGGTTTGCGGAAACGTGCGGCACGGGCATCCTCGCTGTTCGGCCTCCGGGCTTCCTTCCCGGGACCGCCATCCAGGCAATTTACCGCAGCTTGGGCCGAGGCGGTATTGGCTCGCGTCGTCGAGCGCGCGTCTCGCGCGTCTTGGGCGGCGAGACGCCGCCCCCGGTCATGCGTGAAGGCGCGTTCGCCTTGTCAAACCCGCTCCCGCCCGCGTAAGTCGGCTTGAGCGGCGGACGAGGCGAAGGATGGCGACAACGGAAAAGGCCCTGCGCGAGTCGATCGTCGCGGCGGCGGCGCGGATCGCCGAAGCCGGATTTGGCGGCGCGTCGAGCGGCGACGTTTCGGCGCGCGTTGCCGATTCGATCCTCATCACCCCGAGCGGGGCCCCCTGGCGCAGCCTTCGCTCGGCCATGCTGGCGCTGATGCCGCTCGGGGGCGAATACGGCGCCTGGAAGGGGCCGACCAAGCCCGCCGCCGAATGGCGCATCCATCTCGACATCGCGCGCGCCCGGCCGGACATCGGCGCGGTGGTGCGGTTCCAGTCTCCTCATGCGACCGCGCTCGCGATGGCGCACAAGGCGATCCCGGCCGCCCATCCGATGATCGGCCTGTTCGGCGCGGCCGAAATCAAATGCGCCAAATACGCCCCGATGGGCTCGAAGGACCTGGCCGAACTGGCGCTCGAGGCGCTGGGCTCAGGCCACGCGGCGCTGCTCGGCAATTACGGGGCGCTGACGACCGGCGGCACGCTGCACGCGGCGCTCACCCGCGCGGTCGAACTCGAGACCCTCGCGCGCCTCTATGCGATCGCGCTTTCGGTCGGACGTCCGCGGGTGCTGTCGGACGATGAGGCCTTTCGAATCGGCGAGCGGTTGAAAACCTCCGGGGCCGACATCGAGGCGCGGGCCCAGGCGCTCGCCGCCGAACCCGCCTGGCTCTTGAAGGCGAAGCCGAAGATCAAGGGCTCAGCCCGCGCCCCCGCCAAGGGGAAGCGCGTCGCGAGGAAGCGGGGGAAGGCTTGACGGGATCCGCCCCTAAGGCGTCATTTCATCCGATCAAATCCCACTTCCCTACTCGATGGCGGAGGAGAGCAAGGGGGTCTCGCTTGGTCACTCGCTGGCCGTACGCGAGAGCATTCACGTCGGCTTGGAAGGGGGCGCGGTCGAGCTATGACGCTGTGCGGGCCATGAAACGATGTGACCGCCAGGGACGAGGCCAGTCAGCAGCGCAATGGCGGCCTCGGCGACCTTCGGCTCATCGAAGAACTCGATGACGATTGGAAGATCGACGTTGAGGCGCAGGACGTCGTCGGCCCGCACGTCTCCGCTGACGCCGAAGCCGGCAATGGCCCGAAAGACCGTGACGCCCTGCACGGCGTAGCGCTCCTGAAGCAGGGTGAGAATCTCCTGCATCAAGCGCTTGTGCTTTCCCTGATCGGCCTCATGCAGATAAACGCGGACAATCAGGATGTCGGTGTTCATGAGTTTCCTCCCTTCAGAGGTTTCTCGCGATATAGGCTCCTCCAAATGCGGCGGCCAAACCAAGCCCGACCGAAAGCGCGACATAGAGCGCGGCCTTCGCCACTTCCCCGCCTTCAGCGAGCAACAGCGTCTCCATCTCGAACGTCGAAAACGTCGTGTAGCCGCCAAGAAATCCCGTCAGCACCCCAGTGCGAATCCACGGCGCCAGCGTCAGGCGCTCAAGCGTTTCGACGAACAGAAACCCCATGAGGAAGCTTCCCATCACGTTGATGGTCAGAGTCGCATAAGGAAAGTCCCGGCCGTATACCAGCTGCACCAGTGTCGACTGGGCGAACCGCGCCCAGCAACCGAGCACGCCAAAGAACGCTATCGCCCCGTACGTCCATATCACTTCGATTCTTCCTTTGTCTTAGAACAACGTCAGCCCGAGGACCAGCACGAGCAGCAATCCAATCAGACTAAGATAGAAGTTGAGCTGCCCCGATTGCAGAATTCTCAACCTCGCGGCCAGCGCCTGCACCGCGATGACGGCAGGCTGAAACAAGAGAGGCCCGAAAATCGGGGCCACGTCGTGCTCGAAACTCAGCTTGGTGACGAAATAACCGCCGGCGTCCGCATCGCGCTCGGTGGCGGCGGTCGGCCGGTAGACGAAGCTGTAGAAGGTCCGCATCGCATTGGAGAAGGTCAACGAGGTCGTCGAAGCCCGCGCCCGGTCGGGGGAGAGGCCGCCGTACCAGACCGGCGTTCGCCGAACCGGCCCGCGCGACGTTGCGACCGCCAAAGCGATTGGAATGAGCGAGAGAAGCGGCATCACGACCACGAGAAGGCTCGGCGATATGAAGGCGAATTTGGCGGTAAGGGGAACAAGCAGCGCTCCGTCATGCATCCGGGATGCGATTGGCATGCCGAACAACGCCATCGTGGCGCCGTCGAGGGCGCGCAGCCAGAGCGGCATCCCCGCCCCGAGCGCCAGCGTCAGGAGGCCGAGGAGGCCGACCGAGCCGATATAGGGTCGCTCGATGGACGCCCCCCCAGCGCGGTTTCGCGACAGCACGCCGAGCCCCACCACCTTCACGAAGGTCGCAAACGCCACCGCCACCGTGAGGGCGAGGCCCGCCCCGGTCAGGGCGAGCGTAAGCCGGCCGGCGAGATAGGGAAGATGAAATCCCTGGAAGACGGTCTGGAAGACGAACCACTCGCTTACGAAGCCGGCGGTCGGCGGCATCGCCGCAAGGCTCATGGCCGCAAGCAGCGCGCCGACGCCGAAGAACCAGTGCCTTCCAGCGCCCGCATAGGCGATGTGATAGCTTCCTGTCGCGCGCCGCAATCCATCCGCGCCGAGGAAAAGGGCTCCTTTTGCCAGCGCGTGACCGGCAAGATGGAGGAGCGCGACCGTCCAGGCGAGGCCGGCGAGGTCGTTGAGACGCTCGGTTCTAAATAGCATCGCGGCGCCGAGCGCAGCGACCGCGATCGCGGCGTTCTCGGCGGACGAGAAGCTCAACAGGGATCGCCAGTCGTCCTGCTGAAAGGCGTAGAGAATCGTCAAGATCGCACTGACCGTCGCCACCGTGATGACCAGGATGGCGAGCAGGGGAAAGGCGCCCTGGGGCGAGACCGGCAGCCAGTTCATCAGCGCGCGCGAGAGGGCGAAATAGGCTGCATTCATGACGACGCCGGACATGATCGCGCCTGACGCTCCGCTTGCCGCTCCATAGGCGCCGGGGAACCATTCATAGAACGGCAGCAAGCCGAGCTTCGCCCCGAAGCCGACGAGCAGCAGAACGCCGAGACCGATCTGCGCGCCCTCCGACAGGGCCGGGGCGGCGGACTGGAATTGGTCGAATTCGAGATTTCCCGCATGCAGTCCGATCAGCGCGATGGCGAGGACCAGGGCCACCGCGCCGGCCTCGAGAAGCGCGAGCATGAAGAGAACCGTCCGGCCGCCCGCCGGTCCCATATTGTCCGCGAGGATCATCACGGCGCCCCCGAGGCTCATGGCCTCCCAGGCGATCAGGAGGGCGGCGCCGTTCTCAAGGCCGAACACGCCCAGCGCGCCAAGCAGGCTGAGCGCGGCGCCGAACAGCCAGCCTCGCCGGCCGCCGATTGTGGGGGAGGCCAGCGCGCAGGCGAAAATCGCCGGGACGAGACCGAAGCCCATCAACCACAGTCCTTGCGGCGCGATGCGGAAATCCACCGCTTCCGCGGCAAGCTGGCCGGGAAGCGTCACCGTCTCGGTCGCATTCGGAAGGCCCGCCGCGGCCGCGGCCACGCCGACGGCGGCGCCGAGCGCGAGCGCAAAACGACTGAGCGTTACGGCGCCGCTCAGCGCGAGGATCGCGGCGGCGAGCCACAAAGCGGCGGCGGCGAGCAGGAGCGCGCTAGCCATCGATCCGCCCTCCGCTCACGCGCTGCGGAGCGCGATCGAGGAACATCAACAGGGCTTCCATGATCGCGGCTGGGTTCGGCGGACAGCCGGGCAGATAGACGTCGACCGGAACAACGCCGTCGAGACCCGTCCCCGAGGCATAGTTGCCGCCGGAAATTCCTCCGGAAACCGCGCATGTGCCCACCGCCATCACCCAGCGCGGCTCGGCCATCGCTTCGTACGCCGCCTTCAACGGCTCGCGCATCGCGTGGGTCACCGGACCCGTGACCAGAAGGAGATCGGCAAAACGAGGAGACGCGGTGAAGAAGATCCCAAGCCGGTGCAGATTGTAGAAGGGGTTGTTGAGAGCCTGCAGTTCCAACTCGCAACCGTTGCACGATCCGGCGTCGACATGCCGAATGTGCAGGCTGCGGCCGAAGGCCTTGCGTTCGGGCGCCGCCCGCCCAACCGGCCGCGGGCTCGCTTCGGACCACAGCAGGTCTTGTCGGTTCGTCACCCCGAAGGCCCAGTCCCCCGACGGCGTCATCGCGTCGGTCGGACAGGCTTCGGTGCAAAGCTGACAGACGACGCAGCGTCCGTAGTCGACGGCGAGGCCGCCGTCGCGCGCCTCGATCGCATGGGTCGGGCAGACGGCGGCGCATTCCGCGCATCCCTTGCGGCAGGCGGCGGGATTGTATCGAGGCATGCCGAGCACGCCCACCTGCCCCGAGTCTTCGCCACTTCCAGGCCAGGCCGTCGTCGCCTTTCCGCTCGCGAGTCCAAAGAGTGTCCACAAGGCCATGAGCCGCTCCTACCGGTCGCAGCCGGCGATGGTCAGACCGAAACTGGCTTCGTTGATCGCATAGTCCATCATGTTGGTGTCGTGCACGGTGAAGGGAAACGCGCGCCAGTTCGAGAACGAAGGCGACTTGACCTTGACGCGCTTGAGCCGGCGGTCTGCGCCGACGTGAACAGCATAGTAGACCGCGCCGCGCGGCCCTTCCGCCCATCCGAGTCCTTCAGCGTAAGGCGCAGGCGCGCATTCGACGCGGACGGGCCCCGGCTCGAGAAGCAGAAGAATGCGCTGGCACAGAACAAACGACGCGTCGACTTCCGCGATGCGGACTCGCTCCCGGGCGTAAGCGTCGCCGTCGGCGAACGTGGGCGCCGTCAGCGGCAAGCCGTCGTAGTGGGCGTAGGGATGGTCGCGGCGCAGGTCGCGGTCGATGCCCGAGGCTCTCGCCACAGGTCCTGTCGCGCCCTGGTCAAACGCCACCTTTTGCGGCAGCAGACCGGTGGTGATCAGGCGATCGAGATGACTCTCGGAGTTCTCCAGCTTCCCGGCATAAGTCACGAACTCCTCTCGCAGGCTCTCGAGGGCGTCGCCAAGCCACTGCCTGGGGTCCAGGTCGCGACGCAGGCCGCCCGGGATGAGCAGGCTGCGCAGGAAGCGGCTCCCCGTCAGGCGGGCGTTCAGTGTCTTGGCCTTCTCCTCGAGCAGCTTTCCTTGCGCCTCTCCGACCTTGAGCGTGGTCGTGTGGCACAGATGGCCGAGGTAATGGAGGTGATTGTAAATGCGCTCCAGTTCCGCGAGCAGGACGCGCAGCGCATTCGCCCGGGCCGGGACGTCGCAGTTGGCGGCGTGTTCGACCGCCTGGCAATAGGACAGCGCATGAGCGACCGATCCCACGGCGGACACGCGCTCGGCCGTGACGACCGCCCGCTGGATGTCCGCCCCCTCGAAGCAAAACTCCATGCCTCGATGCTTGAAGAACAAGCGCGGCTGGTAATGGATGATATGTTCGCCGACGTATACGAACGTGAACTCGGCGGACTCCACCACATCGGCCCGGATCGGCCCGAACGGCAACTGCTGCACGTCGACGGCGTCGATATCGGGAAGGCGGGCGCGACCGCTCGCGGCGGGAACGGCGTTCATCAACGCCTCCCCGAACTCCTGCCCGCTGTCTTTGAGGACGAGCGGATAAGGCTCCGGATGATCGGTGAACCGGAGCCCATTCAGGTCCATCATCTCCCTCTCGTACCAGCCGAGCGAAGGAAAGATCGCCGCGAGGCTCGGCAACTCCCGGAACCCCTTGACGACCCACATTTCGAGATCGCGCTGATCCGGAACCGACGCGATGTAACGCACCTCCACTTCGCCCTCGGCCGGCGACCAGGCGTAGGCGAACCGAACCCGACCGCCTGCAGCGAGCAGCGCTTCGGCGACCGATCGCAGATCGTCCGGCGACAGCGTCCGGGCGCGCGTTCCGATCATGGCGCCGGCCCCGCTACAGTCGAAGCGCCAAGGGACAGCGCGATCGTCTGGAAGTCATCCCAAAACGCCTGCGGCCACCAAAGCCCCATAATCAGCAGGGGAACGATCGCAAGTCCCATCGGCGCGATCATCCAGGGCGTGACGGCTCGGACGTCAGGGTCGTTCGACTCGCCGTCCTCGAAATACATGATCCTGAACTGGTTCAGGAAGCCGACGAAGATGACGATGAGGAGGACCGCCATGAGACCGATCAAGATATTCTGCGACGCCGCGAGCCCCGAGCGGATGATGGCGAGCTCGCTCAGGAACAGCGCGAACGGCGGCGCTCCGGTGATGGCGACAGCGCCCGCCAGCCATAGGCCTCCGAGGACGGGAAAGAACTTGAGCACCCGCCGGATGCTCGAGATGCGCTTTGTCTGATAGGAGCGCATCACCGCGCCGGCGCCGAAGAACATCGCTGATTTGTTCAGCGAATGGTTCAGCATGTGATAGAGCGCGCCCGCAATCCCCAGGGAGCCGCCGAATCCGAAACCCAGCGCGATGATCCCCATGTGCTCGACGCTGGAGTAGGCCATGAGGCGTTTGACGCCTTCCTGGCGCACGATGAAGAGCGCGGCGACGAACAGCGAGAAGCCGCCGAGCGCCAGCAAAGTTCCGTGCGCAAGCCCCGAGATCCCGGCGGCGTCCGCGATGGCGAGATAGCGGACCACGCCGACCATCGCGGTATTGAGAAGCGCCCCAGACAGCAGCGCCGACACCGGAGCGGGACCTTCGCTATGCGCGTCGGGCAGCCAGGTGTGCATCGGCGCGAGGCCGACCTTTGTGCCGTAGCCGATCAGAACGAGCATGAACGCCAGCGACGCCAGCTGCGGATTGAGGCGTGGGGCGGCCTCCTGCAAGACCTTCCACGTCATGTCGTAGGTCGGCCCGATCACGAACGTGCCGGCCCAATAGAACAGCACGGTGCCAAGCAGCGCCACGCTTATGCCGGCCGAGACGACAATGATGTATTTCCATGCGGCCTCGATGCTCTCCGCCTCGTGCTCGAACGCGACAAGAAAGGTGCTGATCAGCGTCGTGAGCTCGATAGCGATCCAGTAGAGACCCGCGTTGTTCATCATCGGGGCGACGAGCGTGCTGAGGCCGAAGGCCGCAAACATCGCATAGAAGCGCGCAAGCCGCGGTTCCTCGCCGATGAGCCGCATGTAGCCGACGGCGTAGATGGATGCGAAAAAATACACGATCGCGGCGCACAGGATCGTCCACGCGCCAAGTCCATCGATGATGATGTATCCGCCCCAGAACGTTGTCGCGCCGTCGTGGCGCGCCAGGATCGCGAGGATCGCCGCCAGCGAAAGAGCGCTTGCGAGGAGGTTCAG
Organism: uncultured Alphaproteobacteria bacterium; assembly: GCA_963724785.1. Taxonomy (GTDB): domain Bacteria; phylum Pseudomonadota; class Alphaproteobacteria; order Rhizobiales; family Beijerinckiaceae; genus Roseiarcus. The sequence goes on along the minus strand of CAVRWC010000016.1, from coordinate 193,743 downwards.
CGCCTCAGCCGCGCGCGGCCGGTCGATGAGCAGGATGGCGACGATGGCCAACGCCGGCGCGAGGGCCAGAAGCAGCGCCAATGTCCCGGTCGCCATCATCATCCCACAAGTCGCTTGAGATCGAGGGTGCTGGTGGTGCCGACGTGGCTCAGCAGATAGCGCACGAGCACGCCGAAGCACGCGACGATTATGAGGAGATCGAAGAGGATGACGATCTCGATCAGGAGCGGCATGCCCGGGACCAGAATCTGGGCCCCGAGAAAGACGCCGTTCTCCAGCACGAGGAGGCCAAGGATCTGGCTCAGCGCCTCGTGGCGGACGGAGAGCATGAGAAAGCCGATCAGCTTCATCGACAGCATCACGGTCAGCGCCAGAACCGCGATGGTCCCTCCGAGATTGAGAGCCGCGCCGATGCGGTAGGCGACGGCGAGAGCGAAGATGACTGCGAAGGCCCCGATGACCAGCGTCGAACTGACCTGCAGGATGACGAGGACCTCCCGATGCACCTCCATCCGGCGAATGATCCGCAGAATCAGATAGGGCAGCAGCAGCCCCCGGAACGTCGCCGTCAGAATGGCGATGATGTAGAGCTCGGGATAGTCGCCGTAATAGCCGACCGCGGCCGACAGGGTTGCTATGAGCCAGGATTGCGCGGCGAAGGCGAAGAGATAGTGCCGGAGCCAACGCGAGCCGAGCATGACAAAAGACAGAAGCAGGCTCGCGATCGTCAGCAGGCTGAACAGAGCGGCTGGAAGTGGCTCGAGATGGGCGACAAGCATTGGCGTCAGCTCAGCTGAGTTCCGACGATCGCAAGGATTGCGAGCAGGAAGGATAAGGCGAGGGGTTCCTGATAACGGTAGAACCGCAGGCGGGACTGGGTTGTGTCGACGACAACGACCACGCTCGCCACCAGCAGGAACTTCAGGGCGAGCGCGCCCAACGATCCCAGCACGCCGAGCGGCGTCCCCTCGGCCGAGAGCCCCCAGGGCAGCAGCAGGACATTGCAGAAGATGGTGTAGAGAATGAACTGCTTCATCATCGCGGCCCAGCGGAGGATCGCGAGCATCGGCCCCGAATATTCCAGGATCCGCGCCTCGTCGATCATGTAGACCTCGATATGCGTGCTCGAATGAATCGGCAGGCGATCGGTCTCGACCAGAAGCAGAATGAAGAAGGCGGCGACCAGGAAGAGATGCGTCGGGCCCCAGTAGATCGGAGGCTCGGCCACGAGAAGGTGATTCACCACGAAGGGCAGCATCGCCTTGGCGAGAAGCGTGATGCCGACAAAGACGAGGATCAGCGTCGGCTCCGCGAGTATCGCGACCATGACCGCCCGGCTCGACCCGATGCCGCCATAGGCGCTGCGGGTGTCGAGACCCGCCAGCGTGATCATGAAGGATCCGAGGGTCAGGATCAGCCCGCCGCCGAGGATGTCGCCCATGTCCGACAGCGGCAGAGGGTAGTTGGTGAGAACCGGGATCAGGATCGGAACGGTCAGCGTCGTGGTGAAGGCGACGATCGGGGCCGCCCAATAGAGCCAGGAGGCCGTTTCCGGCGCGACGATCTGTTTGTGGAAGAGCTTCCAGAGGTCACGATAGGGCTGAAAAATTCCAGGACCCTGGCCGCGCTGGACCCTCTCCTCGAACTGCAGGATCACGCCCTGGAGCAGCGGCGCGAGCATCAGGGTGGCCAGAACCTGGGCGATTTGCAGAACGATGTCGCGAACGATCATCGCCGACCGCCTCGGAAGGGGTCGAGCGCATCGCGAACCAGCTCACAGTCTCGGAATAGACACAACCGCATTCCCACAGCCAGCTCCGTCTGCCAAGTCGGCTCGACAGGAGTCATCAGCCCTGAGGGCGGTTACAAGGCGAACTCCATCGCCTCACAGGAAGTTGACCGTCCTCCAGGCGGTTGTCAAGAGGCGCATTCTTGAGCGTCATTTCCGGCGACTCGGAGAGGCGCCGCCCAAGGAGTTCCGCCGCTCCGGACAATGCCGGGCGACAGCTCCCTGACGCGGATAAAGCCAACGTTCGCCCTCGGGAGACGGGCGGCCCGGGCACGGAGCCGCTCCGCGCCGCCGCGCAACGACAAGCCCGGTCTCCCGCTGCCCGAACTGCCGGGCGGGGATCACGCGGACGCGGTCTTAAGGCCCAGTCTTGGAGGCCTCTGTCTTTGCGCGTCGCCGCGCGCTCGCCGTCGCGAGCACGCATAGCTGCTCGAACAGGATGGTCGCGGCGGCCAGCGCCGTCACGCCCGATGGATCGAAGGGCGGGGCGACTTCGACGACATCGGCGCCGACGAGGTCGAGCGCCGCAAGCTCCCGTATCAGCCTTTGGGCCTCGAGAACCGTCAGTCCGCCGGCCTCGGGCGTGCCCGTCCCGGGCGCGAAAGCAGGATCCAGGGAGTCGATATCGAACGACAGATAGCAGGGCCCGTCGCCCACCACCCGGCGCGCCTCCTCGGCCGCCCAGCGCCAGCCGCGGTCGGAGAATTCCTCGATCGTCACCACCCGCATGCCGGATTTTTGGCTGAAATCCCACATGTCGAGATGATTGAGCGATCCGCGTATGCCGATCTGGATCACCCGCTTCGGATCGAGGAGCCCCTCCTCGACCGCGCGGCGGAACGGCGCGCCGTGGTGAAAGCGCGAGCCGAGGTAGTCGTCGCCGGTGTCGCAATGCGCATCGACATGGACCATGCCGAGCGGCCCCTGTCCCGCGATCGCGCGCAGGATCGGCAGAGAGATCGAGTGGTCGCCGCCGACCGACAGCGGCGCGGCGCCCTCGGCGTGGACGGCGGCGAAAAAGGCCTCGATCTCGCCGAGCGCGCCCTCGAGTTCGAATGGCCGCTCGACCCAGGCGTCGCCGAGGTCGGCGACTTCGACGAGATCGAACGGTCCGACGCCGGTCGCCTGGTTGTAGCGGCGGATCATCGTCGTCTGCTCGCGCACCGCCCGCGGCCCGTGGCGCGCGCCGGTGCGATTCGTGACGCCTCCGTCGAAAGGCACGCCGACGACAGCGACGTCGACCCCGGCCGCCGTTTCCCGCAGCGGCCGGCGAAAGAAGGTCGCGACGCCGGCGTAACGCGGCCGAAGCTGGGGGTCCGCTCGTTCCGGGCTTTGGGCGACAGGTCTGGTCATCGGGGCCTCATCGAACTTGCGTGAGAGGGAGCAGATATAAGTCCAGTTACATGGTAGACTAACTTGACATCAATCGTCAGCTGTGTTCGTCTGCTCTGCGGTCGCGCAACGAACTGCGCAGGGCGTTTGGGGGAGGCGGCGACGGGCGTCGTTTCCGGCCCCGATCGCCGATAGCCAAAAGGATTTTCGAATCGTGAATCTCATTAAACGCATCCTCGCCGCAAGCGCGGCCACAGCCTTCGCGTGGCTGAGCGTCGTCGCGTCCCAGGCCGCCGACAAAGTGGTCGTAGGCTACCAGACCGACGCGCTCCCCTCCTCCGTCGCGATCGCGAACGGCGATTTCGACAAGGCGACCGGGGTCAAGATCGATTTCCGCCGCTTCAATTCCGGCGCGGAAATATTCGCCGCCATCGCGTCGGGCGACGTGCAGATCGGCTATGTCGGCTCGAGCCCGTACGCCGCGGCGACCTCGCGGGGCCTGGACGTCAAGGCGTTCTATCTCGCCTCGATCTCCGGCATCGACGAGGCGCTGGTGGTGCGCAACGGTTCGGGGATTAACAGCCTCGCGGATCTCAAGGGCAAGAAGCTCGCCGCCGCGCCGGTCTCGACCGACCATTATCAGTTGCTCGCCCTCATCAAGAGCATTGGCCTCACCGAGAAGGACGTGCAGGTCTTCGCCATCCCGCAGCCCGACATCGTCGCCGGCTACAACCGCGGCGACCTCGACGGCGGCTTCGTCTGGAATCCGGCGCTGGACGAGCTCAAGAAGAACGGCAAGGTGCTCGTCACCTCGAAGGACGTCGCCGAGAAGGGCGCGCCGACCTTCTCCGCCTGGGTCGCCACCGCCGCCTTCGCCAAGCAGCACCCGGACTTCCTCAAGGCTTTCGCCGGCGTAATCTCCAAGTATCAGAACTCGTTCGTCAACGACCCGGCGAAATGGGGTCCGGACAGCGAAAACGCCGCGACGCTGGCGAAACTGGTTGGCGGCACGCCGGCCGATCAGGCGAACGCGCTCAAGAATCTCAACCTTCTGCCGCTCAAGGTTCAAGCGTCCGACGCCTGGCTCGGCGGCGGCGAGAATTCGGGCATCGCCAAGATCCTCAAGGAGACTGCCGGGTTCCTGAAGGATCAGAAGAAGATCACGGAGGTTCTGCCGTCCTACGCCGCCTTCGTCACGCCGGACGTCGTGATCGCGGTCGAGAAGGGCGCCGGCTCCTAAGCCTTTCTCCCTTCCACAGGGGTTGCGTCGCCGGCGAGGATCCGGCGACGCCTTTTTCTTTGGAGGCCTCACGATGCTGCGAGTCGATAAGGCTTCGGTTTATTTCGGCGGGCGCGACGGCAAGCCGGTCCACGCGCTCGACCGGGTGTCGCTCGACATCGTGGACGGCGCTTTCGTCGTCGCGCTTGGAACATCGGGCTGCGGCAAGTCCACGCTGCTCAACGCCATGGCGGGTTTCCTGCCGCTGTCGTCCGGCTCGATCACGCTGAACGGCCGCGCGGTTCAGGGGCCGGGCGCGGAGCGCGGCGTCGTCTTCCAGAAGGACGCGCTCCTGCCCTGGAAGACGGTGGCGGACAATGTCGCGCTCGGGCTCAAGTTCGCGGGCGTCGGGCGCAAGGAGCGGCGCGAGCGGGCGCTCGAATTGCTTCGCCTTGTCGGCTTGCAGGAATTCGCGAATTCCGCGCCCTATGAATTGTCCGGCGGCATGCGCCAGCGGGTCGGCATCGCCCGCGCGCTCGCGCCCGACCCGGCGATTCTGCTGATGGACGAGCCGTTCGGGGCGCTCGACAGCATGACCCGCGAGGCGATGCAGGAGCTGCTGGTCGACGTCTGGTCGCGCACCGGCAAACAGATCTTTTTCATCACCCATTCGATCGAGGAGGCGCTGTTCCTCGGCACGCACCTTATCGTGATGTCGCCTCGGCCCGGACGCATCGTCTCTCGGTTCGACCTCGATTTCGTCAATGCGTTCGCGCGCCATCGCGACGCGCGGGCTGTCAAGACCTCGCCCGAGTTCGTCGCCCTGCGCGAACGGGTCCGCGCCATCGTCCATCAGGATGAAGTCTATCGGAGCGCTGCCGAATGACCGACCTCGCCTCGAACGCCGAATTCGAAAGTCCGGCAAGCGATATTCGCGTGGTGAAGATGCGCGGCTTCGGCATCGGCGAGCGATCGACCGTGCCGATCAGCATTGCAACGGCGATCGTGATCGTCGCCGCCTGGTGGGCGGCCTCCGAGGCGCGGCTCGTGCCGCATCTCTTCCTGCCGACCCCCGAAGAAGTTTTCAACGCCGCGATATCGTTCTACCAGGACGGCTACGCCAACGCCACGATGTGGGAGCATGTGAGCGCGAGCCTCGCGCGCATCCTCACCGCTGCGGCGATCGCGATCGCGCTCGGCGTGCCGGTCGGCCTTCTCATGGGGCTCAGCCGCTGGGCCAAGGGCGTGTTCGACACGCCGATCGAATTCTACTGGCCGCTGCCGCCGCTCGCCTACCTGCCTCTGATGATCATCTGGCTCGGCATCGGCGAGGCCTCGAAGATCACGTTGCTGACCATGGCCATGTTCGCCCCGATCGCGATCGCCGCCCAGGCCGGCGTGCGCTCGGTCTCGCTCGAGCGCGTCAACGCAGCGCTCTCGCTCGGGGCGAACCGCTTCCAGCTGATGCGCGACGTCGTGCTGCCGTCCGCCTTGCCGGAGATCCTGACGGGGACGCGGATCGCCATGGGCGTCGGCTGGAGCACGCTGGTCGCCGCGGAGCTCATCGCCGCCACGCAGGGCATTGGCCACTTCGTGATGTCGGCCTCGCAGTTCCTCGCCACCGATTATGTGTTCGTCGGCATCGGCGTCATCGCCGTCTGCGCCTTCGCCTTCTCGTTCGGGATGCGGCTCCTTGAACGCTGGCTCGTGCCGTGGAAGGGTCAGAGCTGACGGCAGGACGTCGCGTGGGCGAATCAGGGGCTGCAAGCGCTCCCCACCACCCGCCCTGGGCGAGGCTCACCCCTGCGGACGCATGTCCTCGCGGCGCACGCCGGCGACGACCACCGGCTTCTTCATCGCGTCGCGCCGGAAGGGCTCGCCGAGCTCCTGATTGAGGACCGACCTCGATGAGGGTCGTGACGCCGTCGCCCTGTGCAGCGCAGGCCTGGCGAAGGGCCTCGGTCAGCGCGGTCGGCGAACGGACGACGACGCCCTCGAGGCCGCACGCCTCGGCGACCTTTGCGTAACTCAGGCGGGGGTTGAGCTCCGTGCCGACGAAATTGTCGTCGTACCACAGCGTCGTGTTCCGCTTCTCGGCGCCCCACTGGTAGTTGCGGAACACCACCATCGTAATCGCCGGCCATCCGTCGCGGCCGATCGAGCTTAGCTCGTTCATCGAGATGCCGAAGGCGCCGTCGCCGGCGAAGCCGACGACTGGAACGTCCGGACAGCCGATCTTGGCGCCGATGATCGCAGGAAAGCCATAGCCGCAGGGGCCGAAGAGGCCGGGCGCGAGGTATTTGCGGCCGGCCGGAAAGGTCGGGTAGGCGTTGCCGATCGCGCAATTGTTGCCGATGTCCGAAGAGATGATCGCATCGCCCGGCAACGCCGCCTGGATCGCGCGCCAAGCCTGCCGCGCCGACATCCGGTCAGGGTCGCGCTCGCGCGCGCGGTCGTTCCAGGTCGTGTCCGGGTCGTCGTCCTCGTGGTCCATGCTCGAAAGCGCCTGCAGCCAGGCGGACTTTGTCCGGTGAATGAGCGCCTTCCGCTCCTCCCGCCCAGCGTCGCCGGCGGCGGGCGAGAGTTCGGCCAGGATCCTCCGCGCAACCTTCGCCGCATCGCCGCAGATCCCGACCGCGATCGGTTTCACGAGGCCGACGCGGTCCGGATTGATGTCGACCTGGATCACCTTCGCGTCTTTCGGCCAGTAGTCGATGTCATAGCAGGGCAGCGTGGAGAAGGGATTGAGGCGCGTGCCGAGCGCGAGCACGACGTCGGCGCGGGCGATCAGCTCCATCGCCGCCTTCGATCCATTGTAGCCGAGCGGTCCGACGGCGAGCCGGTGCGATCCGGGGAAGCTGTCGTTGTGCTGATAGCCGTTGCACACCGGCGCATCGAGCCGCTCGGCGAGCGCGACGAGGTCGGGGATCGCATCGGCGAGCACGACGCCCGCGCCCGAGAGGATGACGGGGAATTTCGCCCGGGAAAGCAGCGCCGCGGCCTCGCCGACCGCCTTTTCGCCGCCGGCCGGGCGCTCGAGCTCGATCAGCGGCGGAAGCTCGATGTCGATGACCTGCGTCCAGAAATCACGCGGCACGTTGATCTGCGCGGGCGCCGACAGCCGCTTGGCTTTCTGGATGACGCGGTTGAGCACTTCGGCGACGCGGGAGGGATCGCGCACCTCTTCCTGATAGCCGACCGTGTCGCGGAACATCGCCATCTGATCGACTTCCTGAAAGCCGCCGAGGCCGATGGTCTTGTTCGCCGCCTGGGGCGTCACGACCAGCATCGGCGTGTGATTCCAGTAGGCGGTCTTGACCGCGGTGACGAAGTTGGTGACGCCGGGGCCGTTCTGCGCGATCGCCATGGCGATCCGCCCGGTCGCGCGTGTGTAGCCGTCGCAGATCAGCCCGCCGTTCGTCTCGTGCGCCACGTCCCAGAAGCGGATCCCCGCCTTGGGAAATAGATCCGAGATCGGCATGAAGGCCGACCCGATGATGCCGAACGCCTGGTCGATCCCATGTCGCTGAAGGACTTTCACGAACGATTCTTCCGTGGTCATTCGCATCTTTTGCGCGCCCTCTTTCGCTTTGTTTTGGTCACGAAGTTGACTACTATGATGGACATTGTCTAAATGCAAACACGGAGCCGGGGGCGGCGCGCCTCGGCTTGCCAACAGTCCGCCGATCCCCGGAGTCTCGAGCCGATGAACCGACGGTCCTTCCTCCTGACGACCGCAGCGTTCGGCCTCACTGCGCCGAACCGCGCCGCCGCCGCGTCAGCGCCGCTGAAAGAGGTGCGGATCGGCTATCAGAAGACCGCGGTCCTGCTTGTCGTGAAGGCGCGCAAGCAACTCGAGAAGCGGTTCGAGCCGCAGGGCGTATCGGTACGGTGGGTCGAGTTCGCGTTCGGGCCGCCGCTGCTCGAAGCCCTGTCCGCGGGCGCGGTGGACTACGGCTACACCGGCGACGCGCCGCCGATCTTCGCCGAGGCCGCCCATGCGGCGATCCGCTACGTCGGCGTGATTCCGGCGCGCGGCGACAGCCAGGCCGTCGTCGTCCCGAAGGATTCCCCCATTCGCTCGATCGCCGAGCTGAAAGGCAAGAGGGTCGCGGTCGCCAAGGGGTCGAGCGCGCACAACCTGCTCGTCGCCGCGACCGAGAGCGCCGGTCTGGCATGGAGCGACTTCTTCCCGGTGTATCTCGCTCCCGCCGACGCGGCGAGCGCCTTTGCGCGCGGGGCGGTGGACGCCTGGTCGATCTGGGACCCCTTCTTCGCCATTGCCGAGCTCAAGCAGAACGCCCGGCCCCTGCCCGTCGATCCGAACGTCAGCCGGCAGAACAGCTTCTTCCTCGCCAACACCGATTTCCTGGCGGCTCACGCGGATGTCGTGACCGCAATCAACCAGGAGGTCGCCGCGGCGACGGCCTGGGCAGCCGACCATCGCGACGAGACCGCCGAGCTGTTCTCCACGGCCAGTGGCGTGGACATCGCCGCGCAGAAGCGCTCCGTCGAGCGGGCAGAATTTGGGTTCGGCCCCCTGACGGAGAAAGTGATCGCGGAGCAGCAGGGAGTCGCCGACCGCTTCCATCGCCTTGGCCTGATCCCGGCGGCCATCGCGGTGCGCGCCATCGTTTGGGACGGCAAGTCCAATTCCTGACCCAAGACAACGAGGAGTTCCTCCGCGTGACGGAGCCCGCAAAGCCGCTCGACATCTTCTGGTTCATCCCCGTGACGGGCGATGGCTCGTATCTCGGATCCGACGTCGGCAATCGCTCGGCCGACTTTCCCTACCTCAAGCAGATCGCCCAAGCGGCCGATCAGCTCGGGTTCGGCGGCGTCCTGATCCCGGTCGGCTCACATTGCGAGGACCCGTGGATCGTCGCGGCGGCGCTCGCGCCGCATACCGAGCGCCTGAAGTTTCTCGCTGCGCTGCGACCCGGCCTCGCCACGCCGACCCATTGGGCTCGTCAGGCCGCCGCGCTCGACCGCATCAGCAACGGCCGCTTCCTCGTCAATCTCGTCGCCGGCGGGGATGCGACGGAGCTTGCGGGCGACGGCATCTTCCTTTCGCACGACGAGCGCTACGCGCACGCCGCCGAGTTCCTGACGATCTTCCGGCGTCTTCTCGCCAATGAGACCGTCGACTTCGAGGGCCGCCACCAGAAAGTGAAAGGCGGCCGCCTCCTGTTCCCGCCCGTGCAGCAGCCGCTGCCCATCTGGTTCGGCGGCTCGTCCGAACCCGCGCACGAGCTCGCCGCCGCGCAGACCGACGTCTACCTGACCTGGGGCGAGCCGATCGAACAGGCGAAGCAGAAGATCGAGGACGTCCGCGCCCGTGCGCGCGCCAAGGGGCGGGAGGTCAAATTCGGGCTGCGCATGCACCTGATCGTGCGCGAGACCGAGGAGGAGGCGTGGCGCGTCGCCGACCGGCTGATCTCCAACGTTTCTGACGAAGCGATCGCCCTGGCGCAGAGCAAGCTGACGGAGGCGGATTCGGTCGGACAGAGGCGGATGACCGCCCTGCAGCGCGGACGCACCCGGGAGGCGCTCGAGATCGCCCCCAATCTCTGGGCGGGCATCGGTCTCGTCCGAAGGGGCGCCGGCACGGCGTTGGTTGGCGATCCCAAGACCGTGGCGGCGCGGCTCGGCGAATACCAGGCGCTCGGGGTCGAGACCGTCATCGCGTCGGGCTACCCGCATCTCGAGGAAGCCTACAAGGTTGCGGAACTCCTGTTCCCGGAACTCGGAATCGGCGGCAAACGGTCCTTGAGCCACGGCTCGCCGCCCGGCGAGTATGGCGTCGGCGCCTACAAGCCGAAGATCGCAGCCGAATGACGACGTCGCAGGCCCTCGCCACGCCTCCCCACGGGCGGCGCTCCATTCTCAGTTGCTCAGGAGGTCGTTCATGACCGACGCGGTGAGTCCGCTCACTGCCCCCGACGTCAGGCCCGCGCGCGGCTCTGCGTCGCAGAGCCTCCCTTCCGGCCTCGCAGCCGCCGCGTCGGGATGGATTGTTCCCGCGCTGATCCTTTCGCTGTGGCAGGCCGGCTCGAGCCTCGGCTATGTTTCGGAGACCTTGTTGCCATCGCCGGCGTCGGTCATCTCCGCCGCCTGGCGGCTGACCCGTTCCGGCGAGTTGCCGACCAACATCGGGATCAGCTTCTGCCGGGCGATGGCGGGGCTGATCGTCGGCGGGGGGATCGGCCTCGCGTTCGGCCTCATGAACGGCCTGTCGAAGCTCAGCGAAGCTTTCAGCGACTCGACGTTGCAGATGGTTCGCAACGTGCCGCATCTCGCGCTCATTCCGCTCGTCATCGTCTGGTTCGGCATCGACGAGGGGGCGAAGCTGTTTCTCGTCGCGCTCGGCGTGTTCTTCCCCGTCTATGTCAATACGCTGCATGGCGTGCGCTCGGTCGACCCACAACTCCTCGAAATGGCGCAAAGCTACGGCATGGGGCGCGCCGCGCTGTTCCGGCGGGTGGTCCTGCCCGGCGCGCTGCCGTCGATCTTCGTCGGCCTGCGCTATGCGCTCGGCGTGATGTGGCTGACCCTGATCGTCGCCGAGACGATCGCGGCCCAGTCGGGCGTCGGCTACATGGCGATGCAGGCGCGCGAGTTCATGATGACCGACGTCGTGGTTCTTTCGATCCTCATCTACGCGCTGCTCGGCAAACTGGCGGACGTGGTGGTGCGCGCGCTCGAACGCGCGTTCCTTCCCTGGCGGCCATCCTTCCTCGGGGGTTGATCGCCATGACTCGTTCGGCGGCTAACGCAGCGGCGACCAAACCAGAATCCGCTTTCCTCGAAGATCAGCGCGGCGCGTCGATTGCGGCGCGCGGCCTCACCAAGACGTTCGGGGCGAAGCCGGTGCTGCGGGGCCTCGACCTCAGCGTGTCGGCGGGGGAGTTTCTGGCCGTCGTCGGCCGGAGCGGCTGCGGCAAGAGCACGTTGTTGCGGCTCCTCGCCGGCCTCGACGCGCCGACCCAGGGCCGGATCGCCGTCGGTGAGCGCGACGAGACCGATCGGCGCCTCATCGCGCGTGTGATGTTCCAGGAGCCTCGCCTGTTGCCCTGGGCGCGGGTGCTGGCCAATGTCGAGGTCGGCCTCGGCGCGGACCGGCGCTCCGTTTCCGGCCGGGCGCGGGCGCTCGAAGCGCTGGATTCGGTTGGGCTCGCCGACCGGGCGAACGACTGGCCCTCGCTCCTGTCGGGCGGGCAGAAGCAGCGGGTGGCGCTGGCCCGGGCGCTCGTCAGCCGTCCTCGGTTTCTCGCCCTCGACGAGCCGCTCGGCGCCCTCGACGCCCTGACGCGGATCGAGATGCAGCGACTGATCGAGACCGCCTGGCGGCGCGAAGGCTTCACCGCGGTCCTGGTGACTCACGACGTCGCCGAGGCGGTTGCGCTCGCAGACCGGATCGTGCTCGTCGAGCAGGGCGCGATCGCGCTCGACGTCTCCGTCGATCTGCCCCGCCCGCGCCATCGCGGCGCGCCAGGATTCGGCGCGCTCGAAGAGCGCATCCTCGACCGCCTCCTCGGCGCCGGAGCCGCGTAGATGACGCCTCTCTCGAGCGGGGGTCGGCCGCCCTCTGGCGCCGGCGTTCGAGCGCCCCCATTTCCTCTCCAGAAGGCTGCATCATGAACGCCATTTCGAGAATCGCCGATTCGGTCGAGGCGCCGACGCTAAAAGACGCGATGCGTCTCGTCGCCGGCGGCGTATGCGTCGTCACGGCCGGCGACGGCGAGGAGCGGACCGGCCTCACCGTCACCTCGGCGGCGTCGCTGTCGATCGACCCGCCGACGATGATCATCTGCGTGAACCGCAACGTTTCGGCGCTTCCTGTTATCGTGCGGCGCCGACATTTCTGCGTGAACGTGCTGTCCGCCGATCACGAGCCGGTCGCCGACCGCTTCGCCGGCCGCGGCGGCCTCAAAGGAGCGGCCCGATATGGAGATGCCGAATGGCGGCCGCAAGCGACAGGCGCGCTCGCGCTTCAAGGCGCCATCGCGACCATCGACTGCGAGGTCGAGGAGATGATCGAGCGCCACAGCCACGTCATCGTGATCGGCGCGGCGCGCGCCGTGAAGACCGGGCCGGGCGACCCGCTTGTCTACAGCCGGGGCCGCTATCACAGGCTCTCGCAGTCCTGAACCGACGCAAAGGCGGCGCCGGCTGTCGGCGACGCGGATCAGCCTGTCCGGCGCAACTTTGGGAGATAGCCGATCAATGACCTCGCAACGGCAGATGAAGCTCGGCGCCTTCATGCGGCCGACGACGATCCATACCGGCGCCTGGCGCTACCCCGGCGCCTATCCGGACGCCAATTTCAACCTCGGCCATCTCCTGCGCTTCGCTCAGACGCTCGAGCGTGGCAAGTTCGACGCCTTCTTCATGGCGGATCACCTCGCGGTGCTGAATATGCCGGTCGAGGCGCTGAAACGCAGCCACACCGTCACCTCGTTCGACCCGCTGACGCTGCTGCCGGCGATCGCCGTCTCGACGACCAACCTCGGGCTGATCGCGACCGCCTCGACGACCTTCGAACAGCCCTACCTGATCGCCCGGCGCTTCGCCTCGCTCGACCACATCAGCGGCGGGCGTGCCGGCTGGAACGTCGTCACGACCTCGAACCCGGACGCGGCGCTCAACTTCGGGCTCGATGAGCACATGGAGCACGACGAGCGCTACCGCCGCGCCCGCGAGTTCTACGACGTGGTCACCGGCCTCTGGGATTCCTGGGCCGACGACGCCTTCGTCCGCGACGTCGACAGCGGGATCTTTTTCGATCCCGAGAAGCTCCACGTGCTCAATCACAAGGGGCGCTATCTTTCGGTGCGGGGGCCCTTGAACATCGCCCGCCCCGTGCAGGGCTGGCCGGTGATCGTCCAGGCCGGCGCGTCCGACGCCGGGCGCCAGCTGGCGGCGGAAACAGCGGAAGTGGTGTTCGCGGCGGGCTCGCAGCTCGCCGACGACCAGGCCTTTTACGCGGACGTCAAGGCGCGCGCCCAAAAGGCGGGCCGCGATCCCGAACACATTAAAATTCTGCCCGGCGCGTTCGTCGTGGTTGGAGAGAGCGACGCGGAGGCGCGCGAGAAGCGGGCGAAGCTCGACAGCCTCGTCCATTACGAAAGCGCGCTCGCCTCGCTGTCGATCGCGCTCGGCCACGACGCCTCCGGCTTCGACCCGGACGGGCCGTTGCCGGAGATTCCGGAACTCGAACGCCAGCAAATCGAGCCGAGATCGCGTCGTCGCCCTGGCGAAGCGCGACAACCTGACGGTGCGCCAGCTCGCCCAGAGGCTCGGCGGCTATTCCGGCCTCGCCTTCGTCGGAACGCCGAAAACCGTCGCCGACCAGATGGAGCAATGGTTCGTCGGCCGCGGCTGCGACGGCTTCAACATCATGTTCCCCTTTCTGCCCGAAGGCCTCGATGACTTCGTCGACAAGGTGATCCCGGAGTTGCAGCGCCGCGGCCTGTTCAGGACGGAATACGAAGGCCCGACGCTGCGTGAGAATCTCGGGCTGCCACGACCGAAGAACCAGTTCTTTCGCTGACACGTCGCGTCTACGCGCCCCACGTCGGCGCCCGCTTCGCATCAAGCCGGCGGGCGCCGGTCATGCCGCAAGTTCGCAGTTCTGCGCCGAGCACCAGAGGAGTTGGAGCGGGTCGCCATGCCCGGGCGAAGGGCGGTGCGTTTAAGACGCGGAGCGGTCTGCCGGCGATGTTGACGACGCTCACAGGCGCTCGCCGTCGCGTCGAGGCGGCGGAAAGCCCGCTTTTCGCCGCCACGCCGATCCTCTTGAGACACTTCGTCGCCGGATGACGGGCGGTTTGCAGCAACTTGGTTGAAAGAAACCAATCATTAACCATGAGGGTGAAGACTCCAGCCCAACGCAGCCAAGGGCCTGACAGCCGGACGCGCGCCCGAAGTTGCGGGCGGGTCGATGGCGGTTCCTTAAGGGAGGCCGAGTCCGTGCGGCCGCGGATGGAGCGAGAAACGGCGTCGCGGACGCCGAGCAGGAGAGCAAGGCATGCCGGTTCATCTCGAGGCTCCCCGACTGAAGGAGCTGAAGCCCCGCATCCTGGTGTGCGGCATAGGCGGCGCGGGCGGCAATTCGGTCAACAACATGATCGTCTCGGGTCTGTCCGGGGTCGACTTCATGGTCGCCAATACCGATGCGCAGGCGCTCGCTTCATCGCGCGCCGACCGAATTGTTCAGATCGGCCTTCAGGTGACCGAAGGCCTCGGCGCCGGATCGAAACCCGAGATCGGCAAGGCGGCGGCGGAGGAGACGCTGGAGGAGATACGCGATCAGCTCGCTGGCGCGCACATGGTTTTCCTTACAGCCGGCATGGGCGGCGGCACCGGGACCGGGGCAGCCCCCGTCATCGCCAGGGCGGCCCGCGAGATGGGCATTCTCACCGTCGGGGTCGTCACCAAGCCGTTCCATTTCGAAAGCGGCCGGCGCATGAGGGTCGCGGAGGCCGGCATCGCCGAGATGCAGAACGCGGTCGACACCCTCATCGTGATTCCGAACCAGAACCTGTTCCGCGTCGCCAACGAAAAGACGACCTTCGCCGACGCCTTCACGATGGCGGACCAGGTCCTTTGCTCGGGCGTCGCCTGCATTACCGACCTCATGGTCAAGAAGGGTCTCGTCAACCTCGACTTTGCCGATGTCTGCTCGATCATGTACGAAATGGGAACCGCGATGATTGGGGTCGGGGAAGCGTCGGGAGAACGTCGCGCCTTGCGCGCCGCCGAAGCGGCGATCGCCAATCCGCTACTCGACGAGACCTCGATGAAAGGCGCCCGCGGGCTCCTGATCTCGATCACCGGCGGCGACGACCTCACGCTCTACGAACTCGACGAGGCGGCGAGCCGGATCCGTGAGGAGGTCGACGACGACACCAACATCATCGTCGGCGCGACCTTCGATCCCGCTCTCGGCGACGCGGTTCGGGTGTCCGTGGTCGCGACCGGAATCGATCGCCGGATCGAGATTGAGCCTGTGGCCGGTCAGTCTCGCGCCGACCCAGCCTCCCAACCCGACGCCCAAGCGGTTCTCGACACAGGCGGCGCGTGTGCATTCGAGTCGATTGTCGACACCGGGCCGCCCCCTGCCGCGGCCGTGATCCCGTTTCCGGGCCTCAGCGGGCGGCGCAAGGGCCTCGACGAGGAATCTCACGAAGGCCGTCAAGCCAATCATCATCCCTCGCTGCTGGAGAGACTCGGCGCGACGGTATCGGAAAGGTGGCAGGCCAGGCGAGCAGCCGGCTGGGACTGATCGATCCGGAATCGGCTTGACCGCGCTCTGCATCGGCGACCGGCCCCAGGCGCGCCCGGGGTGCGAGGGCGCGCCCAAATCGTCAGTGGGCGTTCGGCCTCGCGGCGCGAAGGCCGCCTCACGGGCTTCGAGGCGGAGTCGCTCACATCAAAAGCGCAACTTGAGGCCGCCCGTAAAGGGCGCGTCGGGCGAGTCCCGGCCGACCGATAACGAGAAGCCTCCCTTAGGATCGACAGGCGGATTCGGCCGGATCGCCGAAAACCGCGCAATCATCGTTTTTGTCGCGGGGACAGGCGACCCGTAGGGGTCTGAGAGGCCGTTGCCGCCGAGGCTTGCGCTTTTCGGAACGCCGGCCTCGAGCGTCAACTTTTTTGCCGCATGCGGCCGAGCCCCAGACACGGTTTCGGCCTCCGCCGCCCCGGCGATCGCGTAAACGAGTCCAATTACGCTTAAGCAAAGGGCTTTCATGTCCAGCGCTCGCGTCCGCGCCCGCCTCGACCCCGTTAAGACGATCTTAACCACATGCGGCCGATTGCGCAATCGGATTTGCCCGGATAGCGGGGTCACTATGGCGTCTCATAAGTTCCGTTGGGGAAAGCATCTGAATTTGGGAAATCAAACCGACGCGCCGGATCGCGCCTATCGGAACGGCGCACCGCGATCCATGCGGGCCATTAGCGAAGCGGGGACTTGCCTTGGAAGGCGCTTCTCACGCGAAGGCTGAGGAGATGACTCGCTTGCTTGAGCCGTCGTCGCAGCGTAACAGCATTAAGTTCGTGACGGGGCAAGCGAACAGAATGGCGGCATGCGAGACGTTTTCGCGCCGAACTGGGGCAAGAGGAGCAAGGAATGAAGATTGTTCTTGCCCAGCCGCGGGGATTTTGCGCGGGCGTCGTGCGCGCCATCGACATCGTCGAGCAGGCGCTGGTCAAGCATGGCGCGCCGGTCTATGTGCGCCACGAGATTGTTCACAATCGGCATGTCGTCGAATCGCTGACCGCGAAAGGCGCGCGTTTCGTCAGCGAACTGGACGAAATCCCTGAGGGCGCGATAACGATTTTCAGCGCTCACGGCGTGTCGCGAAAAGTCATGGACGAGGCCAAAGATCGCTCGCTCCCCACGATCGACGCCACCTGCCCGCTGGTCACGAAAGTGCATTTTCAGGGGCGTCGGTACATTGCGCAGGGCCGGATCGTGGTGTTCATCGGTCACGCCGGACATCCCGAGGTCGAAGGAACGTTGGGCCAAGTCGACGGCGACGTATACCTCGTCGGAAACGAACAAGATGTGTTGAAGCTCCCGCTTGCTCCCGAGACCCCGATTGCCTACATCACCCAGACGACGCTCAGCGTCGATGATACGCGCGGCGTGATCGCGGCCTTGCGCCGGCGATTCCGCAATGTCACGGGCCCGGACATCCGCGACATCTGCTATGCGACGCAAAACCGCCAGACTGCGGCGCGAGAATTGTCGAAGATCGCCGAGGTGCTTATCGTCGTGGGCGCACGCAACAGTTCGAACTCCAATCGTCTGCGGGAAATCGGCGAGGAATCGGGACTCCCGAGCTATCTCGTTGCAGATGCAGGCGAGATCGATCCCGAGTGGGTCCGCGACGCCGAAGTCGTCGGCGTCACGGCGGGCGCGTCGGCGCCGGAGGTCGTGGTCGAAGAGGTTGTTCGGAAATTGATGCAGATCAAGCCGTCAGAGGTCTCGAGCCTCGAGGGACCCAGCGAAAACGTCAGTTTCCGTCTTCCCGCGGAATTACTGAGCTGAGCGCTGAGCTTTCCCTCATCGCCAAGGAATACTGAATGAGCATACCCTTACGGCAGATTGTCCGGGTCGGCGCCTATGTCGTCCGACAGCATCTTGCAGGCCGCAAGCGCTATCCGCTGGTCCTGATGCTGGAGCCGTTGTTCCGTTGCAATCTGGCTTGCGCGGGCTGCGGCAAGATCGATTATCCCGACGCGATCCTCGACAAGCGCATTTCGGTCGAGGACGCGCTCGCCTCGGTCGACGAATGCGGCGCGCCCGTCGTCGTCATGGCCGGCGGCGAGCCGCTTCTGCACAAGGAGCTGCCGAAGATCGTCGAGGGCGTCATCGCGCGCAAGAAGTTCGCGATCGTCTGCACCAACGCGCTGCTTCTGGAAAAGAAGATCGATCAATACAAGCCCGGCCCCTATTTTACCTGGTCGATTCATCTCGACGGCGATCGGGAGATGCACGACAAGTCCGTGTGCCAGCCGGGCGTATACGAGCGCGCCGTCGCGGCGCTGAAGCTGGCGAAGGCGAAGGGCTTTCGCGTCACGATCAATTGCACGTTCTTCAATGACGCGGACCCGGCGCGGGTCGCGGCGTTCTTCGACACGGTGACCCGCTCGGCGTCGACGGCGTTACCGTCTCGCCGGGCTACGCCTATGAGCGCGCCCCCGACCAGAAGCATTTTCTCAATCGCACCGCCACCAAGGAGCTGTTCCGATCGATTTTCCGGCGCGGCGACGGCGGCCGCAAATGGGCTTTCAACCAGTCCGGGTTGTTCCTCGATTTCCTCGCCGGCAACCAGACTTACCATTGCACGCCCTGGGGGAACCCGACCCGCACCGTGTTCGGATGGCAGCGCCCCTGTTATCTGCTCGGCGAGGGCTACGCCAAATCCTTCAAGGCGCTTATGGAGGAGACGGACTGGGACGCCTATGGAACCGGCCGCTACGAGAAATGCGCCGACTGCATGGTCCATAGCGGTTTCGAGGCGACCGCTGTCGGCGATACGGTCACGAGGCCCTGGAAGGCGCTCGGCGTCGCGTTGCGCGGCGTGCGGACCGACGGCCCGATGGCGCCCGATATTCCGCTGGACGGTCAGCGCCCTGCGGTCTTCGTGTTCGACAAGACCGTCACGCAGAAGCTTTCAGAGATCCGTGCGTCCGAGGCCCAGGAACAGGCCCGGAAGAAGGCTGCGGCAGCGCTCTAGCGCAGAGAAGGCGGCGCGGCTGTCGCGCGCGAGCGGCCCGAGCCGGGCGATCTGCGCCGGCGAACGCAAGAGCCCAGCAATGATTGCGCGCGCGTCGACGCGGCCCTCGGAATCGATCGCGGTCGCCGCGAGCGACGGCAGGTCGCGCTCCGCAGGGTCGGCGACCGCGCGCAGGATGGCGAAGGGCGCGCCGCGTTCGCGCGCGAAGCGTCCGGCGATCAGGCTTTCCATGTCGACCGTCGCCGCGCCGGTGGCGACGCGGAGTTCAGCCTTCTTGCTTGCGGCGAGCACCGGCGCCGATGCGCCGGCGAACCGTTCGAGGGAAACCCGCGCACGCGCCGCCGCGAGGCGCTGCGCCAGACGGGAAGCGACCGACTGGTCGGTCTCGATGCGTTCGTCGCCGGACGCGACCTCTATGCCGACGGCCAGATCGCCGGGACGCAGCCGCTGATCGAGACCGCCGCACAAGCCCCAACTGATCACAAGTTCCGGCGTCGCCATCGCGATTTCGGCGAGCCGCCGTTGCAGAGTCTCAGCGTTCCCGCACACCGTGACGCGGTCGGCTCCGGCCAGGATCGAGGCCTCGCGCTTCAGCCCGCAGACGATGAGGATGCTCGACACCGGAGCATGTCGAAATCAGCTGCCGAGCAACCTGTTCGTTCGCTCACGCAACGTCTTGACCAGGGCGTCGGCTCCGCCGCCGCCGGCCAGGATCGAGGCGAACTCGTCGCGCCGCGTCGCGAGGTCGCTCACCGTGCCGTTGAAATACACGTCGACGATTCGTCCGCCGCGAACCAGATAATTGATCTGCACCGTCCGGCCGCCGGGCTGCAACAGCTGCGTCTTGACCACCTCGCCGCCCCCGCGCGTCTCCGCGCTCGTCTGGGGCTCGACGACGAAGCTCTGACCCGAGTAGTCGCTGACTTGGTTCGCGTAATCGGCGATCAGGAAACGGGTGAAGGCCTCGCGGACTTGAGACCGCTGGCCTTCGCTGAAGCTGCCCCACGCCGGCCCGGTTGCGAGCCTGGTCATGGTTCCCAGGTCGAAGGCGGAGGTGATCGCCGGTCCGAACCGACGATCGCGCTCCTGGACGCTCAACTGTCCGGCCAGGCGAAGGGTCGGCATCAATTGCTCATAGTAGGATTGAATGTGCCGCGCGGCCGGCGTGAGCGCCTGGGCCTGCGACGGGACCGGACTGAAGAGGAGAAGTCCGAGCAACGCCGCAACGACGCGCATCGACAAGCCCATGCGAAATGTGAAGCCTTTCATTGTGCGGATGTTCCATTTGGACAGTTGGCGGAACCGAGCGGCCGAACTCGTACGGTCGGTTTCGCTCCAGTTAGGGGGCGATCGGGCCGAAATCAATCCCTGCGATTCCGAGGCGCTCGCCATGGCTCCCGCAAGGCCCGCGCCGGATGGGGACCCGCGCCCCTGGGCTCGTCGAAGGACGGAGCGCGACGGGGCGGCTATGCCGCCACGCCGGCGCCGCTCGTTGGCCAAGACCATAAATGCGATTGACCTGACGCGATCGATGCGCTCCACCCCCACCATGGCGACAACCCACAGCCCCCTGATTGCCGAGTCGGTCGCCCGGACCGCGCGCCTCTCGACCCGCCACGCGTGGCTCGTCATCGCCCTTTTCCTCATCGGCGCCGGCTTCGCCGCGGCATACGCCGTCCGCCATCTCGCCATCACGACCGATTCGAGCCAGCTCCTGTCGAGCTCCCTGCCCTGGCGTCAGCAAGAAGACAGGCTGAACGCGCTCTTCCCCCAGCGGACCGACCTCATCGTCGCGGTCGTCGATGCAACCACGGCTGAAGGGGCGGAAGAAGCGGCCGCGGCGCTGGCGAAGGCGCTGGAGGGGCGGAACGATCTCATCCGCACCGTCAGGCGCCCCGACGGCGGCGCTTTTTTCGATCGCGAGGGCATCCTCTTCCGCTCTGTCGACGACGTCCGGCGGGACACCGCCCAGCTCATCAAAGCCGAGCCCTTTCTCGCGACTCTCGCGGCGGACCCGAGTTTGCGCGGCGTCCTCGGCGCGATTTCGCAGTCGATCGACGGCGTCCGTCGCGGCAAGACGACGCTCGAGGCCATCGAACCGGCGCTCGCCGCCGTCGCCGACGCCGTCGAGGAGGTTCTGCAGGGGAAACATCCCACTTTTTCCTGGCGCAGGCTCATTTCCGGCCAGCCGCCGAAGGCCTCCGAGTTGCGCCGCTTCGTCGATATCCAGCCGGTGCTCGACTACCATGCTCTTCAGCCCGGCGGTAAGGCGACCAAGGCGATTCGGGCGACGATCGCCTCGCTCGGCCTGACGCCCGAAAACGGCGTCAGGGTGCGGCTCACCGGGTCGGTGCCGGTCGATGACGACGAATTCGCCACCGTCGCGGACGGCGCGGGCCTCAACGCCGCCATTACGATCGTGGTGGTTCTCGTCATCCTCTGGCTTGCGCTGAAGCAGGTGCGGATGATCGCGGCGGTTCTCGTCAATCTCGCCGTCGGCCTCGTCTTCACCGCCGCCATCGGTCTGTGGATGGTCGGAACGCTGAACCTCATCTCGGTCGCGTTCGCCGTCCTGTTCGTGGGACTTGGGGTCGATTTCGGCATCCAGTTCAGCGTGCGGTGCCGCGCCGAGCGGTTCAAGGAGCACGATCTCCGACAGGCGATTGAAGCGACGGCGCGCGGCGTCGCCGGGCCGCTGCTGCTCGCCGCGGCCTCGATCGCCGCCGCCTTCTATTCGTTTCTGCCGACCGCCTATGTGGGCCTCTCTGAGCTCGGCCTGATCGCGGGAACGGGCATGGTGATCGCGTTCGCGACGACCGTGACCCTGCTGCCGGCGCTGCTCGCGGCGCTCAAGCCCCTGGGCGAAGTGGCGCCGGTCGGCTTCGCCGCGCTCGCCCCGCTCGACCATTTCCTCGAGCGTCGGCGAAACTGGGTCGTCGGACTCACGCTCGCCGCAGTGATTCTCGGCCTGCCGCTGCTCAGGGACCTGCGCTTCGACTTCAATCCCTTGAACCTGCGCTCGAAGCAGGTCGAGTTCGATCTCCACGCTTCTCGACCTGATGCGCGATCCCGACACGAGCCCCAACACGATCGACATCCTCGAGCCTGATTTCGCTCAGGCGACGAAGGTGGCGAAGGCGCTGGAGGATCTGCCGGAAGTCGCGCACGCGCGCACGCTCGAGAACTTCATCCCGAAGGACCAGGACGAGCAAGCTCGCCCTTATCGATGACGCGAGCTTCTTTTATCAGAACACGATGACCCCCGACGCGCTCAAGCCGTCGCCGTCGCCGGCCGAGACGCTGGAGGCGATCGACAAGACAGCAGGCGAGCTCTCGAGCGTGGCGGCGGGCGTCGACACCCCGGCCGCGATACAGGTCCCGAAGGCTGGCCGGGGCTCTGACCGGGCTCGCCAAGGCCTCTCCGGCGGCGACGCAGGACGTCGAGCGCGTGCTGGTTACGCCCCTCCTGACGACGCTCCAGCAAGTGCGCGATCTCTTCAGCGCCGAGGCGGTGACGCTCGACTCCCTGCCCGCCGACCTCAAGAGCGCCTGGGTCGCGCCCGACGGCGAAGTGAGAATCGAGGTTGGGCCGAAGGGCGACGCCAACGACAACACGGTCCTGCGCCGCTTCGTCGAGGCGGTCCGCAAAGTCGCGCCGCAGGCGAGCGGGACGCCGATTTTCATCGTCGAGGCAGCGGCGACCATCGTGAAGGCGTTTCTTCAGGCGGCGGCGTGGTCGCTCGCGTCCATCGCGTTTATTCTCTTCGTCGTTCTGCGTCGCTGGACGGATGTGGCGCTGACCCTCGTGCCGCTGCTGGTCGCCATTGTCGCCACCCTCGAGATCTGCGTGACGATTGGCCTGCAGCTCAACTTCGCCAACATTATCGCGCTGCCCCTCCTGCTCGGGGTCGGAGTCGCGTTCAAGATCTACTACGTCATGGCGTGGCGATCGGGAGAGACGAACTTCCTGCAGTCGCCGCTGACGCGGGCGGTTCTGTTCAGCGCCTGCACCACGGCGACCGCGTTCGGCAGTCTTTGGTTCTCCCATCATCCCGGAACGTCGAGCATGGGGAAGCTGATGGCTTTGTCGCTGGCGACGACTCTCTCGCGCCGCTGTGCTGTTCCAGCCGGCGCTTCTGGCGACCCAGGGCAAGCACGACCCAAAGGCGTGATCCGGGTGCAATCTGGGCATGGTGTGGCAAAACGGTGACAGTCGCGGCGCGTCCGTCTCTGCTAGGCTGATCGTCAGCAAGGTCCATTTTTTCCGGAAGCGGTGCTCCTCGAGTCCGTCGGCCCCGCAAGGCCGCGTGCGGGGCCTGCTTGTCGCGCAATAATCCAAGGGGAATCATCTGCGAATGGAGCGCGCAGATCGCTGGACCAGATTGACGATCGTTGGCGGACTCCCGGCGCTGCTGAGCGGTTGCGCGGGCATCCCACGCGACCCGTCGATGCCGATCAACGATCCGAACGAGGATTTCAACCGCAAAGTCCTCAAGCTCAACCAGGTCGTGATCGATCCGGCCGCCAACGTCGTCAAAGCCGTGACCCCCGGACCGGTGATGAACCGCCTGAGCGACCTGGACGCCAATCTCAAAGAGCCGCGGATCTTCGCCAACGACATTCTTCAGGGCCGCTTCAACGCCGCGAGCGTCACGCTCGGGCGTTTCATCTTGAACTCGACCTTCGGCTTGGGCGGCCTTTTCGATGTCGCGTCGAGCGGGGGCCTCCCGCAGCAGACCGGCGATTTCGGTCAAACCCTGTTCGTCTGGGGCGTTCCCGACGGGACCTTCGTGGAGCGGCCGTACTTCGGCCCCTCAACCACGCGCGACTCGTTTGGCGGCCTCGTGGACACGGCGGCCGATCCGGTGGGCTGGACGGTTGGAAGCGTGCTCGGCTGGGGCTGGA
Organism: uncultured Alphaproteobacteria bacterium; assembly: GCA_963724785.1. Lineage (GTDB taxonomy): Bacteria > Pseudomonadota > Alphaproteobacteria > Rhizobiales > Beijerinckiaceae > Roseiarcus. Next base: position 170,246 of record CAVRWC010000016.1, on the reverse strand, counting down.
CGGCCGGCACCGTCGGCCTGGGCGCCGTGGTGCATCTCGGGCAGTGGCGGGAAGCCGAGAACGCCTCGATCGACTTCTACAGCTTCTTGAGGTCGAGCTACTATCAAAGCCGCCGTGCGGATCTGCGCGAGGGGCTTGGCTTGCCCCCCGTCACGGAGTCGCCGGCGACGGCCTCGCCGGCTCGATAAGGCGGGCTCTCCGTCGCCGTCCGAACGGCGTGTCAGGCTCGCGCACCGCGGCCGATGAGACGACGGCCCTCGATCCATTGCCACAGGATGAGGCTCGGCACGCCGAGAGCAATCTCCCGCACCCGCTTCGCCAGGGAAATCGCCAGCGCAACGTCCGCTGGCAGTCCGAACAGGTGGCCGAACAGAACGAAGGCTCCTTCCTGCGCCCCCAGCGCTCCTGGCGCCAGAAACGCCGCGGCGGTCACGCCCGAGCTCAGGCTTTCCAGGACGAAGGAGTCGACCAGACCGAACGGACGGCCGAGGAAATGCAAAACCAGCCAAACCTCGCCGGCGCCGGCCGCCCATCCGGCCAGGCGAATAAGGCTTGCGTTCGCCAGGGGTCGCCGACGCCGGTAGGTGGCGACGATCGCTTCATCGACCTTCGCCGCCGCCCCGCCCGCCAGTTCCCCCAGCCCCTGTCCGGGCGCGAGCCTGTGCGCGAACCGCAAGATGGTTGCGAACAAATTGCGATGTTGCGCACGAAGAAAGCCCGCGATCAGAGCCACGAAAACGGCGAGGCCGATGAGAAGCCCGTAGGCCGCATCGAGCGCTCCGTCTCCACCGGATCGGGCGACGAGGAGTGCGACTCCCGCGAGGACGAACACGAGTTGGGTCGCGACGCCGACGGTCGTGTCGACCACGACGGAGGCCGCGGCGTCCACCCCGGGGACCCCCTGCTGAGCGAGGAGTCTGACGCTGGCGAAATCGCCGCCGACCCCGGCGACCGGCAGAAGCGCGTTGATCGACTCGCGGATCCAGCGGATCCAAAGAACCGTGGCGACGCGGGGCCTGCTCGCAGCCAGCATCAGCGCGCGCCAGGAGAACGCGCTGAACGAAAGCGGGACGATATGAAACAGGGTTATCGGAACGAGACGCCATCCCAGGACGAGCATGACCCGGCCGACATCCGCGGCGCCGCTGTCGACGATGAAGAAGATGAAGAGCGCGAGCCCGAGAAGACCGGCGACTTTGATCGATGTCCGAATGACGGAACCCCCTGGGCGGCGGCCTGCGCAGGCCGGGCCCGGACAGCCAATAAGAGCGCGAGGCCCGTCGGTCTATCGCGAATCGTTTCCACTCCGTAAATTGGCGACGGTTCAGCATGCCTGACGCACCGATTCTTGTTCTTGTCGATTCGTCCGCCCCTGCCCTCGATGCCGGGTCCGCGGCGCCGAACGAGGACGGCCGTAGGCTCCTGGGGCTCAGCCTCGCGGAGCGCGCGGAGCGCGCCGCGCGGCGCGCCGGCTTCGGCAGGACAGTGCGCGTCGGCAAGCGAAGCGCGGGGATCCCGGAGATCGCCGCCTTCTCCGGTTGGGCCGACTTCGAGGCGGGCCTGCCCTCCGGTCGATGCTGGCGGCTCGTGATCGCGCCCGCCAACGTCCTGGCGGAAGGGGACTGGCTTCAGACCCTCGTCGAAAGGGAGGACGCGCCGGCGGCGTGGGCGGCGCAGCCGGGCCGGGTCATCCTCGTCGCGGCAGCGGCCGCGCGGGAAGCGCTGATCGCGCTCGATGAGGCTGGCGCGACCGACTTCGCCGCGATCCACAGCACGCTCAGCCGCCGTTTCGGGCTGCCGGCGAATCTTCCGGCGACGGTCGATCCGCTGCTCATCGACGGACCGACCCATCAACGCGAGGGCGAGCGGCGCCTCCTCCGGAAGCTGGTCAAGGACACGGACGGCTTTATGGCGCGCAATGCCGAGCGGCCGGTTTCCCTGCAAATTTCCCGCCTCCTCGCGCCGACTTCGATAACGCCCAATCAGATGAGCCTCATCTCGGTCGCGGTCGGGTTCTGCGCCGGCCCTTTCTTCCTGTCGCCTCGGCCGCTCCTGCAAACCATCGGGGCGCTACTGTTTCTCGCTCATTCGATTCTCGATGGGTGCGACGGCGAACTCGCGAGGTTGAGGTTCCAGCAATCTCATCTGGGCGGCGTCCTCGATTTCTGGGGCGACAACGTTGTCCATGTCGTGATCTTCGCCTGCATGGCGGTCGGTTGGAGCCTGGCGGCCGGCGCGCCCTGGCCGCTCTTTCTCGGCGCGGCCGCGGTTCTCGGAACGCTCGGCTCGGCCGGCTTCGTGTTCTGGCGCCTCATGCGAGGCAAGGGCGGCGGCGGCGCTCTGTTCACCTCTGTTTCCGCCGAACCGGACCGTCCCCTCGCGCGCATACTCGACGCCGCATCGCGGCGCGACTTCATCTATCTGGTGATCGTTCTGGCGCTCGCCGGCAAGTCGAGCTGGTTTCTCCTGCTCGCCGCCGTCGGCGCGCCGATTTATTTCCTTCTCGTCGTGTTCCTCGCGTTGCGCGAGCGCTTCTCAGGCCGCGACGGCGAGACGCGCGCCGTTCGCGGCGCTTGAGCGTTGGGCGGCGTCGATCAGACGCGCGCAGAGCATGGCTTCGGAGAGGTTGCCCCCGCCCGCGCCCGTCGCGGCGCGCAGGAAGTCTTCGACGACGCCGTCGAACCAGTCTGGATGATGCGAGCCCTCGGACAGCGCCGGCGGACTCGAGAAACGTCTTTCGCCTTCCGCAGTGGAAAGAATGACCGTGTCGCCCTCGAGGCGAATGCGGCCGCGCGCTCCCTCGATTTCAATCTCGTTGAGCCGGCTCTCCGCGGCCCAGGTGAGGAAGATTTGGCTCGAGCCGGAATCGGTTTCCAGATCGACCGTCGCGGTGTCTTCGAGCGGCCATTCGTGATGCTTGCGGGTTTCGAGCCGCGCCGACACCGCTAAGGGAGCGCCCGCCCATCGCGCGACACAATAGAGCGCGTGCCAGCCATGGTCGAACAGGATGCCTCCGCCCGCGAGCTTCGGATCGACGCGCCAGTTCGCTACGCCCGCCGGACCCGCCGCGACCGCGGGCTGAGTTCTCAGCGTCCGCCACTGGACGCTGCGCACCGCCCCGATCGCGCCCCGGTCGACCAGCGACGAGATCGTCCGGCAGATCGGCGCCTTCAGCCAGTTGTGGACCGTGTAGACGATCCGCCCCGCGCGTTCCGCAGCGGCCGACACGGATCGGGCGTCTTCCACGCGCGTGACGAGCGGCTTTTCGCTGAGCACGTGCAGGCCGGCGTCCAGCGCCTCGACGATCAACTCAGCGTGCGCGCCGGGCGGCGCGCAGATGTCGACGAAGTCGAGCGATTCGCTCGACAGGAGGTCCTGAGGCGACCCGCGCCAGCCGCCGTCCGGAAACGCCGCAAGGAACGCCTGCCGGCGGGAGGGCGACGCATCGGTCGCCGCGACGATCGTCACGTCCTGGCGCGCGCGCCAGCCCGGCGCGTGGCCCATTTCCGCGACGCCGCCGAACCCGATGAAGGCGCCGCGCAGCCTTGTCGTCCGACTGCTCAAGCGAGTCCGAACCGCTGCGAGATGGCCGTGAAGGACTGGTCGAGGATGTCGACCCCGTGCAGCGCCTCCTCCTCGGTAAGGACAAGTGGAGGGTTGATCCGGATGACGTTGGAATAGGACATCGTGATCAGGCCGCGTTCGAGGGCTTCATGAAAGAGCGCTCGGGTGATGGTCTTGTCGAGAGGCGTCTTGGTCTTCCGATCCGAGACCATTTCGACCCCGATCAGAAGGCCGCGGCCGCGTACGTCGCCAATGACCCGGTGCTTTTCCTGGACGCGCTTCAACGCCTCCAGCATCACCTTGCCGACGCGCGCCGAGTTCTCGACCAGCTTGTCCTCGATGAGGGCCTCGACGGCGCCGAGCCCCGCCGCAGCGGCCAACGGATTGCCGCCATAGCTCGACGAGCTGCCGCTCGGCTCGCCGAACGGCGTCGCCGACATGCGTTCGAGCGACGAAGCCACCGCGCTCAAGGGAAACCCGCCGCCGATGCCCTTGCCGATCGTCATGACGTCGGGCTTGAGACCGAAGTGCTCGGAGGCCCACAATTTCCCGGTGCGGCCGAAGCCAACCAGGATCTCATCGGCGATCAGCAGCGCGCCGCATTCGTCGGCAATGTCGCGCACGGCGTGAATGAAGTCGTCAGGGGGAATCACATTGCCGGCCGTGCCCTGCATCGGCTCGATGATGATCGCCGCAACCTCGCCCTGCGTGTCGTTCTTGATGACGTTGCGCAGATGCTCCGCGCAGGCGAGGCCGCATGACGGATGCTGCAGATTCCAAGGGCAGCGATAGCAGTTCGCGTAGGGCGAATGATGCATGCCGGGGGGAAACGGCCCCTGGTGGTTGCGGTAGGCCCCTCCAAGAAGGCCGATCACGCCTGCAGACTTGCCGTGGAAGCCGCCCCAGAAGCCGATGAACTCGAACTTCCCGGTGACCGACTTGGCGAGCCGGAAAGCCGCCTCGACCGCCTCCGCGCCGCCGGAGAACAGCTGGAGGTGGGTGATTCCCTCCGGCAGCAACGCACTCATCAGAGTGAGAAAGCGCGCCCGACTCTCGGTGGTGAAGCTGCCGAAAGTGCTCCGGTCGAGCTGTTCCTTCAGGCGCTTGACGTAGTGCGGATGGCCGTGGCCCAGGCTGCCGACCGCGATTCCGGCGATGAAGTCGAGATATTCGGCGCCGTCGACGTCGGTGATCGTGCAGCCCTCAGCGTGGTCCACGACGATCTGCGAAAAGAGCGCGATCGACTGAAGTCCCGGGGCCATCGCCTTGGCCTCCTCATCGAACAGCGCCTTGGACCTGGGGCCGGGCACGGCCCGGCGCTCGCCGACGCGCTTGATTGACGAGGCGCGGCCGAGCGACGAAAGGTCATTCACGAAAACAACTCCTGGCTAGAGGCGACAAGCTGGGGACGCCGACGAAAGCGCTCGACCAGATGGTCTGCGATCGCCTCGGCCGCCCGGTCGCGATAAAGCGCGTAGCTCGGCCACGCATTGAGGTCGATGATCACCGGCTCGCCGTCCGCCCGAATGATCGCGTCGCCTCCGAAAATCTCGACCCCGAGCGCGGACGCCGCGCGGAACGCCGCGTCGCGCAGGCGGACAGCATCGAAGGCATGGCCGAGCATGCCTTTGTCACGATGGTAGAACCACTGGAACCAGCAGGCGTCGACCGGCGCCCCGCTCTGCTGGACGCCGTAGAATTTGACGAGATCGCCGGCCACATGCGCCTGGGCGATCACGAAGGGGATTCCCCTCCCCGCGAAGCGGCGCAAAGCCTCGCGCCAGCCCGTGTCCGACGCCGCGTACATGACGTCGTCGCTCTGCGTCGCATGGAAGTCGTAGCGCTTGACCCAAGCGCAGTCAGCCGGGCGGGGCCCCTTCGAATCCGTCGCGACGACCTGACTGATCGGCGCGGGAACGTGGTGTCGCGCGAAGAGCTCGATCATGCGGTGACGGTAGGTGTTGCGGATGGCGTCGGGCGCGTTGACGACGATCGCCCCGGCTCTCTCCATTGCGGCAAGACGGTCGAGAACCTCTCTTCCCTCGCACATCGCGAAGACATTGGCGTAAGGCTTCTCGACGAGATCCCTGGACATCACGAGTTCGACCGCGAAGCCGCGCTCGGCCAGCGCCGAGGAAACGCTCTTCATGATGGCCGCATCGTCATCGACGCGGCCGGGCGAGTGCCCCTGCTCGCGATAGACGCCCCAAATCCTAGTCGCGGTCATTGTTCGACACGCTCGCGCCCATGCGTCAGCACGCTCTTCTCCGCCTCCTCCACGTCGCGGGCCCGGTCGATATCGAAGACGATCGGCAAGTCGACGCCATACGTCGGCGCGCGCTCGGCGAGCCATTGCAGATAGTCGCGCAGCCGCGCGAAATTCGCCGGCCCAGCCGAAGGTCGATCGGCCGGCAACCAGTAAAGTCCGGCCGTCACATGGCTCCCGCCGTTCCCGCCGAGCGCGCGAATGCGCCCCTGCGCGTCGAGGGTCGCCCATAGCGGCTTCTCGTCGTCGACATGGGTCGTGACGCCGAGGACGACGGCGTCTTTCGGGAAGGCCGCGGCGGAACGGACGAACCCGCGGAAATCATCGATTGGCAGGATCGAATCGACGGTCGTGATCAGCGCCGGCTCACCCGCGAGGCGGCCCGCGACGATATCGAAGCTGGCGTAGGACGACGGCGTCGTGCGCACGACGAGGTCAAGATCAAGATCGCCCGCGTTGCGTCCAAGCCATTGCCGGCAATCGTCGCTCTCCTCGTTGATGATGATCGTGACGCGGCCCACCCCTGCGGCGCGGAACCGTTCGAGAGCGTGGTCGATCAGCGGGCGGCGACCGACCAGCGTCATCGCCTTGCTCGTCCGATAGCCGTCGGCCTTCAGGCGCGTTCCGGAACCGGCGGCGATGACGCCGCCCCGCAGGGGAGAAGACTCGAACGCTGTCATTCGAAAAGATCGAGAAGCTGGGGAAATTCGCTGAGCGCAGCGGCGACCGGCGCCGCGGCGTGAGCCTCGGATCCGCCGCCCTCGCGCGTGATCCAGACAAAGCTCAAGCCGGCGCGGCGCGCGCCTTCGCAATCGCGATGCAGCGAATCGCCGACATAGAGCGTCGTCTCCGGCGCGGCGCCAAGCGCGTCGAGCGCCGCGCGGAAAAGCGCCGGATCGGGTTTCTCCGCCCCGACGCGATGGCTGTCCGCCATCACGCCGAAGAAAGGAGCGAGGCCGGAACTCGCGCACACCGCTTCGAGGTTGCCATAAAAGTTCGACACGACGCCGAGCCTGTGGCGCCCGGCGAGCGCTTCGAGCACCGGCCGGTTGCGCGCGAAGACGATCGACGCGTCAGACAAGAAACGCTCGGCCACGCTCCGGCCGCGCTCGCCGTCGAACTCGCGAGCCCCGAGCCTCGAGCTGAGCTTCGAGGTTGGCCGCAAGCGCGCTCACCGTTTCCTCGAGACCCGCGCTCGACGCAAGCCCTCCCACGAGCGGGTCGTCCGCGGCGTAGAAGGCCGGCGCAAAAGCTTCCGCCGTCATGACCAGTCCCTCCGCCTGGTAGAGGGCGTGGAAACGCTCCTTCCACGTCACGCCATCGGCATCGAGCGTGCCGCCGAAGTCGAACAGAATGGTCTCGATCGTCTGCGGCAGGCGTGAGAAACCAGACCCTGTAGCGTCCACCTACGAGCGACCCCGGCCAGCGGCGCGTTTCGCACTGTCCGAGGGAGCCTCCGGCAACTGGAAGAGCTCGCCGTCGATGAAGGCGTTGCAGGCGTCATGGGCGACGCTATCGCGAAACTGCCTCGGCGGGCTCTTCATGTAGTAAGCCGAGGGCGCCTCGAGCGGGCCGGCGAGGCCGCGATCCCGAGCAAGCTTGGCGCATCGGATCGCGTCGACGACGACGCCCGCGCTATTCGAGGAATCCTCGACCGACAGCCTCAGCTCGAGTTCGAGCGGCGCGTCGCCGAAGCCGCGGCCTTCGATGCGGATGAAGCAGATCTTGTTGTCGTGCTGCCACGGTATGTAGTCCGACGGACCGATGTGGATGTCGCCGGGATCGAGCCGCTCGTCGAGCTGCGACTGGACGGATTCCGTCTTCGAGATCTTCTTCGACTTGAGCCTCTTTCGCTCGAGCATGTTGAGGAAGTCGGTGTTGCCCGCGGTGTTGAGCTGATAGGTGCGATCGACGCTGACGCCGCGGTCGGCAAACAGCCTGGCCAGTGTCCGGTGGACGATCGTCGCGCCAACCTGGCTCTTGATGTCGTCGCCGACGATAGGCAAGCCAGCATCCAGGAATTTGCCGGCCCATTCGGGGTCGGAGGCAAGGAACACCGGCACGCAATTCACCATGCCGACGCCCGCGTCGAGACAGGCCTGGGCGTAGTGCTTGACAGCCTGCTCGGAGCCGACGGGAAGGTAGCAGACCAGAATTTCGGCCCCCGAGGCGGTGAGCGCCGCGGCGATGTCGGTCGGCTCGAGGTCGGCCGATCGGAAGGCGGCGTCGTCCGGATACTCGGCCATGTGCGGCGCGATTCCGTCGAGCACGGGACCCGCCTGGACCACCACGTTCGACACCGGCAGCGAACTTTGGAAAATGCGGGTGCAGTTCGGCTTGGCGAAAATGGCCTCCTCGAGGGGGCGTCCGACCTTTCGCTTGTCAACGTCAAAGGCGGCGACAAATTCGATGTCGTTCGCGCGATACCCGCCGATCACGTGCCGCATGACCCCATCGATCGCTGCGTTACGACGATTGCGATAGTACTCCACGCCCTGCACCAGCGCGCTCGCGCAATTGCCTACGCCAGCGATCGCGACCTTGATCTTTCTTTCCATTCGGTAAACGACCTCCGAGGCGTTCGATTTACGAGCTTGCAAGCGCGTCCGGCGCTTATCCCGAGCGCGCCGTCCCACGACAAGCATATATGACCGGATTACGACGGCAAGTATGACCGGATTGCGTCAGCGCATATGACGGAAATGCGGCGGCGCGTCGGCGCGCTTGCCGGACCACGCCGCCGGTCCGATGCGCGGATCGCTACATCCCGAAAAGCGCCTCGCGGCTGTTGCCGCGTTTGAGATTGCGGTAGCGGGCGAGCGCCCACAGCGGGAAGAACTTCGAATATCCGTGATAGCGGAGATAGAACACCCTCGGGAAGCCGGTCGCGGTGTGGAAGGGCTCGCTCCAGAAGCCGTCTTCGCCCTGAGCGGCCGCCAGATAGGCGACGCCGCGAACGACGGCCGGATGGTCGGCCTCCCCCGCCGCCATCAGCGCAAGCAGCGCCCAAGCCGTTTGCGAAGCCGTGCTCGGCGCGGCCTCGTAGCCTTTGTAGCTCAGCCCGTAGCTGTTGACGCCCTCCCCCCAGCCGCCGTCAGGATTCTGGATTCCGACAAGCCAATCGACGGCGCGGCGCATCGGCTCCGATTGCGGATCCTGACCGGCAATGGCGAGCGCGCAGAGCGCCGACCATGTTCCGTAGATGTAATTCATCCCCCACCGGCCGAACCAACTCCCATCCTTTTCCTGATCCTTGACGAGCGCCTCGACGCCACGAGCGAGCGTCGGGCTCGTCTCCGCTGTCTCGCCGAGCTGGGCCAGGAGGGAGACGCAGCGCGCCGTGACGTCTGCGGTCGGCGGATCGAGAAGAGCGCCATGGTCGGCGAAGGGGATGTGGTTCAGATAGGAATGGGTGTTGTCCGCGTCGAACGCGGCCCAGTCGCCGTCGCGGCTTTGCAGGCCCTCTATCCATTCGCGGGCGCGCGCGATCGCCTGCCCATGCGCGTCGGGGGCGGCGGTGAGGCCGCCGCGATCGGCCCGATCCATCGCCATTGCGACGACGGCGGTGTCGTCGAGATCCGGATAGTACGGGTTTGCGTACTGGAACGCCCACCCGCCGGGGCGCACGTCGGGGCGCTGCGCGGCCCAGTCGCCCTTGACGTCGAGCACCTGAAGCGGCGTCAGCCAATCGAGCCCCGCCGTCGCCGCGGCGGCGCTCGCCGCGTCGCCGGCTTCCATCAGAGCATGGGACGCGAGCGCGGTGTCCCAGACTGGAGACAGACAGGGCTGGCAATAGGCCTCGTCCTGCTTGACGACGAGCAGCCTCTCGATCGACCGGCGCGCCGCAACGAGACGGGGGTCGTCAGCCGGAAGCCCGAGCGCGTCATACATCATGACCGCGTTCGCCATCGCCGGGTAGATCGCGCCGAGACCGTCTTCGCCGTTGAGCCGCTCGGTCACGAAAGCCTCGGCCCGTTCGATCGCCCGGGCGCGCAGTCGCGTCGGAAAGACGGGCTCGCCCCGCTTCAGCAGCCGGTCGATCGCCCCAAATATCTTCACGCCGAGCCAGGCCTGATGCGCGCCTGTCGGCCAATGGCGAACGGTCTCGGGCGGCGCGACGAACAGCTCCTGCACCCTGACGCCGCGGGGATTTACGGGTTTCGGCTTCAGCGCCTGCAACACGAGAAGCGGAACCAGCACCGTGCGCGCCCAGTAGGAAATCTTCTCGAGATGGAAGGGAAACCAGCGCGGCAGCAGCATGATCTCGACCGGCATCGTCGGCACGCCGCTCCACGGAATCTCCCCATAGAGCGCCAGCAGGAAGCGCGTGAAGACATTGCTCCGCGCCGCGCCTCCATGGGCGAGGATCGCCTCGCGCCCGCGGCGCATGTGCGGCGCGTCGATGGCGTCGCCGATCATTTTCAGGGCGAAGTAGGCCTTGACGCTCGCGCTGATGTCGAACGGGCCGGCATGGACGAGCGGCCAGCCGCCATGTTCGCCCTGGACCCGCCGCAGATAGACGGCGATCAGGCGCTCGAGCTCGAGGTCGGGCGCCTCGCCGCGGAAGTGCCCGAGCAAGACGTATTCGGCGGGAATGGTCGCATCCGCCTCAAGTTCGAAACACCAGTGACCGTCGTCCCGCTGCTCGGCGAGCAACGCCTTCGAGGCGCGGGAGATGTGACGCTCGAGCGCCTCCGCCGACGGAAGGTCCGGGGAACGATCCAGGGCTACGTTCATGACGAAACACTCACGCTGCGGAAGCTCGGCGCAGCCGCGCCGGTCCGAGAAGGGTCTCAGCCGCCGAATAGCCGGAACGCACGGCCCCCTCGATCGTCGCCGGAAGGCCGGTCGCGGTCCAGTCTCCGGCGAGTGCGACATTGTCGAAGCGAGTGCGCGAAAGCGGACGCTTCCGATTTTGCGCCGGAGTCGCGGCGAAGGTCGCGCGCTTCTCCTTGACGATACGACAAGGAGGAATCGGCTCGGCCGGAAGGCCGGTCAGCGTCGCGACCTCGCGCCAGATCTCGGCCGCAAGCTCCTCGCGCGGGCGGTCGATCAGTCGGTCGGCGCCGCTGATCGTCACCGACAGGCGATCCGGATAAGCAAAACAGCCATTGGATCAGTCCGTTGACGACCCCGACAATTGCCGGCTCCGCCGGCGGCGCGGCGATGCGGAAATGCGCGTTGACGATGGCCCGAAATTCATCGGGCGCGACGAGGCCGGGAATGAGATCCTGCGCCGCCGAGGGCGGAGTGGCGATCACGACGGCGTCTTCGTCGCCGAGCGGCTCCGACGCGCCGTCGAACTGCAGGGCGACCGCACGCGTCCCCTCGAATCGAAGGGCCTGCAGCCGATCGCCCAGGCGCGTCTCTCCGCCCTGCGCCGCAAGGAAGGCCAGCGCCGGATCGATGAAGCTCCGCGACAGGCCGCGCGCCGCGACAAGCGGATGGCAGGCGTGTCCGCCAGCGCCGAAGCGTCTCGCGCATGAGACTGGCCGCCAGCGCCGCCGACCCCTCCTTTGGCTCGGTATTGAGGCCTGCGAGCAGGAATGGGCGCCACAGGCGATCATAGAGCGGCCCGGCGCAGGTCATAGCTTCGCCGACCGTCTCGGACGCGGACGCGCGCAAAATCATCGGGAAGCGGCGCGAAATATTCGCGGAGCGCGGTTCCGGGCGCTCGCCGGCGGCGGTCGAACAGCCACCATGGAAAGCGCCCGTCGTTGACCCTCAGCCGCCAGCGCTCGCCGCTCGTGAGGTCGGCGAAGTCGAAGGCCGCGGCGCCGGGGCCAGTCAGGGTGGCGGCCGCGCCGATCCGGTCGAGATAGTCGAGCGCGGCGTGGTTGCCCGAGAGCAAGAGATGATTGCCGTTGTCGATCGTCAGGCCCAGCGTCTGGTCGAAATAGGAGCGGCAGCGCCCGCCCGCGGCCTGCGCCGCCTCGTGCACGACGACCCGGACCCCGGCCTCGGCAAGGCGCACCGCAGCGCTCAATCCTGCGACGCCCGCCCCGATGACATGGATGGCGCCAGCGCTCATAGAACGCCGTAGCGCAGAACCGCCGCGAGCACGCGCGGCCGGCTCGCTTCCACCCGCCTGCGCGGCGGCGCGAAACCCTCGGCGACCATACGCTCGAGGATCGAGCCGTATGCGGCGGCCATGATACGCGGCGTCTTGACCGCCGCCCGCGGCGCGCCGTCCATGATCGACTGCGCCTTGCCGAGATGCGCCTGTGCGCGAATCGCGACCTCGACGCACGCCGCCGCGAGCTTTGGGTCCGCTGCGGCTTCGAGCGGATCATCGGTTTTCACGCCCGCCGACTGGAGCGCCTCGCGCGGCAGATAGAGCCGGCCCATCGCCGCATCCTCGTCGACGTCGCGCAGGATGTTGGTGAGCTGCAACGCGCGCCCCAGGTGATAGGCGAGCGCTTCGCCCGGCTGCTCCGGCATCCCGAAGATGCGGACCGAGAGCCGCCCGACCGCGCTCGCAACCCGGTCGCAATAGAGGTCGAGGATCCTCCAGTCGGGGGCCCGGATGTCCTCTGCGGCGTCCATCGCCATGCCGTCGATGACGGCGTCGAAGTCCTTGCGCTGAGGTTATAGTCGCGGACGGCCTGGGCGAGATCGGAAAGACGCTGCGGCGCGCGCCCCGCAAACATCGCAGCGACATCGGCGCGCCAGCGCTCGAGCTCGGCCAGACGCTCTGCCGGCGTGTCGGGCCGGGCTCGTCGGCGACATCGTCGACCGCGCGGCAGAAGGCGTAAAGCGCGAACATCGCCGCGCGCTGCCGCTTCGGCAATATCCGCATGGCGGAATAGAACGAGCTGCCGCGCCACGGGCGGGGTCTGCGCAGTCACGGAAGCACTCTCCGCCGCGGACGGATCGATCGAATCATGGTCGAGGCGAGAAACCTTAGCGCTCCCAGTCCGCCGACCAGGGCGAAGTCCGGCCTTGCCGAGGTGGACGCGTTCGCTGAGCGGATCCCTGCTCTCGAGATCGCGGGCGAGCCGGCGCGCCAGCGCATGGATGGCGGCGATCTCGGCCCCGAGCCGGGCGTCGCGGATATTGGGGATCAGCGGCGCGCTGTCGGCGACAAGCTCGCTCGTGCGTCGGGCCAACTCGGCCAGGGCGGCGCGCAGCGCCGGCGGCGCGGCGGGCGCGCTCGAGCATCGCCACCGATGCGCCATGCCGCCGCAGAACATCGTCGGGCAGATAGACGCGGTTGAGTTGCGCGAAGTCCTTGGCGCAATCCTGCAGGTGGTTGATCACCTGCAGCGCCGAGCACAAGGCGTCCGACCCCGGCCAGAGGCGCTTGTCCTCCTCGTGCACGTCGAGGACGAAGCGCCCGACTGGCGCCGCCGAGAGCCGGCAATAATCCATGAGTTCGCCCCAGTCGGCGTAGCGGGTCTTGCGCACGTCCTGGCGGAAGGCGTCGAGCAATTCGAGGGCGTGTCGCGGGTTGAGCCCTCGCAGGCTGAGCTGGACTGCGCAGAGGCTCGGCCTCCGGGTCGGGAGGCCCGCGTCCGCGGAGCGCGTCGTCGAGCCGATCGAGGCAGCGCAAGCTTCTCGTCCGGCGGCAGATCCGGATGATCGGCGACGTCGTCAGCCGCCCGCGCGAAACGATAGTAGGCGAGGATCGGCGCCCGCCGCTGCTCGCTCGAGCAGCCAGGAGGCGACCGGAAAATTCTCGTCGCGGCTGGTCTTGCCGGAAAGAGTCTCTGTCGCTGTCGTCATGCTTGCCCCGCCTCCCGCGCGGGCGCCTGGAAGCGGCCTTTCCAGTATCCGCCCCTGCCACGCCAGTATTCTAGCGCGGATTCGAGCGTGAAGGCGGCATAGGCCGCAGCGATCCCGGGCAGCGCGAAACCGGCGGCGAGCGGCCGTCGATAGAGGCGCGAGGTCGGCGTGATCGCGACCGCCATCAGGAGCCAGGCCAGCGCTCCGGCGAACTGCGGGACGCCGCGTGGAAAACAGGGCAAAAAGCGGCGGCGCGAGGTAGACGAGCGAGCCATCCCGCCGACCGCTGCGGCGAGACGCAGCGGCGAATAGCGCAATTCCGCGAAGGCCGAGCGCACGACCATCCGCCGAAAGTCGGCGAAGGCCGGATATGGGCGCATGCTGTGAACGTCGTCGGTGAGGCCGAGCCAGATCGGCCCCTGCCGCTTCATGATCCGGCCGAGGGCGCAATCGTCGATCAGGGACGAGCGGAGCGCCTCGAGCCCGCCGGCGGCGCGCAGGGCCTCGCGTCTCACCAGCATGCAGCCGCCCGCGGCGGCGGCTGTAGCGCCGGCCGGGGTCGTTCACCCACCCGAAGGGATAGAGCATCTGGAAGAAGAAGACGAAGGCCGGGGTGAGCCAGCGCTCCGCCGCGCTTTCGCAGTTGAGCCTGACCATCAGCGAGGTCAGAACGCTTCGCCTCGCGCGGGCGATCGCGATAAGCCGCGAGAGCGCCTGCGGCGCGTAGCGGATGTCCGCGTCGCTGAAAAGAACGAACCCGGACGGGTCGTGGCGCGCTTCGATCGCCGCGAGGCCCTGCCGCATCGCCCAGAGCTTTCCTGTCCAGCCGGAGGGCGGCGCGGTGCCGGCCACCACCTGAAGGCGATCGCCGCGCGCTGGCCGCGCGCGCCGCGGCTGAAGCGACCGCCGCCGTTCCGTCCGAGCTCTGATCGTCGACCAGCACCACCGACAACCGGCCGCGATAGTCCTGCTGTAGGAGCGAGCTGACGCTGTGAGCGATCATATCGCTTTCGTCGCGGGCCGGGATGACCGCGACGATCGAAGGCCAGAGACTTTCCCCGGCGTTGTCCTTCGGCGACAGCGCCCTGTCGTCGCGTTCGCGGCAGAGCCAGAACCATCCCCTCGCGAGCAGCAGATAGACCCAGACGGCGAGCGCAAGGCAAGACAGCAAAGCGACGATCATTTCAGGCGACCGTGCGCTCGAAACCAGGCGATCGCATCGCGAAGACCCTCGCGATAGGGCCGTGAGACATAACCGAGTTCACGGCGCGCCTTGGCTGTCGTCGAAGAACATATGCTGACTGGCCATCCGTAATCCGTCGACCGTAGCGAAGGGCTCGCCGCCGCGCAGCCTCGCCATCAACTCCGCTCCATAGGCGACCGGATAGAGCATTCGCCGTGGAAGCTTCAAGGTCGGCGGCCGCCGGCCGACCAGATGCGCGATGTCCGCCAGCATGTCGGCGAGGAAGACGTTTTCGCCTCCGAGAATATAGCGCTCGCCGATACGCCCGCGCTCGAGGGCGGCCAGATGGCCGGCTGCAACATCGTCGACGTGAACGAGATTGAGGCCGGTGTCGACAAAGCCCGGCATGCGCCCGGACGCCGCCTCCATGATGATCCGGCCGGTCGGCGTCGGCCGCACGTCGCGCGGCCCGATCGGCGTCGAGGGATTGACGATGACGGCAGGCAAACCGTCCCTTTCGATCATCGCCTGCACGAGGCGCTCCGCAGCGACCTTGCTCCGCTTGTAGGCGCCGATCGCCGCGTCCTCGGCGAGCCGATTCTCCTCCGTGGCCAGCGCGCCCTCGACGATCTTCAGCGTCGCGACGCTGCTGGTATAGACGATGCGCTCGACGCCCGCTTTCAGCGCCTCCTCCATGATATGGCGGGTTCCAACGACGTTGTTGCGCGTGATCTCGTCTGGATCCCGCGCCCATAGGCGATAGTCGGCCGCCGCGTGAAACAGAAATCGCACGCCCTTCAAAGCCGCAGCGAGCGCAGCGCGATCGTTCAAGTCGCCGACGACGACGGCGTCTCCCGGGTCGAGATTGGTCCGCGGGCTCGAGGAGCGCACGAACGCGACGACCCTGCATTGGCCGCGGGTCCGAAGCGCCGCCGCGATCGCCGAGCCGACGAAGCCGCTCGCGCCGGTGACGAGCGCCGAGGAAGACAGCGAAGCGCGCGCGCCATTCCTGGCGTCCGCGCGGTCGGCCCGATCCAAGCTGTCTGGTGCCCGCTGTCCGTGGTGCATGGCTAACGTCGAATGGTGTCTAACGCCACGCGACAGGCGCAGGCGCAGGGCTTGGTGCGCCGCCGCGATGCTCACGGCGGCGCTTGGCTCCTTCCGCCCTTCTGCTTCCGCTGATCCGATCGCTCCGAAACTCGATGAGAGACACTTTGAGAACCTGAATCGACCCCGGCCGACGGGATTGTCCAACGAGCCGCAGCGAATTCCCAACCATGACTCGGGAAGCGCTGTTGGACGTCCCAAACGTGGAACGATGGCCCGCAACCGGGGAGACTTTAAAGGAAATTGTCTGGCGTCGTCGAAACTCTTGTCCCCTTTTTCGCTATTCGGTCAAGAGCCCCTGTTCCGCGATGGCTTTGGCGGATCGGCCCCTGACCCGCCGGGGATCGATAGCGTCAGCTGCTGCCGCTTTTAGTTGACCGTTTTAGTCAACTATTGTAGTTGCGAGTTGCCCGGCGGCCTGCCGGGTTGTAGGTTGTCCAAATGCACGCGCCGGTTTCGGTCCAGACGCGCCCCTGGAGCGACTGGAATCCCAGCCTCTACATGAAATTCATGGATGAGCGGACCCGCGCCGCGCGGGATCTGCTGGCGCGCGTGCCGCTCGACTCGGCGCAACTCATCTATGACCTTGGTTGCGGGCCGGGCAACAGCTCGGAGCTTCTGTCGGCCCGATTTTCCGAGGCTGAACTGATCGGCGTCGACACGTCCGAAGCGATGCTGGCTCACGCCCGGTTGCGGGCCCCCAAGGCGCAATTTTACAGACGCGACATCGGCGGCTGGTCGCCGGACGCGCCGCCCAGTCTGATATTCAGCAATGCGGCGCTGCATTTCCTGCCGAATCACCACAAACTGATTCCACGGCTTGTGGCGTCCCTCGCGCCCGGCGGCGTGCTCGCCGCGCAGATGCCGTCGAACGCCAACGAATCCTCCCATGCGCTGATGCGCATGGTCGCGGCGGAGGGGCCCTGGTCGTCACGACTGGTGCCGGTGGCCAAGACGCAACCCTTGATCGCTTCCCACGACGATTATTACGAATGGCTGAAACCGATCTCGTCCGCGGTCGAGTTGTGGATGACCACCTACATTTATGTGTTCGACAGCGCGGCCGACGTCGCCGACTTCTTTGCCGGCTCCGCCCTTCAACCGTTCCTCGAACGGCTTTCGGACGACGAGCGCTGCGCGTTCCTTGGCCGCTATCGCGAGGGGCTCCGTGAGGCCTATCCGCCGCAGTCGGACGGCAAGGTGCTGCTCCCCTATCCGCGCCTCTTCCTGGTCGCCGTCCGCCGCGGATGAGTTCCGAGGGTCCCGGGGAAAGGTCGTTCGCCTCCGCCTGAAGAAAGGCTACGCGCTCGCCGACTTCGGCGCCGCCTCCGCTCGTTCATGGGCCGTCCGGAGGATCGGGCGCCTTCTGCACCGGGGAACTCGCCTTCGCCATCTGGTTCGCGCGCAGTTCGAAAGCCCGCGTCAGCCCGGAAAAGACGCTGGCGAAGACCCGCGAGAACAAAAATTCGAGAGCGGGATTGGAAAACTGGTACCTCGTCGAGAAGACGATGCGCGAACCGCCGGTCGGCAAGTCCCGGAACGTCCATGACGATTCGAAATGCTTGAACGGGCCGCTGAGGTTGACGATCGAGATCGCACCCTTCTCGCGATCGAGCCGGTCCCGCGTGGCGAAGCGCGCGCGGATCGAGCCGTACCCGACCTCCATGTCGGCGATCAGGATTTCGACCCCCGACGGCTCGCTCGAGCGCTTGCGGATGCGGGCGGCGAGGCAGAAGGGCGCAAATTCCGGATATCGCTCGAAATCGGCGACCAATTCGAACATGTCGCCGGCCGCATGGCGGACCGTTCGGGATTCATGAAACGACGGCATGCGAGTCACCGCCGGCGCCTGTTGTTCCGGCGGGCGACCGGACTACAGATCCGTCCGGCGCTCCGGACCGCCGAACCCCGCGCCGCGCGTCCGAAGACACGCCCTCGAGGCCGTTGTCGACACCCGCCTCTTGCAGGCGATCGAACAATTTCATGACGTTAGGCTCAGGATCCGCAACTCCGTCGGCGCCGAAGGGTGCGTCTGCCGTATCTTTGCCATGTTCTGACCCGGCCGGGACGGTCGTCGGTGCGAACCGCGACACGGAATGGGCTGGCTGCAGTTTCGCCGCATTTGCATCCGGAATCGATCGCGAGCGGCGGCGCGCGACGCCGGGCAAGCGGGGCGGACAGGCAGTAAGCGGCGTCACGGGGTCGATCCAGGCGGCGATAAGCCTAACCTTATCCGAGATTCAGATTTTCCGCAAGCTATTGTCGAGTCCATTCTATTCACAGGAAGAGACGCGACGCGCTGTGAAACTGACCTTTTATCGACGACAAGCGTTCCGCGTCCGACCGGTGCGATCGCGCACGCGAAGCGAAAGGTGAGACGGCGCGATTCCGCAGCGTCGAAGTCGGCGACATGCTCGGCGCTGACGCGGCCGTCGCCAGGCGCAAAACGATCGCGTTGACGCTCGCTTCGCCGCCGGCCGCTCACGCCGCCCCGTCGGCGAACCCATTGCGACGCTTCTCGGATCGCAAGGGGCCTCCGCGCCGCGAGCGAGCGACAAGGCGAAGACGACACGCGCCAATCGCGGCGACCAGCCCGATTATCGGCCCGGCTCGCCGTGAGCGGCGCCAGTCACCACAATAGCGGCAGCCCGATGCTGGACGAGATCGTCGCCCCTTTCTCTGTTACGACCGGCCAATTAAATAACGTCGAAAGCGGGGCCGCCGAGTTGTAATTCGTGCTGTAGCGGAGCCAAGCCGACAGCGGCGCGCTGAACGACCAAAGCGAGGGCACGCTCCAGAAGGTCGCGAATGGCGTCGGGTCCGAAGACAGGACCGGCAATCGCAACCCGGATGACAACGGCGCGGCCTCATCCCACGTGGCGCGTGGATAGACCTTGAGCGGAACGCCGGAGTCGATGGGATGGTGCCGGTCGAGAATGGCCGTCGCCTTGAACCCGGCCCCGAACGGCGCATAGACCGTGACAAAGACGCCGCCCTCCGCCACCTTTTTGGCGTGCTCGGCCGCATGCCCTCTGTGGATGTAGCCCAGAACGATCATGTCGGCGATTTCCTCCACGATCAACTCGTTGCCGGTCGCCGACGCGCTCTCGGTAGCCTCGGGAGCCGTCACCACGAAAATTTCGTCTGGCGTGAAGCCGTGCTCCTTAAGATCGTCAACCGCCGCGTCGGCGTCGGCCTTGTTTGCGTACATGCGCGAGATTGTGTGTGTCATGGTGCCCTGCTCAAGTTTTGCCGATCGTGGTGCGCTGGCGGTGTGTTCCCTCGTTGGATTGCTCACGCATAGGCTTGGGCCCGTCGTATGAGCGGCGACATCAAGACCAACGTCGCAAGCAGCAAGACGATCTCGATCGCGTACACGATATCATAGGCGCTTGCGGCGCCGAAGGCGGTTGCCGAAGCGTAGCCCGCGACCGAGTCGCGAATGACGCCCCCAAGAGCAATCGCAATTCCGGCCGCCGAGGCCTGCACGGCGCCCCATGCGCCCAGAGCGAGGCCGGACTGCCCCTTGGGCGCGAGATTCATGGTCGCCGTCAACGTCCCGTGCCCGAATAGCCCTGCCCCGAAGCCGATCAGCAGCGTTCCCAAACCGAACAGCCACTGCGACATCGCCGGCGCCGACAGGATCACCAGGCAGAAGGCGGGGACGCCGACCAGCGCGCCGACACTCGCCATTCGGAACGGGTCCGCCCCACGGCTGAGGATTCGTGATGCAAGCCAGAAGCCAAGCAGTCCGCCGACCGCCAGCGCAGCCGTCAGCTTCGTGGTGTCTCCGACCGCCAGCCGCAGGACCTGCCCGCCATATGGCTCGAGCAGAACGTCCTCCATGCTGAACGCCATGGTGCCGAGTCCAACGGCGGCCAGCGCGCCGGATCACCCGGTCGCCCTGGGTGAAGCTGTCCCAGGACTCGGCGAAACTCGGTTGGCGGCGAGCCGAGGGCGTCCGTAAGGCCTGACCGCGCGTCTCCTGCTTCCAGAGCGAGATTCCATTCAGGACAATGGTTGCGACCGCAGCGCCCTGGATCACCTGCACGAGACGGCCGGGCGTGAAATCGGCAAGGAATGCGCCGAATCCCAGGGCGCTGACGATCATGCCGAACAGCAGCATGACGTACATCAGCCCGACCACTTTCGGCTGCAACTCGACAGGGGCGAGATCGGTCGCGAGCGCGAGCCCGACGGTCTGAACGGTGTGAAGCCCGGCGCCGACCAGAAGGAACGCCACGCCGGCGCCGAGGTATCCGAGCCATAGCGGGGCATGAACGGCTTCGCCCTGCCGCGCGAGGACCAGGAGCGCGAACGGCATGATCGCCAGGCCGCCGAACTGGACCATTGTGCCACGGTACATGAAGGGCACGCGCTTCCACCCGAGCACCGACTTGTGCATGTCCGATCGGAATCCGATCAAGGCACGGAACGGCGCGAACAGCAGAGGAAGCGAAATCATGACGCCGACGAGGGAAGCCGGCACGTTCAGTTCGACGATCATCACCCGGTTCAGCGTTCCAATCAGCAGGACCAGGGCCATGCCGACGGTGAACTGGAACAAGGACAGTCGCAGGAGCCGGGAAAGCGGCAGATCCGGAGACGCGGCGTCGGCGAACGGAAGAAAGCGGGGTCCAAGACCCAACCAAAACCTCACCGCTCTTTGACCGAGTTGGTTCATCTGCAACTCACGCGTCAAGCAACCCACAGCGCCAGCCTCGGGCCGCCGCCCGCGCCCCGTCTTGCGCCGCCAATTCCGCTGCGCACCAGCGGCGCCTCAATCCCGTCGCGGAACGCGCGAACGGACCGTAGGCCCATCCTCCACGCGCTGCGCCCTTATGAGGCGTCGCTCTCCATCGCCGCAGCGACAGCGAGCGACGTCCGAGCGCCGCCGGCGAAGAGCGCTCTTGACGGCGCTCTCGGGGCGTCTCGCCGGCGAACACGGCTTCGTCAGTTCGTCTGAGGCTAACCCTTGACGACGACCGTGAAGGCCGGCGCCGTCTCAAGAGCCGAGACGGCAGTCGAAGAGGTCTCCATAGACACCTTATGATGTCCGCCTTCCCAGTAGCTCGGATACCAAGTGGTATGCGAGAGAATGGCGTAGTGGACAAGCAAGGATGTTACTGCAGCGCTGCCGATCAGCAGCGGCAGGCCAACGGTCGGCTTGACAACCGTCCAAATTCTACCTTAATTCATAACCTACTCCTCTCAGTGCAGCCAGGGCGAATAGACATACGCCAGCAGATGCGCGAAGAGCGCGATGACGAAGAACACACGCGCGCCGTCGATGACGTGCTTGTGCAGTTCTTCAGACTCCGCAATCGTCAGACCGGTTGGCCAGACTCTGTTCGGATCGTCGACCATTTAGAGCTTCTCCTTCCATACCTTAAGCGCATTGCGCGGAACTCGCGCATTGCGTTCGCCTGGCCCCGGATCGTCGATGGTTGCCCCGCCACCGTCTTTCCGACACCAAGTTTTCAAGAGCGTCGCGTCGCCGAGGTCATAAGAACCGTTGAGGCCGAAGCCTCTGAGCTCCCAAACCCACCCCAGGAGATTCAAGGTCCCTGGGACTCACGGCGAGGATAACACCGACTGTCACTTTAAGTTGTCACTCCATAGTGTCAAGGCAGATTGACGGTGCTTGCGCCGTTTTGTCGCACGATCGTCAAGATTTCGACCGGATCCCAGACGAATCATCAAGCTTTTCGACCGGATCCCTGCCGACAAGCGTACAAGTTGCACATGCCATTGCGTGCACTCATCAATTTAGAGGCATGACTCTGGACCGCACGTTTACGTCATCGACTGTGAACGTAAAGCAGGCAATATACAGTCACGCACTATTCAGAACAGACTTTGACTTGCTTTCCGTTCAACCATAGCCTGTTCATCAGTTGAAACCTCGGATCAATCTCCCATCTACTCCGCCGCCTTGCGCATCTCCGGGTACACGCAGTCGGCAACCTGCGCTTTCCGCCGCAACGGCAGGATGCGTGCGGTGGTGAACGGCAGGCCGACCGTCTTCCACACGTCGACCAGCGCCTCAACCAGATACGACACATGCGCCTCGGTATGACGCGGCGTCGGCGTGATTCGCAGCCGCTCCGTCCCGATGGCGACGGTCGGGTAGTTGATCGGCTGGATGTAGATGTCGTGACGGCGCAGCAGGAGGTCGCTCGCCGCCTTGCAGCGCTCCGCATCCCCGACCATCACCGGCACGATATGGGATGGGTTGTCCTTGACCGGGATGCCCGCGGCCTCGAGCGCGTGCTTGGTCACCGACGCCATGTACTGATGACCCTCACGCTCCGTGGTGGAAACCTTGAGGTGGCGGATCGCCGCGCAGGCGCTGGCGACGACCATCGGTGGCAGCGTCGTGGTGAAGATGAACTGCGGCGCATAGCTGCGGACGGCGTCGATGACCGCCGCCTCGCCGGCGATATAGCCGCCGAGCGATCCGAAGCCCTTGGCGAGCGTGCCCTCGATCACGTCGATGCGGTCGGCGAGGCCCTCGCGCTCCGAAATCCCGCCGCCGCGCGCGCCGTACATGCCGACCGCATGGACTTCGTCGATGTAGGTCATGGCGTTGTAGCGCTCGGCGATGTCGACGATCTTGCCGATCGGCGCGATGTCGCCGTCCATCGAGTAGAGGCTCTCGAACACGATGAGTTTGGGCCGGGCCGGATCCGAGGCCTTCAGGAGCTCTTCGAGATGCTCCACGTCATTGTGCCGCCAAACCTGTTTCTCGCATCCGGACCGGCGCACGCCCTCGATCATCGAGTTGTGGTTGAGCGCGTCGGACAGGATCAGGCAGTTTGGCATCAGCGAGGCGATGGTCGAGATGCCCGCGAGATTCGAGATCCACCCCGAGGTGAAAACGAGCCCGGCCTCCTTGCCGTGAAGATCGGCGACCTCCGCCTCGAGTTCGACGATGCGATGGTGGGTGCCGGAAATGTTGCGCGTGCCGCCCGCGCCGGCTCCGTGCAGGTCCGCCGCCGCGGTCGCCGCGGAGCGCACCGCCGGATGCCCGCCCATGCCGAGATAGTCGTTCGAGCACCAGATCGTCACTTCGCGCGGTTTCTCATCCCCGCCCGGACGCCAGAGCGCGGTCGGGAAGCGCGCCGCGTCGCGCTCGAGGTCGATGAACACACGGTAGCGGCGCTCGTCCTTCAGCCGCTGAACCGCCCTTGCGAAATGGCCGTTGTGTTCGTTGGAATGCGTTGTCCATGACGTCCTCCGTACCATTCCTTCACGCGGCGGCGGCGCAACCGTCGAACGCGGCTTTAAGCCTCGCCTGGTCGAATCCCCGCCCTTTCGCGATCACCAAAGGTTTCCTCATCATTCGCGGGCCGAACGCGGCCATCCGCGCTCGTCCCTCCTTCAGTTCGAAACAAACCCAGTCGGCCTCGGTCTGCACGAGTCCATGCAGGCAATCGACCGGGCCGAAGTGTCCCTCCGCAATCGATTCGAGCAGGCGCTCGATCGTGCGCGCGTCGCAAACGCGCGGCGGGTACGCCCTGAAGGCGCCGCCGAGGCCGAATTCCTTACCGAAGCCCCTTCTCCGGGTCATGCGCGCCGGCGAGCTCCCGCTCGACCCTGATCGCCGTCGCAACCGGGCCATCGGCCCTGCTGCGGCGGAAGGCCCGCCACAGGGCGTTGCCGTCGACGGGAACGACGAGGAACCAGTGCTCGACCACCGCCAGCGCCATCAGCGAACCAAGCATCGCGAACGCCGCGATGTCGAAGCGCGCTCGCGCCGTTGCGGCAGGCCGCCAGCAACAACAGCGCGGAGCCGGCCGTTCCCGCGGTCACCGACACCGGAAAGAGCGCATTCATCGGTCGGCGGGCCATGAAGCTCATGAGAAACGCCAGGTGGCCCGGCAGCATCTCGGCTCCGAGATTGGGAACGCCGAGGAACAGGTTGAGCTTCGCGCTCGAGTGCATCAGCCAGAGAACGAGATACGTCCAGAGCGCGACCCTGTTTGGCTGCTCGTGCGTGAGCGCGAATAGCGCCACGGCGCCGAGAATCGCGGCAAGCTCGTGATACACGCTCGCGCCGACGGCCTGGACGAAGCGCGACACGAGCGCCGAGCCGGGAGCGCAGGCGCTCTTGTTCGGACCGGTGACGAAGCCGGTGTAGAAGGCGAGAAGCTGCCAACCCCAGACCACGATACCGCAGGCGAAGGCGACATAGGCGGATTGCGCCGAAGCATCGGTCGCCGTGACCGCGATGAGCCAGAGCGCGAGCGCGACGAGCGCGCTAGCGCCGACCATGCTGTCGACATAGGTGCGCCGATCCTGACTGTCCAACAGCAGGATCAGCCCGGTCGAACTCCACCAGAGCGCGACGGTCGCCAGGAACGGGGCGGCATAGGGGCACATCGAAGCCGCGCTCACCAGGCCGGCGCGAGCCGGATGCTCGCAGGCAGCGGGTTGGTTCGGCTCGGCAGCACATACAGCCGCGCAAAGGCCAGAGCCGCGAGGCCTGACAGCCCAACCTGCTTGAGCTTGCCAATGACGCCGCCTTGCGCCTTCGCGTCTTCGATCGAACGGGCGATCTTGTAGAGCCTTTCGAGCCCTTGCCGGAAGCGCGGATTGTCGACGTCCAGGGTGATCGGGAACGTCTGGCGCGAAATCTCCGTGGTCAGGCGGAAGACCGCGAAATCATAGTCGGTCGGATCCATTCCGACCGCCTGGTGGAAGGCCGGCCTGCAGTGGTCGCGCACATACATCGTCGCGAACACCGCGAGCAGGAAGAACTTGATCCAGTAGACGTTAAGGCCGGAAATCAGCCGCGGGTTGGCGCGCATCAGAAGCGCGAAGGCTTCGCCGTGCCGGAACTCGTCGTTGCACCATCGCTCGAACCACTTGAAGATCGGATGGAACCGACGGTCCGGATGACGCTCGAGCTGTCGGAAGATCGTGATGTAGCGCGCGTAGCCGATCTTTTCGGAAAGATAGGTCGCGTAGAAGATGAACTTCGGCCGGAAATAGGTGTACTTCTTGGCCCTGGTCAGAAACCCGAGATCGACGCCGATCCCGAAGTCCTTGAGCGTGTCGTTGATGAAGGCGGCGTGGCGGGCCTCGTCCCGGCTCATGAAGGTGAACAGATCCTTCATGTCCTTGTTCTTGGCGCGCTTCTTCATCTCCGCGTAGAGGACGCAGCCGGAAAATTCCGCGGTGATCGAGCTGATCAGGAAGTCGCGAAATTCCTCGGCGAGGTCCGGCGGAAGGCTCGAGAAGTCATGATCGAACTCGCCGGTGCGTTGGAAATGGCGCTTGTTCGGGTCGGACCGCATTTCCGCGATCAGCTGATCCCACTCCGCCCGGACCGGCTCGATGTCGGTTTTGTCGAGTTCGTCGAAGTCGGTCGTGTAGAACCGCGGGCTCAGAAGCGTGTTCTGCTGCGCGACCTGCGTGGCGTTGAACGTCTCGGGACGGGGGGAATCGTTCATAATCTCCTCCGGTCGGTGAAGCTGACGTCATAGAGTTCGCCAAGCTCGAAATTGCCCACGATGCGGGTCCAAACCCGCTCCGGCAGGCCGGCGCGGGTGATCGTCGCCATCCGCCTGACGGCGATCCGCTCGCCGAACGGCGCGTCGGTCGGCGGGTCGCGAACCAGCACCTCGTCGCCGGGGCGGATGTCGTAGTCGCTGTCGATGACGACATGGGCTTCGAGCGTCTCGGCCGAACGCTCGATCTCGACCACGCACGGGGCCTCGAAGGTCCGCCTTCGCAGAGAGTGCAAGAAGGCTCATCGCACCCCTCCGGACGCCTGGAACAGCTGGGCGAAGGCGCCCGCGTTGGTTTCGCCGAAGGAAACGAGCTCCAGGCGCCGGTCGATCGTCGGATCGTCGAGCGTCAGCCTGCCGTCGTTCCAGTAGGTGAGCACGAACGGCGCCTCGTCGCCAAGGCCGAAGCGACGCCGGTCGCGCACCAGCCCGCGCATCGTCTGCCGCATGAACCCGTTGGTCTCGGGAGCGACGCGATAGATCACTGCGCCGTCGTTTGCGCGGACGCACCAGAACCGAACCGTCCTGCTGATCCTCGAAGCGCAGGGAGAGGCTCTGCACCGCCTCGGCCACGGGCGGCGCTGAGCGTCCGAATCCGGAATGCCGCGCCGTCCAGGCGCCGCCGATCACGATCGCGATCAGAACGGCGGCGCAGATCAGCACCTCCCTCGGCATTCCCTTCGTCTGTCGTCTGACGGCGAGATCGGTCATCGTCCCCTCCTCTTAGGCCGCAGCCCGTTCGCCAAGCGTCAGCGCCTCGGCGCGAGGCTCGGCCTTCGCTTCGCGAACCGCCGCGGCCGCCGCCGGCGCCTGGCCGGAGGCGTCCCGAAGGGCCGCCGCGACGGTCGCGGCGACGACGGCGGCGTCGGCGACGGATCGCAGGCAGGGCTGCGGCTTGAGAAGATGGAACGGACGGGCGCTCGGCCACAGAATCCAGTAGCCGATCCGCCTGCCCTTCACGAGCGCGAGCGGAATGTCGCCCGTTCCGTCGCCGATAGACCCGCGCCGACGCCGAGCCGATGTCCTTGAACGGGACATTGATGAAGATCGGCAGCGCGATGCCGACCTTGAGCACCAGCCGACGCGAGGTGACGACGTAGAGCGTGGTGCGCGCGGACAGGAAGGCGAGCCCCGCGATGATGGCCAGAGCCGCCGCCCCGAGACCGAGCGTCTTGACGCCGGCGAGCGCCGCCGCGCTCCATCCGAGCTCGGCCGCCGACCATACGCTCCAGACCGTCAGCGCCACGAAATAGGCGGCGATGAAGTCCGCCCGGTAGGCGCGCCGCGCCAGGCTCACCCACTGCGGCCTGCCGTGCCAGAGGATCTGTTCTCCCTCCGGCACGTCGGCGGGCAGCAGCTTTTCGAGGCTGACCGCCTTCATAGCAGCGGCTCCAGCCGCGCCGGCGTGGCGTAAAGCGTGCCCGCTCCGTAGTACGCCGAGACCTTGTCTTCCTCGAGCAGCGTGACCCGGTCGGGATCCTTGGTCGCCGGCACGTTGGCGAACTGGGACGCCTTGAGGGCTTTCACCGTCACGGTCCGCTTGCTTCGCGTCGATATTGGCGAAGTGGACCGGAAGCAGGACGCGCTTGCCCGTCGGAAGATCCGATCTCGTAGTAGCGCAGGATCGATTCGGCGCGGTCGACCCAGAGGTCCCGGATCACGCCCGCCTGGACCTTGTCCGCGCCGAAGACCGCATAGCCGGTCGGATTCGCGCTGTCCGCCGGCACGGCGAAATTCGTCGCCACGCGCAGGGGCGCGAGCAGGTCGTGACCCTCGGCGGTCTTGTAGGGCGCGTCCGACCGGTCGGCGTAGCTGCCAGGCCCGACGTTCGCAAGCAAGGGGTCGCCGGTCGGCGTCAGCGGCGCGCCCGGCCAAGGTTCGGTCTTCGTGGCGTTGATCGGCCGGTCGTCAGCCTTGAAGTTCGGGGCCTTGACCCTCTGCCCGTCCCAGCGCCAGGAATGTCTTCGGCGTCGGGAATCCAGAATGATGTCGCGGGCCTTGAAGCCCCGCTGGCCCTTCACTTTCGAGCGGATAGCCCTCGCGCCGGTCCTCCCGGCGCAGGTAGAAGATCAGTCCCGCGAAGAAAAACCAAAACGCGTAGAGAACAATCTGCGCGACGTCCAAATTGCCGATAGCGCCTCTCATGACCCTACTCCTCCAGATTGAAGCCCGGCGGCGACCGCAGACGCGATATGGTGGTTGTGCGCTGCGGAAGTCGTTGCGTGGGCGGACAAGCGGCCCGATGGCGACGAGGGTCGCCAGCAGGAGAATGATTTCGACGGCGTAGACGATGCGTGTAGCCGGTGACCGGGCTTGCCGACGGCGTCGCCGAACGCGCCGGAGAGCGCGAGCGAGGAGCCGAGGTCGTTGACCACGCCGCTGAACGCGACGGCGAGCCCGGCCGCGGTCGCTTGCGAAGCGCTCCAGGCGCCGAGCGCGAGACCGCGATCCTCCGGCTTCGCCAGCGCCATCGAGGCGGTCAACGTCCCGTGCGCGAACAAGCCGCCGCCTACTCCGATCAGCGCCACGCCAAGGCCGAACAGCGGGCCGAACTCGAGGGGCGCCGACAGGATCACGCAGGCGAACGCGACGACGCCGACGAGCGCGCCGAAGCCGGCGACGCGATGGGGATCGGCGCCGTCCGCCAGACGGCGCGCGGCGAGCACGAGGCCCGCCCCGCCGCCGAGCGCCAGCATCGCGGTGAGCGCCGTGGTCACGCCGACCGGAAGATGAAGGATCTTGCCGCCATAGGGCTCGAGCAGGATGTCCTGCATGCTGAAGCCGGCGGTGCCGAGCGCGGTCGCGACTAGGCGCCGGCGAGTCCGCCCGACGCTGGCGAAATCGCTCCAGGCGTCGCGGAAACGCATCGGGCGAGACGCCGACGCGGCCAGCTTCATATTCCGCGGCTCCTGCTTCCACAGCGCGACGCAGTTCAGCACCATGGTCGTGACCGCGGCGCCCTGCACCACCTGGATCAGCCGGACTTCGCTGAAGTGTCTGCAGCAGCAAGCCCGAACGCCAACGCGCTGACCGCCATGCCGATCAGGAGCATCGCGCACAGGAGCGCGACGACCCGCGGACGAGCGCGCTCCGGCGCAAGGTCGGTGGCGAGCGCGAGCCCGATCGTCTGAACCGTGTGCAACCCGGCGCCGACCAGCAGGAACGCCAGCCCCGCCGCCGCCTGCCCGATCCACATCGGTCCGGTCGTGTCGCCCGACAGAATCAGCAGCGCGAACGGCATGATGGCGAAGCCGCCGAACTGAAGCAGGGTGCCGAACCAGATGTAGGGAATCCTTCGCCAGCCGAGCACCGACTTGTGATGGTCGGAGCGGAAGCCGATCAGCGCCCGCACCGGCGCGAACAGCAGCGGCAACGCCAGCATGCAGGCGACGATCCAGGACGGAACCGCGAGTTCGACGATCATCACCCGGTTCAGCGTGCCGATCAGAAGCACCACCGCCATGCCGACCGTCACCTGGAACAGCGACAGCCGCAGGAGCCGCCCCATCGGCAGTTCCGGCGTGGCCGCGTCCGCGAACGGAAGATATCGCGGCCCGAGGCTCAGGAAGCCCGTTGACGATCGCTGCGGCGGGGCCTTTCATGACCGCGCGACCTCCAGCGCCTCGGAGATGTAGAAGCCGCTCACGATCCGCGCGTTGCGTGCGATCCGCCAGGGCTCGCCGGCCAACGCGCGCTCGAGGCGGTCTTCGAGGTCGCGTCGCGAGATCGGCGCGATCGACGGCGCGCGGTCGCCGCGCGGCAGGAGCCGCCCGACCGCATGCATGAGCGTGAGCAGCGGGGTGCGCGGAGCGACGGTGAACACGACGCCGCTTTCGGCGCGCGCCGCCAGAGCGGACACCATGCGGGCGATGTCTGCGCCCTCGTAGTGGATCAGGCTGTCCATCGCGACGACATAGTCGAAGCGCCCGTGCGCCGGGTCGAGCATGTCCCCGACCGCAAAGGCCGCTCGGCCGGGCGCGAGGTCGCTCGGCGCGCGCTCGTTCGCCAGCGCCACAAGGGTCGGCGACACGTCGACGCCGAGCACGTCGGCGCCGCGGCGCGCGAGCGCGACCGACAGCGCCCCCGTCCCGCAGCCTGCGTCGAGCACGCGTGCGCCGCTGCAGATCCGCGGGCAGCCAGGACGCAATCGTTTCCCGCATCGCATCCCGCCCGGCGCGCACGGTCGCGCGGACCCGGCTCACCGGCGCATCCGAGGTGAGGCGCGTCCAGGCGTCGACCGCGGTTCGGTCGAAATAGCGCTCGAGTTCAGCGCGCCTGGCGATGTAGGTGGCGCTCGTCATCAGTCGAATCCCAGGAACTCGAACAGGTCGCGGTCTTTCATCGGCTGGGCGGGGAGAGGCTCGACGCCGGCCCAAAGCCGCTCGGCGAGGCCGAGATATTCGTTCTGCACCGCCTCGAGTTCGGGCGACGCCTCCATTTCGAACAGCGTCGACTTCTTGAGACGGCTGCGCCGGACGACGTCGAGATCGCGGAAATGCGCGAGGCGCTCGAGCCCGACCGCCGCGTTGTAGCGATCGATCTCGTCGACGGCGGCGCTCCGGTTGGCGATCACGCCGCCGAGCCGGACGTCGTAGTTCTTTCCCTTGGCGTGGATCGCCGCAACGATCCGGTTCATGGCGAAGATCGAGTCGAAGTCGTTCGCCGTGACGATCAGCGCCCGCTCGGCGTGTTGCAGCGGAGACGCAAAGCCGCCGCACACGACGTCGCCGAGCACGTCGAAGATCACCACGTCGGTGTCCTCGAGCAGCCGGTGCTCCTTCAAGAGCTTGACGGTCTGCCCGACCACATAGCCGCCGCAGCCGGTGCCGGCCGGCGGGCCGCCGGCCTCGACGCACATCACGCCGGCGTATCCGGTGGCGACGAAATCCTCGACGCGAAGCTCCTCGCTGTGAAACTTGACCGCCTCCAGCGCGTCGATGACGGTCGGGACGAGACGCTTGGTCAGGGTGAAGGTCGAATCGTGCTTCGGATCGCAGCCGATCTGCAGCACCCGCTTGCCGAGCTTGGCGAAGGCGACCGACAGATTGGACGAGGTCGTGCTCTTGCCGATGCCGCCCTTGCCGTAGATCGCGAACACTTTCGCCGTGGTGATGATATCGGTCGGATCGAGTTCGACCTGGCAGGAGCCTGTGGGTCGTTGAGCCCTGATTGCGAGATTCATGCCGCCATCCCCGGGCTCACGCCCTCAAGTCGATCTTCGAATTCGTCGCCCGCCTCCATGAGCTCCGCGAGCGTCTCGGGGTCGGGCGTCCAGTAGCCGCGCTCGTGCGCTTCCAAGACTCGGTTTGCGAGTTTCGACGACGCCTCGGGGTTGAGTTCGGCTGAGGCGGCGGCGCATCTCGGGATCGAGCACGAAGGTCTGCGTGATCTTTTCGTACACCCAGGGGTCGACCTGTCCGGTGGTCGCGGACCAGCCGACCGTGTTGGTGACATGCGCCTCGATCTGCCGCACGCCCTCGTAGCCGTGCTTGAGCATGCCCTCGTACCACTTCGGGTTCAGGACGCGCGTGCGCGTCTCGAGCGCGACCTGCTCGCCGAGCGAGCGCACCTTGCCGTCGCCGCGCGTCTGGTCGGAAATGTAGATCGGCGCCACCCGCCCGCCGCGCGCCCGCGCCGCCGCCCGGCCCATGCCGCCGAGGCTGTCGAAATAGTGGTCGATCGAAGTGACGCCGAGTTCGACGCTGTCGAGATTCTGGTACGCGAAATCGACGGTCCCGAGCACGCTCTGCAACAGCTCCGGCTGCGGCGCCGATTGCCCCTTGCGGCCGTAGGCGAAGCATTTCCGCCGCGCGAAGGTCTGCGAGATCTCGTCCTCGTCGGTCCAGGCGCCGGCGTCGATCAGCATCCCGACGTTCGCCCCGTAAGCGCCCTCGGCGTTGCTGAACACCCGGAGCGCCGCCGTCTCGAGATCGCAGCCGGTCTCGGCGCAGCGCTTGAGCGCATGCTTGCGGACGAAGTTCATTGCGTCCGGCTCGTCGGCGCTCGCGGCGAGAAAGCAGGCCTCCGCCAGCAGGCGGACCTGAAGCGGCAGCAGGTCGCGGAAAATGCCGCTGACCGTGACCACGATGTCGACCCGCGGACGGCCAAGCGTCTCGAGCGGAATGAGGCTCGCGCCGGCGAGCCGGCCATAGGCGTCGAAGCGGGGACGCGCGCCGATCAGCGCGAGCGCCTGCCCGATCGGACCGCCTTCGCTCTTGAGATTGTCGGTGCCCCAGAGAACGATCGCCACGCATTCGGGGAACGGGTGGCCGTCCGCTGCATAGCGGGCGAGGACCATCTCGGCCTGTCGGCCGCCGTCGGCGAGCGCGAACGCGCTCGGAATCCGATAGGGATCGAAACCGTGAAGATTGCGGCCGGTCGGCAGGATCGCCGGGTTGCGCAGCAAGTCGCCGCCCGCGACCGGCGGAACGAAGCGGCCGTCAAGCGCTCGCATCAGCGCGGACGTCTCGTGGTCCTCGGCGAGCAGACGATCGAGACGCGCCAGTTCGACGAAGGCCTTGCGGGTCTCCGGGTCGCGGGCGCGCCGAACGCCGCCATCGCCGCGTCCACCGATGCGCCTTCTGTAATCGCCCTCAGTCCCGCCAGGTCGCCCGTGAGGTCTCATCGAGCCCTCGGCGAGCGCCGCCAGGGTCTCCGCCCGCTCGTCGGCTTCCGGCGGCTGGCCGACGACATGGAGCCCGTGCGGGATCAGCGCATATTCGACCTCGAGGATCGCCGAGCCCAGTTTGGCGATTTCGTCCACCGCGCTCGAGCCCCACGCCGGCTCGGCGGGAGCGAGATCGACGGCCGCCGCCTGAGCCTGGATCAGTTCGGCCAGCCGCCCGCGCTCTTCGATCGTCTCGAGATCCGTCGCGCGGTAGCGCTCGACCGACGCCTTGAGGTCGGTGAGGCCGCGATAAAGCCCTGCCTGCGCGAGCGACGGGGTGAGATAGCTGACCAGCGTCGCCGCCGAGCGGCGTTTTGCGAGCGCGCCCTTCGGACGGATTGTTGGCGGCGTAGAGGTAGACGTTCGGCATCGCGCCGATCAGGCGCTCCGGCCAGCAGGCCGCGGACATGCCCACCTGCTTGCCCGGCATGAATTCGAGTGAGCCGTGCATGCCGAAATGCAGCACCACGTCGGCGCCGAAGTCTTCGCGCAGATAGCGATAGAAGGCCGAAAACGCGTGGGTCGGGGCGAAGCCGCGCTCGAACAGGAGCCGCATCGGGTCGCCCTCGTAGCCCATCGCCGGCTGCACGCCGACCAGCACCTCGCCGAACCGCGCGCCGAGCACGAAGATCGAGGCGCCGTCCGTCTGGTGGCGGCCGGGGGCCGGTCCCCATTGCGCCTCGATCTCGGCCAGATGCGCCTCGCGCCGGACATGATCGTCGTTGGGAATGCGCGCGACCACGTTGGCCGCGGTTCCGAATCGCTCGGCGTTGCCGCGCAGGATGGTTTCGCGCAGCGCGTCGACGGAGTCGGGCGCGTCGACCGTGTAACCGCTGGCCTTCATCGCCTTGAGCGTATTGAACAGCGACTCGTACACGCCGAGGAACGCGGCAGTGCCCGTCGCGCCGCCGTTCGGCGGGAAGTTGAACAGGACGATCGCGACCTTGCGCTTGGCGCGCTCCGACCGGCGCAGGCGGACAAGGCGCGAGACCCGTTCGGCGAGACGCTCGACCCGTTCGGGGTGTGGGCGAAGGTCGCGCTCGGAGCCCTGCGGAGCGCCGACTCGCGGCGTCCGCCGAACACCGTCGGCGCCGAGGCGCCGTCGAGTTCGGGGATCGCGACCATCATGGTCGCCTCGACCGGCGACAGACCGCGGTCCGACGCCTCCCACTGTTCGACCGTCTGGAATTCGAGGGCGTGGGCGGCGATATAGGGGACGTCGAGGTCGCCCAGGAGCTCCGCGGCGCCGGCCGCATCGTTATAGGCCGGTCCGCCGACCAGCGAGAAGCCCGTCAGGGAGACAAAAGCGTCGATGGTCGGAACGCCGTGGCGCTTGAAGAAGGCTTCGACCGCCGGGCGCGCATCGAGGCCGCTGGCGAAGGCCGGAATGACCCTGAGGCCCCGCGTCTCCAGCGCCGCGATCACGGCGTCGTAGTGGGCCGTGTTGTTGGCGAGCAGATACGAACGCATGAGCAGGAGGCCGACCGTCCCGACGGTCTCCTTGGCCGCCGGGCGCGGCAGCGCGTCGACCGTCGCGCCGAAGCGATGGGCGGCGCGCGGGTGATAGACGCCGACTTCCGGATACTCGATCGGGCAGCGGCGTCTTGAGCGCGCCGCGCAGGCCGGCGTGGGCGCCGCTCTGCGTAACGATTGAACAGGAATCGCACGAGACTGACGACATTCTCGTCCGAACCCGCGAGCCAGTACTGCAGGGTGAGGAAATAGGCGCGCACGTCCTGGGCCGCGCCCGGAATGAAGCGCAGGATCTTCGGAATCCGGCGCAGCATCGCGAGTTGCTTCTCGCCGCCGGTGTCGGCCGGCTTTCGAGCTGCCGCGCAAACGCTTGAGGAAGTCGAGCGCGCCGCGCTTCGTTCCGTCCATATTGAACCGGCCGACGCGCGTGAGCTTGACGATCTCGGGGGCCGACATGCAGCCGAGCACGGCGTCGCAAGAGTTCGCGCCGCGCGCGGATCGCAGGGCAGGACGGCCTCGGCGTGCTCCTCCATGAACAGCATCGTCGCGACGATGATGTCGGCCTTGGCGATCGAATCGAGACAGCTCTTCAAGGCCGCCGGATCGTTCCAGTCCGCAGCGGCGTGGAAGGCGAGGTCCAGCCCCGGAATGTCCCGCGCGAGGGTCCGTCGCGCGCGATCGACCGCCCCCGCGAGATGGTTGTCGAGGGTGACGATGACGAAGCGCGGACCCGCGCGCTCAGCGGCCGAAGTGGGCTTTGGCTTCATAAAGCGTACTTACCGTTATCGACGCGAGCCCGCGCTCGCGCGCGAACGTCTCGGTGTTTCCCCGCGCGCGTCCGCGCACGAAGAATGGGATTTTCTTGAGCTCGCGCTCCGCCTCGGCTGTCCAGCTTGCCGGACCGGAGGCGTCCGCGAGGATCGATCGGTTTCGCCGCCTCAGGCTCTGGCGCGGCCTCCGCCTTGCCGCCGAGATGCGACGGCGGGGCGTCGTCATGGAACTCGGGATCATCGCGGAACATCGTCAGAAGATGCTCTTCGAGACCCATCATCAGCGGATGGACCCAGGAGTCGAACAGGACGTTCGCGCCCTCGAATCCCATCTGCGGCGAATAGCGAGCCGGGAAATCCTGGACATGGACAGGCGCGGAGATCACGGCGCACGGAATGCCCAGGCGCTTGGCGATGTGCCGCTCCATCTGGGTGCCCAGCACCAGCTCGGGATGAAGCGCGGCGACCTTCTCCTCGACCTCGAGATAATCGTCGGAGATCAGGCATTCGGCGTCGAGCGCCGCGGCGGCGTCCCGGACCTCGCGCGCGAATTCTCGCGAATAGGTCCCCATTCCGACCACCTTGAAGGCGAACTCGGCCCCCGCGGCCCAGGCGGCGGCGAGGACATGGGTCGCGTCGCCGAAGACGAAGACGCGCTTGCCGGTCAGGTAGGTCGAAGTCGACCGAACGCGACCACCAGGGAAGGCGCGAGCCGCGCTCGACGTCGACGCCGCTCAGATCGAGCCCCGCGAGGCCGGCCACTTCGGCGACGAAGGCGCGCGTCGCGCCGACGCCGATCGGAACGACCCGCGTGTAGGGCTGTCCGTAAGTCTTTTCCAGCCACTGCGCCGTCGGCAGCGCGACTTCCGGATAGAGGACGACGTTGAAATCGGCGTCTCCGAGCCGCCGGAGGTCTTCGACCGAGGCGCCAAGCGGCGCCGTCACGGCGACGTCGACGCCCAGCGTGTCGAGGAGGCGGCCAATCTCGGCCACGTCGTCGCGGTGGCGGAAGCCGAGCGCCGTCGGGCCAAGGAGATTGCAAGCCGGCCGCGCGCCGCGGCTCGCGTTCCCGCTTCGGCGCTGCAAGCCCGCGCGCGAGGCGATAGAAGGTTTCCGCGGCGCCCCAGTTCTCCTTCTTCCGATAGGCGGAGAGTTCGAGCGGTATGACCGGGATCGGCAGAGCGAGCGCGCGGGCGAGGCCGCCGGGATCGTCCTGAAGCAGTTCGGCGGTGCAGGAGGCGGCGACGACAATCGCCTGGGGCTTGAATCGCTCGTAGGCCTCGCGGACCGCGGTCTGGAACAGCTCCGCCGTGTCGGCGCCGAGGTCGCGGGCCTCGAAGGTCGTGTAGGTGACGGGCGGGCGTTCGCCGCGGCGCTCGATCATGGTGAACAGAAGATCGGCGTAGGTGTCGCCCTGCGGGGCGTGCAGCACGAAGTGGACGCCCGTCATGCCCGTCACGACGCGGATCGCGCCGACATGGGGCGGGCCTTCATATGTCCAGAGCGTGAGGTCCATGCCTAGACCTCCAGCGCCGTGCGCCGGCCGAGCGGCCGCGCAAAAAGTTCGGCAAGGTCGCCCGCCTGCTCGTAGCCCTGGATCGGCGCGAACAGGAGTTCGATCGACCACTTGGTCGTCAGCCCCTCGGCTTCGAGAGGATTGGCGAGGCCGAGGCCGCACACGGTGAGATCGGGGCGCTCGACGCGGCAGCGCTCGAGCTGGCGCTCGACGTCCTGTCCTTCGCTGAGGCGCGTCCCCTGAGGGAGCAGCGCCAGGTCGGGAGCCATCAGCTGGCGATTGAGGTAGGGCGTTCCGACCTCGGTCGGGATCATGCCCATTTCCTGGGCGAGGAAGCGCGCGAGCGGAATTTCGAGCTGCGAATCGGGGAAGAAAAACACCCGCTTGCCGGCGAGCGCTGCGCGATGCCGGGCGAGCGCCTTTTCGGCGCGCGCCCGCGGCTCCGCCGTGACCGCGTCGAAGTGCTGAGGCGCGACGCCGAACGCGTCGGCTGCGGCGCGCAGCCACGCGGTCGTGCCCTCGGCGCCGAACGGGAACGGCGCGGCGATCCGCTGCGCGCCGCGCACCTCGAGCGCGCGCGCGGTTTCGGTCAGAAACGGCTGCGCGAGAAGGACGCGGGTGTTGCGGACCGACCGGCGGCAAATCGTGCGCGGCGCGCATGGGGAGGAAATGCGCGCGGGCGATGCCGAGCGCCGCGAACAGCCTTGCGAACTGGTCCTCGACGATGTCGGCGAGCGCGCCCGCCACCAGCAGGCTCGGGCCGGCGTTCGCGTCCTCCTCCGGAAGCGTGGGAACGAGCGCGGCGAGACAGGAATCCTCGCCCTGGGTGAAAGTCGTCTCGATGCCGCTGCCGGAATAGGCGACGACCCGCGCGCGGGGCGCATGGGAGGCTGAAAGGCGGCGCGCGGCGCGCGCCAGATCGATCTTGATGACCTCCGACGGGCACGAGCCGACGAGGAACAGAAGCTTGATCTCGGGTCGGCGCTCGAGGAGCCGCGCGACCACGCGGTCGAGTTCCTCGTTCACGTCCGCGATGCCGGCGAGATCGCGCTCGGTGAGGATCGCGGTGGCGAACCGCGGCTCGGCGAAGATCATCACGCCGGCCGCGGACTGGATCAGGTGGGCGCAGGTGCGCGAGCCGACGACCAGGAAGAAGGCGTCCTGGATCTTGCGATGCAGCCAGACGATGCCGGTCAGCCCGCAGAAGACCTCGCGCTGGCCGCGCTCGCGCAGCACCGGCGCCGAGTCGCATCCGCGGCGATCGGGCGCCGGCCTGAGGTCGAGCGGGACGCGCACGTTCATGGCGCCAGCTCCGGTTCCGCGTTCCGCGCCGTGAACGGGGCGGCGGGCGAGCCCTGAAGCCGCGCGGCGCGCAGCTTGAGGAGGAACTGCGTGGCGTTGATCACGTAGGCGGCATAGGCCGCCAGCGCGAGCAGCATCAGCCCGCGCGGGCCGATGAGTCCGAAGCCCAGCGCCGCGAGATAGGCGGTGTGCAGGGCGAGGACGAGCATCGAGAACACGTCCTCCCAGAAGAAGGACTCGGCGAACAGATAGCGGCCGAACACCACCTTCTCCCAGATCGAGCCGGTGATCATGATCGTGTAGAGGACGAGCGTCTTGACCACCACCGAGACGATGGCGGCCTGTTCGCCGGCGCCCGTCAGCAGGAATCGGACGACGAGGCCGAGACTGACGAGGAACACAGCGAACTGGAGCGGGGCCAGGACGCCCTGCACGGTGGTCCAGCCGCTCTGGTCGCGCCGCGCCCGCTGCTCGGCCGTGTAGAGCGGCTTGGCTTGCGTTGCTGGCGGACGCCCAGGTTGCATCGGTCCCGCTTCTCCGGTCCTCGAGGCTGGCGGCGTCGACGGGATCGCCGATGCTGCCGGGATTGC
This sequence comes from uncultured Alphaproteobacteria bacterium, assembly GCA_963724785.1. Classification (GTDB taxonomy): domain Bacteria; phylum Pseudomonadota; class Alphaproteobacteria; order Rhizobiales; family Beijerinckiaceae; genus Roseiarcus. The sequence continues at coordinate 132,568 of CAVRWC010000016.1, read as the reverse complement.
ACTGTAGGCCCAGCGCCGCAGAAGTGTCAATCTTTCTTGACGTACTTTTATCTTTACACTAAGGTGGCTCGTTGACATAGGCCGTTCTGCGAAGCGCGACCGACAACGGCGCTGCGGCAGGAAGTCACAGGGGGCGTCCGTGCCCAACATTGAGCTTCAACTAGAGCGCCTCCCGCCCGACGCGCGCCCGCGCCCGGATTCCCTGAAGTCGCCCCATCGCGTGAGCGACGACGGGCCGGATCGGAGCCTGGAAGCCCTTGCCCGAACGATCGCGCCGGAGATTGCGCCGGTTCCTGGAGACGCCGCCGATCGGTTACAATCCTCAGGCAGACGGGCGTCAAAGCCGCCGCGCAAGCAATCCTACGAGTTCCGGTCCATAGACGTCGCGGAATTCACGACGCTTGCCGCCTGTTCTGACTGCGACCTCTGGTTATATGTCGAGAAAGCTGTCGAGGCCGGCGCGACGGTCGAGGAGATCATGGAAGATCTGCTGGCGCCGGCCGCTCGTCGCCTCGGCGACATGTGGGAGTCAGACGACTGCGATTTCCTGGGCGTCACGACTGCGACCCATAGACTGCAGACCTCCGTCCGCAGGCTGTCGCAGAGTCACGGAACGGAGCGGCAGGGGCATCCGCGCGCGCTGCTGGTCCCGGCGCCTGGCGAAACCCACACCCTCGGCCTGGCGATCGTCAGAGCCTTCTTCGAGAAGAGCGGCTGGAGCGTGGATCTCGCCAGCGGCAGCGGCCTGGAGGCCGCCGTCAGCCGGCAATGGTGCGAGCTCGTCGCTTTTTCGATCAGCTGCGACCGCTTCGTCGACGCTTTGACCGAGGCGGTCGCCCTCGTCCGCAAGGCCTCCAGGAACCGGCGCGTCTTTATTCTTGTCGGGGGTCCGGTGGTTGTGTCGAATCCTGCGCTCGCTGCGAGAATCGGCGCCGACGCCGGCGCTGCGACTCCGCACGAGGCTGTTGTTGTTACACGGAGTTTGATAAGGCGAGGCGCGCGGCTGTGAACTTGCGGGCGCCGCATCCTTGTCAAACTAGATCCTCAACCTGAGGGACGAACTCGTGGTCGATGGTTCAGGCTCCGCGTCCCCGGCGCGTTTCGCGGCGGCCGGAGAGTTCTTGCGCGGGCTTGACCCCGAGGACTTCGGAAGCTTGCTGGCCTCGACCGCCGACATTGCGTTGGTGGTCGACGGCGCCGGCGTCATCCTCGACGCCGCGTTTTCGGACGTGGATCTGGCCGGCGGGGCGAGAGGAGACTGGATCGGCAGACGGCTGATCGACACCGTCACCGACGAAAGCCGGCCGAAAGTCGAGGACCTCCTTCGCGACTCGTCCCAGCGCGCCGGGTCGCGGTGGAGACAGGTCAACCACCCGGCCAGCCGCGGCGACGTTCCCGTCCGCTACCGGGCGATCCGCTATGGCGAGCACGGCCGTATCCTCGTCGTTGGGCGCGATCTGCGGCCAATGGCGGCGCTCCAGCAGCGCCTCGTCGAAGCGCAGCAGGAGATGGAGCGCGAATACACCCGGATTCGCAACGCCGAGAAACGATATCGGCTGCTGTTTCAGCTCGCGTCGGAAGCGGTCGTGATCCTGGATTCGAACTCGGCGCGCATCCTCGAGGCCAATCCGGCGGCCGCGCTCCTGTTCGGCGCGGAGCCGAGGAAGCTGGTCGGCCGCGAGTTCGAGGACCTGTTCGCCGAGTCGAGCCGGCAGGCGACGCGCTCCTTCCTCGCCGCGACGCGCATCGCGCCGCGCGTCGACAAAGTTCATGCCGAACTTGCCTCCGACAACGAGCGGCGTCCTGATGACGGGTTCGCTTTACCGCCAGGACGGCGACGCCCTGTCTGGTGGTCGTGATTTCGCGGATGGGCGAGGCGTCGCGGAGAGACTTCCGTCGACGACGCGAACATTCTACGCCTCGTGGAGGCCATTCCCGAAGCCTTCGTCGTCGTCGCACCGATCGAAGGATCGTGACGGCGAACGCAGCGTTCCTCGACCTCGTCCAGGCGACGACAATGGTCCAGGTGCGGGGCGAATCGATCGAGCGATGGATCGGGCGGCCCGGCGTCGAGATCGACGTTCTCTTCTCCAATCTCCGGGCGCACGGCAGCGTGCGCTTCTTTTCCACGGTGTCGCGGGGCGAACTCGGCACGACCGAGGACGTGGAGATCGTGGCCGCGTCCGCTGTTGGCGGCTCCACGCCGATCTTCGGCCTGACGATCCGCGCGAGCGGCTGGCGGGGCGGCCGCGAGCGGCTCGGCGGCCGGGAGCTGCCGCGAACGGTCGAGCAATTCACCGAACTCGTGGGACGCGTGCCGATGAAGAACCTGGTGCGCGAGACGACCGACCTGATCGAGCGGCTGTGCATCGAGGCCGCGCTCGAGCTGACCCGGGAGAACCGCGCCTCCGCGGCGGAGATGCTCGGCCTCAGCCGACAGGCCTTTTACGTGAAGCTCCGGCGATACGGCCTGGGGGACAGCGGCGACGGCGACGTCCGAACGGTGAAACCTGCACTGTCCACTTTCCATGACAGAATTGCGGCCGCGAAGTGTCAACTTTCCTTGACAACCCTGACCCGTCACGCGTACCCTCGGCCCATGCGGAGCCCCCAGCCGACAGTCGTTCTGGAACTGCTCAAGCCCCTAGCCCGGTTCGCGCCGATGTCGGCGTCAGCCTGCGGCGTGGTTTCGCGCGGACTGTCGGCTATGACGCGCTGGAGGGTCGCGCCTCTTGGAATCGCGCAGGCCGGTCCGCCCGATCCTCGCGCGCAGGCCGCCGGCTCAGCGACCCGCCATGTCTTCGCCATGCTGACAAGCGCCTTCCCGCAATGCGGCGGAGGCGCGCCATGAGGCCGCAAGACGCGCTCGGCTGGGCCGGCATCGTCCGGCTCGGGCTGGTGCAGACCGCGCTCGGCGCGATCGTGGTGCTGATGACCTCGACCATCAACCGGGTGATGGTCGTGGAACTGGCTCTGCCGGCGCTGGTCCCGGGCCTGCTCGTCGCCTCCCATTACGCGGTCCAGATCTTTCGGCCGGCCTGGGGCTACGGTTCGGACCTGGGCGGACGCCGGGCGCCCTGGATCGTCGGCGGCATGGCGACGCTGGCGCTCGGCGCGGTCGGCGCCGCCGTCGGGACCGCGCTCGCCGCGACCTCGCGACCGCTCGGGCTGTCGGTCGCCGCGGTCGCCTTCCTGCTCGTCGGCATGGGCGCGGGATCGGCCGGCACGTCCGTGCTGGCGCTGCTCGCCTCGCGGGTCGAGCCGCGTCGCCGGGCTGCGGCGGCGTCCACGGTCTGGATGATGATGATCCTCGGCTTCGCCATTTCGGCGCCGCTCGCCGGCCACTTCCTCGACCCGTTCTCGAACGTCCGCCTGATCGAGGTGACCTCGACGGTCTGCGTCGTCGCGTTCGCGATCTCGGCGCTCGCGGTCTGGGGCGTCGAGACCCCCGCCCCGGCGGCGAGCGACGATCGTCGCGCCGGGCCATCGCACCGTCCTTCCTGCACGCGCTCGCCGAGGTCTGGCGGGAGCCCGCCGCGCGCGGGTTCACGATCTTCATCTTCGTCTCGATGCTGGCCTATGGCGCGCAGGAACTGCTGATCGAGCCCTTCGCCGGCCTGGTGTTCGGGATGACTCCGGGCTCGACGACCAAGCTCGCCGGACTCCAGCATGGCGGCGTTCTCCTCGGCATGCTCGGCGTCGCCATCGCAGCCTCGACGATCGGCGGTCCGGTCCTGGGCTCGCTCCGGCTCTGGACGATCGGCGGCTGCGCGGCGTCGGCCGCCTCGCTCGGCGCCATCGCCGCGAGCGGACTGCTCGGGCTCGGCCCGGACGCCTTCCGCGCCGCGGTCTTCGCGCTTGGCCTGTCCAATGGCTGCTACGCGGTCGCGGCGATCGGCTCGATGATGGGCCTCGCGGGCGCGGGCGCCGTTTCGCGCGAAGGGACCCGCATGGGCCTCTGGGGCGCCGCGCAGGCCATCGCCTATGGCCTCGGCGGCGTCGCCGCGCACCGTCCTCGTCGACTTCGGGCGCAGCCTTGGCGCGACTGCCGCTCGACGCCTATGCGCTCGTCTTCACCGCCGAGGCGGCGCTCTTCCTGTTCGCTGCGGCGCTCGCCCGCTCGAGCGCCGCATCGCCCGGCGCATCAAGGTCTGCCGGCGTCCGGCCAGCCGGCGCTGTCGGCGCAATCTTAGAGGAGGCGCGTCCAGGCCATGACCCACGATGAGATCTTCGACGTGATCGTGATCGGCGGCGGGCCCGCCGGCGCGACGGCGGCCAACGATCTGGCGGGCCGCGGCCTCAAGGTCGCGCTGCTCGATCAGGGCGGGCCGCATCAAGCCTTGCGGCGGCGCGATCCCGCCCCGTCTCATCCGCGACTTCGCCATTCCCGTCGAACCTGCATCAAGGCGCGCGTGAATCTGCGCGACGATGGTCTCGCCAAAGGGCGTCAGCGTCGACATGCCGATCGACGGCGGATACGTCGGCATGGTCGACCGCGCGGAATTCGACGAATGGCTGCGCGAGCGCGCCGAAAAGTCCGGCGCGAAACGGTTCACCGGCAAGTTCGAAGTGCATCACGCGCGGCGCCGACGGCCTGCCCTGCGTCCAATTCACGCCGAAAGACGCGTCCGGTCGCCGCGCCTCCTCTGAAGGGCCGCGTCGTCATCGGCGCCGACGGCGCGAATTCGGCGGTCGCCAGGCAGGAAGTGCGCGGGTCCGAGCGCGGCAAATTCGTGTTCGCCTATCACGAGATCGTCGACGCCCCTATCGACAAGGCGACCGGCGCAGCGGACAACCGCTGCGAGATCTATTATCGCGGAACGCTGTCGCCGGACTTCTACGCCTGGATCTTCCCGCACGGGTCGACGATGAGCGTCGGCACGGGCAGCGCCCACAAAGGCTTCTCGCTCAAGGGCTCCGTGCAGGCGCTGCGCGCCGAGACCGGCCTTGCGCGACATGGGCACGCTCCGCCGCGAAGGCGCTCCCATTCCGCTGAAACCGCTCCCGCGGTGGGACAACGGCCGCGACGTGGTGCTCGCCGGCGACGCCGCGGGCGTCGTCGCGCCGGCCTCCGGCGAGGGCATCTATTACGCCATGTTCAGCGGCCGCCTCGCAGCCGAAGCGGCCGAGCAGGCGATCGCGACCGGCGACGCGCGCGCGCTGAAGCTCGCCCGAAAGCGGTTCATGAAGGAACACGGACGGGTGTTCTGGGTTCTCGGGATGCTGCAATATTTCTGGTACTGCAACGACAAGCGGCGCGAACGCTTTGTCAGCATGTGCCGCGATAAGGACGTGCAGCGCCTGACCTGGGAAGCCTATATGAACAAGAGCCTGCCGCGCCGCGACCCGCTGGCGCATGTCAGGGTCTTCTTCAAGGATCTCGCTCATCTCCTGAGGCTCGTCCCGCCATGATCGAAGGACTCATCGGGCGTTGGCCGGAGATCGCCGTCGCGCTCGCGTCGGTGGCGGTTGTGCGCGGTTATCGGCGGCTTCGATGACCGACGTCGGACCCTGGTACGAGCGCCTGAATTTCCCGCGGCTGAAGCCGCCGAATTGGGCTGTTCGGGCCCGGTTGGACGGTCATCTTCCTGTTCATCGCCGCGAGCGGCGTCGTCGCCTGGAACGCGGCCAGCGCCGAGCAACGGACGCTGATCGTCGCCCTGTTCGCGATCAACGCCGTCCTGAACATCCTGTGGAGCCCGCTGTTCTTCAAGCTCAGACGCCCCGACTGGGCGCTCTATGAAGTCGGTTCCGTTCTGGCTGTCGATCGCCGTGCTGGTCGTCGTCCTGTTCCAGATCTCGACCCTCGCCGGCTGGCTGATCCTTCCCTACCTCGCCTGGGTCACCTACGCCGGCTGGCTCAACTGGCGCGTCGTCGTTCTGAACCCGCCCTTCGCAACCCGTTCACCGGGCGTCGACACGTCAACCAGAGATCCGAACCGCAATGGCCGCGTATCTTGATGACGGGCGATTGATCGACGGGATCATCGCGCTGCTCGCGTTCGAAGCGCTGGCGCTGGTCGCGGTGCGAGCGTTCCTCGGCCGCGGTCCGTCCGTCGTCTCGCCTGATCGCCAACTGCGCGGCCGGGGGCGCCTCTTCCTGGCGCTGCGGGCGGCGATGGCGGACGCGCCGTTCGCCGTCATCGGCGCCTGCCTGCTGGCCGCGCTCGTGGCGCATGTCGCCGATCTTGCGGCGCGCTGGCGCGGCTTGCCGCCTGCCCTCGACATCGTTCGTCCCCCCTCGCCTCCTCACTCGCCCTCGGCTTCCGCCGCGCTGGCTCCGGAGAATTCCCGTGTCTGACAGTCGCACACCGCTTCTCGATCAAGTCGCCACGCCGGAGGACCTGCGCCGCCTGGACAAGGCGGTCCTGCAAACACTCGCCGACGAATTGCGACAGGAGATGATCAGCGCCGTGTCGATCACCGGCGGACATCTCGGCGCCGGCCTCGGCGTCGTCGAATTGACCGTCGCGCTGCACTACGTCTTCGACACGCCGCGCGACCGACTGATCTGGGACGTCGGCCATCAGGTCTATCCTCACAAGATCCTGACGGGCCGCCGACCCCGGATCCGGACGCTTCGTCAACGCGGAGGTCTGTCCGGATTCACAAAGCGTGACGAGAGCGAATACGATCCCTTCGGCGCCGGACACTCGTCGACCTCCATCTCCGCAGCCCTGGGCATGGCGGTGGCGCGGGACTTCTCCGAGAAGAGCCACAACGTCATCGCGGTCATCGGCGACGGATCCATGTCCGCGGGGATGGCCTACGAAGCCATGAACAACGCCGGCGCGATGGATTCGCGCCTGATCGTCGTGCTCAACGACAACGACATGTCGATCGCGCCCCCGGTCGGCGCGCTCTCGGCCTACCTGTCGCGGCTGCTGTCAGGCAAGACATACAGGGGCTTGCGAGAAAGCGGCAAGCAGATCGCCCGCAAGATGCCCCGGATGATCTTCGAGCACGCGCGGCGCGCGGAAGAACTGACCCGGGGATTCTTCACCGGCGGCACTTTGTTCGAGCAGCTCGGCTTCTACTACGTGGGTCCGATCGACGGACATAATCTGAACCACCTGCTCCCGATCCTCGAGAACGTGAAGAATTCGGAACTCGGCCCGATCCTGGTCCATGTCGTCACGCGCAAGGGAAAGGGTTACGCCCCCGCCGAGGCGGCCCCGGACAAACTGCATGGCGTCAACGCCTTCGACGTCGTCAGCGGAACCCAGTTCAAACCCAAGACCAATGCGCCGGCGTACACCAAGGTGTTCGGCGAGAGTCTCGTGCGCGAAGCGCGCAAGGACGAGAAGATCGTCGCGATCACTGCGGCCATGCCCGCCGGAACCGGGCTCGACATTTTCGCAAAAGAGTTCCCCACGCGCGCCTTCGACGTCGGAATCGCCGAGCAGCACGCCGTCACCTTCTCGGCCGGCCTCGCCGCCGACGGCCTGAAGCCGTTTTGCGCGATCTACTCGACCTTTCTGCAGCGCGCATACGATCAGATCGTCCACGACGTGGCGCTCCAAAGACTCCCGGTCCGCTTCGCGATCGACCGCGCCGGCCTGGTCGGCGCGGATGGAGCGACGCACGCGGGCGCGTTCGACCTCGCCTATCTCGGCTGCGTGCCGAACATGGTCCTGATGGCGCCGTCAGACGAGGCCGAAATGGTTCACATGGTCGCCACTGCGGCGGCTTACGATGGCGGTCCGATCGCGTTTCGCTATCCGCGAGGCGAAGGCGTCGGCGTCGAGCTTCCCGAATATGGAAAGCCGCTTGAGATCGGGCGGGGGCGGATCGTGCGCGAGGGCTCGCGGGTGGCGCTGCTTTCCCTCGGAACGAGGCTGTCCGAATGCCTCAAGGCGGCGGATGAACTGACGAGCCGAGGGCTGTCGACGACGGTCGCCGATGCGCGTTTCGCCAAGCCCCTCGACACCGCCCTCGATCGACCGTCTGGCGAAGGAGCACGAAATCCTCCTTACGATCGAGGAAGGTTCGAGCGGCGGGTTTGGATCTCTTGTTCTGGCCTATCTGGCCGAGGCGGGCGCTCTGGACCGCGGCCTTCGCGTGCGCACGTTGAGCCTGCCCGACCGCTTTCTCGAGCACGACAAGCCGGAATTCGCAATACGCGAACGCAGGATTGAACGCGCTGGCGATCGTCGCCAAGGCGCTCGAGATTCTTCCCTGGCTTTCGGACCAGCGGCGCGAGATCGCGGTCTAGCGGTTGTTGCGGTGCGTCAAATTGTCTTGACGTGCCGATCTTAGCGTAAAGCAATCTTTACAAAGGTCCAGAAGGAGCGTTGAATCATCTGAGACGAGCAGCAACAAGGCTCCGACGGGTTCGCGAGGGTATCCGGATGTCGGCTGATGGAGTGGTTTTCAGGCATGTTTCGGATATCTGCCTCCCCCTCGGTCCTGCCGCGCTCAAGACGGTAACGCGTCGAGGCCCAGGACGTCGCCGACGACGCGAAGTCGTCGCTCGAACGCGTCGTCGACGTCGAGATCGGACCGAGGCTGGTTCTGTTCCATCACGAGCCGGCCGCAATCTGTCCGCCGGAACTCCGGCCGACCCGCGCAGACGTCGAGCGCCTCGCAATGCTGGTGATCGGAACGGACGAAGCCGCGACGGTCGCTCACTTCGAGAAGGTCTGCGCCCAGCACCACGCCTATTCGACCCTGCTTGCCTATTTCGTTGCCCCTGCGGCTCAGTTCCTCGGCGAACTTTGGAAGCAGGACCTTTGCGATTTCCTCGAGGTGACGATCGGGATCGGCCGACTGCAGGCGTTCATGGACCGCCTGGCGACGCCGGAGCCGGTGTCGGCGGCGGACGTCATGCGCAGGGCGCTGTTGATCGCCCTACCCGGTGAGACGCATCTCCTCGGGGTTCGCATGGTCGCGAAGTTTCTCGAATCGACTGGCTGGGACGTGACTGTCGAGGAACATCTGCCGGCCGAGGACAATGCGAAGACGGTCGCGATGGAGTGGTTCGGCGTCGTCGGCGTATCCATGAGCGTCGCGTCGCGCGCGGAGCTTGCGGCGAGAACCGTCGCCGCCGTCCGCCACGCGTCGTTGAATCCGCACGTCGCGATCATGGCCGGCGGGAAAGCGTTGATCGAGAATCCGGAGCTTGCGTTCCAGATCGGGGCGGACGCCGTCGGTTACGACGCGCCGACCGCGGTGGTGCTCGCGTCGCATCTTCTCGTGCGACAGGCCGCGATGAGGTGATTGAAAAATTCACGGGGTGGGTTCGATTGCCCATCCCGCCATCCAACGTTCAAACTCGGTGAATGTCGCGAGGGAAGCGGCGACGGCGTCGTCGCAAGACTGGGGACGCTCGGCGAGCGTCTCGAGGCGCGTGACGAATTCTCCCCAAAGCGCGCCGTGTCGCTCTCCCCGACCGAGAAAGAAACGTCGCCCCTCGTCCCTCTCGTCGCCAAATCGCGCCTTCAGCGATCGCCCGATCTGGACGCCGCCGAGAGTCGAACCCTCAAGGACATAGAGCGAGCCGAGCACGGCCCCTTCGCTCGCGCAGATCGAGCGACGGCGCCCAGTCCGGAAGGCCCTCGATGTCCCCCCGACCGAGGCCGAGACTCATGAGGTCCAGGACCAGGAGCGGCGAACGCGCGCGCGCGTCGAAGTCGAGGTCCACGCCGTGCCGCCGGGCGGCGGCGCGAATCAGGCCCTCGAATGGTCGATGGAAGCCGAGAAGCCGCGACAGCAGCCGCCGATAGTCACGGTCTCCGATCATGCCCGCCGCCGCCGCATGGAACCCGGGATGAGCGTGCATCCGTTCATGAGGGGGGGCCGTCGATTTCCGCAGCAAGGCGCGCACGGATGGGGGAGCGTGCTTTCCCGCGCCTCCGCGACCGCCCTCGGAAACGCTCACGCCCGTTTCAAAAGCCACGGGAGACCTACCCTTCCGTCAATCGGTTTTCGAGGCTCGATCGCAGGAGCTGCTCGAGGACCTCGACCGTTCGCGACACGGAGACGCCGACCGCCTCCAGCAACCCCGGCACCTCCGAGATCTCGGTGCCCTCGGTGATTTCCAGCGCGGCCAGTTGCGCGTTCTCGACGACCGAAGAGATCAGCCGCTGGACCATATCTTCTCGCCCGGCGCCGACCGTCAGGAATTGCCTTTGGCTGCGCAGAATATTCTCCTGAAAGCGCCGCCGGGCGGACTTGGCCGCCTTGGAGTCGGTGAGGTCGGCGAGCAGCAGGACAAATCCCAGCACCCGGTCCGGGGTCACGAAAACCGGATCCGCCCTCACCAGCACCGGGATTGCGCCGCCATGGGGCGTGACGATCGCCGCTTCGCCTCGCCAGGGCCGGTTTTCGACAACCAGAGCCTCGAGCCGCAATCTCACGCTGTCGGGATCGTCGAAATAGCGCGGCAGTTCGTCGATCCGCTTCAAGGCCGACGGCTCGACGCCGAGCCATTCGCGCAAAGCCGGCGTTGCTCTGTATCACTTGGCCATGGGCGTCGGCGACGAGGACCTGCTGTCCCGAACCGCGAACCTGACGCGACACCTGATCCAATTGATCCTGTGCGATCAGGATTCGCACCGCGCGAAACTGAACGACGACGTCGCTGATGCTTGTCCGGATCAGTCGCGCCGCCCTGACGTCGCTGGCCGTCCAGGGATCCGAGGTGCCCTTGACGATCTGATGCCACTGCGCGAATGACCGGCGCGGCGAAAGCTCGGACGGATCGTCGGAGTCCGAGAACGCCTTGGACGGATCGCCGCCCCACGTCACCGTGCGCACGCGTTCGTTTCGAAACCAGATCAGCATTTCGTCGCTCTGGTTCGAGATCGTGACCGCCAAGACGCCGCTCGCGATCCCGGCGAGCGGGCTGAACGCCGGCTCCAGAACGCCGAGGCTCGCGGTCGCGAAAACACCGTGCTTGAGCATCGGGCTGAGCCAGCGCGCGATCTCGCGAATGTCCTCGGTCGAGGGCACGTCGCCGGTCGTCAGGACCTCGCCCTCGAACAGGAGCGCCGCGCCCGCCGCCCCAAGAGGAAGCAGCAAGGGGCGGCTGCGGTCGAACAGCGCGCCTCGCCAGTCGCCGTCGCGTGCGATCCACTCCTTCATCCGCTGTTCGAGACGCCGAGCGGCGAGTTCGCCCTGACCGCTTATGAAACTCTCGAGCGCCGCGACCCGGGTCCCGAGCACTTCGGCCAGAAGCTCGCACACCGATCGCAATTCGAAGTTCAGGAAGCGCGGAGAATAGTGATGACAGGAGATCAGTCCCCACAGCTTCCCGCTGACCATCAATGAGACGACCAAAGTCGCCGCCACGCCCATGTTCTGGAGATATTGAATATGGATCGGCGAGACGCTGCGCAGGAAGCACAGAGACATGTCGAGATCTTTGCCGGTGATCGGCGACAAGTGCGGGAACGAGCGGAACCGGCTTGTAATTGACGTCCGCCAAAAGCCGAACCCGATTGCGCTCATAGAGGCGGCGCGCGATTTGCGGAATGTCGGAGGCCGGGTAGCGGTTGCCCAGGAACGCCTCGAGATCCGGCTTTCGCGTCTCCGCAAAGACCTCGCCGTGCCCTTCGTCGTCGAAACGATAGATCATCACCCGGTCGTAGCCGGTGAGCTCGCGAAAGATCCGGGCGGCCTCGTCGCAGAGCGACTGAAGGCTCGCCGCGGCGACGATTTCGGGAACGAACCGTTCGAGATCGATCGACACGTCCGGCAGTTCGCTGACGCGTTCGAATTCGACGATCAGCTCGCCATCCGACGTGCGGTGGACGAGCGCCGTGCAAGGCGTGTTCTTGGCGCCGACCGTGCAGGACGTCGCGACCGGAATGGCCCCGCCGCCGACCGCCATGTCGTCGATCAGCCGATCGGCCAGCGACCCTCCAAGCGCCGCGCAGCGACAGGCCGCGCAGTCTTCCGGCTAAAGCCGAGAAAGCTCGCGGCGTTCTCGCTCTCCTGAACGATGACGTGATCCCGCTCGCGGACAACGACCAGCGCGCCGTAGGGCTGGATCGACCCGGCGAGATGAATCTGCTCTCTCTCGCAATTCGAGAGATTCGCGGCTCCAAAAGCCGGCAACGGCTGTTCGACGGTCAAAAACCAGATCTCCGGCGGAGAAGGAGGCCCCCAAACATCGCTACAGCCTGTATTTCTTGAGTTTCGTATGCAAGCTCTGCCGGCTGATTCCGAGATCCTTTGCGGCGGCCGTCCGGTTCCCTCCGGATTGGGCGAGCGCGTCGATCAGTCGCTGCCTTTCGATCGCCTCGATCGAGGAACGAACGGCCAATTCGAGCGACACTCCGGAAAAGCTGCCAACGAGGTTCGTGAGCGCGGAGGCTTCTCCGCGCGAGCCCACATGGGATGCGACGTCGCGAAGGATCAGGGCAAAATAGCGCGGCCGGTCGTTCTGGTCGCCCACCGCGGAAACCTCGACCTCGGTGCTTACGCCGAGGTCGCCTTCCAGTTTCGTCCTCAGGGAGCGCACGACGCCATGCTGCTCGACCAGGCTCAGGATCACCCGCAAGCCGGTTCCCCGGCGGGTGAACCAGACCTTCGCATTCTTGCCGACGACCGCGCTCTCCACGCCCGCCTGAACGATATCGACGAAGGTGTGATTGGCGAATTTGACGACGCCCTCGCGATCAAGGATGACGAATCCTTCCGGCAGGCGCCGGACGAAAGCCTCCAGCGAAAATGGCGCTTCCTCCCGATCCGGAACCTGGCCGGGCAATTCGGCCTCGGCGAGGGTCGACATCTGGAACAGGTAGAAGGTCCCCGCTTCGCTCGTCAGCGTCGAAGCGCGCAGGCTCCAGGATCCGGCTTGCGGGAGATGAAGAACGATGCTCGGCGCCCGGCCCCTCATCCGCGCCGCTCTCGAGCAGCGCCTCGAGCGCCTTTCGGTCGCGATCCGACAGATCGTGAAGAAACTCGGCGCCGGGGACGAGGCCGAGCGCCTTCGCCGCCGCCGCGTTCGCCTCGACGACCCGCATATTGCCGACGCGCACCAAGGCGACGGCTTCGGATGAGGCGTCGAGCAGCGCCCGGTATCGGGTCTCGATCTCGCGGAGCTTCCAGTAGTCCCGCTCGCGCTCCTTCTGGACGAACGCCAGCCGCGACTTGAGGTCGGTAATCGCCTCGATGCTTTTGCCAATCGCGACGAACCCGGCTTCGCTGCCGAGCTTGACCGTCGTATATTCGAGCGTCAGCTCGCGGCCGCTCGGCAGCCGCTGACTGACCGTGAAGCAGGTCGATTCGCCTTCCCGGCCAGCCGAACTCGACAGCCTTGGCGACTTGTTCCATCGCCTCGGGCGAAACGGTGTCCATCCAGCGCAACCCGCGCCATTGCTCAAGCGTTTCGTCGGCAAGCGCCTCTGCGCACACGGCGTTCCTGATTACGCCTTCGCCGTCCACGGCCAGCGTGATGTCTGGGGGAAGCTGAGCCACCTCGTTCATTCTACGACCAATCGGGCTTCGCCGGCTTAGCGCAGTCGGGGAAGCCACTCGAGAACCATGAATCCCTGCGCCATCGCGACACCTTTGCCCCGCGATCCCTCCCACCGGAGCGCGCAAGCAAGTGGTACATAATGGTCACATGGACGTCCAGCCCTGTTGCGTCAAGCCGCCGACACCGCCTCCTTGAAGAGTTTCTCGCCAAACTGCCTGATATAGTATCGGAACCAATACGTGTAATTCTCGGGTTGCGATTCGACGTCCATAGCCAAGGCTTCGTAAGACCGCCACTCAACCTCCGAAACCTCCTCCGTGTCCGGCGTGACCGCCCCGTCGTAATCGCCAAGGAAGAGATGCACGATTTCATCCTCGACGAGGCCGTCGCCGACCGGCGCGCGATAGGACGTGCGCGCCACGAACTTGAGCGGGCACACGATCCCGATCTCTTCCCGCAGCCGGCGTCTCGCAGCCAGGTCGGGACGCTCGCCCGGTCGGGGATGCGTGCAGCAAGCGTTCGTCCAGAGCCCGCCGGAATGGTATTTCCCAAGGGCGCGACGCTGCAAGAGCATGCGGCCCTCGCCGTCGACGATGCACACCGAAATCGCCCGATGCCGCCGTCCGCACTGATGCGCGAGGAGCTTCGGCGCAAGGCCTGTTTCGCAGTCGTTCTCGTCGACCAGAATGACGAAGTCGTCATGGGCGTTCATCGGCGAACTCCATGCACGGCGAACCGGCAGCAGGCGTCGCCCCGGGCGCTGCAGTGGGTTTCGACCACCTTCGCCCGCGGCGACACGAGGGCCTGATAGAGCCGCTCGAACACCGCCGCGTGCCAGACGCACCCCGGCGCGTCCGACTTTTCTCCCGCGCAGAAGGGATTGGACCAGATTTCGAAGTTCAGGTCCCTGGCCGAGCTGTCGCACACGAATCGCCCCGACCCGATGAAGGTCCAGGCGTGGGCCTTGATCGCCCGGGCGAGCAGGCGGGACGACACGGCCGCCGGCAGCCGCCTTCAGGATCGCGCGCGCCCAGATCGGGGATCCGGTTCGCCAGAAGATAGTCGCCGGTGCGCGATCCGGCCTCGGCCAGGACGGCCAAGGCGCTCTGCAGAATCGAGGATCGAGCGGGTCGCCCGATGCAGCGCCGCGACCGGACGCTCCTCGACCATGTCGGTCGGCGCCTCGGCGGCCCAGTCCTCGACGCCCGCGGTCACGATGATCCGGCGAACCGTCTCCGGGTCCGCCGCGAGCGGCAAAACGTTCAGCAGCTGGATCGCCGCATTCGGTCCGACGCGGCCATCCGCCTTCCCATGCGATCGCGCTTTGTCCGCGCGTTCGTCAAATGTGGAAGGGTGCGCCAACGACATCGTTGTCAGCCATCTGCTGGTCGCCGCCGCCGCAGGCCTTGACGTCAGCGAGGCTCGTCTCCTTTTCGAGCACGGAGTCGTCATCCGCCATCTGTTCCTCGCCGCCGCCGCAGGCCTTGATATCCGCGAGGCCCTGCGCCTTGCGCGAGCGGTCGGCGTTGGCGACCCAGTCGGACATCTGCGCCGGCGCGATGGTGCGCTCCTTGTCGAAATGGAAATCGACCTTCTTGCGCGACTGCGGTCCCCAGTAGCCGACCTTGCCGAGATCGTAGAACTTGCGCTCGAAGCCCGCCTTGAGGAAGGCCTTCAGGCAGCCGAGCAGATAGCGGCGGCGCATGCCGCTTCCCGCCCAGGGGTAGGAAAACAGCGCCTTCTGAAAGTAGAACCGGCGATAGTTGTTCATCACCCGGTCGAGCAACTCGCCGCGCTCCATCGCCGCCGGCTTCATGATCGGGGTGACGAAATTGTACTTCTCGAAGTCGAAGACCTCGACCTTGTCGCTCATATCCTGATAGAGCTTGGAGAACGGCCAGGGCGTGTACATCGACCAGTTGGCGAGGTCGGGCTTCCATTCCTGCGCCATGCGATAGGTTTCTTCCAGCGTCTCGGCGGTCTCGTTCTCCATGCCGACGATGAACTGCGCTTCGACCACGATGCCCGCTTCGCGCAGAAGCCGGATCGCCTTCTTGTTGTCGGAGATTTTGGTCTCTTTGTGGAACAGGTCGAGCTTGAGTTGCGCAGCCGCCTCGGTGCCGAGCGACACGTGCAGCAATCCGGCCTTGCGATAGAGCGGAAGAAGCTCCTCGTCGCGCAGAATGTCGGTGACGCGGGTGTTGATGCCCCACTGGACCTTGTCCGGCAGGCCGCGCGCGATCAGCTCCTCGCAGAACTGGACGAACTTCTTGCGGTTGATCGTCGGCTCTTCGTCGGCGAGGATGAAGAAGCGGACGTCATACTTCTTGTAGAGCGTCTCGATCTCGTCCACGACCTTCTTCGGGTCGCGAATGCGATAGTCGCGCCAGAACTTCCACTGCGAGCAGAAGGAGCAGGTGAACGGGCAGCCGCGCGCCATGTTGGGGATCGCGACCCGGCAATTGAGCGGAATGTACTTATACTTGTTCCACTCGAGGATGCCCCAGTCCGCGATCGATGCCGTCCAGGTCCTTGATGGTCGGGGCGGCCGGGGTGGCGACGATCTGCGCGCCCTCGGCGGCCGTTTCGGTGAACGCGATGCCCTTGATCGCGTGGCGGCGCGACGCCCACGCTCCGGCTTCGATGGCCCGGACGACTTCGACGAGGATCTCCTCGCCTTCGCCGCGCACGATCGCGTCGATCCAGGGCGCCTCGCTCAGCACCTGCTTGAACATGAACGTCGCGTGGACGCCGCCGAGCAGCGTCACGACGTTCGGGTTCGTCTCCTTGGCGATCTGCAGGGCGCGCTCGGCCTTGTAGATCGAAGGGCGTGATGCAGGTCGCGCCGACGATGTCCGGCTTTTCCTCGGCGATCCGGGCGGCGAGCGCCTCATCGCTGAGGTCGTTGGTCATCGCGTCGATGAAGCGGACGTCCGGATAGCCGGCGGATTTCAGCGCGCCGGCGAGATAGGCGACCCAGGCGGGCGGCCAGTTGCCGGCGATTTCGGCGCCGCCGGAATGGTAGTTTGGGTGGATAAGGAGAATGCGCAACGGAGTCTCCGTCCGTCTTCCTGACGTCCAGAAATGTAAACTTCGATTGACACTGCTGTCAAGCGCGCCATACGGTCGCACCGAAAGACCGCAGTGGAATCGGGGCGCGCGCCAATTTGAGGCCTTTGGTCGAAAAACGAGGGCCCGGTCGCTGACGCCCGAGCCGCGAAAGACGCGGCGGCCGCGGCTCAAGGCGGCGGGATCGCCGATCCGGAATGGACGAGGCCGCCGCTGCGCGCCCCTTCGTCCGCCGTTCCGACGTCGGCCCCAAGCAGCGGGAGAAACCGTCCCCCTTCCCGCTCGGCGAAATCCCGGAACGCCCGCGCCGTCGGCGAAAGCGAGCGGTCGGTCCGGCTGATGACGTACCATTGGCGCACGATCGGCAGGCCGTCCACGTCGAGGCGGACAAGCCGTCCGCTTTCGATCTCCGCGCCGATGGTGTGGGCGGACAGAAGCGCGATCCCGAGCCCCGCCATCACCGCCTGCTTGATCGATTCGTTCGAGCCGAGCTCCATGCCGAGTTTCACCGGCCGGCTGCTGGTCTCCCCGATGAAGCCTTCGAACAGCGAGCGGGTGCCCGAGCCGGGCTCCCGGATAAGGAAGGTTTCGCCCGCGAGGTCGGCGCGGGAGAGGCCCTTGAGGCCGGCAAAGCGATGGTTCGGCGGCGCCACGAGGACATACGGGTGCGGCCCCAACGACGCCGTCTCCACCGCCATGTCGCGGGGCGGCCGACCGCAAAGCGCGATCTCGACGTCGCAGGCGCGCAACGACTCGATCGTCGCGTCACGGTTGCCGATCAGGAAGCGAAGGTCGAGCTTCGGACGCGACGCGACGAAGGCCGCGATCAGTTTGGGAGCGAAGTACTTGGCGGTCGACACCGCCCCGACCGACAGGCGGCCCCCCTCCCCCGTTCGGATGGCCGCGATCGTATCGGCGAAATCCCGCATCGCCTGCTCGACGACGCGAGAGGCGCCGAGCGCAGCCTCTCCCGCCTTGGTCAGGCGCATCCCGGCGGGCGTCCGATCGAACAATCTGAGGCCGACGCCTGCCTCGAGGCCCTTCACCCGCGCGGTCAGAGCCGCCGGGGTCATGTTCAACGCGGCGGCCGCCTGGACGAGCGAGCCGGCGTCGAAGATGGCCTGCAAGGTCTCGATTTGCCTGAAGGACAAGCTGCGCATGCGAACCACCCATTCAATTTTTTTGAAGGCTCGCCCAAAAATAAGTCAGTTTCTTTTGTTTTGTAAGGACCCCTATTTGACGCCGCAGCCGCCGATCGATCCGGTCGGCGCCCGGGCGACGCTGGGAGGCGCTCGTGAATGAAGTGACCAGAGCCGACGACGATCTGACCGCATTTCTGGAAAAGAACGCCAGCGCCGAGGTGGCGCGGGTCTCGTCGCCCTGGCGGAGGCCTCGATCGTGGTCGCCAGGCGCATACGCCGGGGAACGCTGGCCGTCGCGCCGCCAGCCGATGTCGGCCCGGCCAAGGACGGCGTCGCCCAGAAGACGCTCGACGTTTTCGCCGACGAGGCGTTCGTCGGCGGCACTGCGCGGCGCCGGCGTGCGGGGCGTCGTGTCGGAGGAGCATGAGCTCCCGATCGGCCTCGACCCCGAGGGGCCGCTGCTGGTGGCGATCGACCCGCTCGACGGCTCCTCCAATATCGGCGCCAACGTCACGATCGGGACGGTCTTTTCGGTGCTCGACGCGCCGGCTGGCTCCCTCGACCCAGACCATTTTCTTCAGCGCGGGACGGCCCAGCGCGCGGCCGGCATGATCGTCTACGGCCTCCATGTCGCCTTCGTCTTCACGGTCGGCCGCGGCGTCGCGATCGCGACCCTCGATCCGGAAACGGAGACCTATCGGATCGTCACGCCTCGCGAGGAAATTCCTTCGGAATCCAACGAGTTCGCGATCAATTGCGCGAACTCCCGGCACTGGCCGCCGCCGGTTCAGGCCTATGTCGAGGATCTTCTCGAAGGCGAGGAGGGTCCGCGCGAACGCGATTTCAACATGCGCTGGGTCGGCTCCATGGTCGCCGACGTCTACCGGATCCTGATCCGCGGCGGCGTCTATCTCTATCCGGAGGACTTCCCGCGAGGGCTACGAGCGCGGCAGGCTTCGCCTGCTCTACGAGGCCAATCCCGTCGCCTTTCTGATCGAGCAGGCCGGAGGCGCGGCGATCGACGGCTATCGCCGGATCCTCGCGATCGAGCCGGAATCGATCCATGTCCGCACGCCGCTCCTGTTCGGCGCCAAGGACAAGATCGAGCGCATCGCCCGCTACTACGATGAAGACGGCGTTGCTGATGCGGGCGCCATTGTTCGGCAAGCGCGGCCTGTTGCGCCGCTAGAATTCGGGGGGCCGACACCATGTCCATCAAGCATCCCATCATCGCGATCACCGGCTCTTCGGGAGCCGGGACCACATCGGTCAAGAGGACCTTCGAGCAGATCTTTCGGCGCGAGAAGATCAACCCGGTCTATATCGAGGGCGACGCCTTCCATCGCTGGAACCGCACCGAGATGCGCGAGCGGATGAAGGAAGCGGCGCAGCGCGGCGACAATCACTACAGTCACTTCGGGCTGGACGCGAACCTGTTCGAAGAGCTGGAGACAACCTTCCGGTCCTATTCCGAGACAGGAGGCGGCAAGACCCGCGTCTATGTGCATGACGCGGCCGAGGCCGAGATTCATGGCGTTCCGCCCGGCCATTTCACCGACTGGCGGGCGTTCGAGCCGGGCTCGGATCTGCTCTTCTACGAAGGGCTGCACGGCGCCGTCGTGTCCGACACGGCCAATGTCGCGCAATATGTCGACCTCAAGATCGGCGTCGTGCCGGTCATCAATCTCGAGTGGATCCAGAAGCTGCATCGCGACAAGGCGTCGCGCGGCTATTCCACCGAGGCGGTGACCGACACGATCCTCCGGCGCATGCCGGACTACATGAACTTCATCTGTCCGCAATTCAGCCAGACCGACATCAACTTCCAGCGCGTGCCGACCGTCGACACGTCGAACCCCTTCGTCGCCCGCTGGATCCCGACGCCCGACGAATTGATGGTCGTCATTCGCTTCCGCAACCCGCACGGCATCGATTTTCCCTATCTGCTCTCGATGATCCACAACAGCTTCATGAGCCGCGCCAACTCGATCGTCATTCCCGGCGGCAAGCTCGATATCGCGATGCAGCTCATCCTGACGCCGATGATCCTCAAGCTGGTCGAACGCGGCCGGCGCGCGATTCGCTCTTGATCGACAGAAAGGTTCTCCTCTGATGAACGTCATGGCGCCGCGCGCTGCGGTCTCCCAGGCCGAAATGGCGAACGCCATCCGCGCGCTTGCGATGGATGCGGTCGAAAAGGCGAAGTCCGGTCACCCCGGCATGCCGATGGGCATGGCGGACGTCGCCACGGTCCTGTTCACGAAATTCCTCAAGTTCGATCCCGAAGCGGCCCATTGGCCCGACCGCGACCGCTTCGTCCTGTCGGCGGGCCACGGGTCGATGCTGCTCTACGCGCTGCTCCATCTGACCGGCTACCCGGACATGACGATCGACGAGCTGAAGCGCTTCCGGCAGCTCGGCGCCCGGACCGCGGGTCATCCCGAATACGGCCACGCGCTCGGCGTCGAGACGACCACCGGCCCGCTCGGGCAGGGCCTCGCGACGGCGGTCGGCATGGCGATCGCCGAGCAGGCGCTGGCGGCGCGCTATCCCGGCCTCGTCGACCACCACACCTACGTGATCGCCGGCGACGGGTGCCTGATGGAGGGGGTGAGCCACGAGGCCGTCGACCTCGCGGGACGCTTGCGGCTCTCGAAGCTGATCGTCCTGTGGGACGACAATCGGATCACCATCGACGGCGCGACGTCGCTTTCGACCGATCTCGACCAGCGCGCGCGATTCGAGGCGGCCGGATGGCGCACGCTCGCCGTCGACGGGCACGATCCGACAGCGATCGAGGCGGCGCTCGCGGAAGCCAGGGCCCAGGACCGTCCGACGATGATCGCATGCCGGACGGTGATCGGCTTCGGCTCGCCGAACAAGCAGGGCACCGAGGCGACGCACGGCGCGCCGCTCGGCGCCGCCGAAGTCGAGGCGGCCAGGGCCGCGCTCGGGTGGACGTCTCCGCCGTTCGAGATTCCGGCGGACATCCTCGCCGCATGGCGGGCGGCCGGGTCGCGTTCGCGCGACGAGCGCCGCGCCTGGGAGGAGAAGCTCGAGGGTCGGCCCGATCGCGCGAAGTTCGAGGCCGCGATCGCCGGCGACCTTCCGCAAGGCTTCGCCGAGCGCATCACCGCCTTCAAGAGGGAGCTCGTCGCCAAGGCGCCGAATGTCGCATCGCGCAAGGCGTCGGAAATGACGCTCGAAGTCGTCAACGCCGCGCTCGACACGACGCTCGGCGGATCGGCCGACCTCACCCACTCGAACCTGACGATCACCAAGGGTCTGCGGTCCCTGGCTGCTCACGACTTCTCGGGCCGTTATGTGCGCTATGGCGTCCGTGAGTTCGGCATGTCGGCCGCGATGAACGGCGTCGCGCTGCACGGCGGGTTCATTCCTTACGGCGGCACGTTCTTCGTGTTCTCCGATTACGCCCGCGGCGCGATCCGGCTGTCGGCGCTGATGGGGCTGCGCGTGATCTACGTGCTCACCCACGATTCGATCGGGCTCGGCGAGGACGGACCGACGCATCAGCCGGTCGAACATTTCGCCATGCTGCGCGCGACGCCGAACCTGCATGTGTTCCGTCCCTGCGACGCGGTCGAGACCGCCGAATGCTGGGAGCTGGCGCTCGCCTCGCGGACCGCGCCTTCGGCGTTGCTGCTGTCGCGCCAGAACTTGCCGACGCTCAGAACGTCGTGCGCGGTCAACGCCAGCGCCCGCGGCGCCTACGTGCTGAGCGAGGACGATTGGGGGCGCGACGTGACGCTGCTTGCGACCGGTTCGGAAGTCGCGCTCGCCATGCAAGCCGCCGAGGCCCTGCGAGCCGACGGAAAGAGGGTCGCCGTCGTCTCGATGCCGAGCTGGGATCTGTTCGAGGCGCAACCGGCTGAATACCAGGCCAAGGTGCTCGGGACGGCGCCGCGGATCGCCATCGAGGCCGGCGCGCGCCTCGGCTGGGACCGCTGGATCGGGCAGCGGGGCCTGTTCATCGGCATGACCGGGTTCGGCGCGAGCGCGCCCGCTCCCGACCTCTATCGCCACTTCGGGATCACCGTGGACGCGATTGTCGCGGCGGCCGTCGCGCTCACGACCTGACGGAACGCCTCCGTCGATCGGCCGGAAATGCACGGCGCCGACCCTCGAACGGGTCGGCGCGCAAGAGATCGTTTCACGGCCGAAGGACGCCGGCCGAACCATCGAGGTGAGACCATGGACCAGTCAAATCGTTACGCGAACCTGAACCTGAAGGAGGCCGACCTGATCGCAGGCGGCCGTCATGTCCTGTGCGCCTATGTCTTGAAGCCGAAAGCCGGCTACGCCTACGTCGAGACGGCGGCGCATTTCGCGGCCGAATCCTCGACCGGCACCAATGTCGAGGTGTCGACGACCGACGATTTCACCCGCGGCGTCGACGCGCTTGTCTACGAGGTCGACGAGGCCCGGGAGATCACGAAGATCGCCTACCCGGTCGATCTGTTCGACCGCAACATCATCGACGGCCGGGCGATGATCGCCTCGTTCCTGACGCTGACCATCGGCAACAACCAGGGCATGGGCGACGTTGAATACGGCAAGATGCACGACTTCTATGTGCCGCCGGCCTATCTCAAGCTGTTCGACGGTCCGTCGACCACGATCAAGGATCTCTGGCGCGTGCTCGGCCGCCCGGTGGTGGACGGCGGCTTCATCGTCGGCACGATCATCAAGCCGAAGCTCGGCTTGAGGCCGCAGCCGTTCGCCGACGCCTGCTACGATTTCTGGCTCGGCGGCGATTTCATCAAGAACGACGAGCCGCAAGGCAACCAGACCTTCGCCCCGTTCAAGGAGACGGTCCGCGCGGTCAACGAGGCGATGATCCGCGTCCAGGACAAGACCGGCCAGCCGAAGCTGTTCTCGTTCAACATCACCGCCGACGACTATCGCGAGATGATCGCCCGCGGGGAATTCATCCTCGAGACCTTCGGCCCGAACGCCGACCACGTCGCGTTCCTGGTCGACGGATATGTCGCCGGGCCCGCCGCGATCACCACCGCGCGCCGGACGTTCCCCAAGCAGTACCTTCACTACCACCGCGCCGGCCACGGCGCCGTGACCTCGCCGAATTCGAAGCGCGGCTATACCGGCTTGGTGCTGGCCAAGATGGCGCGCCTGCAGGGCGCGTCCGGCATCCATGTCGGCACGATGGGCTTCGGCAAGATGGAGGGCGAGGCCGGCGACCGGGTGATCGCCCACATGATCACCGACGACAGCGCCGACGGGACATTCTTCCATCAGGAATGGCTCGGTTTCAACCCGACCACGCCGATCATCTCCGGCGGCATGAACGCGTTGCGCATGCCGGGCTTCTTCGACAACCTCGGCCACTCGAACCTGATCATGACCGCGGGCGGCGGCGCCTTCGGTCACCTCGATGGCGGCGCGGCGGGCGCGACGTCGCTTCGGCAGGCGGAGCAGTGCTGGAAGGCGGGCGCCGACCCGGTCGAGTTCGCCAGGGACCATCGCGAATTCGCCCGCGCCTTCGAGAGCTTCACCCACGACGCCGACGCGCTCTATCCCGGCTGGCGCAACAAGCTCGGCAAGGCGGCTGCGTGACGCGCGCGCTTCGCGCGTCCATGGCGCCGACTGTCCCTTCTCCCCGCTTGCGGGGAGAAGGTTAGGATGAGGGGCGGGGCGAGGGGGAACTGCGCCAGCCGAGTCGAGCCAACTGCAGTATGATCTAGAGGAATTCTTCGTCATGAGCGCCGTCATCATCGCGCCGTCCATCCTGTCCGCCGACTTCTCGAGGCTCGGCGAAGAGGTGCGCGCCGGCGGCGCCGACTGTCCCTTCTCCCCGCTCGCGGGGAGAAGGTTAGGATGAGGGGCGGGGCGAGCGGGCGCCAGCCAACCGCCCAAGCCCCTCACCCCGTCCCTCTCCCCGCTTTCAGCGGGGCGAGGGGGAACTGCGCCAGCCGAGTCGAGCCAACTCCAGTATGATCTAGAGGAATCTTCGTCATGAGCGCCGTCATCATCGCGCCGTCCATCCTGTCCGCCGACTTCTCGAGGCTCGGCGAAGAGGTGCGCGACGTCGCCGCAGCCGGCGCCGACTGGATCCATCTCGACGTGATGGACGGGCATTTCGTCCCCAACATCACGTTCGGGCCGCCGGTGATCGCGGCGCTGAGACCCCACAGCGACAAGGTGTTCGACTGCCACCTGATGATCGAGCCGTGCGACCCCTATCTCGAAGCCTTCGCCAAGGCCGGCGCCGACGTGATCACGGTGCATGCCGAGGCGACCAAACACCTCGACCGTTCGCTCAGCGCGATCCGCGAGCTCGGCAAGAAGGCCGGCGTGTCGCTCAACCCGGCGACTCCCGAGAGCGCGGTCGAATACGTGCTCGACCGCCTCGACCTCATTCTGGTGATGACGGTCAACCCCGGCTTCGGCGGCCAGAAATTCATCCCCGCGACGCTCGAAAAGATCCGGCGCCTGAAGACGATGATCGGCGGGCGCGACATCCGCATCGAGGTCGACGGCGGCGTCGCGCCGGACACGGCGCCGCTGGTGGTCGACGCCGGCGCCGACGTTCTGGTCGCAGGCTCGGCGGTGTTCAAGGGCGGCCCGGCGGCCTACGCCGCAAATATCGCGGCGATCCGCGCGAGCCTCGGGGCGACGAGCCGGGCGGCGTGATCGCGCGCTCGAGGAGCGCGTTTCCGGGGACGGGCGGGGACGGCGCAGGCGTTGAGCGCGAGTCCTTCAGCAATTTCAGAAAGGCCCTCGCCAGCGGAGAAAGCCGCTTGTCGGCGAGATGCACGACGTACCATCGACGCGGGATCGGGAACCCGCTGACGTCGAGTTCGCGCAACGGGCCTTCGGCGGCGCCCAGCGTCAGGACGTGCCGCGACAGGACCGCGAGCCCCAGACCGGCGGCGACCGCCTGCTTGATCGTTTCGTCGCTGCCGAGCGTCATCCGCGTCGCCGGACGGATCCTGTGTTCGGCGAAATAGCGCTCGGTCGCCTGCCGCGTTCCTGAGCCCGTCTCGCGCAGAATGAAGGGCTCGCTCTCGAGGCGCGACGGCGCGATCGCCGTCTCGTCGCAAAGCGGGTGGTCGGCCGGCGCGAGAACGACCAGCGGATTGTCGGCGAACGGCGTCGCCACGACGTCGACGCCTTCCGGCGCCTGGCCCATGATGTAGAGATCGTCGAGATTGAGCCGCATGCGCTCCAGGATCTGCTCGCGGTTGACGACTTCGAGCGCGAATTCCGCCTCCGGGTAGGCGCGGCAGAAATCTCCGATCAGGCGCGTCGCGAAATACTTGGCCGTCGTGATCATCGCCACCCGCACGCGTCCGCGCTTGAGGCCCTGCATCTCCGAAAGCTCCATGCCGAGCACGTCGAGCCGCTCGAGCATGTCGCGGGCGGCGGCGGCGACCGCCCGGCCCGCCTCGGTCAGAAACAGCCTCTTGCCGGCCTGCTCGTGGAGAGGAAGGCCGAGCCCTTCGGACAACTGCTTGATCTGGATGGAGAAGGCCGAGGGCGTCACATGCGCCTCCTCGGCCGCGCGGGTCATGTTCATGTGCCGCGCGAGGCCGGCGAAGAGGCGCATCTGGTGAAGGGTGACCTGTCGCAGCATCGTTTTATCAGAGTAAAAGGAAACCGTTAGAACAATGAACTTAACTCTAATCGACCGGGTCCGTAAAGCCTCCTCTCAGATCAGGACGTGGCCCATGCCGGCCGAGGGAGGAAACCTATGAACGTGCAGCCGTCGCAGACCGTCAAGGGCAAGGACCGCTACAAGTCCGGCGTGATGGAATACCGCAAGATGGGCTATTGGGAGCCCGACTACCAGCCGAAGGACACCGACATCATCGCCTGCTTCCGCGTCACGCCGCAGGAGGGCGTCGATCCGATCGAAGCCTCGGCGGCGGTGGCGGGCGAATCCTCGACCGCGACCTGGACGGTGGTGTGGACCGACCGGCTGACGGCGACGGAAAAATATCGCGCCAAGTGCTATCGCGTCGACCCGGTCCCGGGGACCGAAGGTCAGTACTTCGCCTACATCGCCTACGATCTCGACCTCTTCGAGCCCGGCTCGATCGCCAACCTCACGGCGTCGATCATCGGCAACGTGTTCGGCTTCAAGCCGCTGAAGGCGCTGCGGCTCGAGGACATGCGTTTGCCGACCGCCTATGTGAAGACCTTCCAGGGGCCGGCGACCGGCATCGTCGTCGAGCGCGAGCGGCTCGACAAGTTCGGCCGTCCGCTGCTCGGCGCGACCGTCAAGCCGAAGCTCGGCCTCTCCGGGCGCAACTACGGCCGCGTCGTCTACGAGGCGCTGAAAGGCGGGCTCGACTTCACCAAGGACGACGAGAACATCAACTCGCAGCCGTTCATGCACTGGCGCGACCGCTTCCTCTATTGCATGGAGGCGGTCAACAAGGCCGAGGCCGCGACCGGCGAGGTCAAGGGCACCTATCTCAACGTCACCGCCGCGACGATGGAGGACATGTACGAGCGCGCCGAATTCGCCAAGGAGCTCGGCTCCGTCATCGTCATGATCGACCTCGTGATCGGCTACACCGCGATCCAGTCGATGGCGAAGTGGGCGCGCAGGAACGACATGATCCTGCACCTGCATCGCGCCGGGCATTCGACCTACACGCGGCAGAAGACGCACGGCGTGTCGTTCCGCGTCATCGCCAAATGGATGCGCCTCGCGGGCGTCGACCACATCCACGCCGGCACGGTCGTCGGCAAGCTCGAAGGCGATCCCGCGACGACCAGGGGCTACTACGACATCTGCCGCGAGGACTTCAATCCGATGCGGCTCGAGCACGGCGATCTTCTTCGACCAGCCCTGGGCGTCGCTGAACAAGCTGATGCCGGTCGCCTCGGGCGGCATCCACGCCGGCCAGATGCACCAGCTCCTCGACCTGCTCGGCGAGGACGTCGTGCTGCAGTTCGGCGGCGGCACGATCGGCCATCCGGCGGGCATCGCGGCCGGCGCGACCGCCAACCGCGTCGCGCTCGAAGCGATGATCTTCGCCCGCAACGCCGGGCGCGACTACGTGCACGAAGGCCCGACCATCCTGGCCGAGGCCGCCAAGACCTGCACGCCGCTGCGGCAGGCGCTCGACGTCTGGGGCGACGTCACCTTCAACTACGCCTCGACCGACCAGCTCGATTTCGTGCCGACCCCTTCGGTCGCGGGCTGATCCCGCGCCGCGCCGAACTCAGGAGGTTCTTCCCATGCGCATCACCCAGGGCTGCTTCTCGTTCCTGCCCGATCTCACCGACGACGACATCCTCACCCAGATCCAGTACTGCCTCGACAACGGCTGGGCGGTGAACCTCGAGTTCACCGACGATCCCGCATCCGCGCAACACCTACTGGGAGATGTGGGGCCTGCCGATGTTCGACCTCCACGACGCCAAGGGCGTGCTGATGGAGCTGGAGGCCTGCCGCAAGATCCACGGCGACAAGTACATCCGCCTTTCCGCCTTCGATTCGAGCCACGGCTGGGAGTCGGTGCAGCATCTCCTTCATCGTCAACCGGCCGAAGGACGAGGACGGGCTTCCGCCTCGAGCGCGGCGCAGGACCCGGCCGCACGCAGCGCTATTCGGTTCGCGGCTACGGCCTCGATAAGCCGGAAGGGAAGCGCTACGCATGAACGAGGCCCCGCGCGATACGGCGCCGGCGCCGACGATCAGCCTCGCCCGGGAGTTCGCGGAGTCCGGCGTCGGGCCGGTGCTGCAGCAGCTCGACGACGAGTTGATCGGCCTCGCGCCGGTCAAGCAGCCGCATCCGCGAGATCGCGGCGCTGCTGCTGGTCGACCGCGTGCGGGCGAAGTTCGGCCTGACGTCGGAAGCCCCGACGCTGCACATGAGCTTCACCGGCAATCCGGGCACCGGCAAGACGACGGTGGCGACCCGCATGGCCGAGATCCTGCACAAGCTCGGCTACGTCCGGCGCGGCCATCTCGTCGCGGTGACCCGCGACGACCTCGTCGGCCAGTACATCGGCCACACGGCGCCGAAGACCAAGGAGGTGCTTGAAGAAGGCGATGGGCGGCGTCCTGTTCATCGACGAGGCCTATTACCTCTACCGGCAGGAGAACGAGCGCGACTACGGGCAGGAGTCGATCGAGATCCTTCTGCAGGTGATGGAGAACAACCGCGACGACCTGGTCGTGATCCTCGCCGGCTACGCCGACAAGATGGACAAATTCTTCCGCTCCAATCCCGGCTTCCGCTCGCGCGTCGCCCACCACATCGATTTCCCCGACTACACCGACGCCGACCTGCTCGCCATCGGCGAGAAGATGCTCGCGGGCCTGAACTATCAGCTTAAGCGACGGCGCGCGGCGGGCGATGATCGACTACATCCCGATGCGACGCGGCCAGCCGCTGTTCGCCAACGCCCGCTCGATCCGCAACGCCCTCGACCGGGCGCGGCTGAGACAAGCCAACCGCCTCTTCACCGAGGGCGACGCAACGCTCACCCTCGAGCGCCTGACCACCATCGAGGAGAGCGACATCCGGGCGAGCCGGGTGTTTCAGCAGCCGGCGGAGGCGACGCCATGACCACGAGGACGGCACAGCCAGGAGATGATCTTGCGATCCTCTATCGTCGCGCGTTCGACGAGTATGGCGCGCGAGCGTTGTGGAACATGCGCCTGGTAGGAGGTCAGCCCACTCGGGCGGATGCCTTGGCGATCACGCAGGCCTTGCGCACGCATGGGCGCATGGATGGACGGAGGCTCGCCGAACGGATCGAAGAGGTTTGCCGTGCCGATCAGAGTGCGCGGCGAAGTCTTGGTGACGGCCCGCGCCCCCTCACCGGATCGGGATCATGATTTCGTTGCGCCGCATGAACCACAGCGTCCAGGGCGGATCGTAGAAGGCGAGAAGCGGCGCGCCGGTCGCCTCCAGGCCGCGCGCCTTGAGGATCGATTGCAGTTCCCGCGTCTTCGCCTCGACCGTATCGTCGCCGGCGAGGCCGGAGTAGCGCAGGACCGCGAACCGGGTCGCCGGCGTCTCGTGCATCCGGATGGACTGATCGTCGGGCTTGGGAGCCTTCGCCAGCGAAAAGTCGCGCGGCATCACGAACCGGATGGTCCAGGCTTGCTGCTGGCCGCCCTCCGCGCTCGCGGCCTCGGCGCGGGCCTCGATGACCGGCGCCGTCATCTCGATCTTCTGGTTCTCGGCGTTGCCGCCGAAAATATACCCTGCGAGCTTGCGGAACCCGGTGTAAGCGGCGGTGTTGCGATCGGCGCGAACCGTCACCTCGGCGATCGTCAGCGACGGGTAGTCGCGTATCTCGAAATTGCCGTCGCTGAGCACGACCGTATGGGCCGGCTCTTCCGCCGCGCTGGCCCTTAGGCAAAGCGCCGCGGCGGCGCCGGCCACGACCAGGCCGGCGATTGCTACAGAGGCAAATCGTCGCATGTCTTGTCCTTTCCGCTCACTCGATCCGGAGGACCGTACGCCCTGAGTTCTACGCGCATTGCGGCTTTTCGGATCGGCGCCCGCAACAACATCTTGAGCGCGTTCATGACAAGATGCGTTGACACGCAATTGACGTCTGATCCATAGCGGCGACGATCGATCCGAATTCTGGACGCGCCGGCCGACGCTCGACCGACGGTCCCTTTTGAAAAACCGGCGCCAAGCAGAAGCGCCGCATGCTCTGGGCCGAATATGCGACAGCCTTATCCATTTTCCGCGATCGTCGGCCAGGAGGACATGAAGACCGCCTTCCTGATCGCGGCCGTCGACCCGAGCATCGGCGGGATCCTCGCGTTCGGCGACCGAGGAACGGGAAAATCGACCGCCGTGCGGGCGCTGGCCGCCCTGCTCCCCAAGGTGAGGGCGGTCGAGGGTTGCCCCTACAATTGCGAGCCGTCTTCGCCCGCGCGGCCTCTGCCACGCCTGCCAGGTCTCTGACAAAGCCGCAGACCGCAAAGCCGCGAATCCCAAGGGAGAGGCGCACAAGAAAGAGCCGAAAAGCGCGCTCCGGGCGGCGCCGGTCGTCGACCTGCCGCTCGGCGCGACGGAAGACCGCGTGGTCGGCGCGCTGAATCTCGAGCGCGCGCTCGCCCACGGCGAAAAGAGCTTCCAGCCCGGCCTGCTCGCACAGGCCAACCGCGGCTTTCTCTACATCGACGAGGTCAACCTGCTCGAGGACCATCTGGTCGATCTTCTGCTCGACGTCGCCGCCTCCGGCGTCAACGTCGTCGAACGCGAAGGCCTAAGCGTCCGGCATCCCGCCCAGTTCGTCCTGATCGGCAGCGGCAATCCGGAAGAGGGCGAGTTGCGGCCCCAGCTTCTCGACCGCTTTGGCCTCGCCATCGAGGTCAGGACGCCGCTCGACGTGCCGACCCGAATCGAGGTCGTCAAACGACGCGACGCCTTCGAGCGGGATCCCGAAGCCTTCCTGACGAAATGGGAAGGCGAGGAACGCAAGCTGCGCAAGCGCGTCGTGTCCGCCCGCGACCATCTTGCGCGCGGTCGCGACGTCCGATACGGCCATCGAAAGCGCAACCCGGCTCTGTCTCGCGCTCGGCTCCGATGGATCGCGCGGCGAACTGACCCTGATTCGCGCCGCCCGCGCGCTGGCCAGCCTCGAAGGAAAAAAAGCACGTCGGCGAAGCCCAGCTTCGGCGGATCGCGCCGCTCGCGCTCAGCCACCGGCTGCGGCGGAATCCGCTCGACGAATTCGGGCTCGGTCACGCGGGTGCAGCGCGCGGTCGAGGAAGTCTTCGGGCCATGAGCGGCGCCGGCGCGGACCTGTCGCCCTGGCGACGCGCCTGCCTGGCGGCGGAGGTCTTCGCCCTCGACCCCCTGGGCGCCGGAGTGATCCTCCGGGGCCGGCCCGGCCCGCCGCGGGACGCCTGGCTTTCGCGGCTCCGAGCCGCGTTGCCGCCGGATGCGCCGATGCGCCGCGTGCCGGCCTCGATCGCCGACGACCGCCTGCTCGGCGGGCTCGACATCGCCGCGACGCTCGCGGCCGGCCGCCCCGTCGCCGAAACCGGGATCATCGCGGAAGCCGATGGCGGCGTGCTGGTCATCGCGATGGCGGAACGACTCCCTGCCGGGGTCGCGGCGCGGATCGCCGCCGCGATCGACACCGGAACGATCACGCTGGCGCGCGACGGGATCGCGGCGACCTTGCCGGCAAGGCTCGGATTCGTCGCGCTGGACGAGGGCTGCGACGCCGACGAAGCGCCGCCGCCGATCCTCATCGAACGGAGCGCCTGCTTCTGTCGACCTCGACAGCATCGGGGCGAGGGACGTTGTCGACGAATCCGTCGAGGTCGACTACGACGCCGCACGCGCACGGCTGCCCACGGTCGAATGCGACCTCTCCGTGATCGAGGCGCTGGTCGGCGCCGCCGCGGAACTCGGCGTTGCGTCGCTGCGCGCGCCGCTGTTCGCCTTGCGGGCCGCCCGGGCGATCTGCGCGCTCGAGGGCGGGGTGAAGGTCGAAGTCGCGACACGTCGCGCTGGCCGCCGCCCTCGCGCTCGCCCCCCGCGCGACGCGCCTGCCGGCGCAGGCGAACGAAGACGACGATCCGCCGCCCGAGCCGGATCGCAATTCCGACCCGGAGAACGCGCAGACGGACGCCGCCGATCCCGAGCCGAAAAAACTCGAGGACGTGGTGCTCGAGGCCGCCGCGGCTTCGATCCCCGCCGCCCTTCTGGACCAGATCAAGGCGGGCAGCCTCGTTCGGGCGAAGGCCTCCGCGCAGGGAAAGGCGGGGGACCGACAGATCTCGACCCGACGCGGCCGCCCATTCGGGATGCGCCCCGGCTCGCCGAGGGAAGGCCGGGTTTCCCTGGTCGCAACGCTGCGCGCGGCGGCGCCGTGGCAGCCGATCCGCAGGCGCGAGGCGGCGGCGGGCGCCGGCGCCTTCGTCGCCAAAGTGATCGTCCGGCCGGACGACCTGCGCATTGTCCTTCACCGCCAGCCGCGCGGGGCGACGACCATCTTCGTGGTCGACGCGTCGGGATCCTCGGCGATCAACCGGCTTGCCGAGATCAAGGGCGCCATCGAGCTTCTGCTCGCCGATTGCTATGTCCGCCGGGATTCGGTCGCCCTGATCGCGTTCCGCGGCAACGGCGCGGAGATCGTTCTTCCGCCCACCCGGTCCCTGGCGCGGGCGCGCCGTCGGCTGGCGGGGCTGCCGGGCGGTGGAGGAACGCCGCTCGCGAGCGGGCTCGACGCGGCCGCGCTGCTCGCCGGTCAAATCCGCCGCCGCGGCGAAACGCCGCTGGTGGTGCTGATGACAGACGGCCACGCCAACGTGGCCAGGGACGGGGCCGGCGGCCGCGCGCGCGCTCTCGAGGACGCGCTCGACGCCGGGCGGCGCCTCTGCGCCGACCGCATCGCCTCGCTCGCCATCGACACCTCCGCGCCCTCGCGCCAGCGCGACGCCGCTGCGACCCAACGGATCGCCGAAGCGATGCGCGCGGACTATATCAAGCTGCCCATCGCCGACGCGCAGCGCGTCAACGCGGCCGTGCGGGTGTCGGCGAAGCGCCTGCAGGGATAGGCCGATGTTCTGGGGGCCGGAACCGCTCTCCTTCGACCGCGACGGCGCCGACTGGCCGAACCGGGAGGCGAGCGCGTTCGTGGAGACCCGCGGCGTCCGATGGCACGTGCAGCGGATGGGGAAAGGCCCCGAGCTGCTGATGATCCACGGCACCGGCGCCTCGACCCACTCGTGGGCGGCGCTAATGCCCCTGCTCGCCAAGACCTTCGAGGTCGTCGCGCCGGATCTTCCGGGCCACGGCTTCACCCGGACCAAAAGGGCGCCGGACCTCTCCCTGCCGGGCATGGCGCGGGCGATCGGCCGCGCTCCTGGAGAAGCTCGAGTTCAAGCCCAGGGTGGTGGTCGGGCATTCGGCGGGCGCGGCGATTCTGGCGCGCCTCTGCCTCGACGGGGCGATCAAGCCTGCGCTGCTCGTCAGCCTCAACGGCGCCTTTCTCCCTTTCGAGGGCGCGGCGGGCTATCTGTTTCCCTCGATCGCCAAGTTGCTGTTTCTCAATCCGCTGGCGCCGCGGCTGTTCGCCTGGGCGGCCGATCGCAAGGCGGTCGAGAATTTGCTGCGCGGAACCGGATCGCGCATCGATCGCCGCGGCGTGGACCTCTACGTCCGCCTGCTCGGCAATCCGGCCCACGTCGCCGGCGCGATTGGCATGATGGCCAACTGGGACCTGAGCCGGATGAGCCGGGAGCTTATGAAACTCGAGCCCAGGACCGTGTTCATCGTCGGCGAGGGCGACAAGGCGGTGCCGCCGGGCGACGCCGCCGTGCTGGCGGCGTCCATTCCGGGCGCCACGGTCGAAACGATCCGCCACGCGGGCCATCTGGCGCATGAGGAAAAGCCCGAAGAGGTGTACGAACTGATCCTCAAGGAGGCGGCCCTCAGCGGCGTGATCGCGGCGCCGAAGCCGGCGCCCCATCGACGACGGAAGCCGCCGAAGATCGTGGGACCGTCTGACCAGGCAGGCGGGTCTTGAAGTGCGCGACGAGCGCCCTGAAACGAATTTCGAGCGCATCAGTTCGACCCGATGGAACGCGGTCAACATGGCATTGGCGTAAAAACAGTCTGGTACGGATTCATTCCGTATGCAATAGTAAGGGGACGAACTCAGGAGGTTCCATGCCCCGCGCCCACTCCGACAACGGCCGCGTCGAATTGCGGCTCCGCCCAGAGGACAAGGCGACGCTGACCCGCGCCGCCTCGCTCAAGCGGCTCGATCTGACCGGCTACATTCTCGGCAACGTCGCTGCCGAAGGCCGAAGCGGATATCGCCGAGGCCGAGCGGCAGGCGCTTTCGGAGCGCGACTCGTTGCGCGTCCTGGCGCTGCTGGAAAATCCGCCGGCGGCTCCTGACCGTCTCGTGCGCGCCGCGAAGGCCGGCTTCAGGCTCCCGTGACGGCGCTTGTCTGGCACGAAGCGTCGATCGCCAAGCGACACGACCGCGCCGCCTTTGATTGCGGCGACGCCGATCTCAACCTCTATCTGCAAAAGTTTGCGCGCCAGAACCACGAAAGCGGCGGCGCGAAATGTTTCATCGCCGCGCCGTCCGACGCGCCGTCGCGCATCCTCGGCTTCTACACGCTGAGCCCCGCGTCGCTCGAATACAGCCGGACGCCGGCGCTCGCGAAGAGAGGTCTGGCGCACTACGACGTGCCGGTGTTCCGCCTCGGCCGCCTCGCGGTCGACCGAACGGCGCAGGGCCGCGGTCTCGGCGGGGCTCTCCTGCTCCGCGCCGCCGATCGCTGCATCCGCGTCGCGGAAGATGTCGGCGGCGTCGCCTTGCTTATCGACGCCAAGAACGATCGCGCCGCGCGCTGGTATGAAAGCTATGGCGCTATTCGCATGGACGATTCGCCTCTCTCGCTCGTCCTGCCCCTCGCCGTGGCCGCCGACGCGCTCAAGCGCGGGATCTGAGCGCCCACGACCCAGCGGCAACCCCGCGGCAAAGACCCCTTGATCAAGTCGTCTTGACAGCTTAGTGTCAAGCTATGTTGACGCTTACCGATGTCCAACACGCGGACAATGGGCTCCGGGCGCGTCCGCACGCCATTGTCATCGGCAGTGGCTTTGGCGGGCTCGCGGCGGCGTTGCGGTTGCTGGCGCGCGGCTACCGCGTCACCGTTCTGGAAAAGCTCGACGCACCGGGCGGGCGCGCCTACGTGTTCCGGCAGGACGGGTTCACCTTCGACGCGGGCCCGACGATCATCACCGCGCCGTTCCTGTTCGAGGAACTGTGGGCGCTCGCCGGGCGGCGGATGCAGGACGACATCGACCTCAGGCCCGTCTCGCCGTTCTACGAAGTCCGCTTCGCCGACGGCGAATTGTTTCGGGTCAGCGGCGACCCGAGGCGATGCGCGCCGAGGTCGCGCGGTTCAATCCGGGCGACGTCGCCGGCTTCGAGCGGTTCCTGAAACGAAGCGAGGAGATCTATCGCCTCGGCTTCATGCCAATGGGCGACGCGCCGTTCAATTCGCTTCTCGACATGGCGCGGGTCGCCCCCAATCTTCTCCGGCTCGAAGGCCACCGCAGCGTCTACGCCGTCGTGTCGAAATACCTGAGCGACGAACGCCTCAGGACGGTGTTCAGCTTCCATCCGCTGCTGATCGGCGGAAGCCCGTTCCGGGCGAGCTCGATCTTCTGCCTGATCTCCTATCTCGAGCGGCAATTCGGGGTCCATTACGCCATGGGCGGAATGGGGGCGCTGGTCCGCGGCCTCGTCGACCTGATCGCGTCGCAGGGCGGAGAATTGCGGCTGAAGACGGAAGTCGAGGAGATCCTCGTCAACAACGGCGCCGCGACCGGGGTGAGGCTCGCCACGGGCGAGACGATCGAAGCCAGCATCGTCGTGTCCAACGCCGATTCGGCCTGGACCTACCGCAAGCTCGTCCCGTCCTCGGCGCGGTGGCGGTGGACGGACCGCAAGATCGACCGTTCACGCTACTCGATGGGCGTGTTCGTCTGGCACTTCGGCGTCGACCGGCGCTACGACGACCTCGCCCTCCACACGATCCTGCTCGGTCCGCGCTATCGCGAGCTGGTGCGCGACATCTTCGACCGGAAGGTTCTCGCCGACGATTTCAGCCTGTATCTCTATCGGCCCACGGCGATGGACCGTTCGCTCGCGCCGGAGGGCTGCGACACGTTCTACGCGCTCTCGCCCGTGCCCAACCTGCTCGGCGGGCAGGACTGGCGGACGGAGGCCGAACCCTACCGCAAGCGCATCGAGCGCGCGCTCGAGGCGACCATTCTCCCCAATCTGTCGAACGCGATCGTCACCTCGCGGCTCACGACCCCGCTCGATTTCCAGCACCGCCTGAATTCCTATCGCGGCGCAGCCTTCGCGCTCGAGCCGATCCTGACGCAGAGCGCGTGGTTCCGTCCTCACAACGCCAGCGAGGAGGTCCGCAATCTCTTTCTGGTCGGCGCGGGCACGCATCCCGGGGCGGGATTGCCGGGCGTCCTGTCTTCCGCGCGCGTTCTCGACAAGGTCGTTCCGCATGCCTCAGTTTTCGTTTGATCTGGCGAGCCGCAGCGACCAGCGGGAATGCCGCGAGGCGATCCGGCGCGGCTCGAAATCCTTCTACGCCGCCTCGCGCCTGTTGCCCGCGGAGGTCCGGCAGCGGGCCTTCGCGCTCTACGCCTTCTGCCGTCTCTCCGACGACGCGGTCGACCTGTCGGACGGCGCGCCCGACGCGATCCTGCGCCTGACCGATCGGCTCGACCGCGCGGCGCGCGGACGGCCGCGGCCTTTCGCCGCGGATCGCGCGCTCGCCGACGCGATGCGACGCTCGGCGATCCCGCTCGCCATTCCCGAAGCGCTGCTCGAGGGCCTCGCCTGGGACGCCGAGGGCCGGTCCTACGAGACGCTCGACGACCTCTACGACTACGCCGCCCGGGTCGCCGGCACGGTCGGGGTGATGATGACGCTGATCATGGGCGTCCGGTCGGCCGAGGCGCTGGCGCGGGCCTGCGATCTCGGCGTCGCGATGCAACTGACCAACATCGCCCGCGACGTCGGCGAGGACGCGCGCCTCGGGCGCGTCTACCTGCCGCGGCAATGGCTCCGCGAGGCGGGCGTCGACGCAAACGCCTTTCTCGCCGATCCAAGGCCCGACCCGCTGATCCGCGGTCTCGTCGCGCGGCTTCTCGACCAAGCCCGGACCCTCTACCGGCAGGGACAAGGCGGGGTGGCGCTGCTGCCGGCGAACTGCCGCCCGGCGATCGTCGCGGCCGGGCTCATCTATGCCGAGATCGGGGCCAGGGTCGAACGGAACGGCTTTGATTCGGTGACCGTGCGGGCGCGGGTTTCGGGCCGGCGCAAGCTCGAACTCCTGGCGCAGGCGGTCGCCCTCTCGGCGCGGCTCCCCGCCGGGCCGCCGCTCCCGGCCCCGGCTTGCGGGCAGTTCTTGATCGACGCGGTCGAAAACGGCCGTCCCGCGCCCAGGCGCCCCTCCCGCCCGTTCGTCGAATGGCGGGAGTTGGCGATCGGCGCCCTGCACCTGTTCGAACGGCTGGGCCGCGCCGAGCGGCTGGGGGCCTGAAGCCCGATGGACCCGAGTTCTTACGTCGGCGTCGAGATGGTCGTCTTCTTCGGCGCCGCCTTGGCGTTCGGCTTCTGGCAGCTCCACTCGGTGTCGCAGGCCAAGAAGCGGCGGATCGAGCGCGAGCGGGCGCAGAAAAACCAAGATCCGACCGGTAACGGCAACAGCCGCGCGAACCTTTGAGACGCGCCGCCGCCGGCGTCCGGCCGCCTTCCCCTACCGGACGCGCGAGAAGATGTCGCGCAGCGGGGCGCCGCCCCAGGCGGACGTGACGAAGTCGTTGTGGTCCACCGTTCCCGCATCGACGAAGGCGATCTCGCCGGGCGCGAGGGACGCCGGCAGGGTGTTCTGCACCGTCAGTCCCGCCTGCTGAAGCTCCGCTTCGATCGCCAGATTGCCGTCGCGCGACGAGGTCGAATAGGCGCTGACGAAGAAGGCGCTGCGGCCGGCCCCCTCGACCCAGCTCGCGAACTTGTCGCGCTCGCCATAGAGCGCGTCGAGCAGCACCACGCCGCGCACCCGGCCGGCGTCGCCGCCGACCGTCAGCGAATAGGCCGCCGGCAGATAGCCGCCGCTGTAGGCGACGATGATCACCGGCATGCGGCGGAAGGCGCCATGGGCTTGGGGGTAGAAGTCGCCGAGCTTGCCCTCGGCCTCGTCGAGGAAGCTCGCGAAGCCGCCGGGCGACCAGAACCGTCCCGCGCTCGAATCGGGCGCGTCATGGGCGAGCTGCGGAACGACGAGCACCGCGTTGAGGCCGGAATCGGCGAGCTGCCGGACGATCTGCTGGCGGGCGATCACGTCGCGCTCGAGCGTCGCGTTGTTGCCGTGGAAGAACACGACGATGTGGCCGGGCCGGCTCGGGTCGAAATTTGCCGGCGCGGCCAGGAGGACCGTCCGGTCGTTGTAGGCCTGGTCCTCCCAGAGAAGACCGCCACGCGGGCTCGAATGGCCGAGTCGCCCGTTGTCGTCGACGTCGAGGAACGGCCGCGTCTTGCCGGTCTCCTGATAGTTCGGGATCAGGCCGTGATAGGGGAAGGCGGAGTTCTGGAAGGCGGCGAGCTCGATATTGGCGCCGTCGATCGAGGTGACCCCCGGCTTCGCGCCCGGCTGAGGCGGCGCGACAGGCGGCGGCGCGGCGCAGCTCGCAAGCATCAGCGCGGCGCCGAGAGCGGCGCCGGCGGAACGGTTGCGCGACAGGAACGGACCCCACATAGGCGCATCCTTAACAATCCGTTGGCGGCGTCAAAAGACCTTTCCATCAGGGCGCTTCCCATCGTCAAGGCGGCGCGGCCGCAAAAAGGACATCGGGGCGGCGATGGTTAACGCGGTGTTGACGGCCTTGGGCCGAGAACAGCCGCCGCAAAGCCCTTCGGAGACGCGCCCATGCGATTGCCCGGCCTCCTTCTCGCGCTCGCCGCGGCGTCGTTCGCCACCCCCGCGCCGGCTCAGGACCAGGGAACGCTCAATCCCCAGCCCCTGCCCCCGCTCGTCAACCCCACCGACCCGAACCTGCCCGCCAAGCAGGTGTTTGGACGCGCGCTGACCCCGATCGAGGCGAAGGCGCGCTCGATCGGCTATTACTGGCGCGGCTGCCTCGCCGGCGCCAAGGCGCTGCCGGTCGACGGCGAGTCGTGGCAGGTGGTGCGGCTGTCGCGCAACCGGATGTGGGGCAATCCGGCGATGATCGCCTTTCTCGAGCGCTTCTCGCGCAAGGCGAAGGCGGAGGGCGTGTGGAACGGCATTCTGGTCGGCGACATTTCTCAGCCGCGCGGCGGCCCGATGCTGACCGGCCACGCCTCCCATCAGGTCGGCCTCGACGCCGACATCTGGCTGACGCCGATGCCCGGCCATACGCTCTCCCGCGAGGAGCGCGAAGAGATGTCGGCGGTCGACATGGTCAGCGAGGACGGCCGCTCGGTCGACCGCTCGCACTGGTCGGAAGCCCAGGCCCAGATCATCAAGGCGGCGGCCGAGGAGCCGGAGGTCGACCGCATCTTCGTCAACGCCGCGATCAAGAAGGCCCTGTGCGAGACCCATAAGGGCGAGCCCTGGATGAACCGGGTGCGCGCCTACTGGGGCCACAACTACCACTTCCACATCCGCATCAAGTGCCCCGCCGGCGAGACCGCCTGCGAGCCGCAGGAGCCGCTCCCGGCGGGAGACGGCTGCGACAAGTCGCTCGCCTGGTGGTTTACCGCCGAGGCGCTGCACCCGAAGGCCGGCAAGCCCACGCCCCCGATCCCGATGTCGCAACTGCCGCCCGAGTGCCGGACGGTGGTGCTGGAGAAGTAGGGAGAGGGGGGCGGGGGCGCGGCGAAGCGGAAATTCGTCGGAAGGCTGCCGGGCGGACGGATGAGGCGGCGGTTGTTTCCGCGACACGCATCTGGGGGGCGGATCCGCGCCGCAGCGGCGCCTGATCAGGCCCGCCGCGCCAAACGGTCAAGCGATATCGTGCTTGGCCGGCCAATCACAGGCCGATTAGAACCAACAATGCGGCGGAGGCGGCATTTTGTTCGTCGGCGGGTGCGCCCCAAGACCTTGTCGGTAAGGTTCAATACGACGAGCCGGTCGTCGCCGGTGGCAAATCGCTCGTCAACCAGGCGAATGGCAAAGGATCAACAATATGGGCCTTCTCTTCAAAGACGACCTCTTGGACGATTTCGGGACTTGGCCGCTAGGCTATATCCCCTACGGCGGTCCGGACTTCGGCCAGATCGCGGAGGTAGCAAAGGCCGTAGGCGACGGGGGCGGCGACGACTACTATGCGGCCTGGGTCGCCGCCGGCGATCGCCTGGCGGGCGAAGCCGACGCCACTGAGGAGGCTGGCCGGAGGGCGAGCGCCCGCGACCTCTACCTGAAGGCGAGCGTCTTCTACGCCGGCTCTTATCACCCGCTCTACGGAGCGCCTGTCGATCCGCGCGTGCTTGCCGCCTTCCGAAAGCAGACTGCGGCGCTCGACAAGGGCCTCGCGCTTTTCGATCCGCCCGTCCGCCCGCAGACCATCCCGTTCGAAGGCGCGTTGATGCCGGCATACTTCCTTCCCGCAGAGGGATTCGCCGGGCGGCGGCGGCCGACCATTATCTTCACCAATGGCTATGACGGGACAATCACCGACATGCTGTTCGCCTCGGCGATCGCCGCCAGGCGGCGCGGCTATCACAGCCTCATGTTCGATGGCCCCGGCCAAGGGGCGATGTTGGTGGAAAAGGGCGTTCCGCTGCGGCCCGACTGGGAAACGGTGGTGGCGGCGGTCGTCGACTTCGCGCTGTCGCTGTCAGAGGTCGAACCGGCCAAGATCGCGCTCAGCGGTTGGAGCCTCGGCGGTTATCTCGCGCCACGCGCCGCCTCGGGCGAGCATCGGCTCGCCGCTTGCATCGCCGATCCGGCGCAATGGGCCGTGGCGGACTCATTTCGACCGATGGCCCTGAAAATGGGCGCCTCGCCGCAAGCGGCATCGGACCTTCGGCTGCTGGACGCCGCGTTCGCGCAAAAGGTCGAAGGGGTGCTAGCGGCTAATCCGGGGCTGCGTTGGAAGGTGGTGCAGCGCGGATTTTGGGTCAACGGCAAGGCGAACCTGCGCGACTATCTCTCCGACATCGAGCGCTATACGCTGAAAGGCCGCGCGGATGCGATTCGTTGTCCGACCTTCCTGGCGGTCGCCGAGAACGATCCGCTCGCGGCCGGCGCGCAGACGCTCTACGACGCGCTGACGTGCTCGAAAACGTTGGTGAGGTTCACCGTGGCCGATGGCGCGGGCGACCATTGTGAGATGAAGAACCGGTCGGCCATCAATCGCGCGGCGCTCGATTGGCTGGACGAGATCTTCGCCTGAGCGAAGGTGTAAGCCGCATTTGCAGGGCCTTCGCGTCAAGTTCTCGGTTGCGCCGACTTGGGCGCGATCACGCAGGAGGACGGACAAATCGCGTTTGTCGCGTCGACCTCGGGCT
The DNA here is from genome assembly GCA_963724785.1 of uncultured Alphaproteobacteria bacterium. Lineage (GTDB taxonomy): Bacteria > Pseudomonadota > Alphaproteobacteria > Rhizobiales > Beijerinckiaceae > Roseiarcus. The sequence continues at coordinate 91,906 of CAVRWC010000016.1, read as the reverse complement.
CGGACATGAGGCGGCGGCGCCTCGCGAGCTCAGCGTCAGCTTCGAAGGCTTTGTGGCGCCTGCGACCCGCCCGAGATCCGCAGCGAGCGGAAGGGTCGATATTCTTTTCCCGAAACAAACGCTTGCGCCTTTTCCGAACTCGTACTAGCTTTGTTCTCCAGAGCCCAATCAGGAGAACCCCGCCTTGTCCGACCCCTCAAACGCCCCTCCCCAACCATGGTCCCGCGCGACCGGTCGCCCGTGGCGCGTCTGGCGGCGCAGGGGAGACCACGGAGCGGCGGGATCGGCGAATTGTCGGCCCCCTCAATCGCGGCGTCCCGGTCGCCGAGATCGCCGTCCCGGAAAGCCGATCCATGGGGCCGGACGCGCGCCGTCGTTCACGGGCGACAGGGAGCAGCGTCGAATCGAAAATGGCGCCGCAAACCTTTGGCAAGTCTCGAAAAGGAATCGAAAATGGCGACGGGCTCCGCGGACAACTCAGACGCCCTCGGCGTCGTGGTCGGGGGTCGGGCGCGTCCGGTGCATGAACTTGTCGGAGACGGCGAGCAAGAGCGTCGACGCGACGAAGGTCAGATGAATCGCCACCAGCCAGAACAGCTCGCGGTCGCTCTCGTTGGCGATGTCCATAAAGCCTTCGAGCAGCTTGATCCCCGAAATGGCGACGATCGAGGCCATCAGCTTGAGCTTGAGCTCGCTGAAGTCGATTTCGGCGATCCAGTGCGGCCGCCCGTCGTCGGCGCGCATAAGGACCGGCGCGACGAAATTGGTGTAGCCGGAGAGGAAGACGATCACCACCAGCGACGCCGTCAGCGTCATGTCGACGATCGCCAGCTCCGTCAGCAGCACTCCCTCGTCGTCCAGGGTCATGAGCTGGGTGAACAGCGCATAGACATGCAGGCCGGTCTTGAACAGCAGCGCCAGCAGGCTGACCGCGAGCGCAATATAGAGCGGCGTCAGCAGAAAGCGGCTTGCGAACAAAAACCGTTCGACCCAGGTCTTGAGCATGCAATCCCCGATACCGCTCGACAGCGCCGGACGGCCGGCGCCGGCCGCTTTTCTAGGTTGGAGGCGCAGCCCCGCGCAAGCCGCTTCAGCCGCGGCCGAGCACGCGGCCGGCGACCGCGTCGAGCTTCCTGACCAGTTCGGGGTCGCGCGAGTCGGCGTGGGTGATCAGCGCATATTCGAGCGAGCGGTCGGAGCCGATCGGGCAAGGCTCGTGTTCGGCCGGGAACTCCCGCAGAACCCGGGCGACCAGCCGCGCCGCCTTCTCGGCGTTGTCGGACATGACCTTGACGACCGAGGCGACCTCGACGGCCTCGTGCTCCTCGTGCCAGCAGTCGTAGTCGGTCACCATGGCGACCGTCGCGTAGGAGATTTCCGCTTCGCGGGCGAGCTTCGCCTCGGTCGCGCCGGTCATGCCGATGACGTCGGCGCCCCGCGACTGGTATCCGAGCAATTCGGCGAGCGAGGAGAACTGCGGCCCCTCCATGCAGAGGTACGCGCCGCCGTCCTTGAAGGGAATGCCCTCCGCCTCCGCCGCTTCGACAAGGCGCCGCCGCAGCAGCGGCGCAATCGGATGCGCCATCGAGACATGGGCGACGCAGCCGGTCCCGAAGAAGGTCGACTGGCGCAGATAGGTCCGGTCTTCGATCTGGTCGATCAGCACGAACACGCCCGGATAGAGTTCGCGGTGGAACGAGCCGCAGGCCGAGAGCGCGATGATGTCGGTGACGCCGACCCGCTTCAGGGCGTCGATGTTGGCGCGATAGTTGATCGTCGAGGGGGAGAAGCGGTGCCCGCGCCCGTGCCGGGCGAGAAAGACCGCCTCGGTGTCGCCGATCCGGCCAAGGCGCAGCGAATCCGACGGCTCGCCCCACGGCGTCGGAACCGCCTCCTCCCTGAGATCCGTCAATCCCGGGAGATGGTAAACGCCCGAGCCGCCGATCACTCCGACAATCGCTTTCGTCATAGTCGCGTCCTCCATCCTCTGCCGAGACGATGGGCTTCATTTTGCCGTGCGGACCGACGCGCCTCGCCCGAAAGCGCGAACGCCCGCGGCGAACCGCGGGCGTCGTTTCCGCTCGATCGAATCCGGCCCGTCAGTGAGCCTGCTCCCAGACCCGCTTCTTGGTGAAATAGAGGAGTCCCGCGAGGACGAACAGGAAGATCATCGCCCCGAGGCCGATCCGCCGGCGTTCGTCGAGGTTGGGCTCAGCCGCCCAGGTCAGGAAGGCCGCGATGTCGTGGGAATAGCTCTGCAGCGTCGGCGGCGTCCCGTCCTTGTAGTCGACCGATCCGTCCGAGATCGGCTGCGGCATCGCGATCTTGTGGCCCGGGTAGTAGAGGTTCCACTGCGGGTCGTCCTTGTTCGTGTAACCGTTGAGAATCGCGTGGATGTAGTCCGCCCCCATCTCCTGATATTCCAGGCCGGGCAGCGCGTCGAAAACGAACCACGGGAAGCCGCGCTCGTACTTGCGGGCCTTGGCCAACAAGTTCATGTCGGGGGGCGCCTTGCCGAAAGTCGCCGCGGCGGCCTGGTCGTTCGGATAGGCGTCGGGACGCGGAATGATGTCGGCTGGCGTTCCGGGGCGCTTGAAGATCTCGCCCTTGTCGTTCGGCTCGGCGTTGGTGACCTGATAGCTGGCCGCGAGCGTCTTGACCTGGTCCTCGCTGAACTCTGGGCCGCCGGGCTGCGACAGGGCGCGGAACGGGATGCTCAGCGCATGGCAATTGCTGCAGACTTCCTTGTAGACCTGGAAGCCGCGTTGCAGCTGGGCTTTATCGTAAGTGCCGAACATGCCCCCGAAGCTCCACGTCTCCCGCGGAGGCTTCGGCTGCTCGGCCTGCCCCTGGGCGAACGCGAAACCGCCGACGAGCGCGAAGGCGAGCGCTGCCGAGGCAAGGGCTTTGGTCTTGAAGCGGTCATCGTGATTGTCCCTTGATCGGTCGCCGTTCAGGCTTCGGCCGCGGCCGGCTTCTTCGCCAGCACGGCGTCGGCGATCGACGCCGGCAGAGGCTTCGTCTTCTCCGTGAAGCTCAGAACCGGCATGACCACAAGGAAGAAGCCAAAATAGCCTGCCGTCAGGAACCGCGCGATCAGCGACAGCGCGTCGGTCGGCTCCTGCGACCCGATCCATCCGAGGCCGATGCAGATGGCCACGAACACCCAGAAGAAGAAGCGGTAGGCCGGACGATACTTCGCCGACTTGACCGGATGGCGGTCGAGCCACGGGATGAACGCCAGGATCACGATCGCCGCGACCAGGGCGATGACGCCGATGAGCTTGTTCGGGATGGCGCGCAGGATCGCGTAGAACGGCAAGAGATACCATTCCGGCACGACATGCGCAGGAGTCACGAGCGGATTGGCGATGTTGTAATTGTCCGCGTCGAGCAGATAGTTCGGGATGAAGAAAATCAGCCAGGCGTAAAGGATGAACCATACCGAAACGGCGAAGAGGTCCTTGATGGTTGCGTAGGGCGTGAAGGCCACCGTGTCGCGTTCCTCGTTCTGGACCTCGACGCCGTCGGGGTTGTTCTGACCTGTCACGTGCACCGCCCAGACGTGGAGGCCGACCACCGCCGCAATGACGAAGGGCAGCAGGTAGTGGAGCGAGAAGAAGCGTGTGAGGGTCGGCGCCCCGACCGCGAACCCGCCCCACAGCCAATGGGCGATCGTCGTTCCGAAGATCGGGATCGCGGAGGTCAGGTTGGTGATGACGGTCGCGCCGGCGAAGCTCATGGAGCCCCAGGGAAGCACGTATCCGAGGAAGGCCGTCGCGGTCATCAGGAGATAGATGACGACCCCGATGATCCACAGGAGCTCGCGCGGCGCCTTGTAGGAGCCGTAGTAGATCCCGCGAAACATGTGGAGGTAGCAGGCGAGGAAGAACAGCGTCGCGCCGTTCGTATGCATATAGCGGATCAGCCAGCCGTAGTTGACGTCCCGCATGATGCTATCGTTGATCGATGTGAACGCTTCCGTCGCCGACGGGATGTAGTGCATCGCAAGCACCACGCCCGTGATGATCTGCACGATCAGCATGAATGACGAGGATCGCGCCGAACGTCCACATGTAGTTGAGGTTGCGCGGCACCGGAAAGGAGATGAACGACGAGTGCATCAGGCCCATCACGGGCAGGCGAGATTCGAACCAGCGCCCGATCGCGCTCTTGGGGACGTAGGTCGATTGACCGCTCATGGTGGCTCTCAGGACATGGCTGGGGACGACTTGATGAACTGGATACGGCGGACCGCGCGGATTGGACTGGCGTCAGCCGATCTTGACGCGTGTGTCGGTAAGGAACTTATACTCCGGGACGGCGAGATTGAGCGGCGCCGGTCCCTGCCGGATGCGGCCGGAGGTGTCGTACATCGAGCCGTGGCACGGGCAGAACCAGCCCTCGTATTTGCCCTCGTGCCCGATCGGCACGCAGCCGAGATGCGTGCACACGCCCACCACGATCAGCCAGTCCGGCTTCTGGACCCGCTGCGCGATCGGTCTGCGGGTCGCGCAGTTCGCTGAGCTGAACGTCTTGCGCATCCTGAATCTCCTTCTTGGTCCGGTGACGGACGAAGACCGGGCCGCCGCGCCATTTGACCGTGACGATCTGCCCCTCTGGTATGGCGCCGATGTCCACCTCGATCGACGACATCGCGAGGGTGGAGGAGTCGGGGTTCATCTGATCGATGAACGGCCAAGCGACCGCAGCGACGCCGACGGCGCCGACCGCGCCGGTGGCGAGGTAAAGGAAATCTCTGCGATTTGGTGCTTGGATCGTCGTAGCGGCGGCCAATTCAACCCCCAGGGAGTGCTCTTCCATGCACGCCGAATTCAGCATCACGGATTCATCGGCGGCGTTGCGCGACGGCTCAGGCCCCAAATGAACACGGCGAACTCTGTCGGCGCCTTTCGCTCGGCGCACAACGCACGCCGGGCGACAATTGAGCGCGGCTTTTCGCATTGATCGAATTCGATGTCCATAGGACTAAGCCGCGGCGCCCCTTTGCCTTTCGTCGTGTTCGCGCTTTGCGTTCCCGGCGCTCCCGATTTCGCGCTCGTTTCGTCGCCGATGGCGCGGCGCGCAACGCGATGAGCCGGCCTGCCTCCCCGCTCCTCCTCGCCCTGTACGAGCCGGACATCGCCCAGAACGCCGGCGCGATTATGCGCACTTGCGCCTGCCTCGGCGTCGACGCGGCGATCATCGAGCCGGCTGGCTTTCGCATCGGCGACCCCCGCTTTCGTCGCGCCGGCATGGACTATCTCGACTCCCTGTCGATCGCGCGCCACGATTCGTGGGCTCAAATTCGAGTGCTGGCGAGCCTCGACCGGCCGCAGGCTCGTGCTCCTGACCACAAGGGGCGATGACGATGCTCTGGGACTTTGCATTCCGTCCCGGCGACATTCTCCTTGTCGGCCGCGAATCGGCAGGCGCGTCCCGACGCGGTCGCCGCGGCGGCGGACGCGCGGCTCAGAATTCCCATCGCAGCCGCCGTTGCGGTCGCTCAACGTCGGCGTCGCCGCAACGATCGCTTTGGTCGAAGCGCTTCGTCAAATCGGCCGGCTGCCCATGGATAAGACCCCCGAGAGAAGATTGGGATACCTCGAAATTCGACTTTCGTCTGTGACGAGGACGTGACAATGACGCGGGGTTGCGCGATTGTCGCGCGGCCGGCCCGCGTGGACGGCGGAGGGTGACATGGATACGGGAATGGTGCGCGTCTTGATTGCCGACGATCACCCTCTGGTGGTCGGCGGTCTGCGGGAGGCTGTGCTGGCTGCAGCGCCTGACGCCGAAATTGCCGTGGCGCATGATTTCGACAGTATGGCGGCCGCGCTCGAGACGTCGCCGGAGACCGACCTCGTGCTGCTCGATCTCAGCATGCCAGGCGTGCGGGGCTTTTCCGGCCTGCTGTTCCTGCGGTCGGAGACGGCCGTCCACGCCGGTCATCGTCGTATCCGGCAACGAGGACCGCGCCGTGATCCGACACTGCCTCGAGTTCGGCGCGTCCGGTTTCATTCCCAAGTCGAACCCGCTCGAAACGATGAGCCAGTGCGATCGCGCAGGTTCTGGAGGGCGGGCGCTGGACGCCGCCCGACTTCGATCCCAATGCGCAACCCAACCGCGAATCGAGCGCCCTGGCGCGTCGCCTCGCCACGCTGACCCCGCAGCAGATTCGCGTGCTGATGATGCTGTCGCAGGGCCTTCTCAACAAGCAGATCGCCTACGAGCTCAGCGTCTCCGAAGCGACGGTCAAGGCGCACGTGTCCGCCATTCTTCAGAAACTCGGCGTCGAAAGCCGCACGCAGGCCGTCATCCTCGCGACCAAGATCGAATTCGGCGCAAGAGCTGTCAATCGTGTCGTGACCGGGATCGTGACGGGGTCGGTTCTCGGCCCCATCCGATCGACTGTCGTCTTTCCCCTGATCAGGCCTTGCCGCGATTTTGCCGCTTGTCGATCAGGTCGCCGACCACCGCCGGATCGGCAAGGGTCGAGGTGTCGCCGAGCGCGCCGTACTCGTTCTCGGCGATCTTGCGCAGGATGCGGCGCATGATCTTGCCCGAGCGGGTCTTCGGCAGGCCGGGGGCGAACTGGATGAGGTCGGGAGAGGCGATCGGACCGATCTCCTTGCGCACCCAGGCGACCAGTTCCTTTCGCAGCTCCTCGGTCGGCTCCACTCCGGCCATCACGGTCACGTAGGCGTAGATGCCCTGCCCCTTGATGTCGTGCGGATATCCGACGACCGCGGCTTCCGAGACCTTCGGATGCGCGACGAGCGCGCTTTCCACTTCCGCCGTTCCCATCCGGTGACCGGAGACGTTGATGACGTCGTCGACGCGACCGGTGATCCAGTAGAAGCCGTCGGCGTCGCGGCGGCAGCCGTCGCCGGTGAAGTACTTGCCCGGATAGGCGGAGAAGTAGGTTTTCACGAACCGGTCGTGGTCGCCGTAGACGGTGCGCATCTGTCCGGGCCACGAGTCGGCGATGACGAGGTTGCCCTCGCAGGCGCCGCTCTGGACGTCGCCGGCCGCATCGACGATCTCCGGGATGACCCCGAAGAACGGCAGGGTCGCCGATCCGGGTTTGAGCTTGATCGCGCCCGGCAGCGGCGTGATCAGGATGCCGCCCGTCTCGGTCTGCCACCAGGTGTCCACGATCGGGCAGCGATCCTGGCCGACGACGCGATGGTACCACTCCCAGGCCTCGGGGTTGATCGGTTCGCCGACCGAACCGAGGAGGCGGAGCGAGGCGCGGCTGGTCTTCTTCACCGGCTCCTCGCCCGCGCCCATCAGGGATCGGATCGCGGTCGGGGCGGTGTAGAAGATGTTGACCTTGTGCTTGTCGATGACCTCCCAGAAGCGGCTCATCGACGGATAGTTGGGAATGCCTTCGAACATCAGGGTCGTCGCGCCGTTGGCGAGCGGTCCATAGATGATGTAGCTGTGGCCCGTGACCCAGCCGACGTCCGCCGTGCACCAATAGACGTCGCCCTCGTGGTAGTCGAAGACGTATTGATGGGTCATCGACGCAAAGACCAGATAGCCGCCGGTCGTATGGACGACGCCCTTGGGAGTCCCCGTCGAGCCCGACGTGTAGAGGATGAACAGCGGGTCTTCCGCGCCCATGGGTTCAGCCGGGCACTTGGTGGAGACGCGCTCGGCCGCCTCGTGCAGCCACACGTCGCGGCCGGGCGTCCAATCGACCTCGCCGCCCGTGCGCTTGACGACCAGCACATGCCTGACGGTCGACGTCTTCTTCAGCGCTTCGTCGACGTTGGCCTTCAGCGGCACCTTGCGGCCGCCCCGCAGACCCTCGTCCGCAGTAATGACGATCTCGCACTGTGCGTCATTGATGCGCCCGGCGATCGCGTCGGGAGAGAAGCCGCCGAAGACCACCGAATGAATCGCGCCCAGACGCGCGCAGGCGAGCATCGCGTAGGCCGCTTCAGGGATCATCGGCAGGTAGATGGTGACGCGGTCGCCTTTCTTCACGCCATGAAAGTGCAGAACGTTGGCGAAGCGATTCACCTCGTCAGAGAGTTCCGCGTAGGTGATGAGGCGCGAACTCGTTGGGATTGTCGCCTTCCCAGATGATTGCGACCTGATTGGCGCGCTTGGGCAGGTGCCGGTCGACGCAATTGTAGGCGACGTTGGTGACGCCGTCCTCGTACCACTTGATCGAGACGTTGTGGAGTCCCAGGAAATGTCCTTGACCTTGGTGTAGGGCTTGAACCAGTCGATGCGTTTGCCGTGCTCGCCCCAAAATCCTTCCGGGTCGCTCAGCGAATGCTTGTACATCGTACTCGTACTTGGCCTTGTCGACCCAAGCGCGCTCGGCCCATTCGGCGGGGACGTCGTAAACGTGGTCGTGCACCGGCTCCTCCCAAACTCCTGCGCACCGGCCTAACCGGCGCCCGCAAGCCTTGACGCGAGTTTATGCCCAACACGGCCATGCTGGACAAGCCAGCGACCGGTGCTGCTTTGGTCTTAGCCTTTCTCTGTCCGGCTCACTTTGGCCCCGCAGGCTCTCTATCGTGAGAGGCGGCGTCTCGCGCCTCTCCTGTTAAAGTCCGCCCATCTCGCAGATCAGCGCCCATTCCGGGTCCGTCACAGGCTGCACCGACAGGCGGGAGTTGGTGACGAGCGCCATTGAGGCGAGACGTTTCTCGGCCTTCGCGGCTTCCAGCGAGACGGGACGCGGGAGCGGCCGGACCGCGCGGATGTCGACCATGCCGAACTTGCCGGTCGCGTCGGTCGGGTCCGGGCGGTAGGCCTTGCACACCTCGACGATCCCGACGATCCCCTTGCCCTCGTTCGAATGATAGAAGAACCCCAGATCCCCGACCTTCATCGCCTGCATATTGAGCTTGGCGGAATGGTTGCGCACCCCGCTCCAGTCGGTGCCGTCGGCGCCGCAGCCGACAAGCCTCTCGAACGACCAGACCGAAGGCTCGCTCTTGAACAGCCAGTGCGCCATTCCCGCCTCACGCCAGCGTCTGGCCGACCGCCTGTCGCCAGGGTTTGAGCGAGACGCTGTCGAAGAGCCCGGCGCGCGCATAAGGGTCTTCGGCAAGGATCGCCCGGATATCGGCCTCGCTCTCGCCCTCGAAGATCAGCATCGAGCCAATCGGCGTTTTCAGATCGTCGGCGAGCATCGCGCCGCCGATCTTCACCTTCGCGCCGAGCGAAGTGAGCCAGGCGAGATGGGCCGGGCGGTTCTCCAGGCGCTTTTCCACGCTGTTCGGCTTGTCGACGCAGGTGGCGATGAACAGCATGGTCGGGCCTCCGGAAGCATTTCGAGGCTTACGCGACCCCGCCGCCGATGCCAAGGGTCCCGAATCGTATCTCGGAGGCTGCCTAGCGGGTGGCCTCACCGACTGGCCGCCACTGAGATCACGGCCGTCGACCCCACATCGGGAGGAGTCAGTTCAGCCGCCAGATCGCGAAATTGAGGACGCCCACGAACGCCGCCCAGGCCCCTAGCGGGACGAGCGCGAGCGCCGCCGGCCGATCGAGCGGCCGAAAGGCGGCGATGGTCGCCACGATCAGGAGCCATTGCGGGACGATGTCGATCAGGCCCAGGAATGGGCTGTGCGCCCCGAAGAACAGGAAGGCCCACAGCACATTGAGTGAGAGCTGGGTGAGAAAGAGCCAAATCGCAAGCCGCCGCCCTGGCCTATTGGACCGAAGGCGCAATATGCGTCCGAAGGCGAACGCCATCAGGAGGTAGAGCGCCGTCCAGACCGAACGAAAAACCGCGTTCGACGGAATGAACCACGGTTTCTTCAGCTCCGCGTACCACGGGTTGAAATTAGGGTATTTCACCAATACGCAAAGCGAAACGGCCGCCATAACGAGAAGCAGCGCAATAAGCCCTGAGAGGAGGCTTCTGGAACTCAAATGGGCGCTTTGGCGCGCCGCGCGGTCTCCGCCCCGGTCCGCGGCGGGAACGAAGTCGTAGAGGAATTGCAGGCCGTCCCGTCTCGGTCGCGACATCCCGCCGTCGACGCCCGCTTGAACACGGTCGCGTCCATCGGCTTCGTCGAGCCGGTTCACTTATTCGGTATCCTTCTGACAGCAGCGGATCGTTTAGTCAGGTTCGGCCGCCAAAACTTCGCTTGGGACGCAGACTTATCCTCACTGGCGCTGGATAAAAGATCGGAGTCGGCGACCAGCATTGAGGGGACAGCGAGGATGCGTCGAACTGACCCATTCGTCAAACCGGCGGGCGACGACCGTTCCTTGCGCATTCTCACCGTCCACGTGTCGGCTTTGCGGGTATCCCTTGTCGGCCAATCCGACCCCGCCCGCCGCGCTCATTCCTCCCCCTTCTGTGGGCGCCCGAGCAGCGCGCCGACCGCCCCGGAGACATCGAGCCGCCCTTCGATCAGCGCCTCGACGCAGTTGGCGATCGGCATGTCGACGCCGCGGTCACGCGCCATTTCCGTCAGCGCGAGAGCCGTGAAGGCGCCTTCCGCGAGCTTTCCCGCCTTCGCCTCCGCGACCGCTTCGCCCCGTCCGAGCGCGAGCCCGAAGGCGAAATTACGCGACTGGGCGGATGAGCAGGTCAGCACCAGGTCGCCGAGCCCGGAGAGCCCCATCAGGGTTTGACTGCGCGCGCCAAAGGCGTCGCCGAACCGGCGGAGTTCGGCAAAGCCGCGGGCGATCAGCGCCGCGACCGCGCTGGCGCCGAGACCGCGCCCGACCGCGACGCCGCAGGCGATCGCGAGCACGTTCTTGGCGGCGCCGCCGATCTCGACGCCGCGGACGTCGGTCGCGTGATAGAGGCGCAGGTTGGGGCCGTGCAACTGGCGGCAGAGCGAGCGGGCGAGCCCCTCGTCGGCCGCGGCGAGCGTCACCGCCGTCGGCAGGCCGGCGGCGACGTCCGCGGCGAAGGACGGACCAGAAAGAATCGCCGCGGGACGGCCCGGCGCAGCCTGCGCAAGCACCTCCGTCATGAAGGCGTGCGAGCCGCGCTCTATGCCCTTGGCGCAGGCGACGAGCGGCGCCGATCCGGGCAGCGTCGCGAGCCGTGCGGCCGCGCCGCGAGTCGCCTGGGCGGGCGTCGCGACCAGGATCGCTGCCGAGCGCGCGAGCGCGTCGAGGTCGGCGGTGGCGACGACGCGTTCCGAAAGGCGCACCCCCGGCAGCTTGTCGCTGAGCCGCATCGCCTCCAAGGCGACCATCGCCTCGCGGTCGCGGCCCCACAGCACGACTGTGCGGCCCGCGGCGGCGGCGGCGTTGGCGAGCGCCATCCCCCAGGCCCCTGCGCCCGCCACGCCGACAACAAACTCGCTCGTCACGCCGCTCGTCCCTTTCTTAGCGTCATCGATCCCGGGGACGCATGGAGCCATTCGAGCCCCTTGCGCAAGTCCCGGCCGTCGCGGCTAGCCAAAACGCCATCCAGCGCCTAGGTATTGGGAGCGGGTAAGCCCGGAAGAGGCCAGGGCTTTACGAGGCAGGGCTTTACGAGGACCGAGACCGATGCCGGACATCGACCTTCCGACCGTCATCTTTGCGCTGGTGGCCCTGTTCGTCGCCTATAAGCTCCGTTCCGTGCTCGGGACACGCAACGACGGGGAGCGGCCGAGCGGCGGCCTGATCGCCCCGTTGCGTCGGGCGCCCGACGCCGCGAGCCCGACCGTCGCGACGCCGGAGCCGGCCGGCGCGGGTCCTGCGCCACTGGCGCCGCCGCCGGAGCGCTGGCAGGGCTTCGCCGCGCCCGAGGCGTGGAGCGGCCTTGACGCCATCGCAGCCGCAGACCGCAGTTTCGCGCCGGCCGAATTCCTCACCGGCGCGCGCGCTGCTTACGAAATGGTCGTCCAAGCGTTCGCAGCCGGCGATCGGCAGACCCTCCAGGGCCTGATGGCGCCGGAAGCGTTCGCGAACTTCGACGCCGCCATCCAGGCTCGGGCCGCAGCCGGCCACACGATGACGACAACCGTGGTGTCGATCGACGACGCCCGGATCGCGGCGGCTCACCTGACCGGGTCGGCGGCGCAGGTCGGCGTGCGCTTCGCGAGCAAGCTCGCCTCGGTGACCCGCGACAAGGCCGGCGAGGTCGTCGACGGCTCCGCCGCGGAGGTGGCCGACCATCTCGACCTCTGGACTTTCGCGCGCGACGTGCGCTCCCGCGACCCCAACTGGCGGCTGACGGCGACCCAGTCCGAACGTTGAGCGCGTCCTTTCCGGCGCCGGCTCGCCTCGAGCCGCGCGCTTTCACGAGCCTCCCCGGCTTCGACGACGACGACGCCCTCGCCGCGTTCCGCTGTTTTCTCATGTCCGCGCGCTCGATTGCCGCAGGTCGGCCCGAGGAACGAAGGGCCCGCGCGCCTTCGTCCGCCCTTGTCCGCGCCGCCCGGGCGGCGCTCGCCGCAAAGGTCGATAACCGCGCCGATGCGCAGGCGTTCTTTACCCGCTGGTTCCGGCCGTACCGGGTCGAACCAGCGAGCGGCGACGGTTTTCTGACCGGCTATTACGAGCCCGTGGTCGCCGGCTCACGGGTCGAGACGCCCGACTTCTGCTGGCCGCTCCTCGCCCGGCCGGCCGACCTCGTCAGCTTCGCGCCCGGCGAGGCCCCGGCGGACTTTCCGGCAGGCGTCACCGGCGGGCGCGTCTCGAGCGACGGCGCGCTCGTCCCCTACCACGACCGGGAGACGATCGAGCGCGCGCGCTGCGATCCGCTGGTCTGGGTCCGCGACGCGGTGGAGGCCTTCCTCATCCAGGTCCAGGGCTCGGCCCAAGTCGTCTTTCCCGACCGCAGCCGGGCGCGGCTCGCCTATGACGGCCGCAACGGCCTGCCTTACGCGTCGATCGGCCGCATCCTGATCGAGACCGGCGCGATCCCCGAGAGCGCCGTGTCGCTTCAAAGCCTCAAGAGCTGGCTGCGCGCGGCGGGCTTAGGCGACGGCGAGGCGGGCCTCGCGCTCATGCGCCGGAACCGCTCGTTCGTGTTCTTCCGCCTGGTCACGGACTATGACCAGGCGCTCGGGCCGGTCGCCGGCGCGGGCGTTCCGCTGTCCCCGTTGCGCTCGATCGCGCTCGACCGGAGCCTCTGGAGCTACGGCCTGCCGTTCTGGATCGAGGCCGAGCTTCCCTGGGAGCATGCAGAGCCCAGCCCATTCCGGCGCCTGACGATCGCGCAGGACACCGGCTCGGCGATTGTCGGACCGGCCCGCGCGGACCTATTCTTCGGCAGCGGCGACGCGGCGGGCGCGCGCGCCGGCGCGATTCGTCATCGCGGAAACTTCACCGTGCTCATGCCCGACGGAGACGAGCCGTGAAGGAAGGCCCGCTGCCCCTGCGCCTGAGGCGCCTCACCGACGAGGAGATCGCGCTGTGGACCGAGGTCGCCCGCAGCGTCTCCCGCCGCCGCGGCGCGAGCCTGCCGTCGGCGGCGAAGCCCCTGCCGGCCGCAAGCCCCCTGCGGCGCCCTCGAGCGCCGCACGCCGGCGCGCCGGAAGCCAAGCCCGAGAAGCTCCGCCCCATGCCGCTAGCGCCGATCGAGCGGCGGCTGAAACGGGAGCTCGCCCGCGGGCGCGGCGCGATCGACGGCGCGCTCGACCTGCATGGCATGAACCAGGCCGAGGCGCACCAGGCGCTGCGCGGCTTCCTGCGCCATTCCCAGGCGCGTGGGGCGCGGCTGGTCATCGTCGTCACCGGCAAGGGCGGCGCGCCCGGCGACCTCGGGGCTTTCGGCGACGAGCGCGGGGTGCTCCGCCGCCTCGCTCCCCACTGGCTGCGCGAGCCGGACCTCCGCTCGATCGTGCTCGGCTTCGAGGAGGCGGGCCGGGCCCATGGCGGCTCGGGCGCCCTGTACGTGCGGCTCCGGCGGGCGCCCTGACGACGGCGGACTCGCGGCCGCCTGCAATTGTCACACCGAAGTGAGACTGTCATGCTGGCCGCCATTGGGGCCTATCGGCCTCGAAGGCGGACCGGACAAGGGAGGCGCGCGTGGCGGCCAAAACCGATTTCACTTCCGACGAATGGAAGCTCTTGCTGCAAAGCCCGCTGCTCGCCGGGATCGCGGTTTCGGCCTCCGATCCGAGCGGCCTGATCGGCATGGTGAAGGAGAGCATGGCGAGCGCCCGGGCGCTGCTTTCGGCGGCGTCCGACCCGAACGCCGACGCGCTGGTGAAGGCGGTGGCGGGCGACTTCGAAACCCCCGAAGGCCGCGGCCACGCAGAGGACGGCGTCAAGGCCGCGATCTCCGGAGCCGCCAAGCCGGCCGACATCGTCGCCAAGGCGCTCGAACTCGCTGAAAAGCGCCTCGGCGCTGCTCGACGCCAAGGGCGGCGCCGACGCCGCCCCGTTCAAGACCTGGCTGGCCCATATCGCCAAGTCCGTCTCCGAAGCCGCGCCCGAGGGCGGTTTTCTCGGGTTCGGCGGCACGCAGGTGAGCGAGGCCGAAAAGGCGACGGTCGGCGAGATCGCCGCCACGCTTGGGGTCCCCGCGCCGGCGGCATAAGGACGATTGCACGGGAGGGCGCGTCGTTCTGCGCCTTTTCGCCGGGGCGCCCCGCCATCCGCTTGGCGGAGGGCGGCGGAGCGACGGATCGAACAGGAACCAATGGCGCTGGCCAGGACGAGAGGTTCGGGATAGGAAGACGCGTCTCGCGCGTTTTCGCACCCAAAAGAGCCTCCCAATGATGTCGACCGGTCCTTTGCCCGTCCCGGGCTTGCGGTTTTTGCTCGAATTCGGCCGACCGCGCCGCCTGGATAGCGTGGCTGCCGCTCGGCTGTTTCCACGGCGTCACCACCAACCCGATCCTGCTCGAGGCCGCGGGGGTTCCCTGCACGCTGCCGACGCTCTCCACCCTCGCGCGCCAGGCCTTCGATCTCGGCGTCGGCGAGGTCCACATGCAGACCTGGGGCCGCACGCGCGACCTCTATGTCGAGCACGGCCGGGCGCTCGCGGCCATCGACCCCAGGATCGTGGTCAAGGTCCCGACCACCGTCGAGGGCGCGGCCGCGGCGGCGAAGCTCCGCGACGAGGGCGTGCGCCTCACCATGACGGCGGTCTATTCGGCCGCACAGGCGCTGGTGGCGAGCGCGCTTGGCGCGGAATACGCCGCGCCCTATCTCGGCCGGATGAACGACTCCGGCCGCGACGGTTTCGGCGAGATCGTCGCGATCGCGCGGGCGGCGCGCGCCCACGGCTCGGCTATGCGCATCCTGGTCGCCTCGCTCCGCGACGCGAGCGACGTCGTTCGGCTCGCCGCCGAGGGACTCGACACTTTCACATTCGGCCCGAAACTCGCCGCCGGCCTGCTCGCCGACGAACTCGCCGCGCAAGCGGTCGAGGCCTTCGAGGTGGCGGCGGAGGGGCGCTGAGGGAACGGCGGCGTTGGTCTTCCGCTGCGCTCTTGCTAGAAGCGCCTCCGCATTGTGGAAGACGGAGGGCGGGGATGCGAAGTCGGCGACCGGAAGTCTTGGCGCTCGCCGCCCTGGCGGCGGCGCTTGCTGGCGGGCCCGCGCGGGCGGACGACTGCGGCAAGGGGCCGGAAGGCTTTCGCGAGTGGCTCGCCGGTTTCAAGCAGGTCGCCGCGCGCGACGGAATTTCGGATGCGGCCTTCGAGGCGGCGCTTGGGGGCATGGGCTACAATTCTTCGGTCGGCGCGCATGACCACGGCGTCGTCTTCCTCGGGCACGATTTCGCGAGTTTCGCCGCCAGCCACATCACGCCCGGCCAGCTGTCGCGCGGACGGGCGATGCTCGCCCGATACGCAGGGACGCTCGCCGCCATCGAACAGCGATTCGGCGTGCCCGGCCCGATCCTGGTGGCGATCTGGGGCCTCGAGACCAGCTACGGCGGCGACAACGGCTCGTATCCGACCTTCGCCGCGCTCGCGACGCTGGCCTACGATTGCCGCCGCGCCGACCGCTTTCGCGCCGAATTGATCGACGCCCTGACGCTGGTCGAACGCGGCGTCTGGCCGAATCCGAAGGCGTTGCACGGCGCCTGGGCGGGCGAGATCGGGCAGACGCAGCTCATGCCGTCGGCGGTCATGATGTACGCGACCACGCCCGACGGCTCGGGAACGCCGGACATCATCCACAATTCGGCCGACGCGCTCGCCTCGACCGCCGCCTTCCTCGCCGGACACGGCTGGCAGCGCGGCGCAGGGCTGGAACGAGGGCGAGCCGAATTTCGACGCGATCCTGCATTGGAACGCGTCGCCGGTCTACGCCAAGACCATCGCCCTGTTCGCCGACAAGCTCGCGGGGAAGTAGCGCGTCCTGGGCGCCACGGTCCGTCGCAAGGGGGAGCGCGCCGGCAGGGTCAATGACCGGCGCAATGACCCTGCCTACAAATCCGCGCGCTCAAGCCGGCAGCGCGACCGTCTTCGGACTGCGGACGCCGATGAAGGCCCAGAGCACCAGCGCGGCGACGATGTCGAACAGGAACAGCAGCGCGAACAGCGGCTCGTAGCCGAGCGTGCTGGCGAGCGCCCCGACCGTCAGCGTGAACAGCGCGCCGCCGAGATAGCCGAACATGCCGGCGACTCCGGTGGCGGTCGCGACGTCCGGCGTTTCGACCACGTCCCCCATGAGCGCGTACATCATGCTCGACAGCATCTGATGGGCGAAGCCGCCGAGCGAGAAGCAGAGGATCGCGACGATCGGGTTGGCCGCGAAGCTGATCAGCGCCGGTCCGACCATGAACAGCGCGCCGAGGCTGATCACCGAGAGCCGCGCGTTGACCAACTGGAGTTTGAAGCGATTGTGCAGGATCGGGGCGAGATAACCGCCGAAGATGCAGCCGAGGTCGGACGCCAGGAACGGCAGCCAGGCGAAAAGGGCGAACTGCTTGATGTCCATGCCCCTGACCGTCACCATGTAGAGCGGAATCCAGAAGGCGAAGGTCTGCCATGCCGGCTCGGTCAGGAAGCGGGCGATGACGACGCCGTAGAATTTCGGGCGCTTGAGCACCGCGCGGAACGACGGCTTGGTGTCGGGTTCCGGCGCCCGGCCGCTCTCAATATAGGTCCGCTCGGCGGGCGACAGGCCCGGATGCGCCTCCGGATCGCGATAGAGCCAGTACCAGACGATCGACAGGATGATTCCGAGCACGCCGGTCATCAGGAAGGCCGGCTGCCAGCCGTACGCGGTCGCCAGCCAGATCACCAAGGGCGGGGTGATCATCGAGCCGATCGAGGAGCCGGAGTTGAACCAGCCGGTGGCGATCGAGCGCTCCTTTGACGGGAACCAGATGGTCGAAACCTTCGTGCCGGTCGGGATCGCCACAGCTTCGCTCAGGCCCAGGAGGCCGCGGAAGCCCGCCATCGACACCCAGCCGGTCGAGAAGGCGTGCAGCGCCGCCGCCGCGCCCCAGACGAAAGCCGCGACCGCATAGCCGAGCCGCGGGCCGATCAGGTCGGTCAGAAAGCCCGCGACCGGCTGGGAGAAGGAATAGACGATCTGGAACGACGACACGATGTAGGAATATTGCGCGGTCGTGAAGTCCAGCTCCTTCTTGAGGATTGGCGCCAGGACGCCGAGCACGTTGCGATCGACGTAGATGACGACGGTGCCGGCCAGCATCAGCGCCAGCATCTTCCAGCGGACGGTTCCTCCCGAGTTCATGGCGTCGCCTCGTTTTCGCAATCGGCTTGATTGGCCTTACCACTTGACCATTAGACCAAAAAGAGCGAATGTCGAGTCCCAAACGAGCTGCGATCCGGCAGAATCGCAGGTCGCTTCAGACTTTCTGGGTCGCGGGATTTAGCGACAAACCGGCGTCCGCTTTTCCCGCCCGTTGTCGCGTCGCCGCGGCATTCCGGAGGATGGAATCCATGACCGTTCAGGCCCCGCCCTTCGCGCTCCACCCCGATCGCCTGTTCCCGGCCGACCCCGCGGTTCGGGACGTGGCGCGCAATCTCTACGGCTCGGTCAAAGCCTTGCCGATCGTCAGCCCGCACGGACACACCGACCCGCGCTGGTTCGCCGAGGACATGGCCTTCCCCGACCCGGCGCGCCTCTTCATCGTCCCGGACCACTACGTTCATCGCATGCTTTACAGCCAGGGTATCCGCCCCGAAGAGGTCGGCGTGCCGCGGATCGACGGCGGCCCGGTCGAGACCGACGGCCGAAAAATCTGGCGAATCTTCGCCGCCAACTTCCGGCTGTTCCGCGGCACGCCCTCGTGGCTGTGGCTGAACCACGCCTTCACCGAAGTCTTCGGCGTCACCGAGCGGCTGACCGCCGAAAGCGGCGACCGGATTTACGACCACATCGCTGAATGCCTGGAACGGCGGGAGTTCCGTCCCCGCGCCCTGTTCGAGCGCTTCCATATCGAGGCGCTGACCACCACGGAAAGCCCGCTCGACGACCTCCGCTGGCACAAGGCGATCAAGGCGAGCGGCTGGGGCGGACGGGTGCTGACCGCCTTCCGTCCCGATCCGGTCGTCGACCCCGCCTTTCCGGGCTTCCGCGACAACCTCGAGGCGCTCGGCCGCATCGCCGGTGGCGAGGTATCGACCTTCGCCGGCTACCTCGCCGCGCTGGCCGAGCGGCGCGCCTATTTCAGGTCGGTCGGCTGCACTTCGACCGACCACGGCCACCCGACCGCGCGCACGGCCGACCTTTCCCCAGAGAACGCGGCCGCGCTCTATGACCGCGTGCGGACCGGCGCGTCTTCCGCAGCGGAAGCCGAGACGTTCCGCGCGCAGATGCTGACCGAAATGGCCCGAATGAGTCTCGCCGACGGGCTGGTGATGCAGATCCACCCGGGTTCGGTGCGCGACCACAATCCGTCGATCTCCAAGGCCTTCGGCCGGGACAAGGGCTGCGACATCCCCTCCCCGACCGACTACGTGTTCGCGCTGAAGCCGCTGCTCGACCGGTTCGGCAACGAGCGCGATCTGACGATCATCCTCTTCACCCTCGACGAGACCGCCTATTCGCGCGAGCTCGCGCCGCTCGCAGGCCACTATCCGGCCTTGAGGCTCGGCCCCGCGTGGTGGTTCCACGACAGTCCGGAGGGCATGATCCGCTACCGCGAGGCGGTGACCGAGACCGCCGGCTTCTACAACACCGTCGGCTTCAACGACGACACCCGCGCGTTCCTGTCGATCCCCGCCCGCCACGACGTCGCCCGGCGCGTCGATTGCGCCTTTCTGGCGCGGCTCGTCGCCGAGCATCGGCTCGAACTCGACGAAGCTTTCGAGGTGGCCCACGATCTTGCATATGGTCTGGTCAAGAAGGCCTATAGGCTTTGAGGAGGACCTGACCGATGACAGCCCTGTCGCGCGCCGCGCTGACGAGCGGCGCGATCTTGGCGCGCCACGCCGAGCCCTCGGGCCGCCCGATCACAATCCTGCAGATCGGCGAAGGCGTCTTTCTGCGCGGGTTTGTCGACTGGATGGTCGACGTCGCCAACGAAAAGGGCGTCTACGGGGGCGGCGTCGCGGTCGCCGCGCCTCGCCGCCATGAGGGGCCGCCGGCGCTTCATGCCCAGGAAGGGCTCTACACCGTGCTCCTACGCGGCCGCGAAAACGGCGCCGACGTCGCCGAGCGCCGCGTCGTGACGACCGTTCAGGCGGCGCTCGATCCTTACGCGCAATGGGGCGAAATGCTCCGGCTCGCCGCCTCGCCCGCGCTGAAGTTCCTCGTCTCGAACACGACCGAGGCGGGCGTCGCCGACGTCCCCGAGCCTTATGACCCCTCGGCGTGCCCGGACAGTTTTCCGGCCAAGGTCGCAAGCCTGCTCAAGGCGCGGTTCGACAGGCTCGGCGGTCCGGCCGCCCCGGGTCTGATCGTTCTTCCTTGCGAGCTCATCGAAAAGAACGGCGCGACGCTGCGCCGGATCGTCCTCGCCCACGCTGAACGCTGGGGCTTCGATGCGGCCTCGGTCGACTGGATCAGAGACCAGTGCCGTTTCTTCGACACCCTGGTCGACCGCATCGTCCCGGGCTTCCCGCGCGAGGAGGCCGAGGACCTGTTCGCCGAGTGGGGCTATCGCGATCCGCTCGCCATCGTCGCCGAGCCGTTCCATCTTTGGGTCATCGAGGCGCCCGCCGACGTCGCCGAGGCGTTGCCCCTCGCCAACGCGGGCGCCAACGTGGTCTGGACCGACAATATCCTCCCCTACCGCGAGCGGAAGGTGCGGCTTCTCAACGGAACCCACACCGCGAGCGCGCTCGCGGCTTTTCTCGCCGGGCTCGACACGGTCGGCGAGATGGTCGCCGATCCGCAGTTCTCGCGCGCGCTCGATCGGATCGTCTTCGACGAGATCGCACCCTACGTGCCCCTGCCCGAATCCGAACGGCTCGGCTACGCCCGCTCGGTGCTCGAGCGCTTCGGCAACCCGTTCATCCGGCACGAGCTGATCTCGATCGCGTTCAACTCGGTCTCGAAGTGGCGGGTGCGCATCCTGCCGACGATCCGCGACACGCTGGCCGACGGAAAGGCGGCGCCGCGCCTGCTCGCCTTCTCGCTCGCCGCGCTTCTGTGGTTCTATCGCGGCCGCAAGGAAGGCGAGGGCTTCGCCGGACGGCGGGCGAAAGGCGACTACCCGATCCGCGACGAGCCGCACGTGCTCGCGATCATGGCCGAGGCCTGGGCGCTCGAACCGGCGCTCGGCTCGCGCGCGGTCGCGGCGAAATTGATGAGCGACGCGCGCCTGTGGGGCGCGGACCTGACCCAGATCGGAAGCCTTGCGGCGGACGCGCTGGCAGGGTTCGAGGCGATCGAGCGTCGCGGCGTTCGCGCCGCGCTCGATGACCGGCTCTCATCGGCCGGCGCTTGACCCGAGCCAGATGCGGTTCAGGTGGATCGCATCGTGCTCCAGACTCTTTGAAAACGCGGGATATTTGCGAAGAACCGGTATCCGCCTCTCTCGCATCCGGCTATAGGAAACGGACATGCCCTTCCAGCCGATCGACTCGAAACGGCTTTACGAACAGGTCGCCGACCAGATCGGCGAGCTGATTCGCGGCGGCGAGTTCCAGACCGGCCAGCGCCTGCCGGCCGAGCGCGACCTCGCGAAATCGCTCGGCGTCAGCCGCCCGGTGGTGCGCGAGGCGATGGTGGCGCTCGAGATCGCCGGCCTCGTGGAAGTGCGAACGGGATCGGGCGCCTATGTGCGCCAGACGGACAAGGAAGGGACCGCGCTCAACGCCGGGCATAGCCCGACCGACGTTCTCAACGCGCGCATGATCGTCGAGGGCGAGGCGGCGGCGCTCGCGGCGGCGAACGCCTCGGCGCAGGATGTCGAAGCGGCGGCCGACGCCATCCGGCAGATGGTCGCCGCCCATGACGCGGATCGGCCGTGGAGCGGGGCGGACCTCGCCTTCCATGTCGCGGTGGCTTACGGGAGCCGCAACGCCGTGCTCGCCATGGTGGTCGAGCGCCTGTGGCAGGAGCAATATGGGCCCGTGTTCGCCATCCTGTCCGAACGGGCGCATCTCGCCGAGAACTGGTCGGTGACGCTGATGAGCCATCAGGCGATCCTCGAGGCGATCCGGCGGCGCGACCCGGCGGCGGCGCGCCAGCGCATGCGCGCTCACCTGCGTCAGGTTCTCGACGCCATGACCGACGACGCCGGCGAGGACGGCGCTTCGGCCAAGCGACGCGACGCGGAGACAGCGCCGGCAAGCCTCTAATGCCGCCCTTGATGGACGCGGAGTTGGACAACGTGACGATCCTAGAGCTCAGCCACCGGAGCATTGTCGGCATCGGCGAAGCCATGGTCGAATTCGCCCCCGTGGGAGACAACCTCTACCGACGGGGCTTTGCCGGCGACACGTTGAACACATGCTGGCACATCGCTGAACTGCTCGGCGAACGCCGCCGCGTCGGCTTTCTCACCCGCGTCGGCGCCGACCCCTATTCGTCGCAGTTCATCGAATTCGTCGAATCGAGCGGCCTCGACGCCCACAGGATCATCCGCGACCCGACCCGCAACATCGGCCTCTACGTCATCAGTCTCGCGGGCGCCGAGCGCAGCTTCACCTATTGGCGCGAGACCTCCGCCGCCCGGAGGCTCGCCGACGACCGGGGCGCGCTCGACGAGGCGATCGCGGATGCAGGTCTCATTCACCTCTCCGGAATCACCCTTGCTATCATCGGCGAGGCGGGACGGCGCAATCTCCTCGCCGCCCTGGAGGCGGCGCGCGCGCGGGGCTCGATCGTGTCGTTCGACCCCAACGTCCGCCTCCGGCTCTGGCCTGACGCGGATACGCTCCGGCGCGCGACCCGCGCCATGATGGCGGCCACCGATATCGCGCTGCCGAGCTTCGACGACGAAGCGCAGATATGGCGCGACGCCGATCCGCATGCGACCGCTCAGCGCATCGGCGGCTATGGCGTGCGGGAAATCGTGGTGAAGAACGGCGCGGACGACGTCACGGTTTCGATCGGCGGATCGATCCGGTCGTTGCCTACGCCTGCGGCGTCCGAAATCCGGGATACGACGGGCGCAGGCGATTCGTCCAACGCGGGCTATCTCGCGGGGCGCGTCGCCGGCATGACGGCCTTCGAGGCGTGCGAACTCGGACAGCAGGTCGCTGGCGAGGTCATCGGCCATTTCGGCGCGCTCGCGCCAAAGGAAACGCTCGCGGCGTTTCGAGCGACGGTTCACGACTTCGTCGAGAGCCGCAAGAGGATCGGAGGGCGGCCATGACACAGCCTCGCAGCCTGCGCCTGAACCCGGCGGACAACGTCGTCATCGCCATCGACGAGATCCCGGCCGGCGCATCGTCTCAAGGAATCGCCGCCCGCGAGCGCGTCCCCAAGGGCCATAAGATGGCGTCGGGGCGAATTGAGGCGGACGCGCCGATCCGCAAGTTCGGCCAGATCATCGGCTTCGCTTCGGGTCCGATCGCAGAAGGCGCGTGGGTGCACGTGCACAACTGCGTGATGAAGGACTTTGCCCGCGACTACCGCTTCGGCGAGGACGCCCATCCCGAACCCATTGCCCCGGTCGGCCGGCAGCCGACGTTCCTCGGCTATCCTCGGGAGAACGGCAAGGTCGGGACGCGCAACTATCTCGCGATCCTGACCTCGGTGAACTGTTCGGCGACGACCGCCCGGCTGATCGCGCGCGAGGTCGAGCGGTCGGGCATGCTCGCCGACTATCCGAACGTCGACGGGGTCATCCCGCTGGTCCACGGCACCGGCTGCGGCATGGCGTCGAGGGGCGAGGGGTTCGAGACGCTGATGCGGACCGAATGGGGCTACGCCGCCAATCCGAACGTCGGCGCCAAGCTGATGGTGGGCCTCGGTTGCGAAGTGTTCCAGATCGGCCGGATGAAGGAGGAATATGGACTCGTCGAGAGCGAGTTCTTTCAAAGCCTGACGATCCAGGCGACCGGGGGCACGCGGAAGACGATCGAAGCGGGGCTGGAGCGCATCCGCGCCATGCTGCCAATCTTGAACCGCGCGCGCCGCGAGCCGGCCCCGGCGAGCGCCCTCACCCTGGCGCTGCAATGCGGCGGCTCGGACGGCTATTCCGGAATCACCGCCAATCCGGCGCTGGGCGAGGCGGTCGACATTCTGGTGCGCAACGGCGGAACCGCGATCCTGTCGGAGACGCCGGAAATCTATGGCGCCGAGCACCTGCTCACCCGCCGCGCCGCGTCGCCGGAAATCGGCGAGAGGCTGATCGAGCGGATGCGCTGGTGGGAAGACTATTGCGCCCGGAACCGCGGCGAGATGAACAACAATCCATCGCCCGGCAACAAGGCGGGCGGCCTCACGACGATCCTGGAGAAATCGCTCGGCGCGGCCGCCAAGGGCGGGACGACGGCGCTCAATGCGGTCTACCAATATGCTGAACTCGTCACCGCCAAGGGCTTGGTCTTCATGGACACGCCAGGCTTCGATCCGGTCTCGGCGACCGGTCAGGTCGCGGGCGGGGCGAACGTTCTCTGCTTCACCACCGGGCGCGGATCGGCCTACGGCTGCAAACCCACGCCGTCGATCAAGCTTGCGACCAACAGCGACATGTACCGGGCCATGATCGAGGACATGGACATCAATTGCGGCGACGTTCTCGACGGCGTGTCGATCCCCGACAAGGGCAAAGAGATCTTCGACAGGATTCTCGGCGGTGGCTTCCGGCGAGCGGTCGAAGTCGGAGGCGCTTGGCTACGGCGAAGCCGAGTTCGCGCCCTGGCAGATCGGCGCGACGATGTAGGCAAGAAATGTTGTTCGCTTGGATTCGGACGGCGCGTTCCGGGCGCCGGCGGCCCCGCCGTCGCCGCCTTGCCCCTCGCTGAGGCCGCGAATTGGGATTCAAGGCGAACATTTTCGAGGGGCGATCTCAAAATAAAATTGACTAATTCTATAGACATTATTATTAATGTCCTCGCTTGGTCGGCGCGTGACCGAAGCGGCCCCAGTGCCGCCCTCCCCGGCGCTGGCGCGGTCTCCGGACGCGCCGACCAACCCCAAAGTGCAGACGACGCCGCGACGCCAGCCGGAGCGGGATCCATTTGCGCCGGAGGCCCTGACCACGTCTCCGTCGCCACTCGCCTGAAGCGCCGCGGCGGCCGCCCGGCCTTTTGGACCGGTCCCGTCGGACGCCGTCCCGGCCGGTCCGCCGCTCCGGCGCCCTTGGCGGGACCCGAACTAGCGCTGAGTTCCGATTTCCGGGACGGCCATGCCCCGCTTGACCGCCTCGCGCGAACCGACGGCGTCGAGCCAGCGGACGACTGACGGGCAATTCCTGAGAATCGATCCCGAGCGCCGGCTCGAGATAGGTCGTGCCGGCGAACACCCACGGGTAGCTGACGATGTCGGCGATCGTATAGTTTGACCCGGCGAGATAGGGGCTTTCGTCGAGCCGACGGTCCATCACGCCGAGCAGCCGCTCGCATTCGTCGGTGAAGCGCTTGATCGCCAAGCTCCGACTTTTCCTGCGACCGGATCGCGAAGAACCCGAGCTGGCCGAACATCGGCCCGACGCCGCCCATCTGCCAATTGAGCCATTCGAGCGTCCGATAACGCTCGGGGCCCGAGGGGGCGAACAGTTTGCCGGTCTTCTCGGCGAGATAGACGAGGATCGCGCCGCTCTCGAAAATCGACAGCGGGCCGCCGGGCCCGTCGGAATCGACGATCGCCGGGATCTTGTTGTTGGGCGCGATCTTGAGGAAGCCCGGGTCGAACTGCTCGTCCCGGCCGATGTTGACCGTGTGGACTGTATACGGCAGCCCGATCTCCTCGAGCATGATGGCGACCTTGCGACCGTTCGGCGTTCCCCAGGTGTAGAAGTCGATCATGCCCTTGGCCTTTCCTATGCGCCCACGCCAGCGTCCGAGATTGGACATAAGCGCCCGCTCAGCAAAAGACACGACCTGCAACGCGCATTGTTCTCGCGGCCCCGTTCGGCTATCACCGCCGGCTTTGCTCACGCCAAGGTCGATCATGTCCGCCGCGCCTCGAGGGGACCGCACGTTTTCCGCGAAAGGCCGCCTTGCCGGCGAGGCCGGCGCGATGCTGGCGCTCGCCTGGCCGCTGATCCTCGCGAATCTCGCCGTCACGGTGATGACGACGACCGACTACGCGATGCTGGGCCTCCTCTCTCCGGGCGCGCTCGCCGCGGGCGCGCTGGGCTTCAACCTCTACCAGCCGGCGTTCCTGCTCGGGATCGGCGTCGTCGCGGCGGTTTCGCCGATCGCGGCGGCCAAGATCGGCGCGGGCGAGTCGATCGACAGGCGTACGGCGCACGACGCATCAGGCGCTTCTTTCCGCCCTCTTCATCGCCGCTGTCACGTGGGTCTTTCTGTCGCAAACCGCGGCGATCCTGACGGCGATCGGCGAGCCGCCGGAACTCGCCCGGGACGCCGGCCGCTATATGTTCGCGTTCCAGTGGGGGCTCGCGCCGAACCTCATGTTCTTCGCCGCCCGCTCGGTGTTCGCGGCGCTCGAGCGGCCGCGGCTGCCGCTGATCGCGGGGCTGGTCGCGGTGGCGTTCAACGCGCTCGCCAATTACGCGCTGATCTTCGGCAAGTTCGGCCTGCCCGCCTTCGGCATCGTCGGCTCCGGCCTCGCGACCACGCTGTCGCAGACGCTGATGCTCGGGCTGCTCGTCGCCTTCTCGATGATCGACCCCCGCTTGCGCCGAATGAGACTGTTCGCCCTGCCCTGGCGTCCGGCGCGACGGGAGTTCGCCGCCTTGTGGAGGCTCGGACTCCCAATCGGGGCGACCATCGCCGCGGAGGTCGGGGTGTTCGCCGCGGCCACCCTGGCGATGGGACTGATCGGGCCGGCGACGCTCGAGGCGCATACGATGGCGCTGCAGATCGCCGCGCTCGCTTTCATGGTTCCGCTCGGACTGGGGCAGGCCGCGTCGGTCCGGATCGGGCATGCGTTCGGCGCGCAGGACCCGGTCGCCATCGCGCGGGCGGGCCTCGCCGCCTTCGGCCTCACCCTCGCCTTCGCGTTGCTCTCCGCCGCGACGATGATCGCGGCGCCGCGTCTTCTGGTTTCGCCGTTCATCGCGGTCGATGCGCCCGAGAACGTCGCCGCAGTCGGGATCGCGATCGCGATGCTGCGGATCGCCGCGATCTTCCAGGTCTTCGACGCGAGCCAGGCTATGCTCGCCAACATGCTGCGCGGCCTGCACGACGCCCGCTGGCCGCTGGTCATCGCGCTCGTCGGCTACTGGGGTATCGGCGCCCCGGTCGGCGTCGCGCTCGGCTTTGCGACTCCGCTCGGCGGAGTCGGCGTGTGGATCGGGCTCGCGACCGGCCTCGCCGTCGTCGCGCTCCTCCTCGGAGCCCGCTGGCTCCGCAAGGCGCGGCGCGGGTTCGTCACGCCGGCGCCGGCTTAAGGCGCAACGAACGCGGTCAGCGCAGAGTCGGAGTTCGGTCAGTTCGCCGATGACGTCGAAGTGGTGGCGCCCGCTCAGGCGCACGCATTTTGCGGTGGCGCCGAGCCCGGTCCAGATGTTGGCGATCAGTTCGCTCTGGCGCACGAATTCCGGCCGCTCGTCCGCGCCGACCCAGGCTGCGAGATGCAGGTCCGGCAGCGGACGCGCCAACGCCGGGCTCTCGGCGACGGCTTCGGCCTCGTCGAGCCGGAGCGTCCGGTTCATCCGCGTCCGCATGAGGGGACGCAGGTCGAACAGGCCGCTGATCGGCGCGACGCGAAAAAGGCGCGCACGCTCAGGCTCGGAAAGCGGCCCGTCGAGACAGGCCATCCGCGCAACGAGGTGGCCGCCGGCGGAATGGCCGGCGAGCGCGAGCGGACCGGCGACGCGCTGCGCCGCATAGGCGATCGCGCGGGCGATTTCCTTGGTTATGTCTCCGATGCGGACCTCCGGCGCGAGCGTGTAGCTCGGCACGGCGAACGCCCAGCCGCGACGGACCGAGCCTTCGGCGAGATGCGACCAGGTGGATTTGTCGAAGCGCATCCAATAGCCGCCGTGGACAAAAACAACGAGGCCCTTCGACGCGCTGTCGGGAAAAAACAGGTCGAGCCGTTCGCGAGGGCCCTCTCCGTATGCGCAATCCAGTTCGGCGCGCCCGGCTGCGAGGCGCTCCGCCTCGAAACCGCCCGCGCGCGCCGCCCACAGGCTTGGAAAGACTTCGGCGTCGCCGATATGCCCGGCGTTGTCGTAAGCGTCGTCCCAATCGGAGATCATGGGCGCTCCTGTTCCGGCGCCATTGTGCCGGATTTTGCGGCGGGCCGCACCGGTCCGTTTTGACGGTGGCGGAGATTTCGACGGGCGCAGGCGTGCTGCGGGACAAGGGAGCGCGATTCTAGCCCGATCGCCCGACCGAAGGCGGTGTAAGATAGACCCCATGACCCATGAGCCGGATTGCCTGTTCGTCGACGTCGACACCGGCATCGACGACGCCTTCGCCCTCCTCTACGCCTGCGCCGAGCCGCAAGCGCGCCTCGTCGGCGTCTCGACCGTCGTCGGCAACGTGAGCCTCGCCAACGCCACCCGCAACACCCGCGCGGTGCTGGCGCTCGCCGGCCGCGCCGACATTCCCGTCGCGCCCGGCGCCGCGGTCCCGCTCGCGCCGGAGCCGCGGGATGCGCGAGCGGTCCACGGCGCAACCGGTCTCGGCTACGCGAGCCTGTCCGACCCGGCCGAGCCCGCCCACGCCGCCCACGCGGTCGATGCGCTGATCGCGGCGGCGCGGACGCACGCCGGGCGGCTCCTGCTCGTCGCAACAGGGCCGCTCACCAACATCGCGCTCGCCGCGATGCGCGAGCCCGAGCTGCCGCGCCTCGTCAAGCGCTTCGTCATCATGGGCGGCGCCTATCTCGGCGGCGGCAATGTGACCCCGAGCGCCGAGTTCAACATCTGGCACGACCCGGAGGCGGCGCGCATCGTCTTTCGCGCTTTCGGGGGACCGGGCGGCGCCCCGGTCATCGCGGTCGGGCTCGACGTGACGCGAAGATGACGATCGACGCCGCCGACCTCGAGGCCTTGGCGCGCGTTTCGGCCGGACGCCGCGCGCCCTTCAGCTCATGCAGTTCCTCGAGGATTCGGCGCGCTTCTATTTCGAGCGGATGGAGCGGCAGACCGGGCGGCGCTTCCTGATCATGCACGACCCGCTCGCCCTCGCCGTCGCGCTCGATCCGACGCCTGATCGAGACCCGCCGCGCCGCTCGTCGACGTCGAGACCGCCGGGCGGCTGACGTCCGGGGCGACCGTGGTCGACTGGGAGGACCGCTGGGGCCGCCTCGCCAACACCGAGGTCGCCATCTCGGTCGACGCCGAGCGGTTCCGGGCGAAGTTCTTCGAGGCGATGGTTCGGCTGGCCGCCTGACGACCGCCTCCCTGCTGGGACGGCGGGACTAAAGCCGCCCGTAGTCCCGCACCGTCACATGCCGCGCGGGCGCGTCTTCCGCAATCGGGTCGGGCGGCGGGAGGGGCGGGACAAAATAATTGTCGCTGCGGTCGTCGTTGGCGAGCGACACTTCGCCGGCGAGCGCCGTCCCGCCCTCGGCCCAGAAGGCGTGCGCGACATAGGGCTCAAGCGTCAGGCTTTCGCCGGGCTCGAGCCGCACCTGATCGCCGGGGCCGAGGTCGAGCACGCCGACGTCCTTGAGGACGCGGAAGCGGTCCTTGGTCGGCTCGCCCAGGGCGTCCACCTGAAAAAGCTCGACCACGAACCGCGCACCGCCGCGGTTCACGATGTCCTCGGTCTTGACCACATGGTAGTGGTGCGGCGCCCTCTGGCCGTCGAGGCTCATGATCGCCTTTTCGGCATAGAGGCGGCCGCGCTTCGACTCGAGTTCGCGCCAGTCGCCCATTCTGAGGGTGAACAAGGTGAGGCCGTCGGTCGCGAAGGCGCCGGGCCGAAACTCGACCACGTTCCATCCGAGGCCCCGGGCGGCGATCAGGGCCGCCGGATCCGGGTTCGCCTGGAACTCCGCCTCGCCCCAGCGCGCGAAGGCGGGAAGCGCCACGCCGTGCCGGTCGCACAGCGCACGCATCTCGTCGATGCGCGCGTCGATGAACGAGCGTCTCATGGATTCCTCCCTTGCGGCGTGCGCCGAGGCGACGCCTGCAGC
The DNA here is from genome assembly GCA_963724785.1 of uncultured Alphaproteobacteria bacterium. Classification (GTDB taxonomy): domain Bacteria; phylum Pseudomonadota; class Alphaproteobacteria; order Rhizobiales; family Beijerinckiaceae; genus Roseiarcus. The sequence continues at coordinate 62,425 of CAVRWC010000016.1, read as the reverse complement.
CCTCGCCTTGCGACGCAGGTCAATCGGCGCGCACAGCCGTTGCCTTGCGGCGTGTTCAGGACTTCGCCTTCTTCGCCCGCTCGACGCCTTCCAGAACCAGCTTGCGCGCCTCCTCGGCGTCGCCCCAGCGGAGGATCTTCACCCACTTGTTCGGCTCGAGGTCCTTGTAGTGGGCGAAGAAGTGTTCGATCTGGCGCACGGTGATCTCCGGCAGATCGGAGTAATTGTGAATGCCCGCATAGCGCTCGGTCAGATGCTCCGACGGCACGGCGACGATCTTCTCGTCGCCGCCGCCCTCGTCCTCCATGATCAGGACGCCGACGATCTTGCAACTGATGACGGCGCCCGGCACGATGGCGCGAGTGTTGGCGACGATCACGTCGCACGGGTCGCCGTCGTCCGACAGGGTGTGCGGAATGAAGCCGTAATTGCCCGGATACCGCATGGACGTATAGAGGAAGCGGTCGACGACCAGCGCGCCGCTGGCCTTGTCCATCTCGTACTTGATCGGCTCGCCGCCGATCGGCACTTCGATCACCACGTTGACGTCATGCGGCGCGTTCTTGCCGATCGTTAAGGCGTTCAGATTCAAGGTTGATTGCTCCCTGGGTGGTCGGCGGCGCCCCGATCCGGCGGGCCGAGGCGAGAGGCGCCTTATAGGCGCGAAAGCTGCTCAACCAAAGCCGAAAGCAACTCTTTCCCGCTCCTGGCCGCCGAAAGTTTCGTGCGCGCGCCGGACCACGCGGCCGCCGAGCTGCCGGTAGAATCCGACCGCGCGGTCGTTGTCGGCCAGCGCCCAAACGACGAACGTCGCGTAGCCGTGGCCTTCGAGGTCCTTGCGCGCGGCTTCGAACATGCGGCGGCCGAACCCGCAGCCCTGGCATTCCGGCGACAGGTAGAGCTCGAAAATCTCCCCGCCATAGCCGAGCGCCGGCACGCGGTTGCGGCCGTAGCTGACATAGCCGACGACCGAGTCGCCGTATTCGAGCACCAGAAGGGGCGTGCGGCGCGCGATCGCCATCCGCCACCAGGACGGACCGCGGCGCGCGATCATCCGCTCGAGTTCGCGGCCAGGAATGACGCCGCGATACGCCTCGCGCCATGCCTCGTCGTGGACCTCGGCGATATCCGCTTCGTCGCCCAACCGGGCCGGGCGGATGGAAATGACCGTCTCGACCATGGAAGGATGTTAAGTCCGCCCCCGACCTCGCCGCAAGGTCTTGACAGGCGCGGCCCATGACTTTTTTTCCGGGGCCCCGAGTTTTCGTCGGAGCGGGCGCAATCGCGCCGGATTTTGTCCATATTGGCCATCAGCATCCTTGCGCTATTCTCATTCTCGCGCGATTCGGAACTGGAGCTTTGAGACGATGACGCCGCGTTCGACAGGGGCGCGCCTCGGCCTGACCGTGGCGACGGCGGCGGCGATCAGCCTCGCCGCGGCATCGGCCGGGGCCGACAACCTGCACGTCTCCTATCGTGTCTCGCTGATCGGGCTTCCGATCGGCCAGGCCAATCTCGACGCCATCCTCTCGCCGTCGAGCTACGCGATCCGCGCCGACGCCAAGCTCACCGGGCTTGCGCGGCTGTTCGCCAACGCCCGCGGGGCCTCGGCCGGAAACGGCGCGATCGTCGAAGGCCGCGTTTCGCCGGCGACCTTCGCCACCATCGCCGCCAGTTCGCAGATGACGCGGACGATCCGCATGGCGCTCGCCGGCAACGCCGTCACCGGCGTCGACATCGCCCCCCCGTTCGACGACAAGCCCGACCGGGTTCCGCTCGGGCCGCACGACGAGCAGAACATCGTCGACCCGGTCGGCGCGGCGGTGGTTCCGGCGCCGGCCTCGGGGGCCATGGCCCCGACAGAGGCCTGCAACCGCAAGATCCCGATCTTCGACGGCTACACCCGGTTTGACATCGACCTCACCTATGTCGGCGAGCGCAGCGCCAAGGTGAAAGGCTACGACGGGCCGGTCGCCGTTTGCGCCGCCCGATACGTGCCGATCTCCGGCCACAGCCCCAACCGGCCGGCCACCAAGTTCATGGCCGAGAACAAGGATATCGAGGTCTGGCTCGCGCCGATCGACGCCGACCGGGTGTGGATGCCGTTCCGCGTCTCGGTCCGCACGATGATCGGCACGACCGTGGTCGAGGCGCAGGAGTTCCGGGTGGACGGGAGCCCGTAGCGCATGCCGCCGCTTCCTCAATCAGCCGGGAGCGGCGCGGTGCTTTGAGCCTTTTTCGAAGGCGGCGCGTTTGAGCCATGGTCTTGACGACAAGCAGCCTTGGTCGCAACGACCACGACATGCGCAGGAGCAAAGTCCGCCGGGACGAGGGTCTTGACGCATTGCGGGCGTCTCTCACGCTTTTGGTGGTGTTTCACCATGCGTCAATTACCTACGGCGCCTCGGGCGGCTGGTACTACAATGAAGTGCGGCCGGGGTCGGACGTTTCAAGCCAGCTCCTGAGCCTGTTCACCGGCTTCAATCAGGCTTTCTTCATGGGCCTGTTCTTCTTGCTCGCGGGCTATTTTACGCCGGGCGCGGTCGAGCGACATGGGGCGGCCATCTACATGCGGGAGCGCGCCGTGCGGCTCGGCCTGCCCCTGATCGTCTATTTCCTGCTGCTCTCGCCGGTCACCATTGCGCTCGCCGCGACGGCGCGCGGTCAGCACACGCCGGTTCGCTACGCTCGGGCCCTTATGGCGGTCGCTTTCGCGTCGCGCCTATGCGATTTACATCATACATCCGCCGGTGTTGGTCGCACTCGCGCTCGCGTGGCGGTCCGTCGCCGCGCCGCCGGCGCTGAAATTCCTTGTCACGGGAACCGCGACCTGCCTCGCGTGCTACCTGCTGGCGGGCCTGCTGCTCAAAGCTCCCGGCGCCGACAAGGTCCTTTAGGCCGCATCCCTGATGCGAGGCGAAGAACTGGGGACGAAAGCCGCAGCGGGCCTCGTCGCCGCTTTTGCTTGTCGCGCGGCCGAAAACCGTCAAACCTCGCCGCAAAAGCGCCGACCGGGCGAATCGCCGGGACGGCGAGGGAAGCCCGCCATGTTCAAGCGAACGCCGGTTTGGCTGAAGTCGGCGGCCTATGCGTTCCGCGGCGGCTTCCTGATCCGGCCGTTCCTGATCGTGATCGCGCTCGGAACGGTCGGCGCCGTCCTGTCGTCGCTGGAAGAGCAGTTCCCGGAAATCCGCTCGTTCGTTCCCGAGGCGCTGTTTCCCTCGCAGGCGGACCCCCAGGTCGCCCAGGCGATCCTGACCAGCATCGCGACCTCGACCATGACGGTCGTGTCGATCGTGTTCGCCATCCTCCTGATGACGCTGACGCTGGCCTCGACCCAGTTCTCGCCGCGCATTCTGGTGAGCTTCGTGCGGGACCATGTCACGCAATGGACGCTCGGGATCTTTCTCGGCACCTTTTCCTATTGCATCGCGGCGCTGCCCGCGGCGCGCTCGCTGCCGACGCCGTTCGTTCCCGTCGTCACCATCGTCGGCGCGATGGCGCTCGCGCCCGTCTGCGTCGGCTGGCTGATCTATTTCATCCATCACATCTCGAACGCCATCAGCGTCAATCACATCGTCGACCGGATCGCGCGCGAGACCGAGGAGGTGATCGACCAGCTGATGCCCGATCCCTGGCGTCCGGCGCACCACGACCTCGCCTTCGGCGCGCCGCTCGAGAGTATCGTCCACGCCATCAAGAGCCCGCGATCGGGCTACATCCGGTTCGTCGACATCCCGCGGCTGACCGCGCTCGCCAAGGCCTACGGCGTCTGCCTGAGGCTGGGGCGCCGGGTCGGCCAGTTCGTTCCGGAAGGCGGCGTGCTGCTGACGGCCTCGCGCAGCGAGCGCATCTCCGCCGAACGGGCCGCCGAGTTTCTTGCGGCGATCGACATCGGCCCGACCCGGACGATGCAGCAGGACGTCGAATTCGGCGTCGTCCAGATCGTCGACATCGCGCTCAGGGCCATCTCCCCGGCGGTGAACGATCCGACGACGGCGATCAGTTCGGTCGATCAGTTGAGCGCCATCCTGATCCGCTGGGCCGGTCGCTCGCCGCCGCAGACCTACCGCTACGATCCGCCGCACGTGCTGCGCGTCATCGTGCCCTGGGCGGATTTCGAGGGCGTGCTGGACCTCGCGTTCGAGCAGGTCCGCCATTACGCGGTCGCTGACGCCGCCGTCAGCCTGCGGCTGATGCGGGCGCTCGGCGACATATCGAGCGCGAGCCCCAATCCGGCCGCTCGCCGTCAGCTCCTCGAGCGCGGCAAGCGAATCCTCGACGGCTGCGCGAGCCGCCTCGAGCCCTTCGACCTCAACCGGCTACGCGAACGCTACGCTCGTCTCGAGGCCGACGCCTCGTGAACGCGCGCCGCGCCGTTTCCCGGACGGCCGGCGCTCAGTTCATCTCGTCCGCCAGCGCCGGCATCGGAAGGACGCCGACGCCCTCCTCGATCAGCGCCCGGGCCTCGGCGGGACTCGCCCGGCCGCGGATCGCCCGCTCCGGCTCGTCGCCAGCGTGCATGGCGCGGGCGACCTCGGGAAATTTGACGCCGACGTCGTCGGTGTTCGCCTCGATCTCCTGCCTCAGGCGGGCGACCATATGGCGGGCCTCGCGGCGCTTGTCGTCGAGCAGCGTCTCCGCGGGCGCCTCGATTGCGGCCCGTTCGGCTCCGACCACCGCCGGCGCCATGATCGCCTTGTCCACCGCCGTCGAGCCGCATTCCGGACAGGCCACGAGACCCCGCTTGCGCTGCCTTTCGTAGGCCGCGCTGTCGGGAAACCAGCTCTCGAATTCATGCCCCTCGGCGCAGCCGAGCGCGTATTTGATCATGGGTCAGCCGCCAGCAGCGGATCCAGCTCGCCCGCCGCATCCAGTTCGTGCAGTTCGTCGCAGCCGCCGACATGCCGGTCGCCAATGAAGATCTGCGGCACGGTCCAACTTCCATGCGCCCTCTCGGTCATCGCCGCCTGCGCCGCGCGATCGCCGTCGACGCCGATTTCCTCGTACGCCACGCCTTTCCTCCGCAGCAGCGCCTTGGCGGCGTGGCAGTAGGGACATGTCGCTTTAGTGTAAATGACGACCGGCTGCACTTCGAATTCCACTCCTCAGGCGGGCGCCAGCCCAACCGTAACTATATGGGCGGTCAACCGCCGGTAACAACCCGCGCGAACACCAGCACATCGACCCGCTTCGCTCCCGCCCTGACCAGCGCACGCGACGCCGCGTTGGCGGTCGCGCCGGATGTCAGCACGTCGTCGACGAGCACCACGTTCAAGCCCTTCACCGCCGCGCCCTGGGCGACCTTGAACGCCCCCTGGACGTTCTCGGCCCGCTGCGCCCGGGAGAGGCCGACCTGGCTCTGGGTCGCCTTGACCCTGAGAAGCACGCCGACGTCGCAGGGCTTGCCGGTCGCGCGCGAAACTTCCCGCGCCAGCATCGCGGCCTGGTTGAAGCGCCGGCGCCAGAGCCGCAGCGGATGCAGCGGCACGGGCGCGAGACAATCGGCCTCGGCGAGAATGTCGGCGCCCGCCCGCGCCATCCAGCGTCCGATCGGCCGGGCAAGCTCGGCGCGGTCGGAGTATTTCAGCCGGTGGACGAGTTGGCGGGCCGGGCCGTCCTCGAAGCGGGCGACGGCGCGGGCGCGGGCGAACACCGGCGGATCGGCCATCGCCTGCGGCGAAATGAGGCCCTCGCCCAGATCCTGCTCGAACGGCGTGCCGAGACGTTCGCAATAGGGCCGCTCGATGAACCGCATCGCGCTCCAGCAGCGCGGGCAGAGCGCGCCATGCGCCTCGGTCGCGGCGCGGCAGGCGAGGCAGGTCGGAGGATAGAGCGTGTCGACCGCCCCTTTCAGGAGCAGCCGGGCGAGATCGCCCGCGCGCCGCCTCAAGTCGTGCGCCGCATCCTCGCCTGCCGGAAAAGCGGACTCCGCATCCATGAAGCGACGTTAGCGCGCGCTGGGCCTTTGCGCGAGGCGGCGGGTCGTCGCATAAGGGCGGCCGATGCCTCCTCCCGCGCCGCCTCCGCAGATTTTCGACCGCGCGCTCGTCCATCGCCGGCTCGACCGGGCTTGGGCGCGCGCCGGGCGACGGCGGCGCCGATTTTCTCCTGCGCCGGGCGACCGAGGAGCTCATTGACCGCTTGTCTGTGGTCAAGAGACGCTTCGCGCTGGCCGTGGACTTCGGGACTCCCGGCCCTCACGCCGCGGCGGCGCTGGCTTCGAGCGGGCGGGTCGATCGGGTCGTCCGCATCGCGCCCACCCTTGCAAGCCTCGGGGCCGGCGATTTCTCGGGCGCGGTCGGGGACATCGAGCGCTTGGGCCTGGCCGACGGCCGCTTCGACCTCGCCGTGTCGCTGCTCGCCCTGCAGACGGTCAACGACCTGCCGGGAGCGCTGATCCAGATGCGCCGCGCGCTCGCGCCCGACGGCCTGCTTGTCGTCGCGCTTCTCGGCGGCGACACGCTGAACGAGCTGCGCCAGAGCCTGACGCTGGCCGAAAGCGAGGTTCTGGGGGGCGCCTCGCCGCGCGTCGCGCCCTTCGTCGAGTTGCGCGCGCTCGGGGGATTGGCGCAGAGGGCGGGCCTCGCGCTTCCGGTCGTCGATCTCGACCGCGTCCCCGTCCGCTACGGCGACGTGCTCGCGCTGATGCGCGATCTGCGCGCCTTCGGCGGCGCCAACGCGCTCGCCGACCGCAGCCGGAGGCCGCTCAGGCGGGAGGTTCTCGCGCGGGCCGCGTCCGCCTATGCGGAGGCCTTCGCCGATCCGGATGGACGCTTGCGCGCGACCTTCGACATCGTCTGGCTCAGCGGCTGGGCGCCGCACGAAAGCCAGCCGACGCCGCTGAAGCCCGGCTCCGCGACGACGCGGCTCGCCGACGCGTTCAAGACGCGCCGCTGAACAGGCGCGCTTGGTCGCGGCGGGGCGATTTGACCGCGGCGTCGCCATGGCTAAGATGAACCTCGGTCGATCGCGGTCGTATCGGGAGGCGGGCCGCGCCGGGGCTGGAGCGGAGGTTCCGATGGCGGACTTGGTGGAGAACGCCCCTGCCTGCGGCGGGACGCAGCGGCGCAAGAAGCTCGATCCGCTCGTCCGGTATATGATCTTCCACTGGTTTCTCGGCATGCTGGGCGGGGCGCTGTGCGTGACCCTGCTGCTCGTGTTCGACCCGTTCGGCATCTGGCCGCTGATTCACGACAGCGGCCTCGGCGTTCCGGCGATCTTCCTGCTCTATATCGGCTTCATGACCTCGTTCGGCGGACTCGTCTGCGCCGCGGCGGTGATGTTTCCGCCGGACGACAACGACGATACCCCGCGCGGCGGCTTGCGGGGCAATGTGATCCCCGCCGGCTGGAAGCCCCGGCTCGCTTACGTGCGCGCCCCGGCAGGCAGGTAACAAGGATCGGAGCGGCGGCTCGCCGCCCTATAAGCGCATCCGAAAGGACGCCCGTCTCTCGACCGGGTTGTAGGGCTCCGAAAGGACGCTCGTCTCTCGACGGGCTATGGGGTGCGCGAGACGCGCACCCTCCGGGAGCGGCCCGCTCTGTGATTGGCGACGCCCGTCCGCCCCGTCGGCGGGACCGGTAATGAAGACCATCAGCATACGCGAAGCGAGGAACCGGCTGACGGAACTCGCCCGCGACGTCGAGCTGGGCGCGCATATAGCGTTCCATCACTGAAAATTCCGCCCCGCCGGCATCGCCTTGCGGACCTCGACCGTCTCGAGCGGCAAGGTCGGCGGCGCGCGGGGATCGTCGAGCCGCGGGGGTTGCGCGAAGCGGTTGCCCTGGCGCTTCTGCGCCATCGTCATCTGCGGGCGCTTGACCTCGTCGGCCCGCGCGCTCGGGTCGATCGTTCCGCCGGCCTCGGACAGAAGGCCAAGCATCGGCGTCAGGTCCTCCATGCGGTCGGCTACGACGTGGATGACGCCCTGCTCGTTCTGCAATTTTCCGGTCACGGCGACGAGGCGGCTGCCGAGCACGATCGCGCGTAGGCGTTCGAACGCCTTCGGCCAGACGATCACGTTGGCGACGCCGCCCTCGTCCTCGATCGTCATGAAGATCACGCCCTTGGCGGTGCCGGGCCGCTGGCGCACCAGCACGAGTCCCGCCACCGTCACCCGCTCGCCGCTCCGGACCGAGGGGAGCGCGTCCGAGCCCAGGATTCCGCGCGCGGCGAGGCGCGTCCGCAAGAACGAGGTGGGGTGCGCCTTCAGCGACAGCGACAGGCGGCGATAGTCCTCGACCACATGCGCGCCGAGCGGCATCGACGGCAGCTTCGCGTCCGGCTCGGCGTCGCGCTGGGGCCTTGAGGCGGCGAAGAGGGGCAGCGCGTCCTGATCGCCGACCCGGTCGAGTCCGCGCACCGCCCACAGAGCCTCGCGCCGGTCGAGGCCGATGGAGCGGAAGGCGTCGGCGTCGGCGAGCCTTTCGAGCACGGCTGGCGAAAGGCCGCTCTTGAGCCAAAGGTCACGCACGGAGTTGTAACCCTCCCCTCGCCGCTCGACGAGTTTGCGCATGTCGTCCTCCTTGACGCCGACGATCTGCCTGAGGCCCAGGCGCACCGCGTGGGTCGCACGAATGTGCTCGGCCATGGCGGCGTGGCGGGGGTGGATCGATCCCTTCTCCCTCTGGGAGAAGGTGGCGCGAAGCGTCGGATGAGGGGACCCCCTCGCCCCCGACCCCTCTCCCGATGGGAGAGGCGGCATTGGCTCCAGCGTGCAGTCCCAGTCCGAGAGGTTGACGTCGACCTCGCGCACTTCGACGCCATGCTCGCGCGCGTCGCGCACGAGTTGCGCCGGCGCATAGAAGCCGAGCGGCTGGGAATTGAGCATCGCCGCGGCGAACACGTCCGGATAGCGGCACTTCATCCAGCACGAAGCGTAGACGAGGAGCGCGAAACTCGCCGCGTGGCTCTCTGGGAAGCCGTATTCGCCAAAGCCCTCGATCTGGCGGAAACAGCGCTCGGCGAAGTCGCGATCGTAACCCTTGGCCGCCATGCCCTCGATCATCTTGTCCTGAAAGGTCTGGATCGTGCCGACCCGGCGGAAGGTCGCCATGGCGCGCCGGAGCTTGTCGGCCTCGGCGGGCGTAAAGCCGGCGACGATGGCGATCTTCATCGCCTGCTCCTGGAACAGCGGCACGCCGAGCGTCTTGTGCAGAACCGCCTCCAGCTCCTTCGACGGATAGACGACCTCCTCGAGCCCCTGCCTGCGGCGCAGGTAGGGGTGCACCATGTCGCCCTGGATCGGCCCGGGACGGACGATCGCGACCTCGATCACCAGATCGTAGAATTTTTCCGGTTTCAGCCGCGGCAGCATCGACATCTGCGCCCGGCTCTCGATCTGGAACACGCCGATCGTGTCGGCGCGCTGGATCATGGCGTAGACGCAGGCCTCTTCCGAGGGGATGGTCGCGAGCCGAAGCCGCTCGCCGTAATGGCGGTCGAGAAGGCTCAAGCCCTTCGACAGCGCGGTCAGCATGCCGAGCGCGAGCACGTCGATCTTGAGGAGGCCGAGCGCGTCGAGATCGTCCTTGTCCCATTCGATGGTGGTGCGGTCCTCCATCGCCGCGTTCATGATCGGCGCGATCTCGTCGAGCCGGTCGCGGGTGATGACGAAGCCGCCGCTGTGCTGGGTGAGATGGCGCGGAAAGCCTGAAAGCTCTTCGGCCATCCGGAGCGCCAGCGCGAGCGACGGATCGGACGGGTCAAGGCCGGCGGAGCGCACCTGTGTCCCGCCGATCGGCGTCGTCCCGTGACCCCAGGCCGTGCCGTTCAGCGCGGTGATCACGTCGTCGGAAAGGCCGAACACCTTGGCCGTCTCGCGGATCGCCGAGCGGGTGCGATAGGTGATGACCGCCGCGGCGAGGCCGGCGCGCTCGCGCCCGTAGCGCTGGTAGATGTACTGGATCACCTCCTCGCGCCGCTCGTGCTCGAAATCGACGTCGATGTCGGGGGGCTCGTTGCGCTCGGGCGAGACGAAGCGCTCGAACAGAAGATCGAAGCGCGCCGGATCGACCTCGGTGACGCCGAGGCAGAAGCAGACGGCGGAATTGGCGGCCGAGCCGCGCCCCTGGCAAAGAATGCCGCGCGACCGGGCGAAGCGCACGATGTCGTGCACGGTGAGGAAATAGGGGGCGTAGTCGAGCGCGGCGATGAGCGCGAGCTCGTGGGTCAGCGCCTCGCTGACGCGTTCCGGAACGCCCGCCGGATAGCGGGCCGTCGCGCCTTGAAGCGCGAAGGCTTCGAGCGCCGCCTGCGGCGATGCGAAACCTTCGCGCAGTTCTTCCGGGTAGCGGTGCGCCAGCTCGTCGAGGCTGAAAGCGAGGTTCTTGAGGAAGCGGATCGTCTCCTCGACCGCCTCCGGCGCCTCGGCGAACAGGCGCGCCATCTCGCGCGGGGACTTCAGATGCCGCTCGGCGTTGGCCTGGACGAGCTTTCCCGCGGCCTCCAGCGTCACGCCCTCGCGGATGCAGGCGACCACGTCGGTGAGCGGGCGCCGCTCGGGCGCGTGCATCAGCGCATCGTTGGTCGCAAGCAACGGCGCGTTCAGTTTTTTGGCCAGGCTCACCCGCTTCGCCAGCGCCCCGCGCATGTCCTCGCCGTAAGTCAGGCTCGCGCCGATCCACAAGCGCGGACCGAAGGCGTCGCGGAGACGGGCGAGGGGCTCTTGCCCCCCTCCCCCCTTGTGGGGGAGGGACGGGGTGGGGGGTAGCGCCATCCTTGGCAGACTCAGCTTGATTTCGCTTCGCCTGAGAGGTTCGTGCGACCGCCCTCCCTTGCCCTCCCCCACAAGGGAGGAGGGAATTCGGAAGCGCCACCACCTGCAAGCCCTCGCCGTGCTTCAGCAAGTCCTCGATCCTGAGCCAGCACTCGCCCTTCGGCGCGCGCAGGTTCCCCGCCGTGAGGATGCGGCAGAGGCGGCCGTAGGCCGCGCGATCCTTGGGATAGGCGAGGAGATCCGGCGTTCCATCGTCGAAGGCGAGCCGGGCGCCGGGGACAACCCGCATGCCCTCCATCGCCGCCCGGTTCTCGCGCGCAAAGACATGCGCGCGCACAACTCCGGCGAGCGTGTTGCGGTCGGCGATTCCCGAGGCCTGCGAGCCCCAACTCGGCCGCGCGCGCGACCATCTCCTCCGCATGCGAGGCCCCGCGCAGGAAGGAGAAATTCGTCATCGCCGAAAGCTCGGCGAAACGGGTTTCAAGCCGGATCACGGACTCCTGCCTCTTGCACGCGAGAAAAAGCGACAGGGGAAGCCAGCGGTCCGGACTGCACCTGTTCAACTTTTGTTCTTGTTTTGGCTCGCGGCGTGAGCGCAGTCAAGGCTCACGGCGCCAGGTCTGCGCCAGGTCTCCGTTCGGCGACGGCAAAGAGGCGGTTATGTCACCGTATGAACGCCGCCCGCAAAGACTCCCAGCAGCCACAGCACGACGAGGACAATGAGCACGAGCCCGAGCGCGCCTCCGAGCCCGGGGCCGCCATAGCCTCGATAACCGTAGTAGCCGCCGCCGCCGCCAAGCAGGATCACGATGAGCAGGATGATCAGGATTGTTGTCACGGGCTCATGTCTCCTTCTGCGCCCTGGCGACTTTCCGTCGCCGCTTGCAGAACGCCGTTCGGGCGCTCGCGTTCCGTCGCTTCCTGGGGAACAGGGCAAATCCGGTGAGCAGCGATCACCCGAACACCCCATGCACGAACCATTTCGCGTGGGCGGTCTCGCGACCCCAGAGGCCTTCACGATAAAGCCAGAAGCGGCGGCCTTGAGAATCCTCGGCGCGGAAATAGTCGCGGGTCGGGCCGCCGTCGCGGCGCCACCACGGCGGCGCGATGCGCTCGGGGCCCTCGATGGCGGCGACATCGTGCAGCATGCGCCGCCAACGGAAGCGAAAGGGCGGCCCGTCGGGCACTTCCGCCAGCGCCTCGATCGGCTCGGGGCGGACGAACAGACGCAACGGCCGCGCGGGAGCGCTCCCGTAGCCCTCATCCGGCGCCGCGCGGGCCTCCCCGCCCCGACGCGCCTCGCCGGAAATCGCCGGGGCCGAGGCCTCGGCGAGCTCGGGAAGATGCGCTTCGATCAGCTCGCGCCGCGTCACCGCGCGCGCGCCAAGTCGCGCGCTCAGGCGGTCGATGAGGTCGGCGAGCGCGCGGGCGCGCTCGGCCTCGTGCGCCCGCTCGATCTCGCCTTGAGAGGGCGCGAGCGGCTCGGCGACGAGACAGGCAAGGCGCATGAGATCGACGCCGAAGCCGGCGTCGATCGCGTCCTCGTCAGGGCTCGCGAGCTTTTCGGCGAACAGGCGCACAAGCGCGCGCGCTTCGTTGAGCGGCCGCGAGGCGCCGACCGCGATCCGGCGCACGGCGCCGTCGACCCGATAGAGCGAAAGCTCGACCCGGCGCGCGCCCTTCGCCTGCCGCTCCAGGAGCACGACGAGGTCGTCGGCGAGCTTGCGCAAGGAAAGCTCGATTGCTTCGATCGTCTGAATGGGCGAGGCGAAACGCCGCTCGGCCGAAAAATCCGGCGGAGGAAAGCGCGGCGTGATCGAAGCGCGCGCAAGACCCCTGAGTTCGTCGAGCCGCGCGACCGGCGGCGCCCCGAACCGCGCCGTGATCGGCGCGCGCGGGCGAAACGCAACGTCGCCGATACGGCGCAAGCCAGCCCGCGCCATGTCGGCGACGGTCTTTTCATCAAGGCCGAGGGCGGCGAGCGGCAGGTCGTGGAAGAGTTTGGCGAAGGCTTTCTCGCTCAAGGTTTCGGGGGCGATTTTTTCCGCCGAGAAGCGCGCCAAAGCCCAGGCCGCGCGCGGATTGTCCGCGACGCCGGCGAGCGCCGTGATCCCCTGCGCGTGAAGGCGGGCGCGGCCGTCGGCGACGAGCCCCGCCTCTCCGCCGAAGAGATGCGCGACGCCGGAAATGTCGAGCATAAGCCCATCTGGACGATCGAGCGCCGCGAGCGGGGTGTAGCGCGAAGCCCAGTCGCATATCCGTTCGAGGAGCAGCCGTTCCTCGGCGGGCGCGGCCTCGACGACGACGAGGGCCGGATGGCGGGCGCGCGCATCCGCAAGCGTGAGGCCGACAGTCAGGCCGAGCCGAGCCGCGGCGGCGTCGACGCCGACGAGACGCTCGGCGTTATCGATCCTGGCGACCGCCGCGAGCGGGGCGCGAGGGTCGATCCTATGGAGACGCCGCGCGCGGTCCGTCGCCAGACGCGGCAGCCAGAGCGAGAGAAATCGTCGGGTCGTCAAAGATTCCCTCCTCGTACCGCCACTCGAGCCGCACCGCGCGCGTCGGGTCGTGCAACCGGCTGTCGCCCTGTGGCCGCGTTCGCTGAGCGCGGCTGACGCTGGAGTCGCGCTCCACAGGACGTCCGGAAGGACGCCCGTCCTCCGACGGACTCTCGACCGCGCCTGCAGAGCGCGCCTTGACCAGCCGCGCCATGCAGGCGAACGGGCCGGGAAGATCGCGGCCGCCGGCCGCCGGGCTTTTGGCGCTCGGCGCGGCGGCGATCTCGAAGCGGGTCGTGGCGGCGGTGGACAGCGCATCCGCCTGGCCGTAGGCGCTGGCGAGCACGATGAGCGCCGGCGCCCCGCCCTTTTGCGCGGCTGTCAGCAGGCGGCGGGAGGCCAGGAGCCCATAGCGCCTCAAGCTCCAGACCTCGGCCACCACCGCGGCGGGCGCGCCGCATTTCAGCGCCTCCTCCGTCGCCCAGAAGGCTGAAGGCGCGTCGGGAGCGGAGACGAACACGAGCCGGCTCAACGGGAGCCCATGAGCGACGAGGCCAGGCCCATAGAGCGCGCCCGCTTCGAGGTTCGCGAAGCTCTCGCCGATCAGGAGCGCCGAAGCCGGACGACGGTCGAGAAAGCGGGCCGCGAGCGCGAGCGCGAAAGCCATCGCCGCGGGCCCGTCCGCCGGCGCGGCCGGGACGATCTCATGCAGCCCGTTCTCGGCGAGCCCGCCGCCAAGGATGGAATCGAAGGCGCGCGCGAAGGGCGCGCGCCGAGCGGCGCGCGCCTCGAGAGCGGGTGAAAAGCCCGCTTTCGCTTCGATCTCGGCGATGACGCGGCGCAAATGCGCCGCGTCCGCCCTGTCGCCCAGCGACATTCGGTTTTTCCCGTCCTTCTTTGTACTCTATTTGTTCTAGTTTTGAGCCGATGCGGGGGGAGAGTCAAGCCGGAGGGCACGCCGTTCGAACCAGCTTTGCCGACGGACGGCTTCGACGCGGCTCTCCGTAGTCAAGAGCGAATGAGACAAAGCGATTGTCGATTGCGCCGCGCGCAGCGCAATGCCTTTCTACGCTCCCGCCAAATGCGCTATATATGGCCTATGACGGAACTTCTTGACCGCGCACTGCAAAGCGTGCGCGCGCTCCCGGCCGCCGCTCAGGACGCGCTCGCACGCATTCTTCTTGAGCTGACTGGCGACGACCAATCGCCTGTGACGCTTGGCGCCGTGGACGAGGCCTCTTTCGAGGCGTCCTTCACCGAAGCCGAGCGGGGGGAGTTCGCGACCGACGACGAGATCAGAGCCATCTGGGCCAAGCATGGCCTATGAGGCTCCGCTATACGCGTCGAGCCGCCAAGGAACTCGATGAGGTTCTCTCTTACATCGACGAACGCTCGCCGCAGGGAGCCGCCAATGTCAAGGCGCGTATCCGGGCAATCGTCGACCTTGTCGCGCTGCATCCTCTCGCCGGCAGGCTAACCAGTCGGAGCGGCCTGCGGCGCATCGTCGTCGCGCCTTATCCCTACCTTGTCTTCTACACGGTCTCGAACGACGAGGTCGTCATCCACGGCGTGCGCCACGCCGCCCGGCGCCATCGTCGATGTCCCAGTGAGAAAAATCTTGCGGCCGACCGGCCTCAACCGTCCCGCGCCGCAATCTTCACGATCTTCATCGCGAGCCCCCTCACTTCAGCGGAGTTGGCTCCTGCCCATGGGTCCGTTCGGTGTCGGCAAATGGCGGAATGTCCACCAGCGTGCCAATCAGCCGCAACAGCGCCTGATGTTCAGGCCCCTTCCCATCCTTCAGGAATGCGCCCAATTCGATGTGCGACAGCCGGCCGCCAGAAGGCGCGTTGGGCTGATGGATGACGAAGGCGTGACCGTTCTCCGGCTCCCGACCGAGAAACCAGGTGTCGCCGTTCGGGCTGCGGTACAGCTCTCGTCTCTCCGACATCTACATTTGCTCCCATGCTTGCCGTTCGGCATAGCACGAGACCGGGGTAGCCGCGAGCGTTAGGCCCGATCGCCGTGTCAGGCCGCAACCGCCGTCGCCCGCTCAGTTCCCGGTCCTGTTGGCGAACAGGACGATCGGCGCGACGGCGACGCCGCCGACCACGCCGCCGATCGCGTCAGCGGCGTTGCCGAAGGCGACGTCGGATCGGTCAAGCTCCCGTCCTGCAATGAGGCGATCGCCGAGCAGCCGCACGACCTCCGGGCTCGTGGCGAATTTGCTGTGATTGAGGCGGTCGCTCGTGCTGCAGCGCCGAGAGATCGAGGACCACCACGCCCGGCGCCGACTCGAGCTCCGCCACGTTCTGCGGCTCGGTGAGGTCCACCGCGCCGACGCGCTCAATTCCGCCGGCGAGCAGCGAAGACAGGCGCAGGGCGTGGTCGTTTCGGGAGACGAAGATCGTGATCAGCGGCCGGCTCTGCCCCATCTCCCGCACCTGCCGGCGGAACACGTCGACGTCGAGGTCCGGAGACGCGAGGATCACGTTCGAGATCTTCCTGGGCACGCGGCCGTCCTCGAGCGCGAGCTGCCGCAACGAACTCGGTCGCCAGCCATGCGCCCATCGAATGGGCGAGCACGACGATGTCCGTCACGCGCGGATTCTTCGCGATCGCGCGCAAGAAGTCGGCGAGATCGGTGCGGGAGAAGTTCGCGCTCTCCCGATCGTAAACATAATGGAGGAGCCGTCCCCGCGAAGGCCACGAGAACAGGATCGGCGCGACCTCCGCGTTCATGTCGTGCGCGAGTTGGGCGAACTGGAACACCGCGGCCTCGAAGCGGGTGTTGTAGCCGTGCACGAACACCACAACCCGTCCACTCTTCGGCGTCAGCCGGGCCAGATCCCTGGAGACTTCGGCAGGTCCGATCGCTGTCTCGCTGACGACCGCGAGGTCGCGCGGATCGGCCGCGCCGGACGGCGGCGGAACGGCGACCACGATGTCCTGATACGAAACCGTGTCGGCGCGCTCGCCGTTGAACAGGACGCCCGGCTGATCGCTCCGCTGGCGCGTCGTCGCGACCAGCATGTCGACCTGCGATGCGCCCGGCGGCGGGGCCGACACCGGGAGGAGCGCCCCCTCGCGATCGGAGGCGCAAGCCGTCATCGTGAGAAGCGCGAGCGCGGCGGCAGCGGATCGGGTCGCCGCGATGGGCGAGCGAGGCGGCCTCCCCCGTGTCCCTCGATCTGCGCGGGACACGCTTTCCGCGCCCGGCTCGCCGCAGCATGCGCCGGCGATCGGCGCCGCGTCAGTCGAAGGGGCGGATTCAGTCATGAGGGGATGACGAGGCTTCGACGGTGCAAGGCGGGCCACAGGAGAGGCGCGATCGGACGGCCGCGCCGTCCGTTCAAGAGCAGGCGACCCTCCCATGCATATCGTCAACCGGCCGCGCCGCAAACGGCTTTCTCAGGCTCGCTGCGGAACTCCGTCACGGCTCCCCCTGCGCCTCATCCCGCGCCGCGATCAGCGCCCGGATTCGCTCAGCGTCCTCGGGCGTCGCGGGGTTGTAGACCACCATGCCGAGGTCGGGCCGGCCGTCGACGGCGAAGGCGGAATATTCCATCGACAGGAAGCCGCCGTTCGGGTCTCGAAGCGTTTTCGTGCCCGCGCCGTGGCTCATGACATCGTTGTCGCGCCATAGCCGCTCGAAGTCCGGACTCGCGCGGCTGAGTTCGTCGACCAGCGCCCTGACGGCGTCGGCCGCGCCGGTGCGCGCCGTGTCCGCTCGGAACGTCGAGACGACGAAGCGGGCGACGCTCTCCCAATCGAGCTGCCGCTCGCGCACGCGCGGCTCGCAGAACATCATGCGCAGGACGTTGCGTTGATGAGCTTCAAGCGCCCCGTAATCGCCGAGCACCGCCGCCGCGGCGCGGTTCCAGGCGACGATGTCCCAGGTCGCCGTCTTAACGAGGGCGGGGCTGAAGGGCAGCGCGTCGAGCACCCGCTGCAACCGGGGCGTAACGCCCTCGACTTCACGGTAGCGAACCTCGGGCGGCCGACCGAGCGCGATCAGGAACAGATGCTCGCGCTCGACATCGGTCAGCATGAGCGCGCGCGCAAGGCGATCAAGCACGTCGGCCGAGGGCGCCCCGCCCCGGCCCTGCTCGAGCCAGGTGTACCAGGTGGCGCTGACATTGGCGCGTTGCGCCACCTCCTCGCGCCTGAGGCCCGGCGTACGGCGGCGGTTCAGCGAAAAGCCAAGCGCAGCCGGATCGAGCTTCTCCCGGCGGTCTCTCAGATAGGCGCCGAGCGGGTTCGCCTCGGCCGCCGGGGCGGTCATCCTGTTAGTCATTATACCGGTATAAACTCACGTATTTACCCGGATAGTATAGCAGCCGATAGTGCGCGAAGTCCAACCTCGGAGACGCTTTCCATGCGAATATTTGTTACTGGCGCCAGCGGATTCATCGGCTCGGCCGTCGTCGCCGACCTGATCGGCGCGGGGCATTCGGTCCTCGGTCTCGCGCGCTCGGACGCGGCGGCGGACCGGGTGGTCGCGGCAGGCGCGGAGGTCCAGCGCGGCTCCCTCGAGGACCTCGAAAGCCTCAAGAGCGGCGCGGCGGCGACCGACGCCGTGATCCATCTCGGGTTTATCCACGACTTCTCCGATTTCAAGCGGAACTGCGAAGTCGACCGGAAGGCCATCGAAACCCTCGGCGCCGCGCTCGCGGGTTCCGAACGGCCCCTGCTCGTGACCTCCGGCGTCGCAATTCATGCCGCTGGCCCTGTCGCGACGGAAGACGATCCCGCCATTCCGGTTTCCGACGCCTATCCCCGCGCTTCGGAACACACCGCCGTTGCGCTCGCCGCGCGGGGGCTCCGCGCCTCGACCGTGCGCTTGCCTCCGTCCGTGCACGGGCTCGGCGAGAAGGGCTTCGTTCCCATTCTCTACGCCCTCGCGCGCGAAAAAGGCGTCTCGGCCTATGTCGGCGAGGGACTCAATCGCTGGCCGGCTGTCCATCGCCTCGACGCGGCCCGCGTCTTTCGCCTGGCGATCGAACGCGGCGCAGCGGGCGGGCCGTTCCACGCGATCGGCGACGAAGGCGTCCCGTTCCGGGAGATCGCGGCCGCGATCGGGAGGCTCGCCGGCGTGCCGGTCGCAAGCGTCCCGCCCGAAGAGGCGCAAAAACATTTCGGCTGGTTCGGCGGATTCGCCGCCTGGGACGTTCCGACTTCAGGCGCGCGCACCCGCGCGCTCCTGAACTGGGCGCCGAGAGAGCCGGGGCTCCTCGCCGATATCGACCAGACCGGCTATTTCGGCTGACGGTCCCGGTCAGACTTGGTTCAATCCGTAAAGAAAGGATCTGTTCATGCATGTATTCGTCACTGGCGCCAGCGGTTTCATCGGCTCGGCGGTCGTCGCGGACCTGATCAGCGCGGGCCATTCGGTTCTCGGCCTCGCCCGATCGGACGCTTCGGCCGAGAGTCTGACGACGGCCGGCGCAGAAGTGCATCGCGGATCGCTCGAGGATGTCGAGAGCCTGAAAAGCGGCGCGACCGAAGCCGATGGCGTGATCCACTGCGCCTTCATCCACGACTTCTCGAAAATGGCGGAGAGCTGCGCGATCGACAAGCGCGCGATCGAGTCGCTCGGCGACGCCCTCGCCGGCTCGGGCCGGCCGTTGATCGCGGCATCGGGCGTGGCGCTTCTCGCGCCCGGCAGCGTCGCGACGGAGGAGACGGTGCGGGCGCCCGGCGCGCACGCTCTTCCCCGCGTTTCGGAGGAGGCGGCGCTGGCGACCGAAACGCTCGGGGTAAAGGGCATGGCGGTCCGCTTGGCGCCGACCGTTCATGGCGCGGGCGATCACGGCTTCGTCCCGCTTCTCATTGGCATCGCTCGCGAGAAGGGCGTCGCGGCCTATGTCGGCGAGGGGCTCAATCGGTGGCCGGCGGTCCATAGACGAGACGCCGCGCGCGCCTTTCGACTTGCGCTGGAGAAAGGCGTTTCGGGCAAACGCTATCATGCCGTCGCCGAGGAGGGCGTTCCGTTCAAGGAGATCGCCGCCGTCATCGGAAAGCGCCTCGGCCTGCCGGTCGTCAGCGTTCCGCCCGAGAAGGCGGCCGAGCATTTCGGCTGGTTCGCGATGTTCGCAGGGCTCGACATGCCGTCGTCGAGCGCGTTGACAAGAGAATGGCTCGGATGGCGCCCGAGGGAGCCAGGCCTGATCGCCGACCTCGACCAGCCGCACTATTTCGGCGGCTGACCACAAGCGGGCGCGCTGCGGCCGTTCGTCCCGGTCACTGCCCGGTCACCGCTCGGTCCACGCTGTGCCCCGCGTCGCCGAGCGCGCGACCGGTCGTGTTGACGCCCTTCTGAACAGCGCCGCCGACCCCGACCGCGCCCTTCTCGACGACGTGGCCGGTCGCTCGGGCGCCTTGGCCGATCCCGACGCCCGTCTCGTGAACGCCCTCGCCGATCGCCTGACCGACGCAGCCGACGCCGTCGCAGGCCGCGGCGCGATCCGCCCCGGCGATCATGGCGGCGAGGCCGACGGCCGCGACAAGGCTCGCCGCCGACATCCGGTCGCGTCGAGAGATTCCGCCGCGAATGCTTGAGGCCATTTCCTGTCCTCCGCGATGATCGAAACGCCCTTCCCCGAAAACAGGGCTCGAACGCGTTTGTTCCGCGGGCGCGATCCGGGCCTCCTCCTGGACGACAGGGCCCGCCGGTCAGCTCAGATAAGACACGACGCCGCTCTGCAAGTCGTATATCGCCGCGGCGATCTTCAGCTTGCCGTCTTTGACCAGTCCGGAGATCAGCGTGCTCGCGGCGGGAATCCGTTGAGCGGTGCGCTGTGCGCTGAGTTTGGCGGTGTTGGTGACGTAGTCGCCTTCCGCGCCGCGCGCGGCGAGCGCCGCCGGCAGGATCGGCTCGATCATGGGTTCGATCGCGCCGGGAAAGGAAGCGTTCTTCGACACCACATCGCAGGCGGCCTTGACCGCGCCGCAACTGGTGTGCGCCAGCACGACGATCAGCGGTGAGCCCAGCACGGCGGCGCCGTACTCGACCGTGCCGAGCGTCGCCGTATCGACCAGGTTGCCGGCGTTGCGGGCGACGAACAGCTCGCCGACCCCGAGACCGCCGAAGATCAGTTCGGGCGGCACGCGGCTGTCGGCGCATGAGATGATGCTCGCCCAGGGCGCCTGATGGCCGGCGACGGACGCGCGCGCCTGAGCCAGGTCGATCGAGCAAAGTTCGGGGTGACTGATATAGCGCGCATTGCCCGCTTTGAGCTGGGCGAGCGCGGCGTCGGGCGACAGGGGCGTCGGGGCGCCGTCCGCGGCGCGGACCGGCCGCATCGCGCCGGCGAGCGCCACGCCGGCGAGCGCCCCCGTCCCAAGCCTCATAAATCCCCGCCGTCCGAACGTTTTTCCGCTACAGATCACACACATGCGCGCCGTCCTCCGTTTCCGGAAGGAAGGCTAAAGCGCGACGGATCGGAGGGGAAGACGGTTTTCGTTCGCGGGACAGGAACGGGGCCGCCATGCGGCGGCCCCAGGGCGACGCGCGCCCTACTACTTTGCGGCCTGGCGCTCGCCGCGGACTTTCCCGCTCTCGCTGTGCGCCTTCTCGGAATGCTCGTGCGCCGTCTTGGAATGGCCGTGAGCCTTGGCCGATTCTTCGTGGCCCTTGGCGTGGTCTCCCCGACCATGATGCTCGGCGGCCGTACGATGGCTCCGGGCGGCGTTTTCGTGGTGTTCAGCGGCTTGGGTATGGGCTTTATCAGCCATTGCGTGCTTCCTTGGGTTTGACTGCCCCCGTCCCGAAACGGCTTGCGCCGACATTCGTTCCTTCGACCTTGCGCCGGCTTACCGAGGGCGCTTTGACCGGTCGGCAGAGTGGTCGCGCGCCGGGCCGCCCTCGCGACCCGCACTAGGCCCCGCCGCGCGCGTAGCGTAAAGAGCGCGCTCATGCGCATTCACCATCTCAACTGCGGCTCCTTGTGCCCGCGCGGGGGGCGGCTGTTCGGCGGCAAGGGCGGCCCCTGGGCGACTGCGCCGATGTGCTGCCATTGCCTGATGATCGAGGGCGAGGACGGCCTGATTCTCGTCGACAGCGGGCTCGGGGTCGAGGACGTCGCCGATCCCAGGCGGCTCGGAGTCGCTCTTCAACACGCTCATGACCCGGCCGCGGCTCGAGGTCGCCGAGACGGCGCTGCGCCAGATCGCCGACCTCGGCTTCCGCATCGACGACGTTCGCCACATCGTGCCGACCCATCTCGACCTCGACCACGCCGGGGGCCTGTCGACTTTCCCGGCGGCGACCGTCCATGTCCACGCGGCCGAGCTGCGCGCGGCGAAGAATCCGACCTGGCGGGAGCGCACACGCTATCGCAAGGCGCAGCTCGACACATGTCGCGCATTGGGACCCGATCGAGGCGGACGGCGACGACTGGTTCGGATTCGCGAGCGTCCGGGCGCTGCCGGGGACGCGCGACGACGTGCTCCTGATCCCCCTGCCCGGCCATTCGCGCGGCCATTGCGGCGTCGCGGTCCGCGACGGCCTCGGGCTGGCTTCTCCACTGCGGCGACGCCTATTTCCATCATGCCGAGGTCAGCCCCCGGGCGACGGCGTCGCGCCGGTCGGGATCCGGGCTGTTCGAATCGCTGGTCAACATCGACAAGCGCCACGCGCGTCGCCAACCAGAAACGACTGCGCGAGCTTGCGACCCGTCACGGCGACGAGGTGAAACTCATCTCGTCCCACGACCCCGCCGAGTTCGCCGCGTGCCGGAGCTCTAAACGATCAGCCGACCGCGACCGGCGGCTCGATCTTCGCCAGGCGTCCGGAGCGCCGCCGCATCGACCGCATCGAGCGCGTCGACGAAGGCGACGGCGAAGCTGCCCGGGCCCCTTGGCGCTCGCCTCCGCAAGCTCGGCCGCGACGGCGAAATGGACGTGCGCCGCGACGAGGCCGGTCAGCGCATCGGGCGCGACCGAGGCGTAGGCGGCGCTCAGCGCGCCGAGCGCGCAGCCCGTCGCGGTGACCCGCGTCAGAAGCGCGCTGCCGCCGCCGACCTTGACCAGCGTCGCCCGGCCCTCCGACCCGCCCGACCGCATGATCGACGGGACCCGAGGCCGAGACGGCGGCGGCGTGGGCGAGAAGATCGACCGCCGCCGGAACCGCCGCCGCCGGGTCGGCCGACGAATCGACGCCGCGCCCGCCTCCGCCAAGGCCGGCGAGTCCGATGATTTCCGAGGCGTTGCCGCGCACGATCGCCGGCTTGAATTGCAACAGCTCCGCCGCGACCGCGCCGCGCCACGGCAGGGCGCCGGCCGCGATCGGGTCCAGCACCCACGGCTTGCCCGCCTTCTGCGCCGCCGCGGCCGCGAGCCGCATCGATTCGACCTGCGCCGTTGTCGGCGTGCCGAGATTGATCAGCACCGCGTCGGCGATCCCGGCGAACAGGCCGGCCTCTTCGGGATTGTCGACCATCGCCGGCGCCGCGCCGACGGCGAGCAGCACGTTGGCGACGAAATTGGTCGAGACGCTGTTGGTCAGCGCCTGGACGAGCGGATGGCGCTGGCGCAGCGCGGCATGGGCGGCGACGACGTCGTCGAGGGTCGGAGCGTGCGGCGTAGAGGAAGGCATCTCAAGTCCTTAATCCATTGGCTTAGGGTATTTTGTACGGGTCGGCGGAAACAGTCCAGTCCGCCACGCCTATTCCGGCCCCCGCCTTCCCCCTCATCGCCTTGACCTCGCCCCGCCGGCTCTTCGAGTCGAGACGACGCACCTGCGAGGCGCGGGTCGGCTTGGTCGGGCGGCGCGGCTTCTCGCGTTCCTGCGCCTTCTCGATCAGGGCGACGAGGCGCGCGCGCGCGTCCTCGCGATTGCGCGGCTGACTGGAGAATTTTTGCGCGAAGATGACGATCACGCCCTCCTGAGTCGCCCGCGAGCCGGCGAGGCGGATCAGCTTGGTCGCGACGTCGTTGGGCAGACTCGGGCTGCGGCGGGCGTCGAAGCGCAGTTCGACTGCGCTCGCCACCTTGTTGACGTTCTGCCCGCCGGGCCCGGAGGCGCGGACGAACGTCTCGACGATCTCGCTCTCGTCGATGAGGAAGGCGCCGGCTTTCATTGCAAAGACTCGCGGAACGACGAAGCAAGACGATAGCATACCAGCCAACGCCAACGCCGAAGTTCCGTGGGGCGCCTTCGGGGGGCCCGGCGGACGCGGGACCCCGCGCAGCCTACTGCATGCCGCCGCTGGCGATAATCCGCTGACCGGTCAGCCACCCCGCATCGTCCGTCGCCAGGAATGTCGCGATCGAGGCGATGTCTTGGGGCTGGCCGATGCGTCCGAGCGGCGTCTGGGCGACGAGCTGATCCTGGAAGCTCGAGCCGATGAAGCCGGCCGTATGCGCGCCCTCGGTCTCGACCATGCCGGGATTGATCGAATTCACGCGGACGCCCTTGGGCCCGAGTTCGCGCGAAAGCACGCCGGTGATGCCGTCGACGGCGCTCTTGGTGGCGGTGTAGACCGCCGAGCCGGGGGGTGCGATCCGGGAGACGGCCGAACCGATATTCACGATGCTGCCGCCCGGTCCCAGGTGTTTGGCGGCTTCCTTGCTGATCAGCAGCAGGCCCAGCACGTTGATGTTGAAGATCGTGTGAAAATGCTCTTCCGTGATCTCTTCGAGCGGCTTCATGTCGTAGACGCCGGCATTGTTCACCAGCACGTCAAGACGGCCATAGTTCTGGATTGCCGCCTCGACCACGGCGCGGGCCTCCGCGGCCTTTGATACGTCGCCTTTGACCGCCAAAGCCTTGCCGCCGGCCGCGGTGATCGAGTCGACGACCTTTTGGGCTCCCTCTTTGCTTGACGCGTAATTGACGATCACGCTGGCGCCGCTGGCGGCCAGCGACTTGGCGACGGCAGCGCCGATGCCCTTCGAGGCGCCGGTTACGATTGCGACTTTTCCGGAAAGTTTGCTCATTTCGAGTTGTCCTCCGAGGCGGGCTGGCCGCATCTTTGATAGTACGAGACAACCGAAGTTCCGAACTTTGGAACAATTTGTCAAGACGGGTATAGGATGGAAAGCATGAAGCCGATTCCGCACCCTCGCCTCGATGCGATCACCCTCGAGGGCATTTTCCACGCCCTGTCCGACCCGGCGCGGGTGGCCATCTTCGCCAATATCGCCTTTTCGCAATGTCCCCAGAATTGCGCGGCGTTCGCGCAAATAGGCGATCGGACAATCCCGAAATCGACCCTGTCGCAACATTTCAATGCGTTACGTGAGGCGGGGCTCATCCGGTCCGAGCGCCGGGGTGTGGAGATGCACAATATTTCGCGTTGCGAGGAGCTGGAGCAGCGCTTTCCCGGGCTCATCCCCTCAATCCTGACCGCCTACAAAAAACAGCTTCAGGAAACCGTGTCGTCAGAGGTGGCTTAGCGGGCCGCCAAGCGGACGGCTCCCGACTTGCGCGAGTTCGTCAGTGGCGCTCGGCATTCTTTCGGCCGCGCCCGACATCATCGACGAGATCGCTGTAGCCGCCTGAGACGGACGGTCCGCGGCGCGGCCCCGGCTGCCGCTTCGGGTCAGCGCCACTCGCTCAGGGAACGAGCGCTGCGATGGCGATGGTGACCTCGGGAATGCGTAGCGGTGTCAGAAAGCCTTGGGTCATCCGCACCGACGAGACATAGCGGCCTTCGATAGGTTCCCGGTAGGCCTCGACGGCGCCGCCGGAAAGATCGACAATCCAGACCTCAGGCACGCCGAACCGCGCATAAAGCGGAAGCTTTGTCTTCCGGTCGTAATCCAGGGAACTGTCCGAGACTTCGATGAGGAGCAGGGCGTCGGCCGCCCCGGGATGGGACGCGGCATAGGCGTCGGGACGGGGGGCTAAGGCTACGAAATCCGGCTGGGGCTCGTTATGGGCGTCGAGACGCAAGGGATTCTGGACGCTGACCAGGACAATGCCGTCGGCGACGGCGCGGGCGAACTGCTGCTCGAGCCTTCTCGTGACGGCCGCGTGCGGACTGCCGATCGGATTCATGTCGAAGATGTCTCCGTCGATCAGTTCGACACGCTGGGGATGGGCCAGGATGCCCGCCTCGGCCATCCGGTAGTAGGCAGCGACATCGAGCCGATGCCTTGCGGGGGCTTGCGGCTGTTCCACAACGGCGCCCATGAATCCTCCAAATGGCCGGAGTGTGCTTCGGGTCGTCTCAAACGCGAGCAGCCGAAAGATGTTCGTCTCTCGACGGACGCGCAATTTCGGCAAAACCATTCTGGCCCATGAGGCGCGTCACCGCCACTCCCGCACGTCGACAAACCGCCCCGCGATCGCCGCCGCCGCCGCCATCGCCGGCGACACGAGATGCGTGCGGCCCTTGTAGCCCTGGCGGCCCTCGAAGTTGCGGTTCGAGGTCGAGGCGCAGCGCTCGCCGGGCAGGAGCTTGTCCGGGTTCATGGCGAGGCACATCGAGCAGCCGGGCTCGCGCCATTCGAAGCCGGCGGCGAGGAAGATCTTGTCGAGCCCTTCGGCCTCGGCCTGCGCCTTGACCAGCCCCGAGCCCGGCACGACCATCGCGCGCGACCCGCTCGCTCACCTTGCGCCCCTCGGCGATCTTCGCCGCGGCGCGCAGGTCCTCGATCCGGCCGTTGGTGCACGAGCCGATGAAGACGCGGTCGATCTCGAGGTCGGTGATCTTCTCGCCGCCCTTGAGGCCCATGTAGTCGAGGGCGCGCTGGATCGAGGCGCGCTTCTGCTCGCGTCGCGCCGTCCTCGACGCGCGGCACGGCGCCGCGATCGTGGCGACGTCCTGCGGGCTCGTGCCCCAGGTGACGATCGGCGGCAGGTCGGCGGCGTCCAGCCGCACCTCGGCGTCGAAATGCGCGCCCTCGTCGGTGCGCAGCGTCTCCCAGTAGCGAAGCGCCTGATCCCAGTGGGCGCCCTTCGGCGACTTCGGGCGGTCCTTGAGATAGGCGAAGGTCTTGGCGTCCGGCGCGATCAGGCCGGCGCGCGCGCCGCCCTCGATCGACATGTTGCAGACCGTCATGCGGCCTTCCATCGACAGCGCCTCGATCGCCGACCCGCAATATTCGATGACGTGGCCGGTGCCGCCCGGCCGTGCCGATCTCGCCGATGATGGCGAGGATGACGTCCTTGGCGGTGACGCCGTCGGCAAGCGCGCCGTCGATCTCGCACCCGCATGTTCTTGGCTTTGCGACTGGATCAGCGTCTGGGTCGCGAGCACGTGCTCGACCTCGGAGGTGCCGATGCCGTGGGCGAGCGCGCCGAAGGCGCCGTGGGTCGAGGTGTGGCTGTCGCCGCAGACGATGGTCGTCCCCGGCAGGGTGAAGCCCTGCTCCGGCCCGATGATGTGCACGACGCCCTGCCGCGGATCGAACTCGTCGTAATATTCGATGCCGAATTCCTTCGCGTTGGCGGCCAGCGTCTCGACCTGCTGGCGGCTCTCCGGGTCGGCGATGCCGTGGCTGCGGTCGGTCGTCTGGATGTTGTGGTCGACGACGGCGAGCGTCTTCTCCGGCGCGCGCACCTTGCGCCCCGCCATGCGCAGGCCCTCGAAGGCCTGCGGGCTCGTCACCTCGTGGACGAGATGGCGGTCGATGTAGATGAGGCTCGAACCGCCGGCCGTCTCGATGACGTGGTCGTCCCAGATCTTGTCGTACAACGTACGCGGCTTGGCCATGAACGGTCTCCGGCGCCGGTTGTCGGCGCGAATAGGCGGAAGGGTAAGGTCGGCGCGCCTTTTATGCCGATTGCGACGAAGACGGAAGGGGAGCGCGACGGCCTCTCGGCCCTTCCCGTGCGCGCAAATCCACCGAACCTTTGGAGAGCTTCATGACGACCGCCGAACGCTACGCGGACGAACTCGTCGACCTTGCGAAATCCAAGCCGGGCGTCTCGGACGGGCTCGTCCGGTTCGAGCAGATCTTCGACGCCTACATGATCGAGACGCCGGGCGACTTCGTCGACAAGCGCAAGGCGCTCCTCGACGCGTTCCAGGCGAAGGCGCCCTGCCGGCGAGCTGGCCAAGCTGATCCTCGACAAGCTGGGCGGCATGCCGTGACCCGGCGCGCGCGGCGCCCCCCACTCTGGCGCGACGACGCCCCAGGTCAGGCCAGTTTGTGATCGATCATGGACTGCTGTCGCAGCGCCCGTTTGAGCGCCAGCGGCTGATCCCATTGACAGAGGCGCGCAACGAGGCGTTATATTCCCCTGTATACGTCGTGGAGGGGCGGGATGATCTTTGTTCGACGCTTGGCAT
Source organism: uncultured Alphaproteobacteria bacterium (assembly GCA_963724785.1). Classification (GTDB taxonomy): domain Bacteria; phylum Pseudomonadota; class Alphaproteobacteria; order Rhizobiales; family Beijerinckiaceae; genus Roseiarcus. The sequence continues at coordinate 34,964 of CAVRWC010000016.1, read as the reverse complement.
GCGCCGCGGCTCTGCTGGCTTTTTCGGTCGCGCCCGGGCGCGCGGGCCTGCAGGTAATCGGCGACGGCATCACCGGCGACGTGGCCGTCGCCAACGGGACGTCGCTGTGGTCCCTGATCGAAAACGTCCAGACGCCGGTCGCGTCGGGCTACAATTCCAAGAACGCGATCCTGCATGATTACGTCGTCGCCACGAGCGTCGACGGCGCCCAATCGGTGTTCTCCGCCGGCGAACTCGATCCGAGCTTCGGCGGGACCAACGCGGCCCCCTACATCAGCGTCAGCGGCGGCGACTATACGCTCGTCGATCCGAACGCCGGCGCCTCCGGCCGCGATCTTGCAAACCTGACCAGTCTGACGGTGGTCGCCGCCCCCGCGCTGCCGACCGGCCCCGGCGGACCCTCGTCGAGCGTCGACCTGTCCGGAAAGGTGACCAATCCGGGCGACTACACGCTGACCGACCTCGAGACCGGCTTCGCCGCGGTCGAGGAGACGGTCAGCGGCGACGCCTACACCGGCGTGCCGCTCCAAACCTTTCTTGCTCCGAGCGGCGTGAGCGCGACCGACGGCGTCGTGGTGGTGGGGGCGACCGACGGGTACGAGGTCGTTTTTTCGCTCGCGGAGATCGATCCTTCGCTCGGCGGCAATCCGCAGAACCTGCTGCCCTACGCCGACACTGGCGGGAACTTCCCCGGCGACGGCGTCGCGCGGGTGATCTTCCCGGACGACAACAAGCATGGCCGCTGGGTGTCGAACATCGATTTCATCGACGTCGGCGTCGCCGCCGTTCCCGAGGCGCCGGTCTGGACGATGATGCTCATCGGCTTCGCCGGCCTCGGGCTCGCGGCGCCTCGCGCCGGCCGCAGGCTCCGGGCGGCCTGACGAACGCGTTCGGCGTAGAGACGGACGGGCCAGGGCACGCCCGCCGAAACGCGCCGGACGACGGCGGCGTCGCGCTTCTCCAGAGCGCGGCGCCGTCCCTTGTCTTCGCGTCGCGCACGCGCTCCTTCCCGCGCTCCGAAAAATCCCACTTCGCAGCCGACCGCGACGACCGCGACCGCATGGGCAAACGAGAGGCGCTGCTGGGGTGCGACCTGAAGCGCTGAGCGCCCGCCAGGCTCGCACTGCTCAAGCCAGGCGGAAAGCGGTCGCGGCCGGCGCCCATGCTCCGGTCCGCTCCTAGACCGGCACACGAATGTCTCGTAATCTTTTGGCCCTCAGCCAGCGCAAGCGCCTGATTTCCGTCGTTGTTTCTTGCTTTACGTGACGAGGAGGACGTCGATGAGCGCGTCTGCGACGATCGGTCGGCGGCGGCGTCGCGCGAGTCGATCCGCGATTTCCTGTCCGGAGGCGGGGAGCTCGGGCGCGCTGATGCGCGCCTATCCCTGGGAAACGACGCCGCTCGGGCCGCCCGAGTCCTGGCCGCAAAGCCTGAAGATGGCGATCCGGATCATGCTGACCTCCCGCCAGCCGATCTGGATCGGCTGGGGCGAGGACCTCACGTACTTCTACAACGACCCCTACAAGTCGATCATCGGCGGCAAGCACCCCTGGGCCCTCGGCCGGCCGACGCGCGAGGTCTGGCGCGAGATCTGGCCGCAGATCGGGCCGATGCTGGACACCGCGCTCGGCGGCGACCAGGGCACCTACGTCGAATCGCAGCTCCTGATCATGGAGCGCAACGGCTATCCGGAGGAGACCTACTACACCTTCTCCTACAGCCCGATCCCGAACGACGACGGCACGGTCGGCGGGATCTTCTGCGCCAACAGCGACGACACGCAGCGCGTGATCGGCGAGCGGCAGCTCGCGCTGCTCAAGGATCTCGCGGCCGAGGCCGGCCACGCGCGCAACTGGCGCGAGGCCTGCGTGCGCGGCGCGGTCGCGCTCGAGAAGAATCCGCGCGACCTGCCGTTCGCGCATGATCTATGTCGCCGAGCGCGACGCCGGCACGGCGCGAGCTCGCGGGCGCCTCCGGCATCGAGCGGGGCCACGCGCTCGCGCCGGAGACGATCGACCTCGGATCGACGCGTCGCCCTGGCCGATCGGCGAGGTCCTGAAGTCGCAGAGCGTCCGGATCGTGTCGGACCTGCAGGCGCTGGCGGAAGACGACGATCCCGACCGGGCCCTGGCCGCAGCCGCCGACCGAGCGCCGCCCTGATTCCCATCCTGCCGACCGGAGACACCGGCCGCGCCGGGGTGCTGGTCGTCGGCCTCAACCCGTTCCGCCTGTTCGACGACAACTACCGGGGCTTCCTCAGTCTCGCCGCCGGGCAGATCGCGGCGGCGATCGCCAACGCCCAGGCCTACGAGGAGGAGCGCCGGCGCGCCGAGGCGCTGGCGGAGATCGACCGCGCGAAGACGACCTTCTTCTCCAACATCAGCCACGAATTCCGCACGCCGCTGACGCTGATGCTCGGGCCGATCGAGGACGTGCTCCAGGAGGCGCCGGCGCATCTGCCGCCGGTCCATCGCAATCGGCTCGAGACCGCCCACCGCAACAGCCTCCGCCTGCTCAAGCTGGTCAATTCCCTGCTCGATTTCTCCCGCATCGAAGCCGGCCGGACCGACATGAACTTCGAGCCCGTGGACCTCGCGCAACTGACCGCCGAAGCTCGCGTCGAACTTCGAGTCGGCGACCGAACGGGCCGGGCTCTCGCTCGCGGATCGATTGCGCCGACCTGCCCGAGCCGGTCTATGTCGACCGCGACATGTGGGAGAAGATCGTCCTCAATCTCCTGTCGAACGCCTTCAAGTTCACCTTCGAAGGCGGGATCGCGGTCGAACTCGAGCAGTTCGGCGGACCGCAGGTGCGCGCGAGCTGACCGTCCGCGACACCGGCGTCGGCATTCCGCAATCCGAGCTGCCGATGCTGTTCGAGCGCTTCCATCGGATCGAGGGCCAGAAGAGCCGCTCGTTCGAAGGCTCCGGCATCGGCCTCGCCCTGGTGCAGGAGCTGGTGAAGCTGCACGGCGGGACGACGGAGGCCGAGAGCGAGGATGGGCAAGGGCGCGGCGTTCACCATCTCGATTCCCGTTCGGCGCCGGCCATCTCCCGCCAGACAGGATCGGCAAGGGACGCGTCGCGGGCTTCGACGTCGCTGCGCGCCGGCGCCTTCGTCGAGGAGGCGCTTGCGCTGGCTCCCGTCCGACGGCGACCGACGGCGAGGCGCCCGACGATCGCGCCGACGACGCGCCCGACTTTCCGTTCCAGGGACGGACGGCGGGCTCGCGCATCCTGGTGGCCGACGACAATGCGGACATGCGCAACTACGTCCGCCGGCTTCTGCAGTCGCGATGGGACGTCGAGGCCGTTTCCGACGGCTGCGTGGCGCTGGAGGCGATCCGGGCGCGCAAACCCGATCTCGTCCTGACCGACGTCATGATGCCGGGGCTCGACGGCTTCGGCCTGCTGCGCGAACTGCGCGGGGACGCCGCATTGCGCGACATTCCGGTGATCGTGCTGTCGGCGCGGGCCGGCGAGGACGCGCGGGTGGAAGGCCTCGACGCCAAGGCGGACGACTACCTGACCAAGCCCTTCTCGGCGCGCGAGCTGATCGCCCGCGTGAACGCCAATCTGGAGATGGCGCTCCTTCGGCGCGAGACGACCCGCGAGCTGCGCGAGAGCGAGGCGCGCTTCCGCAACATGGCCGATCACGCGCCGGTCATGATGTGGATGACCGATCCGACCGGCTCGCTCACCTATCTCAATCGGCTCTGGACCGAATTCACCGGGCAGCCGGCAGGAGGAGGCGCTCGGCTACGGCGCCTGGGAGGCGCGTGCATCCCGACGACCGGGAGGAGGCGCGACAGCGCCTTCTGTCGAGGCCAACGCCGCGCGCAACCCGTTCCGGCTCGAATACCGGCTCCGGCGCAGACGACGGCGGCTATCGCTGGGCGCTCGAGCGCCGCCGGACCGCGCTTCGGCGACGACGGCGAATTCCTCGGACACATCGGCTCGGTCATCGACATCACCGACCGCAAGGAAGCCGAACAGATCCTGCGGCAGGCCAACGAGTCGCTCGAGCAGCGCGTCGCCGGCGCGATCGCCGAGCGCGCCGAAGGCCGAGGCGCAACTGCTGCAGGCGCAGAAGATGGAGGCGGTCGGCAAGCTCACCGGCGGCGTCGCGCACGACTTCAACAACGTCCTTCAGATCATCGGCGGCAATCTGCAACTGCTCGCCGCGACGTCGCCGGCAACCCGCGCGCCGAGCAGCGCCTGCAGACGGCGATCGCCGCCATCTCGCGCGGCTCGAAACTCGCCTCGCAACTGCTCGCGTTCGGCCGACGGCAGCCGCTCGCGCCGAAGGTGGTCAATCTCGGGCGCCTGATCCGCAGCACCGACGACATGCTTCGCCGCGCGCTCGGCGACGGGGTCGAGATCGAGACCGTGATCTCCGGGGGCTTATGGAACACCTTCGTCGACACGGTTCAGGTCGAGAACGCGCTCCTGAACCTCGCGATCAACGCGCGCGACGCGATGGAGGGGCACGGCAAGCTCACGATCGAGGCGGGCAACGCCTATCTCGACGACGACTATGCGGTGCGCCACGCCGACGTGACCGCCGGCCAGTACGTGATGATCGCGGTCACCGACACGGGGCCGGGATTCCCGCCCGACGTCATCGAACATGTGTTCGAGCCGTTCTTCACCACCAAGCCCGAGGGCCGGGGCACCGGCCTCGGGCTCAGCATGGTCTACGGCTTCGTCAAGCAGTCGGGCGGCCACATCAAGATCTACAGCGAGCCCGGCCACGGCACGACCGTGCGCATCTATCTGCCGCGCGCGAAAGGGATCGAGGACGCCGAGCCGGAACGTCGAGCCGGGCCCGCGACCGGCGGCGGCGAGACGGTGCTGGTCGTCGAGGACGACGAGCAGGTGCGCGGCACGGTCGTCGATCTCCTGTCGGAACTCGGCTATCGCGTCCTGAAGGCGAAGGACGCCGCAGAGCGCCTGGACGATCATCGAAAGCGGCGTTCCGATCGACCTGCTGTTCACCGACGTGGTGATGCCGGGCCCGCTGCGCAGTCCGGAGCTCGCCCGCAAGGCGCGGGAGCGGCTGCCCAACCTCGCCGTGCTGTTCACCTCCGGATATACCGAGAACGCGATCGTGCACGGCGGCCGGCTCGACGACGGGGTCGAGCTGCTCAGCAAGCCCTATAGCCGCGAGGCGCTGGCGCGGAAAATCCAGTTCGTCCTGCGCAACCAGCAGCAGCGCGGCGTCGCCCAGACGGCGATCGCGCCCCGGACCGTCGCGCGACCGGAGACGGCGGGAGTTCTCCGGCTCGTCCGCTGCGAATTCTTCTGGTCGAGGACGACTCGCTGATCCGTCTCGTCGACCGCGGAGATGCTGACGGACCTCGGCCACTCGGTCGCGGAGGCGGCGGACGGCGCAATGGCGCTCGAAGACGCTCGACAATGGCGTCTTCGACGTCATCGTGACCGACCTCTCGCTGCCGGGCATGTCGGGGGAAGAACTTCGCCGCGGCCGCCACGCGAGCGCCGCCCGGACCTTGCGCGTCGTCTTCGCCACGGGATACGCGGCCCCGTCCGGCGCCGCCGCCAGGAGGGCGCCTCCAGGAGGCGGTGGTTCTGCAGAAGCCCTACGACGAGCGAGCATGGCGGCGGCGCTGAGCGCCGGCGATGGCGGCGGGCGACGGCCGACCGGGCGAGCGTTAGAGTCCGGGCCTAAAGCCCCAGTTCCGTCAGCCCTGGATGGCCGTCAGGCCGGCGGCCCTGCGGCCAGCGGAACATGCGCTCGGACTCGGCGATGACGACGTCGTTGATGCTGGCGTGCCGCTCGGCCATTGGCCGTCGGCGTCGAACAGCCACTTCTCGTTGCCGTGGCTCCGCCACCATTGCCCGGCCGGGTCGTGCGATTCATAGACGAAGCGCACGGCGATGCGGTTGTCGGTGAAGGCCCACAGCTCCTTGATCAGCCGGTAATCGAGCTCCTGCGCCCATTTGCGCTGAAGAAACGCGGCGATCGCCTCGCGACCGGAAAAGAACTCGTCGCGGTTACGCCATCGGCTGTCGGCGGTGTAGGCGGCCGGCACCCGAGAAGGATCGCGCGTGTTCCATGCGTCTTCCGCCGCACGGACTTTCTGGATGGCGGTTTCGCGAGTGAACGGCGGAACGGGGGGTCGCGTCATGGGTCGGCTCCTTGATGGCCTGAATGAATGCTGCCTGTCGACGTCTCGACCGGATAAATCTAGCCGGTTTGGATGCGACCGCACACGATCTCGGCTCGTCCTCACGCCCTGCGCACGCGCTTCGACCTCGGCGGGCGTCAGGAAGGCCCAGCAGCAATTGAATTCCGGTTGTCGCCAATATTCCAGTTCCTGTTCGGTGGTTGACGTATAAGTATAAAAGTAACATTGCTTACTTTAATCGCTGTTTCGCCTCAATATTTTGAAGCACTTTGCAACTCTCTTGTATGCTTTCTTGCATCCATCATATATCGCTGAATATCGAATGTGCGCGTGATTTGGGGAGATCGCCATGCATGTTTTTACTGTTCCCTTTTCCTCGTGTGCGTTCGTCCTGCTGGCGTGCCTGGCCACCGCAGGCGGCGCGTCGGCCGCTCAACAGCCGCGGTCGCAGGCCGCCCCTGCCTCGGCGGGCGACCCGGTCACGCAGGAGGTTCCGTTCCCCACAGCGGGGGACGCCTATTACAGCGCGGGGCGCGGCGGCGCAGGGACTATACCTACAGGCGGGCAAACAGCCGATCTATTTACGGCGGGGGACTACGTGGAGTCCTCGATCTTCAGCGTGCCGACGAGCTCCGTCACCGGCGTCACCGCGGACTGGACCTTTACCGATAACCTGAATGGCGCCGACGAACTCTGGTACGTCTATATCAACGGCGTGCAGGTCGCCACCGCGGCTTTACCCGATTGCTCCGGCTGCGGCTTCAGCGGAACGGTGACGGGAACGGAAGTTTTTGCCGGTATCGCGCCGCTGAACGGCGGCTATCAGATCAAACTGATCTTGCAGAATACGGTTCCCTCCGGGCAAGGATACGTGACCTGGCAGGACGGCGGAACGACCGGGCTCTCCTACGGCTCCGCGGTCAGTTCCGCGCCCGAGCTGCCGAGCTGGACGACGATGCTCCTCGGATTCGCCGGCCTGGGTGTTGTGCGGTATCGCAATGGGAAGTTTCGGCGGCCGGTAGCTTCCGACGCCTGACCTCCAGGCGGCGATTCCCTGAGCTTGGTGGGGACCGCTTCTCAGGCGCTCATCAATTCCGGACTCTGGCGCCGGGGTTTCGCAAGGTTCTGCCTGAAAAGGCCGTGGGCGACGACGACGTACAGGCCCGCAAGCACAGGCTGCTCCGCTTCCCGCATCGTTTGTTCGGCGCGCGCCCACACGCAGGTACCGAGGGCGATCTCGAAATCATGGACCAGTTCGGCCACGAGTTCGCCGACAGGCTGCCGCCGGCGTCGCGCCTCGATGGCGACCACTTCGGCGAGTTCGCCGCCGATCGACATCAGCGCCGCCTCGGCGACAGAGGCATTGGAACAGGTTCGAAGCACTTCTCGAAGCTTCACGATTTAACTCTCCAGCCCGCTCCGCCACTCGGGTCGTTGTCGAGAAAGGTCCGGTGGCTTGAACGCGGGTTGTTCCAGAACGCCTTTCCGGCGGCAATTGTGGATTCTACTTAGACTTTAGACTATGCGACGACCGATAAGCTTGATTCCTCAACGCCCCTCGGGGTGCGAAACCACCAGCCTAGGAAGCCTATGCGCGTACGATCGATGCGCTTCCGCGCCAGCGCCCCGATCGGCCGCGGGCGCACGCCCGGTAGAGCCAGGCCGGCCCGAGAAGGAAATTTGGAATTCAAGAAGCAAATTGGCGCATATCGCGTTAGCTATTGTTCGCGATGACATCGCACCCCGTCATGGCCGGCCTTGTGCGGGCCATCCACGCGGCGCCGCGCAATTCCCGGACTCGTTGGGAGATTGGGCTCTCTCTGTCGGAGACTGACCTTGATACCCCGGTGTTCCCGTGGATGGCCGGGTCAAGCCCGGCCATGACGGATGGAGAAGGTTGGGCGGCAAAAAGTTGGCGCCAACAGCTAACGCCATGAGCGCCAGCAAATTCTTTCTGATCAACAGAATCCATGCTATCGTTTGGAAATGGTCGAACCCGTCAAATGCCCTTCGCGACACAATTCGAGGCCACGGATGCGCTCGCGCTGCTGCAGCCGTTTTCGATCACTGCGGCGGTGAAGGCCCGGCGATGAAGGAAAGCGTCGGCCACACTCCGCTCTGCTGGATCGGCGCTCGGGGCCCCTGGGTCGCCTCGCGACGTCAGCCGAGCCCTCGGCGTCGGACGTTTCGCCGACCGTAACTCGCAATGCCCTCAAGCCCACGAACCCTCGATCCCGGCGTTCCGCAGAGAGGGCATGAGGCGACACCGCGTCTCTGCCCGTCGCGCCTCTCGACCCTTACCGTCTTAAGGAATCGAAAATGGCGCCGGAAGCCTTTGGAAAGCCATGAAACGGAATCGAAAATGGCGCCGGCGCCTACTCCCACTCGATCGTGCCGGGCGGCTTCGAGGTCACGTCGTAGACGACCCGGTTGACCCCCTTGACCTCGTTGATGATGCGGGTCGCGGTCGCGGCCGAGGAAGGCCATGTCGTAGGGGTAGAAGTCGGCGGTCATGCCGTCGACCGAGGTCACCGCGCGCAGCGCCACCACGCTGATCGTAGGTGCGCCCGTCGCCCATGACGCCGACGGTGCGCACCGGCAGGAGCACGGCGAAGGCCTGCCAGATCGTGTCGTAGAGGCCGGCCTTGCGGATCTCGTCGAGGTAGATGGCGTCGGCCTTGCGCAGGATCTCGAGCTTCTCCCGCGTGATCCCGCCGGGGCAGCGGATGGCGAGGCCGGGGCCGGGGAACGGGTGGCGGCCGACGAAGGCTTCCGGCAGGCCGAGCTCGCGGCCCGAGCGCCCGGACCTCGTCCTTGAAGAGCTCGCGCAGGGGCTCGACGAGCTTCATGCGCATCCGCTCGGGCAGGCCGCCGACGTTGTGGTGGCTCTTGATCGTCACCGAGGGGCCGCCGGTGAAGGAGACGCTCTCGATCACGTCCGGGTAGAGCGTGCCCTGCGCCAGAAACTCGACCGGCCCCTTGCCGTCGCTGGCGATGCGGCGCGCCTCGGCTTCGAACGCGTCGATGAACAGTCGGCCGATGGTCTTGCGCTTGGCCTCCGGGTCGTCGAGCCCCTCGAGCGCGCCGAGGAATGCGTCCGAGGCGTCGACATGGACGAGCGGGATGTTGAAATGGCCGCGGAACAGGCCCACCACCTCGTCGGCCTCGCCCTGGCGCATGAGGCCGTGGTCGACGAAGACGCAGGTCAGCTGGTCGCCGATCGCCTCGTGGATCAGCACCGCCGCCACCGCCGAATCGACCCCGCCGGAGAGGCCGCAGATCACGCGGCCCTTGCCGACCTGGGCGCGGATGCGACGAATCTCCTCCTCGCGGAAGGCGGCCATGGTCCAGTCGCCCTCGAGGCCCGCGACCTTGTGCAGGAAGTTGGCGATCAGCCTCGCCCCGTCGGGCGTGTGGACGACCTCGGGGTGGAACATGGTGGTGTAGTAGCGGCGCTTTTCGTCGGCCGCGACCGCGAAGGGCGCGTTCTCGGAGACGGCGTAGACCCGAAAGCCCTCCGGCAGGCGGGTCACCCGGTCGCCGTGGCTCATCCACACCGGATAGCGCCCGCCCTTCTCCCAGACGCCGTCGAACAGCGCGTTGGTCTCGAGGATCTCCACGTCGGCGCGGCCGAACTCGGCGGCATGGCCGCTCTCGACCTTGCCGCCGAGCTGCTCGCAAAGCGTCTGCTGGCCGTAGCAGATGGCGAGGATCGGGACGCCGGCGTCGAAGATCGCTTGCGGGCGCGCGGGGGCTGCCGGCCTCGGGGACGGAGGCCGGGCCGCCGGAGAAGATCACCGCCCTGGGCCTGAGCCGCTCGAACGCCTCGGCCGCCTTCAGGAACGGGTGGATCTCGCAATAGACGCCGGCCTCGCGCACCCGCCGCGCGATGAGCTGCGTCACCTGGGAGCCGAAGTCGACGATGAGGACGCGGTCGTGATGCATGCCGACCCCTTAGGCCGAAAGCGCGCCGGGGCGCAATGGCCGCAGGCTCACGGCTCCTGCGACCGCCGCCGTCAGCGCCTCGAGGACATGGCCGAGCCGCCGGGCGCAGGTCGGATCGGCCGCGATCTCCTCGGCGGTGATCGCCTTGCCGGTCAGCGGCAGGTTGACGAACGCGTCCGCGAGGAAGCGCGCCGACATGGTGGCGAGGATCTCGCGCAAGTTCGCCTGGGCGTGGTAGGCGCGCGGCGAAGCGTTGATCAGCACCACCTTCCTGCCGGCGAAGGTCTCGCTCGCCACCAGCCAGTCGAGCGCGTTCTTGAGCACGCCCGGCACGCCGTGGGCGTATTCCGGGGCGGCGATGACGACGGCGTCGCAGGCCCCGACGATCGCGCGCAGTGCCTCGACCGGCTCGGGCTTCGGCTTGATCCTCGACGTCGTCGTCCGGATTGAACGGCGGCAGCTTGCCGAGGCCCTGGTAGACGAGCACCCGGACATCCTCGGGCGCGAGACGCGCGAGCGCCTCGAGGGCGGCCGTGTTGGTCGAGCCTTTGCGAAGGCTGCCGGAAATCGCGAGGACGCGCATGTGTCAGGGTCCAATTGCGGATTTCGACTTCGGTTCCGGCGGAGCCGGAGGCGCGTCAGACTCACCGGGCGCTCTGCGTGAAACTGTCCCGACCGCCGGATCGCCGCAATACGACTTTCCGACGACTGGATCTGGACGGCCCGCCTCGCGCCCGCCGTCAGCTCAGCGCGACGTTCAGCGCGCTCTCCGGCAGGTCCTGGCCGAAGCAGCGCTGGTAGAACTCGGCGACCAGCGTGCGCTCGAGTTCGTCGCACTTGTTGAGGAAGGTGAGGCGGAAGGCGAAGCCGACGTCCTTGAAGATGTCGGCGTTCTCCGCCCAGGTGATCACGGTGCGCGGGCTCATCACCGTCGACAGGTCGCCGTTGACGAAGGCGTTGCGGGTCAGGTCGGCCACCCGCACCATCTTGTTGATGACGTCGCGGCCGTCCTTGCGCGCCTTGATGGGCGGGCGACTTCGCCAGCACGATGTCGACCTCCTTGTCGTGCGGCAGATAGTTCAGCGTCGCCACGATCGACCAGCGGTCCATCTGGCCCTGATTGATCTGCTGCGTGCCGTGATAGAGGCCCGAGGTGTCGCCGAGGCCGACCGTGTTGGCGGTGGCGAACAGGCGGAACGCCGGATGCGGGCGGATGACCCGGCGCTGGTCGAGCAGCGTCAGCTTGCCCGAGACTTCCAGCACGCGCTGGATCACGAACATCACGTCGGGCCGCCCCGCGTCGTACTCGTCGAAGCACAGCGCGATGTTGTTCTGCAGCGCCCAGGGCAGCATGCCGTCGCGGAACTCGGTCACCTGCTTGCCGTCCTTCAGCACGATCGCGTCCTTGCCGACGAGATCGATGCGCGAGACGTGGCTGTCGAGGTTGATTCGGACGCAGGGCCACTTGAGGCGCGCGGCGACCTGCTCGATGTGGGTGGATTTGCCCGTGCCATGATAGCCGGTGATCATGACGCGGCGGTTGTAGGCGAAGCCCGCCAGGATCGCGAGCGTCGTCTCGCGATCGAACAGATAGTCGGGGTCGAGATCGGGCACATGCTCTTCGGCGACGGCGTAAGCCGGCGCTTCCATGTCCGAATCGATGCCAAAGGCCTTCCGCACGGAAATCCGCGTATCGGGCAGACCGGGCGTCGGTTCGCCGGGCGTCGGCGTCTCTCTCGAATTCATCGATCCTCCACGCTCCGTCCCCTCGGGCCGGAGCGGCTCTCTCTTAACCAAATCCGTCGCGCGGCAAAAGCCGTCCCATCCGGCGTCCGCGCGCGGACAGAGTTCCGCGCGTCAGACCAGCTTGTTGGCCCGCAGATAGTTATAAGCCTGGATGATCTCGCGCAATTTGTCTTCCGACGACCGGTCGCCGCCGTTGGCGTCGGGATGATGACGCTTGACCAGATCCTTGTAGCGCGTCTTGATCCTGGCTTGCGTCGCCTGACCGTCCAGTTCGAGGGTCATCAGCGCCTTCAGGGCGAGCGCGTTGTAGCGCGGCGGCCGGCTCGGTCTGGGGCGCCTTGCCCTTCAGGCCGCGGCGGCGGGCGGCGCGCGCCTCGGCGAACACGGTCTCGTCGACGTGGCTCGCCGCCGCCCGGTCGCCGAGCTTCCAGGTCGGCCGATGGCCGATCGCGTCCGCCTGGCGGAACTTCGCCATCGACTCGTCGTCCATGCCGCGGAAGTAGTCGTAGGTCGCGTTGTATTCGCGCACGTGGTCCTTGCAGAACGTGAAATACTCCCCCTCGCGCTCCCGTCCCTTCGGGCGCGCGGAAAACGCCCTCTTCCTGGCATCCCGGATGGCTGCACGGGATCTTGGCCTTCGGCTTTTCCGGAGCGTGCGTGGTCGGCTTCACCCGGATGCGGTCGAACAGGGGAGAATTCAGATCCATGTCATGACCTTTAGGAGCGCGGTCGTCGTCGGGCAAGCCCCAATCCCTCCTCGACTCGGCGGTCGGCACGAACGGCCCGGCCAGCTCGAAAAATGCGTTCTGCCCACCCCCGACCTAAGCTATCTAGTGTCTGCAGGCCGGCGAGCGGGAGTGCGAAAGCGTGACGATGCAGGAAAGAATTGTCGCGCGTTTGACGGAGGCGCTCGAGCCGGAGCAACTGGCCATCATCGACGAATCGGACCGGCACGCGGGGCACGCCGGCGTTCGGACGGGTCCCGGGCATGCGCCCGCCGGCGGCGGCACGCACTATCGGGTGAAGATCGTCTCGGAGAAATTCGCCGGCCGGAGCCGGGTCGACCGGCATCGCATGGTCTACGATCTCCTGCCGGCGGAGTTCGCGGACGGATTGCACGCGCTTGCGCTCGACGCCAAGTCGCCTGGCGAGTCGTGATGGCCGAGCGCCAAAGTCCTACGGGCCCTTCGTCGTTCACGCTCGAACCTGCCGAAATCGAGGCCGCGGCGGCCCGATACGGCCTGCGCGCGGCGCTGCGGCGGCGGGCTGACGGCGAGCCACCAGGCGCCGCTGGCGGCCTTCATCCTCACGCTGCTGTTCGCCGCGATTCTGGCGCTGACCGGCTTCATCAGCCGGCGCGCGGCAGAAATCACCTTTCTGATCGCCGCCTGCGCCTTCATGATCCAGCGGCTCTGGACGCACCAGCGCATCTGGCGGCGCGAGGAAAAAGGGGCGCGCCGAGATCGAACGCCTCATGTCGGGCCCCGGTCACGACGACGATCGAAGCGGACGGCGTGACGCAGGCGAACGCAGGCGGAGTCTGGCGGCTTCTCTTCCTCGACTGCGTGGAGGCCGAGGAGTCCGGCGGCCTCATCTACCTGTGGGGGCGCGAGGCCGCGCCGGTCGTTCTGCCGAGCCGCCTTCTGCCCGAAGGTCAGGCCGCGCGGTTGTTGGCGCTGGTTCAGGGGCCGCGTTCAGCGCTCGTAGGGGCTGCTGCAAGCCGGCGCTCGCGATCGGCCGCCCTCGTCACGCTTCGTCAACGTCCGGCGCCAGATGGCCGGCCGCCCGCTCTCTGGCGATCGCCGCGGCGTGGTCGCGGGCGAGGAACGTGTAGACCATCGGCGTCACGAAGAGCGTGAAGACGGTGCCAATCGCCATGCCGGCGAAAATCGTGAGGCCGATGTTGAACCGCGAAGCGGCGCCGCGCTCCAGAGGCGAGGATGAGCGGGATCGACGCCGACGACCATCGCCGCCGTCGTCATCAGGATCGGGCGCAGGCGCACGGCGGCGGCATGCTCGATCGCATTCGCGCCGGGACATGCCGCCATGCTCCTGCATGCGGTTGGCGAAGTCGACCATCAGGATGCCGTGCTTCGAGATCAGTCCGATCAAGGTCACGAGCCCGATCTGCGAATAGATGTTGATGCTGGCGAAGCCCAGGAAGCCGCCGACGTTGAGCGGCAACAGCGCGCCGAACAGCGCCGTCGGAAGCCCGATGAGGATGATCAGCGGATCGCGGAAACTCTCGTACTGCGCCGCAAGCACGAGATAGATGCACGATCAGCGCGAACACGAAGACCCAGACGAGCGCGTTGCCCTCCTGCTCGTACTGGCGCGAATCGCCGCCGAAATCGTAGGAATAACCCTCGGGGAAAATCTCCTTCGCCTTCTCCTTGAGGAAATCCAGCGCTTCGCCGAGCGTATGGCCCGGAAACGGCACGCCGGAGAGCGTCGCGGAATTCAGCTGCTGGAAGCTCGTCAGCGCGTTCGGCTGGACCTCGTCCGACACGCTCGCGACCGCCGAAAGCGGCGCGAGTTCGCCGTTCCTCGTGCGCAGCTGGTAGCGGGTCAGCCAGTCCGGCGTCAGACGGAACTCGCGCGGGGCCTGCGGAATGACCTGGTAGCTGCGCCCGTAGAGGCTGAACAGGTTGATGTAGTTGCCCCCGAGCATGGTGGCGAGCGCGTTGCCGACGTCGGCCATGTTGATGCCCATGGCGTTGGCCTTGTCGGCGTCGACCTTGAACTTGAATTGCGGCGTGTCGAACTTGAGGTCGACGTCGGTGAACAGGAAGAGCCCGCTCTCGCGCGCGGCCTGCTGCATCTTCTCCGCGACGTCGGCGAGCGTCTCGTAGTCGCCGGTGGTGCGGATGACGAACTGCATCGGCGCGCCGCCGGTCGAGCCCGGCAAGCGCCGGCGGGGAAAAGGCCTGGACCTTCGCCTGCGGCACTTTGAGGAAGCGCGGGCTGAGGTCGGCGAGCACCTTCTTCTGGGTGCGCTCGCGTTCGTCCCACGGCTTGAGGATCAGGCCCGCGAAGGCCTGCGCACGCCGCCCGAGCCGTTGATGATGAAGATTGCGCACATCTCCGGCACGCCCTTGATCTCCTCGATGCAGCCGCTTCGTCGCCTGCTTCGGTATAGTCGAGATTGCCGACTTGCGGGATCTTCACGATGGTGAGGAGGAAGCCCTGGTCCTCCTCGGGCGCAAGTTCCTGCGGCGTCGAGAGGTACATGACGGCGGTCAGCGCGAGCACGCCCACCAGAATGAGCGCCGTCAGCGCGCGGAAATTCGAGCGTCGAATGCAGCCGCCGCTGGTAGGCCTGGCGGAGGCGATCGAAGGTCCGGTCGACGAAGCGGCCGAACCAGCCCTGATGCTGGTCGTGGCGCAGGAGCTTCGAGCACATCATCGGCGAGAGCGTGAGGGCGATGAAGCCCGAGACGATGACCGCGCCGGCGAGCGTGAAGGCGAATTCGCGAAAGAGCGCGCCGGTCACGCCCGACGACGAAGCCGATCGGCGCATAGACGGCGGCCAGCGTGATCGTCATCGCGACAACCGGCAGGGCGATCTCGTGCGCGCCGCGGATCGCCGCGTCGAAGGGAGTCATGCCCGTCCTCGATGTGGCGGTGGATGTTCTCGACCACCACGATCGCATCGTCGACGACGAGACCGATGCCGAGCACGAGCGCGAGCAGGGTCAGAAGATTGATCGAATAGTCGAGCGCGTAGAAGCGCGATCATCACCCCGATCAGCGACAGCGGGATGGTGACGATCGGAATGAAGGTCGAGCGCAGGTTGCCGAGGAACAGGAAGATCACGACGATCGACGATGATCGCCGCCTCGATCAGCGTCTTGGCGACCTCGCTGGATCGAGGCGCGGATGAACTTCGGTGGAATCGTAGGCGATGGTCGCGTTCAGGCCCGGCGGCAGCTGCTGCTGGATGCTCGGCATGATGGCGTTGACGCCGTCGATGACGGTCAGCGGATTGGCTTCGGGCGTGCCGTAGATGCCGATGAACACGGCCTTGAGGCCGTCGAACACCGAGGACGAGTCGGAGGTCTGCGGGCCGAGCTCGATCTTCTGTCGAGACGTCGCCGAGCCGCACCAGCGCGTCGCCGTGGGTCGCGATCACCATCTGGCCGAACGCCTTCGGGCTGTCGAGCGAGGTCAGCGCGTCGACGCTGATCTGGGTGAAGTCGCTCTTCACCTCGCCCGCGGCGGTGGTGAAGTTGTTGGCGCGAGCGCCGCGCGCACGTCGTTCGGCGTGACGCCTTGCGCCGCCATGCGGGTCGGATCGAGCCAGATGCGCATCGAGAACACCTGGCCGCCGAGGATCTGGGCGTTGGCGACGCCGTCGACGGTCTGCAGGCGGGGCTGGATGACGCGCGTGAGATAGTCGGTGATCTGCGACGGCGTCATTACATTGCCGAGTTGAAGCTCATGTACATGAGCGCGAAGCCCTGTCCCGTCTGCTTGACGACGACGGGATCGTTGGCCTCGCGCGGCAGGAGGCCGCGCACCTGGTTCACCTTCGACAGCGTGTCCGCCATCGCCCGGTCGGGATTGGCGTCGAGCCGAGGTTGAGCGTGATGGTCGAGACGTTCTGCTGCGAGCTCGACACGAGCGTGTCGATGCCCTCCGTGCTCGCCACCGCCTGCTCGATCGGCGTCGTGATGAAGCCCTTGATGACGTCGGCTGCCGCGCCCGGATAGGTCGTGGTGATGGTGATGGTCGTGTTCGACGTCTGCGGGAACTGGCGGACCTGCAGCTTGTACAGGGACATCAGCCCGACCAGCAGGATGAGCAGGCTCACCACGCTCGCCAGCACCGGCCGGCGGATGAAGAGATCGGTGAAGGCGTTCATCGGGCGCTTTAGCTCACGGCAGCGGCGTCTCGGCCGGCGGCGGCAGGGCCGGGCGATCGTCGATCATGACCGGCATGTTCGGCTGCAGCTTGATCTGGCCGGCGTCGACGACCCTCTCGCCCTCCTTCACGCCGTCCGTGATCGGCGATGCGCTCGCCGCGGATCGCGCCCGAGCCGGACGAAACGCCGCTCGACCACGAGACCGCGTCCGGCGCAGACGCCGCCGCTGCCGCGCCGTCCCTTCTCCGGCTTCGGGCTTCGGCGCGGGCGACGACGACGAAGATGTTGTCGCCGTAAAGGCTGTAGACGATCGCGGTGCGCGGCAGGGTCAGCGACCTCGGCGGCCGCGCCGGTCGTCACGACGATGTTGGCGAACATGCCGGGCAGCAGTCTGCGGTCGGGATTGGCGAATTCGGCGCGGATCGTGATGTTGCGGGATTCGGCGCTGACACGGGCGTCGATCGCCTTGATCCTTGCCCGGAAACGTCCGGCCGGGGACCGCGCCGACCGTCATCGCCACATCCTGCCCGACCGCGATCGTCGCCAGCGCCTCCTCGGTCACCGGGAAATCGGCGTAGATCGGATCGAGCCGGGTCAGCGTGGCGAGCGGCGTCCCCACCGCCGCGAACTGGCCGAGATCGGCGTTGCGGATGCCGATGCGGCCGCTGAACGGCGCCCGGATCGCCTTCTGCGCGATGACCGCCTGGGTGCGCTGCACCGAGGCGGCGGCGCTGTCGCGCGCCGCGAGCGCCGAATCGAGCGTGGCCTGCGGGGTGTTCCCCCCAAGCACCAGGGTCTTCTGCCGCGCCAGAGTCGCGTCGGCGTTGCGCAACTGCGCCTCGCCCGCGGCGAGATCCGCCTGCTCGACCGAATCGTCGAGGTTGATGAGCAGGTCGCCCTCGTTCACGTCCTGCCCCGATTCGAAGTGAATCGCCGAGATCACGCCCGCGACCTGGGGCGCGATGAAGATGCCCTGATAGGCGCGCAGGGTGCCGATCGCGCTGAGTTCGGGCGACCATCGCTCGAATCGGGCCGGCTCGACCGAAACGGCGGTGGGTTTGGGGGCGAAGACCGCGCCATGATGAAGCCCTTCACCATGGTCGGCTTGATGACGAACTGGAAATAGGCGAGCCCCGCCGTGACCGCGGCGAGCAGCGCCAGCGTCACCATGAAGACGACCGGGCGGCGCACATTGAGCGGCAGCGAGCGGATGGCGATGAGCGCGACGAACACCGCGGCCGCCACGCCGAAGGCTATCGGCGGCGCGGCCAGATGCAGGAGCCCCATCCGCACCGAGGCCCCCACGGCCAGCGCGGCCAGCGCAAGGACCAGCAATACCCAGTTGATTACGCGTCTCATCGCTGCCCGCGGTTCTTTCGGATCGCGTCGCCAGCGTTCCGCGAAAGCGACAGTCTAGCGGGACGCGACCGGGCACGCCAGCCGCCGTCGGCCCACCGCCCGCGCCGGCGAGCGCGGCTTTCGGTCACAGGGCGTTATAAATCAAAGACTTGCGCCGGATTTACCCCAAACTCGGACCGGGTATCGAGACTTATCAAAGACTTACCGCGGAATGCCGATTTCCGTCCTGTAAACTTCCCCACAGGCGGTTTTACCGAATTTGCCGGCTCGCTGGATTTGACCGCTCCGCGCTCGCCCGCCGTCATCGCCGCGGCATGCGGAACGGCAACATCAGACGGACGGCGGGGTTGGCGAAGCGGTCGAGCGACAGGCTCTCGTGAAACGACTGGACCGGCTCGCCGAACAGCGTGTGGGCGACGAGGCTGCGGGCGTAGAACGGCGTGTCCTCCAACGACCGGAGAGCGCTGGCTTGGCCGTCGTCGGCGCGAGTCGCCCGCTCGAGCCCCCAGCGCGTCCGCGAAAGCGTCGCCCGGGGCGGCGGAGGTCGGGTCTCGAATTCCGCCTTTGGCGTCAAAGCTCAGGGCGAGCGACAAAGGAGGGCCGCGCCGCCGGTCCGCGTCGTAGAGGATCGTCGCGCCCCGGCTGGTCGCGGCGCGCGACCAGGTCCAGCGGGAAAAGCCGTGTTCGAGCGGCTCGGCGCCGGCGTTCTGGTCGACGTAGCCGGCGCCGCGCCAGCGGAGCGCTGGCGCGTCCATCTCGACCTCGACCTCGGCGAAGGGCATGAGCGGCCGCCACCAGTGCCCGCCCGCCTCGTCGAGCACGAAGCGGCGCCCATTGAGCGCCCCGGCCCGGACCCGGATCCGGCCACGGATCCGCCGCGGGACCGGCGCCGCGCGCTCGTCGATGTCGAGGGCGAGGCCGTCGCCGCTCCAGACCGCCCGCGACCGGCCAATCACGAGCGCCTCGGGGCTTCGCGATACGGCGCCGCGCCTGCGTTCGGTCATCGCCCAGAGCATCCCCCGCGGTCCATAGAGCGCGACATTGACGGCGCAGTGGTCGAGCGGATCGCGGCGCCTCGCCCAGGCGTAGTAAGGCGAAAAGACGCTGCCCACGAACGCGATCACGGTCAGCCCGTATTGGCGATCCTCGCTCAGCGCGTCGACGTACCACCACGCGTAGCCGCCGGGCTCGACCGGGCGGTCGAATTGAAGTCCCTCATCGCCCGAAGGGCCGCCTGCCGCCCCGAGAGCGCCGCCATCGGCGCGCCCGCCCCGGGGTGCACGCTCCCGCCCGCCAGATACAACCCCGGCAGACGGGTCGCCGCCCCCTCCCGCGCAAAGGTCGCCTTCCAGCCATGGGTGGCCGGGCCGTACAGCGCCCCTTGCGTGGATGGATAGGCCTTGGCGAAATCCTCGGGCGTCGTCCGAACCGTCGCCTCCCGATCCCGTTCGATGGTCAACCCGCATCGCTCCAGAAGTCTGAACGCCGCGCTCTCGCATATTTCCATCTCCGCTGCGGTCAGGGGCAGGGTCGCCGATCGCGCCGGGGCGTTGACGAGACAGAAGACGCGCTCGGGGCCGGACGGTTCCCCGGCCTCGGCATCGCTCCGGTCCTGCGCGCAAACATACACCGTCGGGGCCGCCGGCAGGCGAGCGCGGGCGAACAGGTCGTCGAATTCCGCCTGCGCGTCCCGCGAAAAGAACACGTTGTGGCGGACCAGCGGAAATCCGCGGACCCGCGCCGACATCGCCCAGGTCATCGCCGACAGCGACCGTTCGGTCGCCGCCCTGGACACCGCGCGCCTCGCTTCCGGCCCGAGGCTGCCGTCGGCGAGCGCCCCGACGTCGCCGTTCCAGACGACGGCGTCCGCCGCGACCCGCTCCCCGTCGTCGGTCTCGATCCCCGCCGCCCGGCCGCCCGCCACCAGAATCCGGGCGACCCTCCGGTCGAACCGGAACTCGGCGCCGCGAGCTTCCGCCAGCCGGCGAAGCGCGCCCGCGAGCTCGGCCATGCCGCCCTCGACCAGCCATACGCCCTCCTGTTCGACATGGGCGATCAGCATCAGGGTCGCCGGCGCGAGGAATGGGGACGACCCGCAGTAGGTGGCGTAGCGCCCGAACAGCTGGCGGAGCCTCGGATCTCGGAAATGGTCCTGGAGCGCGCGCCACATCGGCGTGAAGGGCGAGATGCGGACGAGGCCGCCGACATGGCCGAGGCCGATCCGCGCCGACAATTCGATCGGGTCCCACGCGCGAACCGGCGATGAAACTGTCGCGCAGCGTATCGTAGATCGCCTCGGCGCGCTTGGCGAAGCGTCGGTAGCCTTCGGCGTCGCGCGCCCCGGCGAAGCGGCCGATTTCGCCGGCGGTGCGGTCGACGTCGGAATAGAGATCGAGACGCGAGCCGTCCGCCCAGGCGTGGCGGGCGAGACGCTCGGCCCGGACGAGACGCACCCAATCGGCGATCGAGGCGCCGGCGTCCTCGAACAGGCGGTCGAACACCCAGCGCATGGTCAGCACGGTCGGCCCGACGTCGATCGGGCGGCCCCCCACCGGGATCGCGCGCATCTTGCCGCCCGCCCGGTCGGTCGCCTCGATCACCGTGGTGCGGAAGCCGTGGGCGGCGAACGCGATGGCCGCGGCGAGGCCGCCCACTCCCGCCCCGGCGATGACCACCCGCCGTTCCGACATCGCGGCTCTCCTTATTAGGGCGTTGATCGCGCTGCTCAGATGTGTCATGATAGCTTGACACAACGCAAAGACAAGCACAGTTGACATAAAGGAGGCAGGGATGCCGACCTTGAACCGCATCGAGCAGGCTCTGGACAGCGTCGTCAATCGCGCCGGGGCCGCCGGGGCCCCGCCGATCCTCGCCTCCGCCCTGCGTTACGCCGTATTTCCCGGCGGCCACCGGATCCGGCCGCACCTCACGCTCGCCGTCGCTGCGGCCTGCGGCGACGCGTTTCCCGGTTCGACGAACGCCGCGGCCGCCGCGGTCGAACTGCTCCATTGCGCTTCGCTCGTGCACGACGACCTGCCCTGCTTCGACGACGCCGATCTGCGTCGCGGAAAACGCTCGGTTCACGCCGAGTTCGGCGAACCGATCGCCGTGTTGACCGGAGACGCGCTGATCGTGCTCGCGTTCGAGACGCTGGCGCGGGAAGCGGCGCCGGCCCAACTCGGCCCCCTGCTTCACATCGTCGCGGCGGCGGTCGGCGCGCCGCGCGGAATCGTGGCGGGCCAGGCGTGGGAATGCGAAGCCGCCGTTCCCCTCGTCGACTATCAACAGGCCAAGACCGGAGCGCTATTCGTCGGCTCGACCATGGCCGGCGCCGCCTCCGCAGGCGTGGATCCGGAGCCCTGGCGGGCGCTCGGCGAGAAGATCGGCGAGGCCTACCAGGTGGCCGACGATCTGCGCGACGTGCTCTGCACCGCAGAGGAACTCGGCAAGCCGATCGGCCAGGACGCGGCGCGCACCCGGCCGAACGCCGCCGCCCAGCTCGGGATCGCCGGCGCCAAGGCCCGGCTCGAGCATCTGGTCGTCGCGGCCTCGGCGTCGATTCCGGCCTGCCCGGGGCGCGCCGAGTTGCGCGCGGCGATCGAGGCGCAGACGCGACAGCTTTTTCCGAAGCAACTCGCCCGGGTCGCCGCCTGACCCCGCGGACGCGATGGGCGGCCTCAGCCGCCTTTCCGGCTCGCCGTTCGCCGGGCTTCTCAGGGACGGGCGCCGTCGGCTGACCGCCAATCCCGCGTTTCAGCGGTGGGCGGCGAAATCGCCGCTTACGCGCTGGATCGCGCGCCGTCGGGCGCGCGCCCTGTTCGATCTCTGCGCAGGCTTCGTCTATTCGCAGATCCTGAGCGCCTGCGTGAAGCTGCGGGTGTTCGAGATTCTGCTCCCGGGGCCGGTGGCCTACGCGCTCCGTCGCCGCGCAGACAGGGCTTGATCCGCCCGCCGCCCTGCGCCTCCTGAAGGCTGCCGCGTCGCTCGGCCTGCTCAAGGTCCTGCCCGACGAGCGGTTTGCGCTCGACGATCTCGGCGCGGCGGTGATCGGCAATCCCGCGGTCGCGGCTTTTGTCGCCCACCATGATCTTCTCTACGCCGACCTCGCCGATCCCGTAGCCCTGCTGCGCGGCGAAAAGACGACCGAACTCTCCCGCTTCTGGGCCTATTCCGCGAACCGGCCGGGGACGGACGGCGGCCCGACCGGCGCGGACGGCGACAGCGCCGCGTACAGCGACCTGATGTCGCGGACCCAGGCGCTCGTCGCCGAGGCGGTGCTCGACGCCTATCCGTTCGCGCGCCATCGGCGGCTCCTCGACGTCGGCGGCGGCGAAGGCGCCTTTCTCGCCGCAGCAGCGCTGCGGGCGCCGAGGCTCGACCTCATGCTGTTCGACCTGCCCCCGGTCGCCGAGCGGGCGCGCGCCCGATTCGCCGCGCTCGGACTGGCCCAGCGCGTGAGCGTGGTGGGAGGCGACGTCCTGCGCGATCGGCTGCCGCGACGGCGCCGACGTGGCGACGCTGGTGCGGGTCCTGCACGATCACGACGACGAATCCGCCGGCGCGATCCTGGCTTCGGTGCGCGACGCATTGCCGCACAACGGAACCCTGGTGGTCGCCGAGCCGATGGCCGGCGCGCCAGGCGCCGAGCCGATGGGCGACGCCTATTTCGGTTTCTATCTGCTCGCGATGGGCCGCGGCCGACCCCGGACTCCTCAGGAGATCGCCGGCCTCCTGGCGCAGTCGGGCTTCAGCCGGCCGCGGCGACTCTGGACGCCCAGCCCGCTGACGATCAGCGCCCTGGCGGCGACCCGACTGTAAATTTTGCTTGACGCTTTCTAGTGACAGGCTAGAGTTACAAATAAGGAGTCTGGTCGCAGGAGCGCCGCGTCATGCTGAGGTCCCTGGCGGTCGTTTTGGAGGAGCCCAAGCGCCTGACGCTTGCGACCCTTCCACTCGACGCACCGGCGCCCGGCGACGTCGTCGTCGAGACGCTGTGGAGCGGAGTCAGCGCGGGCACAGAACGGCTCCTGTTCACCGGCCGGATGCCCGACTTCCCCGGCATGGGCTATCCGCTGGTTCCCGGCTACGAGAGCGTCGGCCGCGTGATCGAGGCCGGCCCCGAATCCCATATCGCCGTCGGCGCCCAGGTGTTTGTGCCCGGCGCGCGCTGCTTCGGCCCGGTGCGCGGCCTGCACGGCGGCGCGGCCTCCCTTCTCGTCGCGCCCGGCGCCCGCGTCGTTCCCGTCTCCGCCGCGCTCGGCGACAAGGCGATCCTGCTGGCGCTCGGCGCCACCGCGCTTGCACGCGCTTTCCGGCGCCGCGACCGAGAAGGGCGCGCTGATCGTCGGCCATGGCGTGCTCGGCCGCCTGCTGGCGCGGCTGGCGACGCTCGCGGGCGGCGAACCGCCGGTCGTCTGGGAGACCAATCCGCTGCGCCGCGACGGCGCCGACGGCTACGTCGTGACGACTCCGGACGAAGACCGCCGGAAGACCTATCCCCTGATCATCGACGTCAGCGGCGACGCCGCGGCGCTCGATTCGCTCGTTCAGCGACTCGCGCCGGGCGGCGAGATCGTGCTCGCCGGCTTCTACGACCGGGTGAGCTTCGCCTTCCCGCCGGCCTTCATGCGCGAGGCGCGCTTCCGCATCGCCGCGCAGTGGCGCGAGGGCGACCTCGCCGAGGTCGCGCGGCTGGTCGAGTCGGGCGCTCTGTCGCTCGACGGGCTGATCACCCACCGCGTCCCGGCGAGCGCGGCGGCCGAAGCCTATCCGATCGCCTTCGACGATCCCGCCTGCCTGAAGATGGTGCTCGACTGGAGATCGCTGTCATGACTCTCGACGAGGGCTTTCTGACTGCCGAAGAACTGGCGAATCCGCCGGCCCATCATCGAAGCCGCCGCGGACGAACCCGCGCCGGCGACCAAGACGACCCAGATCATCGCGATCTACGGCAAGGGCGGCATCGGCAAGAGCTTCACGCTCGCCAACCTCTCCTACATGATGGCCCAGCAGGGCAAGAAGGTGCTGCTGATCGGCTGCGATCCGAAGAGCGACACGACCTCGCTGCTGTTCGGCGGCCGCGCCTGCCCGACCATCATCGAGACCTCGACCAAGAAGAAGCTCGCCGGCGAACAGGTCGCGATCGGCGACGTCTGCTTCAAGCGCGACGGCGTCTTCGCGATGGAGCTCGGCGGCCCGGAGGTCGGGCGCGGCTGCGGCGGACGCGGCATCATCCACGGCTTCGAACTCCTGGAGAAGCTCGGCTTCCACGAATGGGGCTTCGATTTCGTCCTGCTCGACTTCCTCGGCGACGTGGTCTGCGGCGGCTTCGGCCTGCCGATCGCCCGCGACATGTGCCAGAAGGTGATCGTCGTCGGCTCGAACGACCTGCAGTCGCTCTACGTCGCCAACAACGTCTGCTCGGCGGTCGAATATTTCCGCAAGCTCGGCGGCAACGTCGGCGTCGGCGGCCTGGTGATCAACAAGGACGACGGAACGGGCGAGGCGCAGGCCTTCGCCGAAGCGGCCGGCATTCCGGTGCTGGCGTCGATTCCAGCCGACGACGACATCCGCCGGAAGAGCGCGAACTACGAAATCATCGGCATGCCCGGCGGCCGCTGGGCGCGGGCTGTTCGAGGAGCTCGCGACCAATGTCGCCGAAGCGCTGCCCAACCGGCCGAAGCCGCTGACGCAGGACGGGCTTCTGGGCCTGTTCGCGGGCGATGCGGTCGGGCGCCACGTCGTGCTCGAGCCGGCCACCATGGAGGACATGTGCGGCGCGGCGCTGAAGTCGAAGCCGTCCCTCGAAGTCGTCTACGACGCCGATGTTTGAGGTTGCCGAACCGAGCCGATCATGACCGACCTTGTCGACAATCTCCCCGCAAACGACGCCCCTTCCGGCGCGACGGGAGAGCCGCGGCCGGCCGCGGTCGCCGAGGCCTCCTGCCATTCCGACAAGGCGACGTGCGCGAAGCGGCGAAGGCGGCCGGGTCCGGCGAGACGCTCGAGCGCTACGCCCGCGACTATCCGCTCGGCCCGCACGACCAGCCGCAGAGCATGTGCCCGGCCTTCGGCTCGCTGCGCGTGGGCTTGCGCATGCGGCGCACCGCGAGCGTGCTCAGCGGTTCGGCCTGCTGCGTCTACGGCCTGACCTTCACCTCGCATTTCTACGGCGCCAAGCGCACCGTCGGCTACGTGCCGTTCAATTCCGAGACGCTGGTCACGGGCAAGCTGTTCGAGGACATCCGCGAAGCGGTGTTCTCGCTCGCCGACCCCGACCGCTACGACGCCATCGTCGTCATCAATCTCTGCGTCCCGACCGCCTCGGGCGTGCCGCTCCGTCTCCTCCCCCCGGAGATCGATGGCGTTCGCATCATCGGAATCGACGTGCCGGGTTTCGGCGTGCCGACCCATGCCGAGGCGAAGGACGTGCTCGCGGGCGCGATGTTGAGATTCGCCCGCCTCGAGGCCGAGCAGGGCCCGGTTCAGGCGCCGCGCGCCCCCCGTGGGGAAAACCCTTCCGTCACGCTGCTCGGCGAGATGTTTCCGGCCGATCCGGTGCAGATCGGCGGCATGCTCGACCTGATGGGTCTTGCGGCCGGCCCGGTCGTGCCGACCCGCGAATGGCGCGAACTCTATGGCGCGCTCGACTGCGCCGCGGTCGCCGCGATCCATCCGTTCTACACCGCCTCGGTGCGCGAGTTCGAGCTCGCCGGCCGCCCGGTCGTCGGCTCCGCGCCGGTCGGCGTCGACGGCACGGCCGCCTGGCTCGAGGCGATCGGCGAGGCCTGCGGCGTTCGCGGCCGGCGCGCATCGACGCGGCGAAGGCGAAGCTGCTGCCGGCCATCAAGGGCGCGCTGGCGGCGACCCCGATCGCCGGCCGCATCACGCTCTCCGGCTACGAGGGCTCGGAGCTTCTCGTCGCGCGGCTCATGGTCGAGAGCGGCGCCGACGTCCGCTACGTCGGCACCGCCTGCCCGAAGACGCGCTTCTCGGCCGACGACCGCGAATGGCTCGAAGCCCGCGGCGTCGCAGGTCAAGTTCCGCGCCTCGCTGGAGGACGATCTCGCCGCGCTCCGCGAATTCGAGCCCGACCTCGCGATCGGCACGACGCCGGTCGTGCAGAAGGCGAAGGAGCGCGCCATTCCGGCGCTCTACTTCACCAACCTGATCTCGGCCCGTCCGCTGATGGGCGTCGCCGGCGCAGGCTCGCTCGCCAAGGTGGTCAACGCCGCGCTGGCGAGCAAGAGCCGTTTCGACGCGATGCGCGACTTCTTCGAGGGCGTCGGCGTGGGGCACGCCGCGGGCGTGTGGGAGACGATTCCGCGCGACCGGCCGGAGTTCAAGGCGAAGCGCCGCGCCAAGGCCGGCAAGAAGCCCGGTCGAGGAGATGGGCTCATGCTAGTCCTCGACCACGACCGGGCCGGCGGCTACTGGGGCGCGGTCTACGTCTTCACCGCGATCAAGGGCCTGCAGGTCGTCATCGACGGCCCGGTCGGCTGCGAGAACCTGCCGGTCACGGCGGTGCTGCACTATACCGACGCGCTGCCGCCGCACGAATTGCCGATCGTCGTCACCGGCCTCTCCGAGGAGGAACTCGGGCGGCACGGCACCGAGGGCGCGATGAAGCGCGCCCATGCGACGCTCGATCCCGATCTCCCGAGCG
This sequence comes from uncultured Alphaproteobacteria bacterium, assembly GCA_963724785.1. Lineage (GTDB taxonomy): Bacteria > Pseudomonadota > Alphaproteobacteria > Rhizobiales > Beijerinckiaceae > Roseiarcus. Next base: position 8,233 of record CAVRWC010000016.1, on the reverse strand, counting down.
TCGTCGTGACCGGCTCGATCGCCGAGATGATCGGCGGCGGCGTGACGCCCGGAAGGCACGGGGCTGCAGCGCTTCCTGCCGCGCACGATCGACGAGGACCAGTGGCAGAGCGCCAACCGCGCGATGACCTGGCTGTGGAGCGAGTTCGGCCCGAAGAAAGGCCGCGTCGCGAAGCCGAAAGCCCGCGCCCCGGGCGCAAAGCCCAAGGTCAACATCATCGGCCCGATCTACGGCATGTTCAACATGCCCTCCGACCTCGCGGAGATCCGGCGGCTGATCGAAGGCATCGGCGCCGAGGTCAACATGGTCTTTCCGCTCGGCAGCCATATCGAGGACGTGCCGCGCCTTGCCGAAGCCGAGGTCAACGTCTGCCTGTATCGCGAGTTCGGACGGCTGCTGTGCGAGGCGCTCGACCGCCCCTATCTGCAGGCGCCGATCGGCCTGCACTCGACGACAAAGTTCCTGCGGGCGCTCGGCGAACTGGTCGGCGTCGATCCCGAGCCCTTCATCGCGCGCGAGAAGCATACGACGATCAAGCCGATCTGGGATCTCTGGCGCTCGGTGACGCAGGACTTCTTCGGAACGGCGACGTTCGGCGTCGTCGCCAACGAGACCTATGCGCGCGGAATCCGCCATTTCCTCGAGGAGGAGATGGGGCTGCCCTGCCAGTTCGCAGTCGCGCGCCGGCCGGGGAGAAGACCGACAACGCGGCCGTGCGCGAGACGATCCGGTCGAAGACGCCGCTCGTCCTGTTCGGCAGCTACAACGAGCGCCTCTATCTGGCCGAAAGCGGCGCGCGGGCGATGTACATCCCCGCCTCCTTCCCGGGCGCGATCGTGCGCCGGCACACCGGCACGCCGTTCATGGGCTACTCGGGCGCGACCTACCTCGTACAGGAAGTGTGCAACGCGCTGTTCGACGCGCTGTTCAACATCCTGCCGCTCGGCGCCGACCTCGACCGCATCGAGGCGACGCCGGCGCGGCTGCAACGCGAGCTTCGCTGGGACGACGCGGCGCGAGGCGCGGCTCGACGAGGTTGTCGAGGAGAGCCCGGTGCTGGTGCGCATCTCGGCGGCCAAGCGCCTGCGCGACGCCGCGGAGCGCGAGGCGCGCCAGGCGGGCGAGGAATGGGTGAGTCTCGCGCGCATCGAACGCGCGCGCGTTCAGCTGGCGGAGGGGCGCGCATGACAGGCGCGGGCGGCCGGCGTGGAGCGGCGACAGGGCTGAGGAGACGAAGAATGCACAACCGGATCCATACCGATCAGACGGGGCGCGAGCAGCCGACGGAAGGTCGTCTGCTGTGGTGTGCGCTCGTGCCCTTGTTCGCGCTGGTGGAAGGATCGCATCGCGTGATGGCCGGGCTGCGGCGCGACCGGGCTGCTTTGGGCCAGCGCGACTGGCTGACGGAAGCGAAGACCCAGGCGTCGATCGCGACCTCCTATGCTCTGATGGCGAGATCGCTGATGCACTAATCCGAGCGGCGCCGTCGCGGTTTGCGGCGCCGTCGCCCGGTACGCCTGTCGTGACGCAGGTCCCGACAATGTCGCCGTGAAGGGCGTGCACGGCAATCAAGTTGGAGGTTAAAGGATGCCCACCGACGATAGATCCTCATTATCAGGACTGACAGAAGCCGAAGCGCAGGAGTTCCACTCCCTGTTCGTCACAAGCTTCATCGCCTTCATCGTCATCGCGATCGTAGCCCACATTCTCGTGTGGGCCTGGAGGCCCTGGATTCCCGGGCCGAAGGGCTACGCGATGCTCGACGGCGCCACGACCGCCGCACACCACCTGCTGTCGCTCGTCAGCTAAGGGAGACCCTCATGTATCGGCTTTGGCTGCTTTTTGATCCCCGCAGGGCGCTCGTCGGGCTCTTTGCGTTCCTGTTCGTGCTCGCGCTCATCATTCACTTCATCTGCCTGAGCACGACCGGTTCAACTGGCTGGAAGGGCAACCCGGTGAAGACCGGCTTGATCGCTCCGGCGTCGGTCACGATGACAGTGACCGACATCGGGTGAGACGAACTTCGTGGGCGGGCGCAATCCTGCGCCCGCCGACATGTCACGTCCGAAGTCCGGGCGTGACATGTGTGGAATTTGCCTCGACTAACCTGGCTGGCGAGGTCGCGGGCGGACATTCGAACGCGGAGGACCGACCGTGGCGATGCTAAACTTTGAACGAAGATATCGCGTGCGTGGGGGCACGTTAATCGGCGGGGACCTGTTCGACTTCTGGGTTGGGCCTTTTTACGTCGGCTTCTTCGGCGTGACGACGATCATCTTCGCCGCCGTCGGCGTGTTGCTGATCGCTTATGGCGCGGCGATAGGGCCGACGTGGAACCTCTGGCAGATCAGTATCGCGCCTCCGGACATCAAATACGGGCTGGCGCTCGCGCCGCTGAAGCAAGGCGGGCTCTGGCAGATCATCACCTTGTGCGCCATCGGGGCGTTCGTCTCCTGGGCGCTCAGGCAAGCGGAGATCGCGCGTAAGCTCGGCATGGGCTATCATGTGCCCATCGCCTTCAGCTTCGCGATCTTCGCCTATGTCGCGCTGGTGGTGATCCGGCCCGTGCTCTTGGGCGCGTGGGGATTTGGGTTCCCGTACGGCATCATCAGCCATCTCGACTGGGTGTCGAACACCGGCTACCAGTACCTGCACTTCCACTACAATCCGGCGCATATGATCGCGATCTCGTTCTTCTTCACGAACGCGCTCGCGCTATCCATGCACGGGTCGCTCATCCTGTCGGCGGCGAATCCGCCGAAGGGCGATCCGGTGCGCGAGACCGAGTATGAAGACACGTTCTTCCGCGACGCGATCGGCTACTCGATCGGCACGCTCGGCATCCATCGGCTGGGGACGTTCCTGGCGGTTTCGGCCGCGTTCTGGAGCGCCGTCTGCATCATCATCAGCGGTCCGTTCTGGACCCACGGCTGGCCCGAGTGGTGGAACTGGTGGCTCAACCTCCCGATCTGGCGCTAGGACAAAGGAGAGCGGCCCAATGTCCGCCTATGAAAATATCTATAACCAAGTCCAGGTATGGCCTGAAAAGCCTGATCTGGGCGTCAAAGGCGACAAGATCGAGCGTGAAAAAGGCGCCCTGTTCAACTACTGGCTCGGGGTCGTCGGCAACGCGCAGCTCGGTCCGATCTATCTCGGCTATCTCGGCGTCGTGTCGCTGATCTTCGGCTTCATCGCCTTCGAGATCATCGGCCTGAACATGCTGGCCTCGGTTCACTGGAGCCCGATTCAGTTCGTGCGCCAGTTGCCCTGGCTTGCGCTCGAGCCGCCGAAGCCGGAATACGGGATACGCATCGCGCCGCTCAACGAAGGCGGCTGGTGGCAGTTGGCCGGCCTCTTCCTGACGCTGTCGGTCCTGACTGTGGTGGTGGCGCATGTACCGCCGCGCGCGCGAGCTCCGGCTCGGCACGCATACGGCGTGGGCCTTCGCTTCGGCGATCTTCCTGTTCCTGTCGATCGGCTTCATCCAGCCGCTGCTGATGGGCCACTTCAGCGAGTCGGTGCCGTTCGGCATCTTCCCGCACCTCGACTGGACGGCGGCGTTTTCGATCCGCTACGGCAATCTCTACTACAACCCGTTCCACATGCTCTCGATCGCGTTCCTGTATGGGTCGGCGGTGCTGTTCGCCATGCATGGCGCGACCATCCTCGCGGTCGGCCGCTACGGCGGCGAGCGCGAAGTCGAGCAGATGGTCGACCGCGGCACGGCGGCCGAGCGCGCGGCGCTGTTCTGGAGGTGGACCATGGGCTTCAACGCCACGATGGAATCGATCCATCGCTGGGCGTGGTGGTTCGCGGTGCTCGTCACCTTCACCGGAGGCATCGGGATCCTCCTGACCGGGACGGTCGTCGACAATTGGTATCTTTGGGGCGTTCAGCACGGTCTCGCGCCAGCCTACCCGCACCTTTGGCCGCCGGTGATTGACCCCGCAGCTTCGGGAGTCACCCAATGAAAATCGCCGCCTTATTCGCGGGCGTCGTCGCCGTCCTGTTGACGATCGCGATGCTCTCCACCGCCGGTTGGGTTCATCCGCCCATCCTGAGTACGCAAGCCGGCTTCCGCGGGCTGGCCATGGACCAGCTCACCACGCCCGCGGCTCAAAGCGAAGCTGCAACTGGCCAACGCCCTGCCCGATGCGATGCCGATCGCTTCGCCGCAAGGTCAGAAGGCCGTCCGAGGTCTACAAGAACGTCCAGGTTCTCGAAGGACCTCTCGGTCGACCAGTTCACCACCCTGATGGCCGCGATCACCACCTGGGTCGCGCCTAAGGAGGGCTGCGCCTACTGCCACAACACCGACAATCTGGCCGACGACAGCATCTACGCCAAGAAAGTCTCGCGCCGGATGATCCAGATGACCCGGCACGTCAACACGGACTGGAAGGCGCACGTCGCAGAATACGGGCGTGGTGTGCTGGACCTGCCACCGCGGCAATCCGGTTCCGGCCTACGCCTGGACCGCGAACGCCGGTTGGCCGCAGGCCGGCGGCTCGGCGACGACCAACTACGGCATGGGGCATCCGTCCCATGCCAACGGCTCGACCGCGATGCTCCAGGATCCGTATCCGCTCCTCGACAAGGGCGTGATCCGGATCCAGGCGACGAAGGCTCTTCCCGTCAGCAGCAACGGCGCCTCGCTTCAGGCGACCGAGAACACCTACTCGCTGATGATCGCGATGTCGCAAGGCGCTGGGGGTCAATTGCACCTTCTGCCACAACACCCGCGAATTCGGGCAATGGCCGGAGAGCACGCCGCAGCGTCTGACGGCCTGGCATGGCATTCAGCTGGTGCGCGACCTCAACAACGTCTATCTTGATCCGCTCAAGGACGTGGTCCCCGCCACGCGCCTTGGCCCGTTGGGCGACGTTCCGAAGGTCGACTGCGCCACCTGCCATCAGGGAGCGACCAAGCCGCTCCTCGGCGTCAGCCTGGCGAAGGACTATCCTGAACTCGGCGGAACGCCGGCGAAATAAGTCCAGGCGAAACGCACGCGCAGGTCGACGCGACGATCAGTTCGCGTCGACCTTTTTGTTGACGGAGCCCAGGTTAGTTCGGCGCCTTGCTGCACGCGTGTCATCGCTTACGCCCCGGGGAGGCGGCGGGCGACCGAACCGGAGGATGGAATGAATATCAGGGTGACGCCGATCGCCAACGCCGAACCAAGCGCGGACCGTCCTTCGCGAAGGCGCGGCGGAGATCCCCGACTATCTCGAGAAGGTCTACTGGTGGACCTACGTGCGGCCCTGGGCCGTGCGGTTCTTCGAGCGGCAGTGGCTCGTGAACGCGATTCTGTTCGGCAACTACGTCCGCCTTCGGGACGCGGCGCTGGAGATCATGGGCGCGCGTCTCCCGGGAAAGACCCTTCAGATCGCCTGCGTCTACGGCGACATGACCTGTCGCTTGGCCGAGCGCGTCGCCGCGGGCGGCGGGCGGCTCGACGTCGTCGACGTGCTGCCCGTCCAGATCGAGAATCTGCACGGCAAACTGCCGAAGGGGCGCCGGTCCGCGGACTGGTCCAGAACGCTGCGGCCCTCAATTTCCCGGATGGGCGGTACGACCGGGCGATCCTGTTTTTCCTGCTGCACGAGCAGCCGGAGGAGTGGAGGCGGAAGACCCTGAGCGAGGCCTTCCGGGTCGTGCGTCCCGGAGGACGGATCGTCATCGTCGACTATGCGCGGCCGAAATGGTGGAACCCCTTCCGCTATATTCTGCCCCCGGCGCTTGCGCTCCTCGAGCCGTTCGCGCTCGACCTGTGGCGCTCGGAACTCCAGTCGTTCCTGCGTCCCTCCACGACCCTGCGAAGCCTCACGCGTCAGTCCGTGTTCGGCGGCCTCTACCAGGCGGTCGTCATCGAACGCTGAGGCTCGGGGTCGTTCTCCGCCTCCCGGTCGCCTGTAAGAAGCCGCACATGGCCCCGTCCGCCGGGCGCGGCGCCTCGGTTATGGCGACGGCGTGTCAGACGCGGCCGCCGTGGCCGGAACCGGCGTTGCCAAAACCAACGCTCCTTCGCTAAATCGGCGTGCGCCCCTCCCCGCAGCGACTGGCGCGGGCCGGGCGAAAATGACGCTGCGAGACGCCCCTTGGCAGAGACCGACCGCGCTCCGAATTTCGAGGGGCCCGACCCCACCCTCGAGACGCCGGGCCATCTCCTGCGCCGGTGCCATCAGATCGCCGTCGCGATCTTTCTCGACGAGTGCCACGCCTACGACCTGACGCCCCTGCAATATGTGGCGCTCTCGGCGCTCGCGACCCACGGACGCCTCGACAAGGCGGCGATCGGCGACGCCACAGCGCTCGACCGCACCACCGTGGCGGTGGTGGTGAAGAATCTCGAGGCGCGCGCCTGCGTCGTCACGCGGCCGTCCGAATACGATCGCCGCGCCAAGCTGATCGAGATCACCGACAGCGGGCGCGACCTCCTGTCGTCCGTTCAGACCGAAGTGGCCCGTGCGCAGCAACGAACCGTCGCGCCCTTGACGCAGAGCGAGCGCGCCGAACTCATGCGGCTTTTGCGAAAAATCGCGGACGGCAACAATCTCTTGAGCCGGGCGCCGCGCCGAGCCCCGCGCCATCTCGGCGGCTGATCGCGGGGAGAGCGCCTTTCCGCTTCCCCCGCGATCAAGGCCCGATCACGGGATCCGCTCCAAAGTGCGAGTCGGTTGACGAAGCACATAGATATGCGCATAATTACACTCATAACGGTGCGGCGCCGATTCCGTTGGCGCAACCAAAGGAGGCGCTCGCCCAAGGGCGTCCCGAATGCCGCAGGGACGGGAAGGCGCTTGACGGGGCGTCGGCTTCGACGGCCCGATCAGCCTTTCCGGTTCCCCTTCGTGCAAACTAGAGGAAACGAGCGAGGCGCCATGCAGTTCTATCTCGATGGATTTCAGACCGGGCGACCCCGACATCGCGGCGCCGCTCCCCGGCGCTGAGCACGCTGACGCCCTGCCGGCGGAAGTCGACGTCCTGATCGTCGGCTGCGGGCCGACCGGGTTGACGCTCGCAGCGCAACTCGTCGCCTTTCCCGACATCAAGGTCGCAATCGTCGACCAGAAGGCCGGGCCGATCGAGCTCGGACAGGCCGACGGCGTCGCCTGCCGCTCGATGGAGATGTTCGAGGCCTTCGGCTTCGCCGATCGCGTTCTCGAGAGAGGCCTATTTCGTCAACGAGACGGTATTCTGGAAGCCCGACGAGGCGCAGCGCTCAACAATCGTCCGCAGCGGCCGCATCCAGGACGTCGAGGACGGGCTGTCGGAGATGCCCCATGTGATCCTGAACCAGGCGCGGGTGCACGACTTCTATCTCGATCTCATGCGCAATGCGCCGTCGCGGCTCGAGCCGCACTACCAGCGCCAGTTTCTCGATCTCGCGGTCGCCCCCGACGACAGCCTTTCGGGCCGCCCCGCGACCGTCCGGTTCGAGCGCGTCGACCCCGACCACAAGGGCGCGGTCGAGACGGTGAAGGCCAAGTTCGTCGTCGGCTGCGACGGCGCGCGCAGCGGGGTGCGCGAGGCGATCGGCCGAAAGCTCGTCGGCGATTTCGCCAACCAGGCCTGGGGCGTCATGGACGTGCTCGCGGTCACCGACTTTCCCGACATCCGACTGAAGTGCCTGATCCAGTCGGCCAACGACGGCAGCGCCCTGATCATTCCGCGCGAGGGCGGCTACCTCTTCCGCATCTACATCGAGCTCGAAAAACTCACCGGGAACGAACGGATCGCAAGCCTGAACGTGACGCCCGAACGCCTGATCGCCGCGGCGCGGCGGATCCTTCAGCCCCTACGCCTTCGAGGTGAAGGAGATCCCCTGGTGGTCGGTGTACGAGATCGGCCAGCGGCTCTGCGACAAGTTCGACGACGTCGCGGACGGCGAGGACCGCATGCCGCGCGTGTTCATCGCCGGCGACGCCTGCCATACGCACAGCGCCAAGGCCGGCCAGGGCATGAACATGTCGATGCAGGACACGTTCAATCTCGGCTGGAAGCTCGCCTCGGTGCTGCGCGGGCGCGCCGCGCCGCGTCTGCTCGACGACCTACTCGGAGCGAGCGCCAGCCGATCGCGAAGGAGCTGATCGACTTCGATCACGCCTTCTCCCGGATGATCAGCGCGCCGCCCAAGGACCCGGCCAACCCCGCGAGCGAAGGCGTCGATCCGGCCGAGCTTCAGGAGGCCTTCGTCAAGGCCGGCCGGTTCACCGCGGGCATGATGACGCG
>CAVRWC010000015.1:0-25102 GCA_963724785.1 uncultured Alphaproteobacteria bacterium | reverse complement strand
GGCGCCGTCCGGCCGTCGGGCGGCATGATCCCGTACGATCCGCGCCCCGTTCCCCTCGAAGTGTGAGGCCACTGCAGCGGCGCTCGCAACGATCGAACGGCGGTCCGACGGACGTTCGCGCCCACCGCGATGTTGCCCGCGTCGGATGCAGGCTCCTACCATGTTGGTCAGACGCTCTCGCCGAACGGCGGCGACGTGCTGCTCTGACCCGCCCTCGTCATTCGCGGACGAATGAGCCCGGCGGGGGATGGGCCGACTGCAAGGCGGCGACGATCGAGGTCGACGTGCCGAGATCGTGCCGGCGCATGATCTCGCCCGCAAGCTCTGCGTTTCGGTCTGCGAGCGCCGCCATCAGGCGCTCGTGCTCCTCCATCGCCTCCATCCATCGCCCATGCGACGAGAGCGCCGCGTAACGCGCGCGCCGGGCGCGGGTGATCAGCGACAAGTGGATCGCCTGAAGGGTGGCGTTCTTCGCCGCGGCGACGATAGCGAGATGGAATCTCCTGGTTCAGCTTGAAATAGGGCTGCCGCTCGCCAGCCGCATGATGGGCCGCCATGCGATCATGTATCCGCTTCAGCTTCTCGAATTCTCGCTCCGACATGCGCTCCGCGGCGAGTTCGGACGCGTTGCGCTCGATGCCCGCGATGGCCTCGAACAATTCGCGCACATGCTCGATCGAGAAGCCGCTGACCCGCGCGCCCCGCCCGGGAAGCAGGTCGACCAGCCCCTCGGTCGCAAGCAGCTTGATCGCCTCGCGGATCGGCGTGCGGGAAACGCAAAGGATCGCGGCAAGATTGGCCTCGTGCAGGCGGCCGCCGACTGCAAGCCGCCCCTCGATGATCATGTCGCGCAGACGCTCGACGGCGGATTCATGCAAGGGCTTGGCGCGGACGATAGCGCCGGAGCGGCGCGGGCGGCGCTGGGCGCTGGAAAGGTCTGTGTGCGTCATGTCGCCCATGGTCCTATCGGCCTCTGTCGCACGGGAAGGCGCCGGCGCATAGAAAAGCGTCCGTTTGCATTCTGCATGCACGATGCACGATCTCATTCGGCCTATAATTCACGAAAAGTCAATGACGTAACGCGGTGGCCGGTCTGGCACAGCTTTGCGAATTTGGCGCCAGCGCCGGGGGCCCGCCCCAGCGTCGAACGCCCCCTCGCGCAAATTCCGCGCTTGGGCCCGGCGTCTGCGGGACGCCTCCCGTGGGCGCAAGAGGAGCCAAACCATGCGCCCGTGGATCCAACTCAAATCGACCATCGCCCCGCTCGCCCTGGCCGTAATGCTGACTTTCGGCGGCGCGGCCGCGGCCGACGAGGCCGACCGCTTCAAACCGGCCGCGCCCGAGCCGGGCGCAGACATTCCCGCCGCGACGATCAAGTTCGGCATGCGCCCCTACGCCGACAACACCTTCTACATCATCGGCATGAAGAAGGGCTGGTTCGAGGAGGTCGGCATCACGTTCGACCCGGCTCCTTACGGCCTGAAGGCGAATGACTCCAACGTCACGACGCTGCTGCTCAACGGCCAGCTCGACATCATTTCCGAATTCTGCCCGCTGATGCTGCCGACCTACAAGGACGCCAACAAGCTCAAGTGCATCGCCTTCACCGACAACTTTCTCGCCAACGCCATTCTCGCCAATCCGGCGTTGAAGCTGAAGACGTTCAAGGACTATGTCGCGGAGGGCAAGAGCTACGAGGAGGCCCTGAACGCGGCGCTGGCGCCAATGAAGGGCAAGACGCTCGTCGGCGCGCCGGAGCTCAGCGACCGCGCGTTCGAGGAATACGTGAACAAGACCGCCGGCGCTGGCTTCAAGCTCCAGGTGCTCGACGACGCCAAGTCGCTCGTGCTTGCGAAGGCCGGGCGCGAGGATTTCGTCAATCCGGAAGGCGCTCCGATCGTCTACACGCTGCGCCAGGCGGGCTGGACCAATCTCGTCGACATCGGCGATCTCATCAAGAACGGACCGGGCGGCGTCGATTTGCCGATCGAGCCGCTAATCGGAATTGTCGGAATTGGCGGCAATTCCGACTACCTCAACAGTCACCAGAACACCGTGCTGCGTTTCCTGTCGGTTGTTTGGCGCGTCATCGACGCAACCAAGAAGGACCCGTCGCTTTACGATCTCCAGGCGCCCTATCCTGAACTCGATGGCGGGCACGAAGTTCGACGGCAAAGGCGTCGCGGATACGGTCGCCGTCCTGCATCCGTTCACCACCTTCGACGACGACAAGCAATACTACGACGACAAGCAGGGCACGACCTACTACGCCAATGTCTGGAACGCGGTGATCAAGAACTTCGAAGAGCACAACATCATCCCGGCCGGCAAAGTGTCCGCCGACGACGTCGTCTGGGGCGGCCCGATCTGGCGACAGATGGTGGAGTACCGAACCAAGACGGACGGTCTCTTGGCCAAGGTCTCAGGAGCGACGCTGGCGCCGGAGAAGAAGGCTCTGGTCGACAAGGCGAAGACGTTCTACGCCAACTTCGACTTCCTGGACGCCTATCGCCTTGCGGTCGCCGCCTCGAACTGACGGAGCCCGCGCGGTGGCCGGAGTCGAGGAGATGACCAAAGAGGCCGACCGTCGTAACGCCGGGTTCAGTTCGCAGCCCTTCGGGGCTGCGATCAGGGCGCTCGCCGCTTTCGACCCGCTTCAATTCGTCGGAGCGGTTCTGTTCGTGGCTCTGTGGCAAGGCGCGTCGGCGATTGTCTCGCCGATCATTCTGCCGGGTCCGCTTATCGGTGCTGCAGCGAGCCAGGACGGACTTCTGGTCCGCGCCGGCCCTGTCCTACTACGGCGTCGCCGACCCGAGCCTTGCCGCGAACCTCGCCTATACGGCCGAGAACGTCGCGATCGCCGCATTGCTCGGCGCCGCTGTTGGCGTGACCCTCGGTCTTCTATCGGCGCGCATCTGGTTCGTCCGCGCCGCGATGGATCCGGTGATGATGACGGCGGGCACGGTGCCGATCCTCATCGCCGCGCCATTCCTGCTGATCTGGTTCGGCGTGGGACGCGCAAGCGCGGTCAGCCTGGTCGCATTTTACATCGTCGTCATTCTCTACGTCTCGGCCCAACGGGCGGCGCTCAATCTCGACGCGATCTACGAGAACTACGCGCTCACCCTCGGCGCACGCCGCGGCCGGATGCTTCGCGACATCCTGATCCCGGGGACCGCGCCTGAAATCCTCGGCGGCTTCCGCATCGCGCTCGCGGGCTCCTGGGGCCTTGAGGCCGTCGCCGAGCTGCTCGGCTCCCAGTCCGGAATTGGCAAGGTGCTAGAGGTGCTGTCCGGCGCCACGGACCCCCAGGGGATTTTGGCGACGCTGCTCTTGCTCGGCGTCACCGCCATTCTCGCCGACGCCGTCGCGGCCGCACTGATCGCGCGCTTCGCGGCATGGCGTTTCGTCGGATCATGAGGAGGCTCAGCGACGTGCCGACCGAGCCCAACCGCCGTATGATCGAACTTGTTCGTCTCCGCCGCAGCTATACCCGCGCCGACGGAGCGCGCGTCAACGCCGTCGACGATGTTTCGCTCCTCGTGCCCGAAGGCGAGTTTGTCTGCCTGATCGGCCCTTCCGGTTGCGGCAAGAGCACGCTCCTGCAGATGATCGCAGGCCTCGAGGAGCCGTCGTCGGGCGCGATCGTCGTCGACGGAAAGGAGATCGACGGGCCTGGGCGCGAGCGCGGGATGGTCTTCCAGCGCGACAGCGTCTTTCCGTGGATGCGCGTGATCGACAATGTCGAATACGGCCTCAAGTGTCGCGGCGTCGCGACCGGCGTGCGCCGCGACATCGCGCGAGACTATCTCAAGCGCGTCGGGCTTTCCCATGTCGAACGCGCCTGGCCGCGAGAGCTTTCGGGAGGCATGCTCAAGCGCGTCGCCATCGCCGCCGTCTTCGCCAATGGCGGCGAGGTGCTTCTGCTCGACGAGCCCTTCGGCGCGCTCGATTACGTGACGCGTCGCCAATTGCAGGACGTGCTGCTCGACCTCTGGAACGAGCCGGGGCGCGCCATACCGACGGTGGTGTTCGTGACGCACGACGTCGACGAGGCGCTTACGCTTGCGGATCGGATCATCGTCATGCGCAGCGGAGCGATCGCAGACGACATTCCCGTCATGGCGGCGCGGCCGCGAGACACCGACAGCCTGCTCCTGCCGGACATGGTCGCGATCAAGCACAAGCTGCTTGCCCATCTCGGCTTGGCTCATCCGGCTTCCGGCGCCTTGCGCGGAGGAACGGCCGCGTGACCGCGCTTTCGCGACAGCAGCTTGTCTCGCTCTCGGTCTTTGCCGCGCTCGCCATCGTCTGGGAGATTCTGTCCCTGGTCTATACGGTGGAGGCGCAGCCGGGCGAGCCGATGGTCGCGGGATGGGGCACGCTGTTCACGCGAACCTTTCTCAGCCTGTCGGACTATTGGCAAGGCGGATTCGGCGTGCCGGCCGTCGCCGACGGCGCGGCGCGCAGCTATTCCGCGGCGTTCCTCTCGATCATCTTCCATTCGCTTGCGACGCTCGGTCGGCTCGTGAGCGGGCTTTTGCTTGGCGGCGTCCTCGGCCTTGGACTCGGCCTGGCCGTATCGTGGTCGCGTTGGAGCCGCAGACTCGTTCAGTTACCGACCCAATTTCTGCGCGCTTTGCCGCTGCTCGCGATGGTGCCGCTCTTCCAGCTCTGGTTCGGCACGTACTTCCTGGGCCAGGTGCTGTTTGTCGCCTACGGCGTAGGCGTGATCGTCTTCGCCGGAGTTGTCAATGCGGTGCGCATCGTGCCGCAGATCTTCATCGACAACGCTCGGGTGCTCGGGGCTTCGCGCGTCCATCTCTACCGAACCGTTATCCTGCCCGCCATCCTGCCGGCCATGAGGTTCGTGGTCCTGTTGAGCCTCGGCGCCGGCTGGGGCGCGGTTCTCGCAGCCGAATATCTCGGCGCACAGTCGGGTCTCGGCTATATTATCGTTTATGCTCAGCAGTTCGGTCTTCTCGACCGGATGTTCCTGATCGCGCTCCTGTTCATCCTCTACACGTCCGTGAGCTACTGGGCGATCGAGCGTCTGTTCGGCCGCCTCCTCGCCTGGGCGCCTCCGCCCCGGGGGGTCGCCGAATGAGCGCGTCGACCCCCCGTCCGACCGCGCGTTCGCTTGTCGAAAGCATACGGCGCGGGATCGCGACCGCCCCGGCCGTCACGCGCGCCTGTCTCGACCGGATCGCCGCTTTGGAGCCGGGCGTGCGCGCCTTCGCTCATCTCGATCCGGCGGCCGCACTCGCCGCCGCAGAGCGCGTCGAGCAAGCCGCCTTGAACGCTCCGTCAGGAGCGCTGCACGGCCTGCCCGTCGCCGTCAAGGACATCATCGACACCGCCGACATGCCGACCGAACGCGGCGGCGCGCTTTTCGCCGGACGTCGGCCCGAACGCGACGCGACGATCGTGGCGCGGTTGCGCGCCGCCGGCGCCGTCGTCATCGGCAAGACCGTGACGTCCGAATATGCCCTCTTCGTGCCGGGACCGACTCGCAACCCGCACGACCTCGAGCGCACGCCGGGAGGCTCGTCGAGCGGGTCCGCCGCGGCGGTCGCGGCCGGGTTCGTTCCTGTCGCCCTCGGCACCCAGACAAACGGCTCCATCATTCGGCCGGCGTCCTATTGCGGAGTCGTCGGCTTCAAGCCCAGTCTGGGCGTCCTTCCGCGAACGGGCGTGCTCCGTCATGCCTGGTTGATCGATCATCCGGGCGTCTTTGCCCGCGACGTCCCCGACGCCGCCCTGCTGGTCGACGCGCTCGCCGGCGAGGACCCGCAAGACTTCTCTCGCGCAACCTGAGCGGCTCCCTTCTCGAAGCCGCGCTCGCCGATCCGCGGCCGCCGCGTCTGGCGTTCGCCCTCGGGCCGTTCCAATCGCGCGCGGAACCGGCGACCCGCGCGGCGCTCGCAGCGTTCGTCGCCGGTCTCCCCGCTCCTGTCGACGCGATCGACCTTGGTCCGGAGTTTGAGATTGCGGAGGCGACGCTGCGGGCGATTACGTGCGCCGGCGTCGCCGAATTGCTGGGACCGGATATCGACCTCGCGCGGGACAAAGTCCCCGAGCTCGTTGTGCGGCTGGTGGACGAAGGCCGCGCCCTGTCAGGCGTCGATCTGCTCGCGGCTTGGACTTGGCGCGACCGGCTTCGCGGCCGACTGATCGACCTCATCTCCGATTACGACGCCGTTCTCACCTTCGCGTCGTCGGGTCCGGCGCCGCTCGCCTCGGCCGGAACGGGCGATCCGATCTTCGCTACGCTCTGGACCCTCATCGGCGCTCCGGCCTTCTGCCTGCCGCGGCTTCACAGCGCGAAGGGACTCCCGATCGGCGTTCAGGCCGTCGGCGCGCCCGGACGCGACCTCGAGCTTACCCGCGCCGCTGCCTGGCTTATGCGGGTCGGCCACGACTTAACCGCAGGACCCTAGATGCGCATCCTGATCGTCAATCCCAACACCACCGAAGAGGCGACGACCCTGATGCTCGACGCCGGCCGCGCCGCCGCATCGCCGGGGGTCGCGGTCGAGGCCGTCACCGCGCTGCGCGGAGTCCCCTATATCGTGAGCCGGGCGGAGGCGCAGATCGGCGGCGCGATCGCCCTGGAAATGTTGGCGGAAGCCGAGGGCGCCTGCGACGCGGCGATCCTTGCGGCCTTCGGCGACCCAGGTCTGTTCGGGGCGCGCGAATTGTTCAACTTTCCCGTGATCGGCATTTCGGAGGCCGCGATGCTGACGGCATGCATGCTCGGCGGCCGGTTCGTGATCGTGACTTTCGCCAGCGCGCTCCGCGGCTGGTATCGCGACTGCGTTGCGATGCACAGGCTCGAAGGCCGCTGCGCCGGCGTGGTCGCGCTCGACCGCTCGTTCGGATCCCTGGAGGAGGCGCGCGAAGCCAATTGGACCGCGCTGGTGGCGCTCGCCAACACCGCCATCGCCGAGCGGGACGCCGATGTCGCAATCCTTGCCGGCGCGCCGCTGTCGGGACTCGCCGCTCGCGCCCGCGACGTCATCCGAGTGCCGGTGATCGATCCGATCGTCGCGGCCGTGAAACAGGCCGAAGCGCTGGTCGCGTTGCGGACGGTCAAAGCCTCGCAAGGCAGCTTTCAGCGACCGGCGCCGAAGGCCTCGACGGGATTATCGGCAACGCTCGCAGCGTATCTGGAGCACAAGCGATGACGCGAATTCGACTCGCGAAGAGACCTCGGGATCGACCCGCGCCGCGATCGCTGGACAGGCTGCCCGGAGGAAATTCGGCCGCGCGGTTTGCCCGCCAGGTTCCCGAGCGCGCGGCATCCGCACACGCGGTCAGCCGGGCAGTCCGCCGCGCAGCCGGAGACGAATGTGTCTTGGCTCCCGGTAGGCCATGATCCCTTCGGAGCCGAGCTCACGCCCCAGGCCCGATAGCTTCCAGCCGCCAAAAGGCGCCTGGAGTTCGCTGGTGTCGTTGACGTTGACGCCGACCGAGCCGCTTTCCAACCGCTCCGCAAGCGCCCAGGCGCGTTCAAGATCGCGCGAATAGACGTAGGACGCGAGCCCGTAAGGCGACGCGTTGGCGAGGGCGAGGGCCTCTGCGTCGTCCCGCACCCGCCTTACCGCGGCGATCGGCCCGTAGCTCTCCTCGGTCATCACCAGGGCGCGGTCGTCAGCTCCGTCGATGATCGTCGGGTTGAAGAAAAAGCCACGCTCGTAGGCTTCGCCCGTAGGCGCGGCTCCGCCTGCGATCAGGCGTCCGCCGTGCGCGAGCGCGTCGTCGACATGCTGCCGGGTCCGGCTTCGTACGCTTTCGTTGAGCACAGGGCCATAGGCGACGCCGGGCTCGACCCCATGACCGAGCCGCATCTTCGCGGTTTCGGCGGCGAGGGCTTGCAGGAAGGCGTCATGCAGGCTGTTCGCAACCAGAATCCGGTTCACGGAGATGCAGATCTGGCCCATGTTGGAGAACGAACGTCGCGCTGCGGCGGCCGCCGCTTCGACGACGTCGGCGTCGTCCAGCACGATGAACGGGCACTGCCCGCCGAGCTCAAGTTGCAGCCGCTTCATGGTGTCGGCGGCGGCGCGCATGATCGATTGCCCCGCCGCCGTCGAAGCCGTCGCGGTGATCATCCGGATGTCTGGATGGGCCGCAAGCGCCGCGCCCGCGTCGAGCCCAAAGCCCGGCGCGTCGTTCAGCACGCCCGCCGGAAGCCCCGCGTCGGCGAAACATTGCGCGACCCGTGCGATCGCAAGCGGCGTCTCCGGCGGCGGCTTCGCCACGATCGTGCAACCGGCCGCCAACGCCGGTCCGATCTTCCAGGCGTAGATGTCGACCGGATAGTTCCACGGGGTGATGGCGCCGACCACGCCGACCGGCGCCGTCCCAACGAGGCTGCGGATGTCCGACGCGCGCCGAGGCGCGAATCGAGCCGCCGATCCTGCGGCCCTCCTCGGCGTAGTAGCGGATCACGTCGACGCCGAAGCGGATCTCCTTCTCGGCGTCCGGGATGGGCTTGCCCTGTTCTCGGGTCAGCAGATCGGCGATGTCGTCGAGCCGCTCGACGATCAAATCCGCCGCGCGGCGCAGAATAGTGGCGCGAGCGTCCGCATGCGTGGCGGCCCAGCCGGGCAGCGCCCGTCTCGCGGCGTCCACCGCGTCGGCGATGTCGCCGGCGTCAGCGATCGCCGTCGAGCCGACCGGGTCGCCGGTTGCGGGGTCGAGGATCGGGAGGCGACGGCCGAGCCGAGCGCTCCGCCACGCGCCTCCGATGAAGAGTTCGCGATCGCGCATCGGCCAACTCCTCATCGGGCTCTCAGTCGGCGCCACATCTCGTCGTAGTTGCGGTCGTTGACGGCGTTGGCGGCCTCTTTGCCGGCTGTGTTGGGATTGACCATCACGAACGGCTGAACGCCGCGCTTCACGAGCTTCTCCGCTGTCGCGGTGACGATAGCGTGGGCGATCGCGATCGTTATGCTGGTCGAATTCGCGCCAACGGGCGCTTCGAGCCCCTCGATACGGATCGTCGCATCGGCCAATCCGGCACGCGTGTCGACGACGATGTCGGCGACTTCGAAGAGCTTCTTCCCGGACGAGTGGCGCGACGGGCTGGCGGAGGAATGGGAAAGCGACGTCACGCCGACGACCGTCATGCCCTTCTCCTTGGCCGTCAGCGCGATGTCGAGGATGACGGCGTTCACTCCCGAATGCGAGAACAGGATCATCGTGTCCTCCGGGTCGAGCTGATGCGACCGCAGGATCGCCTTGCCGTAGCCCTCCTGCGCGTGGATGAAGCGATATTGCCGAGCGCCCATGTCGCCCCACACGTGATGAAACGAGATCATCGTGCTCTCGACGATCGGGCGGAAGCCGACGATGGTGCCGGTGCGCGGAAACATCTCCAGGGCGGGCAGCGACCCGTGGCCTGTGCCGAAGCTGAAGACAAGCTTGTCCGCCGCGATGGATCGCGCGCAGGCTTCCGCGGCTGAATCGATCGCCGCGCCCTGGGTATCGCGCACCTCCTCAAGCCGCTCGATGAGCGTGGTGAAATAGCGGTCGGCGATGGCGGTCATGGCGTTTTTTGCTCCAGTAACGATCGCGTCAGACTGCGGACAATGCGTCGAGCGCGATTTCGAACATGTCACGCTCGCGCGCCGCGAGCTTCTCTGTAGCGAGCTTCTCCTGCGTGAGCCCATCGACCGTGCCGAGGCAGAGGCTCGCGACGCGCGCGCCGAGCATGCGGCCGGCGACAAGCAAGGTTGCGGTCTCCATGTCGGTCGCGATAAGGCCGAGGCGCTTCGTCTCCTCGCGCACCGTGTCGATCATGCGCTTCTCGCCGGCGCTCAGCGCGAAGGACTCGGTGTAAAAGCCTTCGTAGGTCCCAAACAGGCCCGCCCGCCATGGGAGCGCGCGCTTACCGAGCGCAGCGCGCAGGGCGGCGCCGAGATCGAAATCGGCGACGGCCGGATAGCCGACCGGCGCGTAGGTGCGCGAGGTCCCGTCACGGGTGAAGGCGCCGTCGGCCAGCAGGAGCTCGCCCAGTCGCGCCGGCGGCATGGCCATTGCCGTGCCGACTCTGATGAACGTCCGGACGCCAAGGTCGAAGAGCTCATGCAGGACGATCGCAGCGATCGGGCCGCCCATGCCGAACGCCGTCGCGGTGACGCGTTTGCCATTGCGGGTTCCCGTCACCGTGCGCAGCCCGCGCTGCTCGGGCAGGATGCGGGCTTTGTCGAGGCGCTCGGCGATCCGGTCGATTCGCGCGCGATCGCCGGTCAGCAGCGCGACCTCGCCGACCTCATCCTTCGAACAGCCGATGTACCAGGCGCTAGGCGACATGCGTTCCCTCTTCTCCCTATCGTCCGGCGCGCCTGATGAGCAGGGCGCGCGCGGACGCCACTCCCTTCTCGACGGCGGGTCGGGCCTCGCCGCGCCGCCAAGCGGCGAGGAAGCCGCCCAGAAACGTGTCGCCCGCGCCCGTCGTATCGTCCGCCGATACGGCGGACGTCGGGACGAAACTCTCCTCCCCGTCGCGAAGGATTGCGACACCCTCGCCGCCGCGTGTCTCGAGCCGAAGGATCGCGCGACCGGAGCTCCCGAGACCCGCGAAGGCGTCGCGGACGAAGGCCGCCTCGCCCCGGCTCGACACGACAACGTCCGCCCTTTCGGCAAGTTTCACCGCGAGATCGAGCGGCGTGGCGCGGGCGTCCGCCTTCACCGCCCAGGCGAAGATAGCGTCAGGACGCGCGAGCGCGAGCGCTTCGCGCGTCGCCAGCTCCGGACCGATGGTGACGCAGACGAGATCGGCCGAGGCGACGAGCGCCCGTTGCTCCTCGTTGAGTCCGATGGGCTCGGGCAGGCTCGGGTGGTAGAAGCAATGACATCCGCCGGCGGGCTCATAGGCGAGGACGCAGATCGGGGTCCGGCCGGCCCTGACGCCGACCCCGTCGGTCGGGAGGCCGAGAGCGGCGAGCGCCTGGCGGTATTTCGCGCCTGCCGCATCGTCGCCGATCCAGGTCACTGGCGTCGGGTCCTTTTCGCCCGCCGCCGCCATCGCCGCCGCCACATACGCGGGCGAGCCGCCGAGGCGGGGAAAGTCGTCCGCCCGCGCCACGATGGTCGCCGTGCGATCCGCCTCGGGCGCGCGGTCGAGCCGGATCGCGTAGTCGAGACTCGCGTAGCCCGTCACGACCGCTGTCACGCGAGCATCTCCAACGCCCGGCCAAGCGGCGCAACCTCGCCGAAGTAGCGATCGATATCCTCCAGCGCCGCCTCGGCGAGATGGGGCCGATTCGAGTTCGTCGCCTCCCTCGGAACGACGACCTCGAATCCGTTGGCGAAAGCATCCTGCACCGTCGCGCGGATGCACACATTGGTCTTCACGCCCGCGATGATCACGCGCTCGATCTCCTGCTCGCGCAGAAAGAGCGCGAGATCGGTGGCGAAGAAGGCGCTGTAACGACGCTTCGGGCAAACGATCTCGCGCTCGCCTTTCGGTTCGAACCCGGCGAAGAAATCGGCGTCCCTGGCGCCGCGGAAGTGGTGGCGCGGAAGCTTCTTCCACTCGTAGTCGTTAAAGCCGGGATGATGCCGCTCGACCGCATGAACGACGATCCGCCCGGCCGCGCGCGCTCTTTCAAGCAGCGCGGTCAGGGGCCCAAGGGTGTCTGCGGCCGCCGGGTAGAAATTCGGCATCCCTTCGAGAAAGAAGGAATTGGTGACGTCGACGAGGATCAGCGCCGTCGCCCGCGGGGCGTTGCGTTCTGCGGCGGGCATCAGACAATCCTTGCGCGTTCTGCACGGCGATCGGCCAGTCCGAGGCCGGTCAGCACGACGATGACAATGACATAGGGTAGGCACTGCACAAGTTCTGCAGGGACCCCATGCCCCTGAAGACGGATCTGCGCGGCGTCGAAAACGCCGAACAAGAGCGCGCCCAGCGCGGTCCGGAACGGCGAGGCGCGTCCGAAATAGAAGGCCGCAAGCGCGATGAAGCCGCGCCCGCCCGTGATGCCCTCGTTGAACAGCCCGACGACTCCGATCGAGAGCTGCGCGCCCGCGAGCCCCGCCAGCGCACCCGCGCAGACCGTGGACGCGTCCCGGATCGTCAGCGGCTGGAGGCCGACGGCGCGCACGGTTCGTTCCGCCGCCCCTGTCGCGCGCAATCTGAGACCCCAACGCGTGCGCGTCAACACGAAGGCGGTCGCGGGCACGAGCGCCCAGGCGATCCAGGTCAACGGGTCGAGTCCGGAGACAATAGCTCCGATCACCGGGATCTTGTCGACGACGGGAATGTCGAGGCGGGGCAGCATGACCACGCCGGGCGGATTGTAAGTGCCGGAAACGCCGTAGGCGCTTTTGAGAAAGAAGCGCACGACCCCGGCCGTGGCGACGCTGAAGCCGAGGCCGACGATGATCTCGTTGGCCGAGAGACGCGTGATGATCAGCGACATCGCCAGCCCGATCGCCGCGCCGATCGCCAGGGCCGCGAGCGTCGCCAGGACGGCGCTGCCGGTCGACGCCGACACGATCACCGCCGCCAGCGCCCCGGCCAGCATCATCGACTCGAGCCCGAGGTTGACCAGGCCGCCGATGCGGTTGACGAGGCCGCCAATGGCGGCAAGCAGGATCGGAGTCGTCATCAGCATCGCGGCGTGCAGGAAGGCGTCGATCATGCCGCGCGCCGCCTGTTCCAGAGGAACCCGAGATGGGCGACCGCGAATATCATCACTGCGCCTTGAAGGATCTGGACGATTTCGATCGGCACGTTGCTGAAGAGCTGGATGTTCGCTCCGGCCGAGGACAGCGCGCCGAACAGGATGGCCGCCAGGATGACGCCGGTCGCGGTATTACGCGCCAGCAGCGCGATCGCCACACCGGTGAAGCCGTAGCCCGGCGAGAAGCCTCCGACGAAGCGGTGGACGAGGCCCAGGACGTGTATGCCTCCGGCGAGCCCGCCGATTACGCCCGAAACGATCATCATGGCGACGAACACCCGGCCCGGTTCGATGCCGACCGCGCGGCTGAAGCGCGGATTGATTCCGACCAGCCGAGAGCGGAAGCCCTCGACGGCGAACCGACTCCACAGTCCATATAGAACGACGAGCGCCAGGCTGATGACGAAGCCGAGATGCAGGGTCGTCGGCGGCATCAGCCTCGGCAGCTCCGCATTCGCGCCGATGAGGGGCGTCGCCGAGTTGGCGGAGCCGCGCGCAAGGAGCGGGCCGTTGACCAGCCAGCTCGTGAGGCTAATCGCGATGAAGTTCAACATCAGCGTGGTGACCACCTCGTCCACCCCGAGACGGGCGCGCAACACGCCAGGGCCGGCGAGCCAGAGGCCGCCGATAAGGCACGCGGCGCCCAGCGCGACGGGAATGACCACGGCGCCCGGCCAATCGGGCGCGGCGTAACCGATCACCGCCGCGACCAGGCCGCCGAGATAGAAGCAGCCCTCGGCGCCGACGTTGAAAATGCCGGCCCGGAAGGCGATTGCCGCGGCGAGGCCAGTGAGCAACAACGGCGTCGCCGCCGTGAGCGTCGCGGCGATCCGCCGTTCGCCGCCAAACGCCTCCTCGATCATCAGCCGATAGACGTCGAGCGGTTGGAAGCCGGCGACGAACAGGATGGCGGCGCCGGTCGTGAGGGCGAACACGAACGGCGCCGCCGCGTTGAGCGATTGGACGAGGCCGGAGCCGAATGCGCGCGTCATGCCGCCGCCTTCCGCCCCAGCATCATGCGTCCAACCGTCTCAACGCTAGCCTCGGCCCGCGCGACTTCTCCAACGATCCGTCCGTTGAAGAGGCACACCACGCGGTCCGACAGCGTGAGAATTTCATTGAGCGCTTCCGACACGAGCAGCACGGCGCCGCCCTCGGATCGGAAGGTCGCGATCAGCGTGTGTATGAAAGCCGTTCCAGCGATATCGACCCCCCGCGTGGGCTGGGACGCGACAAGCAGGCGCGGGTTGCGCGAAAGCTCGCGGGCGATCGCCAGGCGCTGCTGATTGCCGCCCGACAGGCTGCCGGCCGGATCGTCGAGCGCGCCGTAGCGCACGGCGAGATCCTGAAGCGCTTTGGCGGTCGCGGCGCGGATGGCCGCCGGACGAAGCAAGCCCGCAAGCGAGAACGCCTGGTCGCCTTCGCGGCCGGCGAGAAAATTGTCGGTGAGCGAAGCGGTGAGGCAGAGCCCTTCTTCCGCTCGGTCCGCGCTCAGATAGCCGATCCCCGCCGCGCGGAATCGCGCGGTCGAGGCGCCGGTCAGGTCCGCGCCGGCGAAGCGGATCGAACCGGCCAGCGGCTCAAGAATGCCCGCAGCGCAGGCGACGAGTTCGTCCTGACCGTTGCCCGCCACGCCCGCGACGCCGACGATCTCGCCCGGCCGAATGTCGAGATCAATCGGCCCGAGCCGTTCGAAGCCCATCGGATCGCGCGCCACCAGTCCGCGCGTGGAGAGGAGCGGCGGCCCGAAAGCGGGCGCATGCGGCGCGATGCGGGTCGTCGGCGCGCTCTCGCCGACCATCGCGCGCGCGAGCTCCTCGACGCTGGTCGCGTCGGCCGTCGTATTCGCAACGATACGGCCCGAGCGCATGACGGTGATCGCATCCGAGCACTTGAGCACTTCGTCGAGCTTGTGGCTGATGAACAGGATGGTGCGGCCTTGCGCCTTGAGCCGCGCCATGAGTTCGAAGCAGATCCTCGATCTGCGAAGGGGCGAGCACCGCCGTCGGCTCGTCGAGGATCAGAACGTCCGCGCCGCGATAAAGGAGACGCAGGATCTCGAGAATTTGCCGGACATGAATTGGCGCGTCGCCCGCCCGCATCCGCCAGTCGATCCGAACGCCGGCGAGCGTTGCGAGGCGCGAAGCCTCGGCCTCCGCCTCGCGCCAATCAATCAGATTTCCGAACGCGACGGGCTCTTTGGCGAGGATCAGGTTTTCCAGGAGCGTCAGCGGCGGCGCCAGCATAAACTCCTGATGGACCATGCCGACGCCGCGCGCAAAAGCGTCGGCGGGTCCTTCGAGGCGCACGGCTTCTCCGTCGAGGATGACCGACCCCTCGTCAGGCCAGTCGACGCCCTGCAGGATGCGCATGAGCGTGGACTTTCCTGCGCCGTTGCCGCCGACGACCGAATGAATTACGCCAGGCGCGACCGCGAAGTCGATCCGGTCATTGGCGACGACCGGACCGAACCGACGCGTCAATCGCCGCGCGCCGATCCGGATCTCTGCGGGGTTCGCCGCCCTCATGGCCGGATTCCGCGCGGGGCTACTTGAGAAAATCCGGGTAGCCCTGATCGACGGCGTTCCAGACCTTGATGTCGCCGGCCAGGATCTTCTTCTTCAACGCGTCCACCTTGGCGAGGGTCGCGGGCGGAATCTTGTCCCTGGTGTAGGTCATCGGCGAGAGCCCGACGCCGTCCTCAGCGAGGCCGAGCGTCACCGTCTTGCCGCCCGGAAACGCGCCATCAGCGTACTCTTTCATCACGGTCTCGACCGCGATGTCGGTGCGCTTGATCATGCTCGTCAGCACCGAGCCCTTGGCGACGCGATCCTGATCGGTGTCGACCCCGATGGCGAACTTGCCGGCTTCCTTCGCCGCCTGGATGACGCCAAGCCCGGTGCCGCCGGCGACCTGATAGACCACATTGGCGCCGCCGTCGAACATCGCCTTGGCCATCTCGAGGCCGATTGCCGGATCGCCGAAATTGTTGGAATAGGCGACCTTGACTTCGACATTCGGGTCGATCGCGCGCGCGCCTTCGATGTAACCGACGATGAATTTGTCGATTCCGACCGATTTCGTGCCGCCGATCGCGCCGATGATCGGCTTGCCGCTCATGCCCTTGATCGACGCATCCTTGGCGACGAGGGTCGCGAGCGCGCCCGCCAGATACGAGCCCTCCTGCTCCTGGAAAAGGACCGAGGCGACGTTGTCGCCGGGGCGGACCTGATTGAGGATTACGTAGTCCGTTCCGGCGTAATCCTTGGCGACCGACTGCAACGCGTCGCCGTGCGAATATTCGAGATCGACGATCAGGCCGAAGCCCGCGTCCGACGCGCGGCGCAGAATGTCGGCGGCCTGCGCCACGACGTCCTTCGACTCCACCGCGCGGCCTTCGAGCTTGTCTTCGGCGAGGGCCTTCTTGAATCCGGAATTGGCGAGGTCGTTGTACGACTGATCGCCCAGGCCGCCCTGGGCGATGATCAGCGCGACCGGCTTCTCAGCCGCAGCCGCCGAGATCGCTCCAAGGCCCAAAGCGAGCGCCGAAAGAACGGATATCATTCGAATTCGACGCATGGACTTTCTCCGTCAGCGTTGAAACATAAGGCGTCGGCGATTCGCCGCCGCGCCTGAGCTCGCTTTCGAGCGTGTAGCGGCGCGCGTCGTAAATCGCATCGTCCGAATCGAGCAGGCTTCCGTCCGTCCCGTAGGTTTCGCGGCGCACCCGGATGACGACACGGTCGGCGTCGAGGCCGAGCAGGCGGGCCTCCTTCGGCGTGGCCCGGCGCGCCTGAAGCGTCTCGACGCCGCGATCGATCTCGAGGCCGCGTTCACGAAACAGTCGGTAGAGCGAGAAGCCCGGTTCGGCAGCGACAGCCTTCGTGAGCCCAATTCTCTCCGCGAACGCCGCGTCGAGCACCGAGCGGTGGATCGCGGTAGGGGCGTCGTCGACGAGGCGCAGGCGGTCGAGGAGCAAGAGCCTCGTTGTTTCCGGATAGGGTGACGCAGTCGGCTGGTCCGGCCGCTCCACGACGCGAAACGCGAGCAGCCGATGCGATGGCGTCCGCCCCTGCGCGACGATGGTGTCGGTGAAGCTGCTCAGATAGTTCGGCGCGCGCCGGAGACGCGGCGGCGCAACGAACGTGCCCAGCCCCTGGCGTCGTGTGAACAGGCCTTCGTCCACCAGAATTTCGATCGCCCGCGTGACCGTGAAGCGGCTGACCCCGAATCGCCGTGCGAGTTGCGGCTCGCTGTCGATGCGCGAGCCGGGCTTGCGGCCGGCCGCGTCGGCGCGCAGCCAGTCGACAAGCTGCAAGTAGAGCGGCCTGCCCGCCGCGGCTCCGACATCCTTGCGATTTACCATTGACGTCATGAATATCCAGTCGCACGGTTGACTGGACAAGTGTGGCTCAGGAACGGCGCGGCGCGCAAGTCGAGACATTAGGCGACCGCGCTCGTAAATTAGGCGCTGGGGAGCGAGCCGAGTTGAGAACGGAGTGTCGGTGGAGCGCGAAGGGGTTGTCCTGGCAGGCGGCGCGCTGGAGAGAGTTCGCGGATGGGTGGCGAAATGGCGCGCCGCTCAGGACAAAACTGCGAACTCATACGGATTCCGGCTGATTGACTTGACGGGGTGGATTCTCGTTGTCCTTTTCTGCTGATAGATAGGGTAGCCATGATTCGCGGGAGGCGGGCATGGCGCGGGTGGCTGGTCATCTGAGCGTTGAGGCGTTGGAGGCGCGGTACGAGGCTTGCACGGACGTTACGTCATCGCGGCATTTTCAGACGATCTGGCTTTTGGCGAAGGGGCATTCGACCGGCGATGTTGCCGCGATGACGTCGTTTGGCCAGCGCTGGATTGAGCAGCTTTTGGAGCGCTACAACGCGTTTGGGCCTTCGGCCTTGGGGGATCTGCGTCGGGGCAACGGCGCGCCGGCGAGGGTTCTGACGCCCGAACTCTTGCGACGTCTGCGCGTCCGTTTGGGTGAACCTCCGCCCGACGGCGGGGTGTGGACGAGCGGCAAGGTCGCGCGCTGGATGGCGGCCGAGTTGGGCTTGGCCTCGGTAGCGCCGCAACGCGGGTGGGAGGCGTTGCGGGCGATCGATTGGTCGATCCAAAAGCCGCGGCCACGCAATCCGAAGGCGGCGACGCCGGCGGAGCAAGAGGCCTTCAAAAAAAAGTCGCCGAAATCGTCGCCGAGGAAGCCTCGCTCCACCCCGACACGCCGATCGAAGCTTTCGCGACCGACGAGCACCGGCTCGGCCTGAAGCCGGTGACGCGGCGGGTCTGGGCGCCGGTAGGCGAGCGGCCGATCGCGCACGGCCACCATCGCTTCGAATGGCTCTATGTGACGGCGTTCGTGTCTCCGGCCACCGGCGAAAGCTTCTGGTACATCTCGAACGGCGTATCCAAGCCGTTCTTCGAGGCGCTGCTGCGCCTGTTCGCAGAAGAAGCGGGCGCCGGTCGCGACCGACGCATCGTTCTTGTGCTCGACAACGCCGGTTGGCACGGCGAATCCGGCCTTGCCGTGCCGGACGGCCTGCGCCTCCTGTTCCAGCCCGCCTACACTCCCGAAGTGCAGCCGGCCGAGACGCTATGGACCCTGGTCGACGAACCCGTCGTCAACAAGCACATCCCCACCCTCGAGGCTCTCGACGAAACCATCTCGATGCGCTGCGCCGCTCTCGCCAGCGACCGCGAAAAGATCAAAAGCCAGGCCGGCTTCCACTGGTGGCCCAAAATCGCCAATTCGAAGTGATCAGCCGGAAACCGTATCATACGTCATTGAAATCACGTGATGACCACGATCGCGTGGCCGGGCGCGCTCCTTCGTCATCCGGCTCGACGGCAAGTGGCGGCCCCTGACCGGTGGATCGCTGCACGGGAACGCCTTCCCCGACGAGCACGGCGAGGTCGTCGAAATCCTTCTCTGTCTGGGCGTGCCAGACGATGTTGCGCCCCGCTTGGAGCGCCCTGTGCTTGCCTCTCCATCTCCGGCCGCTGATGAAGTTCGCGCGCGACATTGGAAGCCCGCGGATATGTGCGCGATGTTTTCGTTCCATATTCTCGACCTTCCCAAGATTCCCTCTCGGGCCTTCGCGGGAGGCCACCAGATCCTCAGGCGGCCAAGACAACGGCCCAGCACCTTGACGGCATCAAGCTGCAGGAAGCCCTGCGCATCGGCTCGATCCTGATGAAGGGCCGCCAGTACGCCATGCGGACGGCGGGAGTGAACAAGCCGCAGGGGAAGAATTACGCCGAGGCCCTCATGGAGTGGAAACAGGGCTTCAAGTTCCGTCAGGACAAGGACGCCAAGGCTTATTACGACCACGCCATCGTCTGCGCCCAGCACCGCTCCATCGCCGATGACATCGTCGCCGGGCTGAGCGGCAAGCAGAGGGCCGAGATTGGCGCGGCAGGCCTCGCCGCCCGCGTCCGCGCCAAGCTGCACGAGCTGGAAGGCGTGCCCAAACGGCCAAGGTGACGCCTGCGTCGCGCCTCTCCGACCTCGCTGGCGAACTCGCCGAGATCAGGGAACAGGTGACGGCTTTGAACCCCAAGAACACGTTGGAGCTGGTCACCCTGTTGGCCAAGCGTCAGCTTGTGGAGGTCGTCGAGGCGTTTCGTGTGGTCGACCCGACGTTGCTCGACCGCCTTGTGGAGGCGCGGGAGGAGGTCTGAAACTGCGCCGCATCGGCTCCCACTGTCTCGACGAATACCCCCTGCCCGTCGTCCGGATCGCCTGCGAGCGCTGCGCGCTGGGAGTTCTCTTGCGCAGATGCAAGCGCGAAAGGATTGAAGGCCGATGCGAACTGTGATCCGGATCACAGTGCGAACGGCTTGGGTGTGATAGTTTATGCTTGTTGATTTTATATAGAAAGGTCAAAGTCATGGCCATCCAAAAGTACGAAGAGTTGATTTCGAAGTTCGGGCCTTTGCCGGATGACCCGACTCAGTGCAAGTTGCTCCTTAGCAAGTATAATCAAATCGAAAATAAGATACAAAACACTGCGTCTACAGCAACTCCAAGTGAGATTAAGCATCTGGTTGTTGAGATTGTAGCTGTAATACAACGTATGCAGCAGTTGCACTGTCCGCTACCCTAATATGACGTTTGAATTGTCAGTTTTGTGTTGAAATGGTCTCGGCTGTGTCGGCGCAATTCCAACAGTATGGTTCCTTTTGCCGCCGCTGCGCTTCGGCGCCGACGCCGCCTTGCCCGACGTGCTGCTTGAGTTGGCGGCCTGCGAAGTTATCCAGCCGAACCATGGCGCTCAACACGCTGGCGAACACAGGATCGCTTGCTGCGGTGCGGCCATCGCCGTGAGCGCATCACTGTGGGAAGTTCATGTGGGAAGTTCTGGCGCCGGTCTGACTAAGACGCCAAGAACTAGTCATTTCAAAGCATTAGATTGGCGCTCCCAAGGGGACTCGAACCCCTGTTTTCGCCGTGAGAGGGCGACGTCCTAGACCGCTAGACGATGGGAGCCGCTTGGCTGCGGGCAGGGAGGCAGTCTATATCGGCGCCCCGATGCGAACGCAAGGCGCGGACACGCAAAAAATACACGCCCTAAAGGTCTCTCCGCCTCTGGAAAGCTTTCGGCGCGGAAGTTGCTTAGTTATAGTCCAATTCGCGGCGGACCGCGGTGGGATCACAGAATTCGAGAGGTGTCCATGGCGAGCGTCGCTCGTCGCCCGATTGTGTTGATCGTTCTGCACCAGGAGCACTCGACCGCAGGCCGTGTGGGGCTGGCGCTGAAGGCCACCGGCGTGCGCCTCGACATCCGCCGGCCCTGCCTCGGCGAGCCGTTGCCGAAGACGCTCGCCGACCACGACGGGGCCATCGTGTTCGGCGGCCCGATGTGCGCCAACGATTCCGCCGAATGGATCCGACGGGAGATCGACTGGTTCGCCATCCCGCTCGCCGAAGAGAAACCTCTGCTCGGCATCTGTCTCGGCGCCCAGATGCTCGCGCGCCAACTCGGCGCCCGCGTGTTCAGCTATCAGGACAATCGCAGCGAGATCGGGTATTTCCCGATCCGACCGACCGACGCCGGCGACAGACTCTGCGCCGAGCCCTTCCCGCGCTGCGTCTATCAGTGGCATTCGGACGGATTCGACCTGCCCGCCGGCGCCGAATTGCTCGCCACCGGCGGACAGGATTTCCCCAATCAGGCCTATCGATATCGGCAATCATGCGATGGCGCTGCAGTTCCACCCGGAGGTCACCTACCACATGATGTGCAGGTGGACGTTACGCGGCGCCGAGAGGCTCACGCGGCCCGGCGCCCAACAGCGGCCCGGCCATCTCGGCGGCTGGTTCCAGCACGACGGCCGCGTGGCCGCCTGGCTCGCGGCGTTCATGCCGGCCTGGCTCGAAGGTCGGCTTGGCGAAACCGCCGCTGCGTCGTCGGCCGCTTGAGGTCGCCGCGGTCCTCAGATTCGCGGGCCGTGCAGGCTCGCCGGTTTCCTCCCCAAGGCTCCAAAAGGCCATTGCGCGTCCCCCCGCGAGCGTCTATACCGCCGCGCACTCTCGATCGGCGACCCCGGTCGGGACCCTTGGAGATGGGCGCTTAGCTCAGCGGTAGAGCACTACCTTGACATGGTAGGGGTCACAGGTTCAATCCCTGTAGCGCCCACCATCTCCGCCTCCCGTTCCTCTCGATTCGCGGCCGCCGCCGGGCTTGGCGCCGCGATCGTCGGCTGCTAGGGCGGGGCTTCCCATCCACCTGTCAGGGATTTCGGCGTCGATGAACGCAAGTCGGTTGCGCGGTTTTGTTCGCCTGGTCGCCGTCCTCGGCCTTGTCGCCGCTTGGTTCTGCGCCAGCGGCGCGGCTCACGCCCAGGGCTCCGTCCGGGCCAAGCACGGCGACTGGGAGACGCGCTGCGAGACGCCGCCCGGCGCCGCCTACGAGCAATGCGCGGTCGTTCTGAGTGTCGTCGACCAGGAGCGGCCGAACCTGACGCTGGTCGTCATCGTGCTCAACACCGCCGACCGCAAGGCGCGGCTGATGCGCGTCATCGCTCCGCTCGGCGTGCTGCTGCCGGCAGGCGTCAGCCTGCGAATCGACGACCAGGACGCAGGCCGGCTCAACTTCCTGCAATGCCTCGCCAACGGCTGCATCGCCCAGCTTGCGCTCGACGACGCGCTGATCGGCAAGCTCAAAGCCGGCAAGACGGCGACGCTCGGGATCTTCCAGACCCCGGAGCAGGGCGTCGGCGTACCCGCGCCGCTCGCCGGATTCAAGGAGGCCTACGAGCAATTGCCATGACCGCGTCGGCGCCGTAAGCACCGCGCACGTCCTCTTTTTCACAAAGTCGCAGCGACGCCATGCGCATGACCTCCCTTCGTCCGCTCTTCGCCCTCGCCGGGTCTCGGCCTGCTCGCCGGCTGCAGTTCCGTGCAGAGCCTCATGCCGCATTACGATCCCGCCTCGGTCGAACTGAACAACGGCGCCAATCCGCGCCCGGTGGCGCAACTCCCAGCAATCCGGCCGAGAAGCCGATTCCGCTGCCGGCCTCCTTCGGCCGACATCGACTGCCCGGAGATCGACATCGCCGAGGGCGGCGCCGCCTATCGGGTCGGCGGCGCCGAAAGCGCTTCGGTGCGCTACCAGTTCAACATCGGCGACACGGCCCGCGAGTGCGACCCGGCCGGGCCGGGGCAGGCGCGATCAAGATCGGCATAGCCGGCAACCTCGTCATCGGCCCCGCCGGCTCGCCGGGGACCTACAGCGTGCCCTTGCGGATCACGGTGACCCAGGACGCCGACCACAAGCAGGTCTATTCCAAGACCTACAAGATCGAGGCGACCGCGGACGCGGTGAGTTCCGGCCTGTTCCGGATCGTCGCCGATCCGATCGTCGTGCCGATGCCGACCCTTCAACTCGCCGAGCATCTATTCGATCACCATCGGCTTCGAGAACGGGCGGAAGCGCCGCGGCCGCGCCCGCGCGCCCACCGGCGCAAAGCGCGCCGGCTGATCCTCGCCGGCGCGGCGTTCGGTCCGTTGACAAAGGCCCGGCGGTCGGGCTAGCTCGACGGGTCAGTCGAAGACACTTCGCGGAAGAGTCCGGCGGCCTCGCCGTCGGCGCCGAAGGCGCAACCGCCCCGGAAACGCTCAGGCCACAGGACCGCTGAAGTGATGACGCTCTGGAAAGCGGCGTGGGCCCTGACGGGCTCGCGTCCACCGACGGGGGTAGCCGCCGAAAGGCGGGAAATCTCTCAGGTCTTGCGACAGAGGGGGCGCTACGCGGGTCGTCCGCCGCTTCCGTTGCGGCGCGCTCCGCGAGGCGTCTGTATCTCGATCGGTGGACCCATGAGCGACGACGCCATCCGTCAAGACGCCCCTGCACGCGCTGCACGTCGAGCTCGGCGCCCGCATGGCCCCGTTCGCCGGCTATGACATGCCGATCCAATATCCGACCGGGGTCCTCGCCGAGCATCTGCACACCCGCAAGGCCGCAGGGCTTTTCGATGTCTCGCATATGGGCCAGGCGCTGATCGAAGGGCCGGACCACCGCGCCGTGGCGGCGTTCCTCGAGACGCTCTGCCCCGCCGACATCCTGGGTCTCGCGCCGGGCCGGCAGCGCTACACGCAACTCCTCAACGACGAGGGCGGCGTCGTCGACGATCTCATGGTGACGCGCGCTCCCGGCGCGGACGGCGCGCTCAGGCTGGTGGTCAACGCCTCCCGCAAAACCGTCGATTACGCGCTCCTTGCCGGCGCCTGCCGAGCGGCCTCCGCCTGACGCCGCTCGACGACGCGGCGCTGATCGCGCTGCAAGGGCCGCTCGCGGCCGCGACGCTTGCAACGGCTCGCGCCGGACGAGGGACTTGAAACGATGGCATTCATGGCGGCGAAACCGGCGCGCCTCGGCGATTTCGAGACCTTCGTCTCCCGTTCCGGTTACACCGGCGAGGACGGTTACGAGATCTCGCTGCCGGCCGCCGACGCGGACTCCTTCGCCCGCCAATTGCTCGCGCAGCCTGGCGTCGCGCCGGTCGGGCTCGGCGCGCGCGATTCGCTCAGACTCGAGGCTGGGCTCTGCCTCTACGGCCACGAACTCGAGCGAAGCCGTCGATCCGGTCGAAGCGGCGATCGCCTGGTCGATTCCAGAAGCGCCGGCGCGCCGAGGCGGGCTTTCCCGGCGCGAGCCGCATTCTGCGGGCGCTCGCGGATGGGCCCGCGCGGTTACGGGTCGGTCTGAGGCCAGACGGGCGCGCGCCTGCCCGCGACGGAACGGAGATCGTCGCCTCGGACGGCGCGGCGATCGGCGTCGTCACATCCGGCGGCTTCGGGCCCAGCGTCGGCGCGCCGGTCGCCATGGGATTCGTCGACCGCGGCCATTCCGCGGTTGGAACGCCCGTCGGACTGGTCGTCCGCGGCAACACAAACAGCGCGCGCGTCGTCGCTCTGCCTTTCCATCCCCACGCCTATCATCGCGGCCGAATCGAAGGACCTCGTCATGGCTGAGATCCGTTACACCAAAGATCACGAATATATCCGAATCGAAGGCCAGGTGGGCTTCGTCGGCATAAGCGACCATGCCCAGCAACAGCTCGGCGACGTCGTGTTCGTCGAGACGCCAAAGCTTGGACAGACGCTGAAGGCGGGAGATCCGGCGGCCGTGGTGGAGAGCGTCAAGGCGGCGAGCGACGTTTTTTCCCCCGTTTCCGGCGAAGTCGTCGCCGTCAACGCGGAGATCGAGGCCACGCCGGGCCTAATCAACGAGGACGCGCTCGGACGGGGCTGGCTGTTCCGGATCCTGATCGCCGATCCCGACGAGGTGGCCGCGCTGCTGGACCCCGCCGCCTACGCCGCCTACCTCGAGACGCAGGCCTGATCGATGCGCTATTTGCCGCTCGACGCGGCCGAACGTGCGGCGATGCTGACGCGAATCGGCGTGCCCGATGTCGAGGCGCTGTTCGCCGACATCCCTGCCGACAAGCGGATCGACGGCCTCGTCGATCTGCCGCTTGCAAGAAGCGAGATGGCGGTCGAGCGAATGATGTCGCGCGATGGCCGCCCGCAGCCTTGCGGCGGGCTCCGCGCCGTTCTTCCTCGGCGCCGGGGCCTATAAGCGTCACATTCCGGCCAGCGTCGATCATCTGATCCAGCGCTCGGAGTTCATGACGAGCTACACGCCCTATCAGCCCGAGATCGCCCAGGGCACGCTGAAGGTCCTGTTCGAGTTCCAGACCCAGGTCGCGACTCTGACCGGCATGGAAGTCGCCAACGCGTCGATGTACGACGGCTCGACCGCTTGCGCCGAGGCGATGCTGATGGCGCACCGGCTGACGAAGCGCGGCAAGGCGGTGCTGTCCGGCGGCCTGCATCCGCAATACGCCGACGTGACGGCCACGCTGGCGCGTCTGGCGGGCGGGACGATCGTGCGGCTTC
>CAVRWC010000014.1:0-291105 GCA_963724785.1 uncultured Alphaproteobacteria bacterium | reverse complement strand
TTGCCGAAACCATCCCCCCGCCGGCGATAATTGCGACTCTTACGAGCGTGAGATTGCTCTTTCGAGGCCCCTGCCAGAATGCCTTTGGCGCGCGGCCGTCGCATCGGCGGCGCTCCGGTCGATTTTCTGCGGGACTATGCTATGCCGTCGGCGACCGACTGCTTTCGCCACAGCAACGGTTGAATTGCCGACATTGGAATATCGAAGAGTCGTGATCGGTTTCACCCCGGGGAGCGTGAGGCTCAAATGGATGGCGTGAAATCGGCGACGCCTGCGCGATCTGCCCTCGGTCGATTCGATCCTGAACACGCCGGCGGCGGCAAGCCTCGTCGAGCGGTTCGGCCGGGCCGCCGCCACGCAGGCGGTCCGCGCGACGCTTGACGGACGCGCGCGCGGCGCTGCAGGCGGGCGGAGGCAGTCGCGCTCGACCGCCGAGGACATCGCGATTCGCAGCTTCGCCCGCCTCGACGCGGACGACCGCTCCGCCCTGCGGCCGCTGTTCAATCTGACCGGCACCGTGCTGCACACCAATCTCGGGCGGGCGGTGTTCGCCGAGGCCGCGGTCGAAGCGGCGGTCGCGGCGATGCGGAACGCCGTCGCGCTCGAGTTCGACCTCGCCTCAGGCAAGCGCGGCGAACGCGACGACCACGTCCGGGCGCTTCTCTGCGACCTCGACCGGCGCCGAGGACGCGACCGTCGTCAACAACAACGCCGCCGCCGTGCTGCTCTGCCTCAACACGCTAGCCGGCGGCCGCGAGGCGATCGTGTCGCGCGGCGAACTGATCGAGATCGGCGGCGCCTTCCGCATGCCCGACATCATGGCGCGCGCAGGCGCGCGGCTGGTCGAGGTCGGGACGACCAATCGCACCCATCTCAAGGACTACCGCGAGCGCGGTGACCGCCGAGACCGGCGTGATCCTCAAAGTCCATACCTCGAACTATCGCATTCAGGGCTTCACCGCCGAGGTCGGAACCGCGGAACTCGCCGGCGTCGCCAAAGCGGCGAACGTCCCGCTCATGCACGATCTCGGATCGGGCGTCCTCGTCGACCTCGCGGCTTACGGCCTGCAGCGGGAGCCGACCGTGCGGGAGGTCGTGGCCGAGGGCGCGGACCTCGTCACCTTCTCGGGCGACAAGCTGCTCGGCGGGCCGCAGGCGGGCTTCATCGTCGGCCGGCGCGAATGGATCGCCGCCGTCAACCGCAATCCGATGAAGCGGGCGCTGCGCGTCGACAAGGTCCGGCTGGCGGCGATCGAGGCGACCCTGAAGCTCTACCGCGACCCGGACCGGCTCGCCGAGCGCCTGCCGACCTTGCGCTTCCTCGCACGAAAGCGGGAGGACATCGAAGCCCAGGCCGCGCGCCTTCTGCCCCTCGTCGCCCGGGCGCTTGGGCCTGCCTACGCCGTCGAGGTCTCGGCCTGCGAAAGCCAGATCGGATCGGGCGCGCTGCCGCTCGAGACGATCCCCAGCGCCGGCCTCGCCATCCGGGCGAACGCCGGCGGGCGGGCGATCGAGGATCTGGCGCGACGACTGCGCGCCCTGCCGCGCCCGGTGGTCGGGCGGATCGCGAGCGACCGCCTCGTGCTCGACCTCCGGTGTCTCGACGACGAACAGGCCTTCGTGTCCGACTTGCCGCATTGGGACGCCGAGGCGCCGGCGCCGGATCGTCGCCGGACGGACGCCCGTGATCGTCGGACTGGCCGGTCACATCGACCACGGCAAGACGGCGCTGGTGAAAGCGCTGACCGGGGTCGAGGGCGATCGCCTCAAGGAGGAGAAGGCGCGCGGCGTCACCATCGATCTCGGCTTCGCCTTCATGGCCGGGGCGGCCGGGCGCGAGATCGGCTTCATCGACGTGCCCGGCCACGAGCGTTTCGTTCCCACGATGCTCGCGGGCGCGAGCGGGATCGATTACGCCCTCCTGACGGTCGCCGCCGACGACGGGATCATGCCGCAGACCCGCGAGCATCTGGCGATTCTCGACCTGCTCGGGGTCGACCGCGGCGTCGTCGCGGTCACCAAGGCCGATCTCGCCTCGCCCGAGCGGCTCGCCGAGGTCGAGCGACAGGCCCGCGCCGCGACCGAGGGGACGACGCTCGCCGGCGCCGAGATCATGGCGGTCTCCGCCCTGACCGGGCGCGGCGTGGACCGGCTTCGCGCGCATCTCGAGCGCGGCGGCCGCGGTCCCGCGCGGCCGGTCCGACGGCGCGCCGCTTCCGGCTCGCCGTCGACCGCGTGTTCACGCTGTCGGGCGTCGGCGTGGTGGTGACCGGGACCGTGCATGCGGGATCGGTGCGGGTCGGCGACCGGGTCGCAGATCAGCCCGTCGGGGACTCGTCGCCCGCGTGCGCTCCCTGCACGCGCAAAACCGCGCGAGCGAGAAGGCGCAGGCCGGCGACCGCTGCGCGCTGGGTCTCGCCGGGCCGGACATCGCCAAGGACGCCATCCGACGGGGCGACGTCGTCGCTCGACCCGGCGCTTCACGCGCCGACCGACCGCATCGACGCGCTCCTGCGCGTGTCGTCGTCCGAAGCCGAAACCGATCGGGCAAGGGTTTCCGGTCCGTCTGCATCACGGCTCGGCGGAAGTCGGGGCGCGGATCGCGCCGCTCGGCGACGGCCCGATCGCGCCGGGCGCGGAAGCCGAGGTGCAACTCGTGCTCGACCGGCCGATCGCCGCTGCAGCGCTGGACCGGTTCGTCGTGCGCGACGTCTCGGCGCAGCGCACGCTCGGCGGCGGACGCTTCCTCGATCTGAGGCCGCCGGCGCGCAAGCGGAAGAGCCCGGAGCGGCGGGCGCAGCGCGCGGCGCTGGCGATCGCCGATCCCGCCGCGGCGTTCGCCGCGCTCCTGGCCGCGCCGCCGTTCGCCGCCGACCTCGCCCTGTTCGCCCGCGACCGGGGCCTGACGGCCGAGCGCAGGGAAGCGCTCGCGGCGGCGCTCGACCTCGTGATCCTGGCGGCGGACGAAGCGCGCGATCGCGCTCCTGCCCGAGGCGTGGGCGGCTCTCGCCGCCGCCGCGCTCGAGCGGATCGCGGCCTATCATGCCGACAATCCCGACCTTCAGGGCGTCGGCCGGGAGGCGTTGAGGATGGCGCTTCAGCCGAGGCTGCCGAAGCCGGCGTTCGACGCGGCCATGCAGAGGCTCGCCCGCGCCGGGGCGCTGGTTCTCGACGGCGCCTTCCTCCGCCTGCCGTCGCACGCGGTCCGTCTCGCGCCGGGCGACGAAGCGGCCTGGACGGCGATCGCGCCGATGCTCGGCGGCGCCGAGCGTTTCCGTCCGCCCCGGGTGCGCGACCTTGCGACGGCGACCGGCCGCGCCGAAGCGGAGGTCCGCGGGCTCCTGAAGCGCGCCTCCCGCATGGGCTGGGTCGACGAGGCGGCGCACGACCATTTCTTCCTGCGCTCGACCGTCCGGGAAATGATCGGGCATCGTCGCCGACCTCGCGGAAACGACCCCGGAGGGCGCTTCGCCGCCGCCCAGTTTCGCGACCGGGTCGAGAACGGGCGCAAGGTCGCGATCCAGATCCTCGAGTTCTTCGACCGCCATGGCGTGACCCTGCGCCGGGGCGACCTCAGGCGGGTCAACCGGCATCGACTGGACCTGTTCGGAAGCGATTGAAGCGGCTAATGGGAGGGGGCGCGCTTGGGCGGCGAGACGCCGCCCCTCCCATTCCCCACGAGTTTAGGGAGGAGAATCGTCCCCGGTGGGGCGTGCGGACTTCAAATCCGTGTGGGGCAGCGAGCCTGTCCCGGGTGGGTTCGACTCCCACTCTCCTCCGCCCAGCCTCCTACTCGACTCTGACGATCGGCGCGCCGCGCTCGACGCTCCCGATGACGCGGGCTTGCGGATCGCCCCCCTGCCGGATGCGGGCGCAAGAGCGCCGCCGCCGCCTCGGCGTCGCACGCGACGAGCAGGCCGCCGGACGTCTGCGGGTCGGTCAGCAGGCGCCGGCGCCAGTCTTGAAGACCCTCCGGCAGGACGACCGCCTCCGCGTAGCTTGCCCAGTTGCGCTGAGACGCGCCGGTCGAATAGCCCGCCTGGACGAGGCTTTCCGCCTGGGCCAGCGTCGGGACGTCGTCGAGCCGAAGCCGCACGGTCGCGCCTGCCCCGCGCGCCATTTCAAGCGCATGGCCGAGGAGGCCGAAGCCGGTCACGTCGGTCATGGCGTGGACGCGCTCGTCCTTCGCCAGCTCCGCGCCGACGGCGTTGAGCCGCGTCATGAAACCCAGCATCTCCCGGTATCCCTCGTCGGAGAGCGCGCCCTTCTTGATCGCGGCGGAATAGATCCCGACGCCGATCGGCTTGGTGAGAATCAGCGCGTCCCCCGGACGGGCGTCGCAGTTCCGCCGGAGCCCCTCGCGGGAGACGAGGCCGATGACGGCGAGCCCGTAGATCGGCTCGGGCGAATCGATCGAATGTCCTCCGGCGACCGGAATTCCCGCCGCCGCCGCGGCTTCCGCGCCGCCCCTGAGAACCTCGCGGATGGTAGCGGTCGGCATCTTGTCGATCGGCATGCCGAGGA
The DNA here is from genome assembly GCA_963724785.1 of uncultured Alphaproteobacteria bacterium. Classification (GTDB taxonomy): domain Bacteria; phylum Pseudomonadota; class Alphaproteobacteria; order Rhizobiales; family Beijerinckiaceae; genus Roseiarcus. Next base: position 286,581 of record CAVRWC010000014.1, on the reverse strand, counting down.
TGGCCAGCGCAAAGATCGGCCGGCCGCCCATCGCATAGACGTCGGAGAGCGCGTTGGTCGCGGCGATCCGGCCGAAGTCAAAGGGGTCGTCGACCATCGGCATGAAGAAGTCGGTGGTCGCGACGATGTTCGTCTCATCGTCGAGGCGCCAGACCGCGGCGTCGTCGCCGGTCTCCGTGCCGACGATCAGATCGGCGAAGGACGCGGTCGCCGGCTGATCGGCCAGAAGCTCGCGCAGCACCGACGGCGCAAGCTTGCAGCCGCAGCCGCCGCCGTGGGCGAGCGACGTGAGGCGGGGCGCGGAAGCGTTCATGCGGGGTCCCTCCAAGCGACGATGACGGGGCGGGCGAATGACCCGGGCGGGCCGGCGCAATCTGCCAAACCGGCCGCGGCGACGCCAGACCCGGCCGGAGCGGAGCCGGCCAGCGGCCGCGAGCGCGATTTTCCGACCAGACCTCAACGATTTCATGGGCTTATGGCGGCAATCGGGTCAATCTCGATCGAGCAATCGTTTGTTTTCAAGGGGTTACGGCGAAGGCCGGAAAGCCGGCAATCAAGCCGCGACGGGCGCCTCTAGCCGCCGGCGCTCTGTCCTCAGGCCGAGCGTGATCCCCACCCATTTCGACTCGCTCGGTCAAAGCGTGATCGGCGGCGAGGCGCGGGCTCAGATCAGGCGTCCGTCGTTGCGGTCGCGGCCTCCAGATCGACGACCAGAACCCTGCCCGGCTTGTTGAGCGCGACGAGCGCCGCGCTGAAGCTGCCGTGCATCAGATCGTCGAGATCGCGCCGATGGGCGTGGCCGACGATGATGAGACTGGCGCCGACAACGTCGGCCAATTCCGAGACCCTGCGCGCCGCGGCCCCGGCCGAAGCGCCGATGACGCGAGTTTCCGCAAGGACGCCGGCGGCCTCAAGGCGTTGAAGAGCGGCGGCGACGATGCTTGCCGCGCTTCCGCTGTCTTCCAACTCGGCTTCGTCCTCGTCGAACACCTCGGTCATGCGGACATGCACGGCGATCACGGGCCGGCTCTGCCGGCGGCCAAGGACGATGGCGCGGTCGAGCACGAGGGCGTCGCTCGAGCTGCCGTCGACCGCGACAATCAGCGGCGCCACGGCGGCCGGCTCGGCGGCAATCGGCCGGATCAGATGGCGGCGGCGCAAGACGAGGGTCACCGGCGCCAGCAACGCGGCGGCGGCCGCGACGCCCAAGGCGATTTCGACGCCCGCGAATTCGGCGATCTTGGGGACGGCGAAGGGGGCGATCACGCCGGCGAACCAGCGCAGAAAGTTATAGCCGGCCGAGGCCACGGGACGCGGCGCATTCGAGATTTCGAGCGCAAGCTCGGTGAATAGCGTGTTGCAGACGCCCATCACCGCGCCCGACAACACGACGCAGATCGCAACGACCGGCCGCGGCCCAATCCCCATGACGAACAGCAGCGCCGCCAGGATCGTCAGGCAGAACGCGGTCACCGGGATCAGGCCGAAACGCGCCTCGACGCGGGGGGCGACGAACACCGAGAAGATCGCCAGCAGCACGCCCCAACCGAAGAAGATCAAGCCCACCGTCGTCGCCGTCATGTCGAGCACGAAGGGCGCGAAGGCGAGAACCGTGAAGAACGCGAAATAGTAGAAAAAGGCGGCCAGCGCGACCGTGAAGAGGCCGGGGTGGCCGAGCGCCCGGATCGGCGCGGAGAGCCCGACCTTCTGCGCCGGACGAGGCAAATTCGGCAGGAATATCGCGATGGCGACAAGGCCGACGCCCATCAGCGTCGCCGTGCCGAAGAATGGCCAGCGCCAGGAGTGCGTACCGAGAAGCGCGCCGACCAGCGGTCCGCCCGAGAGGCCGAGCCCCATGGCCGCCTCGTAGAGCAGCACCGCGCGCGCCGTGCCGCCTCGGGTGACCGCGACCAGCACCGACAGCCCGGTCACCACGAAGAAAGCGTTGCCGAGTCCCCAGCCGCCGCGAAGCAGAACAAGCTCGGTCACCGACGCCGAACGTCCGGCAAGCGCCGCGAAGACGACGATCAGCGCGGCGCCGAGCATCATCGTCCTGCGGCTGCCGAGCCGGCTCGACACATAGCCGGTGACCAGCATCATCACCGAGGTGACGAAGAAATAACTGGTGAACAGCAGCGAGACCTGAGCCGGGGTGGCGAGCAAACCCTTGGCGATCGACGTCAGGATCGGATCCACCAGGCCGATCGACATGAAGCCGACGGCGCAGGCGAAAACCGTCGCCCACACCGCCTTGGGCTGGTCGAACAGGCGAGAAGCCGGCTTCGGCGGCGGCGCGGCGTGCGACATTTTCGGATCTCCTGCGATGCCTCGCCGATCGCGTTGCATCTAGGTGTATGATGCACTATTATCAGTGTACGATACACTAAACAAGGGAGGCAGGGCTCGCATGACGACCCCCCGCGTGACGACCCCATGTGAGGGCGCCATCGCGCGTCTCGACGGCGCGCTGGCGTTCCTGGTCCGAAGGTTGGAGACGAACCACCGAAAGCGCGGCTATCCGATGGAGCGCGCGCAATACCTGCTGCTCGGCCAGCTCGAAGACGGGGAGAAGAGCACGGGAGAGATTGCGGACGCGCTCGGGCTCGACCATTCGACGGTGGTCCGCCAGCTCGCCGCCGTCGAACACCTCGGTTTCGCAGAGCGCCGCCCCCATCCGCGTGACGGGCGCTCGGTGCTGGTCGGGATGACCGCCTTCGGGGCCGCCGCATTCGCCAAAATGCGCGCCGAGCGCTGCGCGCGGCTCGGCATGATCCTCGCCGACTGGAGCGAAGACGAGCAAGATCGCTTGGGCGCGCTGCTTGGCCGCTTCAACGCCGCCCTGGTGGAGAGCGACAAGGCGGAGATGGCGGAGGACGGACAATGAAGGGGCGGGGACGGTGCGAGCGCCCTTGCGGAGCCGCTGCCTCGGGGCCAGCCGTCATTCTGAAGCGCACCCGTCCGCGCCAGCACGCCCTTGGATGGATCGCAAATCCGGAGCGGCCTGCCGAAGCGGCCTCTACCCCATCAGCAGCAGCGGGTTCGGCGCGTGGCGCGCCCAGCCGGCTTCGGACGACCATGAGGTCGAGCGCGAGCGAGGCGAGATCGTCGGCGTAGGGATCGAGCGCGGTGTCCTTGGCCTCGTACAGCACCTTCGCGTAAGTCCGGCACGCGTCGCAAGTCTCCGCCTTGACCACGCCCGGATCGCCGTCGATCCCGCGCAGCGTCAGCGTTCGGGAGTCCCCGCATGTGATGCAGATCGCTCGGGTATGGTTCCAGGCGGTCGAGCAGAGCGAGCAATGAAGATAGCGCGCGCCGGGCGTCGGGCCCGAGGCCCGGACCACCCCCGCCGAAGGCGTCGAGCCGCAGCAGGGACATAAGCCCCGCTGCTCGAGGAGGCGCAGCGAGTCCGCGCGGAGGCCGGACGCGAGCCGGGTGAAAGCAATCTGCAGCGCCGCGGCGATCCAGAAGGCCGCGCCGGCGTCGGAGGGATCGAGCCGCCCGCGCAGAAAGCCGTCGGCCAGCGCCTCGGTCGCCTCGGCGGGGCGGGCGCGCAAGTCGGCGATCACGCCCGCCGCGGCGGGCGGCAGCAAGGGCCGGGTCGAAACGATCGAGAAGCAGCCTGAGCGCCTTCGCGCCAGATCGCGTCGCGCCGCCAGCCGTCGGCGGCGATCGGCGGGATGCGCGCCTCGACCGCGACCTGAACTTGCGTGTCGTCTGGCTCGGCGAAAGGCGGCAGCGCCGCGGCGACGGCGCTCTGGGCTGCGGAAACGTCCGCCATGAAGCCGAGCCACCCTTCCATCGGATGGCCTTCGGCCAGGCGCTCGAGCCGCGCGGCGGTGCGGGCGAAGCGCGCTGCGGGATCGGGAAGCAGGATCGGCTCCGGCGCCTTGACCCCGCCGACCGCCGATCCGGACCAAACGCCCGTCGGCGGGGCTCCGCCCTGTCTCATGGGCGCGAGCCTGCGGCTCGCCCCCTCCACCATGCTTCGCATGGTCCCCCTCCCCCGCGTGGGCGGGGGAGGAGCTCGCGCCCGTCCTCCCCCGTTCCACGGGGGAGGGGGACCGCCCGCAAGGGCGGTGGTGGGGGCCTGCCGCGGGGCGTTTTGATCACCATGCCCCCTCCCCTCACCGCCTTGGCCGCGGGCCGGGCGAGCCGGTCGTCACCAGCTGGCGGAACCATTTGCGATGGTGGCGCCACGCCCAGCCGGGCGTCACGTAGCCGCGGGTCATCGCGCGCACCGAGCCGCGCACCCAGATCGCCGCATAGACGTGGATGATCCAGATCATGATCGCCGCCGCGGCGCAGAGGCTGTGGATCAGCGCGGCCTCGCGTTGCGTCTCGATCGGGGTCGCGGCGCCGAACCAGGCCTCCCAGATGACGAGGCCGGTGACGAGCAGCGCCGGCACGAGCAGCGCCATCGACCAGAACACGAATTTCTGGCCGGCGTTGAACCGGCCGACCTCCGGAATGTTCGCCTCGTCGTTCTCGATCACCTGGAAGATCGACGCGAGCCAGGCGACGTCGTCGCGGTTCCAGAAATTGTCGCGCCAGAACTGCACGATCAGCCCGGCGTAGCTGAGCGCGAGCACGATGCCGATCCAGGGATGGACCGCGCGCGCCCACTGGCCGCCGCCGAACAGGCCCGAGAGCCAGAACAGCATCGGATGGAACATCGACAGGCCCGACACCGCCAGCAGCACGAAGCAGGTCGCCGTGATCCAGTGGTTGACCCTGGCGGCGCGCGTGTTCCGGATGATGGTTCCTTCGGGGTATTTCATTCGGCCGCCCGCGAGTCTTTGGTGACAGGGCGGGCCGCGGTCTGCGGGTTGACCGTCCGCGCGTTCTTTTCGATGAAATTGGCCGCCGCGGCGTCGTCCTTGTCCTCGACCTCGTTGGTGCCGGTGACCACCCAGTGGAAGAAGCCCGCCACCGCGGTGAACACGATGCCGGCGAGCGCGAGCGGCTTCAGAACGCCTTTCCAGGCGTCGACGAACACGCTGATGTGCGGATTGTCCGGCAGGCCGGCATAGAGCGACGGCTTGTCGGCGTGATGCAGGACATACATGACGTGGGTGCCGCCGACGCCGGGCGGATCGTAGAGCCCGGCGTTTTCGAAGCCGCGCGATTTCAGTTCCTCCACCCGCTCGCCCGCCCAGGTTTTCATGTCCGTCTTCGAGCCGAACATGATCGCGCCGGTCGGGCAGGCCTTCACGCAGGCGGGCTCGAGGCCGACCGCGACGCGGTCCGAGCAGAGCGTGCACTTGTACGACTTGCGGTCGACCGCGCTGATCGCGCGGGATGTTGAACGGGCAGCCCTTCACGCAATAGCCGCAGCCGATGCAGTTCTCGCTGATGAAGTCGACGATGCCGTTGGCGTATTGCACGATCGCGCCCGGCGCCGGGCAGGCCTTGAGGCAGCCGGGGTCCTCGCAATGCATGCAGCCGTCCTTGCGGATCAGCCATTCGAGATCGCCCTTGGGGTTCTCGTATTCGGTGAACCGCATCAGGGTCCAGGTATGCGGATCGAGGTCGGGCGGGTTGGTGTAGCTTCCCGTGAACTGGCCGACGTCGCCCCGGAGGTTGTTCCATTCCATGCAGGCGGCCTGGCAGGCCTTGCAGCCGATGCAGCGGCTGACGTCGATCAGCTTCGCGACTTCCGCTTCGTGGTCGCGCGCCGAGGGCGGCGTCGCGGTCGAAGCGGAAATCCGGATGAAGTCCTGCGATTGCAGATCGGCCACGGGCTCGCTCCCTCACGCCGATAGGCGCGTTGACTTTCTCGACGTTCACCAGGAAGGCCTTGAACTCGGGCGTCTGCGTGTTGGCGTCCCCCACCGACGGGGTCAGCGTGTTGGCGCCGTAGCCTTTCAGCGCCTGGCCGGTGAAGCCCCAGTGGAGCGGCACGCCGATCACGTGGGTCGGCTTGCCGTCGACCATCATCGGCGGATGCGCTTGGTCACGTAGGCCTTGCAGACGATCGCGCCGCGCTTGGAGGCGACCCGCACCCAGCCGCCCTGCGCGATGCCCTTCTCGTGGGCCAGCGCCTCGCCGATCTCGACGAATTCCTCGGGCTGGAGGATCGCGTTGATCAGCGCGTGCTTGGTCCAGTAGTGGAAATGCTCGGTCAGGCGGTAGGTGGTGCCGACATAGGGGAACTCGGCCGACGTTCCGAAATTCGCCCGGTCGTCGGCGAAGACGCGCGCGACCGGGTTCGAGCGCACCTTCGGATGCAGCACGTTCTCGGACGGCGACTCGAGCGGCTCGTAATGTTCCGGGAACGGCCCCTCCACCATCTGGTCGCGCGCGAACAGGCGGCCGAGGCCTTCGTCGTTCATGATGAAGGGGCTGACGCCGTCGGATGGCTTCGCCGCCGGCGGATAGTCGGGCACGTCGATTCCGGCCCATTGCGTCCCGTTCCATTCGACGATCGGCTTTTTCGGATTCCACGGCCTTGCCGTCCGGGTTCGGCGCTAGCGCGATTGTAGAGAATGCGCCGGTTGGCCGGCCACGCCCACGCCCAGTTCGGGCGCGATGCCCTGTTCGCGCGGATCGGTCGCGTCGCGCCGCGCCATCATGTTGCCCTGCTCGGTGTAGCAGCCGGCGAAGATCCAGCACCCGGACGCGGTCGAGCCGTCGTCGCGCAATTGCGCGAAGCCGTCGAGAAGCTTGCCCGCCTTGACGGTCACCGCGCCGCTCGCGTCCTTGAGGTCGGCAAGCGCGCGCCCGTTCATCTCCTTGGCGATGTCCGCCGGGTCCGGCTCTTCGCGGATCGGTATAGTTCCAGGTCAGCGCATTGATCGCGTCGGCCGGCGCGCCGCCCTCGGCGGCGTACTTCGCCTTCACCCGATGGAAGATCTGGCTCATGATCCAGATGTCGGACTTGGCGAAGCCGGGCGGGTTCGCCGCCTTCCAGTGCCATTGCAGCCAGCGCGCCGAGTTGACCAGGGAGCCGTCCTCCTCGGCGAAGCAGGTCGTCGGAAGCTGGAACACCTCCGTCTGGATCGCTGCGGGGTCGGACGGGTTCTGCGGCCCTTCGTTGCGCCAGAAGTTCGCCGTCTCGGTGTCGAGCGGGTCCATGACGATGAGGTACTTGAGCTTCGACAGGCCCCGCCGGATCTTGCCCTTGTCGGGGAAGGCCTGCAGCGGATTGAAGCCCTGGCAGATGTAGCCGTTGAGGTCGCCCGCGTTCATCAGCTCGAACGCCTGGATGATGTCGTAGCTCTTGCCCGTCTCGGACTTCGGCAGGAGATCGTAGCCCCAGTTGTTTTCCGCCGTCGCGTTCGCCCCGAACGTCGATTTCTGGAAGCTGACGAAGAATTTTGAATAGTTCTGCCAGTAGCTGATCTGCCCCGGGCGCAGCGGCTTGAATTTCCGCGTCCAGATGTACTTGTCGTAAGTCGTCTCGGAGTCGTCGGGCAGGACCATGTAACCGGGCATCAGATTCCACAGGAGGCCGAGATCGGTCAGGCCCTGGATGTTGGAATGGCCGCGCAGCGCATTCATGCCCCCGCCGGCGACGCCGATGTTGCCGAGCAGAAGCTGGATCATCGCCATCGCCCGGATGTTCTGCGAGCCGACGGAGTGCTGCGTCCAGCCGAGCGCGAACAGGCTGGTCAGCGCCTTGTCCGGCGCGGAGGTCGAGGCGATCAGCGCGCAGACCTCGAGGAACTTGTCCTCGGGCGTGCCGCAGATCCGCGACACCATTTCCGGCGTGTAGCGGTCGACGTGCTTGCGCATGAGGTTGATGACGCAGCGCGGGTTCTGCCACTGGTCGTCGGCCTTGGCGAAGCCCTGGTCGTCGAGCTCGTAGTTCCAGCTATCCCGGTCGTACTTGTGCGCCTCCTCGTTGAAGCCGGAGAACAGTCCGTCCTCGAAGCCGTACCCTTCCTTCACGATCAGGCCGGCGTTGGTGTAGGCGCGGACATACTCGTGCTGGATGGCTGATCCTTCTCCAGGAGATACCGCATCACCCCGTTCAGGAATGCGATGTCGGTTCCCGGCCGGATCGGCACGTGAAGGTCGGCGACCGACGCCGTCCGCGTGAAGCGCGGATCGACCACGACGAGCTTGGCGGCGTTCTCGATCTTGGCCTCGATCACCCACTTGAAGCCGCACGGATGCGCCTCGGCCGCATTGCCGCCCATCACCAGCACGACATCGGCGTTCTTGATGTCCTGCCAGGTGTTGGTCATCGCCCCGCGGCCGAATGATGGAGCCAGACTGGCTACCGTCGGCGCGTGTCAGACACGGGCCTGATTGTCGAAGATGAGCATCCCGAACGAGCGGGCGACTTTCCACGTGAGCAGCGCGGTCTCGTTCGAGGAGGCGGAGGCGGCCAGCATGCCGGTCGAAAGCCAGCGGTTGACCGTGACCCCGTCCTTGTTTCTGGCCGTGAAGTTCTTGTCCCGGTCCGCCTTCATCAGCGTCGCGATCCGGTTCAATGCGAAATCCCAGGTGACGGGCTCGAAGGAGTCGCCGCCCGGGGCGCGATAGCGGGGCTCGGTCAGCCGCGTCGGGGCGTGGACGACGTCGAGCAGCGCCGAGCCCTTCGGGCACAGGGTGCCGCGGTTGACCGGATGGTCCGGGTCGCCCTCGATGTGGATGATGTTGGACACCGCGTTCTTGGCGCGGTCGCCGAGCGAGTAGATCAGGATGCCGCAGGCGACCGAGCAATAGGTGCAGGTGTTGCGCGTCTCGGCGGCGGCGGCGAGCTTGAACGGGCGCACCGAGGCGGCGAGCGCCTCCCCCGCGCCGCCGAACCCGAGAGCCCCGAGGCTCGAGGCGGCAAGTCCGGCGCCGGTGATCTTGATGAAGCCTCGGCGGCTGAGCTCCATGGGTCACTCCACCTTGACGCGCCCTCTTTGGGGGGCGAAAGCTGCTGGGGGCGAAAGCTGCCAAAGTCCATCGTAGCCTGACAAAAATGGCTGCATTTGGGAGGGGGTTCAGGCCAGCCGGGGGGAAGCCGACATCTCACTGGGAATAGGCGGCGTCGTGGAACGGGATTTCGGCGGCAAGAGCCTGCTCGAACAGCGCCAAGAGGCGAGACTGACGCGCCGGCGGCAGGCGCGGCCCCTTCCGGTCGATCTCGCCGCGAAGCCATGCGACGCTTTCGGCGAACGGGCCTCCGGCGTGAAGCGCCACCCAGTCGCTGATCGGCCTCCGGGCTGACGGGGCCGTTGCGGCGGCGGAGCACCAGGTCCGATACATCCATTCCGCCGCCAGCGTGCATGCGAGGATCTCCTCGTAGCCCTCGTCGCGGGCGACGGTAAGGAAGAGGTCGTGCAGCGGCGCTGATAGCGGGTCGCGCTCGCCCTGCGGCCGCGGCTTCACCCCCATCGCGGCGAACGCCCGGACAAAGAACTGCTCCTGCTCGGTAACCAGTCCATGGAGCCCCAGGGCCAGATGGCGGCGTTCCGCGAACGACGGCGCCTTCGCCACCGCATAGCCGAGCGCCGCGGCCGCCGTGTCGACGAACGCGTATTCGACGGCAAGGTATCTCGCGAACACGCTTTCCTCGACCGTATCCGCCGCAATCTCGCGGAAGAAGCGATGGTCGAGGATTGCCTCCCAGGTGGGCCGCGCTTGCGCCCGCATGCGCTCGGAAAAGGAAGGTTCGCTCATCGCCTCCTCAATCTCGCGCCGCGGCGACGAAGCGCTTGGCGCGCTCGACCTCGACCGGATTCCACCAGCGCCCGTCCGATCTTGAGGGCGCTCGCGACGATCACGCCCTCGACGACGCCGAGGATGTCGACGCACATTGTCGGGCGTCGCGCCGCTGCCGACCAGCGCGGGGAGCGATGTGGCGGAGCGGATGGAGCGGATGTAGTCGAGATCGGCGGCGTGGCCGGTGCGCTGGCCTGTCGCGATGACGACGTCGGCGTTGAAGAACTCGACGTCCCGAACGAGTTCGGCGACCGGCCGGTCCTGCACGATCGCGTGCGCGCCGTGCTTGACGTGGGCGTCGGCGAAGATGCGGACGCTTTGCGCTCCGAGATCGCGCCGGTAGCGCGAAGCGCAGGCGCAGCCGCGCCCTCGATCAGTCCCTCGTTGGCGATATACGCGTTGGCCCATTGGTTGACCCGCACGAAGCACGCCCCCGCTGCGCTCGCGACCGCGAGCGCATGCAGCGCCGCGTTGGCGAGCACGTTGACGCCGAGCGGCAGGCCAGTCTCCCTGCCGCATGCGGTCGGCGGCGACCGCCATGTGAGCCGCGGTCTCGGGGCCGATATCCTCGGGCTTGGCGAACGGAATGTCGCCGTGGTTCTCGACGATCAGTCCGTCGAAGCCGGCGTCGGCATAGGCGCGGGAGTCGGCGAGCGCGCGGTCGTAGATCGGTTCGACGCCCGACGATGCGAAGTCGGGGGCGCCGGGCAGAGGCAGCAGATGCACGACGCCGATCAGGACGCCGCGCGCCTTCCCGAACAGGGCCTCGAGCGCATCGCCCCGGTTGCTCGACACATTCTGGTGGTCGCTCATGATCTTGGCTCCGCAACAAGGCTGTTCGAAAATATCCCGGCCATCTCGTCGCGGGTCGGGAAGGCGGCGAGCACACCCTGGCGTTGCACCGACAAGGCCGCAGCCTGCGCAGCCGCCGTCAGCGCTTCGGACCAGGTCCGGCCCGCCGCGCGCCCGGCGACGAGCGCGCCGCAGAAGACGTCGCCAGCGCCGGTCGTGTCGAGCGCTTTCACGCAGGGCGCCGCGACCCGCAGCGTTTCGCGCAGTGAAACCAGAACCGCGCCCTCGGCGCCGAGCGTGACGACGACGGCGCCCGCGCCGGCGGCGAGCAGCGCGCCTGCGGCTTCAACGAGATCGTCGCCCCCGCCAAGCGCCGCCGCCTCGCCCCGGTTGAGAATGGCGAGGTCGACGAAACGCCAGTCGTAGTCCCGCGGCGCATAGAGCGGAGACGGATTGAGAGCCGTTGTCGCGCCGGACGCGCGCGCAAGCGCGAGGCAGGCGCGCGTGACGTCGGCCCGCAGATTTCCCTGCATCACCACCCAGTCGCCTTCGGCGATCCGGCTTGCGAAATCGCCCGCCGCGACCGGATCGAAAGCCCGGGCCGCGTCGATCAGGCTTACCATCGTGTTTTCGCCTCGCGCGTCCACAGAAATGACGCAGCGGTCGGTCGGACCGATCCGGTCGCGAGGCCATCCGTTCCGACGCCTTCCGCATCAAGCGCACGCCGGATGCGTTCGCCCTCCGCATCTTCGCCGATCGCCGCAACGAGCCGCACGCGCCCGCCCGAGCGCGCGACCATGATCGCCTGATTGGCGCCCTTGCCGCCGAGGTCGTCCGCGCTTCCAAGCGCCGCGATCGTCTCGCCGGGCTCCGGGAAGCGCTCGACCCTTAGGATCGTGTCGACAGCGGCATTGCCGACAACATGGATCATCGATCTCAGCCTAGCGCGCCTTTGTCAGCCATTCGAGCGATTGCCGCCAGAGCCGCGCATAGCCGGGCCACGCCGCAAATTCAGGCGGCAGCCAGTGCGGCCCGATGTCGGAGGTCCACGCGAGCGTTCGACCCTCGCCATAAGTCCCCGGCGACGAGCAGCGGCTTTGACCCATAGTCCTCGGACACGGTCGCCAATACCGTCCCGCTCCGGCTTCGGCTTCACCTCATTGAATCCGAGCAGATTGGGCCAGTCCGCCTCGAACCCTTGGAGGATCGGATGCGACGGCTCCGTCACGACCGGGGTGAAGCTTTCGGGCGCTTCGACCCGGTCTTCGTAGGGCAGGATCTCGACCGGCAGGATCTCCTCGACCGGCGTGCCATGATAGCGCGCGCCGCCATTGACGCCCTGGAAGCTGTAATAGCCGCCGACCATCAACAGGCCGCCGCCGTTCTCGACATAGGCGCGGATCGCGCGAAGCCGGTTCGGCGTCGGCTTGCTGTTGACCCAGGTCTCCGGATGCAGCAGCAGCGTGTTCGAACCGATGTCGGAGAGGATCACGGCGCCATAGGCGGCGAGCGCTTCCGCCGTCTGGGGAAAGTCTCGCTGCGCCTCGTGCGCGGGCATGTACTGAAGGTCGAAGGGCAAATCCTTCAGAGCCGCGACCAACGGCTCGGCGCCGAGATGATAGGTCACGGTCGAGAACTGGTCGAACCCCTTGATGTGGGTCGCCGTACTGACCCAGGATTCGCCTGCCAGCAGAACCCGTCGCTTTGCGTCCGTCATTGCCCTTGCCTCGGAACTGATCGCGTCACAGGTCGCGATGCGCGGCGGAAAAGACCCGGCGCGGATTGTCGATCAGAATGCGGTTGATGGTCCCTTGAGTCATTCCGTGCCGCTTCAGGCGCGGGACGAAGTGCTTCAGGATGTAGCCGTAGCCAAAGCCGCCATTGCGGGTCAGCATCATTTTCAGGAACACGTCCTGCGACATGAGGATCGAGTTGACGTATCCATCCTCGACCAGCTTGCAGATCGCAATCGCGTTCTCTTCGTCCGATGGGGATTGCGCCTGCTGGTCGGCGTAGAAGAAGTCCATACCAATCATGTCGTATTCGAGGAAGGCGCCACGGTCGGCGAGGCTGCGCTGATACTTGTGATCGTGGAGGCTTGGATTCATATGGCAGAGCACGGTATGCCGCGGATCGGCGCCCTCGCTCTCGATGGCGTCGAGCACGCGATGAGCGAGACGCTCCCAGCCAGGCAGGTGGATCGAGAGGGGCGCGCCGCTGATCAGCGAAGCGCGCGCGGCGCCCCGCAGCACTTTCTCCTCCGAGGGCGTAAAGTCCTTGCTGATCCCGATCTCGCCAATGATGCCGGCGCAGACTTCCGGGTCGTCCTCGGACACGCCGCAATCGGCCGCGATCGCCGCGGCGATGGCTTCGATAGACATGTCTCGAACGTAGGGCGGATGCGAGGCCTCGAGGTAGAAGCCCGCGCCCATCACGATGTGGAGGCCGGTGCGGCGGCTGATGCGCTGGAGCGCGGAGGGGTCGCGGCCGATGCCCAGATTGGTCGGATCGACCACGGTCTTCCCGCCATATTCGACGAATTCGCCGAGTTCCTCGATCGCGGCCTTCATGTCCATCAGGCCGCAATTGTCGCGATTGAGGAACGGGTTCATCCGGAGTTCGCCGATCATCGAGATATCGAGCGGCCGCTCGGCGAAGGCGATCTCGGAGGCGCAGCACGGCCGCTTCCACCAGCTCGAAGTGTCGAGCAGGATGTGCTCGTGCATGAGCGTCACCCCCATGGCCTCGACGGGGATGGGCCCGAGGACTGTGCGAACCTTTCCGGACCGGACGCCGGTCTTGGCCTCGGCCATCGACGAAAACTCCTCGCTAGTCAGACCGGCCGCCGACCGTTGCGGAACAGGCGGAAGTTCAGCCAAATCGCGACCAGAATGATGACGCCCTCGACGATCGGCGTGAGGAAGGGCGAGAGGTGACAGAGGATCAGGCCGTTGCCGATCACCGCCACCGTCAGCGCCCCGAGCAGCGTGCCCACCAGCGTGCCCCGGCCGCCGAAAAGGCTCGTGCCGCCGAGCACCACTGCGGCGATCACATCCAGTTCGAAGCCGACGCCCGCGTTCGACGAGCCGCTGCCGAGCCGAGCCGCAATGATGATTCCCGCCAAAGCCGCGGAGACGCCGCTGAGCGCGTAGACCGCGAGCACGACGCGCTGCGTATTCACGCCGGAGCGCCGCACCGCCTCGGCGTTGGACCCGACGCCCGTTACGTAACGGCCGAAAGTCGTCTCGTTGAAAACGACATACCCCGCGAGGAAGACGACGACGGCGATCATCGCAGGCAGGGGAATCCCGAATATCCAGCCACGGCCGATGACGTTGAACGGACTCTCCGGGTCGATCGGGATCGAATAGCCCTTGGTCAGGTAGAGCGCGAATCCGCGGATCGCGCTGAGGCCCGCAAGGGTGACGATAAAGGCGGGGATGCCTTCCCGCGCAACGAAGAAGCCGTTGAGCAGACCCAGCGCCACCCCGACCAGCAGCATGAGAAGGACGACCGCCGGCCAGGGAACGCCGGCCTGCAGAGAGATTGCGGCCAGCGCATTGACGAGCGCGAGGATCGAGCCAACCGAGAGGTCGATGCCGCCGGTGGTGATGACGAAAGTCATCGCCACGGCGACGATCATCAACGGCGCGATCTGCCGGAGGATGTTGAGGAGATTGGCCTGGGTGAGAAAGGTGTCGGTTATCAGCGAGAAGACGACAACCATGACGGCGAAGAAAACGGCGATGCTGACAACGCCGCCGCTGTCGTGGGCGAACATCCTGGCGCGGTCGCGCCATTCGGAGGCGCGGGGCCGGCGCGCAAGCTCGGGCGCGGCAGGCGTTGGCGCGACGGGGGTCACGGCGCCCTTGCCTGTGTCGCGCCCGCCGACACGGACTGGAATTTGCGCCCGACGATCAGGTTGACGATCTCCTCGATGCTGGTGTCGCCGATCAGGCGCTCGGCGACATTGCGGCCTTCGTACATGACCATGATGCGATCGCAGACGAGGAACAGGTCCTGCAGCCGGTGCGTGATGAGGACGACGCTGACGCCCTTCGCGCTGACCGTCCTGATGAGTTCGAGCACCGCATCGACTTCCGCCACCGCGAGCGCGGCCGTCGGCTCGTCCATGATCAGAACGAGCGGATCGAAGGAAACCGCCCGGCCGATGGCGATGCTCTGACGCTGGCCGCCGGACAGGTTCTCGACCTTCAGCCTTGTCGACGGCATCCGAATGCCGAGATGACCGAGCATCTCCTTGGCCTCGGCATGCATGCGGCTTTTGTCCATCAGCGGGACGCCGAGCACCCACCGGATGGACTCCCGGCCGAGCAGTAGGTTTCCGGCGACGTCCACCGTGTCGCAGAGGGCGAGGTCCTGATAGACCATCTCGACTCTCTTGCGGCGCGCGTCCGCGGGAGAGGCAAACCGCACCTCCTTGCCGTCGAGCACGATCCGTCCCTCATCCGGAACGATCGCGCCCGACAGCACCTTGCTTAACGTCGATTTTCCTGCCCCGTTGTCGCCGACGAGGCCGAGAACCTCGCCGGCGCGCAGCACGAGATTGACACGGTCCAACGACTTGATCGCGCCGAACGCCTTGCTGATGTTCTCCATCCGCACGCGAACGGGCTCGCCTTCGGTCAGCATCGCGGATCTTTCGCCATTCGTCAGCGCCAAACGCGAAATCGCGGCGTGCTACTTGAACATCGCGCGGTACTTGTCGACGTTCTCCTTGGTGACGATGGTGACCGGAATGTCGATGCTGGGCTTGACGGTCTCGCCTTTTTTCAACTTGAGGATGGTCTCTACCCCGGCGACGCCTTCCTGGAACGGATCCTGCTGAACGACGGCGACGATCCACCCCTGGTCGATGCCCTTGATCGCCTGCGCCGTCAGATCCCAGCCGAACACCTTGACCTTGTCCGTGCGTTGCTGGCTCGTCACGGCCGAAATCGCGCCGACCAGCGCCGGTTCGCCCGTAGCGTACAGGGCTGTCATGTCCGGGTTGGCGGTCATGAGGTTCTCGGACGCCGTCAAGGCGGTGTCCTGCACGTTCTGGCCGTCGACCGTGTCGAGGAATTTGACCCCTGGATCGCTTCCGGCGGCCGTCTTGAAGCCATCAAGGCGCTGGTTCTGGATAAAGGAGTTGAGGGCGCCGACCAGGCCGACCTTGGCGGAGCCGCCCATGCTTTTCTTCACGTATTGCGCGAAGTATTTGCCAATTTCCTCGCCGGCGCCCTTGTTGTCGACGCCGATGAAGGCGGCGTTGTCGCCGTCGGGAATGCGGGCGTCGATCGCGACGACGGGAATGCCAGCCTTCTTCGCGGCGGTGACCGCCGGTTTGACGCCATTGACGTCGATCGCGACCAGCACGATGCCGTCGACCTTCTGCGCGATATAGTCCTCGATCGCGCTATTCTGCGCCGCCGCCTGATTGTTGGCGTTGAAAATCACCAGCTTGGCGCCCGCCTTGTCCGCGGCCTGTTGCGCGCCGTCATTGATCTGGTTGAAGAACAGGGCCTGCTGGTTGATGGTTACCAGCGCGACCGTCGTGGCGCTCGCCGCGACAGAGGCGAAGGCGACCCCGGCCATCAGGACAGTCGCAAAACCCCATGACACCAATCTACGTGACATTGCATGCTCCCATTGCCTTTTGGAGATGCGGGTCGCGGATCATTCCCCGACGTGCGCGGGGTCTCCTGCGATTGTCCCGCGCCCCCACGCATGGGGGAGCCTGCCCGATTTGTTGGGATGCGACAAGGACCTTTCGACGGGTGCGGGCTGGCGTGATCCGAAGATTGCGGCGGGGCCGATCGATCTGGAGGTTCGGGCCGCGGCCGTGCGCGGGCCGCGACCGATTGACAACGCATGTTGCGCTCCTAATATCCAAGAAACGAGCGCGAATGGTTATCGTCGGGCCGACGTTTGAGGCCTCGCGAGAATTGTCTTGAACATGTAGTTGGACGGAGTTCCAATGCATGAGGTGGGAAACGCAATAGCTGCATCGGGCCCCCGCTACGGGCCAGGAGCGGGGAAGATGTCGGACGGGCGCGACGTCGTGGTCCTCGAGGCCGTGGGCCTCTCCAAATCATTTAGCGGAACCGCGGCGCTGCTCGATGTCGATTTCAATCTGAGGGCGGGCGAAGTGCACGCGCTCGTCGGGGAGAACGGCGCCGGCAAGAGCACGCTGATGAAGATCCTCGCCGGAGTGCACGTCGAATACGACGGCGTCGTTCGACTTGCGGGGGCGCCTGTCAAATTCGCGGGGGTTCAGGACGCCGAGCGCGCGGGCGTCTCCATCATTCACCAGGAACTCGATCTCGTCCCCGAACTGACGGCCGCCGACAATGTCTTTTTCGGGCGTGAGCCGCTGATCGCGGGGACGTTCGTCGACCGCCGCCGCATCGTCAAGGCGGCCGGCGCGCTGCTCACCCGCCTCGGCATCGAGATCGATCCGCAGAGCCGCGTTGCGGAGCTTCGCGTCGGCGAGCAGCAACTTGGTCGAAATTGCCAAGGCGCTGTCGCTGGACGCCCGGATCCTGATGATGGACGAGCCGACCTCCGCGCTCTCCGTCGTCGGAGTGCGAGACGCTGTTCAAGGTCGTGCGCCAGCTTGCCGTCGGCGGGCGTCGCGATCATCTTCACTTCGCATCGGATGGACGAAGTCGTCGCGCTCGCCGATCGGGTCACCGTGCTTCGGGACGGCCGACGCGTCCTGACCGCGCCGATCGGAAGCCTTTCGCGTCGGCGCGATCATCTCGGCGATGGTCGGGCGGAACATCGCCGCTGAGCCACCGCGAATCCGGCGCAACCGAAGGCGCGCCGGTGCTTTCGGTGCGCGATCTGACGCTCGACGCGGTCAGCCCGCGCGGCTGGCGGCGCATCCTGCACGGCGTGAGCTTCGATCTGCGGCGCGGCGAAATCCTCGGGATCGGAGGACTGCTTGGATCCGGCCGCACGGAAATCCTCGAATCGATCTTCGGCGCCGCGCGCGGCTGGCGGGGCGGCGCAATCGCGATCGACGGCGAGGCCGCGGTCGCGTCAATTCTCCCGCCGACGCCTGCAGGCTCGGCATCGCGCTGGTGACCGAGGATCGCAAGGCGCGCGGATTGCTTCTAGCATCAACCATCCGCGACAATCTGGCGCTTCCTTCCGTCGGCGCGATTGTCGCGCTTCGGCCTTCGCGGCTTCGCTCGCGAAGCGGCGCTCGCAGCCGACGTCGTCCGAACGACTCTCCGTGCGCTGCAACGACATCGAACAGATCGTCTCGACCCTGTCGGGCGGCAACCAGCAGAAGGTCGTCATCGGCAAATGGCTGGCGACCGCGCCGCGCATCCTGCTGCTCGACGAGCCGACGCGCGGCATCGACGTGGGAGCGAAGCAGGAGATCT
The DNA here is from genome assembly GCA_963724785.1 of uncultured Alphaproteobacteria bacterium. GTDB lineage: Bacteria > Pseudomonadota > Alphaproteobacteria > Rhizobiales > Beijerinckiaceae > Roseiarcus. Next base: position 268,732 of record CAVRWC010000014.1, on the reverse strand, counting down.
ATCAGCTCATCTTACAGCTGGCGTCGCGAGGGCCTGGGCATCGTGATCGTGAGTTCGGAAATGCCGGAGCTGTTGTTGCTGTCGGATCGGGTTCTGGTCATGTGCGAGGGACGCCAGACCGGCCTTCTCTCCGCCGCGGAGGCGACGCAGGAGGCGATCATGCGACTGGCCGCGCCGGGTCTGGACACCGCCGCTGTCGGTGAAGCCGGCATGAACGCGCTCCGCTTGCTGTCGCGCACCAAGCTCTACTGGGGGCTGGCGATCATCTGCCTGATCGGCGCCCTTGCCTCGCCGCATACGTCCTCGGGCACGAACATCTTCCTCTCCTACAGCAATCTGACCGACGTGCTGCGGCAGGTCTCGATCACCGGCCTCGTCGCGACCGGCATGACCATCGTCATCCTGCTCGGCGGCATCGATCTCTCGGTCGGCTCGGTCATGGGCTGCTCGACGATCATCTGCGCCATGCTTCTGACGAAGCCCGGATGGACGGCGGCCTCGATCATGGGCGTGCCTTCGGCGACGCTCTCCGTGGCGCTCGCCGTCGGGCTTCCTCACACGGTTCGTCTTCAGCGGCCTCGCGCGCGGTCGCGACGTCGAGGCGGGGCCGCGGCGCGAGATCGCGCTGGACGCCTGGCGGGGCTTCCGCATTCCCGTGCTGGTCGGTCTCGCCATCGGCGTCGTCGTCGCCGTGGTTCACAGCCTCGCAGGTTCCGACGCAAATTCGGCGTCCTGGCAGTCCTGCTGGTGACGCCATGCTTCGCGCTGATGCTCGGCGCGATCAACGGCGCCCTGATCGTCAAGGGACGTCTGCAGCCCTTCATCGCCACGCTGGCGATGATGGTCAGCGCCCTGGGCATTGGCCGGCTGACCGCCGGCCAGGACTACGCGGTCATCCCCGTCTACACCGGCACGAACGCCACCGAATCGTTCGAAATCCTGCGCTCGATGGTGTGGGGCTTGGTTCCGATGCCGAGCCTCTTCTTTCTCGCCGCGATCATCTTCTTCGGCGCCGTTCTGCGCTTCACGACCTTCGGCCGCTACGTCTACGCCATCGGCGGCAATGTCGAGGCGGCGAAGCTCTCCGGCATCAAGGTCGCGCAGGTTCAGTTCGCCGCCTATGTCATTTCCGGGCTCCTGGCCGGAGTGGCGGGCGTTCTGTTCGTCGCGCAGTACCGGCAGGGAAAACCGGACGCCGGCTCCGGACTCGAACTCGATGCGATCGCCGCGGTCGTCATCGGCGGCACGAGCCTGATGGGCGGACGCGGCGGGCTCGCCGGCACGTTCGTCGGCGTTCTGATCTTCGGCCTCCTCTCCGACATCCTTCAACTCCAGAACATCGATTCCAACGTGCAACTCCTGATGAAGGGGCTGATCATCGTCGGCACGGTGCTCGTGCAGGAGCAGAATCTCGGGTCAGCTCATGACGCGATGGCGGAGCGCCGCTCCCCCGGCCGCGTCGGCGCGGGCCGGATCGGTCGAGTCCGCTCGACCGCCAAGCGCCGCCAAGGCGCCAAAAAGCAGGGAGGACATCCATGAAAAGACGTGAGTTCCTGAAACTTCGGGATGATGGCAGGCGCCGCGATGACGGTCTATCTGCCGGCCGGTTGGACGCCAGCGAAGGCGGCGGCGAAATGGAAGGTCGGCTTCAGCCAGTGCGACGACGCTCGAGCCCTGGCGCGTGCAGTTCAACAAAGACATCGAGGCCGAGGCCAAGAACCACCCCGAGGTCGAGCTGATCATCACCGACGGGCAGGACAAGACGGAAAAGCAAGTCGCGGATGTCGAAAACCTCATCGCCCAGCAGGTCGACGTGCTATTGATCTCGCCGAAGGAATTGGCGGGCCTGACGGGGGTCGTCGAAAAGGCGATCGACGCCAAGATCCCGGTGATCGTGCTCGACCGCAACGTCGACACCAAACGCATCACCCAGTTCATCGGCGGCGACAATGTGCTGATCGGCAAGGCCGCCGGCGAATATGCGGTGAAGCTTCTCGGCGGCCCGGGCAAGGCCGAGGGCAACGTCGTCGAGATCTGGGGCGGCATGGGCACGCAACCTGCGCACGACCGCCATGACGGGTTCCACGCCTTCACCGACAAGGAGCCGGGCATCAAGTATCTGCTCAACAACCAGTCCGGCGACTGGAAGCAGGACAAGGCCTACGACATCATGACGACCGCGCTGCGCAACAACGAGAAGATCGACCTGGTCTATGGCCACAACGATCCGATGGCCTATGGCGCCTATCTCGCGGCCAAGGACGCGGGACGGGACAAGGACATCAAATTCTTCCTCGGCATCGACGCGCTTCCGGACGAAGGGGTGACCTGGGTCCACAAGGGAGAGCTGACGGCGACCTTCCTCTATGCGACGCCCGGCGCCGAGGGGCTGCGTCAGGCGGTCAAGCTGCTGAACGGTGAAAAGATTCCGCCGGTCATCACCCTGCCGACCATGCTCGTTGACAAGAGCAACGCTGACGACATCCTGAAGAAGAATGGCCTGCTCTGAATTGCGCGCCGAGGCCGACGCCGCGAGGCGCCGGCCAATTTGCCGGCGCCGGAGATTCCGGCTGGCTTCCGGCTCGCCGCGCGCGAGCGAGCCTTTGAATTGAACTAACCGCCGCCATTGGGCGTCAGCCGATAGAGATCGACGCCGCCATTATAGTTTGGGACGTAGATCTGTCCTCCATCGATGACCGGAGGGTCGAACTTGTTGAACAGGAACGTGATTGCAAACTGCTGCGAGTCCCAGAGGACGTTCAGGGATCCATCCGCCGCCAGGTGGACCGGGTCGTAGACAAGGAGTCGCCCATTGACGACATTGGCGTTGGCGTCGCCATAGGGGATCGTGCAGACCAGGATCGCTGAGTTCGCATCGTCGCCATTGCTTGAGCCGGAACAAAACCCGCCGGGCATCCCGCCGGGAGGCTCGCCGCGAACGTTGACGCTGGCGAACTCGTGACCTTCCGCGACCAGCGACAAGGCGCCCGTCTTATCGACCGCCCATTTGCGCAGTTGCTGATTCTCACCCCAAACGAATAGGGTCCACGACTTCCGCACCGGGTCGAAGAACTGGACAGGCGTCATGTGGAGGTGGGCGGTGTCGTTGTCCGGAAAGAAGTCCAAGGTCTCGGGGTCCGTAGGGCAAGGATCCCGTTCGCCGACATCGACCGTCAGAAAGACCGGCGGCGCCGCCAGTTTCTTGCAGTTGGCCTTCGGGTCGGCCAGATCCGCCAGGGTGGTCCCGCCGAGCTTCGATGTTTTGATCGGGTAGGCGATGCCGTCCTTTCCTGCCGCGACACAGACGCCGATCGCGAACAAGCAAGCTGGACCGGCCGACGCCCAATCCTGATCAGACCAATCGCCCGGCGGTATTTTCGGGAACACCAGCACCATCGGGACGCCGCGGTTGTTGACCGTCGTCTCGAGGCGCGCGTTTGCGAGCGCCATGCTCTTTCCGCCGCCGGCGGGGCGCATCACCGCATCGGAAGCCGCGCTCTGGCCGGCGATCCTTTCCGTCTGCGCGGGCTGATTGCCCGTTCTTGCCGAATTGGTCCAAGGCGTCCAGTGATCGACCACGCTCAGGCTCGCAAGTCCGCTGCCTGACGGAGGCGAATACTTCAGCTTCAGGAATGACTCGCCCCACTCGCTCGCGCCATTGAAATCGCCATTTCCGGTCAGCACATAAAGATTGCCCGCGGGATCAGCGACGATGCCCTGGCCGCCCATCCATATGCCGGCGCCTTTGCCGTCAGTCGTCGCAAACATCGCGGTTATCCGGTTGGTCGAGACGTCGAACGCGAAGCAAAAGCCGGCGGCTCCGGGCGCCGTCTCGCGGGTCGTTCCAGAGCATCCGAACACCGTCTTCACCCCGTCGACGTTCGTTTCAACCAGGGACGAACGCTGCTTTCGCATCTGAGAGTTGAAGCTCTGCTTGTCGCTCGTACCATCTATGAGAACCGGAGCGATCACCTGATTGCCGTTCGCAAGGTCTAGAACGAACATGAAGTAGCGTCCCGACTCGGGATTGCCCGTCTTGTCGGTCGACACCCAACAGACCTGGTATAGGCGCTCGGTGTCCGGATCGATCACGCCGGTCGATATGCAGCCCCAATGCTGGTTGATGTTGTGCGAGTTTATCGCCTGGGATCCGGTGATCGGTACGCCAAGGTTGGTCTGCCAGATCCCCGACCCATCGTGGGCGTCGACGGCGCGAACCACGTTCGCCATGGACGGAAGAATCATCACGTCCCGAAGGCCCAGGTCCGTTTGAACATGAGGCAGGACCAGCGGTTGCGCTTCCATCCCGCGCGCATCGCCAACCAGGGGGATAATGGTGGCGCGAACGATGCCCCTCGTCTTGATCAGCTCCTGGGTCAGTTGCGTCTCGTGTGAATTCCATCCGCTTCGAGCATTGTCGGCGGAGCGGGTAACCCACGGAACCATCGTCGACTGAGCCACCGCCAGGCCGGGCGACCCGGCGAGGGCGAGCAAAACAAACCCCATCCGATAAGCACGGCCCATCAGAATTCTCCTTGGGTCTGAAGGTTGTCTCCCCTTCGTCAACGACGCTTATTTACAACTAATTTCGGGCATGTTTCAAGCGATATCTTTCCTGGATCAAGAATAGGAGCCGCGACTGGGGATTATGACTTGAGCGAAACTGAAACCAGATCTCGAAGCGCAATTCGGAATCCTGGCGAGTTCAGGTGGAGGACGCGGCGCTCGAGGTCGGGCGGCGCATCGATCGGGGGGATCGTATGGTCGTGAGACGCTCCCGAGACGCCAAGTCCTTTGGCGATGTTGCTCGCTTTACGCGAGAAAACCTCCGGGAAGTCGGCGATCGCGACCGACGTGAAGGCCGAGAAGCGGTTTCCGCCCACGGTCTTTCCCGCGGGGGACTGCGCTGCAATGGTCGGTCTTCGGCAACGTTCATTTAATCTATCGAACTAATTGACATTGGCGCGCGGAAGCGTTTAGTTGTGCTGCCCGCGGATGTTTTATCGCCGTTTCCGTGGGCTGACGGAGTGACTTCAGCATGCCCGCTTTTGACGGTTCAGACGGCGCCGCGGCCACCTTTGGCGCGCGAGCCCCTGGAGACCGGGCAGCCCCCTGCCGGTTCCAGACCGGCTTCGCGCGCTCCCTTACCGCCTCCGGAAGCTGGCGGCGCGCTCTCGGTCTTCCTGGACCGCGTCAGACGCGGCGAAGGTCCCGCCAAGCCCCCTTTCGGTTTTTGCGGCACAACGGAGTGATTGCAAGTGGCTAAAAAGATCAAACAGATCGCCATTTACGGCAAAGGGGGCATCGGCAAGTCGACGACCACCTCGAACATCAGCGCTGCGCTCGCCGAGGCCGGCTTGAAGGTCATGCAGTTCGGCTGCGACCCCAAGGCGGATTCGACCAACACCTTGCGCGGCGGCGAGTACATTCCCTCGGTGCTCGATCTGTTGCGCGAAAACGCCAGAGTTGACGCCTACGACGCCATTTTCGAAGGGTTCGGCGGCATCTACTGCGTCGAGGCGGGCGGCCCGCAGCCGGGCGTCGGTTGCGCCGGGCGCGGCATCATCTCCGCCGTCCAGCTCTTGAAGCAGCAGAACGTGTACGAGGACCTCGACCTCGACGTGGTGATTTACGACGTGCTCGGCGACGTCGTCTGCGGCGGGTTCGCCGTGCCGGTGCGCGAGGGCATCGCCGAACACGTCTTCACCGTCTCCTCCTCCGACTTCATGGCCATCTACGCCGCCAACAACCTGTTCAGGGGCATTCAAACCTATTCGAACAAGGGCGGCGCCTTGCTTGGCGGCGTCATCGCCAACTCGATCAACACCGACTTCCATCGCCGGATCCTCGACGATTTCGTCGACCCGCACCGAAACCCAGGTCGTCGAGTACGTGCCGCGGTCGCTGAGCGTCACCCAGGCCGAGTTGCAGGGCAAGACCACCATCGAGGCGGCGCCGAAATCGGAGCAGGCCGAAGTCTATCGCCGGCTCGCCCGCCGCATCGCCGATCACACCGAATCCAAAGTGCCGACCCCGCTCGACCAGCAGCAACTGCGCGATTGGTCAGCGACCTGGGCCGATCACCTGATCGCCATCGAGCAGCAGACCCAGCGGCTGGCGTCATAAGGCGCTTAGGAGGCTTCCATGCCCATCAATCTCAGGACCCCGGTTGTCGAGAGCCGCGAGCAGCGGCTCGGCACCGTCATCGGCTGGCAAGGCCGAGCATCCGACCTCGCCGCGGAATCGTGCTACGCCCGCGGCGGCGACTGTGGCCAGAAGGCGCGTCGAGTCTGCGAATTGCAGAGCCCGTTCACCCAAGGCTCGACCTGCAGCGAACAGATGGTCGAGTGTCAGGCCGGCAACGTGCGGGACGCGGTGCTGATCCAGCATTCGCCGATCGGCTGCGGAACCGGTCAGGTGATCTACAACTCGATCTACCGCAACGGCCTCGCGATGCGCGGTCTGCCGGTGCAGAGCCTGCACCTGATCAGCACCAACCTTTCCGAGCGCGACATGGTGTTCGGCGGCGCGGCGAAGTTGGAGCGCACCATTCGCGACGCCTGGGAGCGCCACCACCCCAAAGCGATCTTCATCGCCAGTTCGTGCTCGACCGCAATCATCGGCGACGACATCGACAGCATCGCCGCAGCGCTCGAAGCGGAAATCGGGATTCCGGTGATCCCGCTCCATTGCGAGGGGTTCAAATCGAAACATTGGAGCACGGGCTTCGACGCCACCCAGCACGGCATCCTGCGTCAGATCGTGCGCAAGAATCCCGAGAAGAAACAGGATGACCTCATCAATGTCATCAACCTGTGGGGCACGGACGTCTTTACGCCGATGCTGGGCGAACTCGGCCTCAGGGTCAATTACGTGGTCGACATGGCGACCGTCGACGAACTCGCCCAGTTGTCCGAAGCCGCGGCGACGGTGACGTTCTGCTACACGCTCGGCTCCTATATGAGCGCGGCGCTGGAGCAGGAATTTGGCGTGCCGGAGATCAAGGCGCCGATGCCCTACGGTTTCGAGGGCACGGACGCCTGGCTGCGGGCGATCGCCAAGCAAACCAACCGCGAGGAAAAGGCCGAGGCCTATATCGCGCGCGAACGCGCCCGGGTGCAGCCGCGACTTGCCGAGTTGCGCGAACTGTTGAAGGGCAAGAAGGGCTATGTGTCGACCGGTTCGGCCTATGCGCACGGATTGATCGGCGTGCTGCGTGAGTTGGGGGTCGAGGTCGACGGCTCGTTAGTGTTCCACCACGATCCCGTTTACGACAGCCTTGACCCGAAGCAGGATACGCTTTCGCATCTGATCAACACGTATGGCGACGTCCCTCAATTCACCGTCGGCAACCGGCAGCAATACCAGTTCTACGCCCTGTTGCAGCGGGTCAAGCCGGATTTCATCATCATCCGCCACAACGGCCTCGCGCCCCTGGCGGCGCGGCTCGGCATTCCCGCCATTCCGCTTGGCGACGAGCACCACGTGGTCGGCTACCAGGGGATCGTGAACCTCGGCGAATCAATTCTGGACGTGCTTGCGCACAAGAAGTTCCACCAGGATCTCGCCGCCCACACTCGGCTTCCTTACCGCAAATGGTGGCTCGAACAGACGGACCCGTTCGTGCTGGCCAAGGAAAAGCAAGCCGCGCGGGCGGCGAGCCGAACGCCCACGCGCATCTCATCGGCTGTCCGCCGCGTCGTCGCCAAATGAGCCGAGACTGACCGTGTTGAAACCCAAATCCAGACTCGCTTCGGCGGAGCCCGTCGTCGAAAAGACCAACTCAATCGAGCAGGTCCGGTATGGCTGCGCGATTGGGGCGATGCAGAGCGTCTCGGCGATTCCGCGCGCCATTCCGATCACCCACTGCGGCCCAGGCTGCGCCGACAAGCAGTTCATGAGTTTGGCCCACACCAACGGCTTTCAGGGCGGCGGCTATGGCGGCGGCGCAGTGGCGCCGAGCACCAACGCCTCCGAGCGCGAAGTGGTGTTCGGCGGCGGCGAACGGCTCAACGAGCTGATCGGCGCCACATTCAAGGTGCTCGAGGCCGATCTGTTCGTCGTGCTGACCGGCTGCATCCCCGATCTGGTAGGCGACGACATCGGCGCGGTGGTCAGACCGTTTCAGCAGCAGGGCGCGCCGATCGTGTTCGCCGAGACCGGCGGCTTTCACGGCAACAACTTCACCGGCCACGAGCGGGTGACGCGCGCCATTATCGACCAGTTCGTTGGCGACTATTCCGGCGCGCGCGTCAAGGGCGCCGTCAACGTCTGGACGCTGCTGCCCTATCACAACACCGTTCTGGCGCGGCGATCTGACCGAGATCAAGCGACTGCTGACGGGCGTCGGCCTCAAGGTCAACATTCTGTTTGGCCCGGAATTGGCCGGGGTCAGCGAATGGAAGGCGATCCCGAGCGCCCAGTTCAACCTGGTGATCGGCCCCTGGCTCGGCCTGGAGACGGCGCGCCATCTCGAAGTCAAATACGGCCAGCCGTTTCTGCATGCGCCGGCGCTGCCGATCGGCGCCGGCGAGACCGACGCCTTTCTGCGCCGCGTCGCGGCCTTCGCCGGGCTCGACAAGGGCAGGGCGAAGAAGAAAGTCGACGGTTTCATCGCCGACGAGGAAGCGCGCTATTACAAATACATCGAGGACTTCGCAGACTTTTATTCCGAATATTGGTGGGGTCTGCCAGCCCGTTTCGCGGTCATCGGCGACGCCGGCTATGCGCTCGGCCTCACCCGCTTCGTGGTCAATCAGCTCGGCCTCATCCCGGCCCGCGTCCTCGTCACCGACAACCCTCCGGAAGAGACGCGCGACCTGATCCGCGACGAATTTCACGCCGTTGCGCACGATGTCTCGGTCGACGTCGGCTTCGAGGAGGACAGCTATACGATCCATCAGATCCTGCGCGCCACCGACTTCGGCCACAAGCCGCCGATCCTGTTCGGCACGACCTGGGAGCGAGATCTCGCCAAGGAGCTCAAAGGCGCGATCGTCGAGGTGGGTTTCCCGTCCTCCTACGAGGTCGTGCTGGCGCGCTCGTATGTCGGCTACCGCGGCGCGCTGACGCTATTGGAGAAGATCTACACAGCGGTCGTCGGCGGCAGCGCCTGACGCAAAGTTCCGGGGAGCCTGGCGCTCTCGCTCCGGCCGGCCAACCCAAACGTCCGAGCCCCGCCGCCCCGCCCTCTCCCACGTGCTGAACCCGCACAAGGTCTTGCATCAGTCCGCATGATGCGGCAGAAGAGAGCCGCCATAGGAGTGTAGCTCAATTGGTAGAGCACCGGTCTCCAAAACCGGGGGTTGGGGGTTCGAAGTCCCTCCTCTCCTGCCATCGCGTGAAAGGGCCTGAGCGGGCGTAGTTCAATGGTAGAACGGAAGCTTCCCAAGCTTCATACGAGGGTTCGATTCCCTTCGCCCGCTCCATTCTGACCGCAAAGCCGTTTCGGTCTCGTTGAAAATGTCTGAAATGCGGCAGCCGTCCCCTTCGTAGGGCCTTACGCCTAACGCTTCGGAGTCACTAACGCGGTTGCACAGCGCCGCTTTACGGCCCAAGCCGCGGCTTGGGCCGTCAGGATGGCCAAGCTTCGACCGGGTATCGCGCTCCCTCGGGCGTTCTGCGTCGATGATCGCGTCCGCTCGCCGGCCGCTCGCCCCTCGCCAATCATGGCTCGGGCGTGACGAAACTCTCCATCACCAGCTTGCGGCCGGCGCGGTCGAAATCGATGGTGAGCTTCGGGCCATCCGCCGCGACCACGCTTCCCGGGCCGAACTTGATGTGGAAGACGCGCGCGCCTTCCGCGAAAGGCTTCAGGGGCGGGAAGCGGGATCGCGCGCCCTTCGAGCTGACGCGCCGGAGCCTCGCCCGAAGCCGGGCGAAGCGTCCTCGCGCCGCGTCCAGGCCTCCGCCCGCCGCGAGCCCGGCGTCTCGTAGCGCGAACCGAACCCGGCCGCGTCGAACCGCGAAACGCCGTAACCGCCGAAGGCGGACGCGCTGGCGGTCTCCTCGACCTCGACGTGGTCGGGCGGCAGTTCGTCGATGAACCGCGACGGCACGGAAGTCTGCCACAGGCCGCGCACGCGCCGGTTGGCGGCGTGATAGATTTTCGCCGCCCGCCGGGCGCGGGTGAGGCCGACATAGGCGAGCCGGCGCTCCTCCTCGAGGCCCGCCCGGCCGTTGTCGTCGAGCGACCGCTGGTGCGGGAACAGGCCCTCCTCCCAGCCGGGCAGGAAGACAAGGTCGAACTCGAGCCCCTTGGCGGCGTGCAGCGTCATGATCGAGACGCGCTCGCCGCCTTCGGCGCTCTCGACGTCCATGACCAGCGAGACATGTTCGAGGAAGGCGCCGAGATCGGGGAACTCGCCCATCGAGCGGACGAGCTCCTTGAGGTTGTCGAGGCGACCGGCGGCGTCCGGCGTGCGTTCCGCCTTCCACATGTCGATGTAGCCGCTCTCCTCCAGCACGAGCTGCGCCAGCTCCTCGTGCGGGCATCTCCTCCGACCGCTTTCGCCAGCGGTCGAAATTCGCCATGAGATCGCGCAGGAGCTGGCGCGGCCGCGGCTTCAGCTCCTCCGTCTCGATCAGCATCTGCGCCGCGCGCATGAGCGAGACGCCGCGCGCGGCGACCGAATTCGTGAAGGATGGCGAGCGTCGCCTCGCCGAGGCCGCGCTTGGGCTGATTGTAGATGCGCTCGAAGGCGAGGTCGTCGTCGGCTTGCGCGACCGCAGCGCAGATAGGCGAGGGCGTCGCGGATTTCGGCGCGCTCGTAGAACCGCGGGCCGCCGATCACCTTGTAGGGCAGGCCCATGGCGATGAAGCGCTCTTCGAATTCGCGCATCTGGAACGAGGCGCGAACCAGAATCGCGACGTCGTCGAGCGAGACGCCCTCCCGCTGCGCCGCCTCGATCGCCTCGCCGACGACGCGCGCTTCCTCCTGGCTGTCCCAGACGCCGGTGACGGTCGGCCGCTCGCCCATCGGGCGCGTCGGTGAACAGCGTCTTGCCGAGCCGCCCCTGGTTGTGGGCGATCAGCCCGGAGGCGACGCGCGAGGATGTGGCCGCCCGAACGGTAGTTGCGCTCGAGCCGGATCACCCTCGCGCCGGGAAAATCCTTCTCGAAGCGGAGGATGTTGTCGACGTCGGCCCCGCGCCAGCCGTAGATCGACTGGTCGTCGTCGCCGACGCAGCAGATGTTGCCGCGGCCCTGCGCCAGCAGTCGCAGCCACAGGTACTGGACGGCGTTGGTGTCCTGGTATTCGTCGACCAGAATGTAGCGGAACCGGCGCTGGAAGCCGGCGAGCACGTCGGCGTTGTCGCGCAAGAGCCGCAGCGACTCCATCAGCAGGTCGCCGAAATCGACGGCGTTCAGCGTCTTCAGCCGCGCCTGGTAGGCGGCGTAGAGCGCCGCGCCGCGGCCGCCGGCGAAGGCATGACAATTCGCCTGGCGGCACATGCGCGGGATCGAGGCCGCGGTTCTTCCAGCCGTCGATCAGGCTCGCCAGCGCCCGGGCCGGCCAGCGCTTGTCGTCGAGGTTCTCCGCCTGCAGGACCTGCTTCAGGAGCCGGAGCTGGTCGTCCGTGTCGAGGATGGTGAAGTTCGGCCGCAGGCCGACCAGCTCGGCGTGCATGCGCAGGATCTTGACGCCGATCGAGTGGAACGTGCCGAGCCAGGGCATGCCCTGATGGGCGCCGGTGAAGAGGCTCACCCGCTCGCGCATCTCGCGCGCCGCCTTGTTGGTGAAGGTGACCGCCAGGATCTCGTGCGGCCCGCGCCCGCCCCGAGGCGATCAGATGGGCGATCCGGGTCGTCAGCACCCGCGTCTTGCCGACGCCGGCGCCGGCGAGCACCAGCACCGGCCCGTCGAGCGCCTCGACCGCCGCGCAGCTGCTCGGCGTTGAGCCCCGCCGAGATAGGCCGGAGACCGTCCAGGCGCGCGCCCGGCCCGCTCGTGCAGCGGGAAGGCGTCGGCTTCGGGTTCGTCAGACGGTTGCGCCACGGAGCGAATCATGCGCCCGCAACCTGAGGGGCGCAACCGGCTTTGTCGAGCCCCGGGCCGTCTCGGGCCCTGGAAAACGCCACCGCCGCCGTTCAGCCCACAGCCTCCGGGCGGGCCCGCGTCGGCGCGGCGACCGCGGGTTCGCCGGCCCGCTCCCGGCTTTGGTGGTGCAGCAGGAAGATCGCCTGTTCGCCGACGAGGTTCCATGTCCACTTCGGCCAGACCGCGGACAGCTGGCCGCCGCCCTGGTCGAGCGCGACGCTGTTGTCGATCACCGCGCCGACCTCCCGGGCGAGCTCGATGAAGTCGGTGATGGTGCAGAAATGGATGTTCGGCGTGTCGTACCAGGAATTGCTCAGCTGCTCCGTCACCGGCATCCGGCCGCGAAGCGCGAGCTGCAGCCGCACGCTCCAGTGTCCGAAGTTCGGCACCGAGACGATGGCCCGCCGGCCGATGCGCAGCATGTTCTCGAGCACGACGCGCGGCTGGCGGGTCGCCTGCAGGGTCTGCGACAGGATGACGTAATCGAAGGCGTCGTTCGGGATAGTCCGCGAGGTCGGCGTCGGCGTCGCCCTGGACGACCGACAGGCCCTTGGCCACGCAATCGTTGACGCCCTGCTGCGAAAGCTCGATGCCGCGGCCGTCGACGTTCCGCTCCTCGGCGAGCAGGCGTAGGAGCTCGCCGTCGCCGCAGCCGACGTCGAGGACCCGCGATCCCGGCGCGACCATCTCCATCACCCGGAGAAGGTCGACGCGCCGGGCGTCGAGAATGCGCGACAGGGTCACGCAATCCCCCGCGCCCGCGCCGCGGCGTCGATGAAGCCCCTCGTCGTCGCGATCAGTTCCGGCACGTCGAGCAGGAAGGCGTCGTGGCCCTTGTCCGTCTCGATCTCGACGAACGAGACCGAGGCTGCGCCGGCGTTGAGCGCGCGCACGGTCGCGCGCGAATCGCTGGTCGGAAACAGCCAGTCCGAGGTGAACGATACGACGCAGAACCGCGTCGGCGAGCCTTTGAACGCCGTGGCGAGCGAGCCGCCGAAGTCGGCGGCGAGATCGAAATAGTCCATCGCCCGGGTCAGATAGAGATAGGAATTCGGGTCGAACCGCTCGACGAAGATCTGTCCCTGATGGCGCAGGTACGATTCGACCTGAAAGTCCGCGTCGAACGAGAAGGTTCTCGCGGCGCGGTCCTGCAGGTTGCGGCCGAAGCGGCGGTGGAGCGCGCTGTCCGACAGATAGGTGATGTGGGCGGCCATCCGGGCGACGGCGAGCCCCTTGGCCGGCCGTGTATGCTCCGTCATGTAGCGCCCGCTGCGCCAGTCCGGGTCCGCCATGATCGCCTGACGCCCGACTTCGTGGAACGCGATGTTCTGCGAGGAATGCCGGGCGGCCGTGGCGATCGGCAGGGCGGCGAACACGCGCTCCGGATAGGCCGACGCCCATTGCAGCACCTGCATCCCGCCCATCGAGCCGCCCGCGACGCAAAACAGCGAGTCGATGCCGAGATGGTCGATCAGCAGCGCCTGGGCGCGCACCATGTCGGCGATCGTGACCAGGGGAAAGTCGAGGCCGAAAGGTTCGCCGGTTTCCGGGTTGAGCGAGGCCGGGCCGGTTGTCCCCATGCAGCCGCCGAGCACGTTGGCGCAGATCAGGAAGAAACGGTCGGTGTCGAAGGGCTTCCCCGGACCGACCATTGTCTCCCACCATCCGGGGCGGCCGGTGACCGGGTGGAAATTCCCCACATGCTGGTCGCCGGTCAGCGCGTGGCAGACCAGGAGCGCGTTCGACCTCGCGCCGTTGAGGGCGCCATAGGTCTGATAGGCGATGGTCAACGGCGAGAGGGTCGCGCCCGAATCCAGCGCCAGCGCCAGCGGCGGCTCGACGCGAAACGTCAGGCTGTCCGGGTAAAGGGATTGGAGGGCCGCGCCATTGGCCGGCGGGACGCGATCGTCCACGAGCGTTTGCACCTTGGGGCCGAGTTTCGGGGGTCGAGTTTCGTTCTGTTTGGCGAACAGGCTGTTTGTTATGCCGGAACGGGCGCCGGCGCAAGCGGAGCGAGCAGCAGCGCGGCGATTCGGAGACGGCTCAAGCCCGCTCCCAGTTCATGGCGACGATGCGGGGGTCGGCGGCGAAGGCTTCCCTGCCGAACGCGATCCGAGCGGGCGGAAATTCGCGAATGGCGTAGGCGCCGTTTTCGCTGACGCCGATGCGCCACGTCTGGGCTTCCAGCGGTTCGGCATTCGCGAAGGCGGCGCATGACAGAACCGCGACGTTCGCCCCTCCGGCCGGATCGCGAACGGAGCCGTAGCGGATGATTTCGGCTTCCGCCTCGCGCGCGACATCCGCGAGCGCCTGGCAGGGGCCGTAATCGGTCGGGCGCCGCCAGAGCGCCGCGTCCCGGTCGAGCGGGGGCGTCGTCAGGTCGAGCATCCGTCGCGTCTGAAGCGCGGCCGAAAAGCCGGTATATTCGGAAGGGTTCGCCGGCCACGGGGTCTGCGGAGATTCAGCGAAGAACAAGAGCCGGTAGAACGCCATTTCCGCGACCGCGGCGCCCGGCTGTTCGGAGGCGTAATAGACGCCCGGCGTGAGGCCCGCGCGGCGGAAGCGCGAGCCGTTGGGATAGGCCGCGCCGTAGCGGAACGGCGTCTTGAAAAGATAGTGCAGGCCGCCCGCATTCTCCGGGATAGGCGGGCTTGGTCTCTTCGATCAGGTTTTCCAGCACGTCCTGCTCGGCGAGGCTGTCGACGAGCTTCATTGTGGACACTTGGTGCTGCGCCTCGACAAGGCGCCAGGCGGACTGCTGGTAGGCCTTGAACTCAGACGAGAGCGCGTCGGGCGTCAAGATAGGCGATGACATCGATCAGCCCGGAAATGTTGCGGATTTTTTCGGCCGGCTTGGCGCCCAGAGCCAGATTTGGGCTTGTGAGCCATGCGCGCGCAATCCGCTCCTCGCCGCCCACAATGGCGTCGAGCGAGCGAAACAGGCGGACAAAGAGAACGCCAAGCTCGAATTCTTTCTTCTGGGGGCTCAGCCGATAGTCCCCTTTCTTCATTCGCGAGATCGTCGCCGCGCTGAGCCCAAGCACCTCGGCGAGCGCCGACGCCGGGAGGCCCAATTTGTCGGCGGCGCCGACAACGGCCTTGGTCAGGATTAGCGCCGCATCCGGATGGAGCAGGACCTGTTGCGTGACAAGCGGCATGAATGTGGTCTCTTTCCAGAGAAACAATTACCATAAAATCTTTCTCAGGAAAAGAGGCTCTTAGGCTTTCGATCGGCTGCGCGGGCGCCCGACGCGATTTCGGCGGCGGCGTCGTTCCGGGGTTTCGGCCGGCCGCGCCGCCTTGCGGCGGCCGTCATCGCGTGCCAAGCGGGCGCGATGACCGATTTCACCCAAACGGAAGCGCGCCCCGGGCCGCGCATCTCGTTCGTTTCGCTCGGCTGCCCGAAGGCGCTGGTCGACAGCGAGCGGATTCTCACGCAATTGCGCGCGGAAGGCTACGAGCTTTCCAGAACCCATGCCAACGCCGACGCGGTGATCGTCAACACCTGCGGCTTCCTCGACAGCGCCAAGGCGGAATCGCTCGAGGCGATCGGCGCCGCGATGGCTCAGAACGGCCGGGTGATCGTCACCGGCTGCATGGGGGCGGAGCCCGACGCAATTCGCGAGGCTTTTCCGAACGTTTCGGCGATCACCGGCCCGCAGGCGTTCGAGAGCGTCATGGCCGCGGTGCACGCCGCGGCGCCCGCGCCGCACGACCCGTTCCTCGACCTCATCCCTGAGCAGGGGGTGAAGCTGACGCCGCGCCACTATGCTTACCTCAAGATCTCCGAGGGCTGCCACAACCGCTGCACATTCTGCATCATCCCGAAGCTGCGCGGCGACCTCGTCTCGCGGCCGGCCGGCGAAGTGCTCCGGGAAGCGGAAAAACTGGTCAAGGCCGGCGTCAAGGAGCTGCTGGTCATTTCGCAGGACACCAGCGCCTACGGCCGCGACCTCAAATACGCGGCCAGTCCGTGGCGCGACGGCGAGGTTTCGGCGCGTTTCCTCGATCTCGCGCGCGCGCTCGGCTCGCTCGGCGCCTGGGTGCGGCTGCACTACGTCTATCCCTATCCGCATGTCGACGACGTGATCGAACTCATGGCTCAGGGGCATGTGCTGCCCTATCTCGACGTGCCCTTCCAGCACGCCTCGCCCCGCGTTCTCAAGGCCATGCGGCGGCCCGGCAACCAGGAGAAGACGCTCGAACGGATCAGGGCGTGGCGCGCGATCTGCCCCGAGTTGACCCTGCGCTCGACCTTCATCGTCGGCTTTCCGGGCGAGACGGAGGAGGATTTCGAGATTCTGCTCGACTGGCTGGACGAAGCGAAGCTCGACCGCGTCGGCGCCTTCTCATACGAGCCGGTCCAGGGGGCGGAGGCCAACGATCTCGGCCTCGATCCGGTCCCGCCGGAGGTCAAGGCCCTCCGCCACAAGCGCTTCATGCTGCGAGCCCAAGCGATCAGCGCGAAGAAGCTCGCGGCCAAGGTCGGGAAGCGGTTCGAAGTCATCGTCGACGAAGGCGGAGCGCACGCGGCCAAAGGGCGGACCAAAGGCGACGCGCCGCAGATCGACGGCGCGGTTCATATTGCGACCCGCCGCCCGCTGCGCGCGGGCGACCTCGCGACCGTCAGGATCGACCGGACCGACGCCTACGACTCGTGGGGGTCTGCGGTCTGACACGGCGCGACGGCGTCAGGCAGACCGCTCGCGAGACAGGGGACTTTGGGCCGCATGGCCGGCGACGGAGGGATTGTCCCGCCCGCGTCCGCTGTCGTCGGCCGAGTCCTCGGACGGTGTCAGCTCTTGGCTACAAGGCCGAAAAAATGTCGATCCATGTCAAAAATGGATCGAGCCCCGCCGGTTTCGTCCTGCGCGAGCCTCATTTTTGAAGATCTTCGCTTGAAATTCCCTTACCCCTGAAAATACGCAACGCCTCGATATGGGCCCCTCGCCAAAAGCTGACGGGCGGCTGTGTCCCAAAGATTGTAGGCGTGGACAATTAGGGAAATCACGTAGACGTCTCGGCGTCCCGCTACGCTCGGTCAAGAGCCCTATATTATCCGCAGCCACCCGGAGCCCTGAACTCTATTGAGTTATTTCAGCGAGTTGGCTGGTGGGCGATGCAGGGATCGAACCTGCGACCCCTCCCGTGTGAAGGGAGTGCTCTACCGCTGAGCTAATCGCCCGGCCTGCGAAAGGCGCCCGTCTTTACGGCTCGCCCGGCGGCGAAGTCAAGGCGGGCTCCGGGCGGCGAGACGCCGCCCCTCCGGTGTTCGGATCACCCTCTATTAGACCGCGCGCGAGTGGCGCGGCTTGTCGGTCGCTTGCGCGAGATAGGCGTCGAACAACGCCGCCACGGAGCGCACGAACGGGCGCCCGCGCTCGCTGACGACGATGCGCCGCCCGTCCCAGGTCGCGAGGTCATCCTCGACGAACTTGGCCAAGCCGTCGGACGCGGCTTCGATCAGCGGCGCCGGATCGGCGCCATGCTCGGCGGCGACCGCCTCGACGTCGACCTCGAGGTCGCACATCACCCGCTCGATCACGTCCCGCCGCAGCCGGTCGTCGGCGCTGACCGCGACGCCGCGAACCGTCGCGAGGCGCCCGCCCTCGATCTCCTTGATGTAGGCGGCGGCGGTCGGGGCGTTCTGGACATAGCCCTGCGGCAGCGAGCCGATCGAACTTGCGCCGAAGCCAATCAGCGCCGGGGCGCCGTCGGTGGTGTAGCCCTGGAACCCGCGCTTGAGCCGGCGGGCCGCGGCGGCCTTGGCCATGGCGTCGCTCGGCAGCGCGTAATGGTCGAGCCCGATCGCGACATAGCCGCCTTCCTCGACGAGCACGCGGTGGATCGCGTTCAGCTGCGCGTAGCGCTCGCCCGGTCCCGGCAATTGCTCCTCCGGGATCAGCGCCTGATGCTTCTTCATCCAGGGAACATGGGCGTAGCCGAACACCGCGACCCGATCGGCCTTGAGGCCGAGGGCGCGCCGCGCCGTCCGCGCGACGCCCTCCTCGGTCTGCAGCGGCAGGCCGTAGATGAGATCAAGATTGAGCGAACCGACGCCCAGCTTTCGCGCGGTGTCCGCGCAGGTCTCGGTCTCCTCGTAGGATTGCATGCGGCCGATGGCGGTCTGCACGGCGGGTTCGAGGTCCTGCACGCCGAGGCTGATGCGGGTCACGCCCATGGGCGCAAGCGCGTCCCGGCGGTCGTCGGGCAGCGAGGTCGGGTCGAGCTCGATGGCGATCTCCGCGTCGCGGGCGAAAGCGAATCGTTCCTTGAGTCTGTTCATAATAGCGATCAGGCAATCGCCGGGCAGAGCCGTCGCGGTGCCGCCGCCCCAGTGCACATGGGAAACCGCCGCCCGGCGGCCGATCAGGTCGGCGACGGCGTCGATCTCGCGGAGCACGAGCCCGGCATAGTGGCGATGCGAGGATTCCAGCCGGACGACCGAGGTGTTGCAGCCGCAATAGAGACAGAGCCGATCGCAGAACGGCACATGCAGGTAGAGTGAAAGCGGCGTTTCGACCGGCAGCGCCGCGAGCCAGCGCGCGTAGAGGCTCGGCCCCACGGCCGGGGTGAAATGCGGCGCGGTCGGGTAGCTGGTGTAGCGCGGCACGCGGCCGTCGTAACGGGCCACCAGCCGATCGGCGTCCGAGGCCGCCTCGATTGCGTCAGGTCGTGCGTTCATGCTCGCCACCCACTGTCTCGCCGGCTTTACACATATTGGCTCACCGTCTTCTTGCCAACAAGTCACGGCGATTGCGTCCGGTCGACGAGGTGCGGCGCATCGCCGCGTGCGCGGGTTGCGCCTTGCGCGAGGCTCCGCCATCAATGGTGGCGGCCGAGCGGGAAAGGGATCGCTTGCGATGAGCCGTCACGAACAGTTCTTTATCGGCGGCCGATGGGTCGAGCCAGTCCGTCCCGCGACGCTGGACGTCGTCGACCCGTCGACGGAGCAACCCTTCACCCGCATCTCGGTCGGATCGGCCGAGGACGTCGATCGGGCCGTCGCCGCCGCCCGCACGGCCTTCCAAATCTTCCAGGCGACGTCGCGGCAGGAGCGCCTCGCGCTTCTGAGACGGATCCTCGATGGCTACAACGCGCGGGGCGAGGATATCGCCGAGGCGGTGTCGCGCGAAATGGGCGCGCCGCTCCCGTTCGCCCGCGACGCCCAGGTCTGGGCCGGACGGGTGCATCTCGAGGCGACGATCGAGGCGCTGGAGAGCTACGAGTTCAGCCGCCTCAGCGGATCGACCCTGATCGTAAGGGAGCCGGTCGGGGTGGCGGCCCTGATCACCCCCTGGAACTGGCCGCTGAACCAGATCGTCTGCAAGGTCGCCCCGGCGCTGGCCGCTGGATGCGCCGTCGTCCTGAAGCCGAGCGAGATTGCGCCGATCAGCGGCCTGATCTTCGCCGAGATCGTCGAGGCGGCCGGGGCGCCGGCGGGCGTGTTCAATCTCGTCAATGGCGTGGGGGCGGAAGTCGGACAGGCGATGGCGGCCCACCCCGGCGTCGACATGGTCTCGTTCACCGGCTCGACCCGCGCCGGCGTCCTCGTCGCCAAGGCGGCGGCGGACACAGTCAAGCGGGTGGCGCAGGAACTCGGCGGCAAGTCGCCCAACCTCATCCTGCGGGACGCGGATTTCGCCGCGGCGGTTGGCGAGGGCGTCAAATCCTGCTTCTCCAACAGCGGCCAGTCGTGCGACGCGCCGACGCGGATGCTCGTGCCCGCCGAACGTCATGACGAGGCGCTCGCCATCGCCGCGGCGGTCGCAGACGGCCTCAAGGTCGGAGATCCCCGCGCGCCCGGCGTCGATCTCGGCCCGGTGGTCAGCCGGGCGCAGTTCGACAAGATCCAACGCCTGATCGAGGCCGGCGTCAGCGAAGGCGCCCGTCTGGTCGCCGGCGGTCCCGGACGCCCGCCGGGGCTCAACCGCGGCTATTACGTCCGCCCGACGGTGTTCGGCGACGTCAAGCCCGGAATGACCGTCGCACGCGAGGAAATCTTCGGACCGGTGCTGTCGGTCATGCCCTACGACGACGAGGACGCGGCGATTCGCATCGCCAACGACACGGTCTACGGCCTCGCCGCCTACGTGTCGTCGTCGAACCTCGACCATGCCCGGGCGGTCGCGGCCCGCCTGCGCGCCGGCACGGTCAATCTCAACTATCCGGCCTGGGATGTTCGCGCTCCGTTCGGCGGTTTCAAGCAATCGGGCAATGGACGCGAGTACGCCGGCTTCGGCATCGACGATTACCTGGAGTGGAAGGCGGTCGTCGGCTACCGCTGAGGCGGGACTCGGTTCGACCTAATCCTACCTTTTTCTAAGGTCTCCGGGGGGCTCCCAGCCTCGGTCCCCCTATCCGCCGGCGCAAAATAAGCGTAGGGCGAAGTGATGTTCAGTCTCGATGACCTCGCGGAGATCATCAACCGACGCGCGGAGGCGTCGGCCGAGAAATCCTACACGCGAAGCCTGCTGGACAAGGGGGCGGCCCACTGCGCCCGCAAGTTCGGCGAGGAGGCGATCGAATTGACGATCGCGGCGGCGGCCGAGGACGACGCCGCGGTGCGGGCGGAAGCCGCCGACGTGCTCTACCATCTCATGGTTCTGCTGCGCGCGCGCGGCGTCGCCTTCGAATCCGTGGTCCATGAACTCGAAAGCCGGACCCGGCGAAGCGGCCACGAAGAAAAGGCGGCCCGAAGGGCCTGATACGGGCGGAAACTTAGGGGAACGACATGGATCAGCTCGTCAATCGCCGCCCGGTCGATTCGCCGTTCCATCGATTCACGCGCGAGGAATGGGCGAGGTTGCGCGCCGACACCCAGCTCACCCTGACCATCGACGACCTTCGCAAGCTGCAGTCCACCCACGATCCGATCTCGCTCGACGAAGTGGTCGCCATCTACCTGCCGCTGTCGCGCCTGCTCGCGCTTTATGTCGCCGCAACCCAGGGGCTGTTCAAGGCGACGCAACGGTTTCTCGGCGCCACCGACGGGAAAGTGCCGTATATCATCGGGATCGCCGGATCCGTCGCGGCCGGCAAGTCCACCACCGCCCGCGTCCTCCAGGCGCTCCTGACGCGCTGGCCGAATACGCCCAAGGTCCAGCTCATCACCACCGACGGATTCCTGCACCCGAATGCGGAGCTGATCCGCCAGGGGATCATGGACCGGAAGGGCTTCCCGGAGAGCTACGACGGCACCGCCCTGCTCCGCTTCCTGTCCGCGGTCAAGGCGGGCCAGCACCAGGTCGCGGCCCCGGTTTATTCGCATCTGACCTACGACATCGTCCCCGGCGAGACGATCATCGTCGACCGGCCGGACATTTTGATCGTCGAGGGCATCAACGTGCTGGCCCCGAACCGTCTGCCGCGGGACGGCAAGGAGGTTCCGTTCGTTTCGGACTTCTTCGACTTCTCTATCTTTCTGCACGCCGAGGAGGAGCTGCTCGAGTACTGGTACATCGAGCGGTTCATGCACTTGCGCGACACGGCCTTCCGCGATCCGCGCAGCTATTTCCGGCAATACGCCGACCTCGACGACGACGAGGCGGAAGCGACGGCCCGCTCGATCTGGATGCGTATCAATCTCGTGAACCTGCACGAGAACATCCTGCCGACGCGGCCGCGCGCCGATCTTCTGCTGACCAAGGGCGCGAGCCATCGGATCGAGGAAGTGGCGCTGCGCAAGCTTTAGGACCTATGCTCGGTCGCATGCTCCGACGCGCAGCAGTTCTCATCGGCCTGGCTCTGGCGGCGGCGCCCGCTTTCGCCGAGGCCACGCCACCCTGCCGCGGTAACGACCTCAGCCAAATCCCCGGCCTCGCCGAAGCCCGCGCCAAGCGCGCTGACGACCTTGTCGACGCCGACGGACTCTTCTGGCGGATCGACAAGCCGTCCCTGCCGCCCTCGTATCTGTTCGGCACGATCCATTCGACCGACGAAGACGCGCTCGCGCTCGCCGGCCGGGCGGCGACAGCGATCCCGGGCGCGAAGGTCGTGGCGACCGAACTCGGGGGGCCGCTCGACGCCATGGAGAAGGCCGAGATCGGGGCCGAGACGCTGGCGCGGGCGCTGGACCGCGACCGCGACACCTTCGCAGACGCCCCGGTCGAGGATCGGGCGAGCATCGAAAAGATGGTCGAGCAGCTCGGCTATCCGACCGAGTTCGCCCATCATCTCAGGCTCTGGTTTCTCGCGATCCTCACCGCGACGCCGCCGTGCGAAGCCAGGCGCCTGGCGCTCGACCTGCCCGAAGTCGACCAGTTCCTGGTCGAGCAGGCCAAGGCCGCCGGCGTCAAGGTCGTCGCGCTGGAGACGCCGAAGGAACAGCTCGACGTGCTCGCCTCGGTCCGGCCGGAGGTCGCGGCAGCCCTGCTCGCTGTCGCCGCCCGTGATCCCGAGATGAACGAGGACGTTTACGTCACGCTCCTCAAGCTCTACCGCGAGAGCCGGGCCGCCGAGATCCTGGCCGTCGGCGACGCGATCGGCGGCGTCAGCGCCAGCGAACGCGCCGCCGAGGATGAATTTGCCGCGCTCCTGCTCACCGGGCGCAACGCGACCATGGCCGAGCGCCTCGCGCCATTCCTGAAAGAGGGCGGCGCCTTCATTGCGGTCGGCGCGCTGCACCTGTCGGGCCGGGACGGTCTTGTCGAGCGGCTGCGGACGCTCGGTTACACCGTGACAAAGGTCTGGTGAGCCTCACTCGCCGCAGGGCGTCGAGATCGCCTTGACCTGGGTCGCGCGGCGAAGGAACTCACGACCTCGGCGCGCGGCCAGTCGACCTGCGAGCGCGCCGGGCGTTCAGGGGTGCGTCGGGGTCGCGGCGATGAAGGCTTCGACTTGGGCGCGGTCGCGCACCCCAGCGTCTGAGCCCAAACCCGTCGCCACCAGCGCGGCGGTCGCGGCGCCGAGACGACAGGCGCTTTCGAGGTCGAGACCCTCGACGAGGCCGGCGACGAAGCCGCCGCAAAAGGCGTCGCCGCATCCCGTCGTGTCGGAGACTGGAACCTTGAAAGCAGGCGTGCGAAAGGCGCCGTCGCGGGTGCGGGTGAACGAGCCCTCGGCGCCCATCTTAAGGACGCACGCTCCAGCGCCCCGGTCGATGAAGAAGGCCGCTGCGTCGGCAGGACCGGCCCGGCCGGAAAGGAACGCCGCCTCTTCCAGCGAAGGCATGAAATAGTCAACCGACGGCAGCAGATCCGTCAGCAGCGAGAGCGTCGTCTCGTTGGGCGCGATGAGGTCGAAGGTGGTGGTGAGACCCTTGCTCTTGGCGTGGCGAAGCAGCTTCGCGCTCTGGCCGCCGTCCATCGCCGCCAAAAGGCCGGCGCCGCCATGATGCAGGAAGCGAGCATCGCAGACCGTGTCGAACTCCGCCTCGTCGACAAAAAGGTGATCCGAGGCGCCGCGGCAATGCAGCGCCGGGCGCTCGCCGTTCGGGCGAATGGGCAGGATCGTCGCCGAGGTCGGCGCCTTGTCGGTGCGCCGGACCATCGAACAATCGACGCCAAGCCGCCGATAGACGTCGAGGATGAAATCACCTTTCTCGTCGGCGCCGACGCAGGCGACGGCGGCGGTCAGGACTCCGAGCTTGGCGGCGTTCATCACCGCGCCGGCGGCGGTGCCAGCCGGATTCATTCGGATTTCCTCGATGAAGGCGACGCGCTTATCGGTTAGCTGTTGGTACGGTCCGGTCCCGATAGCGCCTTTGATCCAGGTGTCTGGAGCGAGTTGGTCGCCCCAGGCTTCGAGGGCTCGACGCCATCCGAGATAGTTGGGCAGGTTTTTTGTGGCGACGCCGTTGAAGCGGTTGAGCCATTGCTTGAAGCGGCTGTGGTAGGCGTTCACGTTGTTGATGTGCAGGTGCGGCGCCTCCGGGGCCGGCTTTCCAGGCGCAGGCACGGCGTGAAACGGGATGCCGGCTTTCCGGGCGAAAGCGGCGATGGCCCGACCGCCGTCGCTGACGAGATGATTGCCCGGCGTCACGAGGCCGGCAAACGCGCTCGCCACCGAAGCGCTGTCGACCTGCGGCAGAACCGCGTCGAAGGTGGCTCCCTTGCGGTCGCGGGCCACGAGAACCGGAATGTTGTCCTGATGGAGCCCTGGGTGTCTGGCCTTTCCGCCCCGCTTTCGAGCCTCTCGCGGCAGATCGGACCGCCGTCCCTTGAAGGATTCGAGCAGGAAGGTTTCGTCCGCTTCGACGATCCCGCTCAAGCGCCTCGGCTTGTCGGCCGCCGGAGACCGGAGAAACCGATGCCGCCAGCGGAAGGCCGTCGTCGGATGCACGCCGCACAGTTTCGCGGTCTTGGACAGGCTCTTGCCTTCGATCATCGCTTGGGCGTGAGCTTGCCATTTCTCCTTCTTGCGCAGATGCGCCATCGGCGTCTTTGTCAGGCGTTGAACGTGCGGCCGCAGCTCTTGCAGCGAAAGCGCAACAGCCCATGCGACCGGCCCCAGCCGACGATCTCGCGGCCCGCGCAATGCGGACAGCCTTGGCTCTCGACGCGTTCAACACCGGTCGCGCCAAGGGCGTCCTCGCGCCTGCGACGCTTGCCGGCTGCCTCTGAAGAGCCGCCGGACCTCTCGCTCCGGGTCGCGGCTTCCGCTTTCGCCAGCGCCGCCAAAGCTTCGCCGATTTGCGCCGCGCTCAAGCCGCCAATCGCCGACAGCCAGCCCGAAAAGTCCTCAGCCTTCATCAATAGCCCTCGATCCGACCCCAGCCTGCCCCAAAACAACAGCTAACGCTATAAGCGCCAAGACACCCCCTCCGTCCGGAATCCGGCTCACAGGACGCCCGGCGATGTCGAGAATTGTCAACCCGACGAACACCGCATCAAACTTCGCCATTTTCCCTCTCCGTGGCTGTCATCGTTCATCTCCGGGCGAGCGTGAGTTCCCAAAGCCCACTGCACGCATTTCGGCGCTGGACCGCAGGCGGCGTTTTTCCTGGGACGCTACACGGCCCCTGAAAGACTCCAAAGCGGGGCGCGATTCGACCGAATCGCATCGCGCCTTCGCGCTCCTTTTTTTCGTCTATCGCTTCCTGTATTCAAGGGGCGGAAACCAGAACAGCGGACTCCATGACGATCGAGGCGAGCCAGACAACGACGCCCGACGAGCCCGCCGCCCGGCTGGCGGCCGTCGTCTTCGACCGCGACGAAGAGCCCGATCCGGCGCTGATCGCCTTCATCGACGCGGCCGCGCGGCGGGGCGTGCGGGTCGCTGGCCTCGTGCAGGAACGGGCCTCTGACGACGGTCTTTGCGCCCTGCATGAGGTGCGCGTGCGCGACCTCCTCACCGGCGATACGCTGGAGATCATGCAGGATCTCGGCCGCGAGGCGACAGGCTGCCGCGTCGACCCTGCGGCGATCGCGCTCGCCGCGCGCATGCTGGACGGGGCGCGTGAGACCGGCCCCGATCTCCTCGTCGCCAACCGCTTCGGACGGCTCGAGTCCGAGGGCGGCGGCATGCTGGCGGAGATCGGCCGCGCGTTCGCCGACGGCTTGCCGTTGATCGTCTGCGTGCCGAAACGCTACCTCAACGCCTGGGACGCCTTCGCCGCAGGCCTCGACGCGAAACTGCCGCCGACGCAGGACGCGATCGAAGGCTGGTGGGCCGCCGTCTCCATCGCGCCGTCAGCGGCCGCCGAGGCGGCGTAAATCCTCGGCAGAGCGCGATCCAAAAAATTGGATGTCGGTGTTTTGATTTAGTCCATCTTCCCAGCATCGTGACTCCGTCGCGCGAAGGGTTTCCCCCATGAGCGTTCAGATCAAGGCATCGAGCGCTCCCGGGACCTCAGCGACTCCGAGGGCCGAGAGCAGCCGCGATGCGAGAGCCTTGAGGATGACCTGTTCCAGCGGGTCGAGTATATTGGCCATTTGATCTGCGTCAAATCACCTTCGCCGTGAGTGTGCATGATCAAGCGTCGATCACTCGAAACCAAACAAGGGAAAGCAACTGAGGAGCTAGCTATGAAGAGGCTGATAATTGGCTTTTCGGCCGCGCTGCTCACACCTGCGCTCGCACTTGCGGCTGAACGGCCGGCGACGGCGCCGGAGATCAAGAAGTATGTGGTCGGCCACGACGTGAGTTGCGGCGGCCCGACCTGTCACGACGGAGCCGACGGCTCTTATTCTTACAATGGTCAATTTCCTGGAAAATATCGCATCTCGTCAGGTGCGATTTGCGTGAGCTTTGACAACGGCAACAGTCGGTGTGACAAGATTCTCACCGACGGCGTGAACTTCACTTTGGTTAATTCCGGAGGACAGCGCTTCAATTTCACGCGAAACTGATCTGCCCAGAGCCATACAGGCTGGGCGCGGCGCAGCGGCTGTTGCAGGCGCACCTCTCGATGAAGCCTAACCCCTCGAAGACAGCAAGGATAAGATGAACAGCGGATTGAGTGCGTCAAGTTCTGCAAATGGCGGTCATGGGTTTGCTGGGTTAGGCGGCTTTTCGGAGGTCGGTTTTCTTGTGTTCCCTGAGGTCGTTCATATTGACGTAGCGGTGGGCTTCGAGCCAGTTCTCATGGGTTTCGACGGCTAAGGCTCGGACGAGACGCAGACAAGCCTCAGTGTTTGGGAAGATACGCACGACGTGGGTTCGGCGCTTGATCTCCTCGTTGAGGCGTTCGAGCATATTCGTGCTCTTGAGATGCTTATGGTGCTGGCGGGGCAGACGGTAGAAGGTGAAGGTTTCCTCGATCGTTTCTTCGACCCAGTCGACGAGCTTGTCGTAACGATTGCCCCACTTGGCGATCCATGCGGACAAATCGCGGCGGGCCTCCTCGACATTTCGCCGGTCGTAAAGCCAGCGCAGCTCCTGCAGGCAGTCGTCGTCGGCCTTGCGCGGGAGATGGTCCAGGGCGTTGCGCAGGAAGTGCACGTAGCATCGCTGCACGGCCGCCTCCGGGAGAACCTCGCGGATGGCTGCGCGAAGGCCGGCGTGATCGTCGGCGACGACGAACTCGA
This sequence comes from uncultured Alphaproteobacteria bacterium, assembly GCA_963724785.1. GTDB lineage: Bacteria > Pseudomonadota > Alphaproteobacteria > Rhizobiales > Beijerinckiaceae > Roseiarcus. The sequence goes on along the minus strand of CAVRWC010000014.1, from coordinate 241,722 downwards.
CACCGTCGAGGCCGCGGCGGCGCAGACCGATGAGGAAGTCCTTCCAGGAGGAGGCGCTCTCGCGGTTGGCCATGTCGACAGCCAGGATCTGGCGGCGCCCATCCCAGTCGATGCCGACCGCGATCAGCACCGCCTGGCTGGCGACCACGCCGCCCTCGCGCACCTTCTCATAGCGGGCGTCGAGGATGAGGTAAGGAAAAGGCTCGGCAAGGGGGCGCGTGGCGAAAGCGTCGAGGCTTTCGTCCAGGCGCTTGTTGATGGCGGAGACGGCGGAGGCCGAGAAGGCGTGGCCGCACAGCTCCTCGGTGATCGCCTTGACCTTGCGGGTCGAAACGCCCTGCACGTACATCTCGGCCAACGTCGCCACGAGCGCCCGCTCGGAGCGCTGGTAGCGCTCGAAAAGCTCGGTCGAGAACCGGCCGTCGCGATCCTGCGGCACACGCAGCTCGAGCTTGCCGACCCGGGTGACGAGCGTGCGGGTGTAATACGGTTTCCGGCTGATCACTTCGAATTGGCGATTTTGGGCCACCAGTGGAAGCCGGCCTGGCTTTTGATCTTTTCGCGGTCGCTGGCGAGAGCGGCGCAGCGCATCGAGATGGTTTCGTCGAGAGCCTCGAGGGTGGGGATGTGCTTGTTGACGACGGGTTCGTCGACCAGGGTCCATAGCGTCTCGGCCGGCTGCACTTCGGGAGTGTAGGCGGGCTGGAACAGGAGGCGCAGGCCGTCCGGCACGGCAAGGCCGGATTTGCCGTGCCAACCGGCGTTGTCGAGCACAAGAACGATGCGTCGGTCGCGACCGGCGCCCGCTTCTTCTGCGAACAGGCGCAGCAGCGCCTCGAAGAACGGCTTGGATACGCCGTTCGAGATGTACCAGAAGCTTTCGCCGGTGGCCGGAGACACGAACGCCGTCACATAGAGCCATTCGAAGCGATGGTGGCCGTGCGCGATCGGCCGCTCGCCTACCGGCGCCCAGACCCGCCGCGTCACCGGCTTCAGGCCGAGCCGGTGCTCGTCGGTCGCGAAAGCTTCGATCGGCGTGTCGGGGTGGAGCGAGGCTTCCTCGGCGACGATTTCGGCGACTTTTTTTTGAAGGCCTCTTGCTCCGCCGGCGTCGCCGCCTTCGGATTGCGTGGCCGCGGCTTTTGGATCGACCAATCGATCGCCCGCAACGCCTCCCACCCGCGTTGCGGCGCTACCGAGGCCAAGCCCAACTCGGCCGCCATCCAGCGCGCGACCTTGCCGCTCGTCCACACCCCGCCGTCGGGCGGAGGTTCACCCAAACGGACGCGCAGACGTCGCAAGAGTTCGGGCGTCAGAACCCTCGCCGGCGCGCCGTTGCCCCGACGCAGATCCCCCAAGGCCGAAGGCCCAAACGCGTTGTAGCGCTCCAAAAGCTGCTCAATCCAGCGCTGGCCAAACGACGTCATCGCGGCAACATCGCCGGTCGAATGCCCCTTCGCCAAAAGCCAGATCGTCTGAAAATGCCGCGATGACGTAACGTCCGTGCAAGCCTCGTACCGCGCCTCCAACGCCTCAACGCTCAGATGACCAGCCACCCGCGCCATGCCCGCCTCCCGCGAATCATGGCTACCCTATCTATCAGCAGAAAAGGACAACGAGAATCCACCCCGTCGAGTTCAATCAGCCGGAATCCGTATAATAGCCGGAGCGGTAGCCGAGCCGCGCGGATGTCCGCTCGCTCTTCCCGGCGCCGAGCGCGTCCGTCATCTCGGCTTCCAGCATCTCTTGCACCACCGCGCGAACAATCTCGCGCAGCCCGTCCGGGCTCGCGGCGAAAAGCTCTTTGACGGCTGCGATTGCAGGCTTACCCTCGGTCTTGGTCATGGCGGAGGTTCTCCAGTGAGAATCAGGTGACTTGGACATCACCAGCCTGCCATGACCGCCTCTCGCTCTCAGCGATTTTGCAGAACCTCCCGCACGCTACTGAACAGCGGGATCGTCGAGTCTCTGCAGGCCAGCGCTTGACAGCCTTGTCAGGTGCTCAGGCAAGTGCGGGGAAGAAGGGCTCGAGGCCGTCTGCGCCACAAGGCGCTGGTTGCGCGCGCCGTACCGCGGATTTTCGACGGGCGGGAACGCGATAGGCCTTCGTACTCGTGCCCCCACCGTCTTTTCTAACGCGCTAAGGCGGGTTGAGATTCGGCCGAATCACATCCCGCCTTAGGAGGGCCTCGGCGCGCGCGAGGTCGTCGGGCGAATTGACGTTCATGAACGGGTCGAGCGGCTCGGCCGGCCATTCCACCGTCGCCACGACGTATTGCAAGGCGAAGCGTTCGACCCTGCGCACGCCGTCCTCGACGACCGCGCGGCGCAGGGCCCCGGCGATCGCAACCGGCCAGAGGGCGGCGACGTGATGCGTCCGGACGCCGGAGACGGCGACGGCGATATCCGCATGGGCCGCGCGCCGGGCCGCGTGCAGGCGCGCGACGAAGTTTTCCGGGGCGAAGGGCGTGTCGCCGGGCAGGCTCGCGACATGGGTGAGGCGCGGCGCGACGCGCGCGCAATGGTCGAGCCCAGCGAGAACGCCGGCCAGGGGCCCGCAGAAATCCGGCGGATCGTCGGCGACCGCCGGCAGGCCGAAGACGATCGAAACGGCTCAAGTCGCCGTTGGCGCTGATCGCCAGCGAAGCGACCTGCGGGCGCAGGCGGTCGATCGCATGGGCGATCATCGGCCGCCCGGCGAGGATCATCAGCCCCTTGTCGGCGCCGCCCATCCGCCGCGCCCGGCCGCCGTCGAGCACGAGACCGAGGGTCGTGGCGCTGATCCGCCGTCGAGACGTCCGCCATGCCGTCACTCCGCCGGAACCGTCACGTCCGTCGACGTCGGTCGCGCCTTCGGCTGAGGCGCAGGCGGCCGCGGTCGCTCGACCTGCGGCTCCTCGTCCTCGCCCTCGCCGAACAGGCGGCTGAACAGTCGCCACGAGAGCCGCCCGAGGTCGTCCATCACCGTGAACACCGCCGGCACGAAGACCAGCGACAGCAGCGTCGACATGATCAGGCCGCCGATCACCGCGATCGCCATCGGCGAGCGGAAGCCGCCGCCGTCGCCGAGGCCGAGCGCGGAGGGGAACATGCCCGCCGCCATGGCGATCGTGGTCATCACGATCGGCCGCGCCCGCTTGCGGCCGGCCTCGACCAGCGCGTCGAGCCGCGGCGTCCCGCGGCCGATCTCCTCGACCGCGAAGTCGACCAGCATGATCGCGTTCTTGGTGACGATGCCCATCAGCATCAGAATGCCGATCACCACCGGCATCGACATCGCCTTGTGGGTGATGAGCAGCGCGATGATCGCCCCGCCGATCGACAGCGGCAGCGACACCAGGATGGTGATCGGCTGGAGGAAGCTGCCGAACAGCAGCACCAGGAGCCCGTAGACCATCATCAGGCCCGCGCCCATCGCCGCGGCGAAAGAGGCGAACACCTCGCTCATCACCTCGACGTCGCCGGTCTCGCGGATCTCGACCCCCGGCGGCAGGGCCTTGGCGGTCGGCAGGGCGTGGATCGCGAGCGACCGCGGCGCCCGAGCGCCGTGTCGCCGCGCAGATCGCCTTCGATCGTCACGCGCCGCGTGCGGTCGAAGCGGTTGATCGCGGTCGGCCCGTGGCTCATCGAGAAGTCGGCGACCACCGAGAGCGGGGTCGAGCCGCCGTTCGCGGTCGGAACGCGCAGGTTCTGCAGCAGGCCGACGCGCGCGCGCGCCGCCTCGTCGAGCTCGACGCGGATCGGGATCAGTCGGTCGCCGGCGTTGAACTTGGCGAGGTTGGCGTCGATGTCGCCGAGCGTCGCGACGCGGATCGTCGCCGACAGCGCCTCGGTCGAGACGCCGAGGTCGGCCGCGACCTGGCGCTTCGGCGTGACGCGCAACTCCGGGCGATCGAGCTCCGCCGTCGAGATCGGGTTCTCGATGATCGGGATCGCGCGCATCTCGCTCGCGATCTGGTTGGCGGTGTCGTTGATGACGTCGATGTCGGGGCCGGCGACGATCAGCGACAGGTCGCGCTGGCCGTTGTCCTTGAGGAACCAGAAGCGGATGTCGGGCTGACCGGCGAGCATGGCGCCGATCCGCGTCTGCAGGTCCTTCTGCGTCGCCTCGCGCTCCGACTTGTGGACGAAATTGATGACCAGGGTCGCCTTGCGCGGCTCGGACGCCGCCGCCGAGCAGCTGGCCGCCGAAGATCAGCGCGGAGCGGACCTCCGGCATGGCGCGCAGCTTGTCCGAAATCGCGCGGGTGACCTTGTCGGTGTCGTCGAGCCGCGAGCCCGGCGGCAGTTCGACCGCGAGCAGCACGCGCCCGACGTCGTCGGCGGGCATGAAGCCGGACGGCAGCAGCCGGGTCGACCAGAGCGAGGCGGCGAAGATCACGGCGCCGATCGTGAGCGTGATCCAGCGGTGGCGCACGGAGCCGCGCACGAGGCGGGTGTAGCCCCGCATGACGGCGCCGTCGACTTGCTCGTGGTCGCGCGGCGGCGCGCAAGAAATAGGCGGCGATGACGGGCGTGACGAAGCGCGCGACCAGAAGCGAGAACATCACCGCGATCGCGACCGTCAGGCCGAACTGGCGGAAATACTGCCCGGCGATGCCGCCCATGAAGCTCACCGGCGCGAAGATCGCGGCGATCGACAGCGAGATGGCGATGACCGCGAGGCCGATCTCGTCGGCCGCCTCGAGCGAGGCGCGATAGGCCGACTTGCCCATGCGCATGTGGCGGACGATGTTCTCGATCTCGACGATCGCGTCGTCGACCAGAATGCCGGTGACGAGCGTGATCGCGAGCAGGCTCACGAGGTTCAGCGAGAAGCCGATCGCGTCCATCGCCCAGAAGGTCGGGATGATCGACAGCGGCAGCGCGAGCGCGGTGACGATGGTCGCGCGAAAGTCGCGCAGGAAGACGAACACGACGACGATGGCGAGCAGCGCGCCCTCGATCAGCGTCTCCATCGTCGAATGATAGTTGCCGATTTCGTTGTCGACCTGGGTGTCGACCTTGGTGAAGGTCACTTCCGGGTGCGCCGCCTCGATCTTCGCCAGTCGCTCGGCGATCCGCTGGTCGACGGTGACGTCGCTTGCGCCCTTGGCGCGGGTGACGCCGAAGCTGACGATCGGCTCGTCGAACAGGCGGGAGAAGGTGCGCGGCTCGGCCGCGCCGTCGACGATCGTTCCGAGCTCGTCGAGGCGCACCTTGCGGCCGCCGGCGAGCGCGATCGGCAGCGCCGCGAGGTCGGCGACGCTGCGGGCGCCGGCGAGCGTGCGGATCGCCTGCTCCTGGCCGGCGACCTCGCCGCGGCCGCCGCCGAGATCGACGTTGTCGGCGCGGACCTGCTCGTTCACCGCCGCGGCGGTCACGCCGAGCGCGAGCAGCTTCTCCGGATTGAGCGAGACGCGGATCTCCCGGTCGACGCCGCCGAAGCGCTTCACCTCGCCGACGCCGCGGACGCTCTGCAGGTCGCGCGCCACCGATGTCGTCGATGAACCAGGAAAGACTGCTCGACCGACAGGCCGGGCGCGGACGCCGCGTAGGTGACGATCGGCAGGCCTTCGATGTCGATGCGGCTGACGATCGGCTCGTCGATGGTGCGCGGCAGGTCGCCGCGGATCTTGGCGATCTTGTCCTTCACGTCGTTGAGCGCGCGGTCGATGTCGACCGAGCCGACGTTGAACTGCACCATGGTCGACGACGACCCGTCGGTGACGGTCGAGATGATGTGCCAGACGCCGTTGAGGCTGGAGACGGCGTCCTCGACCTTCTTCGTCACCTGCGATTCGAGCTCGCTCGGCGCCGCGCCCGACTGGGTGATCAGGACCTGGACGATCGGAATGTCGATGTTGGGGAAGCGGGTGATCGACATCGTGCGGAAGCTGATGAGGCCGAGAATCGTCAGCACCGCGAAGGCGACCACCGCCGGGATGGGCCGCCGGATCGACCAGGCGGAGACGTTGAACCGCATGGATCAGCCCCCCGCGGCGGTCGTTGCGGGCATCGGCCGCACGCGGTCGCCCGGACGCAGGAAGGCGGCGGCTTTCGCGACCACGGTTTCGCCCTCGGCGAGCCCGTCCCTGATCTCGATCTCGTCGCCGTCGACGATGCCCGGCGTCACCGTCCGCTGCTCGATCCGGCCGTCGCGCACGACATAGAGCCGCGCGACGTCGCCCTCGCGCCTGACCGCTGAGGCGGGCGCGCCGACCCCGTCGCGGCGCACAAGTTCGACCTCGGCCGAGGCGAAGGCGCCGATATGGGCGTGCGACACGTCGGAAAGGGCGATGCGCACCTTGCCGGTGCGGCTCGCCTTGTCGACTTCCTGCGAAATGAGCCGCACCCGCCCGCGGACGGGATCGGAAACGCCCGGCAGGCGGACGGTCGCCGGCATGCCGTCGGCGAAGCGGGTGAGCGACTGCTCCGGCGCGTCGGCGTCGAGGTCGACCGCGCCGTCGACGATGATGCGGAACAGCGGCTCGCCGGCGCCCGAGGCCGTCGCGCCGAGCCTGGCGGAGCGCCGGCTGACGAGGCCGGCGACCGGCGCCGTCACTTCCGTGCGCGCGATGCGCACCTCGAGCTCCTGGCGCTCGGCGTCGCGGGCCTTGCGGTCCGCCTCGGCGACGCTGAGCGCGCTGTCGGCCCCGGCGCGCTGGGCCTCAGCCGTCTTCATCGCCGTCTCGCGCTGCTCGACGGTCGAGACCGACATGACGCCGGCGCCGAGCTTCTGCGCCCGCTGATAGTCGCTCGTCGCCCATTGCGCCTGCGCCTCGGACTGGGTGACGAGATTCCTGGCCTGCGCGATCGCGGCGTCGGCGCGCTTGATCGCCGCGTCGTTCTCGGCGATCAGCGCGTCGAGCTGGGTTCGGTCGAGTCGGGCCAGCACCTGACCGGCCTTGACCCAGTCGCCGTCCTCGGCGTCGAGCTCGACGATCGTCAGGCCGTCGATGCGGGCCGCGACCTCGGCCTCCTCGCGCGGCGCGAGCGTGCCGGAGACGAACAGGCGATCGACGAATTCGCGTCGCTCCGCGCGTCGCGACCGTGACGGCCGGCGGGGCGGCGGCGGGCGGCGGCTCCGCGGCCTGGGCCGAGGCGATCGGCCCGGGGCAGGACGCGGCGCCGACGGGCAGTCCGAGCGCGCGGACCCTTTGGGTCGGCGCGGCGCAGGGCTGAAGCGACGCATAGCCCCAGACGGCCCCGATGAGGACGGCGAGCCCCAGGAGCGGGGCCAGGAAACGGGTCATTGCGGGATATCCTCCACGCCGGGCGCGAGCGCGCCGGCAAACAGCGCCCGCACGACGCCATACGCCATGGCGGTCTCGGCGGTTCTGTCGAAGTCGGGCTCGGTCGCGATCCGCTTGAAGAGACCGGCGACGAAGGTGAAGAAGAAGCGGGCGGCAAAGCGCGAATCGAGCGACGAGGAGGCGGCGCCCGTCGCCTTGGCCGCGTCGATCACGCGTTCGAGCTTGTCGAGCACGTCGGCGTCGAGCGCCTGGGTCATCCCGGCGACGCGGGCGTTGCGGCCCGCCTCGGCCCAGATCTCGACGATCATGCGCGCCTTTTCCGCCGGCTTGGTGAGCACGTGATCGCGCAGTCCCGCGTAGACCGCGCTCATGATGTCGCCGTTCTGCGCCAGCAGTTCCGCGAACGCGCCGGTTCGGCCCTCCTGATCGAGCGCGCACAGCGCCTCGACGATCGCCTCCTTGGAGGGGAAGTAGCGGTAGAGATTGCCGGCGCTCATGTCGGCCTCCTCGGCGACATGCTGCATGGTCGCGGCATGGAAGCCGTTGCGGACGAAGGCCCGCTCGGCCGCTTCGAGGATTCGCTCGCGCCGGCTGTCCTCGGCGCTGCGGCGGTTCGGGAAGGACATCATCACCGACATATCGGACCAATGAGAATGAATGTTCATTCTCATCGCGCTCCATTGCGGCGCTAATGGGGCGAATCCGGGACAGGGGGGTGGCGAGCCGCGACATCGTCGCATATAGTCGTCCGTCAGGCCCTCAGTTGGAGGCGTCCATGCGCGACAGTCGTCAGGGGACCCCCCACTCGCCGTTTGATCGCACGCCCAATGTGCGACATTGCGCACGGCGCCCGATCTGGCGTCTCCTGGCCATCGTGTGCGTCGCAGCGCCGCTCGCTTCCTGTATGCAGCAAGGCGTCCTTGATCCGCAGGGGCCGATCGCGGCGGCGCAGTTGCTTCTCCTGATCAACGCCACCGAAATCATGCTCGTGGTCGTGGTTCCGGTGATCCTGGCGACTTTGGGGTTTGCGTGGTGGTACAGGTCCTCGAACGCCCGCGCCGTACGCAGAGAGGAGCTCGCGTATGAGGGGCGCGTCGATTTTGTCGTCTGGTCGATTCCCGCGCTCGTCGTGATCCTGTTGGGCGGGGTCAACTGGATCAGCTCTCACCAGCTCGATCCCCGCGCGCCGATCGCCGCGAGCGTCAAGCCGCTCGAGGTCGACGTCGTCGCGCTCGATTGGAAGTGGCTATTCATCTACCCGGAAGAGGGGATTGCCGCCGTCAATCAGCTCGTCATCCCGGCGGGAACGCCGGTGCGGTTTCGCCTCACCTCGGCGACGGTGATGAATTCCTTCTTGGTTCCGCAACTCGGCAGCCAGATCTACGCGATGCCGGGGATGACCACCGAGTTGAACCTCCTGGCCGACAGGCCCGGCGAATATTCCGGTATTTCGGCGAATTTCAGCGGCGACGGCTTTGCCGACATGCGCTTCATCGCCAAGGCGGCGCCCGCCGCCGATTACGCCGGCTGGGTCGCTCAGGTGCGCGCCGCAGGTCCGGCGCTCGACATTCCCGCTTATGCGGCATTGGCGAAGCCAAGCCTGGCCGTGCCGCCGACGACCTATCGTTCCGTCGATCCAGGTCTATTCCAGCGCATTGTCGACCAGACGGCGCTCGATCCGCAAAAACACGCCGGCGCGCCCTGGCGGCCGCTCGCGCCCCAAGCAGGAGGCTGAGGTGCTGGGCAACCTAAGCTGGGCGGCGATCCCCTTGCAGCAACCCCTGCCGCTATACGCGATGGGGGTGGTCGGCGTCGTCATTCTGGCCGCGCTTGGGCTCATCACGGGGAAAGGGTGGTGGCCCTATTTGTGGCGCGAGTGGTTGACCAGCGTCGACCACAAGAGAATCGGCGTCATGTATGTGATTCTGGCGCTGGTCATGCTGCTGCGCGGCTTTTCCGACGCCATCATGATGCGCTCGCAGCAGGCGATCGCCATTGACGGCGCCCAAGGGTACCTGCCGCCCGATCACTATAATCAGATCTTTTCCTCGCACGGCACCATCATGATCTTTTTCGTGGCGATGCCGTTCATCGTGGGTCTGATGAACTTTGTCGTGCCGCTGCAACTCGGCGCCCGCGACGTCGCCTTTCCGGTGCTCAACTCGGTCAGCTTCTGGCTCTCGGCGACAGGCGCGCTGCTGATCAACGTGTCGCTCGTCATCGGCAATTTCGCCCGCACCGGCTGGATGGGCTATCCGCCGCTCTCCGAGCTCGCGTTCTCTCCCGATGTCGGCGTCGACTATTACCTGTGGGTCTTGCAGATCTCGGGCGTCGGCACCTTGTTCGCCGGCATCAACATGGTCACCACCATTCTCAAGTTGCGCGCCCCGGGGATGACCTATTTTCGCATGCCGATATTCTGCTGGAGCGCGTTGACCTCAAGCATATTGATGGTTGTCGCCTTTCCGATCCTGACGGCGACGTTCGCGATGCTGCTGCTCGATCGTTACGTTGGCATGCACTTTTTCACCAATGACGCCGGCGGCAACATGATGTTGTACGTGAATCTGTTTTGGGCCTGGGGTCATCCGGAGGTCTATATTCTGATCCTGCCGGTGTTCGGCGTCTTCTCGGAAGTCATCGCGACGTTCTCGGGCAAGCCGCTGTTCAGCTACCACTCGATGGTCTACGCACTTTTAGCGATCTGCGTCCTCTCTTTCATGGTTTGGCTGCATCACTTCTTTACAATGGGCGCCAGCGCCGACGTCAATGCCTTTTTCGGCATCATGTCGATGATCATCGGGGTGCCGACCGGCGTCAAAGTCTTCAACTGGCTGTTCACTCTGTATGGTGGTCGGGTGGTGTTCAAGACCCCGCTGCTGTTTTCGATCGGCTTTATGGTCACCTTCGTCATTGGAGGCCTGACGGGCGTTCTGTTGGCGGTTCCGCCAGTCGACTTCGTGGTGCACAACAGCGTCTTCCTCGTCGCCCATTTCCACAACGTGATTATCGGCGGCGTGATTTTCGGCGTGTTGGCAGGTTACAACTATTGGTTCCCGAAAGCGTTCGGCTTTACCCTGCACGAGGGATGGGGCAAGGCCAGTTTCTGGTGCTGGATCATCGGCTTCTATCTGGCCTTCATGCCGCTCTATGTCCTCGGCTTGAGGGGCATGACGCGGCGCCTTCAAAACATTGCAGACCCGAGTTGGCGACCGTTGCTGCTGGTCGCAGAACTGGGCGCCATCGTCATTTTCCTCGGCATCGTCTGCCAGGCGGTGCAACTCTATGTCAGTATCCGCACGCGCGAAAACCGCCGCGACCTTACCGGCGACCCGTGGGGAACTGGACGGACCCTGGAATGGTCGACCTCATCTCCGCCGCCGGGCTATAACTTTGCGGTGCTTCCCAGGGTCAAGACGGTCGACGCCTTCTGGGAGATGAAGCGGACCGGAAAAGCCGCGTTCGAACCAAGCTATGAGGCGATCGAGGTGCCCCGTGGCAGCCCGATCGGCTTCATTATCGCCTTTTTTGCAGTGCTGACCGGCTTTTCGCTGATCTGGCAGATCTGGTGGCTGGTGATCCTCGGCCTCCTCGCCATCCTGGCGACGGTTCTGGTGTTTGGCTGGAGCGAGAACCGCGAGCGCGAAATCTCGGCGGGCGAGATGGCGCGCATCGAGCGGGCGCGGCTCGGCGCCGGGAGCGCGGCATGACGATCGCCTCGATCGATGCGGTTCCCCCCGGGCTGGGGCGGGAGCAGGCCGGCGGCGGACCGGCCTCCACGCGCGCCGTGGTCGCCTACGGTTTCTGGATCTTCATCCTCGGCGATTTCACCATGTTCTCGGCGCTGTTCGCCGCCTATGCGGTGCTGTCGGCCCGGACCGCCGGCGGACCGACCGGACCCGAGGTGATCAATCTCTACCACGTCTTCATCGAGACCATGTTTCTTCTGTTTTCGAGCTACACATGCGGGCTCGGAGCCATGTCGGCCGAACGGCGGCAGCGCGAGCGCTATCTGCTTTTTGCCGCCTTCACTTTCCTGCTCGGCGCCGGCTTTCTTTTCGTCGAGATCTCGGATTTCGTCAGCATGGCGAGGCAGGGCGCCTTGCCCTCGCGCAGCGCCTTCTTGTCGGCCTTTTTCACTTTGGTGGGCATGCACGGCGCGCATGTGACGGCCGGCCTCCTCTGGCTCGTCTATATGGCGGCGCAGGTCGTCGCCAAAGGCTTGCGGCCCCACGTCCTGCGGCGCTTATTGTGTTTCAGCCTGTTCTGGCATGCGCTGGACCTGATCTGGGTCGGAGTGATCACGTTGGTTTACCTGATGGGAGCCCGTTGATGACCGCCGATCAGCCGCCCGGCGTCGAGCCCCCGGGGTCCACGGCCAACGCTCTGACGTATACGGTGGGCCTGGGGCTCGCGATCCTTCTGACGTTCGCCTCGTTCGCCGTGTCGCAAACCAATTTGTTGTGGGCGCCGGGCGTGTCGGTCGGCCTGATTGTCCTCGCCCTGGCGCAGATTGGCGTGCACCTCGTCTTCTTTCTGCATCTGGGGACCGGGCCCGATCAAACGAACAATATCCTGGCTCTCGCCTTCGGCGTGCTCATCGTTTTTCTCGTTATCGCCGGGACGGTCGGAATCATGGCCAATCTCAATTACATGATGCCGATGTCTATGAGTATGCCGCACTGATCCCGCCGTCCTCTGGGGCGCGGCGGCGAAACTGCTGGCGACGACGAGCCGCTGTCGTTTCCGCCCCCGGATCTCGCCGAGGGGCCCTGAGGCTCATGCTGGCGGTTGAATTGCCTTGCTGACGGGGGTCGGCGGAACATCTCAACTGCCTCGTTCGGATTCGCCGTCGGCAGGCTTCGTAAGCGCCTGCTTCACGCGCTCGAGCAGATCCCGCCCGGTATACGGTTTCGCGAGAACAGCTCCTGCACCGGGCGGCGGGCCACGGTCGAGGGGACGGCCGGTCGTTATCAATGTCTTCACGCCGGGCCGATTGCCCGAGATCCATTCCGCCAGTTCAAGGCCATTCATTCCGCCTGGGAGATTGATATCCGTAAAGACCAGATCGATAGCGAATTTCGCTCGCAGCGCTTCCAGCGCCTCGTTCGCATTGGCCGCCTCATGGACCCGGTATCCGCACTCGCGCAGGAATTCCGCCATGTCCATCCGGATCAACGCCTCGTCCTCGACAAAAAGTATCGTCTGTGCAGGGGCATGAATTTGAGACCCGCCATCCGACATTTCGATCCCCCTCACGCAGGCTGAACACTGTTGAACCCTCGTCGCGGCGAATGGTTCCCCGAACTGAACAAGATAGACGTCGCCTGCCGCCGGAGGTCAAATCGGTCCGGACCGGGCCTCGTCCGAAGGCGGACTCGCAGTCGTCTCCCGCGCGATGCGTTCTGCCGGTCGGTTGTCTCGGGCATGGCGATTGCGAACACGGCCAGCGCCGCCAGCGCGACTGCGCCGAGGGTCAGAACGCGGCGCTGTGTCCGCGAGGATCGACGACCTCTTCGCATAGAGGCCCTGGGCGGGGGCCGCGACCGCGGGGTCGAAGACGTCTCCCGCGGCAGCCATCAGAGTGTTGGAGATCTCACTTCAATGGAACCTCGCGTCATGCCGCCGCAAGGCCCCCTCCCTGCCTTGGCTTGACCGCCGGGACGTGAGCAATTACCCATCCTGGTCAGCGATAATGCTGACGCTGAACGGGCGGGGTAAGCGATGCTGCTGGAAATGATTGGCGGACGGCGTCGATCGGCGGACTCGATTCTCATGTCCGCGATCCTTCTTCTCACGCTTTTGAACAGCTGCTCGGGAACCCCAGCAACGGCTGCGACCATATCCATCAGTCAGTCGCGAAGCGACCCGACGCAGATCGTCATGAGCGGTGAGTTTGTTCCGGAGGACCTCGACCGGTTCGTTGCAGCGTCCGCCAATGCCCGGACCGCCGTCGTTCGCTTCAACAGCCTCGGCGGGCACCTCCAGACCGGTCTTCTGATTGGGCTGATCATACGTCAAAGAGGCTACACGACCGCCGTGGGAGCAGGCTCGCTCTGCTATTCGGCGTGCGCTTTGGCTTGGCTCGCAGGGCGCACTCGACTGAAGGACGTCAGCTCCAAAGTCGGCTTTCATGCGGCGGCGGATTCCAATCACAATTACAGCCCAGAGGGCACCGAGATGATGCGCGCCTATGCGAGAAGCCTCGGACTCAGCACGCTGGCGGCCAAGTTCCTAACCGAGGCGACCCCCGACACGATGCGATTCCTTACTGCCGACTCTGCCAAGGAGATCGGAGTGAATGTGATCTGGGTTGGAGACGAACGGCGCTAGCGAAAACTCCTGCCGAACCGGTGCGACCAAGCGCATTACGGCATAGGGCGACTGTCGAAGCGCTCGCCGGAGCCGCGCCACTTGGCTCGCCGGCCGGAAAAGTCGCCGGCCGAGGCAGGCGACCTTTCGATCAGCTCACGGGCAGGGATGCCGATAGCCGTCGTATCCGAGGTACGTCCCGGTCGCGGGATTGTACGACTTGAACCGGCTCGCGCACGAGCCCGAGGATACTGCGCCTCCGTACTGCGGGTACCCATACTGCGGGTAAGTTTCATATCCGGAGCCATAATAGGGGTACTGCGAACCAATGATCGCGCCGCCGAGCAAGCCTAGGCCGAGCGCGGCGCCCCCGTAACCGTAACCGTAACCCCCTCCATATCCGCCCCATCCGCCGCCGCCGCCGTTCCAGCCGCCGCCACGCCAGCCACCGCCATGCCAGCCGCCCCCGCCGCCATGCCAGCCGCCGCCGTGAAACCCACCGCCGCCCCCGTGGAACGCGCCGCCGCCGCCCCTCCGCCTCGCGCCATGACTGGGGTCGCAACCATGGTAAGTCCGAGCGCCAGCGTCGCAACCGAGACGCCGCAAGTTTTGAAGAAAGTCGTAAACATGTTGAGCACCCTCAAAGCTATGCTGTGTCTCATGAACCAGGGACATAGCGAACCGGTTTCATAAGAACCGTCGTATCTGAGCGCCGTCCCCTGCAATAGGCTCGGAATCTACCCACGCCGGTCGCGGGCCGATGGCGTCGCTCGTCTCGCCCCGGCGCCGAAGTCAACGAGAGAGCCAAAGCGCCCCGAGCGCCAACGTGACCAGCGTCAGCGGCGCGCCGACGCGGAAATAGTCCCAGAAGCTGATCGTCACGCCCGACGTCTCCGCCCGCTGCACGACAATGAGATTGGCGATCGAGCCAAGGACCGTAAAATTGCCGGCGAGCGTCGAGGCCATCGCGATCGTCAGCCACGCCCTGTCGTGGTCGGGCAGCGCAGCGACAAACGGCTTCAGCATCAACACCGCGGGCACGTTGCTGACCAGGTTGGACAAGACGGCGGTGACGGCCGTCAGGACCGGAACGCGATCGAGATGGAGCTGGCCGACCGCAGCGACGACGTCGGAGGTCAGGAGCGCATGTTGCGCGCCGGCCACGATGATGAAGAGACCCGCGAACATCAGCAGCAGGGACCAGTCGATGTCCGCGTAGACCCGTCTGCTCTTCACTCGCCGGGTCAAGAGCAGGAGGCCGCCGATGATGATCGCGGCCTTGGCCGGGACGACCCCAAAGAAAAATAAACCGATCATGACGAGGGTCGCCGCCACGGCCCGGATCACGAGGGCGCTATTGACGACCACCTTTGACCGCGCAGCCTCAAGTCGAGTCTCGCCGGTAAACTCGCCCCGGTAGACGAGCGCGATGAGAGCCGTGGTGATCACGAGCCCGATCGCCGCGATCGGCGCCAAGGCCATCGCGAACGTCGCATAAGGGATATGGGAAAAGCCGCCGATCATGATGTTCTGCGGATTGCCTGTGATCGTCGCGGTCGACCCGACGTTCGAGGCCATCGCGACCGCAAGCAGGTAGGGCGCAGGCCGCCGTCTGAGCGCGATCGTCACGTCCAGCACCAGCGGCGTCAACACGAGACAGATCGCGTCATTGACCAGGAAGGCCGAAAAGAAACCCGAGGTGGCGACGATCGCCGTGAGCAGGATGAGCGAACGTTTCGCGCGCGCCATGACCCAAACGGTGGCGAAGGCGAAGAAGCCGGAGAGTCGCAAACTCGCGACGACGATCATCATGCCCAGGAGCAGCGCGATGGTCTCGAGATCGACCGCTTTGTAGGCGTCCTGAAGCGGCAGGGCGCCCGAGGCGACCATCAGCCCGGCGCCCACGAGCGCGATGCCGGCTCTGTCGATGCTGAGGCCTGGAATGCTTCCGATCGCCAGCGCGAGGTAGCTGCCGGCAAAGATGACGCCCGCCGCGACGTCCCGGCTTTCGCCGACGACCTGGGCGGCTGGCGGCAACAGAAAACGCGCCAGCGCCGCTCCAAAAGCGATCGCGAGCACGAGACCAAGAAGAATCAAGCTCAAAACGATCGGCCAGCGCCAGCGGAATTGGCCAGGGTTCCTCGTCTTCATAGGACCAACAATAACCCGCAAGGCCGCTTCGCGTCCCCCCCGTGACGTCGAGCGGTTCGTCCTTTCAGTGGAAGGTTGCGCCATGCCGGCGACTATCGAAACGCCATTCGGCCTATCCGCCCGGTCGCCGGCCGCCACCTGTTCCAGGCTCCATATCGCGGCCGCCCGGCAAGTTCGGGAGGCGGCGCGCCGCGCCCTGCGGGAGCCCATTGCGGCGAACAATCGCTCGCGAGCCCGAAAGCCGACTTTCCCTGGAAAGGTTGGAGGACAGGCGCGGGCCCGGTGGCCTATTTTGCAGTTGCAATTCAACAGGCGCATGCGCCAAATGCCAAGGGACTTGTTCGAACGGCTTCTTGCAAAAGTTGGAGAGCAATCTTGATTGTTGCGCATCGCCGATAATGTCGAAATCACAGCATCACGAAGTCCCTTTGAGGCGGCCGTGACCTCGCTTGCGGGAATGGCGGCGGCCTTGATGTCGGGCGTTGGCGGCCGAGAGGCGGCCGCGGATCGTTCGACGCCCAGGGAGTCGAGGCAGCGCGCCCGCGACGGCTCCACTGTGCGGTGGGGCGGGCCGAGTATGGCGCCGTTGCCTGACGTTATCGCCCCCGGAGCGCCCGTCCTCGTGGAAGCTGCGGTCGCGCCGGTGAGGCCCGGTCACAGCCTCATCGTCGAGTATCGGACGAACGGAGGTCCCGTCCGTCAGGCTGTCGAAGTCGCAGAGCCGCTACGCCACGATTTGAACGGTCGGGTTTTTCGCACGGTGCTTCCCGGTCAGGCCGGCGGACTGATTGAATATCAGCCCGTGCTTTGCTTTGCCGGTCAGCCGGTTTCCCCGCGCTTGGTTGAGACGGCCGCGTGTCCTTGGTATCGGGTGCGTTCAGACGCGGCGCCGGGTGAGCCTTCGCATCCGCCGGCGGCCGCCGCGGCGCTGGCCGAGGCCGCGCCGCGCTGGAACTGGAACGCCAAATTCCTGGGCGCTTGCACGATCGCTCTGCAAAAGGAAGGGGTCGGCGACGTGCCGGACGGGCTTCGGATCATCTGGCGTTTCGCCGCGGCGCATTTTTCTGGTCCCATCCTGTTCGGAGACTATCTTCCCGGCGCCGCGGACTGGATGCGCATCCGCCCCGATGGCGTGGCGATTGTTCAGGTTCAGGGATGCATTCAGACGCCTGGGGGCGCGCGCGTCTACACCTCCTACGGCGGCTATCTCGAGCTCGGCCCTGACGGTTACGCCCGGGCGCAGCGGGAAGACTTCGATCCCTGGCCGCCATTCGTCTGCGCCGCGACCTACGCAACCGCCGACAAGGACCTTGGCTGGCTCAACCGCGCGCAGTGCCTCATTTTGGGACGCGTGGACATGAAAACGCTGCGGGTCGAGTCGGACGCATATCTTGTCGAAGTCGGGGGGAGGAATCCTTCGTCGACCGGGTAGATGAGATGACGAACGCCGCATCGATGCGGCGGGATCATAGCCGGGCGCGTAGATCGTAGACTTTTCTGGGTCGATAAAGAACAAAGCTTAAGGCAACTAATCGCTGAGGGATGAAATGCCGAACAATCCGCAAGTGCCTTGGACGGATGAGCAGTGGGCTCGGGTCAATCAGGTCGTTCAGGAGGAAGCGCGGCGCGCCCGGGTCGCGGCCACCTTCCTCCCGCTGTACGGACCCCTGCCGCCGGACACTGATTTCGTGCGGAAGGAGTCTGATCCCCGGAGGAAATTGCGCCTCTGAAAATCGAAGACAGGGCGATCGCTTCAACTCGCCACCCTCGAAGTGAAAGTCGAACTGCGGAGCGCGCAGATGGCCGACCCCGAACTCAACGAGCGTCCTGACCCTGTTCCGCCGCGCCGCCAACATTATCGCGCGCCTTGAAGATGCGGTCATTTTCCGAGGGTTGGTGGAGAAGGGCGACGGTTTCGCGCCACCGAACGGGATTCGCGGTCTGCCTGGTGATATCTGGCGCGTTCACGGTGGGGAGGAGTCGGACGGGCTTTGGGCCGAAAGACCCTAGCGACGCCGTCCCCGTCGGACCGCCGGCGGGGAGCGAGAAACTCGGCGACGCTCTCGTCCCGGCCGTGTCCGATGCGATCAACCGCGTCGAGAACTCGCTGCCACCTCGGCCCCTTTGCGTTGGTGCTCGACCCGAATTTGTTCCTTGCGGCTCAGACGCCGTCGCCTGCGCTCGTCCTGCCTCAGGACCGCATCCTTCCCTTCCTCGGCGGCGGACCGTTGCTCCGCTCATCGACCCTGCCCGACTACAGCGGCGTGCTCGTCGCGCTTGCCGGGGCGCCGGTCGAGCTCGTAGTCGCGCAAGACCTTGCGGTCCAGTTCCTGCAGGTGACGGATCGATCCGCATTACCTCTTCCGCCTCTACGAAAAGATCGCGCTCAGGATCAAGGATGGCGAAGCGATCGCGAACCTTTCGCGGCCGGGCGCTCCGCCTCCGCCACCGCCGGGCGGCGCTCCGCCTCCGCAGCCGGGCGACCCTTCGCGCTCGCAGCGAAGGGCTGATTCGCCTTCGCGGTCGAAGAAGTCCTAGTCCTCGGCCGAGTAGGGGTCGGCCAAATGCCCACTCGAGTCGTCATCCTCGGCGGCGGCGTCGCCGGCATGAGCGCCGCGCACGAGTTGATCGAACGTGGCTTCGAGGTGGTCGTCCTCGAACGCCGCGACATTGCCGGCGGCAAGGCCCGCAGCGTTCCGGTGGTCGACGACGGCGACCAGACCGCCGGCCACCAGCTCGCCTCCGGCGCCGCCGGCCCGATCGGGCATCTGGTGCCCGGCGAACACGGCTTCCGCTTCTTTCCCGGCTTCTACAAACACGTCGTCGACACCATGCGGCGCACGCCATCGTTCGACGGGCGCAAGGTGGCCGACCATCTGACCCCGACGACCCGCGTCGAGTTCACCCAGTACGGCAAGCCCTCTTTCACCGTCCCGGCGAACTTCCCGCTCGCCCCCGGCGACGCGGGGACGCTGCTGCGCGACATGCTTGTGGCGTTCGGGCCGGTCACGGATCTCACGCCGGACGACCTCGCCTTCTTCGGCGCACGCGTCTGGCAAATCCTGACCTCTTGCAAGGAGCGCCGGCTCGGAGAGTACGAAGGGACGAGCTGGTGGAAATTCGTCGGCGCCGACCAACGTTCGGCGTCCTACCAGAAGTTTCTCGCGGCGGGGATTACGCGTTCTCTGGTGGCCGCCAAGGCGCGCACCGCGAGCACCCGCACGATCGGCGACGTCTTCGTCCAACTGATGCTCACGATCTTGAATCCGACCGCAGGATCGACCGATCGCGTCCTCGACGGACCGACGAATCTCGTCTGGATCGAGCCGTGGCTCGCCGATCTCGAGTCGAAAGGCGTCCAGTACGTCAAGAACGCGGAGATCGAGGAAATCCTGTGCGAGAATGGGCGGATCGCGGGCGTCGCCGTCCGCCAGGCAGGCAAGCGCGCGGTCGTCCGCGGCGACCATTATCTGGCGGCCTTGCCGATCGAGCGGATCGCCCCCTTGATGGGTCCTCGCATTCTGGCCGCTGACCCGGCGCTCGCCAACCTGCGGCCCCTCGCCGCCAATGTCGAGTGGATGAACGGCGTGCAATTCTACTTGCGCCGGGACGTGCCGATGACGCGGGGGCATGTGATTCACATCGACACGGAATGGGCCCTCACGAGCGTGTCGCAGCTGCAATTCTGGCGCAACGTCCCCGCCGCAAGCTTTCGGCGACCGCCAGGTGCGGGGCATCCTTTCGATCGACGTTTCGGACTGGACGGCCCCCGGAGCGAACGGACGGCCCGCGATGCAGTGCACGCGCGAGGAGGCGGTGCGCGAGACGTGGAAGCAGCTGAAGCGCTCCGTCAACGTCGGCCAGGAATTGCTGCGCGACGAGGACCTGCACTCGTGGTTCCTCGACGCGGACATCGACGAGGATCCTGCAAGCCCGGGGACGCTTCGGAATTCCGAGCCGTTGCTGGTTAATCTGGTCGACACGTGGGGCCTGCGTCCCGACGCGGTCACGGCGATACCCAATCTGTTTCTCGCGTCGGATTACGTCCGCACCTACACGGACCTCGCGACGATGGAGGGAGCGAACGAGGCGGCCCGGCGGGCGGTGAACGGGCTTCTCGATGCGGTGAATTTCTCGGGCGCCGCTGCCAGCTCTGGCCGCTGCACGAGCCCGAGGTCCTGCAACCGTGGCGGCTCTACGACGCCGAACGATACAAGGCCGGCCTGCCGTGGGACGACTCGCTCGTCCAGATCGCCGCCCACGCCATCCGTGGCGCATCGCCAGTCCTCGAAAGCGCGCGCCCGCTGCTCGAACAGGTCGCGCCGTATGTCGGCGCCCTGGCCGGCGCTCTCGAAGGAAGCGGAGACGTCGCCGGGCTCTCGGCGCCCCAGGCCGCGATTGCGAATATTGCGGACGCCGTTCCTGGCGGCGGCGACGTCGTCGGTCCGGCGGGCTTCATCGAACGCCTGAGCTGGTATCGAGACATGCTCGGCGACACCCTGACGGGCGGGGTGCCGACGTCGGAGCCGCAGCGGCATCTCTATGGCTTGGTGCGCGATTTCCTCGATCGCGCCGGCAAGGGCCTGCGCCCTGCCCTGTGCATGGCGACCGCTCGCGCGCTTGGCGGGCGCGCCGAGGACGCGATTTCCGCCGCCGCGGGCCTGGAGATGCTGCACAACGCGTTTCTGGTCCATGACGATATCGAGGACGGCAGCGATTGGCGTCGCGGGGAAGCCACGATGCATCGACGCGTCGGCATTCCCATCGCGGTCAACGCTGGCAACTCGATGAACGCGCTCGCGATGCGCCTGTTTCGCAGAAGCGCAGAGCGGCTCGGCCCGGAGGCTGCGCTGCGGATCTTCGATGAAGTCGATCACATGATCGCCGAGACGCTCGAGGGTCAGGCAATGGAGCTTGGCTGGGTGCGCGACAACGATCTGACCGTCGCGGCCGATGACTATCTGCGACTCGTCCTGAAGAAGACCGCCTGGTACAGCTTCATTCATCCCTTGCGGATCGGCGCGCTTGTCGCCAATCCGGACGACCAGAATCTTCGCCGTTTCGACCGCTTCGGCTACATGCTTGGACTGGCCTTTCAAATCACGGACGACCTTCTGAACCTCAACGGCAGCCTGTCCCGGTACGGAAAGGAGATTGACGGAGATCTCTGGGAAGGCAAGCGGACCCTTATGCTCACCCGCGCCTTTGGCGGCGCCAGCGCCGCCGACCGCGCGTGGATAGGCGCATTTCTCGCGAAGCCGCGCGAACGCCGGCTTCCCCGAGAAGTGATGCGTCTGCACGACATCATCGCCGAGAGCGGAAGCCTGGACTGGGCGCAAAGGGCGGCGGACGCATTCGCCGGCGCCGCCATGCGGGAATTCGACGAGTCCGCGTTCGCAGGCGCAGCAAACAGTCCGGACCTGGAGTGGCTTCGCGCTTGCGTTGACTACCTCGTCCGGCGGGATGCTTAATGAGAATCACGCAGGCTCGAGCGATGAGTTTCGCCAAGGGCCGTGGAGAGCTGGGATGTCGGGAATTCGAGACTGGCTGCGGTCCCAAGGCTTGTCGGAATATGCGGATCGCTTCGCCGAGAACCGGATCGATCTCGCCGTCCTGCCGGATCTTACAGACGACGACTTGAAGGAGCTTGGCGTTTTGCTCGGCGATCGCCGGCGAATTTTGCGACTGATCGCCGAGATGTACCCGCCGAGTTCGGCCAGACCCGCAGCACAGCGGCTGGAAGAGGCCGAGCGTCGCCAGGTCACGGTGATGTTTGCTGATTTGGTCGGCTCCACCGCTCTGGCTGCGAGGATGGACCCCGAAGACCTTAGAGACCTCTTCTCCGCTTATTCGCGCTGCGTCGACGACACAGTCACCCGGTTCAGCGGCACCGTCGCTCAATACATGGGGGACGGCGTCGTCGTGTACTTTGGCTATCCGCGGGCCCACGAGGACGATGCGGAACAGGCGGTGCGGGCGGGGCTCGAACTCGTCGCTGCGGTCGCAGGGCTGAAAAGTCGCGCTCCTCAACAGATCAGGGTCGGAATCGCGACCGGAATGGTGGTCGTTGGCACCCTCATTCCCACCGGAGTTGTGGGGGAGACCCCCAATCTCGCGGCCCGTCTCCAGAGCATCGCCAATCCGAACACGGTGGTCATAAGCGACGGCACGCGCAGACTGATCGGAGATCTCTTCAAGCTGGAGGACCTCGGGCTCTTCGAGCTGAAGGGCATCGCCGCGCCGGTGCAGGCCTGGTCGGTGTTGCAGGCAAGCAACTCCACCAACCGCTTCGACGCGCTGCATTCGGCCGGCATGACCGATCTCATCGGCCGCGACGAGGAGTTCGACTTGCTTCGACGTCGCTGGATCAAGGCGACCGAGGGCGAAGGCCAGGTCGTGATGCTGTCCGGCGAGGCTGGCATCGGGAAGTCGCGTCTCGCCGCGGAAATCATGGAGCTCCTCGCGAACGAGCCTCACAGGCGCTTGCGCTACTTCTGTTCCCCCCAGCAGACGAACAGCGCCCTCCATCCGATCATCAGTCAATTGGAGCGCGCCGCGAGCTTCGCGCGCGACGACACGCTGCCGGACAAACTCGACAAGCTCGACGCGCTCCTGCGACAATCTGCGACCCCAAAGGAGGATGCTGGATTCATCGCCGACCTGCTCTCGCTGCCGAATGACGGGCGTTACCCCGAAAGCGAACTTGCTCCCCGGCAGCGACGACAGAGAACGATGGATGTGTTGGTCAAGCGACTCGAGGCGTTGTCCAATTCCGCTCCCGTGTTGATGGTGTTCGAGGATGCGCACTGGGCCGACCCGACGAGCGTCGAACTGGTCGGCCGGCTGGTCTCCAGGATCGAAAATCATCGCGTCCTGATCATCGTAACGTTTCGTCCCGAGTTCGAGCCCGCATGGATCGGTCAGGCGTACATCACCCTCATCAACCTCAATCGGTTGACGCCGTGGAAGGTCGTGACGCTGATCGACCGGATCGTCGGCAATCATTCGCTGCCGGAGGCGATACGTCAGGACATCATCGAGCGCACCGACGGGGTTCCGCTGTTCGTGGAAGAGATGACGAAGGCGGTGCTGGAAACGGCGTCTGAAGGCGAGGCTCGGCGGACTGCCGCGCTGATCCCGCCGACCACGAGCGCGGTCCCGGCCACGTTGCACGCATCGCTCATGGCCCGAACTCGATCGTCTCGGCCCCGCCAAGGAGCTTGCGCAGATCGCTGCAGCCATCGGTCGCGAATTCTCTCACGAGCTTGTGGCAAAGGTCGCGCGGCGGCCGGACGCGATGCTGGACGCACAGCTCGACAGCCTGGTGCGCGCGGGCCTCCTGTTTCGGCAGGGCGCTGCGCCCGATGCGACTTACCTCTTCAAGCACGCCCTCGTGCAGGACGCGGCGTACGGTTTGCTATTGCGGGAGCCACGGCGCGAACTTCACGCCCGGATCGCCGAGACTCTCGAAGATAGCGATGTCGCCGAGACCAAACCAGAGCTGTTGGCGCGCCACTGCGCCGATGCGGGACAGTTCGAGAAGGCTGCGCTGCTTTGGGGGAAGGCCGGGCGTCGATCGGCGCAGCGTTCGGCCCTGGACGAGGCCGCGGAACAGCTCACGCGCGCGCTCGATCTGATTGCCACTTTGCCAGGCACGCCGGCCTTGCGCCGCAATGAGATCGACCTTCAGGTTGAACTCATCACGCCGCTCCTGCATGTCCGCGGCTACGCCGCCCCGGAAACCAGAGCCGCCGTCGCGCGCGCGCGCCGGCTCATCGAGCAGGCTGAGGCGCTGGGCGAGCCTCCCGAAGATCCGCTTCTGTTGTTCTCCGTCCTTTACGGTCTCTGGGTCGCAAACCTCGTCGCGTTCAATGGGGACGTGACGCGCGAACTCGCCGCGCAGTTCTTGTCCCTGGCGGAGAGGGAGAGCGATAGTGGGCCGCGCATGATGGGCCACCGCCTCATGGGCCTGTCGCTGCTTCACGGCGGAAATGTCGTGGAAGCGCGCGCGCATCTCGATCTCGCAATCCCCCTCTACGATCCCGTCAAGCATCGACCGCTCGCGTCGCGGTTCGGTCAGGACGTCGGCGCCGCCAGCCTGTCCTGGAGATCGCTCGCGTTATGGTTGCTCGGCTATCCGCAGGCCTCGGTCGCGGACGCCGAGCGGGCGATCCGGATCGCGCGGGACGGCGGCCAAGCGGGGACCTTGGCTTACGTGCTGAATTTCTGCGTTTTGCAGCATGCGTTGAGCGGCGACTTCGGCATGGCCGGCGCCCTGATCGACGAATTCATCACGGTGAAGGATCAAATCGGCTCGCAGTTCTGGGGCGGCTGGGCGATGGTGCAACGGGGTTGCATCCTGGCGCTTACAGGAAAGCACCCGGCGGCCGTCGAGAGCATCACGTCCGGCGTCGCTGCAACACGCTCGACCGGCAACACGATGTGGGCGCCGCTATGGCTTGCGCTTCTGGCCAGGGCCGAAGCGGAAACGGGTCGCTTCGACGACGCCATGGGCCACATCGCCGAGGCGATGGCCACGGTGGAGGCGACGAAGGAGAAATGGTGCGAAGCCGAGGTCTGTCGCACGGCCGGCGATATCGCGTTGCTGTCGCCGACACCCGATGCGCCGCAGGCGGAAGCCTACTATGCCCGCGCACTCGATATCGCGCGAACTCAGGAGACGAAGTCCTGGGAACTGCGCGCGGCGACGAGTCTCGCGCGGCGCTGGCGCGACCAGGGGAAGCGTCGGCAGGCCTACGACCTTCTGGCCGGAGTGTATGGCTGGTTTGCCGAAGGCTTCGATACGCTTGACCTGAAGCAGAGCAAGCGACTGCTCGAGGAGCTGGCGGAGTGACGGCGCGCAGCCAGCGAGCCGGGAGGACGGGACCCCATGGATCGAGAAGCATTCCTGAAATCCGTTGATCCCGGCAGGGCAAGCAATCCGCGCAACGCGGGTCTTCCACTCGGGCGAGCCGCGACGGCGACCGAGAGCCAATCCCCGGCTAGCTCCGCCGATCTGGTTGAGCGCGCGCTCGCAATTCTGGACGAATGCACGGGGCCCAACGGGCCGGGGCAGGCGCCCCTCGGCCTTGAAGTCGCGCCGAGACCGGTTCCGAATTTTGAGGCCCCGCGTCCGGCTGCGCCCGGTTCTCTCGTTCCGAAGCCCGATCTGGAGCTCCAGCGGCGGGTTCTCAGCGACGGGACGGAATGCCCGCTGCCAATTCGCTACTTCGACGTCCAGTGCCTGATCGCCACCTACCTGACCGGGCCAGATCGAGCGGCTGAGCTCCTGGGAGGATCGGGGTTGCAGGCGGTTTTGCAGGAGGATGGAAAGGCTGTCGTTCAGCTCTATTGCATCGAGTATCGCAAGACCGACATCGGCCCATACAACGAAGTCGGCCTGACGGTCCTGGCGCAGGCGCCGGGGGATCCCGCGCCGGCCAACTTTGTGGTCGACCTTCCTGTGACGACGGCCGCAGCGAACCGGGCCGGCCGGGAAATTTGGGGCTACAACAAGTTCGTCGCATCGATCAAGGTGGAGAAGCGCGGCAAGGCGTTCTCGACGGTCCTCAGCGACGCCCAGAACGGACTGATCGGCACGTTCGAGGGCATACGAGGCCCATCGGTCCCGGCTCCGCCGGAAGACATCTTGACCTTCACGATCCATCAGGGGCGCCTGGTAAAGACCGTCATCCGCGTGCTGACGCCATTCCAGGCCAGTCGCGGCGACGGATTCGTGTTCAAGATCGGAACGTCGAGCCATCCGATGACGAATCACTTGCGAACCGCTGAAATCGAGGGCGCCAAACCGGTTCTGGTGCACTATGCCGACCCGTTTCAGTCGCTGCTGTTTCCCGGCCGAACGCTCTGAACGGACCACATTTTTTTCGCCACGCGAACCGAATGCCTGAACAATTGCAGCCGGTCTTTGTCTTGCAAAACCGCGAGCGGCGAGGGCGTTGCTTCGATTGTGCAGGCGGATCGTCGCCGCGCGCTCTCTCGGAGAGCCGCTCGCGAGGGAAGACGAAATTGTCCGGTCTGCCGCGCGGGCGCGGCGGATGGGAGACGGCGTCCGGCTGCGCTATATCAGGCGCGAACGAAAGCCGCTCTCGGCGCGGAGGACATCATGGCGCATCCGGTTACTGGCATTTCCTCGATGGCGACGCGGCGGGTGCTCGCCGAACTCGCTCACCGTTACGAGGCGACGACCGGCGGACGCCTCGCGATCGAGGCGGTCGGCGGCGTCGATGCGGCCAAACGCGTGCGCGCAGGCGAGCCGTTCGACCTTGTCGTGCTTGCAGCCGACGTCATGGCGCGGCTCGAGGCCGAGGGCTTCGTCGTCGCCGGAAGCACGGTCGGCTTTGTCCGTTCGGCGATGGCGCTCGCCGTTCGGGCCGGCGCGCCGAGGCCGGACATCGTGACGGGAGAGACGGTCCGGGCGGCCTTCGCCGGCGCGCGCTCGATCGGCTATTCGACCGGCCCGAGCGGGACCCATCTTCTCGAAGTCGCGAAAGCCTGGGGGCTCGATCCCGCCGGCGAGGCGCCCCGCTTCGTCCAGGCCAAGCCGGGTGTGCCGGTCGCGGCGCTGGTGGCGCAGGGCGAGGCCGAAATCGGCGTGCAGCAGCTCAGCGAATTCCTCGGCGAACCGGGGATCGATATTGTCGGCCTCGTCCCGCCTCCGGTTCAGTCGGTCACGACCTTCTCGATCGGAGTGGGCGCCAGGTCCGCCCGCGCCGACGAAGCCCGCGCGCTGATCGCCTTTCTCAACGCTCCGGAATCCGCCGAGGCGAAGGGCCGTCTGGGCATGGAGCCGGCCTGAGCCCGAATTCGCGGCGTGACTTCGGCCGCGCGATCGGCGCTCGCCGCCGCGATCGTTACGACAACCCTCGGAGGAAGCGGAGAAGCAAGGCGTTGACCTCGTCCGGCCGTTCCTGTTGCGTCCAGTGGCCGCAGCCCGGCAGCATGACGATGTCTCGCAGATCCGTGACGTGTTGCTTCAGGCTCGCGATCAGCCTCTCTGGGCCGGTGAAGCCGACGACGAGGTCGCGGTCGCCGGCGACATAGACCGCCGGAACGTTCACCTTGAGCCCGGCGAACGGCGCCATCAGCCCCCAGTTTCGGTCGATGTTGCGATACCAGTTGAGGCCGCCGCGAAAGCCCGCGCGGGCGAATGCATTCGCATAGACGTCGATGTCCGCCTCGGTGAGCCACGGCGGCAGCGGGTCCGGATCGATCATCCGCGAAAGGATCCCGCCGGCGCGCGGGACCATGCCCGGCGCCGCGTCTCCCGGCGCGTCGACGGAGGCGGCTCGGGGAACGTCGCCCGAGACGGAGTAGAGCAGGCGACGGATAGAGGAGCGCGGGTCGCGCTCGAGCTCGGCCTCGGCGACGCCGGGCTCCTGGAAATAGAGCTGGTAGAACCAGGATTTTTCGGTCTGCGGCATGACGGTGGTCGGCCGGGCGGGTCCGCGCGGCCGGAACGGGACGCTCAAGGCGGCCACGGCGCGGAAGCGATCGGGACGCAGGAGCGCCGCGTGCCAGGCGACCGGAGCGCCCCAGTCGTGGCCGACGATCGCCGCCCGGTCGGCGCCGAGCGCGTCGAGCAGCCCGACCATGTCGCCGACCAGATGAAAGATCGTATAGGCCTCGATCGCCTCGGGTCGATCGGTCTCGCCGTAGCCGCGCATGTCGGGCGCAACCGCGCGATAGCCCGCCTCGGCAAGCGCCTCGAGCTGATGACGCCAGGAATACCAGGATTCCGGCCAGCCGTGGCAGAGAAGGACCAGCGGTCCCTCACCGGCCTCGGCGAGGTGGATATTGACGCCGTTCGCCTGGACGTTTCGATGGGTGATCTCCGCCATAGCGTCCTCCTGTTGATCCGGTCCTCCGGAGCGGGCGCCGGCCTGGATATGCGCCGGCCCGGCGCCTAGCCTTGGCGCGACCTAGCGCCTAATCTGCCCGGCGATCCCCAGAATGAGAAGATGAAACCCGTGGAAATCCCAGTCCCCCCCGTCCGCAAGCGCGAAGGCCGGCTCGCGCCCGAGGCGGTCGCCGCCCTCAACGCCGAACTCGCCGCCCGCTTCGGCAATCGCTTCTCGGCTTCCGAGGCGATCCGCCGCCAGCACGGCCATACGCTGACCTGGCTCGAGAACCAGCCGCCCGACGCGGTCGTGTTCGCCGAGACGCGCGACGACGTGATCGACCTCGTCAAGATCTGCGCAAGGCTGCGACGCGCCGATCGTTCCCTTCGGGGTCGGCTCGTCGCTCGAAGGCCATGTCAACGCGCCGCACGGCGGCGTGTCGCTCGACTGCTCGCGGATGAACGCCGTCCTCGCCGTCCACGCCGAGGACCTCGATTGCGTGGTCGAGCCGGGCGTGACCCGCACCCAGCTCAACGCCTATCTGCACGACAGCGGGCTTTTCTTCCCGATCGATCCCGGCGCCGACGCTTCGCTCGGCGGCATGGCCTCGACCCGCGCCTCCGGCACCAACGCGGTGCGCTACGGCACGATGAAGGAACTGGTGCTGTCGCTCGGCGTCGTCACCGCGGACGGAACCTTCCTGCGCACCGGGACTCGCGCGAAAAAATCCTCGGCGGGCTACGACCTCACCCATCTCTTCGTCGGCGCCGAGGGCACGCTTGGCGTCATCGTCGAAATCGCGCTCAAACTCTCCGGCATCCCCGAGGCGATCTCGGCGGCGACCTGCTCGTTCCCCGACGTGCGCTCGGCCTGCGACACGACCATTCAGACCATCCAGTCCGGACTGCCGATCGCCCGCATCGAACTGATCGACACGCTGTCGGTGCGCGCCTTCAACGCCTACGCGCATCTGACCCTGCCGGAGCAGCCGATGCTGCTGGTCGAGTTCCATGGCGCCGAGCAGAGCGTCGCCGAGCAGGCGAAGCGATTCGGCGAGATCGTCGCCGACAACGGCGGCGGGAATTTCATCTGGGCGACCAGACCCGAGGACAGGACGGCGCTGTGGAAGGCCCGACACGAGGCGTTCTGGGCGCAGATGACGCTCCGCCCCGGCGCGCGGCCCTTCGCCACCGACACCTGCGTGCCGATCTCGCGGCTTGCCGATTGCGTCGAGGAGACGCTCGCGGACATCGCCGCCGCCGGCCTCGTCGCGCCGATCGTCGGCCATGTCGGCGACGGCAATTTCCATGTGAGCCCGCTGATCGACATGGCGAATCCCCGTGAGATCGAGGCCGCCGAAGCTTTCTCCTCGCGCCTCGCTCACCGCGCCATCGCGATGGGCGGCACCTGCACCGGCGAACACGGCGTCGGCCAGAAGAAGATCGCCTATATGGAGGACGAGCACGGCGCGGCCGCGCTCGACCTGATGCGCCGGGTCAAAGCGTCCTTCGATCCGGTGAACCTGTTCAATCCGGGCAAGATTTTCGCGGTGTAGGGATCAAATTAGGCTTTGGCGCCGACGGAACGGGTTTCCGCGCAAGAGGCGGTCGTGTTCCGGTTGGCGCCAGGTCGATATCGCCCACTGTTTGCGCTCCGTTTCGAATCGCTATCGACGCCGCTAACCGTCAAGGACGCCGTGCACTCCGTCATATTTCGCCGGCTTCGCCTCCGTCGAGGCGCATTCCGTTAACGGCGGGTTCATGCGGTCAAGGATTTATTCCATCCCCTGGGTAGCAAATCCGAATCGTCTCTCCGAACCGCGCAAAGCGGCGCCCGCAAACAGAAATGTGACTATGATCGCCTGGCCAAGGTTGTTGTTCGCGCTGCTGGCGTTCTCGACCCCAGCGCTCACTTCGTCATCCGCAAGCTCGCAGCAAGGGGTCCAGAATCCTCGCATCGCGCTTGTCATCGGCAACGCGAGCTATCGCGACGAGGCGCTGGCGACGACCGCCAATGACGCCGGACTTGTCGCCCAGACATTGCAGGCCGCCGGCTTCGACGTGGTCGGCGCCCGCGATCTCGACGGCCCCTCGATCCGCACGGCGTTCCGCGACTTCCTCGACAAGGCGTCCGCGGCCGGTCCCGACATGCAGTCGTTCGTTTATCTCGCCGGCCGCGGCGTGCAGTACAATGGCGACAATTATTTCGTGCCGGTGGACGCGCAAATCCGACGCGACGCCGACGTGCCGATCGACGCGGTGAACATCTCGGACTTTGCGCATGCGCTGGCGCAGACGCCAGGCAAAGCCCGGATCATCGTGCTCGACGCCGCCCGCGCGAGTCCTTACGCCTCGCAAGGCTCGGCGCTGGCGCCGGGTCTCGCGCTGGTCGATCCGGAGCCCGGCGAGTTGATCGCCTTCAACGCGGCGCCCGGCACGCTGGCGGGGGACGAACAGGGTCCCTATGGCGTCTATGGCAAGACGCTCGCCGGCGCGATGCGCCAGGGCGGCGTCTCGATCGTTGATGTGTTCGACCAAACGCGCGTGAGCGTGAATCAGCTGACGCAGGGCGCGCTCGTACCGTGGAGCGCCTCGAACCTGACCGAGCCCTATTACATTTTCGAACGCGCGCCCGACGCGCCCCCTCCTCCGGCCGCCGCGGCTGTCGATCAGCCGATCGCCAGCCTTCCGCCCGACGTCGCCTATTCGGCGGCGTTGCACCGCGACACCATGGACGGATACCGGGACTATCTGGCCGCCTACCCTCATTCCGCTCAGGCGCGGCGCGTGCGCGCGATTCTCGCCGCGCGGCGGGAGGCGGCTTTCTGGCGGCGGTCGGTCGACGCCAACACGGCGGACGCCTATTGGACCTACCTACGTATCTACCCTAGGGGACCTCATGTCCGTGACGCCCGCCGGCGTTTGGAAATGATGTCCTCGGCCTTTGAACCGCCGCCGGATTTCCGGCCCATGGACTACGAAGACCTGCCGCCGCCCCCGCCCGACGAAGATTTTTACGAAGAACGCCCTTTCTATGCGTTCGACGCCTTCGGTCCGCCGCCGCCGCCGCCGCCGCCGGAATATTTTTATGCCCAGGACGACGACTGGCGCATTTTGCCGCCACCCGCGCCGCCCCCGGCGGTCGGCTACCTCCCGCTCCTGCCGATCGCCATTCCGCTCGTGATCGGCGCCGTCGCGTTTCAGCACTACAATGCCTACCATCGCAATGGCGTTGCTCCGGCCAACCTGCCGCGATTCCAACCGCCGCCGCCGACCGCCCTGCTGCCTTTGCCGGCCAATGTCGTCCCGCCGCAGCCACTCGCTCCAATCCCGGTTCCGTCTCGGCAGACCGCAGGCGAAAAACGCGTCAAACCGCTGCCGCCAATCAGCCCTCCGGCCGCGCGCGGTGCGAACGGTCCGGGAAATGCGCCTGCCGGCGGCGCCGCCCCTGCTGCGACCCCGACCGGGCCCACAGGGGGTACGAAGGCTACGCAAGGAGCGCCCGCCCTGCCGGGGCCGACTGCGAACCCACCCTCGACGTCTGCGACTCCGGCCGCGGGAGGCAAGCCGCCCGGCGCCACGCCCGGCGCGCCTCCGCAGCTCGGCAAGCCGTTGACGGTTCCGACGGGAACGCCGCCTGTCGCGCCGCCGGCGCCGGCGGGCGGTAAGACGCCAGCGCCGATCCCCGGCGCGGCTCCGCGCCTCGGCGGACCGCCGCCGGCCCCTGCAGGAACTGAGCCGTCCGCGGCTGGAAAGCTGCCTGCGGCCACGCCTGCGGCGCCGGTTCCGCCCGCTCCGACCAAGGCGCTGCCCGTTCCCCAGGCGCCGGCCGGGGCGGCCGCGCCGAATCCGGGGCCCCTGAACCCCCAGGCGCCCGGTCCGAGGCCACTGCAAAACCTCGCGCCGAAGCCGGGCGCCGCGCCGGCGATCTCACCCCCGGCCCCCTTGGCCCCGACCAATCCCGCGCCCAAGCCAAGCCCGGTCGTCCGCGTCCCGGCCCCACCGCCCGCGGCTCCGGCTATCCACGCGCCGCCTCCGCCCCCCGCCCCGGTCATCCATGCGGCGCCGCCCGCTCCCCCGGCGCCCGTCGTTCACGCGCCGCCTCCACCCGCGGCTCCGGTCATCCACGCGGCGCCGCCCGCTCCCCCGGCGCCCGTCGTTCA
This sequence comes from uncultured Alphaproteobacteria bacterium, assembly GCA_963724785.1. Classification (GTDB taxonomy): domain Bacteria; phylum Pseudomonadota; class Alphaproteobacteria; order Rhizobiales; family Beijerinckiaceae; genus Roseiarcus. The sequence continues at coordinate 210,001 of CAVRWC010000014.1, read as the reverse complement.
CGCGCCGCCTCCACCCGCGGCTCCGGTCATCCACGCGGCGCCGCCCGCCCCCCCGGCGCCCGTCGTTCACGCGCCGCCTCCGCCCGCGGCCCCGGTCATCCATGCGGCGCCGCCCGCTCCCCCGGCGCCCGTCGTTCACGCGCCGCCTCCACCCGCGGCTCCGGCCATCCATGCGGCGCCGCCCGCTCCCGCCGGCGCCCGTCGTTCACGCGCCGCCTCCAGCCGCTGCACATGGATCTCCCTGTGGCGCGCCCGGCCAGCCGGCCTGTCCGAAATAGATCCGCAGGCGCGTCGTCGGCGCACTGACTAACGAAACAGGTCGCGAGCTCGACTGCCCATCAAAGTAGATCGGATCGAAGGCACCGTAATCGAAGACAGGCCGAGCAGCAGGCCGACAACTGGCGCAAACGCCACGACCATGATGGAGTCGTTCAGCGCCACCTGTCCGAGCGTGAATGCGGCTCGCCATCGACGAGGTTCACCACACAGCCAGGGGCCGCCGCCAGCAAGTTGAGTCCGGCTGTGTAGCTGTCGATCTGATCGACCGGGAGATAGAGCCGGAATACATGCGATGAACACCCAAGCCAACAGCGCCATCGAAAAGGGCCTCATCAGCCAGTTGACGCCGACCGTGGTCGGGATCCTCTTCCAGTGCGCGCCGATTGTCCCGAGCGCGGCGAGGTCGATCTTGAGCAGCATGGGAATGACCATCAGCCACACCAGCACGGCTACCGGCAGATTGACGTGCGCAACCTCCGCCGCGTCGATCATCATGTGAAAGACGCCGGGTATCAAACGGCCGAGGGCAATGCCGACGACGATGCAAAGCGCCACCCAGAGCGTCAGGTAAACGCTGGCGATCCGCGACCCCCCGCAGTATGTCGAGCTACGCCCTTCGTTGCGCGAACGATGTCGCCCCCTCGACGCTGAGCCAAACCTCGGATACCGAGTCTTTCTTGGAACGGAATGGGAGGTCGCATCGTGAGGATCGCCGTCGTCGCCTGGGGGTCGCTGGTGTGGGACCCCCGTAACCTGCAAGCCGCCGCCCGTTTTGCGCCGGATGGCCCGCTCCTGCCGATCGAGTTCTGCCGGGTCTCGGGCGACGGACGCTTGACTCTGGTGGTCGACGAAACCTTCGGCGCCGTCTGCACGACTTACACCGCTCCGAGCGCGCTCCAGGATCTCGACGCGGCGATCGAGAACCTGAGGGCCCGGGAGAATATGGGGAACGCTCGGGGGGTGGGCTTCGTCGACCTGGCTTCGGGCAAACAAAGCGAGATCGCAAGGCGACGCCATCCCGACGCTGTGGCGACAATTGCCGCCTGGGCGCAGTCGAACGGCTATGACGCCGCTGTCTGGACCGCGCTCGCGAGCAACTTCGACGAGCCCGGCAAAGGCGGGGAGCCCTTCTCCGTCACTGCCGCCCTCAGCTATCTCGAAAGGCTGGAAGCCCAGGACGCCGCCAATTTCGCGAAAGCGATCGACTATATCAAGGCCGCGCCGAGCGAGGTTGACACGCCGGTCCGCGCCGAAGTCGCGAAGCGCTGGCCGACGTCGTCGGCTTGAGAGCCGGGCGGCGAGGGCGCGAAAAAGCAGAGGTCGGCCGCGCTCGACGGGATACGCCCGCGTCCCGTGCGTCCTTCGGTCAGAAGCCGATGTTCAGCATCGGGGAAGGCTTTTGAACCGAGGTCGAGCGGCGGACAGCCGAAGACGCATGCTTTTCCCCGGATTCGCTTCGAAATTTGATCTGCCGCAAGTCAACGGCCGCAACAGGCGCGTAGCCTTGGCCTTCAAGGGGTCAAGGAGGCGGTTATGTTACGGCCTGCGAATACCCACCATGAGCACAAGTCCCGAGAGCCGCCGCAGTGGCGCGTAATGCTGGCTCGCATCCGCGAGCGTCGCTGGACAGCGGAAGAAGAAGAATCGCATCCGCTCGAAGCCATGCTGCACTGGCGCGACCCGCACGAGGGTCTGCGCGACCGGCGCCGCCATCGCCACGGCCTCGACAATAATCCGTCGTCGGGTTGACGGGCCGAGGGCGACCGCCGCGCCGTCGCGGCGGTGAGGAGGAGAGGCGCTGCTGCGCCGGGCACGGCGGGGGAGAAGCGTTCGCCGAATTTCGTCGTCGCAGAGGGCCAGGCGCTCTCGACCGTCTTCACGAGCTTTGCGGATGCGAGCGCGCCGCGGCCGCCGATCAGCGCAACGCCGTCCTCGCCTTGACCCTTTCGAGATGTTCGCCGTGGCAGGCGGCGCATCGCGTCAGAGGGCGGGATGGCGCGCGCTCCTTCCAGAGCTACTCGATTTCGTCCGCAGACGCCCACAGCCGCTGCGAAGGGCCGGGAGGCGGCGGGGTGGGTTCTGTCGATGGGAAGACCTTGATGGGCTTCGCCATCGCGCGGTCCACCCAGGACAGCCCTCCGTGCGCCATCGCCAGGCTGACCTCGTTCAGCAAGTCGAGAATCTCGTGACCATTGTCGACGATGATCGGCTGGACGCCGATCGCCATCAACCGCTTTATCGATGACGCGCCGATCTGGGCGGCGTAGACGGCGGAGCACCCTTGCAGAAAATCGAGCTTCGCCGCGACCTTGTCCTCGTCAGGCCCGATCGTCACGGAAACGGGAGCGTTCGGATCGAGGGGCGCGCGCGAAAGACCCCTGTCCTTGTTTTCCCCCTTGAGCTCGGCCTTGACGAACTCCCCGAGCCCGACGAGGTCGGCCCGTCCTGGAGCGACGTCGAAGACGACCAGTCGCTCGCCGCCGCCGAAATGAAGATCGACATGGGCGCGGTCGCTCGATGCGAAGGCAATTCTCAACATATGGACCTCGAACGCCTCTATTCCGTCATCGTTCATGACCGATCGTAGGTTCTCGCACGGGCGCTCTTGGCTTCGAGATAGGCCGTGATCTCTTCGGCGAGCTCCAGAGTGAGCGGTATGCCATAGCCGACCGCGCGCCTGACAATCTCCGCCGCAGGCAGGGCCTGAAGCGACCCGAGGCCAGCGGTCGCCAGCGGAACGACGCGCAGGCGCAGCGCCCGGTCGTCGCGCTGTTCCAGCCATTGCGCCTTGACGGAGCCGGGATAGTAGTCCTCCGGCGATACGGACAGCGCATAGGCGGGGTCGTAGGTGTTGATCGCCATCGCCGTCGCGATGTCCGACAGAACGAGGGCATATAATTGAGGCCCGGATAGGCGCTGCGCTTCGGCGGTCATTCGCTCAGTCCCCTTAATGGTAGTCCTTGTGATCGAGATTGTATTTGTTCAGACGCAATCCGAGGATCCGGCGCGTCAGCCCGAGCATTTTTGCTGCTTCCGTCATGTTGCCGTGATGGACCTTCAACGCTTCGATGATCATCTCGTATTCGACCGCGTCGAGGCGCGCGTCCAGGCTGCCCTTGGACTCGACCTCGGTGAGCACGGGCATTTGCAGCGAGGGCGGCAGGTTGTAGCCATGAATGACGCCGTCGTCGCAAAGCAGGATCGCGCGTTCGATCGTGTTTTCGAGTTCGCGGACGTTGCCCGGCCAATGATAGGCCATCAGCATGTTGATCGAGGACGTCGAAATGCGCTTCACCTCGATACCGAGGTCATCTGAAAATTGCGATACGAAGTAGTCCGCCAAGGCGATGATGTCGTTGCCGCGGTCGCGCAAGGGAGGAATGGTCACCGGAAAAACGTTCAGCCGGTAATAGAGATCCTCCCGGAACGTCCCCTTCTCCACCATGGCGGAGAGATCGCGGTTGGTGGCGGCAAGAATACGGATGTCGACCTTGACCGAAGCGTTTCCGCCGACGCGCTCGATCGTCTTTTCCTGCAAAACGCGCAGCAACTTGGCCTGAACCGGCAGAGTCAGTTCGCCGATCTCGTCGAGAAAGATGGTTCCGCCATGGGCTTGTTCGAACCGTCCCTTGCGGGCGCTGATCGCGCCGGTGAACGATCCTTTCTCGTGGCCGAACAGTTCGCTCTCGATGACGCTCTCGGGCAGGGCCGCGCAGTTGAACTTGACGAACGGCCCCTTGGCGGCCGGGCCGTTGAAATGGATGGCGCTGGCGACCAGCTCCTTGCCGACGCCGCTTTCCCCCAGGATCAGGACCGTCGTCTTCGTCCGCGTCACGCGGTCGATCAGGCGATAGACGTCCTGCATCGGTTTCGAATTGCCGATGATGTTGGACGGCTTGAAGCGCGCCTTGATGGCGCTGCGCAGATGGCGATTCTCGTTCTCCAGCGCGACTTTCTCGACATTCTCGACCAGATAGAGTTCGACGGACTGCGCCGTCATGGTCGCCAGAATGGAAAGCACTTCGACGTCCAGCTTGAGGAGGCGGGAGTTGTCGTATTTCCGCTCCGCGCTGATGGTTCCCAGCACCTTCTTGCCGCGCTTGATCGGCACGCAGAGGAAGCTGACGCGGCGGTCCAGGGCGCCGTTCCGGCTCTGCGTTCGGTTCAGGAAGATCGGCTCGTCGGCGATCCGCGGCACGATGAACGGCTCGCCGGTCTCCACCACCTTGCCGGTGACGCCCTCGCCGAGGAAGATAGACGCCCTTGGCCTGCTCCTCGTCGCTCAAGCCGAAACTTTCGTGCAGGAAGATATTGCCCGATCCCGGTTCGAACAGGGTGATCATCGCCCGGACCACTTTCATGTGGTTCTGGAGCAGTTCGAGAAGTATTCGCAGCGTTCCGGAGAGGTCTTCGCCGCCGTGGGCGATCCGGCTCATTTCATTCATGAACGGCAGGACATTGGTGCGGCACTCGCCGAGGTCGCACACGCAATCGTGCAATTCGAACGGCGCGGGCTTCGGCCCCTCGCCGTCCGCCTGGCCGCCGGGGCCGCCCTGATCGAAAGACGGTTTCGCCATTTCGAAACTCCCCAACTCCGGTCAATCGACGGCCGGGACGACCCTGACCGGAGCGCCCAGGACCTCGACCAGGCGCCGCCGGACGCCGCCCAAGGTCTGGCCGGCGAGGGAGCAGGTGGTGCAGGCTCCGCTCAAGCGCACCTTGATCTTGTCGCCCTCGACCGCGACCAGCGTCAGGTCGCCGCCGTCGCGCTGGACGCCCGGGCGCAACGCCTCGATGACGGATTCGACCAGACGAAAGCGCTCGTCTTCGCCTCCGATGCGAAAGCCAAGCGGCGTCGACTGGCCGAACTGGGGTTGGTCCATTGTCGCCTTCCTTACAAACAGGATGTCTTCTCTTGGAATTGTGCAAATGCCGGGCCAACTACTTCACGCTCGACGGCTCGCTCGCAGGAGCGACCGCCTGGTGTCGGCATACCAATTGTAATTATTGATAAATATTTTGCCGTTGGAGCCGCGTCGGGCGCCGGCGGCAGCGTGATGTGTATTGATTACATAACCATGGAAAGGGAGGCGCTTCGACAACAGCGGCGCGGATCCGGCGGCGGAATCGCGCCGGCGGAGTCGCGTCCTGTTCGAGTCGAACAGCGAGAGGACAGCGTCAATTCCACGACGGCGCGACAAGGGTGGTCAGGCGGCGCCCCTTGCTCGACCGTCCTTAGCCTCACGGCGCCGGTCCATTTCGACCGGGGCCCCGTCAATTCTTTCCGCAAGAGCAATTGTGCCGCGACTCCGGGCTCGAGCATGCGGCCATCGCGGCCTCGGGGACATCAAAGCTGAACCCCCTGTTGTCGGGCGCCTCCGAATAGTCGATGGTCGTCCCCGTGAGAATGGACATCGAGGCTTCGTCGACGAACACGCGCACGTCGCGAATTTCGATCACCACGTCGCCCTTCCGCGGCTCCTCTTCAAACCGCATCCCGTAACGTCGGCCCGGAGCAACCTGGACCTCGCGGACACCCGGACGCCGAAGCCCTGCTTGCCCTCCTCGTTCATTGTCGCCACGATCGCCGCGACCGCTTGACGTGTCAGCATGAGCATCATGAATCTCCCGGTTCGACCAAAACGTTTCGCGGCGTCCGGCCCGGTGCGCCTCGGACCGTCTCAGGCCGCCGCGCCGCTTCACGTAGAATTCGGCGATCGAGGGTTCGATGAATTCGAAGGCGAATTCGTCGCTCGCCACGATTCCGGCGGCCGCCAGCTCGTCGCTCGGACAATCGCCGATTTTCGCGCACAGCAACGCGTCCACGCCCTCGAGCGTCTGAAGAATCGAGGCGAGAGCGGAGTCTTCGCCGAGCCCGCCCTGACAATAGTGGTCGTCGATCTTTCTGTGGCCGACGAACCGGACCGCCACGCCGTCGGCTTCATAGATCTGAAACTCCTTGGCATGGCCGAAATGCTGATTGATCCGCCCTTCGCCTTTTGTCGCGACCGCCACCAGGAGCGGGCCCTGGCCGGGTTTCGCCTGCAGTTAGCCGCGCCGCGCCGGCGGCTTTCGCGTGCCGATGAGCGTCGCGCTGCTCCGCGACATGGGCTCGCCAGGCGTCGCGTTCGGCCGGATCGAAATCGACGGTTTCCGGCAGAAGGTCCAGATTGAATTCCTGCCCGCGATCTTCTCCCAGCATGCCGACGGCGTCCGCCCGGCATTGCCGGCAATGCCTCATCAGCTTGGCGCCGCCTTCGCAGGCGTCCTGGACGGTCTTGAGTTCCTTAGGCGTCGGTCCCCGCTGCCCGTTCAGTCCGTAAAACGTGCCATGCGCCGGATCGGAAATCAGCGGCATGATGTTATGCAGGAAGGCGCCGCGCGCCTTGACCTGTCGATTGACCTCGATCAGATGCTCGTCGTTCACGCCCGGAATCAGGACGGAATTGACCTTCACCAGCACCTTGCGCGCGGTCAGCATTTCGAGCCCGAGCATTTGCCGTTCGTGCAGAATCCTCGAGGCCTCGACGCCGTAGTGGCGTTTGTGCCGGTAGAAGATCCACGGGTAGATCTTCGCGCCGATCTCCGGATCGACCATATTGATGGTGATGGTGACGTGATCGATATTCATGTCGACGATCTCGTCGACATGGTCGGGCAGGGACAGCCCGTTGGTGGAGATGCAGAGCTTGATGTCGGGGAGTTTTTCGGCGACCCGCTCGAACGTCGCCCTGGTGTGGCGCCAATCATAGAGCGCGTCGCCCGGGCCGGCGATGCCCAGCACCGAAAGCTGGGGCACGCTTTGCGCGACGGCGAATGTCTTTCGCGCGCCCTGCTCCGGCGTCAGGCGCTCGGAAACGACGCCGGGGCGGCTTTCGTTGGCGCAATCGTATTTGCGATTGCAGTAGTTGCACTGGATGTTGCAGGCCGGCGCCACCGCCAGATGCATGCGTGCGAAATAGTGGTGGGCCTCTTCGGAATAGCAGGGGTGGTCCTTCACCTTCTCCCAGACGTCGGGGTCGAGATCTGCGGACCCTTGCGCCGACCCGCAGTTCGACGACGCGCAGCCTCCACCGCCGCCCATTGTTTTCAATGCGGTCGGGTCCACCGGCTCGAACAGCGCTTCGAAGGGAATGAAGGGTGTGATTCACGTCGGCCGCTCCCGCAAAGTCGGTTCGTGGCGGGGGGCTTTGCAACAGCGGCGCCAATTGCTGACAGGCCAGGCAGAAATCTCGCTCCGCTCTCCAAAGGACCCAGCAATCGCATGGAGTTAGCGTGCGACCCATGGGCGCTGGCGCGTTTCGTCGCCTGGGGAAGCATCGCGCCAAGTCGTCTCCGGCATTGCGACCGGAGGCGCGCGGGCGTTCGAAAATGTAAGGCTCGCCGAAACCCGTGTTCCGGGCGGAACGCGCACGCGCGCGCGGGCGCCGAACGCAGCGGCGCCGCTGCCCCGCAACTCGCTGACATCGCGGCCAATCGCGCTTGCGCGCCAGACGGCACGCTCATTGCAAATGATGCGGAACGGCGACGGGTCGGAACTGCAAATGCGTCGGAAACGAAAGGCGGGGCGATGAACGACTCCAGTTTTCGCATTCTCCACACCATGCTGCGGGTCAGCGACATGGAGCGTTCGATCGACTTCTATACGCGGCTGCTCGGCATGCGCGTTCTGGAGCAGCGCGAACACAAGAAGAATCGATTCACGCAGACCTATCTCGGCTACTGCGGACGCGGCCGAGGGGCCGGTGATCGAGCTCGTCTCCAATTGGGTGCAGGACGAGCCGTTGCAGATCGGGACCGCCTTCGGCCACATCGCCATCGGAATCTTCGGCGTGCGGGCCTTGTGCGATCGTCTCTCAGCCGAGGGCGTGCCGATGCCGCGCGCTCCGAGCTCGCAACGGCACGGCGAGAACATCATCGCCTTCGTCGTCGACCCTGACGGCTATCGCATCGAGCTCGTCGAGCAGAGGCGTCCCGAGCCCACGCTCGCGCCGGATTTGGCCGACGCGGCGTCGAATTGACCGGCGCGCGGACGATTTCATGGGGGCGAGGCTCATGCTGATCCTCGACAGAATCACGGTCCGCCGGGGCGAACGCGACGTTCTCCGGGACGTGTCCCTGCAAATCCCCGCTGGCCGGCTCACCGTGGTCGTCGGTCCATCCGGCGCCGGCAAGACGACGCTGATCCATCTCCTGAACGGTCTGATCGAAGCGCGGTCCGGGACGCTGGTCGCGTTGGGCGTCGGACGTCTCGAGACGCAAGCGGCCATGAAAAGCCACCGCGGCCGGACGGCCACCATTTTCCAGGATCATGCGCTGATCGAGCGGATTTCGGCGCTGGACAATGTCATGCTCGGGCTCGCCGATCTGCGCAACGCCTTTTCCCTGCTTCCCTGGTCCAGACAATTCCGGCGCCGCGCTGCCGAGTCGCTCGACCAGGTCGGGCTGCTGCACAAAGCCCAAACGCGCGTCTCGCGCCTCAGCGGCGGCGAACGCCAGCGTGTCGGCGTTGCGCGCGCGCTGGTGCGGCATCCGTCGCTGCTGCTCGGCGACGAACCGTTCTCGTCCGTCGACCCCGTGCAATCCGGGCAAATGAGCGGCGACTTGCGTGAGGCGGTGACGCGTTCCGGCGTCACGGCCTGCGTTGTCTTGCACCAGCTCGACATCGCCCTCGGACTCGCCGACTGGATCATCGGGCTCTCTGACGGCCGGGTGGCGTTCTCCGGCCTCCCCGCGGATTTCGATGACGCCGCACAGGCGCGCGTCTTCCGCCGTGAAGCGGTTCCGGTCCGCCAGGAAATTGCGACAAAGGAGTTTGCGCCATGCCTCGGTCTCGCGTGAAAGGGCTCGCATCCCTGTTTTGGGCGGCGGTGATGGTGGCGCTCGCTTCGCTCGCGAGCGCGCAAACGCGTCCGGATCACCTGACGATCGGGCTCTTGCCCGGCGAATCCGCTCCGACCGTCATGCGGCTGAACGAACCGTTGCGCGCTTATCTCGAAAAGCGCCTCGGCATGCCGGTCGAACTGGTGGTCGGCGCCAATTACGCCGCGACCGGCGAAGCGATCCGCTTCGGCCGGCTCGACATCGCCTACCTCGGACCGGTGACCTACATTTTGCGGAGCCGCTCGGCCAAGCTGGAGGTCTTTGCGCGTCCGACCCACGTTGACGCCGGACCGACGTTTCGAGCGGTCATCATCGTGCCTTCCGACAGTCCGGCCAAGAGCCTCGCGGATCTGAAGGGCCAGGACATCGCCTTCGGCGATCCGGCCTCGACCTCGGGGACCTGGGTTCCGCGCTATCAATTGCTGGAAGCCGGCCTGATATCGGAGCGCGACTACACGTTGCGGGTTCTGGGCGCCCATGACGCGGTCGCGCTCGCGGTCGCCAACCACAAGGTCGGCGCCGGGGGCTTGAGCAAGCCGATTTATGACCGGCTGCTCGCCGAGCACAAGATCAACACGGAGCAGGTCCGCATTCTGGCTGTGTCCGCGCCCATCCCCGAATATATGTGGACCTTCCGCGAGGGCCTCGATCCGGCGTTCAAGGAAGAGGTGCGGCAGGCGTTCCTCGAACTCACCGACGCCGACGCGCTCAACGTGTTCCGGGCGAAAGCGTTCGTTCCCGCGGTCGACAGCGACGTCGATCTCGTGCGCAAATGGATCGACGCGATCAAGGCCGCCAACCCCGATGCGGTTCCAGTGCGGTGAGCCTCGAGCAATCCCTCCCGGCGAACCCCGACGTCGCCTGCGTCCTGGCGGAGAGCGAGCGCGCGGCGCTGAAATCCGGACTCGGAGGTCTGGCGCTGACGCTCGCGATGCTGGGCGTCCTCTATGCCTCCAGCATCTTCGCCTTTCCCCGCTATCGCGACGCCTTGCCGACGATTGCGACGCTGCTCCAGGATTCGACGCCGCCGGATTTCAGTCGCTGGCGCGCATGGCCGCCGGCCGTTCTGGACACCTTGGCGATGAGCGCATCGGGGACAATTCTCGCGGCGCTGCTGGCTCTGTGCATCGCGCCCATGGCCGCGCGGGCGACCTCGCCCGTTTGGCTGACCGCTCCGACCCGGCTCGGCCTCAACGCGCTGCGCTCGGTCCCGTCCGTGGTCTGGGGGATCATGTTCGTGGCCGCCGTGGGTTTCGGCCCGCTGCCCGGGGCCCTCGCGCTCGCCTGCCACTCGACCGGGGTCCTGGGGAAGCTTTACGCGGAAACGCTGGAACATGTCGACCCGGCGCCCGGCGCGGCGCTCCGGAGCCAGGGCGTCAGCCCGATTGGCGTTTTGCGCTTCGGGATCCTGCCGCAGGTTCTGCCGCGGCTCGCGGATGTCACGTTTCACCGCTTCGAGCACAACGTGCATGCGGCGACGGTCATGGGCCTGGTCGGCGCCGGCGGAATCGGCCTCGAGATCACCACGGCGTTTCATCTGTTCGAGTATCGAGAAGCGTTCGCCCTGATTCTCGTCCTGCTGGCGATGGTGACGATCATCAACGGGATCGGCGCAAGGCTTCGCGCCGCGTTGCTCGATCGCTAGCCGAACGAGTTCTGACGTCAACCATCCAGAAAAGGAGAAAGCCGTATGAGCATGGAATCCGCCAAGGCCTATATCGAGCGCATGCGCGCCGACGAAGACTTCCGGCAGGCCGTCAACGCGCTGTCCGAGGATGAGGAGAAGTCGTGGGCGTTCGTCCAGTCGCACGGCTACGATTTTTCGATGCAGGACTTCCGCGCCGCGCAGGAGAAGATTTACGAGGAATATGGCATCGAGCCGATGTGAGCGGTTTCCTAGGCGCTGCATCGCCACGCAGCGAGCGGCGACCTTTGCGCTCGATGGAGCGCCCTTCGAAAAGCTCAGGCGCGAGGCCGAAGAGCGGAACTCGGCTGACCTTCGCGTTGCGCTGACCGTCCGAAGACGGGGGTTCGACTTGCGGCGCGGCAGAACCGGCGACGCCTCCACGGCATGGCCGGCGCTCGCGGCGGTCGCAGCCTGTTCGCCCGAGAGCTATGACCCGGATTGGATCAGCCGAGCCCGGCCTTGATCGTCGCCAGCGCGTCGTCGACGGGCTTTCCCCTAAACGTGTCGGTCGCCTCGATGCCGGCGTCCGCGAAAAGCTGCTTGGGCGCCTCACCCACCTTTTCGACCAGCAGCATCCGGCAATCGGCGAGAATACGGACGATCGTGGCGCGCCGCTCCTCGCCGCTCAGCATGAGCTCGTCGATATTCCGACGCTCGATCAACTCGAGGGACTTCATGCGCCAGGTCGTAGATCAGGAAGGTTTCGACGGCGCCGAAGTGCTTGTCGACCTTGCCGCCTTCCTTTCCCGCTACCGCGACGAGAAACGCACTGTCCGACGCTGACTTTGCCAAGACCTGTCCGCTCATGTCGTCTATCCCGGGTTTGGTGTCTTGTCTTCAAATGCATTCGGGCGGCCGCCAGGTCTTGAACCCGGGCCGCCGCCCAATCTGCGACCGTCGTGGTTATTGAGCCGCGGCGGCGATCGCGGCGGCCGCTTCCCGGGCCTGCAGTTCGGCGAGCGCCTGCTCTTCGGTCTTCATGATGCCGAACTCCATCAGCATCTCCTCGAGCTCTTCCATGGTGATCGGGGTCGGGATCGTGCCCTTGCCCGAGTTGTTGTGGATCTTCTGCGCGAGCTGGCGGTACTCGTTCGCCTGCTGGCTGTTCGGCGCGTATTCGATCACCGTCTGGCGGCGCAGTTCCGCGTGCTGGACGATGTTGTCGCGCGGCACGAAGTGGATGAGCTTCGAGTTCAGGCGCTTGGCGAGAGCCTCGGCCAGCTCCAGCTCCTTGTCGGTCTGGCGCTCGTTGCAGATCAGCCCGCCGAGGCGCACGCCGCCGGAATGGGCGTATTTGAGAATGCCCTTGGAGATGTTGTTGGCGGCGTAGAGGGCCATCATCTCGCCGGACATGACGATGTAGATTTCCTGCGCCTTGTTCTCGCGGATCGGCATGGCGAAGCCGCCGCACACCACGTCGCCGAGCACGTCGTAGGAGACGTAGTCGACGTCGTCATAGGCGCCGTTCTCCTCGAGGAAGTTGATGGCGGTGATGACGCCGCGGCCGGCGCAGCCGACGCCGGGCTCCGGTCCGCCGGAACTCGGTGCACTTGATGCCCTTGTAGCCGATCTTGAGCACGTCCTCGAGTTCGAGGTCCTCGACCGAGCCCGCTTCGGCGGCGAGGCTCAGCACCGTGTCCTGCATCTTGGCGTTGAGGATGAGGCGGGTCGAATCCGCCTTCGGGTCGCAGCCGACGATCAGGATCTTCTGCCCGAGATCGACGAGGGCTGCGAGGGTGTTCTGCGACGTCGTCGACTTGCCGATGCCGCCCTTTCCGTAGAATGCGATTTGACGAAGTTTGGCCATGAGAAGCCCCTTATCAATGAAGGACCGAAGGGGCGGCGCTCTTCGCAGCCCACCCACCGGCTAGCAACCGTCGTGCCATGACCGGCTCGATAGAAATGCTTGTTATATCAATATGTTATCGCCGCGACGATCGATCTTTTGTACGGCGCCGAACATTGGCCAGCGAGGACGTTCCCAAATGAGCGACCCGCGGCGGCGGATATTTCCGGGTCGTCCAGACGCCAAAAAGGGAGAGGGCCGGAGCCTTCTCCCTTTTGTCGAGATCAAAGAGAGCCCGCGCCGGCGATGGCGGAGAGCCTGATCAGTCGACCTGATCGACCATCCCGATCTTACCACCGTCCGGCGTGCGCAGGGCGCGCCGCAGCCAAAGCGGCGGCGGGTCGACCTTGAGCATGGATTGCACGTTGGCGAGCACGTCGTCGACCGACCGCGACCGCTCCATCTTCACCGGAAAGACCCCGCGCCGCTTGACATGAACGGCGTGCAGGTCGGAGAGGCCGAGCGTGAACAGGATGCCGCAATCGGCGACAGCTTCGACGCGCTCCTTCAGCCGATCGACGGGAACGCCGGCGGTGAGGTCGTCCATCGCGCAACCCTTACCGCCGCCGGGCCCCTTGCGCTTCGCCCGGCGCCAGTCCCTTGCGGGCGCCGCCGCGAAACTGCACGCAGTCCAAAAACTCCGTGTCGTGGGACGAGACGCTGTAGAGGACCACCTGGCCTGCGCTGGCAAAGCCTGCGTCCACTTCCGTCAGGCTGTTGGTGGTGATCGCGACTTTCACGGCGCCGGAACTGGTCATGGATTTCGCTTTCTTTTGCAGCCTGTCAAACTTCAGGGGATCGCCAGGTTCACGTCATGGGAAGCCCGACGATCATCCGCTCGCGTCCGAAGCGCGTCTGGAATTCGGCCGGCAAGGAGACGACCATCGGGCGTGCGCGCGGTCCAAAGGTCCAGTTCCGCCTTGGGCATGCGTCCGTCCGAGAGCGCCTCGACCGGGATGATGTGGAGGACGTTGTCGACCACGACGAAGAAATCGATCGGATAGCGCGCCTTGTCGCGATGGCGCTCGCCGATCTCGAACACGAGACAGTCGCCATCCATTTCGGCGTTGGGATTGTCGCAGTCGAACCGGAAGTGCCGGTTGAAGTCGAACTTGCGGCGGAACTGGTAGAGCACCCGGTCGAGATCCCAGAATTTCTTGATCTCGTTGACGATATCGAGAAAGTATTGCGTCAGCATGGCCTCGACATAGGCGTCGCTGTAAGGCTGCAAGGGCGCCTCGAGATAGTAGTGCACGAAGGCTTCGAGCAGTTTGACGCCCGCGGGGCTGATCCAGAGCGACATCGCGCACGCGTCGTGAATCACGTCGATCTTGAGGCTGCCGTTGTGCATTTCGAAACGACCATCGGCGTGCAGGAGGCCGGTCCGATAGATACGCAGAATCCGGTAGACCTCCGCGACCAGCTTCTCCGTTGTCGTCTTGCGAGGCAGCGCCTGATACTTTTGCCATAGCGGCTTGCCTTCGAGGGCGAGATTCCGCGATTCGAGCTCGGCGTCGAGCAGCGAGAACGCGACCATCGCGCCGAGCGGATTGGGCGGTCGGGCGGTCGACGGAGGCTCGGACGCGTCGTCGAGAAAGGCGAGCTTCTTTCTCTTGGTGTAGAGCTCGATCTGGCGATATTCCGGCTCGCATTGCCGTCGGCGAAGCGCGTCCGATAGGCCTCGACGGTGTCTCGGTGAAGCTTCATGGGCCAGGCCTCGCCAGTGAGGAATTGCGCTTGCTGGGGTCGTCGCCGATTAGGTCGGGGTCCGCGTCGTTCCCTCCCCCCTTGTGGGGGAAGGTTAGGGTAGGGGGTCGCGCCGGCCTGTCATCGCGAAACGAGCGGCCTCAAAAAGTTCGCGCGACCCCCATCCCGACCTTCACCCGCACGGGGGGAAGGGGAACGTCCCTGGAGTCTTGAGACTCACCAGGTGTTGAGGAGCCATTCCTTGTTCTTGGTGTATTCCATGTGCGTGAACAATGCGTTGGCGATGGCTTCGCCGAGCTCCATTGCGCCCTTGTAGCCCATCGTCGGATGGCGATAGAGGCCGGCGCGATCGAAGGTGGGGAAGCCGACGCGCACCATCGGGATGTTGTTGTCGATGGCGATGTAGCGGCCCTTCGAGTGGCCCATGATCAGGTCGACCTGGATCTCCTTGCTGACGATCCTCTTCTCGAGCTCCCAGAGATCGGCGTTGCAGACGACTTCCATGTCGAAGGGGACGCTCTTCTTCAGTTCCAGAATGCGCGGGTCGCGCTTGTAGCGGGAATTGTCGTCGCCGAGCAGCAGCAGCACCGGCTCAAGCTCGACCTCGATGCAGAATTGCGCCAGTCCGATCACGAGGTCCGGATGGCCGAAGATCGCCACCTTCTTGTTGGCGAAGAACATGTGCGCCAGGTCTTGCAGGGCGTCGATCGCGATGCCGCGCTCGCGGACCAGCTTCTCGGGGATTGCCTTGCCGGTGAGCTTGCTGATCGCCTGGAGCATCTCGTCGGTGTTCTTGACGCCATAGGGGGTCGGCGACAGGATCTGCGGAACGTCGAATGTTTCTTCGAGATGCTGCGCGGCGCTGTAGCCTTCGTACCTGGCGAGCGCGAGCGAACCGACGGCGTTGGCCGTGCCCTCGATGTCTTCGACCGTCGTCTTGCCGTGATCCTCGACCACCTTGGTCGGAAGCATCGGCGTGTCGAAATTCTCGGTGTCCATCAGGAAGGTGGCGTCGACGCCCATTTCCTCGACGTAGTGCTTCAGCTCCGCGAGATCGCCGGGGTTGATCCAGCCGGGGAAGATGTTGAGCTTGCCGTTCGGCTCGCCCTTCGTCTTGGCGATCGTCTTGATCGTGGACTTGACGGCGACGTCGTAGCCCGAGACATGGCTGCCCTTGAAGCTCGGCGTGTGGACCGGCACCAGGTGGATGACGCGATCGGGGAAGATCGCATTGAGCTTCTCGTTGCAGCGGACGATCACGCCCTCGATGTCGTCGCCGATGACTTCGGTCGAGCAGGTGGTGATGATCAGGATCACGCGCAATTCGGGATAGCGACGCGCCAGAACCTCGACGCCCTCCTCGACGCGCTTCATGCCGCCGAACACCGCGGATTCCTCGTGCAGCGAGGTCGAGGCGATGTCGAAGTTTTCCTTGTAGTGCTGAGCGAACAGCAACCGGACGAACATGCTGCAGCCCTGGCCGCCATGGACCAGCGGAATGCAGTCCTTGATGCCGATGCCGGCATATTGCGCGCCGGCCGGCTGGCAATCGAACATCGGGTTGATGATGCCGGCGCGATCCTTGGAGGTGATCGAAACGCCGGACACGGCTTTCTTCGGCTTTTGCAGGGTTTCAACGTCGCAAGACATGGGATGTCCTCGTGATTGAGGGAAAGGGAAGGGCGCGTCCGGCGGGCGGCGCCTTTGCGGCGCCGCCAGCGTCTTCAGTCGATCAATAGAGCGAGTGGTTCAGCTCGCGGTTGGTCGAGCGCGTGATCGTGACGTCGATCAACCGCTCCTTGAGCCCATTGAGGACGTAATCGACCTCCTCCGGGGGAAGCTTGCCGACCCAGTCGTAGCGCTTGCGGCAATCCTCGACGAGCACCTTGGCGTCGGCGAGATTGAGCCGCTGCGCCGGCGTCTCGGCAATCGGCTTCTCGCCTTTCATCAGGTAGCCGACCTGCTTCAGGACGCCTTCGATATTGTCGGTTCGATCCCACGTGCGGGAGGCGAACTGCCAGAGGCAGCGCTCCTGCACGTAATCGAACAGATTGATGATCCTGCTGGTCATTCCGCAGCCTCCAGATAGGGGATTTTCTCCTCGCCGCGCGGGTCCGTGGCCGCCAGTTTCAGCAGCGGATTATGGACGGCGTTGTACATGTCGCGCGCCAGGTTCACGAAGCCCTCGAAGCCCATGTAGGGGCCGTTGTGGTAGGCGTGGCCGTTGACGTAGGGGATGTGAAGCTTCTTGACGATCTCGCCGACGCGGCCGCCGGTGAAGATCACGTCGGGCTTGACGAGGTCGATGATCTCGAAGAACTCGAGCTCGTTGCCGTCATCGATGTAGTAGGTGCCCTCCTGGCCGCGGGCGATCACCTTCTCGAAGTCTTCCTCGTGACCGAACTTGGACGACATCGCGACGACCTTGACGCCAAGATCGTCCTCGACCGATTTCGTCCAGTGCCAGAGCCGCGGACCGCCGGTCCAGATCGCCATGCGGGCGCCGGTGAGCCGCTCCTTGTACCAGTCGAGCTTCGGCTTCCACTTGGCTTCTTCCTCCGCGATCAGCGCCTCGGCCTTGTCCTCGATGCCGAAGAACGTGCCGATCTTCCGGATGCCCTCGGCCATGTAGCTGAAGCCCCAGGAGTTGATGTCGAGGCGCGGGATGTCGTAGCGCTTCTTGAGTTCGTTCGCGATATAGCCGGACGACCGGGCGCAGTTGACCACGTTCAGTTGCGCCCGGTGCATGCAGCGCAGATCGTCGTAATTGGCGTTGCCGGTGAAATGCGCGATCACCTGGATCCCGAGCCGGTCCCAATAGGTCTGCAGCAGCTGGGTGTCGCCCTGGATGTTGAAATCGCCGATGAAATTCATCGTGTAGGGGCTCTTGATCTCGGGCTCCAGGGTTCCGACCTTCTCATCGATCCAGCCGATGTTGAGGACGTGATGGCCCTTGGACTGCGAGACGCCGGAGAAGCCGGGGCATTCGACGGTGAAGATGTCGACGTCCGGACGCGCCTCCATGACGCGCTTGGTGACCGCCTTGACGTCGTCGCCGATCAGCGCGGTCGGGCAGGTCGTGTAGACGAACATGCGCTTGACCTCGGGCATTTCGTCGAAGGCTTCGTGGATGCTCTTTTCCAGCCGCTTCTCGCCGCCGAAGACGATGTGGCTTTCCTTCATGTCGGTCGACCAGACGTACTTCATCTGGAAGTGGCCGTTGTCGCTCGGGATAGCGCTTGGTGTGCCAGGTGTCGTAGGCGCAGCCGATGGGGCCGTGGATCATCTGGATCGCGTCTTTGACGACGCCGCCGATCACCAGCTTCGCGCCGCAGAAGGCGCAGCCGCGCTCGGAGAGGGTGCCCGGAATGGTCGGGGCGTTCGACAGCGGCAGATGCGCCGTCGTGTCTTCATCGGGCGCTTTGAGATAGATATGTTTCTCGCGCTCGGGAATATCCGTGTCGCATTTCAGCAATACCATGGGCATGTGACGATCCCTTCTCTGATCTCGGAGCCTGAGGCGCCCGTGCGCATGTTTCGATGCGCTGAGGTGACAGGGCCTGGATTGCGAAAGGCGTGCCAGAGGCGGGACTGTCGGCCGGACGAACGGCGGCAAATTCTCCGCGATGGCCGGGAGGCAAGCTAAGCGACGGATAAGACGGACGTATTTAATTTCATTGGGCCTGACATCTACGGCCGCTTGGCGGCTTGTTCCTGTCCTCGGGCAGTTCGCGACAGGAAAGAGCCCGTTCGAAAAAGTACGTCGGGCCGGCCCGCGTTCGGCGAAGTACGGAGCGGAGAAGGCGACGCGACGGCGCGGTCGCGAGTCGCGTCACGCTCCCGCAAGCGCTCAGAGCCAGCGCACGTAGTCGTCCGCCTCGACCTGGGGCAGCTCGGTCGTCGGCGGTTTGGACGGGGTGCCCAGATACAGGAACCCGACGATCTGATCCTCGGGTTCGAGGCCGAGCGCGTCGTGCAAGCCGCGATCGAACATCAGCCAACCGGAGCGCCAGACGCCGCCGAACCCCTGGGCGAACGCCGCCATCTGCATCGCCATGACCGCGCACGCCGCCGTCAGTTGCTGTTCGAAGCGGGTGACTGTCTCGTGCTCGCGGGCGCGGGCGACGACCACCACGACCATCGGCGCCCGGTGCGGCATGCGCAGGGTGCGAGCGACGACCTTGGGCTCCTGCCCGGAGGCGATCGCCGCCGCCTGCATCTTTTCGCCCAGGCGATCGAGGCCCGAGCCCGCGGCGAGAATGAACTCGTAAGGGCGCAGACGCAGAAAATCGGGAACCCGCAACGCCGCGCGCAAGATGATCGACAGCGCCTCGCCTTCAGGGGCGGGGGCCTGCAAGGCGGTGCTGGATCGCCTTTCCAGCAGGAGATCGATCGCGTCCATGGGGGTTACGCCTCGGCAAACTCGCGAGCCCAGGCGGGAAGCGCGCCGATCGTTTCGCCGCTGCGGAGCCGGTGGCGCAGATCCATGAGGCCGCGATCAATGCGCTGGAGCCAGGCGAGATTGGCCTTCTCCGCCGCGCTGGTTTCGATGATGTCGGCTACCGAACCGTTGCGGATGACGATTCGCTTGTCGCCCAGCAACGCGAGGATCGGATCGTGGGTGGAGATCAGCACGATCTTTTCCCTGGCGATCAGCAGGTCGAGCGATTTCTTGCGGTCGATCCCCGCGTTCTCGATCTCGTCGATCAGGACTACCGGAGACGCCGACAGGAGCGCGGTGTCGGCGATCATCAGGGCGCGGGTCTGCCCGCCGCTCAACTGGGTAAGCGAGACCCCGGCCGAGAATTTTTCTCCAGCCAGCTCATTGGCGCGGGCGATGACTTCGGCCGCCGCCGCCTCGCGGTTCGGCGTCATCCGGCAATCGGCGTGCATCGCCACGAATTCGCCGACGGTCAGGTCGACGACGAAATTCATGTTTTGCGACAGTTGGGCGATCAATTTGCGATCGGAGGCCTGGCGCTGCCTCGGGTCGGGCGGCGCGCCGTTGATCAGAATGCGCCGCCCCGACGGCGTGTCGCCGTCGGCAAGGCACTCGATGTCGGCGAGGAGCCGGCTCTTGCCCGACCCGGTCGGCCCGACGATGCACAGGACGTCGCCGGCGGCGAGCACCAGCCGCAAATCCTCGGGCTCGCCGTTTTTGTCCCAGCCGCCGAGGATCGTCAGCGTTCGCAGGGTCTCGGCCGGGTCGCGGCGCAAGGCGTCGATCTCCACGGCCAGAGCCGTGACGTGGGCGAGCGCCTGCTGCGATCCATGCCGGCGTCGGCCAGCTTGTCGTCGGAAAGGCCCGCGAGCCAGCTTTCGAGGGTGCGGCCGGGCTTGGCGCCGTCCGCGTCGGTTGCGACGATGAAGTCGATGAAGGCCGGGTGGCGACGAGACAATTCCCCGATGGTCAGCGCGAGCAGCGTCTCGGTCATGGGAGGCGCGTCCTCGAAGCTCATCTTGCGGACGTTGCCGCGCTGATGGTCGCAGCCGATCGAGGTTTCGCCGATGCAATACGGGCAGACGGCGGACGGCATGGGAAAGCGCAGACGGCGTCCCTCCAGCGTCTCGATATGCGGCGCATCGGCGATATGGAACGCCAGTTCGCCCGCGCCCTGTCCGGTGATGCCGTTGAAGAACAGCACGGCGCCGCGCGGGTTGGCGAGCCTCACGTTGAAAGCGAAGACCTCGCGTTCGGCCTGCGAGACGATGTCGCCTTTGGTGATCGCCACCACGTCGGCGAGTTTCAGCATCGGGCCGATCTTGCGTGGCGTGTGCACGCCCGACAGGTTGTCGACGACGCAGATCGCCAGCGCGCCCTGGATGTGCGGCGAGCAGCGGTTGCAAAGACCCGCGCTTTCCGCGATCAGGATGTCGACGCCGAGCCTGCGCCCCCAGCCGACGCAATCGTCGATGTTGCTGACGAAGAAATGGTCGGGGCAGACGCTTCCGGCGAGGCCGACGATCGCGGGCAGACCCGCCCGATCGTAGATCTCCTTGTCCGAAGTCGAGAGCGAGTCGAACTTGACCACGCCGACCTTCTGCCCTCGAGCCGGTCAGGGTCTTGGCGGTCTTGACGATGACCGAAGTCTTGCCGACCGAAGGCGGCCCCGCGACCGTGATTACGCGCATGATCGAAGGTCCGTCGCATCCAGCGCCTTCAAGGAAGACCGCGCAGGCCGCCTGGGTCGCCGTCGGAGTGGCGCGGTGACGGACGATAGTCCCACCCCAGCCATTTGAGCTTGGCGCCCTCGGGGACCGCCGGGGGCAGGTCGGCGCACAAGCGCGGGATAGCGATTTCGGTTCAGATAGGCCGCGAGTTCGGACCCATGGAAGTGCTGGATCAGCGGATCGAGCCCTGCGCGTCGTCCGGTCTTTGCGGTCATCCACAGCGGATAGGCGAGCGCGCCGTCGCGCGGCCAGACCACTTCGGTATGGGCGCGTCGCGGGCACATGTCGGCCAGCGACCAGGGCAGGACGTAGACGCCGCCGAGCGAGGCGTCGGTTCCGGCGAGCCGGGGCATCTGCGCGGAATGCATCAGCCCCGGAACGTTGCGCACCAATTCGCGCGAGCCCGTCGAGGCCGAGTTCCCGCGCCATCGCAAGCAGGAAGAACTTGTTGTAATGGCTCCACTGCCGCTCGCCGTCGCGACGCCAGCCGCTGAGCACCACCTGGCCGCGATAGATCGGATCGGCCAGATCGGCCCAGCAACCCGGCGTCGGAAGTTCGCCCAGCCGGCGACGGTCGATCAGCAGAACAAACGGCGCGACGGCGAACACGCCGATCCAGCCCCTTGGGGTCGATCAGACCGCAATCGGAGAAAACCGCCGCCGTCCGGGACGATTGGCAGCTGCTGAAGGCGCCGTTCTCGACGTGAGCGTTCGTGAAAGCGGCGATTGAAGACATTGCCGACCTCGGACGAAACCAGGACCTCGGGGAAATCCTCGAGTTCCCGGATATAGCGCAGCCTGTCGAAGGGGCCGCGTCCGCCCTGACCCGCGGGAAAACAGCATTTCATCGCCCGGCCGCCTTCGGCCCGCTGGCGCGTCAACAGCTCGGCGACGCCGTCGCGGATGTGGGTGCGCAGCGGCACCGGCGTGTTGGCGAGAAGGTCCCAGCCTCGCGGCGCGGCGCGCGCTGAACGTCGTGATCGCCGAACACGCGCGTTCCGCGATCGAGGTCGAGCGAAAAGCTCAGCGACGGAGTCATTGCGCCCAACGACGTTTCTCCTGGTTGACGCCCTGACGGCGGAGGCTGAACTCGACGACGTGGCCCAGCACGTCGGCCTGCGTCAGCCCCCATTGCGAGGCCGCAAGGCAGATCGCGCCGCTGCGGCCGATGTGGCAGCAGATGTTGAACTCGAGAAACACGCGACGACCGGTGTCCGGATCGAACCGGTAGTCGAGACGCAGATAATCCATCGGGCCGGCCGCCTTCCACAGAGCGGCGACGTCGGCGTCGACGGCGCCGGTCGAGATCGGAAGGACGCGGGCCCGCTTCGAACATCGCGTAGCCCAGCGGATCGTCGCGCTTCAGGTCCTCGGTGATGATGCCGCCGACCCGGTCCGAGCCTGGCCGGACGATCCCGAGCGCCATCGGCGCGTCTCCTCCGAGGACGGGAACGGTGATGTCGATCCCCGGCGCGTAAGCCTCGACCAGCACGGACATGCCGCGCTGCATGAGGGACAACGCCACGCGCGCCGCGCCCGCCCAGTCGTCCTGGATCGATTGCCCGCTAACTCCTTCCGAGGCGGCGCCGAAGCGGTTCTTGACGAAATAGGGACCGGGGAAGGGCGGCGGGATCTTCAGATCTGTCCGCGCAGTCGTAGATCGCGCCCTCGGCGGTCGGAATTCCGATCGCCCGCGCCGCAAGCTTGGAGAACCACTTGTCCTCCGCCAGAGCCCGCACGTTCGGCGGCGCGCCGACATAGGCGAGGTGAAGCGACTCGCAGGTCGAGGCGACCAGGACCTCGGGATTGCGGATCGGCATCCGGTTGTAGAGCGAGAACACCAGGTCGGTCTGGCCTGCGGCCGTGAGCAGATCCCGACACTGGCTCGCCGTGCTGACTCGATAGCCGAGTTCCGTGAGCGTCCGCCAGACGCGATGGTAATAGGCGGGATAGCCGCCGTCTCCGGGAAACGACCGGCATGCGTAACCGGGCGCTTCCGGAGCGGAGCGCGCGAGGAAGAGAATTCGCGCCGAGGAGCGCGCGCGGATCAGGTGGTCGTGGATCGGTGGGGGAACCCTCACGTTAAGGACGCTCCTTCGACAACGCCCCTGGCCCACAGCAAGCCCCGCGCCAACTCGACAACGCCGGGAATGCTGTTCGTTTTTCGTGCGGGAGCGCACCAAAACGTACAGTTCGGGCTCGCGACGTTCCGTCGTGTGCGAGACGCGCCAGTCCCTTCTCTCCGCTTGCGGGGAGAAGGTCGGGAAGAGGGGCGGGGCGAGTGGCCGCGGCGGCCAATCTCCAAGGCGCCGCATGCGGGCACAGGAGACCCGCGCTCGCCGGCTCCGCCGCGTTACAGCTCTGACCGACGGGCGCGCGGCGGAGCGGCCCGGCGCCGGGTCCCGCTCAATCCACGGCGAGGATGACGTGATCGGGTTCGAAGGTGGCGGCGGCCTGACCGCCTTCGACAACGCCGAGGTCTTCGGCGACCGGGCGCGGAATCACGGCCGTCAGAGTCTTGCCATGGCCGATGTCGAGCAGGACTTCGCTGTTGCGTTCGGCGTCGACGCGCCGCTTGACTGTGCCGACGAACCAGTTGCGCAGGTTCTTGGGCGCCGCATCCGGCGGCTCCAGATGGATAAAGGTCGATTTGATCAAGGCCAGCACATGGCGCCCTGGGGTCAGGCCGAGATCCAGGGCGGCGTCGTTGGTCACGGTCGCGAGGATGGAATGTCCATCCGACATTTTCAGGCTGACCTCCACGTCGACCGGCCATTTCTTGATGTGCGTGACTTCGGTTTGAAACACGTTGCGCGCCGAGATCTTGATGCCGAGGCTCCACAGCAGCATCTGCTCGTGACCCTCGAGACCCTCCTCGGCAATCAGGGTCGAGATTTCCGACAGCCGGTCTTCCAGCCGGTGGAACGTGGCGATCAGCCGGCGCCCCTGATCGGTCACTTCAGCGCCGCCGCCCGACCGTCCGCCCGACTTGGTTATGAAGGCGGGGCTCGGCAGCAGATTGTTGATCGCGTCCACGGCCTCCCAGGCGGTCTTGTAGCTGAACCCGGCGATCTTCGCGGCCTTGGTGATGCTGCCGCACTCGGCGACCGCCTCCAGGAGCTTGATGCGCTCCCGCCCCACCAGGAAGCGCCCGTCGCTGCGGAGCGCCAACAGGGCGTCGATTCTTTGTCCCGACATGCCCGCGCGTTTCCTTTGCATCCTCGCCGGGCGAGGCGCGGCCCCGAGACGGCTGCGCCTGACCCGAACCCATCCTGCACCATTCCGTACGAATTTTCCCGCTCCGGCCGAAAATGTACGCCGAGCCCGCGAGGCGATCGCCGCCGTCGGAGCCAACCCCATGAAATCGCCCGAGATTGCGCATCCGCGCAGCTTTTGGCCCGCGCCTTGCAATTTGCGCTGGGTCATTGTCGTCGGAGGCGCCCATGAAAGCGGAAGACATCCAGGCCCTGATGAACGAGCCCGCATGCGCCCAGAACAAGAAGTCGAAATCCGGCTGCGCCAAGCCGGCGCCCGGGGCGACGCAGGGCGGATGCTGCTTCGATGGCGCGCGCAATGCGCTTCTGCCGATCGCCGACGTCGCCCATCTCGTGCATGGCCCCATCGGCTGCGCCGGATCGTCCTGGGACAATCGCGGCACCCGCTCCAGCGGACCCGACACCTATCGGATCGGCATGACGACGGATCTCTCGGAGATGGACGTGATCCTCGGCCGCGGCGAAAAGCGCCTGTTCCAGGCGATCCGCCAGACGGTCGAGACCCATCGGCCGGCGGCGGTGTTCGTCTACAACACCTGCGTGCCCGCCTTGCAGGGCGACGACATCGGGGCGGTCGCCAAGGAGGCCGAGGCGCGCTTTGGCGTGCCGGTGGTGCCGATCGATTGCGCGGGCTTCTACGGCAACAAGAACCTCGGCAACCGCGTCGCGGGGGATGCGGCCTATCGCCATGTCATCGGAACGCGCGAGCCCGACCCGGTTCCCGCCGGACTGGAAAGGCCCGGCGTCCGGCGCCACGACGTCAATCTGATCGGAGAGTGGAACGTCGGCGGCGAATTCTGGAACGTGGCGCCGCTGTTCGACGAACTGGGCCTGCGCATCCTGTGCAGTTTCTCCGGCGACAGCCGCTACCGGGAGGTCCAGACCATGCATCGGGCGGAGGCCAGCATGGTGGTCTGCTCGAAGGCGATGCTGCATGTCGCGCGCAAACTGGAGGAAGACTTTGGCCATTCCCTGGTTCGAAGGCAGTTTCTACGGCGTGGCCGACACCTCGGAGGCCTTTCGCGGCTTCGCACGCCGCCTGCAGCGACGACGATCTCGCCGCCCGGGCCGAGGCGCTCGTCGAACGCGAGGAAGCGCGCGTGGAGGCCGCTCTCGCGCCCTTGCGCGAGAAGCTTCAGCGGCAAGCGCGTGCTGATCTTCACCGGCGGCTACAAATCCTGGTCGGTCGTCTCCGCCATGCAGGATCTCGGCATGGTGGTCGTCGCGACCGGGACGGAGAAATCGACCGAAGAGGACAAGGCGCGCATTCTCGAACTGATGGGTCCCGATGCGCGCATGATTTCCGACAACGATCAGACCGCCCTGATCGCCGCCTTCCACGAATGCGAGGCCGACATCCTGATCGCCGGCGACCGCTACATCTATCCGGCGCTGAAGTCCCGCATTCCCTTCCTCGACATCGATCACGTCCGCCGCATCGGCTACGCCGGCTATGACGGCCTGATCGAACTCGCGCGCAATCATCGAACGCGCCGTGCGCTCGCCGGTCTGGGCGCAGGTTCGGTCCGCCGCCCGCCTGGGCGACGACGCGCCCTCGCGGTCCGGTTGCGCGCTCGGTCGCTTGAGGAAGGAGAAGCGCATGGCCGAGATCGTCGTTCCCACCAAGCCGCTCGCCGTCAATCCGCTGAAGGCGAGCCAGCCGATCGGCGCGTCGCTGGCCTTTCTCGGGTTGGCCGAGTCGATGCCGCTCGAACATGGCGCGCGCGGCTGCACCTCGTTCAACAAGCTCTACTTCATGCGCCACTTCAACGAGCCGATCGCGTTGCAGACGACCGCGATGGATCAGACGACGACGGTGCTCGGCTCCGACGACAACGTCGTCGAAGCCCTGTCGACGATCTGCGGCAAGAACCATCCCGCGCGTGATCGGCCTGATCACGACCGGGCCTCTCCGAAATGCAGGGGGCGGACGTGCCGCGGCACCATCGCGGCCTTCCGCAAGGCGCGTCCCGATTGCGCCGACGTCGCGATCGTGCCGGTCAGCGCGAGCGACACGCTCGGCTGCCTCGAAACAGGCTTCGCGGCGGCGGTCGAGGCGATCGTGCGCGCCCTCGTTCCTCGCGGCCCGATCGCGGGCGCGCCGCCCGCGTCAGGTCAACGTGCTCGCCTCCTCGATGCTGACGCCCGGAGATGTCGAGGACCTGCGCTTGTGGATCGAGGCGTTCGGCCTCAGCCCGATCATCCTGCCCGATATCGCCTCCTCGCTCGACGGACACATGATCGAGCAGGGCTTTTCGACCTTGTCCTACGGCGGCACGCCGCGTGCGGACATCGAGGCCATGGCCCAGTCGACCGCCACGCTGGTGATCGGGCGATCGCTGGAGCGCGCCGCCGATGCGCTGAAGGAGCGCACCGGCATCCCTGACCGGCGCTTCGGCGGCCTGATCGGCCTCGAAGACGCCGACGCCTTCACCGCGGCGCTGGCCGACATCGCGGGCGTTCGGGTGCCAGCCCGCATCGAGCGCAAGCGCGATCAACTGACCGACGCGATGGTCGACTGCCAGTTTCCGTTCGGCGGCGCCAGCATCGGCGTCGCCGCGGACGCCGATCTGCTGGCGGCCCTGACGCGCGTCTTTACCGGCATGGGCGCGGACGTCGTGGCGGCGGTCGCTTCGACCCGTGCGCACCATCTCTCCGATCTGCCGCTGGAGAGCGTCGTCGTCGGTGATCTCGAGGATTTCGAATATCTCTGCGCAAGCCACGGCGCCGAACTGATCGTCGCCAATTCGCATGGCGTCGAGATCGCCTGACGAACCAGCGCCGAGCCTGCTGCGCGCAGGATTTCCCATCTACGACAGCCTCGGCGCGCACACCGACGCCTGGATCGGTTACGCGGGAACGCGCCGTCTGATCTTTGCCGCCGCCAACCTGCTCGCTCGCGCACTATCAGGAGATCCGACCCTATGTTTCCCGCTACCGCGGCGAGCCCGAACGGACCTCTTCCGGCCTTGCGCGCGCAGCCGTAGCCACGGGCCGCATACCCTCTTGAGTTCACCCGGAGCGGTCTCATGAAGCTCGCGATCTCCAACCTCGCCCTACCGCCCTTCCATCATCTGTCGCTGCTTGCGCACGTGCGGGCGCTCGGCGTCGAAGGTCTGGAGATCGCCCCCGATCACACCTGGTCGGCGCCGGGACTGGGAGAAGCGTTCTCCCCCGACCGACATCAGCGTCTATGGCCGCGCCGCCCGATTGGCGGGCCTCAAGGTCATCGGCATGCACGCCCTGATCGGAGGAAGGCCGGAACTTGGCGTCCTGGAGGATGACCAGACGCGCGACCGCACGATCGAACATCTCGTCCATCTCTCCGCCGTCTGCCGCGATCTCGGCGGCCGCACGCTGATTTTCGATTCGCGCTGGCGCGGCGAAATGAGCGAAAAGCTCGCCTGGCGCAAGACGCGCGATTTTCTCGAGCGCCTTCTGCCGCGCATCGAAGAGCACGGCACGGTTCTTTGCTTCGCGCCGCTCGCCGCCGAGGAGGGCGACTTCTGCCGCAAAGCCGCCGAATGCTACATGCTCGTCAACGCGATCGATCACCCCTCCTTCGGTCTGCATTTGAGCGCCGCCGGACTGACCGCCAACGGCGAGAGCGGCCATTCGCATTTCGCCGCCGCGCGCGGTCGCCTCGAACTCTTCCATATCGATGAACCGGGCCGCGTCAGGCTTGGCTCGAGCCGCGCCGTCGACCACCTCGACATGCGTCGTCACCTGAGCGCGTCGACCTATGACGGCTGGGTCTCCATCGTGCAGCGCTTCAAGCGGAACGAGTCCGCGAGGGACGTCCTCATGGATTCCGTCCGGTTCTTCAACGAGACCTACCTGAAGGCGGCCCCGCCAGCCGACAATCCCGCCGCCGAGGATGAGCGCCTCCAGGTCATTGTCGAAACCATCGAAGCCATGCGGCCGGACGTGCGGGCGCACGGCGGCGATCTCCAACTCGTCGCGGTCAAGGGGCCGCGCGTGGAGGTGCGGCTTTCCGGGCGATGCCGCACCTGCGCGCGTGCGGGCCAGACGCTCGGCGACATCCGGCGCAAGCTGACGAAAGCGCTCGCGGCGCCGGTCATGGTCGCGCGGATGCCGGCGTGAGCCGCCGTCCCTAAGACCGGACCGCTCCACCTCTCAATCGGGCTGACGCCAACCGAAGCGCCCCGGTTGATCGAGGGGGCCATCGCTGTGTCCATGCGCGGGTTCGTCGTCGACGCTCGGGCGCCGTGGCGAGTTCGAGGTCGCGTCCCTGTTGGCGCGGTTCATAGGTCGTCTCCCCCGGTCGAGTATGCGCGCACTGCGTGCAAACGTTCACGTTCTCCCGCCTTCATCGTACAAATTCGTATTTGACGTACAGTTTCGTAATCGATGTACAAATTTGTACGAATCCCCTGAAGGGGGGGCGCGGCCGAAGCTGAGTTTCCGCCCTATTGCAGCGGAAACCGATTGGCGCCGATTTTGCCAAGTAAGCGCCGGGTAGCGGAATTCATGGGAGGGCGTTGAAACATCTGGCCGGCGTGTCCGGCTACCAACCACAGCATGAGCCGTCACTCTCGACCCCGTCGCGCCAACCTTACGGCGCGACGCTTTTCTCGACCGGAGACGTCATGCCTGCCCCAATGTCCAAACCTTGTCTGCGCGCCTTGCTCTTTCGCGCCGTCTCGCCGCTTGCGCTGTTGATGACGGCGGCCCCGGGCTGGGCGGACTCCGCCGAGGGCGACGGCGGCGTCAGCGAGCTGCCTCCGGTCACGGTTTCGGCGCCGGCGGCGGCGACGGACGGTTCGGCTCAGAGCGGCTACATCGTGCAGAAGGCGGACATGGGGCCGCTCGGCGACAAGTCGATTCTCGATACGCCCTATTCCGTCGTCCCGATCCCGCTCGATCTGATGGTCGCTCAACAGGCCGCCAACATCAGCGACATCATCAAATACGACCCCTCGGCGCAGATCGAACCGCGCGGCAATCTCGACTTCGGCCGGCCGCAGACGCGCGGCTTCGAAAACGCCAGCACCCAGAACACCCGCATCGACGGCATGAACTCGTACACGATCATGGCCTATCCGATGGAGGCGTTCCAAAGCCTGGAAATTCTCAACGGCGCAGCCGGCGGCATCTACGGCGCCTCGTCGCCGGGGGGGACGTTCAATTTCGTCAGCAAGCGTCCGACCGACCAGCCGATGGCCGCGGCGACCCTCGGTTACGACGGCGACGGCGTGCTCACCGAACACGTCGAGGCGAGCGGCCACGTCGCCGACGGCGCGGTCGGCTATCGGATCAACGCGCTCAATGGCCAGGGGCAGAGCTATGTCGCGGGGTCGAACATCGAGCGCGATCTCGTCTCGGGCAATTTCGACGTGCGTCTCAACGATCACACCAAGCTCGAGGTGAACGCCTACTATTACGAGGACAAGGAACTCGGATTGCCGAGCGCCTTCGTCTATGGCGCGAACCCCGGCAAGGGCCTGCCGTTCGCCCCGGCGCTGACCAACTATCTCCCCGCGGCGCCCAACCCGGCGACCGAAGGCTACGGCGTCCTCGGCGCCGGCCAGACCCTATCGGCCGGGGTCGTCGACGCCCGGCTGATCCACGATTTCAGCCCCGGCTGGAAGCTGACGGTGGGCGGCCTCTACCAGACCGTCACCGCACCGAAAACCCGACCGGAACCTATGGCGCGGCCGATCCCGGCAACTGGCTGACCAACGCCAATGGCGACTATTCGGTGATCGTCGGCGACACCGCCCTGAAGCAGCAGGTCACGAGTTTCATCGCCAATCTCAACGGCCACTTCACCACCGGCGACTGGACGCACGACGTCGTCATCGGCGGCAACGGCTACCAGCAGATCGGCGACACCCGGATCGGCCAGAACTATCTCCTGGGAACCGCCTCGATCGCCAATCCCGTCGTCTATTCCCTGCCCAACTTCGTCAACCGCGGTTCGTTCTACCAGTCCGCCATCTCCGGGCAGGCCGTGATGGTCGCCGGCGACACGATCACCTTCAACGAGCATTGGCAGCTCGTCGCGCTCGGCAGCGAGACGAAGCTGATCAGCCAGAGTTTTAGCGCGACGGGCGCCGAGACCGCCGATTACGCCGCCTCCGGCTTCAGCCCTACGGTGAGCCTGCTTTACAAGCCGGTCGCCAACATCACTGCCTATGCGACCTACGCCGATGCCCTGCAGCAGGGCGACACCGCGCCGACCACCGGCGGCGTCACCAATCCCGGCGCGGCTCTGCCGCCCTATCGGAGCAAGGAGTACGAGGTCGGCGCCAAATTCCTGCTGCCCTCCGATGTCGAGCTGACGACCGCCGCCTTCCGCATGTCGCGCCCCTACGCGTTCCTTAATCCGGTCGACAATACGTTCGAGGCGAACGGCGAACAGGTCAACGACGGCGTCGAGACGATGGCGCGCGGACGGCTATTCGATCAGCTCACCGTGATCGGCGGCGTGACCTGGCTGAACCCCGTCCTCGAAAACACCGGCGTCGCCGCCACCACCGACAAGCTGGTGGTCAGCGTTCCCCGCTGGCAGGCCAACCTCTACGCCGAGGAAGACCTGCCCAACCAGTACGGCGTGACCCTCGACGCCAACCTCCACCTGACCGGCGTCCGCGCCGCCAACATGGAGAACACGTCCTGGGCGGCCGGCTATGCGACGCTCGATCTCGGCGCGCGCTATCAGACGACGTTCCAGGGTTACAAGCTGACGTGGCGCCTCGGCGTCACCAACGTGACCGACACGCGATACTGGGCGGCGATCCTGCCCGAGACGGTCGGGGGCGGTTCGAGCCAGGCCGGGTCGGCGAGCACGGTCTACGCGGCGTTCCTCGGCGCGCCGCGCGTGTTGCATGCGTCGCTGACGGCCGCGTTCTGATGAGACGCGGTCTCGCGCTCCCGCCTGTCCTGGCGCTCCTGGCGGCGCTCCTGGGGTCCGCTCCGGCGCCGGCGCGGGAGATCGTCGACATGGCCGGGCGCCGGGTCGAGGTTCCCGACGACATCCGGCGCATCTATGTCGCGCATGACCCGCCGGCGATCTTTCTTACAGCGCTCGCGCCCGATCTGATGATCGGCACGCCGTTTTCCCATTCGGGCGCCGCCAACGCGCTGCTGCCTCCGGCGGTGAGAAGTCTGCCGGCGATCGGCGGGGCGACGCGCATCAATCTCGAACGGCTGGTCGCCGACGCTCCCGACATCGTCGTCATCTGGAACATGCGCGGCCAGCCCGACCGGATCGTCGATCAGATGACGGCGCTCGGGCTCCCGGCGGTCATGGTCGACGCCTCGCCCTTCTCTCGCTATGCGGAGACGTTCCGTTTTCTCGGCCGCCTGCTGCATCGCGAGGCCCGCGCGGAAGAGCTGGCGCAAGCCTTGGAGACGGGCGCGCGCCGACTTGCAGGACGAGCTTGCCGCCGTTCCCGAGGCCGAGCGGCGGCGCGTCTTTTACGCCGATTCCGTCGACGGCCTGAAAAGCCAATGCGCGGGCTTCTTTCGCGGAGAGATCGTCGAACTGTCGGGCGCCCGGAACGCGCTACGATGCGGTATGCCCGACGGCATGACGGCGAGCGTCGGCGTCAATCTGGAAGAGCTCATCGTCCTCGATCCCGACGCGGTTCTTGCGCGCACGCCCGGGACGGCGCGCCGCATCCTCGCCGATCCCGGCTGGAGCGCATTGCGGGCGGTCAGGGAAAAGGCCGTGTATTCGGCGCCGGACCTGCCGTTCAACTGGGTCGAGCGTCCGCATTCCCAGTTCAAGCTGATCGCAGCGGAAGACTTCGCCCATCAGCTCTATCCGGACCGCGCGCCGTTCGATTTCGTCGCGGAAACGCGGGCCTTCTACAAAACCTTCTATCAGATGGACCTCACCGATGACGACATCGCCCGGCTGCGGTATTGAGGCGGCGCACGCCCCGGCGCGGCTCGCGTCGCTGGCGCGCCTACGCGGGCTGACCGGAACGCCCCTGCTGGCGCTGACGCTCGTCGTCGTGTTCATCGGGTCGCTGTGTCTGGGCGCTTATCCCGCGCCGCTTTCGCATGTGGCGAAGATCCTCGTCAGCCTTTGCCTGCCCGAGGCGTGGCGGCCGATCCCGAGCTGGAGCGCGACGGAGACCACCATCGTCACGGTGATCCGCCTGCCGCGCCTGTCTGCTGGCGGGGCTCGCCGGCGGCGGCCTCGGCCTCGCGGGCGCGTCGCTGCAAGGGATGATGCGTAACCCGCTGGTCGGGCCTGATCTGATCGGCATTTCCTCCGGCGCCGCCTGCGGCGGCATGATCGCGATTCTGTTCGACTGGCCGGAAGCGGGCCTTGTCGCCGCGGCTTTTTGTGGCGGCTTCCTGGCGCTCATCTGCGCCTGGACGCTGGCGCGCGCATCGGGCGGCGGCGGCGTGCTGCCGATCCTGCTCGCCGGCGTCGTCGTCTCGGCTTTCTTTACCGCCATGCACGGCCTCATCCAGTACACGGCCGACGCCGAGAACAAGCTTCCGACGCTGGTCACTTGGCTGATCGGCAGTTTTGCCGCCGCCAATGCGCATAAAGTGGCGCTGCTCGCGCCGCCCGTCGCGTTCGCGGGCGGCGCGCTGCTGCTCCTGCGCTGGCGAATCAATCTGCTGTCGCTCGACGACCAGGACGCCGAGGCGCTCGGGCAAAAAACCGTGGCGCTGCGCTGGACGGTGCTGGCGCTCGCGGCGCTGATCGTCGCGGCGCAGGTTTCGGTCAGCGGCGTCATCGGCTGGGTCGGCCTGATCGTCCCGCATTTCGCGCGGATGATCGTCGGCGCCGACCATCGCCGCCTGCTGCCCGCCTCGGCCCTAATCGGCGCGATCTTCCTCTTGCTCACCGACGACGTCGGCCGCACCCTCGCGCCGCAGGAGCTGCCGATCGGCATGCTGACTGCGGCGCTCGGGACGCCGGTTTTCGCCATTCTGTTCTTGCGCGCCCAGACGCGCAGCGGGAGCGGCGAGTGATGGCGAAGGACGCGGCCATCGCCTTCGAGGGACTTGGGCATCGCTACGGCCCGGGACCCTGGGTGTTCAAGGACTATGCGGCGCGGCTCGAGCGCGGCCGGGTCGCCGCCCTGCTCGGCCGCAACGGGCGCGGCAAGACGACGCTCCTGCGCCTGCTGATCGGCGCCGTCAGGCCGGCGGCGGGCCGGCTCCACGTCGACGGTCGCATCGCGCTCGCGCCGCAATCGTTCCAGGCGAGCTTCGACTATACGGCGCTCGACATCGTGCTGATGGGCCGCGCCCGCCATGTCGGCTTGCTCGCGCAGCCGACCCGACGTGACGAAATGGCGGCGCTCGCCGCGCTCGACCGCTTCGGCCTCGCCGATCGCGCGCGGGCGCCCTTTGCGGAATTGTCGGGCGGACAGCGGCAGCTCGTCCTGATCGCCCGCGCGATCGTCTCCGAAGCCGAGATCCTCGTGCTCGACGAGCCGGCGGCGGCGCTCGACATGAAGAACCAGGCGATGGCGCTCGATCGGATCGGGCGCCTGTCGCGCGAGCATGGGCTCACCGTGCTGTTCACCACCCATCACCCGCAACATGCGCTCGATGTCGCCGACGACGTCTGGCTGATGGTCGACCAGAACGCGATGGTGAGCGGCCCGGCGTCGCAGGTGCTCACCGAGGCGCATCTCAGCGCCCTCTACCAGACGCCGATCAAGCGCCTCGCCTTTGAGCACGGCGGCCGGACGCGCGAGGCGATCTTCGCGCTCGGCCCCGACGGCTGGGGATGAGGCGCCCCTTTGAAAACCTGCAGCGCATGAGGAAATCGAAATGGATAGTCTGACGCTCTCGCCGCTCGGCCTCTTTTTGCAAGCAGGCCCGGTCGGACGATCGGTGATGATCGTGCTGCTGATCGCCTCGATCGGCGGCTGGCTGGTGATTCTCGAAGGGCTGTTCGGGCTCATGCGGTTGTCGCGGGCGCTCCGCGATCCGCAGTCGCCCTTGCTCGCCGGCGTCGACGACCTCGGCCAGCGCGAGGCGCATGAGCGGATCGCCGGCGAGACCGTCTCCGAGCGCCGCGCCCGCGTGGCGGAGACGATGACGCGCGGCAGCCTGTCGATCCTGATGAAGGCGGAGGGGGGGCTCGCGAACCTCGCCGTCATCTCCTCGGTTGCGCCGTTCATCGGCCTGTTCGGAACGGTCTGGGGCATCATGGCGAGTTTCGTCGGGATCGCGGCGGCCAAGGACACGAGCCTCGCGGTCGTCGCGCCCGGCATCGCCGAGGCGCTGGCGGCCACCGCGTACGGCCTTGCCGCGGCGATCCCCGCCTCGATCGGCTACAATCGGCTCGGCTCGGCGTTTTCCCGCCTTGGCCAGCGGCTGGCGCATCGCGCCGCCGACCGCGCCGCCGAATTCTGCAAGCAAGCGGCCTGAGGCGCGTCATGGGCTTTTCCGTTCCCGAGGCGCGCCCGGGCGGCTTTCGTCCGCAGGCCGATATCAACGTCACGCCGCTCGTCGACGTCATGCTGGTGCTGCTGATCATCTTCATGGTGACGGCGCCCTTGATGTCTGCGGGGGTCAAGGTCGATCTGCCTCAGGCGAAGGCTTCGCAACAGCTCAATCCCAAGGAGCCGATCGTCGTGATCATCGGCAAGGATGGTCAGGTTGCGCTCGGCGGCGAGACGGTCGACCGCGCCGATATCGCGGCGCGCGTAAAGCTCGAGATCGGCGACGACGCAGAACGCATCGTGCATCTCAAGGGCGACAAGGACGCGCCATTCGGCGAGATCGTCGCGGTGATGGATGATCTCGCGAGCCAGGGAATCGTGCGGCTCGCCATCCTGACCGACAGGAAGCACGCGGCGCAGCCGGACGCGGCGGCGGCGCGATGACTCCGGTGAGCAAAGCGGACCCGCGAAACGGCGGCTTAAGGCCACGCTGGCTGAGGCCGCTCGCGCTGACGACGCTGGTCGGGCTGCATGGGGCGGTTCTCGCGGGCTTCGTAACGACCGAGCCTCCCTCCGCGCCCGCTGACGCGGTCGATGTCACGCTCGTTTCGGTCGGCGACAGCGCCGAAGACCAGAAGCCGCAAGCGGAGGTCCAGCCGGCGGATCCGCCGCCCGCGCCCGCGCTTGCGACGCCCCTACCTCCCGAGCCTCAGCCTGCCGCGCCCCAGCCTCCGCCGCCCGAGCTTGCCGCGCCGCCGCCGAAAATCGCGGCGCTCGAGGCGCCGCCCCTGCCGCCGGCGCCGCCGCCGCCAAAGCTCGCCGCAGAGCCGAGGCCGGTCGAAAAGCGCGTCCTCGCCGCGCCGGCGCCGGCGCGACAGGCCGAGCGCCGTCCGAAGCCGCCCTCAGATCCACGCGGCAAGCCGCAAGAGGCGCTCCCGGCGGCCCACAAGGGCGTGGAGACCGGCGCCGACGACGGCGGCATGTCCAGGGCCGACTACGGCGCGCTCGTCGTCGCCGAGCTCAACCGGCGCAAGTTTTTCCCCGCCGCCGCGCGCCAAGCGGGAGCGAGCGGTTCGGTCGGCGTCTCCTTCACGCTTGGCCCCTCGGGGCGGGTGATCAGCCAATCGATCGTGCGCTCCTCCGGCAACGCCGCGTTGGACGACGCGGCGCGCGCGATTCTCTCCGCGATGCAAACCCCGCCGCCGCCGGGAGGGCGTTTCAGCGCCAACACGAGCATCCGTTTTCATATCGAATAAAGCCGTGCGCAATTTGGTTAAATCGCTTGCGCAGCCGCTCCCTATCGCAACGCTCCGGGATTGCGTCCTCCCGCGCTGACATGCAACAATGGCGGCGCTCCCCAACATAGCCTTTGCGAGGTCCGCCATGGCCCAGTCTTCCCACGACAAACCCGTCTGGCTCGTCACCGGCTGTTCGACCGGGTTCGGGCGGGAGCTGGCGAAAATCCTGATCGGGCGCGGCTACCGCGTCGTCGCGACCGCGCGCGACCCGGCGAGGCTCGCCGACCTCGTTCACGGCCATGACGCCAGCGCGATCGCGCTAAAGCTCGACGTCGACAAGGCGGCGGACGTCGCGGCCGTCGTCGAGGCGGCGAAAGAGAAATTCGGGCGCATCGACGTGCTCGTCAACAACGCCGGCTACGGCTATCTGTCGGCGATCGAGGAGGGCGAGGACGACGAGATCCGCGCCATGTTCGAGACCAACGTGTTCGGGCTCGCGGCGGTGACCCGCGCCGTCCTGCCCGGGATGCGGACGCAGAAATCGGGAACGATCGTCAACATTTCCTCGCAGGGCGGGTTTATCGGCTTCGCCGGCGTCGGCTACTACAACGCCACCAAATTCGCGGTCGAGGGCCTGTCGGAGGCGCTCGCCAAGGAGGCGGCGCCGTTCGGGATCAAGGTTCTGATCGTCGAGCCGGGCCCGTTCCGCACCGACTGGGGCGGCCGGTCGCTGAAAGCGCCGAAGCAAGCGATCGAGGCCTATGCCGAGACGGCGATCGCGCGCCGCAACCAGATCCAGGGATACAGCGGCAAGCAGCCGGGCGATCCGGTCCGCGCCGCCGAGGCGATCATCGCGACGGTCGAGAGCCCCAACCCGCCGCTCCGCCTGCCGCTCGGCAGCGTCGCCTTCGAGGGCATGAGCGCGGAGATCGAGGCGGTGCGCAAGGAGATCGCCTCGGTCGAGTCGGTCGCCCGCAGCGCGGACTTTCCCAAGGCAGGATGAGGCGCCCATGACCGCACCGAACCCGAAACCCGTCTGGCTCGTCACCGGCTGCTCGACCGGGTTCGGGCGGGAGCTGGCGAAAATCCTGATCGGGCGCGGCTACCGGGTCGCCGCGACCGCGCGCGATCCCTCGCGGCTCGCCGACCTCGTCCACGGCCATGACGCCAACGCGCTGGCGCTGAAGCTCGACGTCGACAGGCCGGCGGACATCGCCGCGGCCATCGAGGCGGCGAAGCAGAAATTCGGGCGCATCGACGTCCTGGTCAACAACGCCGGCTACGGCTATCTCGCCGCCGTCGAGGAGGGCGACGACGCGGACATCCGCGCCATGTTCGAGACCAACTTCTTCGGCCTCGCCGCCATGACCCGCGCGGTTCTGCCGCTCATGCGGGCGCAGAAGTCGGGCGCCGTCGTCAACATCTCCTCGATGGGCGGCTTCATCGGCAATCCGGGCTCCGCCTATTATGCGGCGACCAAGTTCGCCCTCGAGGGCCTGTCGGAGGCGCTCTCGAAGGAGGTCGCGCCGTTCGGGATCAAGGTGCTGATCGTCGAACCGGGCCCGTTCCGCACCGACTGGGGCGGCCGATCTCTGAAAACCCCGAAGCGCCCGATCGAGGCCTATGCGGAGACGGCGATCGCCCGCCGCAACCAGATCCAGGCTTACAGCGGCCAGCAGCCCGGCGATCCGGTCCGCGGCGCCGAAGCGATCATCGCGACGGTCGAGCAGAGCGATCCGCCGCTAAGACTGCCGCTCGGCAATTTCGCCTATGACGTGATGGGCGCCGAGATCGAGGGGTTGCGCAAGGCGCACGCCTCCGTCGAGGCGATCGCCCGCGGGGCGGACTACCCGAAGGCCGGGTGACCGAGCGGGAGGGCAAGCCTTCATGAGCGCGGCCGATCCCTTCAACCTCCAGCGCTTCGTCGACGCCCAGGCGCCGGTCTATCCGCAAGTCGTCCGGGAACTCGCCGCCGGCGAGAAGCGGTCGCATTGGATGTGGTTCGTCTTCCCGCAGATCGCCGGCCTCGGCCTCAGCCCGACCTCGGCGTTCTTCGCGATCGCCTCGCTCGACGAGGCCAGGGCCTATCTCGCCCACCCTGTGCTCGGGCCCAGGCTTCTCGAATGCGCCGGCCTCGTCCTTCGCGCGGAAGGGCGGACGGCGCGGCAGATCTTCGGCGCGGTCGACGAGGCCAAGTTCCGCTCGTCGATGACGCTGTTCGCCAGCGCAGCGCCCGACGAGCGAACCTTCAAACACTGTCTGGAAAAATATTTCGCCGGCGCGCCCGATCACGCGACGCTGGCGAAGTTCTAGCCCATGGCGCTCCGACCGACGGTTGCCCTGCGATGTCGCGCAGCCTATACCGTCGGCTTTCGATGACCTACGCCCCGCCCGTCTTTTCCCAGCGCCATCTGCTCGGCATCGAGCACCTTTCGCGCCCCGAAATCGAGGCGCTGCTCGACCTCTCCGACGAAGCCGTGGCGATCTCCCGCCAGGTCGAGAAGAAGCGCGCGACCCTGCGCGGGCGCACCCAGATCAACCTGTTCTTCGAGGCCTCGACCCGCACCCAGTCGTCGTTCGAGCTGGCCGGCAAGCGGCTCGGCGCCGACGTGATGAACATGGCGGTCGGCGTCGTCCAGCGTGAAGAAGGGCGAGACGCTGATCGACACGGCGATGACGCTGAACGCAATGCGTCCCGACATCCTGGTGGTTCGCCATCACGCTGCAGGCGCGGTGTCGCTGCTCGCGCGCAAGGTCGACTGCTCGGTCATCAACGCCGGCGACGGCGCGCACGAGCATCCGACCCAGGCGCTGCTCGACGCGCTGACCATCCGCCGCAATCTCGGCCGCATCGAGGGGCTCACAGTCGCGATCTGCGGCGACATTCTTCATTCGCGCGTCGCGCGCTCCAACATCTTGGCTGCTCGGCAAGCTCGGGGCGCGCGTGCGGGTGGTCGGCCCGTCGACGCTGCTGCCGGCGGGGGTGGAGGCGATGGGCGTCGAGGTGTTCCGCGACATGCGGACGGGCTTGCGGGACGCCGACATCGTGATGATGCTGCGCCTGCAGCGCGAGCGGATGGCCGGCGCCTTCGTGCCGAGCACCAAGGAATATTTCCGCTATTTCGGGCTCGATCAGGAGAAGCTCAGCTATGCGAAGCCGGGCGCGCTGGTCATGCATCCGGGGCCGATGAACCGGGGCGTCGAAATCGACACGGCGGTCGCCGACGGCGCGCAGTCCCTGATTCGCGAGCAGGTCGAGATGGGCGTGGCCGTGCGCATGGCGGTGCTGGAGGCGCTGGCGCGCAACCTGCCGAATTCGTGACGGGCCTCGGCCGGCGCGTCAGCGGTTCGTCGCAGCCTCCTGGACGATACCGGACAGGAACTGCCTCCAGCCGGATCGCGGCGTCGCCGGGGACGTGTCGATATCGACCTTCGCCGATACCGAAGGGTCGAAAGCCGCTCCGGGTGTCGGGTCGCCGCCAGCCACCGAAGACGCGAGGTTCGCGCCGTCCCCGGCGGAATTGGGAATCGAAGCCGCAGCGACTGCTCCCACGTCACTGTCCGCGGTCTCCCCGTTCGTGCAACAACGCGGGCTGTCCGGCGCCGCCGCCGGGACCGCCACGCCATTCGGAACGGATATCAGCCGCGTCTCGGCCAGACCGGACGACGCAACGAGCAGGCTTGCAAAGCCGGTCAACGCGAGTTCAATGACGATCGTTCGCGCAGTCATGACGCCGCCTCGCCAAGAAGATTTCAAATTTTAGGATTACGTTTTTGTCTGTTCACCTGACGGAAAAGATACCAAGGTTGACAGGCTTAAGCAATGCGGAAACGATCCACCCGGTTGAATTTGCCGAATGAAAGCGGATTCGCTGGAAAATCGCATCGACGCGCTTTTCCAGCGTGAACAACTGTATTTACGTCTTGCATCTGGTCTCTCTGCTGTGAAAATAAGCGCGCAATTGGAAGACAAGACACTACCGCCTGCGCGGCCGCGATCGTCCTCGCGAGACCCCGGGCCAGCGTCTCTCGCCCGCACGGGCGAGGAAGGATGGAGCTGTCGGCCTCGGGCGCGGACGGGGCTCGGCGTCAAGTCACCGGCCGGCGCGGGCCGCGACGGCGCGGGCGATGGCCGGGCCAACGAACAGGACAAAGAGAAACCGCGCCATCTGCATCGCCATGATGAACGGCATGTCGACCCTGGTCGATGCGGCGATGATTGCGACCGTATCGGCGCCGCCCGGGCTCATGGCCAGATAGGCGGTGAGCGCATCGACATGGGCGAAATGCGCCAATGCCGCGGCCAGTCCGCCGCAAACGGCGATCAGGCAGAGAATCGTGGCCGCCAGCGTGGGGAGGGCCCGGGCGGCGTGGATCAGGATCGGCCGGTTGAACCGGGCCGCCGATGCTCCAGCCGACGATGCAATAGGCCGGCGCCAGGAGCCAGGGCGGCAACTCAACCTTCATGATCCCGAGGTTCTGCATCACGGCGGCGGCGGCGAGGGCGACCAGCATCGGGCCGGCGGGCAAGCGGAGCGCCCGCCCGGCCGCAGCCGCGACCGCCGCGAGCGCGATGGTCGCCGCGAGCGGCGGCCAGGCGACCGGCGGAAACCAGACGACCGGCGCCGCCGCGTGCGGCGTTGTCGCGGTCCAGAGGCCGGCGACCGCGGTCGCGACGAGCGTGACCATGACCACCCTGAGATATTGCATCACGGCGACGAGGCGGACGTCGGCGCCGTAGCCCTCGGCCATCAGCGTCATTACGGTCGCCGCGCCGGGAAACGCGCCCCAGACCGCCGTGCTTCCCGGAAGAACGCGCAGGCGCGCCAGCAGCCATCCCAGCGCGACGCTGACCACGACCACCGACAGGACGCCGCCGAGAAAGGTCGGCCAGTCCCGCGCCATCGTCGACAGGGTCGAGGGCATGACGACCCGCGCGATCAGGCAGCCGACGATCGCCTGGGCGCCGGCGAACAGCGGCGCGGGGATGTTCGAACTCGATGTCGAAGGCGGTCAGCGCCGCCGCGGCGGCGAGCGCCCCGAGCAGCAGCGCCGCGGGCAGGCGCAAAAGCTCGAGACCGCCGATCAGCAGCGCGGAGAGCGCGAACAGCGCGGCCCATCGGGCCGCCGCCCTCAGCCGGCGGCGCATACGGCGGCGCCTGCAGCGCTCGGCAAATGAATCGAAGCCTTGGCGAGGATGAGATTTCCCGGGAGCGCGCGCTCCTCCCCCGTTGTGGGGGAGGAAACAGGAGACGGGGGGCGCCACGCTATTCCATGTCTCTCGAACGAGAGCCCGTCATGATGGCCCAGACCTCGGCGCGGCGGGAGCGCCGTCATCCGCGCTTGTCGAGAAGCGTGAGGATCGCGTCGGTCGTCGCCGTCTCCCCGAGGCGCGGAAAAATGCGCTCGAGGCTGTTCTGGTGCGCCTCGAGCCGCATGTCGGTCATCGCGTCCGTCGCCAGCGTGACGTGGAACCCGAATTCGTAGGCCTGCCGGGCCGTCGATTCCACGCCGGCGCTGGTCGAGACGCCGGCGATCACGACCTGAGTCGCGCCCTCCCGCTTGAGAATATCGAGAAGGTCGGTGTTGGTGAACGCGCCCCAGGTCCGTTTGGTCACCCGGTGATCCCCGGGCTGCGGGTTCAATTCCGCCGCCAGTTCCGTCCAATCGTCGGGGAAGGCGCCGAGGGCGCGCGCGTGCTCGGTGCGACCGGGCGCGACGCCCGCGACGTTGACAAGAACCACGGGGAGGCCGTGGCGGCGGAAGGCTTCCGCGAGTCTGGCCGCCTGGGCCACCACTGCGCTGACGGAATGGGCCGTCGGCATGCCGACGAGGCCCTTTTGCAGGTCGATGACGATCAGCGCGGTCGTCGTGTCCAGCTTCGTTGCGGCCAAGGCGGTCTCCTTCTTATGGATTCACTCGGCCGTCGGAAGACGTCGGCCCGCGCTGCCGGGAGGAAGCGTTCACCCTCCGGCGATCCGCTCGAGGAGGGTCAGCGCGCGCGCGACCTCGTCCTGTTCCTCGCGCGTGAGTTCGGCGCGGATCCGCCCGGCGAGCCAGTCATCCCGCGTCCGCCGATTCTCCCGGACATAAGTCCGGCCGCTTTCGGTGGCCGAGAGGATCGTCTGACGGCCGTCGCTCGGGTCTGGCGCGCCGGCCACCAGACCCGCCTCCTCGAGCGGTCCGACGATGGCGCCCATCGACTGCGACCGCATGTTTTCCGCACGCGCGAGCGCGGTCAGCGTCGCGGGGCCTTCGCGCTCGAGCCGGCCGAGCACACGCGCCTGCGACCAGCTGAGATCGCCGGGGGGCGCCTTGTCCCGCAGCCGCCGGGTTAGCTTGCCAACGACGGCGCGGATCGCCCCCGCCAGCGCGGCCGACTCGACAGGCTCATCAGGCGCGGTTGAGTGTTGCATGAGGTCGAAGGGGCGTCCCGGCATCGCTTATAAAGGTATTCTACGTAGATAGACTACCGATATCGCTGCGTCAAGGGCGAAATGCCCGGAGGGGGACGCGATCGGACTGAAACGCGTTTGGAGAACGGATACCCCGCAGCGAGACGCGCGGTCGTTCGACGCCCTTTGGCCGGGTCGTCGCGAGTCCCTATACGAACGTGGGCCGGTCGCTTCGCCGCGCCAGATTCCGTAAGGCCATCAGGATTTCAAATCGACGCGGACAGCGTTTCACCGTCAGCCTGGGGACGACGGTGCTTCCGAACCCCATAAGGAATTTCAGGACCGGTTCGCTGATAACGCCGTCGAGGTCGAGCGTGAGGCCTCGGTTATGCGCCTCGGTCACGGGCCTCCATATGATGAGGCTGACGACGCCATAGTCCGCAACCTCCTTGTTTCTCGTCGCAAGAATGTAATACATCCTGCCATGACCCACGCGGCGAACACGGCCCCCGCAGCGCGCCCATGCTTGTCGCGCGCAACGAAAATGCCGCCTTGTTTTCGCAGAGCCGGGCGTCGAAGATTCCGCCCTCACGCCGGATCGGTCGCGATCTCGACCGCGTAGGTCAGGCTCGACGACACGGCCTCGCCGTAAAAGCCGCCCTCGACCGGCATGGTCGCGGCCTGATCCGGGGCGGCGCAAAGGGCGACGTGGCCGTCGGACACGGCGAGCCCATGCGTCGGATCGTAGGCGCGCCAGCCCAGGCCGGACAGGAACGCCTGCGGCCCATGCGTGCAGATGCCGCCGCCCGTCGGGCGTGTCGGCATGGGCCTGATAGCCGCTGACGAACCGGGCCGGGATGCCGAGACTGCGGCAGGCGGCGAGGAACAGCATCGTCACGTCGCGGCAGGCGCCGTGACCGAGCGCCAGCGTCTCCTCCGGCGGGCGCGCCGCGCCGTCCGGACGGATGTCGTGCCGGATATCGCGATAGATCGTCGCGTTGAGCCGGTCGAGGAAAGCGAGCGCATCGCCGCCGCTCTCCACCGCGAGCTTGCGGGCGAAGGCGCGCACCGCTCCGTCCGCCTCGTCGCCGGCGAGATAGGCGGCGTTGGGATCGAGCGCGTCCGAGCGCCACGGCAGAGGGGGCGGCGGCGCGGCCGTTCGCGGCGGCGCGGGCGAGACGTCGACCGCGAAGCGGCTGTCGATGGAGAAGACGTCGGTGAGGCCGTCGAATTCGACCCGCGTCACCAGATTGCCGAACGGATCGATCGCCTCTGCGCGCCGGATCGGCTCGGGCTCGATCGCAAGCGCGCGCGCAACGAGCGCCCCCGCGTCCGGCCTCGGGTTGAACCGCAGCACATGTCCGGACAGCCGCACCGGCGCCGAATACCGATAGATCGTCTGATGGCGGACGGAAAAGCGCATGGGACCTCCGCGGGAGGCGCCCAGGCCCACCCCACGACAAAGCCTAGAACCTCGCCTATATCCCTCGCCATGCCACTCTCGTATAG
This sequence comes from uncultured Alphaproteobacteria bacterium, assembly GCA_963724785.1. Lineage (GTDB taxonomy): Bacteria > Pseudomonadota > Alphaproteobacteria > Rhizobiales > Beijerinckiaceae > Roseiarcus. The sequence goes on along the minus strand of CAVRWC010000014.1, from coordinate 166,620 downwards.
CGCCCGCTTTTCCGTCGCGCCGATGATGGACTGGACCGACCGTCGCTGCCGGGCCTTCCATCGCCTGCTCACGCGCCGCGCCCGCCTCTATACCGAGATGGTCACCGCCGACGCCGTGGTGTTCGGCCCGCGCGAGCGGCTGATCGGCTTCGACGCCGCGGAGCATCCCGTCGCGCTGCAACTCGGCGGGTCGGAGCCGAAGCGGCTCGCCGAGGCCGCTCGGATCGGCGCCGATTTCGGCTATGACGAGATCAACCTCAACTGCGGCTGCCCGTCCGACCGGGTGCAGAGCGGACGGTTCGGGGCCTGCCTGATGCGCGAGCCGGGGCTGGTCGCCGAAGGCGTCGCGGCGATGAAGGCGGCGGTGGAAATTCCGGTCACGGTCAAGTGCCGCATCGGCGTCGACGACCAGGAGCCGGCCGAAGCGCTCAACGCCTTCGCCGACGGCGTCAAGGCCGCCGGCGCCGACGCGCTGATCGTCCACGCCCGCAAGGCATGGCTCCGAGGGCCTGAGCCCCAAGGACAACCGCAGCGTGCCGCCGCTCGATTACGGCCTCGTCTACGCCCTCAAGCGCGCCCATCCCGACTGGCCGATCGCGCTCAACGGCGGCGTGCCGGACCTCGCCGCCGCCCGCGCCCATCTCGCGCATGTCGACGGCGTGATGGTCGGCCGCGCCGCCTATCAGAATCCGGAACTGCTGATCGGCGTCGATCCGGACCTCTACGGCGAGCCGGCCCCGGTCGGCGACGCCTTCGAGGCTCTGGAGGCGTTCTGCCCCGTGATCGCCGCGGGGCTCGAGCGCGGCGAGCGCCTGCACGACTACACCCGCCACCTGCATGGCCTTTTCGCCGGCCGGCGCGGCGCGCGGGCCTTTCGCCAGGTCCTGGCGACCGAAGCGATCCGGCGCGGCGCCGGGCTCGACGTGCTCAGGGACGCGATGGCGCGAGTCGATCGCTCGCCGGTCGCCGAGACGGAACGCCGGGCGGCGGCCGCGACGGCGTAGAGGTTGCGCAAGACATAAATAACATAATATTTTTGTATAAAAGGTAGATGCGGCTCCGCGCTCCGCAAGGGAATCGAAAATGGCGCCGCAGCCCCATGAAAACGCTCAAAACGGACTCGGGAATGGCAGGTCCGGGCCGGGCCGGCGCGGGAGGGCTCACTTCGCCGTCAGGATCAGCTTGCCACGCTCGACCGAGTAGCTCTTCAACCGCTCGAGGAAGCTCATGCCGAGCAGGCTCTCCGCCAGCGCGCCGGGCTTGGCGACGAGGGCCGGAACCTTTCGCATGACGATCGGCCCGACCGCGATCTCGTCGAGCCGGACATCAGCCGCCATCGCGGCGCCGTTCGCCGTCATCACGGACACGTCGTAGACGAGGCTGGCGGCGTTGATCCCGGCCCGGCGGGCGTCGGCCGCGGTCAGCACCACCATCGAGGCGCCGGTGTCGAAGATCAGCGTCGCTCTCGCCCCGTTGATATGCGCCGTCACCGCGAATTCGCCGCCGAGCCGGCGGCTGACGATCGCCTCGCCGCCCTGCCCGATCACCGGCTCGGACGGCATCAGCTCCGCCGTCATCCGGTCGACGAACTCGGCCGCCTCGAACCGATAGGCGTAGACCCCGGCGAGCAGCGCGATCAGCAGCGCCCAGACGGCGAGCGAGCTGACCACCCGGGCGACGTCCGAGGGCCGCGCGCCGGCGATAAGATAGGCGAGGATCGCGACAAGGCCGGCGCCGGCCGCCACCGTCTGGTGATCGAGGCCGGCGACCCTCGCGTCGGCCGGCGTCAGCATCAGGACGGCGACGGCGACGCCCAGTATGGCGAGCGGAAGAAAGAGCCGCATCAGCCGACCCGCCAGCGCCTGCCCGCGCGGCCCTCCCGCGCTTTCCGCGAGCGCATCGCGACGAGGCGCGCCTCGAGCCCGGCCATCACGGCGAGCCGCTCGGCCTCATCCATCGCGCTCCAGCCCGCGATTTCCTCGACCGTTCGGCCGCAGCCGACGCACAGCGCCGAGACGGGGTCGACGACGCAAACCCTGACGCAGGGGGTGGAGACCGGTGCCGCATTCATGCCTGTCACTTAAGCGGCCGAGCGCCCGACGAGAAGGCCGCACCAGGCGGCGATCTCGGCCCATTGCTGCGCCGCGCCCGCGACGTCGCCGGTCTGGCCGCCGATCTGGCGACGCGCCAGCGCCGTCATCGCGCCCGCCCCGACTGCCGCGCCGATGAGGCCGGCGAGCGCGTGGCCCACGCCGGTCGCGACCAGGCCGAGGGCGAGGGCGAGGATGAAAGCGGCGCCGCAGGCGGCGGCGAAGCTTTCCGGCTCGAGCCGGCCTGCGGCCGCGCCCACGCCGTCGGCGCGCGCCGGATCGAGCAGCGCGAGCGGCGCGAGCGCGCCGGCGCGAGAGACCGCGGCGGCGAGCACGAGCGCGCCCGCCGCAGCCCAGAACCCGTGCGCCAGCGCTGCAGACAACGCGCCGATCCGGATGACGAGCGACAGGACGAGGGCGACGGCGCCGAACGCGCCGATGCGGCTGTCGCGCATGATGGCGAGCTTGCGCTCGCGGGTCGCGCCGCCGCCGAAGCCGTCGGCGACGTCGGCGAGCCCGTCTTCATGAAGCGCGCCGCTGGCCGCGACCAGGGCTGCGATCGCAAGCGTCGCCGCGACCCATGGGCGGCAGGCCAAGCCCTCGCGCCGCGCCAAGCGCCGCGGCGCCGACGAGCCCGATGACCGCGCCCGCGACCGGCGCGGCCCAGGCGAGCCGGTTGAAGTCGAAATCCCCGTCCGTCGCCGCCGGCACGGGCAGGCGGGTGAAGAACCGCACGGCGTCGGCGACGTCCCGTCGCGAGCGCCGAAGAGACGGACCGCCGCCGTTCACAGAATCCACAGAAACATTGCGACCGCCAGCACGCCGATCGCGGCGAAGCCCACCTCGATATAGCCCCACTGGCGAACCAGCGCCCGCGCCGCGCCGACGTCGGTGCCCGCGCAGCGCCAGGATCTGGTTGTTGAGCGGCGCCATGACGAAGAAGGCGTAGGGCCAGCTCGAGATGGCGATCAGCGCGCCGAACACGTAGCGCACGTCCTGGGTCTCGAAATAGGCGATGAAGCCCGCCGACCGCGGCCGCGAGCGCGAAGGCCAAGAGGAGCGCCACGGCGCGGCTGTCGCTCGGCCCCCATTCGGACAGCAGCGCCTCGTCGTCGAGGGCGAGCCGGGCCGGCTGTTCGACCCAATTGACATAGATGGCGGCGCCGGCGAAGGCGGCGGCGAAAGTCAGCGCAATCAATCCTGCTATCATGACGGCTCCTGGAATCGCGCCTCTCTAGCATGAGCGGGAAGGGAACGGGAATGCGCTTCGGCGACGTCGGGGGAAAAGCGCATGACGGGCGTGCGCGGCGATTTGCTTAGCCCGTCGGAAACCATTTTCGCGCTTTGCCTTTCCAGGCTGGCGGGAGAACAAAAAAAGAACTTGCGCGGCAGAACAAACCATGCACAAATGCCGTCAGGGAGGCGCGGAATCCGCGGTTGCGGATCGGACCCCGCCCGTGAGAGAAGGACCCGAACGATGAGCCAGCCGATTCTTCGCGTGGTGGAAGGGACTCAGGTGGACAAGACCAAGGCGCTAGACGCCGCGCTCTCGCAGATCGAGCGCGCGTTCGGCAAGGGATCGATCATGCGGCTGGGGAAGAACCAGCAGGCGGTCGAGATCGAGACCGTTTCGACCGGCTCGCTGGGGCTCGATATTGCGCTCGGCGTCGGCGGCCTGCCGCGCGGCCGGGTGATCGAGATCTACGGGCCGGAATCCTCGGGCAAGACGACGCTGACGCTGCATGTCATCGCCGAGGCGCAGAAGCAGGGCGGCGTTTGCGCTTTCGTCGACGCCGAGCACGCGCTCGACCCGGTTTACGCCAAGAAGCTCGGCGTCAATCTCAACGACCTGCTGATTTCCCAGCCTGACACCGGCGAGCAGGCGCTCGAAATCACCGATACGCTGGTGCGTTCCGGCGCGATCGACGTGCTGGTCATCGACTCGGTGGCCGCGCTCACTCCGCGGGCGGAAATCGAGGGCGAGATGGGCGAATCCCAGCCCGGACTGCAGGCGCGGCTGATGAGCCAGGCGTTGCGCAAGCTCACCGCGTCGATCTCGCGCTCCAACACCATGGTGATCTTCATCAACCAGATCCGGATGAAGATCGGCGTCATGTACGGCTCGCCCGAGACGACCACCGGCGGCAACGCCCTCAAATTCTACGCCTCCGTGCGCCTCGACATCCGCCGCATCGGCGCGATCAAGGATCGCGACCAGGTCGTCGGCAACCAGACCCGCGTCAAGGTGGTCAAGAACAAGGTCGCGCCGCCGTTCAAGCAGGTCGAGTTCGACATCATGTACGGCGAAGGCATCTCCAAGATGGGCGAACTTGTCGACCTCGGCGTCCGGGCGGGCGTGGTGGAGAAATCCGGCGCCTGGTTCTCCTACGACAGCGTCCGGCTCGGCCAGGGGCGTGAGAACGCCAAAGCCCATCTCAAGACCAATCCCGAAATGGCGAACAAGATCGAGCACGCCATTCGTGAGAACGCCGGACTGATCGCCGAGCGCATTCTCGAAAACGCGGGTCCTTCCGAAGAGGAGGACGCCGAAGCCTGACCGGGCTCCTTCGGGCGCGTCTCGCATCCCCGCCTTCTCGAGCGACGCGCCCGTCCGTCAGGGATCGCCGAAGCGCGCGGCTGGCGCGGAGCGGTTGATCCACGCTGATCTCGCGCGCCCCGGTTTTTCGCGCCAAGAAGTTCGCCGCCAAGATCAAGAAGACACACAAAGTCGGTCTTTGACCTTCAAATCGGGCTCTGACCTTCGCGGCGAGGCCGGCAATCGGCTTGTCCGCTCCCGCGACCGGCAAGACCGCGCGCGTCCCACGACCCGTCCACGGGCGATTCCGGTTGGCGTCCCGCGCCCCCTTGATTTACAAAGCCGTCTGAAAAATCGTGCCGAGGCAATGTGTTCATGAGCGGCGTCAACGAGATCCGATCGAGTTTCCTGCAGTTTTTCGCCAAGCGCGGCCATGAGATCGTGCCGTCGAGTTCGCTCGTTCCGCGCAACGATCCGACGCTCATGTTCACCAACGCCGGCATGGTGCAGTTCAAGAACCTCTTCACCGGCGTCGAGCGGCGCTCCTATGTGCGGGCCGCGACCGCGCAGAAATGCGTGCGCGCCGGCGGCAAGCACAACGACCTCGACAACGTCGGCTACACCGCCCGCCACCACACATTCTTCGAGATGCTCGGCAACTTCTCCTTCGGCGACTATTTCAAGGAGGACGCGATCGACTTCGCCTGGGGCCTGCTGACTCGCGATTTCGGCCTCAACAAGCAGCGGCTGACCGTCACCGTCTATCACGACGACGACGAAGCCTTCGATCTGTGGAAGAAGATTTCCGGTCTGCCCGACGAGCGCATCATTCGCATCGCGACCAGCGACAACTTCTGGGCGATGGGCGACACCGGCCCTTGCGGTCCGTGCTCCGAAATCTTTTACGACCATGGCGACCACATTCCCGGCGGGCCGCCCGGCTCGCCGGACGCGGACGGCGACCGGTTCGTCGAAATCTGGAACCTGGTCTTCATGCAATACGAGGCGCTGCCGGGCGGGGAGCGGGTCAACCTGCCGCGTCCGTCGATCGACACCGGCATGGGCCTCGAGCGCGTCGCCGCCGTGCTGCAGGGCGTACACGACAACTACGACATCGACCTCTTCCGGGCGCTGATCCGGGCAATCGCCGACCTAACCGGCGTCGATCCGGACGGGCCGCAGCGCGCCTCGCATCGCGTCATCGCCGATCACCTGCGCGCTTCCGCCTTCCTGGTCGCCGACGGCGTCCTGCCGTCGAACGAGGGCCGCGGCTACGTGCTGCGCCGGATCATGCGCCGCGCCATGCGCCACGCCCAGCAGCTTGGCGCGCGTGAGCCGCTGATGTGGCGGCTCGTGCCAGCGCTGACGCGCGAGATGGGCCAGGCCTATCCGGAGCTTGTCCGCGCCGAGGCGTTGATCACCGAGACCCTGAAGCTCGAGGAGACGCGTTTCCGCACGACGCTTGCGCGCGGCCTCGCCATCCTCGAGGACGAGACTCGGCCTTTGGCGAAGGGCGGCGTGCTCTCCGGCGAGACGGCGTTCAAGCTCTACGACACCTACGGCTTCCCGCTCGACCTTACCCAGGACGCGCTACGCGCACGCGGCCTTTCGGTAGACGTCGACGCCTTCAACGCGGCCATGGAGCGCCAGCGCGCGGAGGCCCGCCGCGCCTGGACGGGGTCTGGCGACGCCGCCACCGAGACCGTCTGGTATGCCTTGCGCGAGCGGGTCGGCGCGACCGAGTTCCTCGGCTACGAGACCGAAACGGCCGAGGGCGTGGTGCGGGCGATCGTCAAGGACGGCGTCGAGGTCGACAGGCTGGACGCCGGCGAGAAAGGCTCGCTCATCCTTAACCAGACCCCATTTTACGGCGAATCCGGCGGGCAGGTCGGCGACGTCGGCGAGATCACCGCGCCGAGCTTTCGCGCCGTCGTCGCCGACACGCGCAAGAAGCTCGGCGACCTTATCGTCCACGACGTTGCGATCGTCGAGGGAAGCGCTCTCGTCGGCGCGGCGGTCGAGCTTTCCGTCGATCATGCAGCGCGCACGGCGACGCGCGCCAACCATTCCGCGACCCACATCCTTCACGAGGCCCTGCGCCTCGTGCTTGGCGATCACGTTGCGCAAAAAGGCTCGCTCGTCTCGCCCGAGCGGCTCCGCTTCGATTTCGCCCACCCGAAGGCGATCACGCCGGACGAACTCGTCGCTGTCGAGGACATCGCCAATCGCGTCGTGCTCGAGAATGCGGAAGTGACCACGCGCCTCATGAGCCTGGACGACGCCCGCGAAGCAGGCGCGCGAGCGCTGTTCGGCGAGAAATACGGCGACGAGGTTCGTGTCGTCAGTATGGGACTGATCGAGGACGCGGCTGCGCACGAGCGGCCTTATTCGGTCGAACTTTGCGGCGGCACGCACGTGAGCCGCACCGGCGACATCGGCCTCATCACCGTCGTCGGCGAAAGCGCGGTTGCGGCCGGCGTGCGCCGCATCGAGGCCAAGACGCGCGACGAGGCGCGCAAGAAGCTCACCGCCGAATCTCACGCCTATGCCGAGCTCGCCCATCTCCTGCGCGCGCCGTCCGACGAGGCCGCCAAGCGCCTCGAGAGCCTGATCGAAGACAAGCGAAAACTTGAACGCGAATTCGCCGACGCCAAGCGCAAGCTGGCGATGGGCGGCGGCGGCTCGGGCGCGACGGACGCCGTGCGTGACGTCGCAGGCGTGCGGTTCTACGCCCGCGCCGTTACCGGCGTCGACATGAAGGACCTCAAGTCGCTCGCGGACGAGGCCAAGCAGAGCGTCGGATCCGGCGTCGTCGCGATCACGGCGACCGCGGACGACGGCAAGGCCAGTCTGGTCGTCGCCGTGACGGCCGACCAGACGAACCGGTTCAACGCCATCGATCTGGTGCGTGTGGGCTCCGCCGCGCTTGGCGGCAAGGGCGGCGGCGGCCGGCCGGACATGGCCCAGGCTGGCGGCCCGGACGGCGCCAACGCCGGCAAGGCGCTGGCCGCGGTCGAGGAGGCGATCCGCGCCCGAGCGTAACGAGCGCGCCGGGGTCGTGGCGCGATCAAGGGCGCCGCTTCGGCGCGCGCGGCCAGGCTGTGCGCCGATCTTGGCCCGCTGCCCCCGGCGCCGCCTATCGTCGAGGAGGAGCTGGGCTGAAAGGGCACCGGGAAACAACGGCGACGCGGTGTCGCGACGCCGTTTTGCATCTGATATTCGCGCCGCCGCGGGGCGGGGCCGAATCAGGCGGCCATCGCGGTCTTCAGGTTCTCGTCGACCTTGTCGAGGAAGCCGGTCGTCGACAGCCACTTCTGGTCCGGTCCAACAAGAAGCGCGAGGTCCTTGGTCATGTAGCCAGCCTCGACCGTCTCGACGCAGACCCTCTCGAGGGTCGCGGCGAATTTGGCGAGATCCTCGTTGCCGTCAAGTTTGGCGCGATGCGACAGGCCGCGGGTCCAGGCGAAGATCGAGGCGATCGAGTTGGTCGACGTCTCGCGGCCCTTCTGGTGCTCGCGGTAGTGGCGTGTAACCGTTCCGTGCGCGGCCTCGGCCTCGACCGTCTGGCCATCCGGAGTCATCAGCACGCTGGTCATCAGGCCGAGCGAGCCGTAGCCCTGCGCCACGGTGTCCGACTGGACGTCGCCGTCATAGTTCTTGCACGCCCAGACGTAGCCGCCCGACCACTTCAGCGCCGAGGCGACCATGTCGTCGATCAGGCGATGCTCGTAGGTGATGCCGAGGCTCGCGAACTTCGACTTGAACTCGCTCTCGTACACCTCCTGGAAAATGTCCTTGAACCGCCCGTCATAGGCCTTGAGAATCGTATTCTTGGTCGAGAGATAGACCGGGTACTTGCGCAGGATGCCGTAGTTCAACGACGCGCGGGCGAAGTCGCGGATCGAATTGTCGAGGTTGTACATCGCCATCGCGACGCCGGCGCCGGGAAACTTGAACACCTCCTTCTCGATGACGCTCCCGTCCTCGCCCTCGAACTTGATGGTGAGACGCCCCTTGCCGGGCACCTTGAAGTCGGTAGCGCGATACTGGTCGCCGTAGGCGTGACGGCCGACGACAATCGGCTGCGTCCAGCCCGGCACGAGGCGCGGCACGTTCTTGCAGATGATCGGCTCGCGGAAGATGACGCCTCCCAAAATGTTGCGGATGGTGCCGTTCGGGCTCTTCCACATTTCCTTGAGATTGAACTCTTCGACGCGCGCCTCGTCGGGCGTGATCGTGGCGCATTTGACCCCGACGCCGGCCGCCTTGATCGCGTGGGCCGCGTCGACCGTCACCCGGTCGCCGGTGGCGTCGCGATGCTCGACCGACAGGTCGAAATACTGCAGCTCGATGTCGAGATAGGGGTGGACGAGCTTGTCGCGGATGAGCTGCCAAATGATGCGGGTCATCTCGTCGCCGTCGAGTTCGACAACGGGATTTGCGACCTTGATCTTGGACATCGCGGAAATTCCTCACGGGATGGCGGCGGGCCGGAACGGCGAGGCGCTATAGCATCGCCCTTCGAACCGTCATAGTCTGCTTTAGGCGGGACGTTTCGCCCTTCGCCCAACTCGACAAACGCGCGATTTTACCATAAGTTGTCAGTAAATAATTCCGCCTCGAACGAGGGATATATCTGTGATGGCGTCGTCCGCGATCGTCTTCGTGCACGGCCTCTTCATGACGCCGCTGACTTGGGAACGCTGGCTGCCTTGGTTTTCGATACGCGGCTACCGGTGCGTCGCGCCCGCCTGGCCGGGTTTCGAGGGGTCGCCTGCCGAGTTGCGCGCCGCGCATCCGGATGCGGCGCTGGCTCGCCTAAAACTCGGCGACGTCGTCGAGCGTGTCGGCGCCGAAATCGAAGCGCTGGGACCGAACTCGGTCGTCATCGGCCATGGGATGGGCGGACTCGTCGCGCAGATCCTGGTCAACCGTTGCGCTGTCGCCGCCGGCGTCGCCATTCATTCCGCCCCGCCCCGCGGACCCTTCCCGGCCGGGGGGCTCGTCGAACGCCTCGCCTGGCGCCTGTTCGGTCGGGTCGACGATCCCTCGCAGCCGAAGGCCCTGAGTTTCGAAGAGTTTCAATCCTTTTTCGCCAACGCCCTGCCGCCGGAGGCGCAGCAGGCCGCTTTCGACCGTTACATCGTGCCCGGGTCGCGCCGGATCGCGGGCGATGCGCGTGGCGACGACGCCCATCTCGACTTTTCCAGGGTCCATCCCCCGCTCCTGATGACAGCGGGCGTGCGCGACCGCGCGGCGCCGGCGCGACTCGCTTTCGACAACTTCTCGCGCTACCGGCCGCGCGGCGCAATAACGGACTTCCGCGCGTTCGACGGGCGCGATCATATGGCTATCGTCGCGCCCGGCTGGGAGGAGGTCGCTGATTATATCGCCGGCTGGCTTGCGCGACTCAAGCGATGAAGCGAAGGCGTGTTCGTTCGCCGGTTCGGGCGGCGTTTCGCTGACCTCGGAGGCCGGATGTCGATCCGACCGGTGATTTGCCTTCGCCGCCGTTGTCGATGGGCGGTCGCTCTCGCTCTGTTCGCTCTCGCCTCGTCCGGCCCGGCCTTTGCGGAGCCGCATGAACCAGCGAGCGACAACGCCTTGGCGATCCTGTGCGGCATCGTCGAGGACTCGGCCAAGGCCGAAGGCTTGCCCGTCAATTTCTTCACCCGCCTCATCTGGCGGGAAAGCGCCTTCGAACCCCGCGCCTTGAGCCCGGCGGGCGCGCAAGGCGTCGCCCAGTTCATGCCCGGCACGGCGTCGGAGCGCGGGCTCGCCGACCCGTTCGATCCGGCGACCGCGATTCCCGCCTCGGCCAAACTCCTCGCCGATCTCGCCCAGCGCTTCGGCAATCTCGGGCTCGCGGCGGCCGCCTACAACGCCGGTCCGAACGCGCTGGCAAACTGGCTCGACGGAAAAGGCTCCATGCCGCTCGAGACGCAGGACTACGTGCTGGCGATCACCGGCCACGATATCGAGGAATGGCGCGCCCCGATCCCGCCGGCGTCCTCCGCGCCCGGGCCCGCCGATCCCTGCCTTGTCTCGATCGGCAGGCTCCGTGTCGCCCGAGGTCCGTCGGGCGGCCCGCCGATCGTTTCGGGCCTCTTCGCGCCCTGGGGGGTGCAACTCTCCGCCAGCTTTTCCAAGGACTCCGCGTTGCGCGCCTTCGCACGCGCCCGGCATGATTACGCGCGCGTCATCGGCGACATGACGCCGTTCGTCCTCGGCTCGGTCCTGCGCAGCCGCGGCTGGCGGCCGTTCTACCGCGTGCGCCTGCCGGCCCAGACCGGCGGCGAAGCGCGGCGCCTCTGCGACCGCATCCAGGCGGCCGGCGGCGCCTGCGCGGTGCTGAGGAGTTGAAGAACTGAAGCGTCAGCCATTCGCTCGCCCGACCCGGTCGAGCGTGGCGAACTCCTCGTCGGTCAGCCTGATCGCAGCCGCGCCGACATTCTCCTCGAGGTGCGCGACCTTTCCGGTGCCGGGGATCGGCAGCATGACCGCGCTGCGTTTCAGGAGCCAGGCCAGCGCGATCTGGCCCGGGCTCGCCTTGTGGGCGCGGGCGATGGCGTCCAGCGCCGACCCTTCGCGCGCGAGTTCGCCGGCGTTCAGGGGGTACCACGGGATGAAGCCGATTCCATGCTTGTCGCAATATTCGAGAACGGCCTCGCTCTTCCGATCGGCGAGATTGTACTGGTTCTGCACCGTCGCGACCGGAAAGATTTTCGACGCCGCTTCGATCTCCGCCACGCTCACCTCCGACAGGCCGGCGGTGCGGATGACGCCGTCCTTGATCAGCGTCTTGATCGCATCGAACTGCTCCCCGGCGGGAACCTTCGAGTCGATGCGATGGAGCTGCCACAGGTCAATCGTCTCGACCCCGAGCCGCCATCGGCTCTTCATGGCCTGCTGGATCAGATATTCGGGCCGGCCGAGCGGGATCCAGACGTCCGGGCCGGTGCGGGCGAGGCCGCCCTTGGTCGCGACCTTGATGGACCCGTAAGGGTGCAGCGCCTCGCGGATCAACGCTTCGGAGAAGTCGGGGCCGTAGGAATCGGCGGTGTCGATGAAATCGACCCCGACGTCGACCAGCCGCTTGAGCGTCCGGATCGCCTCGGCGCGGTTTGCGGGCGGACCCCACACGCCCCGCCCGACAATGCGCATTGCGCCGAAGCCGAGCCGGTTGACCTCGAAAGCGCCGCCGATGCGAAAGCGGCCCGATTGCGCTGCGTTGATCATGAAGGGACTCCCAACAGTTGCGCCGTTCAGGGCCAGCGGGCCTCTGGCGGCATGGAGGAGAGGATGGAGGCGATGTTGCCCCCCGTCTTCAGGCCGAAGATCGTACCTCGATCATAGAGAAGATTGAACTCGACATAACGGCCGCGGCGGACGAGTTGTTCCTCGCGTTCGCGTTCGCTCCAACGCCGCGCCGCATTCCGCCGCACGATCTCGCAATAGACCGCAATGAAGCTCTCTCCAACGTCGCGTACGAAAGCGAAATCGTCGTCGAACGCCGAATTGCCCGGGTCGTCCGCGCTGTTGAGATGATCGAAGAAGATCCCGCCGATCCCGCGCAGCTCGTTGCGGTGCTTGAGGAAAAAATACTCGTCACACCACGCCCGAAATCGCTCGGCGTCGGCGACCTTGGCATGGCGTCCACAGGCCTCGCGCATGGCGGCATGAAACAACACCGCGTCGGGGTCGGTCTGAACCCGCCGCTGGTCGAGCATCGGGGTGAGGTCGGCGCCGCCGCCGAACCAGGTCCTGGTCGTGCGCACGAGCCGCACGTTCATGTGCGCCGTCGGAACGTGCGGACTCCAGGGATGGGCGATCACCGAGACGCCGGCCGCCCAGAAGCGCGGGTCTTCGGCGGCCCCCGGGATCTGCCCGGCGAATTCGGCCGGGAAGGTCCCGAACACGGTCGAAGAATGCGCGCCCATCTTTTCGAACAGCCGCCCGCGCAGCATCGCCATACGTCCGCCGCCGCCAGGGGCGCCGCCCGCGTCGGTGCGGCTCCACGGCTCGATTGCGAAACGGCCGGGCTCTCGCGCCGCCTCGGCCCCGGGAAACTCGTCCTCGAGCCCCTCCATCGCCGCGACGATCCGCTGCTGCAGGCCGCCAAACCACGCCGCCGCGGCGGCGAGGCGCGCGTCGGCGCGGCTCGGGTCGTCCGTTCCCGTCATATCCCGCGCACCCGCGTCATCATGCGCTCGACATGGGCGATAGGCGTCTCGGGCAGGATGCCGTGGCCGAGGTTGAAGATATGGGCTCTCGAGCCGAAGCCCGCGAGCACTCGATCGATCCCTTGGTCGAGCGCCGCGCCGCCAGCCACAAGGGCCAGCGGGTCGAGATTGCCTTGCAGCGCGACGCCGCCGGGAAGCGCCGCGACGGCGGCGGCCGGTTCGACCGCGGTGTCGAGGCCGATCGCCGCGACGCCTTTCATGCCGTGGAACTTGCCAAGCTCCGTGGCGGCCCCGCGTGGGAAGGCGATGATCGGCGCATCGGGCGCCTTCGCCTTCACCTTGGCGACGAGCGCGGCGATCGGAGCGACGCACCAGCGTTCGAATTCGGCCGGGGGCAACACGCCCGCCCAGGAGTCGAAGATCTGCACAGCCTCGGCGCCCGCCGCGATCTGGCGGACGAGATAGGCGGCGGAGGCGTCGACCAGCCGGTCGATCAGGGCGGTGAACAGTTCCGGATGCCGGTAGGCGAACAGCCGCGCCGGCGCCTGGTCCGGCGTCCCGCGCCCGGCGATCATGTAGCTCGCCACCGTCCAGGGCGCGCCGCAGAAGCCGATCAGCGCGACATCGCCGGGCAGCGCAGTCTTCAGGCGGTCGAGCGTCTCGAACGCGGGCGCGAGTTTTTCCCAGTCGGGCTCCGGGCGAAGGCGCGCGAGCCCTTCGGCGTCGCTGATCGGCTCGAGGCGCGGTCCCTCGCCGGTCTCGAAGGTTACGCTCTGGCCGAGCGCATCGGGAAGAACGAGAATGTCAGAAAACAAGATCGCCGCGTCGAATCCGAAGCGCCGAATTGGCTGCAAGGTCGCCTCAACCGTCGAGGCCGGCGTGTAGCAGAAGTCGAGGAAGCTTGCGGCGCGCGCCCGGATTTCCCGGTATTCCGGCAGATAGCGGCCCGCCTGCCGCATGAGCCAGATCGGGGGCCGCGGCTGGCGCTCGCCCGCGAGCGCGGCGAGGAAGGGTTTTGCGGATTTCGTTGACGTCACGACTGGCCTCTATCCCCGTGAAGACGCAGCGCCATCGTCGCAACGCCAAGGGCGATCGGCGTTAGGGACGACGCCGGTCGCGTATGCGCCTCCGCCGCACTTGGCGGGTGCTGGACGGCGCGGAGGATGGCGCCGACCAACGACGGTAGGCAAGCTCATAATCGAGCGGACGCGCCGCAATGTCGCCGGCATTGCTCCGGCCCGTCGCTCCGTGTCTTATCGACGGTTCGCCCGTTGGCGACCAGCCTCCCAATCATCCGGGGACGAGAGGATAGACCACGTCTAGCCGGCATCGCGCGGAGGTCCGGGCGCGTCCAGGAAACGACCGATCCACTGACTGACCCGGTCGCAATCGTTCGGTTGGGCGTAGGACGCAATCGCGGGGGCGGCCAACGCGCCATAAGCGTCTCGTTTCGCCTCGATCAGCGCCGTCGCGAACTCGGTCTCGAACTCCGGATGGAACTGGAACGAGATAGCGTCGCCGTAGTCCAGCCCGGCATAGGGGGTGAACGCGCTGGCGACGGTTATGCGAGCGCCCGGCGGACAGGCCACGACCTGATCCTGATGCGAGGCGGGGACATAGACGGGCGCCGCGCCGTCCATCCACGATGCGCGGCGCTGCACGTCGTAGCGCTGGAGCCCGACGCCCCAGCCCTTCGGCGACTTGACCACAGCGCCGCCGAACGCCTCGGCCATCGCCTGGTGCCCGAAGCAGATGCCGACCAGCTTCGCGCGCCCCCTGATGTCATGCAGAAAGCCGATCAGTTGAGGTATCCAGGGCAGGTCGTCGTAAACCCCGGCCGCCGACCCGGTCAGCACAAAGGCGTCGCAGTCCGGCGTCGCGGCGGACAGCGCCCCGCCCGGCACGTCGAAGACCGCGGTGTCCCGGCACGGGCCGAGCGCCCGCTGCACCATCGCGCCATAGCCGCCGAACCGAGGGCGAAGCACCTCGGGCGGAGCCCCGCATTCCAGGATGCCGATCCTCATTTCACGGACTCGCGACCCGACGGCGAGGCGTCCCGAGGCGCCAACGCCGCCCGCAGGTTCCCCACCGCAACCAGGTCGTGACTGTCTTGCTTGCCGTCTTCTATCAAATCCCGGACTGAGTTCGCGAGCGCGCGACGCCGGCGCCTTCGCATTGTGGCGTGGCGCCGGCGCCGTCTTGACGCGATCCGGACGATCCGGCGGCCCCGCTACTCGGCCGCCTTTTTCATCTCGGGATAGACGCACTGCGCCGGTTCCCTGGCGACGGGGCGCAACGGGATGATCCTGGCCTCCTCGAAGCGCAGGCCCAGCGTCTTCCACACATCGACCAGCGCCTCCACGAGATCGGCGACCTGCGCCTCGCTGTGGGCGGGGCCCGGAGTGATGCGCAGCCGCTCGGTCCCCTTTGCGACCGTCGGATAATTGATCGGCTGAATATAGATCGCGTGCCGCTCGAGCAGCATCCGGCTCGCGGCCTTGCACTTCTGCGCATCCCCGACGAACACCGGCACGATATGCGAGGGGTTGTCCATCACCGGGATGCCGGCCGCCCGCAGCGCGTGCTTGGTGAGCCGCGCCATGTGCTGGTGCCGCTCGCGTTCCGCGTTCGAGCGCTTCAGCAGCCGCACCGCCGTCGCGGCGCTCGCCGCTACGCTCGGGGGCAGGGTGGAGGTGAAGATAAATTGCGGCGCATAGCTGCGCACCGCATCGATGACCGCGGCGCTCGCCGCGATATAGCCGCCAAGCGAGCCGAACCCCTTGGCGAGCGTACCCTCGATGACGTCGATGCGATGGGCGAGCCCCTCGCGCTCGCTCACCCCGCCGCCGCGCGGGCCATAGAGGCCGACCGCGTGGACCTCGTCGATATAGGTCATCGCGCCGTATTTTTCCGCGACGTCGAGAATCGCCTCGATCGGCGCGATGTCGCCGTCCATCGAATAGAGGCTCTCGAACACGACGAGCTTGGGTCGGTCGAGCGGTTGGGCGGCCAGCAGCTCAGCGAGATGGGCGACGTCGTTGTGACGCCACACCGACTTCTCGCAGCCCGCGCGCCGGACGCCTTCGATCATCGAATTGTGGTTGAGCGCATCGGACAGGATCAGGCAGTTCGGCAGCAGGCCGGCGATGGTCGAGATCGCGGCGAGATTGGAGATCCAACCCGAGGTGAAGGCGAGGGCGGCGGGTTTGCCGTGCAGGTCGGCGAGTTCGGCCTCGAGTTGCACGATCGGGTTGTGCGTACCGGAAATGTTGCGGGTGCCCCCCGCGCCGGCGCCGTGGGCGCGCGCCGCCGCGACCGACGCCTCGATCACGTCCGGATGGACGCCCATGCCGAGGTAATCGTTTGAGCACCAGACGGTGACTTCGCGTGGGCGGTCCTCCTCGCCCTCGGGCCGCCACATCGCCAAGGGAAACCGTCTGGCGTCGCGCTCGATATTGGCGAAGGATCGGTAGCGCTCTTCCGTCTTCAGACGGTTAATTGCGTCCGCAAAGCGCCGCTCGTAGTCCATCGTCTGCCTTTCTTGCAGGCATTCGGCCCTTTCAGCCGTCCGCCCCTTGCCCGTTTCGGTATCGGTCCGGCGCGACGTTGTCCAGTATACCATACGCGGGGGGCGCCGCGGCGGATTAGCGCAGAGCCTCTGCCCGGGCGGCTCAGCGCCGCCGCCGATGACATCGTGGCGTTCGGCCGTTGCGCTACAGCCCAACGCTATTGTGCATTATGCCGCCATCCGCGAAAATGGTCGTCGCGGTCAAGTAGCTTCCGCCGTCGCCTGCAATGAACACGACGACGTTCGCGATCTCTTCCGGCTGCGCCATGCGGCGGATCGGAATCGCCGCGTCCAGCTTCGCCATAAGCACCGGGTCTTTCATGGTGGAGAGATTGATCGGAGTGGCCACGGCGCCGGGACCGACCCCCACGACCAGAACGCCATGCGGAGCCAATTCAACCCCGGCCGTGCGGGTCAGCATGCGCATGCCGCCCTTGGCCAGGCAATAGGCGGTGTTCCCAGGCATCGGCCAGTCCTCATGGACCGAGGTGATATTGATGATCCGCCCACCCCCGCTCTGCTTGAGCATCTGTTTCGCAGCAATCTGAGTGCCGAAAAAAGCGCTCTTGAGGTTGATCGAGAGCACCCTGTCATACTGAGCCTCGGTGGTGTCGAGCACGGAAGTCCGCGTCTCCACCCCCGCATTGTTCACCATGATGTCGAGGCGCCCGAACTTCGTCACCGCCGCGTCGATGAGCTTCTGAAGCTCCTCGACCCGGCTGACGTCAGCTTCCACGCCGATCGCCTGATCGCCCAGAGAAAGGATCTCACGCTCCAGCGCCTCCGTCGCCTCAGGGTGCACAACGTAATCAATGACGATGCTGGCCCCGGCCTTCGCAAGACCCAACGCGATGGCCATCCCGATCCCGCTATTGCCGCCAGTAACGACAGCAACCTTGCCCTTCAATGTCATCTCGTTTCCCCATTTCACAAAGCGTAATCTCTCGGGGACTATAGCATACAACGCCGAACGGCGCCGTCTCGCCTACTGATCGATGATAAGAGGCGCCCTCCGAGCAACCGAGGCGCCCTTCAAGCAGTTGTCACGCGTCGTTGCCTGGGATAAAAAAATAGCGAAATTCGGGCCTGATCCTGCGGCGGCAACGGCCTGGCGGGGCCCGGCCATGGGGGGAAGGACAATTTCCGTCGATCGTCTGCTGCGCTGTTCTCGCAGGGTTCGGCGCCGATGCTCTGGCGCGGCTCAGCAACTGCCAACAACCGACGCGCAGATTAGGGCGGCGGCGTAGCAGGAACCAATCGCTCTCGCGGGTTTAGCAACGGAACCTCGATCGATGACGACGGAATCCCCTACCGCCTCGCGCGGGCGCATCGGCGAGACGCGCGAAGGGCTTCGCCTTGCGAGCGCGGCGGCCGCCGGTTGGCGCCGTTGGGGGCCCTACCTCAGCGATAGGCAATGGGGAACGGTGCGGGAGGACTACAGCGCCGACGGTTCGGCCTGGGAATATTTTCCCCATGACCATGCTCGCAGCCGGGCCTATCGATGGGGCGAAGACGGATTGGGCGGATTTGCCGACGATAAGCTTCAGATTTGCATGAGCGTCGCGCTTTGGAACGGCGTCGATCCGATCCTAAAGGAGCGGCTCTTCGGCCTTACCAACGCCCAGGGCAATCACGGCGAGGACGTCAAGGAACTCTACTATTATCTCGATGGCGTTCCGACGCACGCGTACATGAAGATGCTCTACAAATACCCGCAAGCCGCCTTTCCCTACGCGGACCTCGTCGCGACCAACGCAGCCCGCGGACTGAAGGAGCGAGAATACGAACTGATCGACACGGGCATTTTTGACGACAATCGCTATTTCGACGTTGAGATCGAATACGCCAAAGCCGCGCCGGACGACATCCTTCTGCTCATCACCTGCCACAATCGCGCGGCTGTCGCGTCGCGGCTCCATGTGCTCCCGCAAATCTGGGCCAGGAATATCTGGTCGTGGATTCCCGCGCCGACACGGCCGCGCCTTGCGGCGAGGGAGGCCAATGCAATCCTCGTCAGCCATCCGAAATTACCGCCGATGGAGCTGCTCTGCGAAGGCGCGGTCGACCTGCTGTTTTGCGACAACGAGACAAATACGAACCGGCTTTATCGGACGCAGGCAAGCGGCTTCTTCAAGGACGGCGTCAACGACGCGGTGGTCCACGGCGACGCCTCTGCGATCAACCCGGAAAGGCGCGGAACCAAAGCCGCCGCGCACCATATCCTTGACATACCGGCCGGCGAAAGCCGATCCGTTCGCGTGAGGTTGAGGCCGGCCGGCGGCTTGGCGGCCGCTTCCGATTTTGACGCTGAATTGGCGGCGAGACGCGCGGAGGCGGACGAGTTCTACGCCGCCGTGCAATCGGAGATCGACGACGCCGATCACCGGCTGGTGCAGCGCCAGGCGCTCGCCGGAATGCTTTGGTGCAAGCAGTTCTACGGCTACGACGTCCACCGGTGGCTTCAAGGCGATCCCCTGCAGCCGGAGCCCCCGCAGCAGCGACGCAACGGGCGAAACGCGAACTGGGATCATCTCGTCATGGGCGACATCGGCGATGTTTCCCCAGGCGATATCCTATCGATGCCCGACGCGTGGGAATATCCGTGGTTCGCGGCTTGGGACCTCGCGTTCCATTGCGTGACTTTCGCGATGATCGATCCGGAATTCGCAAAGGCTCAATTGATCCTGCTCACCGAGGCGCGCTCGATTCATCCCAACGGACAGGTGCCCGCGTATGAGTGGAATTTCGGCGATGTGAATCCCCCGGTTCACGCATGGGCGGCGTTTCGGATCTATGAGATCGACCGTCGAGTTTCAGGCGTACCCGACTCAACATTCTTGCAGCGCGTCTTCCACAAGCTGATGCTGAACTTCACTTGGTGGGTCAATCGGGAGGACCACGACGGGCGGAATATCTTTCAGGGCGGATTCCTCGGTCTCGACAATATCGGTCTGTTCGATCTCAGGACCCCGCTGCCGGACGGCGGCCGTCTTGACCAATCGGACGGCACCGCCTGGGTGTCGGCGTTCGCGCTGAGCATGATGCGGATCGCCCTGGAGCTGTCGTCACAAAATAGCGTGTTCTCGGACCTCGCGCTGAAGTATTTCGAGCATTTTATTTACATTGCCGAGGCCATTCACGTCACTGGCGGCGCTGCCGAGACCGGGCTGTGGGATGACCAGGATAGATTTTACTATGACGTGCTAAGGATCCCGGGCGAAGCTCCTCAAGTGCTGCGTATTCGTTCGATCGTTGGACTGGTCCCCTTGTTCGCGGTTGAAGTCATTCACCAGGATATCCTCAGCTCGCTGCCCAAATTCGTCGAACGAATGGATTGGTTTGAAACCCACCGTCCTGATCTCGCGGGTCTGGTGTCGAATTGGCGCGAACCCAATCAGCGGGGGTATCGATTGCTGTCGCTCACCCGACGCTTCCGGCTCAACAGCATTTTATCCCGCATGTTGGACGAATCAGAGTTCCTGTCCGATTATGGAATCCGAAGCGTCTCGAAATATTACGAAGGCCACCCCTACATCTTTCGACACGGCGACGAGGTCTTGACCTTGGCGTACACGCCTGGCGAAGGGACCACCAGAATCTACGGCGGAAATTCGAACTGGCGCGGGCCGGTCTGGATGCCGATCAATTATCTCATTGTGGAAGCGCTTCATAAGCTTCACAAGTTCTACGGCGACGCTTTTCGGGTCGAGTGCCCGACCGGCTCGGGAAAATTGCTTTCGCTCGAAGAGGTCGCCCTGGAGCTGACCCGTCGATTGCAGCGGCTTTTCGTGAAGGAACCCGACGGGCGGCGTGTCTTTCTCGGCGACGCAAGCCGCCAGTGGCAGGACGCCAACTTCCGCGATCGCCTGTTATTTAACGAATATTTTCACGGCGATACGGGGCGCGGCCTCGGCGCCTCGCATCAGACCGGCTGGACGGGGCTAATCGCGCTCCTGCTCAACCCACGGGAGCAGCCGGACGCGCCCCATGTTTCGACCGGCGGGGCGGCGGTTCCGAAGCCTTGAAGGACCGCCGCCGATGACGACCCATGCCGCTAACCGTCGCTTCCAGATCAGATCGGCGCGGGCGGCCGAGCGGCTTGGCGGCTGATGAATCCTTTGTGGCGGGGCGGGATCGGGACCCCGCCTTAGAGCCACAATCGGAAGACCGCATCGCCCCTCATGTCCACCCCGGTCTGCCGCCACCCCTTCCGGCGGTAGAATTCGGCGGCGCGCGTGTCCACACCGGTCGTCAGGAAGGCCTGGCGATGCCCGGCCCGCCGAAGCCTTTCGACCGCCTCGGTGAGCAGCCCGGTTCCATGCCCGCGTCCGTGCGCCTCGTCGATAACGAACAGCGCCCAGACGTACCCGGTCAGCGGGTTCGCGCAGACAAAGCCCTGCACGCCGCTTTCGTCTTCCGACGTCAGAAAGATCGCCTCCTTCAGATACCACGCCACTTCCTGGTCGGTTACGCGCGCGGGGTCGGTCAGCCTGTTTTCCGCCGTTCCGCGCCGAACATCCCAAATGCGGGGCAGATCGGCTTCGGTCGCGGCCCGGATGGAGAATTGCACGGTCGGACCCCTCATCGCGTCTTCCCGAATCCCGGAACGCCGTTCGCCCCGATTTGACACGCGGGCCTGGCGTCTCCATATCCCCCGGCCGATACGACGCGCGGCCGCCTGGCCGGGCCGCCGAAGGACGCAATTATGAAAGTCGTGATCGTCGAGTCGCCCGCCAAGGCGAAGACCATCAACAAGTATCTCGGCAAGGACTATGGCGTCTACGCCTCGTTCGGGCACGTGCGCGATCTGACGGCCAAGGACGGCTCGGTCGATCCGGACGACGATTTCGCCATGCGCTGGGAGGTCGACGCCAAGTCGGCCAAGCGGCTCGCGCGAGATCGGCGGCGCGGTCAAGGACGCCGAGCGGGTGATCCTGGCCACCGACCCCGACCGCGAGGGCGAGGCGATCTCCTGGCACATCCATGAGATCCTGAAGAACAAGAAGCTGCTCAAGGACAAGCGCGTCGACCGGGTGGTGTTCAACGCCGTCACCAAGGACGCGGTGCAGGAGGCGATGCGCCATCCGCGCGAGATCGACGGGGCGCTGGTCGACGCCTATCTGGCGCGCCGCGCGCTCGACTATCTGGTCGGCTTCACGCTCTCGCCGGTGCTGTGGCGCAAGCTCCCGGGCGCGCGCTCGGCCGGACGGGTGCAGTCGGTGGCGCTGAGGCTCGTCTGCGACCGCGAGTTCGAGATCGAGCGCTTCGTCTCGCGCGAATACTGGTCGATCGTCGCGCATCTCAAGACCGAGGCCGGCGCGGCGTTTTCCGCCCGCCTCGTCGGCGCCGACGGCAAGAAGATCAACCGGCTCGACATCGGCTCGGGCGCGGAGGCGCGAGGCGTTCAAGGCGGCGCTCGAGAACGCGAAGTTCTCGGTCGCCGTCGATCGAAGTCGAAGCCGGTCCGGCGCCATCCTTATGCGCCCTTCACCACCTCGACCCTGCAGCAGGAGGCCTCGCGCAAGCTCGGCATCGCGCCCGCCGCGCACCATGCAGATCGCCCAGCGCCTCTACGAGGGCGTCGACGTCGGCGACGGCCCGGTCGGCCTCATCACCTACATGCGCACCGACGGCGTCGACCTCGCCCCCGAGGCGATCGCCGCCGCGCGAAAAGTGATCGCCAAGGATTTCGGCGACGCCTACGTCCCCGGCGCGCCGCGCAAGTACACCGCCAAGGCCAAGAACGCGCAGGAGGCGCACGAGGCGATCCGCCCGACCGAGATGACGCGCCGCCCGCGCGACGTCGCCCACCACCTCGAGCCGGAGCAGGCCAAGCTCTACGAGCTCATCTGGACCCGCACGATCGCCTGCCAGATGGAGAGCGCCGAGCTCGAGCGCACCACGGTCGACATCCTCGCCGAGGCGGGCGACGCGAAAGCTCGACTTCCGCGCCACCGGGCAGGTGGTGCGCTTCCCGGGCTTTCTGGCGCTCTACCAGGAAGGCCGCGACGACGAGGAGGACGAGGACTCCGCCCGCCTGCCGCCGATGCAGCGAGGGCGAGAAGCTCGCCAAGGAGCGGATCGACGCCACCCAGCACTTCACCGAGCCGCCGCCGCGCTACACCGAGGCGACGCTGGTCAAGCGGATGGAGGAGCTCGGCATCGGCCGCCCCTCGACCTACGCCTCGACGCTGGCGACGCTGCGCGACCGCGACTACGTGCGGATCGAGAAGAAGCGGCTGATCCCCGAGGACAAGGGCCGGCTGGTCACCGCCTTCCTCGAGTCGTTCTTCCCGAAATATGTCGAATACGACTTCACCGCCGGGCTCGAGGAGCAGCTCGACCAGGTGTCGAACCACGAGATGGACTGGAAGGAGCTGCTGCGCGCCTTCTGGAAGGATTTTTCCGGGGCGGTCGGCGACATCAAGGACCTGCGCACCGGCCAGGTGCTCGACAGCCTCAACGAGCTTCTCGGGCCGCACATCTTTCCCCGACCGCGGCGACGGCGTCGATCCGCGGCTCTGCCCGGTCCTGCGGCAAGGGGCAATTGTCGCTGAAGCTCGGCAAGTTCGGCGCCTTCATCGGCTGCGCGAACTATCCCGAATGCAAGTACACCCGCGTGCTGTCGCCGACCGGCGCCGAAAGCGGCGAGGGCGAGCGGCCGGGCGTCGCGCGTGCTGGGCCAGGACCCGGAGACGGGCGACGAGATCACGCTGCGCAACGGCCGCTTCGGCGAATACGTGCAGCAGGGCGAGGGCGAGAAGCCGAAGCGCTCGTCGCTGCCGCGCGGCCTGAAGCCCGAGGACGTGACGCTCGAGAAGGCGCTGCGCTCCTCGTCGCTGCCGCGCGAGGTGGCGCGCCATCCGACCAGCGGCGAGCCCATTCTGGCCGGCATCGGCCGCTACGGTTCCTACGTCCAGCACGGCAAGACCTACGCCAACCTCGGCCGCGACGACGACGTGCTCGAGATCGGCGCCAACCGCGCGATCGACCTCATCGTCGCCAAGGAGAGCGGCGCCGCCGGCTCGCGCTTCGGCGGCGGCGCGGGACGCGCGCTCGGCGAGCATCCCGACGGCGGCGCGGTCAGCCGTCAAGCAGGGCCGCTTCGGCGCCTACGTCAACCACGGCAAGGTCAACGCGACCCTGCCGAAGGGAACCGACTCGGCGAGCGTGACGCTCGACGACGGCGCTCGCGCTGCTCAAGGCCAAGGCCGACGGCGGCGGCGTCTCTGGGCGGCTCCTCGGCGACCACCCGGACGGCGGCCCGGTGACGGTGCGCGACGGCCGCTTCGGCCCCTACGTCAACTGGGGCAAGGTCAACGCGACCATTCCGAAGTCGATCACGCCGGATTCGATTTCGCTCGGCGAGGCGCTGGAGCTGATCGCCGAGCGCGAGGGCAAGCCCGCGCCCGACGGCCGCAAGGCGCCGGCAAGAAGGCCGCGGCGAAGCCCGCGGCGTCGGGAAAGGCGGCGCCGGCCAAGATGGCGGCGACGAAGGCCGCGCCCGGTAAGGCGAGAACGCCGGCGGTCAAGAGGCCTCCAAGCAAGAAGCCCGCAAGCAAGGCGACGCCGAAGGCCGCGGCGAAGAAGACATAGAGCGCTTGTTGCCACGCCCGGTGAGCGCGGCAGCGCCGTCCATCCCGTTAATCGGCGCGTCCTCTCGGAGCGCCCTGCGGCCCGCGCCTGGCGTCACGCCGGCTTGTGGCAGACCGCCTCGATGTTGTTGCCGTCGGGATCGAGGACGAAGGCGCCGTAGTAGTCGGCGTGATAGTGCGGCCTCAGGCCCGGCGGTCCGTTGTCCCGGCCGGCGGCGCTCAGCGCGGCGTGGTAAAAGGCGTCGACCTCGGACCGGCTTCCGGCGGTGAAGGCGACATGCATCCCGCCCTTCGGCTTCGCCCCCGTTCCGATCCAGAAGAAGGGTTTGCCGGCCGCGCCGAATCCCGCATAAGCCTCGCCGCCCGTCTCTTCGGCGGTGACGGCCATGACGAGCGAAAGCCCGAGCGGCTTCAGCGCGGCCTGGTAGAACGCCCTGGAACGCTCGAAGTCGGCGACGGCGATGGTGACGTGGTCGAGCATGGTCGGCTCCTTGATTTCATGTCCCGGAATTCCTGTCGCGCCTTCAGCATAGAGTTGCAAGCAAAGCGCCGGCAAAGCGCGAGGTGAGCGGCCGATCGGCGACAGGCAGGCGATGGCCCGTCGGTTTTCCGTTCCACGGCTCCGGGCCAGCTATCGCGCCCGCGAATTGAGGTCGGCCACCAGCGACTCGCGCGTGGCGTCGGCTACCGTGATCTCCGCCTTGGCGTGCGGATGGTCGATTCCGACCCGGATCGGCGCCCCGCCCTTGGCGCTGGCGACCATCTCCGGCGTCAGCTCGAAACGAAGAAAATGCACCGCCGAGGTCTTGGTCGCGGTCGTCCGGTCGAGGTCCTCGTTGGCGAACGGCGTCACGCGGGCGAAGCCGCCGACCTGGACGTAGGTCGCCGTCTCGACCCCGAGGAGGCGGCCCAACGCGACCCTGCGCTCCTCGGCGTCCGGATATTCGATCATCAAGGGTCGCCTTCCAGTTCGACCCGTCGGGGATCAGCGGATTGTAGACGTCGAGCTCCTGCTGGATCTGCTCGGGCTCGAAGATGCGCTCGAGCCGCAGCATCTCCTGGACCTGATACTGCATGGTGAGCGCGTCCTCGAAATGGATCGAAACGTGCGCGCCGAGCTCGACCATCCTGAGCTTCTTGTGGGCCATCACTTTGGTGCGGAACGCCGCCCGCACCCGGGCGTAGGTCTCGAGATTGAAGAGGCTTTCGTGGGTGAGCAAGGTCAGACCCCGTAGGCTTTGCGCAGCAGCGAGATCGGATGCTCGGGCCCGCCGCCGTCGCCACGCGCATGCGCGATGTGATGACCCGCCATCGCGCAATCCGAACCGTAATGGTCCGGCTTTGCGGCGTCGACGCGGGCGACCACGGGTTTCACGATCTTCATGGCGGACTCGGCGAATTCCGCCTTCACAGCGTAGGTGCCGTCATGACCCGAGCAGCGCTCGATCAGATCGACCACAGTGCCGGGGACGAGCGACAGGGCCTCCTTCGTCTTTGGCCCGATGTTCTGCACGCGCTGGTGGCAGGCGGCGTGAAGGGCGACCTTGCCAAGGGTTCTCTTGAAGTCGGTCTTGAGCTTGCCCTCCCGGGCGCGCAGCACGAGATATTCGAACGGATCGTAGAACGCCCGCTTCACCTTCATCACGTCCGAATCGCCCGGGAACATCAGCGGCAGTTCCTGCTTGAACATCAGGACGCAGGATGGGATCAGCGCCGTCAGGTCCCAGCCCTGGTCGACCAGCTTCGCCAGCATCGGAATGTTGAGCTCCTTGTGCTGGCGCACGCTCTCGAGATCGCCGAGTTCGAGGCGCGGCATGCCGCAGCATTTCTCGCGCGGCGTCAGCGTCACCGGAATGCCGTTGTGCTGGTAGACCGCGACGAGATCCTCGCCCGGGCCCGGCTCGTTGCGATTGACGTAGCAGGTGGCGAACAGGGCGATCTTGCCGGTCGTGCGTCCGGCCGGCTCGCCTGGCGTATCGGACGGCAGGATATCGAGGCGCTTGCGCAGCGGTCGCGAGGCGTATGGCGGCAGCCACGCGTCGGCGTCGATCCCCGCGACGGCCTCGAGCGCTCGGCGGGCCGGTCGGATAGAATTGATCAGGTTGACGACCGGCGCCATGACCGGATTGGCGAGCGACGCGCCCATGGCGTCGGTGTCGGTCAGCGCCCGGTCGCGAAGCGGGGCGCCCTTGGCGCGGTAATGGACGGCCTTGGCGCGCAGCATCAGGTGGGGGAAGTCGAGGACCCAGGCGTGCGGCGGCACGTAGGGACACTTTGTCATGTAGCAGAGGTCGCACAGGAAGCAGTGCTCGACGACCTTTGCGTAGTCCTCTTTCCTGACCCCGTCGACCTCCATCGATTTGGAGAATTCGACGAGGTCGAACAAGGTCGGAAACGACTGGCACAGGCTGACGCAGCGCCTGCAGCCGTGGCAGATTTCGAACGCCCGCTCCATCTCCTTGAGGAGCGCGGCCTCGTCGTAGAATTCGGGGTTCTGCCAATCGAGCGGATGGCGGATCGGCGCCTTGAGATTGCCTTCGCTGACCGGACCGGCCACGGCTTGTCACCCCCTAAGGATAGCAATTGCGCGCAAGAGCGGAGCCGCCATGCGTGCTGGAGCGCCCGCCCCGTTCCCTTGGAGGGAAGAGGGACGAGCGGGATTTCGAGCCTTCGACGCCTCAGCGCCAGTTCGTTCAGGGCCTTCTGATAGCGGTTGGCGTGCGAACGTTCGGCTTTCGCAAGCGTCTCGAACCAGTCGGCGATCTCGTCGAAGCCCTCGGCGCGCGCATCCTTGGCCATGCCCGGATACATGTCGGTATATTCGTGCGTCTCGCCCGCGACCGCGCTCGCGAGATTGGCCTTGGTCGGGCCGATCGGCAGGCCGGTCGCCGGGTCTCCGACCACTTCGAGATATTCGAGATGGCCGTGCGCGTGGCCGGTCTCGCCTTCCGCCGTCGATCGGAACAGGGCGGAGATATCGGGATAGCCTTCGACATCGGCCTTGTTGGCGAAATAGAGATAGCGGCGATTGGCCTGCGACTCGCCGGCGAAGGCGTCCTTGAGATGCTGCTCGGTTTTCGAACCTTTGAGCGCCACGGTTTCACTCCTTTTGTCTTTGGTCGTTGCGCTGTGTGGTTGGCGACGTTCGCCGCCCCCGTTCACATGGATTCCGTTGCCGCGGCCGCGCTCGCGCCCACTGGATAGCGGAGACGCCGCAAGCCGAAGATCGGTTCGCGCGCCTGTGTGTGCAAGCGTTCGAATCGTCTCTGCGACGAAGCGTCGCGTCGCGCCATCGCGCCTCTTTCGTAAGCATTTGTCATTGATTTGTTGCAAATGACGCCTTTCTGCGCGAAACGTACGCTAAAGACCGAAGCCCGCGTCAACGGCGACCCAGGCAAAAGGGCAGTCCGCCTTGAATCCAACTCATGTGACGCGCGGCTACGCGGGGCACCATGCGCAGGCGGCCTACAGCCGCTGGGCGCCGATCTACGACCTCCTGTTCGATCTGCCGTTTCACCCGGGGCGGCTGGCGGCGGCTGAGGCGGCGGCGCGGGCGGCGGGGCCGGGCGGCGAAATTCTGGTGATCGGCGTCGGCACGGGGCTCGAACTGCCGCTGCTTCCGGCCAACGTCCACGCCACCGGCATCGACATCAGCGCGCCGATGCTTCGGTCCGCGCGAACACGGGTCGCGCGGCAGGGGCTCGCGCAGGTGAAAGGCCTGCACGTCATGGACGCCACCGCGCTCGAATTCGCCGACAAGGCCTTCGATGTGGCGCTGGCGCCCTATGTGATGAGCGTCATCCCCCAGCCGCAGCGCGCTCTTGAAGAGGCTTGGCGGGTGCTGCGGCCGGGCGGGACGCTGGTCGTCATGAACCATTTCGCCGCCGACCGCGGCCTGCGCAAGGCGATCGAAAACCGGATGGAGACGGCCGCCGCCTGGCTCGGCTGGCATCCCAACTTCCCCTATTCGGCGATCGGCGACTGGATCGCCTCGCGACCCGACGCGCGGATCGTCGAGCGGCGCGAACTGTCGCCGTTGAGCCTGTTCACGCTGCTCAGGATCGTGAAGGCGGGGTCGCGCTAATTTCTCGCCCGATTGTCCGACGGACCGCCGTTCGCTTGTAACCGGCCGGGCGGACGACTAGCTTTGTCTTGACCGAAGCGAGCTTCACACTTTGCCGAAACCTTATCTTTCCCGCCGCGCCGGCGCGGCGGCCGCGCCGAGCGCCGCCGCAATGCCGTCGCGCGAGGAGCTGATCGCCTTCATCGGCGGCGCGCCCGCGCCGAACGGCGAAAAGGCCCCGGCGCGCGTGACCAAGCGTGACATCGCCCGCGCCTTCGGCGTCAAAGGCGAGGCGAAGGCGGAGCTGAAGCTCCTCATCAAGGACCTGCAGAACGAGGGCGCGATCGGGCGCGGCCGCAAATCGCTGCAGATCCAGGGCCGGCTGCCGGCGATCGTCGTGGCGGACGTCGCCGAGCGCGATCGCGACGGCGAATTGATCGCCAAACCCGTCGAGTGGGACGAGGACGCCCCGCCGCCGCGCATCCTGATCCGGCGGTCGCGCGTCCGGCGCGACAACGCGCCTGCCCCCGGTCTCGGCGCGCGGGTGCTGATCCGGGTCGAGTTCAACCCCCAGGCGTCGGGCAAGGAGCCGGCCTATTCCGGACGGGTCGTCAAGATCCTCGAGAAGCTGAAGGCGCGCGTCTTCGCCGTCTTCCGCAAGGCCGAGGACGGCTCGGGACGAGCCCTGCCGGTCGAGAAGCGATCGTCGGCGCGCGAATTCCACGTTCCCGCGGCCTTCGCCGAGGGGGCGGAGGACGGCGACCTCGTGGCCATCGAGCCGTTGCGCGCATCGCGCCTCGGGGTTCCGAGCGCGCGGGTGATCGAGTCGCTCGGCTCGGTCAAGTCCGAGCGCGCGGTCAGCCTGATCGCGCTGGCCCAGCACCACATCCCGTTCGTCTTTTCTCCGTCGGCGGTGAAGGAGGCCGAGGCCGCGCGTCCGGTTCGCCTTTCCGGCCCGCGCGAGGACTGGCGGAGCCTGCCGCTCGTCACCATCGATCCGCCCGACGCCAAGGACCATGACGACGCGGTTCACGCGACGCCCGATCCCGATCCGGACAATCCGGGCGGCTTCGTCGTCACCGTCGCCATCGCCGACGTCGCCGCCTATGTCCGCCCTGGCTCAGCCCTCGACCGCGATGCGCTCGAGCGCGGCAACTCGGTCTATTTCCCGGACCGGGTCGTGCCGATGCTGCCCGAGCGGATCTCCAACGATCTCTGCTCGCTGAAAGCCCTCGAAGACCGCCCTGCGCTGGCGGTGCGGATGATCCTCGGCGCGGACGGGCGCAAGCGGTCGCACCGCTTTCATCGCATCATGATGCGTTCGGCCGCCAAACTGTCCTATGAGCAGGCGCAGGCGGCGATCGACGGGCGTCCGGACGAAACGACGGCGCCGCTCCTCGAGACCGTCCTGAAGCCGCTCTACGCCGCCCACGCCGTGATCAAGATCGAGCGCGAGCGGCGCGACCCGCTCGATCTCGACCTGCCCGAGCGCAAGCTCGTCCTCGATAAGGACGGACGCCTCGCCGGCGTGCGCTGGCCGGAACGGCTCGACGCGCATCGGCTGATCGAGGAGTTCATGATCCTCGCCAACGTCGCCGCCGCCGAGACGCTGGAGGCGCAGCAGTCGCCGCTTCTCTATCGCGCCCATGACGCGCCGAGCGTCGAGAAGCTCAACGATCTCGTCGAATTCCTCGGCACCATCGGCGTCAAGCTGGCGAAGGGCGATCGGGTCCGGCCATCCCACTTCAACGGGGTCCTCGGCCGGGTGAAGGGGCAGGCGGTCGAGGCGCTGGTCAACGAGGTGGTGCTGCGCGCCCAGGCGCAGGCCGAATACAGCCATGAGAACTACGGGCATTTCGGTCTCAACCTGAGGCGCTACGCGCATTTCACCTCGCCGATCCGCCGCTACGCCGACCTCGTGGTGCATCGGGCGCTGATCCGCGCCCTCAACTTCGGCGAGGGCGGACTTCAGGACATGCGCGGCGGCGAACTGTCGCAGATCGCCGAGCATATTTCGGCCGCCGAGCGGCGCGCCATGGCGGCCGAGCGCGAGACGGTCGATCGGCTGGTGGCCGCGCATCTCGTCGATCGCGTCGGCGCGATCTTCGAGGCGCGGGTCGCGGGCGTCACCCGGGTCGGGTTGTTCGTGAAGCTCGCCGACACCGGCGCCGACGGTTTCGTGCCGGCGGCAACGCTCGGCGACGACTACTTCCGCTTCGAGGAAGGAATCCGGGCGCTGGTCGGAACGCGGACCCGGGTGACCTATCGGCTCGGCGACCAGGTGCGCGCGCGCCTCGTCGAGGCGGCGCCCTTCGCCGGGGCGCTGAGGTTCGAGATCGTCGCCGACGAGGCGCGCGGGGCGCAGGCAGGCCGGGGCGCGCGCCGCGCCCGGACCGATCCGCGCGAGCTGAAGCCCAGCCGCACAGGCGCGCGCCGATGAACGACATGTCGGGCCTTCCCGCCTGGCGCACCCCGCGGCGCAGACGTCCGCTCGGCGAGGCGATCTGCCGCGGCCTCGTCGGACGCTGCCCGGCCTGCGGCCGCGGCCGCCTGTTTCGCAGTTATCTCAAGCTCGACTCGAGCTGCAAGGTCTGCGGCGAGGATCTCAGCCACGCCCGCGCCGACGACGCGCCAGCCTATATGACGATGCTGGTCGTGTGCCATGTCGCCGGCGGCGGGGTGCTTTGGTCCGACGACGCCTGGCCGGCGGCGTCGCTGACGACGATCGTCCTCGTCTGGCTGACCGTGACCGTGGTCGTGAGCCTCTTGATCCTGCCGCGCATGAAAGGCGCCGTGGTCGGCCAGCAATGGGCGCTGTTCATGCACGGATTTGGCGGAGACGAGCGGTGAGCGGGCGCGGTTCGCCCGCGTCGCTTCGCTAATCGCAGCCCAACGCCTTGCAAAGCTCTGCTGACGCCTCGCCAGCGACCAGCGCGTGGGCTTCGGCTGTCGGATGGAATGCGCCGCTTGCGCCGCGGTTGGTCACGTCGAGAAGGCCGTAGGCGTTGTCGGTGTTCTGCGGAGGCCGCTGATTGATGGTCATGTAGACGTCGTTCATGGTCCGGAAAAGCCGCTTTCGACCTCTGTAGGCTTCAAAACGGCCAGGCGGAAACGGGCGGAACGACGAGATGTCCTGAACATTCGGGCAGCTCGGTCCGCCGATCTGATCGACGGCTCGCGGCACATGCATGGATTTCGGGATTCGACGGCGGATTGCCCGACGCGCAGGGGATAACGTTCGCATCCGTCAGGTCGGCGGTGGTAAAGCATTGATGGCCGGCAGGCGGACGGCTTGCAAGGTCGTTCGTGACGCAGAATCCACGATCGTGCATGGCGCTCACGAAACCCGAGATCGGCGCCGCCTGCTTCCCGTCGGACCCGCTTCCTAGGCTCGACGCAAAGCTCTGGAGCTGGCTGTTCAAGAGGAGGCGCGCGTTGTCGACGGATTGGACGTCGTTCTTGTTCCGAACCGCAGCCAGGACAGCGCCATTCCCGACCAGCGCAAATCCCAGTAGCGCGCTGTCGCAGGCTTGCGGATTGACCCCAAAGCCGAAAGGCGGGAGGGGAGGAGCCTCGGTGGCGACGGTAAGACCGACGTTGCCGGAGACCGGTTCGCCAGCGCCGGCGCCGCAACCGCTGAGCTCGGGGGGATAGATGGCCGCGATCACGCGGTCCGGCTCGATCTGGAACTCGGGCAGGAGATAAGTCGTGAACACGTTGCGCAGCAGCTGAAACCTTTGGTGCAGCTGGTCGAACATCTTCTGCGTGGTCACATCGCAGGGCTGTTGCGCAGCATCGACGCAGGGCACGAAGCCGGACGCCCCGTCCCGAATGGATCCCTCGAGGATGAGCCCGAGAACCCATTTGTAGAACTGGACATCGTTGATCCCGATGTCGAGCAGCAGCGCGTCGGCCGATCGCTTGAATATATTCGTCTTGGTCGGACTGCAGCGCGCGACATAGCCGCGAGCGTTGGCGAGCGCGTCGCTATAGAAATTCGGGCGGGTTTCGTCCTGACTCGATGGCGGATTGAGTTTCAGGTTGTTGGTCGGCTGATAGTTTGCGCACACCTCTTGATACGCCAGACCGATTTCCGCCCTGCTTCCGATAACGTGAAGTTTGCGATCGGTCGCAAGATCGTACTCGGGGCCGTTCCATCCGTATAGCAATCCCTCCAGGATCTCCGCGCCGGAGCAACCGTATGGCAGAACCGTCACAGACTGGTGCAAGTCGCGAAGCGCAACCGCGAGGGTCGCACGGATCTGCCAGGAATAGACGGAGCGGTGGCACCATCGATCGGTCCATTGCGCCCGGGTGTCCGGCGTTTTTGGCGACGTCGAATCGGGATTGCGAGCGGGTAGACTAGCCGCCCCGCTGCTCTGGAGACGCGTTGGCCCCCCGGGCGTATGTTGGATTGCGGACCATGTCTCTCCATTGAACCGTGCGGGGCGTTCCGGGTTGCCCTCGCCCGAAGTGAAGGAATCTCCCAGTCCGATCACCAGCCGGTCCCGCGGCTCGACCGACACCTGCGTCGTCTGACCGTCAGTGGACTTCCTCTGGATTTGCGCGCTTCCCTTGACCGGCGTTCGTCGCGGATCGGCCGGATCGGCCGCGAGCGAGGGAACGATCACGCGGATCTCCCTGCAATCCGCCGACTTCGTCGTCGCCGTCTTTTGGCGAAGGGCGGTTTGCGCGCTTGAGCGGAAATCGCTGGGAACAGGGCCTTGGGTAAATATTGCGCCTGTAACCGTCCACGTACAGGCCTGTCCAGTCGGCGCGCCAGGATCGAATACCCGGACGACCCATCCAACCGGGCGAACGTAGTCGCCCCATTGCGAATCGCAATGGCTGTGGAGGCGCTTTGCCGGGTCCCAACAGGTGTCGGTGGACCCCATCGGGGTCCCGTTGCCGGGTCCTCGTGTCAACAGGCTCGCCCAGCCAAGGCGCCCTAGCTCCGCGGGATCCGATGGCGTCGGCGCGCGACGATCGCGTCCTTCCTCCTGCCTCAACCGCTTGACCAGGTCGTAGACTGTCGAAGTCTCGTCCCGCGGCCAATCGATCGGCCAATTGCCGCGGAGCGCGCCCGCAGCCGAGAGCTTCGTCGACCAAAATCCGGCGTTGCCGTTCAGCAGTTCTTCCATCTCCGCCGGGGTGGGGGACGCATGATTCCGCTCCATAAGAATGTCGCGCGCGACGCGTTGCGTCGCGACGTCGGAGGGATAAAGAAAATAGCGGAAATTCCGTTCGATCTCCCACTGGAGAGGAGATGCGGTCTGCGCGAACGCCGGCGGCGCCGTCACAACGAGACAAAGCGCCAACGCGCCGAAAAACCTTTGAGAAGTCGCCACGTCCGCCTCCCGGTATCGACTTCGGCGAAGCACGCCAAAATTCATTTGCGATGCATGCGCAGCCCTCTATTGTGAACTGGGTCTTGCGCCAAATTATCGAAAAACACTTTGTTTGCGGTTATTTTGACTCCATTTCGATCCGGTTGCAAGTTCGCGGCCGCGGCGCCGAAGCGGGGCCGCGCAATCGAGGATGGATCTTGACCGTGCAAAACGCCCGCTTGGCGACTGAGGCGCATTCGGGCGCCCGAACTCGCGCGCTGCGTCCGCGCGACGCGGCGACGCTGATCATCCTCGACCGCGAGGGGCCTGAGCCGAAAGTGCTGATGGGCAAGCGGCACGGGGGCCACAAGTTCATGCCCGGCAAATTCGTCTTTCCTGGCGGCCGGGTCGAGCCGGAGGACCGGCGGATGGCCGTCGCCGGCGCGCTCGACCCGATCGTCGAGGAAAAGCTGAACCTTCGCGTCCCGCACCCTTCGCCGTCGTTTGCTCGGGCGATCGCGCTCGCCGCGATTCGCGAGACTTTCGAGGAGACCGGACTTGCGGTCGGCGTGCGCGACTACGGCGAGCCGGAGGGGCCGCCGCCGGGCGCCTGGGCCCGCTTCGCCGCGGCCGGCGTCTATCCGGCCCTCGACGAGATCGACTTTCTTGCGCGTGCGATCACGCCGCCCGGCCGGGTGAGGCGGTTCGACGCGCGCTTCCTGGTGGTCGACGCGCGCGCCGTGGCCTGCCGCATCGAGGGCGTCGTCCACCCGGAGGCCGAACTGATCGAACTCGTCTGGACGCCGCTCAGCGGCGCGCTTGAACTGGACCTTCCCAGCATCACCCGCTTCGCGCTCGCCGATCTCGTCGCGGCGCTGGATGGCGGGCTCGACCGGCGTCGGCCGCGGCCGTTCTATCGCGAGTTGCGCGGCAAGCGGTTGCGCGAGGAGCTTTGACCTTGATCGCCGGATTCAAATGTCTTCCGGTGCCGATGCGCCGGGCGACGCCGAGCGCGCCGGGCCGATCAGCCGTCGAACTCGATGATCGAGAGGCCGGCGTTGTAGTCGGTCACGTAGATGAGGCCGGCCGCGTCGACGAAGACGTCGGCGGTCTGGATGACGGGCGGCCGGCCCGGGCGCCGGTCGATCATCCGTGTGGGCGCCGCAGGGACCAGCGCGCCGACTTCCTTCGGCGCGTAGGGGTCGGCGATGTCGAAGGCGCGTAAGCCCGCGTTCTGCCAGGTCGCGAAGATCAGCGTCGACGACACGAACGAACCCGGCCGGTTCTCGTGCAGATTGTGCGGGCCGAAATGCGCGCCCTTGGCGCGATAATCGGCTTCCGCCGGAATCGGGAAGGTCGCGATCGAGATCGGGTTCGCAGGCTCGCGAATGTCGAACACCCACGTGTGCTTGCGCCCGTCCTCTTCGTTGTCCGCGACCGCCTCGTCGGCGACGATCAGGAGATTGCGATCGGGCAGCGGCAGAGCGGAATGGGTTCCTCCGCCATAGGGCGGCGACCAGTTGCGATGAGCGATCAGCTTCGGCCGCGCGCGGTCGGCAAGGTCGAGGATCGTCAACCCGCCGTCGCGCCAGCAGGCGTAGGCCGTGTCGCCCGCGACAAGCCCGTGATGCAGGGCGAACCGCCGGCCCGGGCCCCAGGTCGGCGTCTCGCCGGCGGCGCGGTTCATGCCGGGCAGCCAGTAGCGGCCGACCTCGAACGGACGCGTCGGGTCCGAGAGGTCGATGATCACAAAAATATAGTCGGTGAAGCCGTCGATCAGCGCCGAGACATAGGCGTAGCGTCCGCCGACCCACCAGATGCGGTGCGCGCCGCCGCCTTGAATCGGGAAAAAGCCGATCTGGCGCGGCGCGTCAGGCACGCCGATGTCGTAGATCGCCACGCCGGCCGACCAGTGTCGCGCCTTCGCCCCGCCAACGGCGTCGCCGACCGAGCCCGTGTAATAGGCCTTTTCGTCGGCGAACCGCGTGTCGGCGAAAAGGTCGAGCGCATGGACGACCAGCAGCAGGTCGTCGTGGGTCTGGAGATGGATGGTCCAGGTATTCGGGCGGCGCGGGCACGAAGGTCGTCGCGCCGGGATTTTTCGGATCGCGGACGTCGATGACGGTGAAGCCGCCCGACCACGGATGCGCCACATAGGCGAAGCCGCGGTGGACCATCACCTGAAGGCCGTCGCCGCGGCCGCCCTGATCGGAATGGCCGACGAGGCGCATGGCGCGCGCATAGTCGGGTTTGGGCAGTTCGCCCATCGTTGCTTCCTCGACTCTTCAACGAAAGAATGGCGGCGCGAGGAGAAGGAGGGGGCTCCCCGCGTCGCCGGTCCGATGCCCTATTTCGGCGCCGGAATCCACGGGGCCGTGGCCGCGTCGCTCGCGCGGAACGCCGGAATCTTCGCCGCCAGATCGTCGATGGTGGCGATCTTGTTGTCGACAAGCTCGGCCCGCGTCACCAGCGACGGCTTGACCAGCACCGAATGGCCGGGGTCCTGGCCGGCGATGGCGAGCGCGGCGGCGCGCACCGACACTTCGCCGACGACGGCGGCGTTGGTCGCGGCGGTCGCCACCCACGGACTGTTCGGCTCGACGATCGCCTGGATGTCGGAGGTCGAGATGTCGACCCCGTAGATCTTGGTCTTGTCGGCGACGCCGAGCTCGTCGATCGCGAGTTTCACGCCGCGGGCGAATTCGTCCCAGGGGGTGAAGATCGACCTTGATGTCGGGATGGGCGCGCAAGACCGCCTTGGTCTGGTCGGCGACCGACGCGGCGACGGAATCGTTGACCACGCCCCAAACCGCCTCTTCGGTGACGCCATGGGCCTTGCCGAATTCCTTCCAGACTTCGTAGCGGCGATCGAGCGGCGCGAAACCCGCGACATAGACGACGCCGCCCTTGACGCCGTCGCCCTGATCCTTGACCGCCTGCTCGAGCACGAGCCGGGCCATGTCGTGGTCGCTCTGCTCGATCTGGGCGATCTTCGGGTTGTCGAGGTTGACGTCATAGGCGACGACCTTGATCCCCGCGTCGACCGCCTTCTGAGCCACGTCCTTCAGCGCCTCGGGCTTGCCGTTGTTGATGATCAGCCCGTCGACCTTGAGGTTGATCGCCTGCTCGATCAGCTGGCGCTCGGCGTCCGGGTCCTGGCGCGCCTCGGAGATCCGAAGATCGATCCCGAGCGCGTCGGCCTGCCGCTTGGCCCCCGCTTCGAAGGCTTGCAGCCAGTCGCCGCCGCCGATGAAGTTGACGACGGCGATCTTGACCCCGCCCTTGTCGAAGGGCGCGGGCGCGCCGGCGAGCCCGGCGGCCTGCGCCGCTACGACCGAGAGGAGCCCGGCGGCGACGCCGCCGGCCAACAGGTATGCGATACGCTTCATTTCAAAACATCCTCGGTGAGAGTTCTTCTGCATTTTGTCCGCGCAAGATCGCTTCCGCTGCGTCTCCTCCCCCCTTGTGGGGGAGGATCAAGGAGGGGGGTCACGCAGTTCTGCGGGATTTAGCGGCTGTGTATTCGATAATGTCGTCCGTCAGCGCGACCCCCCACCCCTGCCCGCCCCCGCAAGGGGGGCGGGTGCGCCAACGTCTGCGAACCGAATTGCAATCGGCTTTCGGCGCCCGCTCTCGCGGTCACTCCGGAATCCAGCCGGCCGTCGCGGCGTTCGACTTGCCGAAAGCGGGCACCTTGGCCGACAGCTCCTCGACCGTCCCGACGCCGGAGTCGCGCAGGCTCTTCTGGGTCAGGAGAACCGGCTCGACGATGATCGAATGGCCGGGGTCCTGCCCGGCGACCAGAAGCGCCGCGGCGCGAATCGAGGCCGCGCCGACAACCGCCGGGTTGGTCGCGACCGTCGCCACCCAGGGGCTGTTCTGTTCGGTGATTTCGTGGATGTCGGCGGTCGAGACGTCGGCCGAATAGACCTTGACCTTGTCGCTTCGTCCGAGTTCGTTGAGCGCCAGCTTCACCCCGCGCGCGAATTCGTCGTAGGGCGCGAACACGACGGTGATCTCGGGATGGGCGCTCAGCGCCGCCTTGGCCTGATCGGCGACGCTCGCGGCGGTGGTCGAGTTGACGGCGCCGAAACGCGCCACTTCCTCGACCCCCGGATGGGCCTTCTTGAACTCGGTCCAGACCTCGTCGCGCCGGTCGAGCGGGGCGAAACCCGCGACATAGACATAGGCCGCCTTGAACGTGTCGCCGTTGTCCTTGACCGCCTGTTCGAGGGCGAGCCGGGCGAGCAGGTGGTCGCTCTGCTCGACCTGGGGGATTTTCGGATTGTCGAGATTGACGTCGAAGGCGACGACCTTCACGCCCGCGTCGAGCGCCTTCTGGGCGACGTCCTTCAGCGACTCCGGCAGGCCGTGGTCGATCACGATCGCCTTGGCGCCGAGGTTGATCGCCTGCTCGATCTGGTCGCGCTCGAGCGCTGGGTCCTGCTTGCCGGGGAAAATGCGCAGATCGACGCCGAGCTTCTTGGCTTGCGCCTGCGCGCCCGACTGATAGGCCTCGAAGAAGTCGCCGGCCGAGATGAAGCCGACCAGGGCGAGCTTGACGCCGCCCTTGTCGAAGGGCGCGGGAGCGCCAGCGACGCCTTCGGCCGCGGCGGGCCCGGCGAGGGCCGCGGCGGAGGCCGCGGCGATGACAACGCGTCGGATCAAAAAGCTCATCGGCTTGGTCCTTCTCATGGGATGGGGAATGAAGGATTGCAGGATCATGCGGGCCGACGCCCGAGGCCGTAGGTCAGCCCCAGCGCGCCGACGAGCACCGCGCCCTTGACGAAATCCTGCGTGTAGTAGGGCACGTTCAGCATCGTGAGGCCGTTGAGCAGCACGCCGACGAAGATCGCGCCGACGACGGCGCCGAACACGTTCGGTCGACGCGCCGCGAGCACCGCGAAGCCGATCAGCGAGGCCGCGACCGCATCGAGCAGAAGCGAGGCGCCCGAGGACACGTCCCCTCGCCCGACGCGCGCGGCGACGATCACGCCGCCGAACGCCGCGAGCGTCCCCGAGATCGCATAGGCCAGCACCTTCAGCCGCGCCGTCGACGCGCCGGCGAGCCGGGCGGCGATCTCGTTGCCGCCGACCGCGAACAGGAGCCGCCCGATCCGCGTGCGTTCGGTGAGCACGAACGCGATCACGCGACGACCAGCATCGCCAGCACCGGCAGCGGCGCCACGTCGAACAGGCGCTTTCGGCCGATGGCGAGGAAATTCGGATCGAACACGCCGTTGGCGGAGACGCCGCTCGGAAGGATGAGGCCGGTCGCGATCGATCGGCCGGCGGTCGGAATGAGCTGGAGGCCGGTCAGCAGGAAGTTCATCGCCAGCGTCGCCAGCAGGTCCGGCACGCCGACGATGACGACGAGGAATGCATTGGCGAGACCGACCGCAAGGCCGAAGGCGATCACGAAGGCGACTGTCTCCGCCGCGTCGAACCGCCAGACGACCATGGCGTAGGAGGCCGCCATGACGCTCGAGGCGGCGACCGCGCCGACCGAGAGGTCGAAGCCGCCGACCGCCATGCTGATCGTCACGCCGACCGCGAGGATCGCGACGACCGACACCGCCTGCAGCACGCTCATGAAATTGTTGACCCCGAGAAAGGCGGGCTCGGCGGTCGAGAACACGACAATCATCACCGCCAGAAGCAGGAACACCGCATAGCGGCGCACGGCGCCCGCAAGGGCTGGCCCGATGTCGCTTCCGGCCGCCTGGCGCGGACGTTTGGTTTCAGTCAAGGCGGCCATCGTTCGATCCGGCTGGTGTGAAGGGTTCGCGGGCGCGCGGCGCGCCCTCGGCGGCGAAGGGGCGCAGGCCCGCGGCGTCGAGGACGAAGATCCGGTCGGCGACTTCCAGCGCCTCCTCGGGTCGGACGCCGTGACGAGGGTGGCGACGTCGACGAGCCTGCGCACCGCTGCGGCGATATCGGCGCGCGCGCCGACATCCACCCCCTGGAACGGCTCGTCGAGCAGCAGAACGCGCGGCCGCTCGGCGAGCCAGCGCGCCAGCACGACCTTCTGCTGGTTGCCGCCCGAGAGCGTATCCAGCCGCGCGTCCGGGCCGCTTGCGTGAATGCCGAGGCTGCGGATGGCGTTGAGCGCCGCCGCGCGCTCGACCGCCGGGATCAGGAATCCGTGCGGAAACCAGCGGCTGAGATGCGGCAGGGCGATCGAGGCGGAAAGCGAACCGCCCGGCCAATCGGGCGGAACGAAGGTGGTGCGCCTCCGGTCCTCGGCGGCGAGATGCACGCCGGCGGCGATCGCGTCGGCCGGCGTTCGCGGGCGCCAGGGCCCGCCGTTGAGCCGCATCTCGCCCTCGACCGGCGCCAGCGCCCCGAACAAGGTGAGGAGGAGCCGGCTCTTGCCGGCGCCGATCGGCCCGGTGATCGCCGTCACCTGGCCGGCCCTCAGCGCAAGGTCGATCGGCGGCGCGCCCGGGCGCAGGCGGAGCCCGCGCGCCTCCAGGATCGGCGCGCCGCTGGCGGCGCGGGCGTCGGGGTGGGCGCTCGCGACCGGCCGGCCGATCATCGCCTGGAGCGTCGCGGAAAAATCGATCGGCGGCCGGAAGCCGGCGACGACCCGACCGCCGCGCAGCACCACGACGCGGCTCGCCAGCCGCTTCAGATCCTGCGTTCTGTGGGAGATGTAGACGATCGCCAGCCCCTTGGCGGCGAGGGCCTCGATGACGTCGAACAGCCGCTCGGCTTCGGTCGACGACAGGCTCGCGGTCGGCTCGTCGAAAATCAGCACCCGCGCGTCGGCCGAAAGCGCGCGGGCGATGGCGATAAGCTGCCGCTCGGCGGGGCCGATGTCGGCGAAATCGCGGTCGAGCGGCAGCGAGAAGCCGGCGCGCTCGGCGATCTCGGCGGCGCGGCGACGGATCGAGTGGGGCGAAACGAAAAAGCCGGAGCGTCCGTCGGCGAAGCGGTCGAGCAGAAGCGTCTCGGCGACGGTGAGGCCGGGCGCGCCGGCCCGATCGGTCGCCTGGTGGATGGCGACGATCCCCGCCGCGATCGCCTCGCGCGGCGAAGCGGGGGCGTAGGGACGCCCGCCGATCGCCATGACGCCTTCGTCCGGCTGAACCACGCCGACCAGCACGTTGACGAGGGTCGACTTGCCCGCGCCGTTCGCGCCCATCAGGCCGACGACCTCGCCCGGCTGAACCTCGAAATCGACCGCATTGAGCGCCTGAGTCGAGCCGAAGCGCTTCGACACGCCGCGGACAGCGACGCCGGACGATGCGGCGACCTGCGACGCGGCGGTCATGGCGCCGGCGCGATGTCGATTGCGGAGAAGTCGGCGACCCCCGGCCAACGCGGCTCGGCGAGGCTCGTCTCCTTCACCGCCTGAGCGACCTGAAGCCCGGCGGATTCGGCCGCCAGGAGTTCGGCGGCGCTGTCGGACAGGAACAGGATCGCGTCCGGCTGCGTCCCGATCGCCCGTCCGATCGCGACATAGGAGCCGCGCTCGGTCTTCGGACCGACGCCGGTGTCGAAGAAATCCGAGAACAGGCGCCTGAGGTCGCCCGCTTCGTTATGGCGGAAGAACAAGTCCTGCGCCTTTTTCGAGCCCGAGGAATAGACGTAGAGGCGCACCCCGGCCGCGCGCCAGCGCCTCAGGGCTTCGAGCGCGTCCGGGAAGATCGGGCTGACCAAAGCCCCCGAGGCGTAGCCGCTTTCCCAGATCAGGCCCTGCAGCGCCTTCAGCGGCGGCGCCTTGATGTCGCGCGCCTGCCAGGCCTCGAGCGCGCCGACGGGGTCGCGGTCCGGCGCAAGCGCCCGGGTCTCTTCGAGGATCGCTTGGACCTCGCTGTCGGCGGCGTGGGCCTCGACGTATTCGGCGATGCGGGGGCGGGAGTAGCCGAACAGCGTCTCCCGCACGAAGGCGGTCGGGCTGATCGTCCCCTCGATGTCGATCAGCGCGGCGTCGGCCTGAAAGGTACGGGGGCGGCTCACGCCGGCGCCCTCTTCGGATCGGGGCCGGCGCCCTCGAAGAGTGGAAGCGCGTCGACGATCGCGGCGATGTCGGGAAAGCTTTCCGGGCGCTTGAGCAGGGCGCGCGCGAGCGCCAGCGCGCCGGCCTGGGCCTCGGCGCGGCGCTCCACATCCTCGATCGTCAGGAAGTCGGCGATCTGGGCGTAGCCGACGATGCGGCGGATGGTCTTGATCGCGAGGTAGCCGAGCGCGTCGCGGAAGATCGCCTCGACGTAGCGACGCCGGAACGTCTCGAGTTCGCGCGCGGCCGGCGGGATCGGCGAAATGGCCGGGCGGCAGTCCGTCGCCGGAAACATCCTGCGTCCCGCCAGATCTCGAGAAAGCGCCGTCGGAACGTCAGCCAGAAGCGCGCGATGTCGTCGGCGATGGCGTCGCGGCAGGCGGCGAGCGCGTGCGGCGCGCCGGCGTGGAACGGCTTGGCGTACCAGGCCATGACGTAATGGGCGATAAAATTGCCGACGTCGAAGCCGGTCGGGCCAACCCAGGCGAACTCGCCATCGATCACCCGCGTGTCGTCGGGCGTCGCCATCACCGAGCCCGAATGCAAATCGCCGTGCAGCAGCGACTGCGCGGTCGTGAGATAGCGCAGGCGCAGATCGGCGACCGCGCTCTTCAGCGCGATGTCGGAGCGCAGCGCCGCGGCCCAGGCCGCGAGCGGGGCGGTGACCTTGTTGCGCCAGACCTCGACATAAGGGTCGGTGAAGACGAGATCGACCGTGATCCGCTGCAGCGCGAGGTTCTGCGCAAAGAGCGCCACGTCCGCCGCCTTGCGCTCGAACGGAACCGCGAGATCGGAGGTGTGGAAGGCCGCCTGCGCCACATATTCGGCGACGTCGTCGGGCGCCTTCGGGAAGCGCTCGCCCGCGATCAGCCCCTTGCGCAAGATGATGTGCGGCTCGAGCTTCTCCATGACGATCACGAACTGCTCGGGATCGTAGGCATGGATTTCCGGCGCGAGGCCCTTCACATGCGGCGCGAGCCGCGCCGCATAGGCGGCCTCGTAGGTGGCGCGGCGGACATCGAGCGGCCAGCTCTCGCCGGCGACGCGGACATAGGGCAGCGCCTGCTTGACGCAGACGCCGCCTTGCGGCCCGTCCACGAGAAAGACGGCGTTGAGGTTGCCGTCGGCGACGTCGCGGACCCGCCAGTCGCCCTTCGCGCCGCCGAGGATGTCCCGGACGCGCGGCAGGTCGGCGAGATGGTCGACGACGTCGCGGTCGGCGAAGACGCGATAGGGGTCGGGCGGTCTGTCCAGCATCGTTGGGGCTTAAGGCTCAGGCGGCCGTGTCGTAGCGCGGGAAGGTCCGCCAGATGTCGTCGCCGGTGTACTGCGCCTCCCAGCCGGCCGGGTCGGTGAACACGCGGATGCAGGTGAAGTCCGCCGTCTCGCCGCCGTCGAACCAGTGCGGCGTCCCTTTCGGGACGGACAGAAGATCGCCGGCCTCGCCGACGACCTGCAGGACGCGATCGCCGGCGTGGATATAAAAGGCCCCGCTGCCCTCGACGAAGTAGCGGACCTCGTCGTCATCGTGGGTGTGC
Source organism: uncultured Alphaproteobacteria bacterium (assembly GCA_963724785.1). Taxonomy (GTDB): domain Bacteria; phylum Pseudomonadota; class Alphaproteobacteria; order Rhizobiales; family Beijerinckiaceae; genus Roseiarcus. The sequence goes on along the minus strand of CAVRWC010000014.1, from coordinate 123,715 downwards.
TCGATGATGAACTTCTGCCGCAGCGCCGGCCAGTTCGGGTTGTTCGGCTTGATGCTGACGACGTCGGCGGCCTGGTAGCCGCGCTCTTTTTTCAGCCGGTCGATTTCCGGCGCGTAGGCGGCGAGGATCTCGGCCTGGGACGCGTTCGGCGGCAGCGGATGCGTCGCCTGCCAGCGCTCGACGCGCGCGCCGAGGGCGACAAGTTCGCCGACGATGACGTCGAAGTCCTCGGTGTCGAGACGCACGTCCTTCGGGTTCGCGGCGGCGGAGATGATCAACCGGGTCATGGCCTGTAGCTCCTGCTGACAAGGATCTGATGAAAGAGGGTTTCGAGCGCTTCGAGATGACGCCACGCGTCCTTCGCGTCGCGGCCCCAGGCGTAGAGGCCATGCCCGGCGAGCACATAGCCGGGCGCGGGGAAGGCCTCTCGGATCGGTTCGGCGAGACGCACGGCGACGCGCTCCGCAAGCGCCTCGACGTCCTGGTCGTTGTCGAACACCGGCGCCGCCACCACGGTCTCGTGGGAGGCGACGCCCCGGAGCGCCTTCTGCAGTTCCCAGCCCTCGATGCGCACCGCGCCGTCGCGAGCGTGCGCCCGGCCGATGACCGAGGCGGCCGGCGAATGGACATGGAAGATAGCGCCCGTCTCCGGCTGGTCGCGATAAAGCCTGAGATGCAGCGCGGCCTCCGCGGATGACCCTTTCAGCAACGGCGCGTCGACGGCTTGCGCCAGAATGTCGTCGGCCGTGAGCGCCCCTTTGTCGACGCCGCTGCGGGTGACGGCGAAGGACCGCTCGTCGATCCGCGCGGAGAAGTTGCCCGAGGTCGCCGGGACCCACCCGCGCGCAGCCGCAAAGCGGCCGGCTCCGATGACGGCTTCGGCGGCGCGGGCGAATTCCGTGGTCGAGGAGGTGACGATCGCGTTCATAGTCGGTTTTGTATATCGCTAAGATAGACTAATGCAACGACAATCTGTGTGCCGCCTTCGCAGGGGCGCAGGAAACGGTCAAAGCGTGCGGCTGAGAGACGACCCCTCCAGGGCCTCGGCGCTACGGGGCCTCGGCCAGCGTATCCGCGCCGACGCCGAGCGCCGCGAGCATCCGCCGCGCCGTCTCGGGCGCCTGGCGGCGCAGCTCGGGAACGGCCAGCATCTCCCAGAACGCGCCGCGCGTGAGCGGGCCGGTGGCGAACAGGCTGTCGTGGGGATGGTTCGCAGCATCGACGACGGCGCAGTCGGCGGCGACTTCGAACCCGAGCCCGACCCGGTCGGGCCTGGCGAGCCCCTTGCTCAGAAGCGCGCGGACCAGCGGATCGCCTATCCCCGCGAACGCCGTCGTCGGCCCGGTGCAGTTGACGACGCGGTCGGCGCTCAGGGTCTGGACAGCATCCCGCCCGCGCAGCCGCACGTCGATCTCGACGGCGTCCGAGGTCGACCGCGCGTCCGTCAGCGCGCCCGCGACGACGGTCAGCCGACCCTCGGCGCGCAACGCGGACAGGCGTGCGTCGATCTCCGGGGCGATACGATGGCGATGCACGTCCCAGTAGGCCCGCAGGTGACGGAGCGCGCGCGTCTGCTCGTCGAGCGGCAGAGCCCGCCACAGCGGAATGAGGTGGGGGCGCAGGCTGTCGACGACGGCGCGCCAGCCGATGCCCTTCGCCTGCGCCTTGGCGACTTCGCGGCGGACGAGCCTGAACAGCGCCATACTCGTTTGCGGCGGACGATCCGGATCGACGAAGGAGGGCCAGAAGGTCGTCGGGGCATGGACATTCGGGAGAAAGCCGTGCCGGGACACGACGACAATCGGGCCGCGGTGACCCCGGTCCTGAAGCTCGATCGCCACGTCGGCCATCGTCAGGCCGGAGCCGATGATGACGACGCGGTCGTCGGAGGCGACGCCCGCGAAGCTTTCGCGCCGCCACGGGTCGCGAATGGCGCGCGGGTCGGAGGCGAGCGCGGCCTCGACCGCCGCCGGGAAACGAGGCGGGAAGTGCCCGAGGCACAAAGCCACGGCGTCGACCGTGATCTCGCCTCGGTCCGCGAGACGAAGACTCCAGCCGCCGTTCCGCGCGATGTCGACGCAGTCGGCGGCGACGGGCGTGATCGACACACGCCCCGACGCGCTCGCCACCGCGCTCGCCAGCTGCTCCTCGACATAGACGCCATAGAGGCCGCGCGAGACGAAGGCGAGGGCGTCCGGCTTTTGTCCGGTCCGCCGCTCGAGCCAATCGCGGAAATGGTCCGGGCGATCGGGGAAGGCGCTCATGTTCTCGACGCGGACGTTGAGAAGATGGTTGGGATTGTCGGCCGAATAGGCGAGCCCCCGGCCGCGGCTGCCCGAGCGATCGATCAGAACGATCTCGAGGCGCCCGACCGCACGACGCGTCAGGTGGACGGCGAGCAAAGCGCCGCTGAAGCCGGCGCCGACAATGGCGATCGAGGGCGCGCGGGTCACGCCGTCTCCGGCGCCGAATCGAGGACGGCGATCGGCTCCGCCGTCTCCTCGGCGCCGATGGACGGGCGCGCGGAGCGACACAACGATTCGGGGATCGAGGCGTGGCTCATCGTCCGGGCAGAGGCGTCAGCCCCTTCGTCGCCTTCGGGACTACGCAATTCCCGCCGTCCTGGCGGAAGGCGACATTCATGGCGGCGGGACCTCTCTTCTCCTTGTTCAGGCGGTCTTGGGTCAGGCGGTCTTGCGGGAGGGCGCGATGTCCGCGCCGCCGAGGGTATGACGCCGGCCCGTTGACAAGTCAAGAATCTCTACTGATTTGCTGTACTATAGGAGCGTCGACATCCTCGACGAGCCGACCTCGGACCGCAGGGCGCGGGATGGGCAGCCCCGGCGGGCGTTCCAGCGAATCGGAGCAGGGCCGTTACGCGATCACGCTCGGCGCCGACCGCTTGAGCCTCGCCTCGATCCCGGCGAGGCTCCGCGAAATCCCGATGAGATCGGAAAGCGCGGCCTGGGTCTCCTCGCCGAGGGCGCCCGTGGGCGGCTCGTAGCGTTCGATATAGACGCGCAGCGTCGCCCCGACCGTCCCGGTCCCCGACAGGCGGTAGACGATGCGTGAGCCGCCGACAAACATCACCCGGACGCCCTGGTGCGCCGAATCCGAGCCGTCGACCGGATCGTGATAGGCGAAGTCGTCGGCCGCCTCGACCGTCAGCGCGCCGAAGCGCTTGCCAGGCAGGGTGGCGAGCTGATCGCGCAGGGCGCCGATCAGGCCTTGGGCGGCGGCGAGGTCGACCTCGTCGAAATCGTGGCGCGTGTAGTAGTTGCGGCCGTAGGTCGCCCAATGCTCGCGCGCGAGGTCGATGACCGACTTGCGCCGCTTCGCCAGGATGTTGAGCCACAGCAGCACCGCCCAAACGCCGTCCTTCTCGCGGATATGGTTCGAACCGGTGCCGGCGCTCTCTTCGCCGCAGATCGTGGCGAGACCGGCGTCGAGCAGGTTGCCGAAGAATTTCCACCCCGTCGGTGTTTCATAAGAGCGGATGCCGAGCTTCTTTGCGACATGATCGACGGCGGCGCTGGTCGGCATGGAGCGGGCGACCCCGGCGAGGCCTTTCGCGTAGCCCGGCGCGAGCGTCGCGTTGGCGGCGAGCATCGCGAGCGAGTCCGAGGGCGCGATATAGACGCCGCGGCCGATGATGAGGTTGCGGTCGCCGTCGCCGTCCGAGGCCGCACCGAAATCGGGCGCCGAGGGCGACATCATGAGTTCGTAGAGATCGTGGGCGTAGGTCAGGTTCGGGTCGGGATGGTGGCCGCCAAAATCCGGCAGCGGCGTTCCGTTGACCACCGTTCCAGCCGGCAGGCCGAGTTCGCCCTCGAAGATCGCGTGGGCGTAGGGGCCGGTGACGGCGTGCATCGCGTCGAACCGCATGCGGAAGCCCGAGGCGACGAGCGCGCGGATCGCATCGAAGTCGAACAGCGACTTCATCAGGGAAAGATACTGCGTCACCGGGTCGACGATCTCGACGGTCGCGCCTTCGAGGCCAAACGTTCCGAGCCGGTCGATGTCGAAGTCCGGGGCGTCGGAGATTTTGTACGCGTCGATCGCCTTGGTGCGGACGAAGATCGCGTCGGTGATCGCCTCCGGCGCGGGACCGCCGGCGCCGATGTTGTACTTGACGCCGAAGTCGCCCTCCGGGCCACCCGGGTTATGGCTCGCGGACAGGATGATCCCGCCGAAGGCGCCGATGTGCCGGATCAGGGCGGAGACGGCTGGGGTCGAGAGGATGCCGCCCTGGCCGATGACAATGCGGCCGAAGCCGTTGGCCGCGGCGATCTTCGCGACGATCTGGATCGCTTCCCGGTTGAAGTACCGGCCGTCGCCGCCGAGGACCAGCGTCTTGCCGGAAAAGCCCTCGAGGGAATCGAAGATCGACTGGACGAAGTTCTCGAGATAGCTCGGCGTCTGGAACTCGGACACCTTCTTGCGCAGGCCCGAAGTTCCGGGCTTCTGGTCGGCGAAGGGCTTGGTCGCGACGGTCTTGATCATGGCTCACGGGTCTCCGGAAGGCGCGCGTCGTTCGCATTCTACGGGAAGTCCCGCGGCGAGACGAGACCGACCAGACCCCTCCGGACGTCACAAAGGTCGCAGGCGGCGGACCACCCAGCGGGCGCTGTTGTGCGGGCTGGACGCGTCGCCGCCGGCACGCCCCGAGGGACCGGCGGGCCCGAGCCCGCCGCCCGGAACGGTGCGCCCGGCCCAAACGCTTGAAATCGTTGGAAGTCTCGACCAAGAATCGGCCGCAACTGGAGCTAAGGGATTGATAATAAAGGATGACTTGCCGAAAACGCCGCTCATGCGCAAAGGCCTCCGCCGGCGGGCGGCCGGGCTTGGGACGCTACATCCGTAAACCAGAGCTTCTGCCGGCGGCGAAAGCCGAGACGCTGCGAGTCCGTCGAGACCGAGCGCGTTTTGAGACACAACCGCCCGGTTTTCGGACCCTGACGTTTAGGTAAATTTAAAACGCGGCCCCTATCCTGCGACCGTCGAGTCAAGTCGAGTTGAGCGTACGAGTGAGCGTTCCATGAGCGAAGCCATGCGGCCGAGGGTCAAATACGTGATCGGTCCGGACGGAAGCCCTTTGACCGTCGCCGACTTGCCGCCGCCCGACACCCGCCGCTGGGTCATTCGCCGCAAGGCGGAAGTGGTGGCCGCCGTGCGCGGCGGGCTCCTGTCGCTCGAGGAGGCCTGCTCCCGCTACACGCTGACCGTCGACGAGTTCCTGAGCTGGCAGGTGTCGATCGACCAATTCGGCCTGCCCGGCCTGCGCACCACCCGCATCCAGCAGTACCGGCAGTAGAGCGGAGCCAGAGCCAGGCCAGCTCCGGGGCGAGCCGCCCGCCATCGCGCCCGCCGACTTTCCGCTTGCGGGCCGCGGCCTGTTCTGGATTGTCTGGCCGCCTCCCCTATATAAGTCGGGCGGAGGCGGAGCCCGGCTGAATGATAGTAACCCGCAAGCTCGCGGCGATTCTGGTCGCCGACATTGTCGGCTATTCGCGGCTTGCAGGCGCGGACGAGGACCGGATTCTGGCCCGGCTCCGGGCGATGCGCAGCGACCTGATCGATCCCAGCATCTCGGTTCACAACGGCCGGGTAGTCAAGCGCACGGGAGACGGGGTGCTGGTCGAGTTCCGTAGCGTGGTCGACGCGGTCCGCTGCGGGATCGAGATGCAGAACGGCCTGATCGAGCGCAACGCGGGCCTGCCGGAAGATCGCCGCATCCAGTTCCGGATCGGCATCCACCTCGGCGATGTCGTCGAGGAGGCCGACGGCGATCTGATGGGCGACGGCGTGAACATCGCCGCCCGGCTCGAAGGCATCGCCAAGCCCGGCGCCATCGCGCTCTCCGAGGACGCTTACCGGCAGGTGAAGGGGCGGATCGAGTTCGCCGTCAGCGACATGGGCCTTCAGGCGCTCAAGAACATTGCCGAGCCTCTGCGGGTTTATTCGCTCGAGGTCGGCACGCCGGCTGACGTCAGGCCTCCTCCGCTCGAATCGCCGCCGCAGAAATCCGGGCCGCCGCGCTGCTCGATCGTCGTGCTGCCGTTCGCCAGTCTTGGCGGAGGCGATGAGCAAGAGTTGTTCGTCGACGGGGTCACCGAGAGTCTGACGACCGATCTCTCCCGCCTCGCCAACACGGTGGTCGTGGCGCGCAATACCGCCTTCACCTACAAGGGCAGGCCGGTCGAAGCCAAGCAGATTGGTCGGGAGCTCAATGTCCGATACATCCTCGAAGGCAGCGTCCAGCGCGGCGCCGGGCGGATGCGGATCAACACCCAGCTGATCGACGCTGCGACCGGCAATCACCTCTGGGCCGACCGGTTCGACAAGCCGATGGCGGACCTGTTCGACATGCAGGACGAGATCGTCTCGCGCCTCGCCAACCAATTGCGCGCCGAGCTGATCGCGGCGGAGGCGGAGCGGGCCGAAGACGAGCCGAACCCGGATGCGCTCGATTATTATTTCCGCGGCGTCGCCGCGTTCAACAAGGGTCGGCTCGAGAACGTCGCGCGAGCGAAGGAGCTGTTCCAACAGGCTATCGCCCTGAACCCGGCCCATGTCGACGCCCTGGTCGGGGCGGCCCGCGCCGACGTCCTGTTCGCGCTTTACCGGATGTCCGAGCGCGCCCGGTGGCTCAAAACCGCGGAGGATGAGCTTCTCAAGGGGCTCGCGATCGATCCTCGCAACCATTGGGCGCACCTCTGGCTCGGCTACGTCCAGGTGCTGACCAATCGCGCCGCACGCGGGATCGGCGAGTTCGAGCGGGCGCTGTCGCTCAACCGCAACATCGGCGTCGCCCATGCCTGGACGGGCCTCGCCAAGATCATGCTGGGCCGCGCCGAGGAAACGGAGGCGCATGTCAGCGAGGCTTTCCGGATCTCGCCGGTCGACGGCGTCACGTTCCTGTGGAAGTACATAGAGGGGCTCGCCAAGCTTCACCTCGGAGCCGACGCGGAGGCGGTGGAGCTGTTCCGCCAGTCGATCGACTCCAGCCGCAATTTCCCGCTCAACCATTTCCACAACGCGGCCGCGCTCGCGCTCGTCGGTCGCCAGAGCGAAGCCGAGGACGAGGCAAAGGCCGGGCTCGCAATTGCGCCCGATTTCACGCTCTCTGGCTTCCGCGGGGCGGCCGAAAGCGACAATCCGACCTATCTTGCCCAGCGCGAGCGGGTGATCGAGGGCATGCGCAAGGCCGGCCTTCCCGAAGGTTAGCGGGCGCGATTCGAATACGACATTTCTATGACGCTTTTCTTATCCGCAGTGTTGCGGATGGGGCACAGCCTGCCTGCGGGTCGCTGTGTATAAACATGCGAAGTATCCAAGCGCCCGTTTCGGGCTTTGTGGGGGCCCTGATGAAGAAGTTGCTGTTGGCGGGCGTCGCCGCCCTTTTTGCCATTCCCGCGGTCTCAGCCGACCTGCCGACCCGGAAGGCGCCCGCGCTGGCGCCGGTTTCGACCGAATACGACTGGACCGGCATCTACTTCGGCGGCAACCTCGGCGGCAGCTGGGGCAGCACGAACTCCAGCTTCTACAATCTGTCGAACGGGGCGTTTGTGGACGGCGGCAGCGCCAACGCCAGCTCGTTCGTCGGCGGCGGCCAGATCGGGTACCGCTATATGTTCCCCCAGCGCATCGTGATCGGCGCGGAGGCGAACCTCGACTGGAACTCCGGCAGCGGATCCCACGGCAACGCGTGGCTGCTGAACAACAAGTACTATCAGTCGACGAGCTATTCGAGCGGCTTGGGCGGGAGCGTGGTCGGCCAGGCCGGCTACGCCTGGGGCGACTTCCTGCCATACATCAAGGGCGGCTGGGCCTGGACCAATTCGACGGTCACGTACTGGCAGGATTACGGCACCGTGGGAACGCTTGCCGCCGGCGCCGCGCAGCAGGCGGGACTCTACCGCAGCGGCTGGACGATTGGGGGCGGCGTCTCCTATCACGTCTGGCGGAATTGGGAAGTCTTCGCTCAGTACATGTATACGAACTACGGCACAGCAACCATAAACTTCATTGCGCCGCTGTCGCAGTCGGTGCGTACCTCGCTCAACACCAACGCGGTCGTCGCAGGGGTGAACCTCAAGTTCTGACAGGCGACGTCGATCGCGAACATGGGTCAGGGGCGGCTTCGGCCGCCTTTTTCTTTGGCGCGCCGAAAGGGTCGCCTCCGAAGCCCTTCACCAAACGGCCGGCGACGGTCACGTCCAGTCGAGCACGATTTTCCCGCTGTCGCCGCGCCGCATGATCTCGAAGCCCTCGAGAAATCGCTCGACCGGCAGGCGATGGGTGATGACCTTGCGCACCGCGAGGCCGCTTTCCAGCATGGCGATCATCTTGTGCCAGGTCTCGAACATCTCGCGGCCGTAGACGCCTTTCAACGTCAGTTGCTTGAAGATGACCTTGTTCCAGTCGACCAGCGTCGGCTTCGCCGGCAGGCCGAGCAGCGCCACCCGGCCGCCGGTGACGACCGAATCGAACAGTTGATCGAAGGCGGCCGCCGCGCCGCTCATCTCGAGCGCGACGTCAAAGCCCTCGGTCATCTTGAGCCCGGCCGTCACGGCCTTGAGGTCTTCCTTCGACACGTCGACAGGGATTACGTCCGCGACCTCGGCCGCGAGCGCCAGGCGATTTGGGTTGATGTCGGTGATCACAATGTGCCGCGCTCCGACGTGGCGCGCCACGGCGCCGGCCATGATGCCGATCGGCCCGGCGCCGGTGATCAGCACGTCCTCCCCGACGAGATCATAGGTCAGCGCGGTGTGGACGGCGTTGCCGAGCGGATCGAGGATGGCGCCGAGTTCGTCGTCCACCTCATCGGGCAAAGGCACGATGTTGAAGGCCGGCACGCGCACGTATTCGGCGAAGGCGCCGGGAATGTTGACCCCGATGCCCTGCGTCTCGGGGTCGAGGTGGTAGCGCCCGCCACGCGCCGCCCGACTCCTCATCCCGATGACATGTCCCTCTCCGGAAACGCGCTGGCCGAGTTTCAGGTGCTTCACATTGGCGCCAACCTCTGCGATTGCGCCAGCGTATTCGTGTCCGATCGTCATCGGCGTCGGGATCGTCTTTTGCGCCCATTCGTCCCAATTGAAGATATGGACATCGGTGCCGCAGATGCCGGTTTTGTGGATTTTCACCAGCACGTCTTCCGGCCCGATCGCGGGGACGGGTTGATCCTCCAGCCAAAGGCCGGGCTCGGGCTTCGCTTTCGCAAGGGCTTTCATCGCGGCTCCTTCAGACGGGCGGGGAATGGCGAGAACCCTCCCTTCGCCGCTCGCCACGCCCGTGTACGCCTTCCTTTCAGATGATTCCCAGAACCCTGCCGGCGTCCGCGAACGCCGCCACCGATTCATCGACATCGTCGGCGGTCAGCGCGGCCGACATCTGCGTGCGAATGCGCGCCTGCCCCTTTGGCACGACCGGGAAGAAGAACCCCGCGACATAGACGCCGCGCTGATCGAGCGCCTTGGTGAGATCCTGTGCAAGCCGCGCCTCGCCGAGCATGACGGGAATGATCGGCGTCACGCCAGGAAGGGTCCTGAAGCCAGCCGCCTCCAGTCCGGCGCGAAAACGCTTTGTGTGGGCCTGCAGGACCGCGCGGCGGTCGTCTGCTCGAATCGCGATCTCCAGCGCCTTCAGGGCGCCGGCGGCGACTGGCGGCGCAAGGGAGTTGGAGAACAGATAGGGGCGCGCGCGCTGGCGCAGAAGGTCCACGATCGGCTGCGCCGCAGCGACGAAGCCGCCCATCCCGCCGCCGAGCGTCTTGCCGAATGTGCCGGTGACGATGTCGACCCGAGCGCCCGCGCCGGTGAGCGCCGGCGTGCCGCGCCCTTTCTCGCCGAGGTGGCCGGTCGCATGGCAGTCGTCGACCAGCACCATCGCGCCGTAGCGCTCGGCGAGCGTGCATATTTCCGGCAGCCTGGCGACATACCCGTCCATCGAGAAGACGCCGTCGGTCGCGATGATCTTGAACCGCGCGCCGTCGGTTTCGGCTTGTTTCAGGCAATCCTCGAGCGCGTTCATGTCGGAATTGGAGAACCGATAGCGTTTCGCCTTCGTGAGCCGCACTCCGTCGATGATCGAGGCGTGGTTGAGGCTGTCGGAGATGATCGCGTCGTCCGCGCTCATCAGCGGCTCGAACACGCCGCCGTTGGCGTCGAAGCAGGCGGCAAAGACGATGGCGTCGTCCTTGCCGAGGTGCTTGGCGATGGCGTGCTCCAGTTCACGGTGCAGCGTCTGCGTCCCGCAAATGAAGCGCACCGAGGCCATGCCGAAGCCGAACGCGTCCATAGCGCTCCTGGCGGCGGCGATCACCTCGGGATGATCGGCGAGTCCGAGGTAATTGTTGGCGCAGAGGTTGAGCATCGTGCGCTCGCCCCCTTCCGAGGCGACCTGTATGCGGCCGCCCTGCCGTCCGGCGATCAGGCGCTCGCGCTTGAACAGCCCCGCCGCCTCGATCTCGTCGAGCGTCGCATGGGCATGGCGAAGAAAGGCGTCAGACATGGATCACACTCTATGCGACGGCTCGGGCGCCCTCAAGGCGCGCCTCCGCGGCGATCATGCCGCCAACGACGCTCATTCGCCCCATGCGACGAGCCGCTCGCCGCGGTGGATGGCGTCCGATTCCGCCGTCGGTCGTCCGTCCGCCTCATGCAGGACGAGGGCGGGGCCGATTCGGAGCGGCGCCTTCGAGCCCTTCACCCCGGAGACTAGCAGGCGATGCGCCGAGACGCCGGCGCGGGGATGAACCGGCACGAGCGCCAGCGACCCGAGCCGGTTCTCCGCCGCCGTCAGGATGGCCGCGAGCGCGTCCGGGCGATGGATCAGCGCGAACCGCCCGCCGGGCTTAAGCAGCGCAAGACAGGCGCGAATCCATCCGACGAGCGGCGCTCCGCCCGCGTCGTTAGCGAACACATGCGCGCGCGCCTTGCCCGCATCCGGCGAGATCCGCACCGCGCCGGGGTCGAAGAACGGCGGATTGGTGACGACAAGGTCGGCCGCTTCGTCGGCGAGCCCGGCCGCCCGCCGGGCCCGGGCGTTGAAAATGTCGGCCTCGACCACCCGAACCCGCTCCTCCAGACCGCTGCGCGCCGCGTTTCCCGCTGCGATTTTGGCCAGTTTCGGGTCGATCTCGACAAGGTCGGCGACGCCCCGCTCGCTACGGATGAGGATCGCGAGGCCGACCGCTCCGACCCCGGCGCCGGCGTCGACCAGCCGTCCGCCGGCGAGATCGACGGCGGCGGCAAGCAGGGCGGCGTCCGAGCCGACCCGGTGGCCCCGCCGCGGCTGCGCCAGAGTTCAGCTGTCCGCCGAGCCACGAATCGCACGTCAACGTGTCAGCCGCCCGATCGTCGTCTGGCTCGGGCGGCGTTTCAGGCATCGCGCAGCTCGCCGGAGAGACCGGCCTCGGTCAACAGCCGCCGTGCCCGGTCCTCCTCGGCCTTCTCCACCAGGATTCGGCGCGGCAGGAATCCGAGCGAGCCCTCGACGGCCGCCATGTGCTGATCGGCGACGAAACAGCCGACGCCAGCGGCTCTCAGGAGCGCCTCAACGGCGCTGATGAGCACGATATCGTTGGTTCTGAGGATCTCGATCAAAGGCAGCTCCGGTAGGCGCACTTGCCGCGCGGTTTTCGCGTCTTTATGGTCGGCCCCCGGCCTGTGGCAAGGGATTGCGTCTCGTGGGTGTTGTGGTTCCGCTGGAAGACAAGTCGGTCGATCGCCTGATCGAACCGCTGACGGCGCTCGTCGCCGACGACATGGCGCGGGTCAACCAGACGATCCTGTCCCGGACGGGATCGGAGGTCACGATGATCCCCGAGGTCGCCAATCATCTCATTTCCTCCGGCGGCAAGCGCCTGCGGCCGATCCTTACGCTCGCCTCCGCAGGCTTGTGCGGCTACGAAGGCGCCGGCCACGTCAAGCTGGCCGCCGCGGTCGAGTTCATGCACACTGCGACGCTCCTGCATGACGACGTGGTGGACGACAGCGACATGCGGCGCGGCAAAGCGGCGGCGCGGGTGTTGTGGGGCAACGAAGCGAGCGTTCTGGTCGGCGATTTCCTGCTCGGCCAGGCGTTCAAGATGATGGTCGAGGTCGGTTCGATGGCCTGCCTCGACGTGTTGTCCAGCGCCGCCGTGGTGATCGCCGAAGGCGAGGTTTTGCAACTCTCCGCCGCCAAGGACACCGAGACGACCGAAGACGCCTATCTCGCCGTCATCCGCGCGAAGACCGCCGCCCTGTTCGCCGCCGCCTGCGAGGTCGGCCCGATCATGGCCGGCCTCGGCAAGGCGGAGATCGCCGCCTGCCGCGGCTACGGCGCCAACCTTGGCATTGCTTTCCAGTTGATCGACGACGCGCTCGATTACGGCGGCTCCGCGGCCAAGCTCGGCAAAAACGTCGGCGACGATTTTCGCGAAGGCAAGATCACCTTGCCCGTCGTGCTGTCGTTCCGGCGCGGCTCGCAAAAAGAGCGCGAGTTCTGGCGACGTACGCTGGAGAAGGGCGAGATCGTCGATGGCGACATCGAGGTCGCCCTCGCGACCATGAGGAAGCACCGGGCGCTCGAGGACACGATCGAGCGCGCCCGCCATTACGGGGCGATGGCGGTCGACGCCCTCGGGCTTTTCCCCGCCTCGGCCTGGAAACATGCGCTCCTCGACGCCGTCGAGTTTGCAATCAGCCGCGCGCATTGAGCCTCCTCGGGGACAGGCCTGCGGTCCTGTCCGGCCAATCTTTGCGCCTTCCTTTCAAAGTCGGCCAATCGTCCTCAAGCTCGCGTAAACCCATCCTTCGTCTGCCTTGCCTTGGCGCGCCAAGCGCCGACCACAATTGATCCGACGACGGATCGGCGTTTTCACCGCCGCTTGTCAGTTTGACCCTTCAATAGGAAGCCCAAGGAAGCCCAAAGCTCGCCGCGCCCCTGTGGAGAACGATCAAATAAGCCTTTAGCCCGGGATTCGCGGCGACTTCCGCGGCCCCCATTTGACACGTTTTCGCCCCATTATCAGCCGTCGGAGCGGATATCGATCCCCGCACGGAGTCGCCACCGCGCTATTCTGCGTCCGAACTCGGCGCAAAACGCAGTCCGACAACTGGCGCCGGCAGGAAGCGGTGAGGACGGGCCTCGTTCATGGCAAAGCGGCATCGCGTCCGTGGGGGCAACAGAACGTCATGATTCCGGTTATGACAATACCGCATTGATACCGCCGGCCGCGCGATCGCGGCCAATGTCATTGCCTCGACATGCGCCGCCCGGCGCGTAACTTTCAAAGGGGTTCGATGTCCGGCCGAAATGAACCAACCTCTGCTTTTGTCCCTGGAACTTCCTATAACAGTCGTTCCCATCAAGGCGTCGGCAAGTGGGGGCTCGACACTTCGAACAATACCGCTGGAGCCGACTGCTTGACGATTCGCCGTCTATTCGATCCCGACGAAGCGCTCCGCCGCCTCGAGGCTCGACTCGGGCCGTTGCACACCAGGCTGCGTCTCGGAATGGAGCACGAGTACGAGGCGAAGGCCTTCGGCCATGGGCTCAACTTCTTGCACATCGAGAATATGCCGGTAATGCAGGCCTTGATCGAAGTCGTGTTGCGCGTAACGGGGACCTATTGGTGGGGTCGGGCGAATGCAGGCAAGGTGCAGGTGACCCTCAACACGGTGCATCTCCCGAAGCTGCCGGACGCCTTCGAAGGCTTTACGATTCTGCAACTGAGCGACCTGCATGCAGACATGAGTCATGCCGCGATGCAGCGGGCCGCTGAACTCGCGCGCGACCTCGACTACGATCTTTGTGTGCTGACGGGCGACTATCGCGGGCGCACGTACGGCGACTGTGGGCCCTGCCTTGAAGGTGTGGCGAACTTACGCGAAGCGCTTCGCGGCGACATCTATGCAGTGCTCGGCAACCACGATTCGATTATGATGGTTCCCGATCTGGAAGCGCTCGGAATTCATGTTTTGCTTAACGAAAATATAAAGATAGACCGAGGCAATACGTCAATTTACCTGGCAGGGGTGGACGATGCCCATTTTTACCGTGCTGACAACCTCGAGAAGGCGGCGGAGGACGTTCCGCTCGGTGGTGTTTCGGTCCTGCTTTCCCACACCCCGGAGATATACCGACAGGCCGCACACGCAGGCTTCGATCTTATGCTGAGCGGCCATACCCATGGCGGTCAGATTTGTTTGCCCGGCGGCATTCCGATCCTGCTCGAAGCGAATTTACCGCGCGCTTTCGGCGCTGGGGCCTGGGACCATGCGGGCATGGCGGGCTATACCTCAGCGGGGACGGGGTCGTCGATCGTCCCGGTGCGCTTCAACAGCCGGCCCGAAATCACGCTGCACCGGCTGAGTTGCGGAACGCCTCAGATGCGCCGAACTCCAGCAAATCGAGAAACCGCCAAATGGCCGATTGTAAAGACAAATACAATCACAAGAACGTCGACAGGGCTTAGCCCTAAGGACGCCGCGCAGGCTAGGGCGGGAAACAGGGATTTGGGAATCTGATCGAGACCGAGCGCTATGCCGCTCGCCCTGAACCCTAACCGCCGCTTGACGAATGACGAGAGGCAATCGCCGGCCATAGCGCAAACGCCCACGACGGCGCCCAGTCGCCAGGAAAGCCCGATGAGGTTTGCCGCAAGCGGCGTGACAATGATCGCCGCGGCGACGCCGCGCCACGTCTTGGAATTACCGAGCAAGCGATGACCGTCGCTCAGGACGATCCCGAGAATCGATCGGACCGGAAAGGCGCCTTCCCAAGATCCGCTCGAACAGGATCGGAGCCCCGTTCGCGACGATGATAAGGCTAACGCATTGGAGCACGACGCTGATGTGTGACGTGGGCGCTAGACCTTAACTGAGGATCTCCAGGAACCGGTTTAGCCTGTTAACTCTGTTCGAATGCCAACCGATTGTCCTTCATAAGCGTAACTGCGTCAAGAATTGCTTCGGCAAAGTGACTCTGATCTCAGGGGCTCTTCAGTTTTTGGTTAAAACAAACGCTATAACGACGCGCCTCTTGTCCTTGACTGGAGAGCGTCGCCTGCCGCCTTGAAGCCATGCCGGGTGCGGCGGGTCGCGCCAGTGAGGTCGTGCTGGTCAAAACCGCGCGCTTGGGTGACGATCAGTCTTGAATCGCCCCGTACGCTTGGCGCTCATACCACGATACAGGAAACAGCCGTCAGTTTGTGACCCCTAAGCTTCGACGTAACTTCGCCGATAGCGCGCGCTGAGGCCCGTCAGCACCTGATAGCCGATCGTGCCGCTCTGCGAGGCGAAGTCGTCGAGTTCCATCGCTGCCCCGAAAAGTTCCGCGCGATCGCCCGGCTTGACGGCGTCCTCGGGCAAGTCGGTCACGTCGGCGATGACGAGGTCCATCGACACCCGTCCCGACCAGCGGGCACGGCCGGCCGGCAATGGACGACCTCGGCGCCGGGCCGCGCGTCGGTCGCTCCTGCCGCGCGCGGCAGGCCGTCCGCATAGCCGACGAGCAGGGTCGCAAGGCGCGTGCGGCGCTTCGCCGTCCACTGGGCGTTATAGCCGCAGCGCTCGCCGGCCTCGATCCATCGCGTTTGCTGCACCGCGACCGTGAGCGTCACGACCGGCCGCATTGGGTTTGGCCGGCCGGGCGTGGGATTGCCGCCGTAGAGGGCATAGCCCGGCCGGGCGAGATCGTGGATTGGGCGCGCGTCGAGGAAAATCCCGGACGAATTGGCGAACGAGGCGGGCAGATGCGGGAACGCCGCCCGCGCCGCCTCGAACCGCGCGATCTGGTGGCGTTCAGCGGGTCCTCCGGGATCTCCGACGAGACGAAATGGCTCATCAGGAGGTCGGCGCCGCTCGCCGCGCCGTGAGTCGTCCATCGCGCCTTTGAGCGAGTCGAGCGAGCCGAACCCGAGCCGGCGCATGCCGGTGTCGAGATGCAGCGCGGACGGCGACGGCCGCCCCTTCCGCCCGGCGAACGCCGACCAGCGCTCGAGTTCCTCGCTGCTGCCGATGGCGGGCCTCAGGCGATGCTCGACGTAGTCGGCCGGATCGGCGCCCGCCTCGAGACCGTTCAAGATGTAGATTTCCGCCTCCGCCGGCAGCAGGCGGCGCGCGGCAATCCCCTCGCCGAGATGGGCGACGAAGAAGGTTCTCGCGCCGGCGGCCCAGAGCGCCGGCGCCGCCCGATCGAGGCCGATCCCATAGGCGTTCGCCTTGACCACCGCGGCGCATCGGCCAGGCGCCGCGCGGCGGGCAAGCGTGCGCCAGTTGTCGGCGAGCGCGGCGAGATCGATGGTCAAATGGCCGGGCGCGCTGTCCGGCGGAGCGAAAGGGGTCACTGGATTCGTTTCTCCAGCACGGCGACCGTCGGCGCGTCGAAACCGGCATGCGCCTCGACGCAGAGGCGCTGAAAGCCCATGCGCGAAAACAGCCGCTCGTTTTCCGGCAGCGCCAGCCGCACCCTGAGCCGCACGCTCAAAAGCCCGCGCGACCGCGCCGCCGCTTCGCAGGCGGCGATCAGCCGGCCGCTCAGGGCCCGCCCGCGCGCCTCGGGCAACACGCTGATGCGGCCGATCAGCATCGCCTCGCCGTTCACCTGCCATAGCGCGACCGCGACCAGCCGTCCCCGCTCGAAGCCGCCGAAGCCGCCGCCGGCGGCGATCTTGGCCGCGATCGACTCGTTTGTTTCGCGCAAGGCCGAGGATGGCGGCGTGGTGGCGCGGCTCTGGACGGCGAAGGCGGCCCGGATGACCTCCGCGGCCACATCGGCGTCGGAGATGGTCAAGGCGCCAACGGAGACGGCGTCGGCGCGCGGAAAGGAAAGGTCCATGATCGCCCGCCCCCTACACCTCAGGGGCCCGACGCGGCAAGTCCGGCGTCGGCCAAAGGCTTGGACATCGGATAGCCGGAGTCCATCCCGAATTTTCTGACTGGCGCGCCGGTCTCCTGCGTATCCGCGTGCGCGATAGAACCGCCGCGCCGTCTCCGTGCTGGTCAGCGTGCAGCGCGTCGCGCCCCGTTCCCAGGCGCGAGTTTCCAACGCGGCAAGCAAGGCGCGGCTTACGCCGCGAAACCGCGCATCGGGCGAGACATAATTGAGAAGGATCTCGCCGGCGTCGGTGACAGCGCCGACTGCCGCCAGGGCGCCCCGCTCGACGGCGACGAGATAGGACGCGTCGACTGCGTTGCATCCAGGCAGCAATGGTCTCCGGGGTCTTGTTGCTAAGCCATGCCGCAAGGAGCGCCGGATCGTCCTTGTGATCGGCGGCGCAAAGCTCGGTGATGGAGCGCCTGCAAGACCGATCGCAGGCCTCGGCGGCGTCGTCTGGTCGCGCATCCCGTATTCGCATCACCGGATTAAGGAGCTGATCGGACCGCGGGCAAGGGAGGTCGACTCGACTGGGAGCGGTCCCATCATCTGAAAGCTCATTTCATGAACGAACTTTAACCCGCTGTCCCCACCCGTTCCGCGCCTCTGCGCCTCGCTTTCGCCGCGGTCGCTGGCCATTCGCCCTGACGCGCGCTAGATCGCAAGGCAGCGGAGTCGATTCCATGATCAGGCATGTTTTCGCGCAGAGCGGCGCTGAAGGCCGCCGGGGCCGGCGCGCTCGCGGCGGCGCTTCCCCCGTCCGCTCGCGGCGCTCGCCGACGACGGGGTCGAGACGCTATGGCCTGTCGTCGTTCGGCGATCTCGCCCTGCCGCCGGACTTCCCGCATTTTGGCTTATGTCAATCCTGACGCGCCAACCGGCGGGCTCCTGTCGCTGCAGATCACCGGCACGAGCGGCAACCAGAACTTCGACACCTTCGACACGCTCAACATCTACAGCTGGAAGGGCAACGGCGCGGCCGGCATGAGCGCGACCTTCGACACGCTGATGACCGCCAACGGCGACGAACCCGATTCGGTCTATGGGCTGCTTGCCCGCTCGGTGCGCGTCTCGGGCGACAAGCTCGATTACCGCTTCAAACTGAGGCCGGAGGCGAAGTTCTTCGACGGCTCCCGCGTCACGGCGGCCGACGTCGCCTTCTCGCTCACCATCCTCAAGGACAAGGGCCATCCCGTCTACGCGCAACTGCTCAAGGAGGTCGAATCCGCTGACGCCGAGGGCGACGACGTCGTCCATGTGCGCTTCGTCAAGGACCGCAGCCGCGACGCGCACCTGATCGTCGTCGGCATGCCGGTTTTTTCCGCCGCCTGGTGGAAGGACCGCGACTTCACCGCCGCCACGCTCGACGCGCCGCTCGGCTCCGGCCCCTACAAGGTGAAGACCTTCGAGCAGGGTCGGTTCATCGAATACGCGCGCGACCCCAACTATTGGGGCGCGAAGCTGCCGGTGAACCTCGGGCAGAACAATTTCGACCGGCTGCGGTTCGAATATTATCGCGAGCGCCAGGTCGCCTTCGAGGCGTTCAAGGCCGGCGCGATCAACTACCACGAGGAATACACCGCGCGCTTCTGGGCGACCTCCTACGATTTCCCCGCCATCAAGGACGGGAAGGTGAAGAAGGAGACCCTGCACGACGGCGCGCCCTCGCGCACGCAGGGCTGGTACCTCAACACGCGGCGCGACCAGTTCAAGGACCCGCGCGTCCGCGAGGCGATCGGGCTCGCCTTCGACTTCGAATGGACCAACAAGAACATCATGTATTCGTCCTACAAGCGGGTTGTGTCGTTCTTCCCCAACAGCCCGATGGAGGCGAAGGGCAAGCCGGGCCCGGACGAACTGAAGTTGCTCGAGCCGTTTCGCGACAAAGCTGCCGGCTTCGGTGTTCGGCGACCCCTATACGCCGCCAGAAAGCGACGGCTCTGGCTTCGACCGCACGCTGCTCAAGCAGGCCTATGACCTCTTGATCGCCGCCGGCTGCCAGCGCGACGGCAATGCGATGAAACTGCCGGGCGGCAAGCCGCTGACGATCGAATTCCTCGATTTCTCCAGCGCGCTTCAGCCGCACACCCTGCCGTTCATCCAGAATCTCGGTAAGCTCGGCATCCAGGCCGAATATCCGCGTGGTCGACGCGACCCAGTACAAGGCGCGCACCGACGCTTTCGACTTCGATGTGGTCACGGCGGCGAACGGCGGCTCGAGCACGCCCGGCGCCGAGCTCAAGGTCGCCTTCACCTCCGAGGCCGCGGCGCGGCAGGGCTCGCGCAACCTCTCCGGCGTCTCCGATCCGGTCGTCGACGCGCTCATCGAGACGATCTCGAACGCCAAGTCGCGCGAGGCGCTGAACACCGCCTGCCGCGCGCTCGACCGGGTGCTGCGGGCGGGCCATTATTGGGTCCCGATGTGGTATCGCGACACCGCCTGGGTCGCCTATTGGGACGCGTTCTCGCGGCCCGAGCGGCAGCCGGCGCTCGGCACGGGCGCGCCTGGAACCTGGTGGTGGGATGCGGACAAGGCCAAGGCGATTGGGCTGTGAGGGCCATGAGGCAGTCGGCAATGGGCAGTCGGCAGTCGAATCCCCCGCGCCCCGCTTGCGGGAAGAGGGCTCGGGGTGAGGGGCCTTGGCGATTGGCCGCGCGACGATCGGGCCATTCCTCAGCCTGGCCCTCTCCTCGCAAGCGGGGAGAAGGGACGCCTGATGCTCGCCTACGTCGTCCGCCGCTTGCTGCTGATGATCCCGACGATCCTCGGCATCATGGCGGTCTCCTTCGCCATCGTGCAGTTCGTGCCCGGCGGCCCTGTCGAGCGCGCGATCGCGCAGCTCCAGGGCGCCGACCAGAGCTCGACGGCGGGGTTTGGCGGCGGCGGCGGGCAGATCGGCGCCGGCGGATCGCAGGCGGTCGGCGACATCGCCTCGCGCTATCGCGGCTCGCAGGGTCTCGATCCGAAATTCATTCAAGCGAACTCGAGAAGCAATACGGCTTCGACAAGCCGGCGCTCGAGCGCTTCTGGATCCTGGTGCGCGACTACGCCACCTTCAACTTCGGCAAGAGCTACTACCGCGACACGCCGGTGCTGACGCTGATCGGCGAGAAGCTGCCGGTGTCGATCTCGCTTGGGCTGTGGATGACCTTCCTCTCCTATGCGATCTCGATCCCTCTCGGCATCCGCAAGGCGGTGAAGGACGGCACGCGCTTCGACACCGCGACGTCGGCGATCGTCATCTTCGGCTACGCGATCCCGAACTTCCTGTTCGCCGTGCTGCTGATCGTGCTGTTCTGCGGCGGCTCGTTCTGGCAGATCTTTCCGCTGCGCGGCCTGACCTCGGACAATTTCGCCGACCTCGATCTGGCCGCACAAGGTTCTCGACTATCTTTGGCACATCACGCTGCCGGTGACGGCCCTCGTGCTCGGCTCGTTCGCCACGACGACGCTGCTCACCAAGAATTCGTTCCTCGACGAGATCAAGAAGGCTTATGTGCAGACGGCGCGGATGAAGGGCCTTTCCGAGCGCAGCGTGCTCTACGGCCATGTGTTCCGCAACGCGATGCTGATCGTCATCGCCGGCTTTCCCGGCGCGTTCCTCGCCGCCTTCTTCACGGGTTCGCTCCTGATCGAGCAGGTATTCTCGCTCGACGGGCTCGGCTATCTGTCCTACGATTCGCTGATCCAGCGCGATTATCCGGTCGTGCTCGCGAACCTCTACATTTTCGCCCTCCTCGGCCTGGTGGTGAACCTGATCTCCGACCTCACCTACACCTGGATCGATCCGCGCATCGATTTCGAGACGCGGGAGGTTTAGAGGGTGGATTCAGCGCGAAGGTCCTTCGTCCTCTCCCGGACTCCCGGCCGAGAGACCGTCGTCGCTCGACGCCCTCGGTCAGGGCGAAGGCCAATCGCTTCTCCCGTTTACCGAGGAAGGCGGCGCCGGCTTCCGTCCCGAAGACCCGGCGCCCTGCCAGCGGCGTTGAGCGCGGCGGGAGGCGGCGTCGACGCCGCCCGGCGCCCATGGCTCACGCTCTCGCCGATGAACCGGCGGCGGCTCGACAATTTCCGCCGCAACCGGCGCGGGGCGTGGTCGCTGGTGATCTTCCTCGTGCTGTTCGTCGCCTCGCTCGGCGCGGAGTTCCTCGCCAACGACAAGCCGCTGATCGCCTCCTACAAGGGCCACCTGCTGTTCCCGATCGTCGTCAACTATCCCGAAGAGATGTTCGGCGGCTTCCAGGCGACCACCGACTATCGCGACCCCTTCGTCGCCGACGAGATCAAGGCGCACGGCTGGATGATCTGGCCGCCGATCCGCTTCGCCAATTCGACCACCATCCTCGATCCGCCGACGCCGCTGCCGACCCCGCCGACATGGCTCGCTGACCGACGCGCAATGCCGCGCCGCGCTCGAGAAGCAGAAGGTCGCCCGACGCTGCGACGGTTCCCCGACCTTGCTCGAAGCTCGAACCGCTGTGGCTCGGCTCCGACCAGGACGGGCACGACATCGTCGCCCGCCTGCTCTACGGCTTCCGCATCTCGGTGCTGTTCGGCCTTATCCTCGCCGGCGTCTCGTCGGTGATCGGCGTCTTCGCCGGCGCGGTGCAGGGCTATTTCGGCGGCCTGCTCGACCTCGTCATGCAAAGGGTGATCGAGATCTGGTCGTCGCTGCCGCACCTCTACATCCTGATCATCCTGTCGGCGATCCTGGCGCCGAGCTTCGTCGTGCTGCTCGTGATCCTGCTGCTGTTCTCGTGGGTGAGCCTCGTCCACGTCGTGCGCGCCGAGTTCTTGCGCGCGCGCAACTTCGAGTACGTCAACGCGGCCCGGGCGCTCGGCCTCTCGCAACGCGAAGATCATCGTCAAGCACGTCCTGCCGAACGCGATGGTGGCGACGCTGACCTTCCTGCCGTTCATCGTCAATTCCTCGATCAGCACGCTGACCTCGCTCGACTTCCTCGGTCTCGGCATGCCGCCGGGCTCGCCCTCGCTCGGCGAACTCTGCTGCAGGGCAAGTCCAATCTCTCGGCGCCTTGGATCGGCATCTCGGCCTTCGTCGTGATCGCGCTCCTCCTGTCGCTGCTCATCTTCATCGGCGAAGCGGTGCGCGACGCCTTCGACCCGCGAAAGACCTTTTCGTGAAGGCCGACCCGCCGCTGATCGACGTGCGCGATCTTTCGATCGCCTTCGCACAAGGGCCGGAGCGCGCAAGACCGTGGTCGATCGCGTCTCGTTCCGGCTCGAGAAGGGCAAGGCGCTGGCGCTGGTCGGCGAATCCGGGTCGGGGAAGTCGGTGACGGCGCAGGCGCTGGTGCGCCTGCTGCCCCAGCCGGCGGCGAGTTACCCGACCGGCGAGATCCTGTTCCGCGGCCGCGACGTGCTCAAGATGACCGACGCGGAGCTGCGCGCCATGCGCGGCGCCGCCGTCACCATGGTGTTCCAGGAGCCGATGACCTCGCTCAATCCGCTGCACACGATCGAGCGGCAGATCGGCGAGATCATCGCGCTCCACGAGGGCCGCGCGGCGGCGACGAGACAGCGCATCGTCGAACTCCTGAACGAGGTCGGCATCGCCGATCCGGCGCGAGCGGCTCGGCGCCTTTCCCCACCAGCTCTCCGGCGGCCAGCGCCAGCGCGTGATGATCGCCATGGCGCTCGCCAACCGCCCCGATCTCCTGATCGCCGACGAGCCGACCACCGCGCTCGACGTCACCGTGCAGGCGCAGATCCTGAAGCTGCTGAAAGACCTGCAGGCGAAGCTCGGCATGGCGATGCTGTTCATCACCCACGACCTCAACGTGGTGCGCCGCATCGCCGACGACGTGATCGTGATGCAGCAGGGCGAGATCGTCGAAGCGGGGCGGATGGCGGAGGTGTTCGCCAACCCGCAGCACCCCTATACGCAGGCGCTGCTCGCCGCCGAGCCGAAGGGCGAGGCGCCGCCGGGCGACGACAGCGCCGCGACCATCGCCAGCGCCGAGGACCTGAAAGTCTGGTTCCCGATCAAGCGCGGGCTCTTCCGCCGCACCGTCGGCTACGTCAAGGCGGTCGACGGCGTGAGCCTCGCCGTGCGCGAGGGCCAGACGGTCGGCGTCGTCGGCGAATCGGGCTCCGGCAAGACGACGCTCGGCCACGCGATCCTGCGCCTCATCCGCTCCGAAGGCGCGATCGCCTATTGCGGGCGGCCGATCCAGGGCCTCAACGCCAAGGCGATGCGGCCCTTGCGGCGCGAGATGCAGGTCGTCTTCCAGGACCCGTACGGCTCGCTGTCGCCCCGCATGTCGGTCGCCGAGATCGTCGAGGAGGGGCTGATCGCGCAGGGGACGAAGCTCAACGCCGCCGAGCGGCGGCGCGTGGTCGAGCGGGCGCTCGCCGACACCGGGCTCGACACGTCGACCCTCGACCGCTATCCGCACGAGTTCTCCGGCGGCCAGCGCCAGCGCATCGCGATCGCCCGCGCCATGGCGCTCGACCCGAAATTCGTCGTGCTCGACGAGCCGACCTCGGCGCTCGACATGTCGATCCAGGCGCAGATCGTCGACTTGCTGCGGGATTTGCAGAAGCGGCGCAAACTCGCCTATCTGTTCATCTCGCACGATCTCAAGGTCGTGCGGGCTCTGGCGAGCGAGATCATCGTCATGCGGCGCGGCAAGGTGGTCGAGAGCGGCGAGGCGAAGGCGGTTTTCGCCGCGCCGCAGAGCGACTACACCCGCGCCCTGTTCGCCGCGGCCTTCGCCAACGAGGCGACGCTCACCGGCGTCGTCAGCCAGTGAGGGCGCAGAGCCTTGCGTTACAGTTTGAAACGAGCAGGCTTCCCTGTCACCCCCGCGGCATTGCCCGTCTAAAATCTCGCGCCGACGGCGCCGCCGCACTGGATACCCGCTTTCGCGGGTATGACAATCTCGGAGGGCGCTCATGACCCGCGCGATTCTTATCGTTCTCGATTCGGTCGGCTGCGGCGGCGCGGAGGACGCAGGCGCCTACGGCGACGAGGGCTCGGACACGCTCGGCCACATCGCCGAGGCCTGCGCGCTGGGCCTCGGCAACCGCGATGGGCTCAGGCGCGGGCCGCTGACGTCCCCCGCCTCGCCGCTCTGGGGCTCGGCCACGCGATGCAGGCCTCCACGGGCCGCGCGCCGCCCGGCTTCGACCTCGCGTCGGCCCCGCGCGGCCAATGGGGCTTCGGCGTCGAGACTTCGCGCGGCAAGGACACGCCGTCGGGCCATTGGGAGATCGCCGGCACGCCGGTCGATTTCGACTGGGGCTATTTCCCGCAGACGGTTCCCGCGTTTCCGGCGTCGCTGACCGACTCGCTGATCGCCGAAGGCGGCCTGCCCGGCATTCTCGGAAACAAGCACGCCTCGGGCACCGTGATCATCGAGGAGCTTCGGCGAGGAACACGTCCGCACCGGCAAGCCCATCTGCTACACCTCGGCCAATTCGGTGTTCCAGATCGCCGCGCACGAAGAGGCGTTCGGGCTCGAGCGCCTTTACGACGCTTTGCCGCATCGCGCGGCGCTTGTGCGATCCGCTCAATGTCGGGCCGCGTGATCGCGCGCCCGTTCGTCGGGACGAACGCGAAGGATTTCGTCCGCACGCCGCACCGCAAGGATTTCGCCGTGCCGCCGCCGGACGGCAATCTCTTGCAGCGCGCGACGCAAGCGGGGCGCGCCGTCGTCTCGATCGGCAAGATCGGCGACATTTTCGCCCACCGCGACACCGGCGACGAGCGCAAGGGCAAGACCAACGACGGCAACGTCGACCTGCTTCTGGATGCGATGAAAGACACGCCCGACGGAGGGCTGATCTTCGTAAACCTGGTCGATTTCGACACCGAATGGGGCCATCGCCGCGACGTCCCGGGCTTCGCCGCCTGCCTCGAGGCGTTCGACAAGCGCCTAGGCGAGATCGAGTCCGCCTTGCGTCCCGACGATTATTGCCTGATTACCGCCGACCACGGCAACGACCCGACCTACAAGGGCTTCGACCATACCCGCGAGCACGTGCCGATCCTCGCCTTCGGCGCGGGCGCGCCGGCCGGGCCGATCGGCGGGCGCACGAGCCTTGCCGACATCGGCGAGACGTTGGCGCGCAAAGCTCGGGCTGCCGAAGGGGCGGCATGGGAAGGCCTGGGCGGCATGAGCTTTTCGCTCGACCAGCGCCTGTCGCAGGATACGGATTTCGTCGCCGACCTGCCGCTCTGCCGCGTGCTCCTGATGAACGACTCGCGCTGGCCCTGGCTGATCCTCGTGCCGCGGCGCGAAAGCCTCGTCGAGCTGACCGATCTCGACGCGGCGGACCGCGCGCGGCTGATCGAAGAGGCGGCGCGGGCGGCCGACTGGCTCAAGGCCCACGCGAAGGCGGACAAGATCAACCTCGGCGCGCTCGGCAATGTCGTGCGGCAATTGCACGTGCATGTGGTCGCCCGCCGCGCCGGCGACCCCGCCTGGCCGGGGCCCGTGTGGGGCTTCGGCGCGGCGGTCCCTTACGCTGACGCTCGAAGTCGCACGCGCTGATCGCGGCGGCGCGGGCGGCGCTCAGGCCTTAGTCAAACCGAGCCGCGCGGCGTCGCGGCGCGCCCACAAGGCGCTCACGGCTCCTCGCCGCCCGCCTTCCGCCACACGAGAATCGCCGCAGCGAGGTCCTCGATCGCCGCGCCGACCGACTTGAAGAGGGTGATCTCGTCTGCGCGGCGCCGTCCCGGCGCGCCGCGGCAAAGCGCCGGCAGATCGGCGATCACCGCGGAGCGGTCGATGACGCCGCCCGAGATCGCCGGCCGCCACGTCGCCGCCTTCGACCAGCGCGGCGTCGGTGTCGATGAAGATGTGGGCGCGCCGCAGCGCCTCGTCGTCGGCCTCGCGCATGGAGACGGTGAACGCGCCGACGAGATCGAGATGCTGCCCGGCCTTCAGCCAGCGGCCGGCGATCAGCGGCTCGGTCGCGAGCGTCGCGCAGGAGATCGACGTCGGCCTCGGCGACCGCGGCTTCGAGGTCCTCGGTCGGCGTGGCGGCGAGGTCCGAACTCGGCGAGCCGGGCGGCGAGTTTCCTCGCGCCCTCCGGACGATGGTTCCACAGCGCGATCCGTTCGTAGCGTCGCACGCTCGCATGCGCCCGCGCGAGATACGGCGCGAGCGCGCCGGCGCCGACGATCAGCAGGCGCTTCGCGTCCGTCCGCGCGAGATGGCGCGCGGCGAGCGCGGAGGCGGCCGCGGTGCGCCAATGGGTGAGGCGCGTCCCGTCGATCGCTGCGAGCGTCTCGCCGGTGCGGCCCGACTGCAGCACGTAGACGCCCAGTGACCGCCGGCAGTCCGCGCGCCGCATTGCCGGGAAAGACGTTGACCACCTTGACCCCGAGATAGAGGCCGGCGCGGGAGGCGCTCTCGGTCCAGGCCGGCATCAGGAGGTGGGTCGCCACCGGCTCGCCGGCGCGCTGGACGAGGTGATGATGGCGATGCGGCGCGACGAATCCGCCGCGCATCGCCTCGGCGAGTTCGTCGATCAGCGCAGGAAAATCGAGCGTCCTGTCGAGGTCTTCGGCCGAAAAAACGCGCATCGGGGACTGCCAGGCTGCGGCGGCTTGCCGTACTGTCCCTCATCCTTCGGGACGCGCCGCAAAGGCGGCGTTCCGAGGGACGAAGGGGCGTGGTGCGCCCCTTACCGCGTCGAAAACGTCAGTGGCGCGGCAGCAAAGGCACGCCCGGCAGGGCCGACTTCAGGCTCTGGGCCTCGGCGCGCCACCGGTTCGCCTCGACGCGGCTCTTGCGCGCGGCGCGGCGATGCCGGCCCTGCGAGACCCAGGTCGCCGCCGCGCCCGCGATCACGCCGAGCGCGGCCGCAACGATCACCACGGCGAACAAGCGGCGCCGGGATGCGATAGGCCGCGTTGTCGGCCGAGCTGAACGGATCGAACGACACGGTCACCCATTGCCGGTTGGCGAACACGAACAGCAACAGAACGATCGCGACGACCGCGATGATGAGAAATCGAACGAAGCGAATCATGGCGGCCTGCTCGCTCCAGCGTCATGCGCCGCCCTGTCGGAGGACGCGTCATCCTCGAGCCGATGACGAATCGGAAGAATCGCGTCGTGCTCCGGACTGTTTAAAACCACGGCATATTTTGCGAAAGGCCGGCGCCCACTTTTTTGCATCCCGCCCTAGCCCTGATCGGCCGGCGTGCGATTGAGACGCTCGCGCATCTCCTTGCCGGTCTTGAAGAAGGGCGCAAGCTTCTCGGTCACCGGCACCTTGTCGCCGGTGCGCGGGTTGCGGCCGGTGCGCGCCTGCCGCTGCTTGGTCGAGAAGGCGCCGAAGCCGCGCAACTCGACGCGCTCGCCGCGCGCCAGCGCGTCGCCGATCTCGCCGAGGATGGCGTCGATGATGTTTTCGATATCGCGCTGATAGAGATGCGGATTGCGCGAGGCCATCCGCTGCACGAGTTCAGACTTGATCACTGAACGTCCCCAACTCGAAACCGCCTGACGAAACCCTCGAGGCCCTACATGCCTCAAATCGTCCTTTACGATCAATACGAAAACGCCCTGTCGCGCCCGAGACGCCGCCCTGCCGCCGCGACAAAATGTCCGTTCAGTCAGGACCGTTGGATCTCATACTGGCCCGTCTTGCGGAAACGCACAAGATAGGAGGGGATGATGCGCGTCGACCGCCTGCGGCGTGATGCCGAGGCCGCTGAGCACGCGTCCCTCCGCCTCCGCCTCCGCCGACACGACGTTGTCGAAAGCCAGCAGGTCGATCTGGTCGCGATGCGTCGTCAGCATCTTCGGGAAGAGGCCGAGCGAGACCTTGCTCGCGAAGGTCGTGGTCGAGGCGAGCAAGCGGGAGGGCCCGAGCGGCAGCCCGACGAGCAGGCGGCGGCGTTCGGCGGCGCGGAGCGCGATCTCGGCGGCCTCGCGCAGCGTCATCACCTGCGGCCCGCCGAGTTCGTAGATCGCGCCCGGCTTCGTCTCGCCGGCCAGCGCCGCCGCGGCCGCGCGCGCGACGTCGCCGACATAGACTGGCTGCAGTCGGGTCTCGCCGCCGCCGAACAGCGGAATGACCCAGAAGAACCGCGCCAGCGCCCCGAAACGGTTGAAGAAGTCGTCCTCGGGGCCGAACACGACCGAGGGCCTGAGGATGGTCGCGCCAGGGAATTCCTGCAGCGTCGCCTGCTCGCCGAGACCCTTGCTGGCGATGTAGGGCGACGCCGAACCGGGGTCGGCCCCGATGCCCGAAAGGTGCGCGAAAGTCTCGACGCCCGCGGCCTTGGCGGCCCGGGCGAGCGCGGCGGCGCCGTCGATATGGACGGCGCGATAGGTCTGCGCGCCGCTTTCGGCCTTCACGCCGGTGACGTTGACCGCCATCTCGGCGCCTTCGAGCGCGGCGGCGATCGAGGCCGGGATAGCGCAGGTTGGCCTGGACCGCCTCGATCTGCCCGACGCTGCCGATCGGCTGCAGGAAAAAGGCGAGGTCCGGCCGCCGCACCGCGACCCGCACGCGCC
Organism: uncultured Alphaproteobacteria bacterium; assembly: GCA_963724785.1. Classification (GTDB taxonomy): domain Bacteria; phylum Pseudomonadota; class Alphaproteobacteria; order Rhizobiales; family Beijerinckiaceae; genus Roseiarcus. The sequence continues at coordinate 95,340 of CAVRWC010000014.1, read as the reverse complement.
AGCCTCGGCGGACGAGCGCGCGGACGATGTGCCGTCCGAGGAAGCCGGAGCCGCCGAACACGGTCGCCAAGCGGCTTCGTTCGAAAGTGGCGTCGGCCATCGAGGTCGTCTCCGAAGAATAAGCGCAAGAAGGGGTGATCGCCCGCTCCGTTTATGCGATGGGCGCGCGCCTGTACAGCCGCGAAAAAGGCTGAATTTCCGGCGCGCGGAGCGCAGGTCACGGGTTGGCGGTGCGGCGCAACTCCACGACGTGGTCGGCCGCCTTGCCGGAAAGCTCGGCCAGATGGTCGAACCGGGTCTCGAACGCGCCGACGCCTGAGGTCGCCGAGCGCAGTTCGATGATCAGGTCGCCGATCTCCGCCTCGGGGATCAGGGCGCGCAGGGCCTCCCAGCCCTTCCAGCCCTCGCGCGGCTCGAAGCCGAGGATCTGGCCGCGCCGCGAGCTGACGAGCGCGCTTGCGCGCGCGAGCGCGTCGGACGGCACGTAGATCGTCACCGACAGGATCGGCTCGAGCAGCACCGGCCGCGCCTTTGCCAGCGCCTCGTCGAGCGCGATGCGGGCGGCGGCGCGGAAAGCCATGTCGGACGAATCGACCGTGTGGTAGGAGCCGTCGGTCAGCGTGACCGAGACGTCGACGACCGGGAAGCCGAGCGGTCCCCGCCCCATGGCGTCCTTGGCGCCCATCTCGACCGAGGAGAAATACTGCCGTGGAACGGAGCCGCCGTGCACCCGCTCGGCGAAGGCGAAGCCCTCGCCCCGGCCGCGCGGCGCGACCTCGACCACGACGTCGCCGAACTGGCCGTGTCCGCCCGACTGCTTCTTGTGCCGTCCCCTGCACCGTGACCGCGTCGCGGATCGTCTCGCGATAGGCGACGGTCGGCTTTTGGGTGTGGATCGTCACGCCGAAACGGTCCGCGAGGCGCTCGGTCGTCACCCGAAGATGCATCTCGCCCTGGCCGTGGAGCTTCATCTCGGACATTTCCGCGTCCTGGACGAAGGACAGCGCGGGGTCCTCCTCGCACAGCTTGGCGAGGGCCGCCGCGAGCCGCACCTCGTCCTTGCGGTCCTTGACCTTGATCGCGAAGGCCTGGGTCGGCGGGGGAGGCGGCGGCAATCAGGCCGCCGCCGGGGCGACCTTGCCTTCGGCGAACCGGTCGCCGGTAGCGAGGCTCTCGAGCCGGGCGAAGGCGACCGTGTCGCCTTCCTCGGCGCGGCTCGACCTTCGCTGAGGACGCGCCGGTCAGCCGGGCGAGGCCGCCGATGCGCTCCTCGACGCCGTGCGAATTGATCACCGTCGCGCCGTCGGCGAAGGCGCCGCGCAACACCCGCGACAGCGACAGCTTGCCGCCGTGCGCGGTGTGGACGGTGCGGATGACCTGGGCGAGCGCCGGCCCGCTGTCGTCGACGCCGAGGCGCGTTGCGGGTGTGGCCGATCGCCGGCGCTTCGTGCCGCACCGCCTTGAGCAGCCGCGTCACGCCGTGCCCCTCGGTCGCCGAGCCCATCAGCACCGGAACGACGTGGCCCTCGCGCAATTCGCGCGCCAGATCGTCGAAAACGAGGTCCTTTGGCGGCTCGAGGTCGCTGAGCAACTGCTCCATCAGCGCGTCGTCGTAGTCGGCGAGCTTCTCGAGCATCGAATAGCGCGCGTGTTTCTCTTCCTGAGCCACGCCGGCGGGGATCTCGATCACCTCCGAGGGCGCCGAATTCGCGGTAGACGAACGCGCGCTCGAGCGCGAGATCGACAAAGCCGGTCGCGACCCCGTCCTCCCACACCGGGATCTGGCGCAGGAGCAGCGGCGTGCGCGAGGCGGGCTGCAGGAGTTCGAGCGTCTCGCGCAGGCTTCCGCTCGCCTGATCGATCTTGTTGAGGAACAGGATGCGCGGCAGGCCGAGCTCCTCGAGCTCGCGCAGGATCACCTGAAGCGCCGGGATCTTGCGCGGGTCGGCCTCGCATACGACGATCGCGGCGTCGCAGACCGGCAGCGCCGGATGCATGTCGTGGATGAACTCGATCGATCCCGGGCAGTCGAAGAAGGTCAGGCGGTCGCCCATATAGTCGACGCTCGCGACATTGGGCTCGACGCTCATGGCGTGGCTGCGCGCTTCCTGGCTCGAGTCGCCGACGCAGGTCCCTTCGCGGACCGTGCCCTGCCGCGCCAGCGCTCCGCCGCGCGCCAATATCCCCTCGAGGAGACTGGTTTTTCCGCTCTGGAACGGCCCGACGATAGCGACGAGACGAGGACCGGGAACGCGGTGCTCGGTATGGACAGCAGTCAAAATCCAGCTCCCTCAAGCGGCGCACCGCGGGTGCGCCGCGGCTTTTCCATTGGACGCGCAAGATCTTACGGCTCGCGCGGGCGCTGCTCTTCGCGCCTGTCGCGCTCTTGTCGTCTTGCTGACATGCTCGCAAGAACGCGTCCGTCGCGCAAGCCGGTCCAAACTGCGACAAAACCGCCGGGATAGCGGGATTGCGCCCCCCTGTCGCGCATTGGCTCGGTTTCCTGTAAGGGACCGCGCGCAAACGGATATCCCGCGAGGTCGAACGTTCATGGTTCAGGGTCAGCCGGTCGACGTCCGGCGCGTGGCGGCCGCGTTGGCGGGCCGGTCCGTGGTGCTCGTCGGGATGATGGGGGCGGGCAAGACTTCGGTCGGCAAGCGCCTCGCCGCCAGGCTCGGCCTGCCCTTCGTCGACGCCGACGCGGAGATCGAGGCCGGCGCCCAGCTCACTATTCCCGAGATTTTCGAGCGATTCGGCGAAGCCTATTTCCGCGAGGGCGAGCGACGGGTGATCGCGCGGCTGTTGAACGGCGGCCCGCAGGTGCTGGCGACCGGCGGCGGCGCCTTCATGAACGCCTTGACCCGCCAGGCGATCGCCTCGCAGGGCGTGTCGATCTGGCTCAAGCCCGACGTCGACGTTCTGATCGCCCGTGTGCGCAAGAAGTCCAACCGACCGCTGCTGCAAACCGACGACCCGGAGGCGACCTTGCGCCGACTTCTGGCGGAGCGCGCCGCCACATACGCGCTCGCCGACCTGACCATCGAATCCCGCGACGGGCCGCACGACTTCGCGGTCGACCTGACGCTGCGCCGGCTGGCCGACCTGCTCTGCGGGCTGCCCGGGCCGAGCGTCTCCGACCGGCGCCGGGTCGAGGTGCCGCTCGGTCCGCGCGCCTATACGATCCATATCGGCCCCGGCGTGATCGACGATGCGGGGCCGGAAATCGCGGCCATCGCGCCGGGCGCGAAATGCGCGATCGTCACCGATGTGAACGTCGCGCCGCTCTACCTCGACCGGGTGGCGGCGAGCCTCGGTCGCGTCGGCCTCGCTTCGACGGCGATCGTCTGCCCCGCCGGCGAATCCACAAAATCCTATGCGGAATTCGCCCGCGTCTCCGACGCGCTGATCGCCGCGCGCATCGAGCGGCGCGATGTCGTGGTCGCGCTCGGCGGCGGCGTCATCGGCGACCTCGCCGGCTTCTGCGCGGCGTCGCTGCGCCGAGGCGTGCGCTTCGTCCAGATTCCGACGACGCTGCTGTCGCAGGTCAATTCGAGCGTCGGCGGCAAGACCGGCATCAATTCGCCGCACGGCAAGAACCTCGTCGGCGCTTTCCACCAGCCCTCGCTGGTGCTGGCGGATTCGGGCGCGCTCGACACCTTGAGCGCGCGCGAATTCCGCGCCGGCTACGCCGAGGTGGTCAAATACGGCCTGATCGGCGACCGGAATTTCTTCGAATTCCTCGAGGCGCGCTGGCGGGAGGCGTTTGCCGGCGGCCCGGCCAGGGCGGAGGCGATCGCGGTGAGCTGCGCGGCCAAGGCGCGCGTCGTCGTCGCCGACGAGACGGAGCAGGGCGAGCGCGCCCTCCTCAATCTCGGCCACACCTTCGGCCATGCGCTCGAGAGCCTGACGCATTACGATTCCGGCCGCCTCGTCCACGGCGAGGGGGTCGCGGTCGGCATGGCCTGCGCATACCGGTTCTCCCGACAGCTCGGGCTCTGCTCCGGGCAGGACGCGGGGCGGGTCGAGGCGCATCTCAGAGGCGTCGGCCTGCCGACCCGCATCCGCGACATTGGCGGCCTCGATGCGGACGCCGACGCCATTCTCGCCGCCATGCGGCAGGACAAGAAGGTCGAACGGGGACGGTTGACCTTCATTCTCGCCAAGGGGATCGGCGAAACCTTCATCGCCCGCGACGTCGACGAGGCGAGCGTTCTGACCTTCCTGAAGCAGGATATCGCGCTTCCGCCGGCCTGACCCGCCGGCTCGGCGCACCCGCCGGCCGCCTTCGTGCTACACTCTCCCCATGCCGATCTCGCTCGATATCGCCGTCATTATCGTCAGCATTGCCTTTGCGGCGTTTTTCGCCGGCGCCGAGACGGCGCTCACCGCGGCTTCGCGGGCGCGCATGCACGCCCTTGAAATGTCCGGCGAAACGCGCGCGGCGCTGGTGACGCAGCTCATCGGCATGCGCGGACGCCTGATCAGCACCATGCTGCTGGGCGGACAGATTGTCACCATCGGGTCGTCGGCGATCGCCGCCAGCGTCATGCTCGGCCTCTATGGCGACCATGGCGTGTGGGCCGCGACGGTGGTGATGACCGCCCTGATCGTCGCCTTCGGGGAGGTGATGCCCAAGACCATCGCCATCGCCTATCCGGACCGGGTCTCGCTGGCGATCGCGCCGGTGGTCATGTTCTTCGTCACGGTTTTCAGCCCGATCGTGGTCGCGGTGGAGGCGCTGGTGCGCTTGATCCTGCGCATCTGCGGCCTGTCGCTCACCGAGACGGATCCCGGCGTGTCGGGGCACGAGGAGCTGATGGGCGCGGTCGACATCCTGCATCGCGACGGCGAGGTCGAGCGGAGCGAGCGCGACATGTTCGGCGGCCTGCTCGAACTCTCCGAGGTGCCGGTGTCGGACGTCATGGTGCACCGGACCAAGATGCGGCTGATCGACGCCGACCTGCCTCCGGAAGAGGTGGTGAGCGAGGCGATCGAATCGCCGTACACGCGGCTGCCGCTGTGGCGCGGGGATACCGACAACATCATCGGGATCCTTCACGCCAAGGACCTCCTGCGCGCGCTGGTCGCCTGCGGCGGCGACGCGAGCAAGCTGAAGATCGCCGACATTACCCTCGATCCCTGGTTCGTCCCCGAGTCGACGACGCTCCGCGACCAGTTGCAGGCCTTCCTTCGCCGCAAGACTCATTCCGCACTGGTCGTCGACGAATACGGCGTCGTGCAGGGCCTTGTTACGCTCGAGGACATTATCGAAGAGATCGTCGGCGACATTCGCGACGAGCACGACGAGACCGTGCAGGGCGTCCGCAAGCAGCGTGACGGCTCGGTGGTGGTCGATGGCGCGATGACGATCCGCGAGCTCAATCGGGCGATGGGCTGGAGCCTGCCCGACGAGGAGGCGGCCACCGTCGCGGGACTCGTCATTCACGAGGCGCGGGCGATCCCCGAGCCGCGCCAGACTTTCTCTTTCTATGGGTTCCGGTTCGAGGTGCTGCGCAAGCAGCGCAACCGCATCGCCGGCTTGCGGGTGACGCCGCTTTCGCGGGGCGAGGGCGGGAAGGCCAGCGAACAGGAAGGCGAAACCGCAACCCAGGAGTAAAGCGCGCCTGTTCGGGCGGCTCCGTTGCCGCAGCGCCCGGCTTGCTTATATAAGCGCCGGCCGAAGCGGTCGGCCAGCGAGAGGATCGAATGTCCTGGAACAATCAAGGCGGCGGTCCCGGGCGCTCGCCCGGGCGCGGTCCGTGGGGACAGGGGCCCTCGGGTCCGCCGACCGGCGATCTCGAGGAGATCATCCGCCGCGTGCAGGAGGCGCTCGGCAAGCTTGCGCCGGGCGGCGCGGGCGGAGGAGGGGGCGCGGCGGCGGCTTCAGCGGGCGCATGGTCCTGTTTGTCCTGCTGGCGGTGGTCCTTGTCTGGTTCGCCTGGGGCACGTTCTACACCGTTCAGCCCAACGAGGTCGGCATCAACCTCGTGCTCGGCCGTTATACCGGCAAGACGGCGGCCGGCCTTAACACCAACTGGCCGTGGCCGATCGGCTCGGTGATCAAGGTTCCGGTGTGGGATCAGCAGATCACCGAGGTCGGCTACCGGAGTCTTGGCGGCAACGCCGACGTGCCGGAGGAGAGCCAGATGCTCACCGGCGACAAGAACATCGTCGACGTCCATTTCCGGGTCGCCTGGCAGATCGACCCGGCGAAGCCCGAGAACTATGTGTTCAACATTCTGGCGCCCCGGGAGACGGTCAAGGCGGTAGCCGAGAGCATCATGCGCGAGGTGGTCGGCCTCAAGACGATCGACGGCATCCTGACCACGGACCGCGCCTCGGTCGAGGCCGACGTGCAAAAGCGCATGCAGGATCTCCTGAACGAGTATCGCGCCGGCGTTCTGGTCAAACAGGTCCAGCTCCAGTCGGTCGACGCGCCCAGCCAGGTGCTATCGGCCTACCGCGACGTGACCGCCGCGCAGCAGGACCAGCAGCGTCAGGTCAACGAGGCCGAGACCTACGCCAACAAAGTCGTGCCGGAAGCCGAGGGCGGCGCGGCGCGCATTCTGGCCGAGGCCAACGCTTATCGCGAACAGACCATCCTCGACGCCAAGGGCCAGACCCAGCGCTACAACCAAATTCACGAGCAATATGCGAAAGCGCCCGGCGTGACGCGCGAACGCATGTATCTCGAAACCATGGAGAAGGTGCTCGGCGGAATGGACAAGACGATCGTCGACACCAACGGGACCGCCGCTCCGGTGCCCTACATCTCGCTTGACGCGCTGGTCGAAGCCCGCGGGAGGCGCCAAGTGAACCGCCACCTTTCCGGACTCGCGATCGCCGTCGTCGCGGCGATCGCCATCGTTCTCGCCGCTGATGTCGATGTTCGTGGTCGATCCGACCGAGCAGGCGCTGGTGCTGCGCTTCGGCCAGCCGATCCGCGACCTGATCGGCGCGCCGGGCCTCTATTTCAAATGGCCGTTCATCGATACGGTCGTCTATATCGACAAGCGCATCCTCGCGCTCGACAACGAGCGGCAGGAAGTGCTGGTGTCGGACAACCAGCGGCTCGAGGTCGACGCCTTCGTCCGCTACCAGATCGCCGATCCGCTGCTCTTCTATCAATCGGTCTTCAACACGCGCGGCGCCGACGCGCAGCTCGGCGGCATGCTGAACTCGGCGCTGCGCCGGACGCTGTCGGGCGCGTCGATCACCGACATCGTGCGCGACAAGCGCGATGCGCTCATGGCGGATATCAAGGACCAGATGATCGGCGGCGCCAAGCGCTTCGGCATCGACGTCATCGACGTCCGGATCAAGCGCGCCGACCTTCCGGCCGAGAACTCCGAGGCGGTGTTCCGGCGCATGCAGACCGAGCGCCAGCAGCGCGCGGCCTCCTATCGCGCGATGGGCTCGCAGCAGTCCCAGCAGATCAAGGCCGAGGCGGATCGCAAGGTCACGGTCATCACCGCTCAGGCGCAGCAGCAGTCGGAACAGATCCGCGGCGAGGGCGACGGCGAGCGCAACCGCATTTTCGCCGACGCCTACGGCGCCGACCCCGAGTTCTTCTCCTTCTACCGCTCCATGCAGGCCTATCAGAACGCCTTCAAGGACGGTCAGACGCGCTCGCTGGTCAGCCCGAAGTCCGATTTCTTCCGCTATTTCACCACGCCGACGCCGTCGCCCGGGGTACGCCGCCTGCGGCGGCGACCGCCGCCGACGGCCAAGGCGGACTGAAATGCGGGACTTCGCGGCCGCGATCGGCCTCGTCTTCGCCATAGAAGGGATGCTGATGGCGGGGTTCACGGAGCAGATGCGCAAGCGCATGGCGGCCGCGGCCCGCGAAGACCCGAACAAGCTTCGCGGGGTCGGCCTCGGCGCCGCGCTGCTGGGCGTGGCGATCGTCTGGGCCGCGCGCGCGCTGCTTTGATGATTCTTGCATATGGCCGACGGATCTCGCGCCGCGGCGCCGGTCGATTGACGATGTCGAGGAGAACACCATGAACCATCATGCGCGGAATTCGACGCTGCCCCACGCGCGCGTCCGGCCGGCGCTCGCAGCGGCGCTGGCTTCGGCGCTGATCGGCGCCCCGGTCGCGCTCATGCCCGCGACGCCCGCCTTCGCCCAGGCGCGGCCGACCGATCTCGCCGACCTCGTCGAGCAGGTCCGCGACGCGGTGGTCAACATTTCGGCGACCCAGACGATCGAGGAGAAGGGCGGCGCGGTCCCGGATCTTCCCAAGGGCACGCCTTTCGACGAGATGTTCGAGGAGTTCTTCAAGAACCACGGCGGCATTCCGCACCCGCGCGCGCAAAAGGCGCAGTCGCTCGGCTCCGGCTTCGTCGTCGATCCGAGCGGCATCGTCATCACCAACAACCATGTCGTCGGCGACGCCAACGACATCGTCGTCATCTTCAACGACGGCCGCAAGCTGAAGGCCAAGGTGATCGGCAAGGACTCCAAGGTCGACGTGGCGGTGCTGAAGGTCGAGAGCGACAAGCCGCTTAAAACCGTCAAGTTCGGCGATAGCGACAAGGTCCGGGTGGGCGACGGCGTGATGGCGGTCGGCAATCCGTTCGGCCTCGGCGAGACGGTGACGGCCGGGATCCTCTCCGCCCGCAACCGCAACATCGACAGCGGCCCCTACGATGACTTCCTGCAGACCGACGCCTCGATCAACAAGGGCAACTCGGGCGGCCCGCTGTTCAACCTGCAGGGCGAAGTGATCGGCATCAACACGGCGATCCTGTCGCCGTCCGGCGGTTCGATCGGCATCGGCTTCGCCACGCCCTCCACGACGGTCCAGCCGGTGATCGCGCAGCTCGAGCAGTTCCATGAGACGCGGCGCGGCTGGCTCGGCGTGCGCATCCAGCCGGTCGACGATACGATCGCCGAGAGCCTCGGCCTGGGGACGGCGCGCGGCGCGCTGGTCGCCGGCGTCGACGACAGCGGCCCGGCCAAGCCCGCGGGGCTCAAGGCCGGGCGACGTAATCGTCAAGTTCGACGGCAAGGACATCAAGGAATCGCGCGACCTGCCGCGGCTTGTCGCCTCGACGCCGGTCGGCAAGGCCGTCGACGTCGTCGTCGTCCGCAACGGCCAGGAACTGACCAAGTCGGTGACGCTCGGCCGGCTCGAGGACGGCGAGAAGACCGCGGAAGTCGCAAGCAACGAGGACGCCGAGGTCGAGACCAACGTCGTCCAGAAGGCGCTCGGCATGGAGTTTTCCGGCCTCACCGACGACGTGCGCAAGAGCTTCAAGATCAAGGAAGGCGTGAAGGGCGTGATCGTGACGTCGGTCGATCAGGGCTCGCCCGCGGCGGAGCGGGGCTTGCGGCCCGGCGACGTGATCGAGGAGGTCAATCACCAGGCGGTCGAGAACCCCGGCGATCTGACGAAGGCGATCGACGCGGCGAAGAAGGACGGCGGCAAGAAGCCGGCTCTGCTGCTGGTCGCCAACGCGCGACGGCATGGCGCGTTTCGTCGCCATTCCGGTCCAGTAAGGCGCGGCGCGGTGGACGAGACCTGGCGCGCGCCGGCGCGCGACGGACAATGCGCTGGCGATGGCGCGCGCCGTTCTCGAGCGCGCGCCGGTATTCGACGGCCACAACGACCTGCCCTGGATCATCCGGATCGACAAGGCGGCGCGCGGCGACGTCTTCGCCTATGCGTTGAACGCAGGTGCACGAGAAGGCCGACACCGACATCCCGCGGATGCGCGAGGGCATGGTCGGGGCGCAATTCTGGGCGGCGTTCCAGCCCACCGGCGCGCCGCATCCGGCGCGCACCGCGCTTGAGCAGATCGACCTCATCCGCCGGATCGAGGAAGCGCATCCCGACGTTTTCTTGCCGGCGCGGCGGGCGGCGGATTACGACAAGGCCAAAGCGGCGGGGAAAATCGCCTCGTTCATCGCGGTCGAGGGCGGCGTCGGACTGGAGAATTCGCTTGCTCCGCTCCGGATCTGGCATGCGGCCGGCGTACGGCTGATGACGCTCTGCCATAACGAGACGCTCGACTGGATCGATTCGGCGACCGACGCGCCGCGCAACGGCGGCCTGAACGCCTTCGGCCGCGCGGTGATCGGCGAGCTCAACCGGCTCGGGATCGTCATCGACCTCGCCCATGTCTCGCACGACGGGATGCGGCGCGTGCTCGACGCGACCGAGGCGCCGGTCGCGCTGTCGCACTCCAACGCCTATGCGCTGTGCGACCATCCGCGCAACGCCCCGGACGACGTGCTCCGGCGGCTGAAGGAGAACGGCGGGCTGGTGATGGCGACCTTCGTGCCGGGGTTCGTGTCCCAGCCCTTGCGCAACTGGCTCCGGCGCGGGCGCGACGGCTACGGCAAGGCGCCGCTGGTCGCCGACCCGAAGGCGCAGCTCGCCGCGCTCGAGGCCGAGCACGGCGCCGCGCCGAAGGCGACGCTCGAGAGGTCGCCGACCATATCGAACGCCTTGCGGCGACCGCCGGCATCGACCACGTCGGCATCGGCTCCGACTATTTCGGCGGCGCTTCGCCCGAAGGCCTTGAGAACGTCAGCCGGTTCCCGCATCTGTTCGCCGAGCTGGTGCGGCGCGGCTTCTCCGAGCGCGATCTCGCGAAAATGTCGTCGGCCAACGTGCTGCGCGTGCTGCGCCGGGTCGAAGCCGTCGGCCGGCGGCTGAGATCGACGCGCCCGCCGGCGATCGGCCGGATCGAGGACTATCCGGGCGCGTGACGGCGGCGGCTTACCGCCGCGGCGGATCAAGCTTGGCGGAGCACGCTCGCGCTCGCGCCCACGAGCGCCAGCCCGCACGCCGTCCAGATCGCGATCGACGTCGCGTATTCGGGCGCGCGTCCGAACGCGACGGCCATCAGCGCGGTTCCGAACGACTGCCCGATGAGACGGCCGGCCGATTGGAGGCCGGCGGCGCCGCCGCTGCGCTCGGGCGGCGCGCTGCCGATGATCAGCCGGTTGTTCGGCGACTGGAAGAACCCGAAACCGAGACCGCAGAGCCCGAGCAGCCAGACGAGTTTCATCTCGCGCCGGATCGCCGATTTGCAGGGCGACGAGCGCGAGGCCGAGGCTCATCACCAAAAGCCCGGCGCCGCCGAGCAGGGCCGGCGCGAAACGGTCGGCGAGCCGACCGGAAATCGGCGCGATCAGCGCGGTCGCGAGCGGCCAGGGCGTCATCAGGAGGCCGGTCGTGGTCTCCGACCGCGCGAGCGTGTCCTCGAAGTAGAACGGCAGCGCCACCACGGCGAGGCTTTGCGCGGCGAACGACGCAGATCGACGTCGCCAGCGACAGCGCGAAGATCGGCCGCTTCAGACAGGTCGACCGGCAGCAGCGGCGCCGATTGTCGCAGCTGCCTGCCGACGAACAGGACGCCGAACGCCGCCCCGGCGACAAGCTCGCCGATCGGGACCGCGACGTCCCGCCTCTCGCCCAGGCCGTCGACGCCGGCGATCAGGAGGCCGAAAGTCAGGGCGTTGAGGACGATGCTCATGGGATCGAGCATGCGCTTCGAGCGCGGCGTGTCGGGCAGGGTGCGCAGCGCCACGAGCAGGGCGACGAAGCCTACCGGCACGTTGACCAGAAACAGCCACCGCCAGGAGGCTACCGAAAGGATCGCCGCCGCCACCGTCGGGCTTCCGGCGGAACACACGGCGACGACCACGGCGACGTTGCCGACGCCCTGGCCGAGCCGCGACGACGGATAGATGAACCGGACGAGCGCGATATTGACGCTCATGATTCCGGCCGCGCCCAGACCCTGCACCGCGCGCGCGATCACCAGCACGGGAAGCGACGGCGCAAAGGCGCAGGCGAGCGACGCCACGGTAAAAAGGGCGAGGCCGGGCGTATAGACGCGGCGGTAGCCGATCGTGTCGCCGAGCGCCGACAAGCGGCAGCAGCGATATGGTCACGGCAAGCTGAAAGGCGTTGACGATCCAGATCGAACTCGCCGGCGCGATGGCGAGGTTTCGGGCGATCGTGGGCAGCGCGACGTTGACAATGGTCCCGTCGAGCACAGACATCCCGACCGCCATGGCGAGCGCGGCAAACGCCAGCATCCGCTCCGGATTGGGGAGGCCGTCGTGCTCCGGCGGTGTTTCGGGGCGCGCACAAGGGAATGTCATGGATGGGAGGGGGACAGAATCGGCATGCCCTCGCGCATAGCCCATCCTCGCCGGCCGCCTCAATGGCGCATGGGGCAAGAATGCCGCTTTCGGCGGCGAAAGGGGTCACGATCGCGCGAGCCGCGTTGCGACGAACCGCGTCTTCCTTAGCCGAGGAAGGCGAGCGCGGTCGGTGCGAAGAAGCCGAGCGCGGTCAAGACGGCGGCGATCGCGCCGAGTCCGACGCTGAACCATATCAGGGCTGCGATGTTCGGTAATGATCGCCGCAGAGGCGAGCACGATTGCGATCTGCGCGAGGCCGCTGCCAAGCTCGTAGCGCTCCAGTCTGTGATTGGCCATTTCGCGCGTCTCGATGGCCTGGTCCGCCCGCTTCTGGATCGCATCCATGCTGTCATCGGGCTTCTTCGGATCGTGCTCGTAGCGCGCGACAGTCGCCTTGAAGGCCTCGATCTGCTTGTCGATACGCTTCCTGCGCCTTGGCGTCCGAGACGGCGGCTTTCTCGGCTTCCAGAAGCTCAGCGGCCGTCTCGGCGACGGCCGAACGAACCCTCTTCGCCTGATAGAAGTTGAAGAGATCGCTGGCCTCGACGTTGATTTCGCTCGAAAGATGCTGCGCTCTCTTGGCGCCGGCTTCGGACAGCGCCAGCAGGAGCGCGAGGATGGCGATGATAAGCGCGACCGTGCGGTCCTTCTCCTTGGCCTCGATCGCGGTCTCGGAAAAGTCGTCGCTCATTGCATTTTTGCTCGAGTTCTCGATCGCCGGCGTTGGACGTCAGCAAAGTGCGAGGCCGCCAGGAGGAGGCGAAGTCCTTCGTCGGCTATGACGATGTAGCCCGTCCTGCCCCTCGCTCTCCGCGAGGACACGCGGCGGCGCGAGCGCGTCATCGCTCCGGCGCGCGTGAACGCCCGGCGCGCCGGCGCGGGCCATCGCCAAATCTTCGCGCTTCCCCGTCGACGGAAACGAGCACGGTCTCAACCTCACGAACGCCGGGCGGCTCTCGGGCCGCAAGCGACAAGTCCTTCCCCTCCGACGCCCTTGCGTGGAGAAAAGGCGGACGACCTCTCGGCCCAGACGGCCGATCGAACTCGCGCAATTGCGCGTCGACGGATGACGACGGATCGCTGGGGGCGGTCGCGCGGTTGCGAAGGCAGTCGTTCTCGCGTTGCAGGGTTTCCCGTTCCGCCCGGGCCGTCCGCAGAGATCCTCCCATCGCCGCATGGGCGGCTGCAAGCGTCTCCGTGCGCAGAGACGACGCGTGGTCGTGTGAACTGACGTCAGCGGCCAACGAGGCCAGTCGCGCCTCGAGCGCGGCGCCTCTTGCCGCCGCGAAGGCCAGAGCCGCCTCGCGATCCGCAAGCTCGGCGAGCCGCCGCCCGTTTTCGATCAGCGCATCCGCCCGCGCCTTTTCGCTGAGCCGAAGCCGCCGTTCCAGCTCCGCAATCGCTTCGGCGAGATTGCGATGCTCGGCCGCCGCCTTGGGCAATTGGTCGGCGAGGCTTCGGCTCTCGACCGCGGCGGCGGCGAGGCGCCCTTCCAGCGCCGCTGTTCTGCTGCGTTCCAGCTTCCAGTTCGGCGACCGCTTGCTTGGCCTTGCTGCGAGCCTCCCGCGTGGCCTCCATCAGCTCTTCCACGTGTCCCTCGAGATATTCGGACCTCGCTGTCGAGACGGCGATGCGCGCACGCAGGCGACTGGCCTCGGCGTCGAGTTCGGATGCGTGCGCCTCAGCCGCGCTCCCGGCGGCCGCAGCCCGGTCGCGCTGAACAAAGGCGTCGTGAACGGCGATCTGGGTGGCGTCGATCGTCGCCTTAAGATCGCGCTCGTGCGCTGCGAGTCTCTCGCCTTCCGCTCGCAGGTCGAAAAGTTCGACGATCGAGATCAACGATCTCGCTTTTGAGCCGGATAAGCTCCGCGGCCTGCCGGCCAACCCAGACGCGCAGGCCGGCCGAAGCCTCCTCGGCGAGCGTCAGCTTGCGTTCGATGCGGGCGTGCTCGACGGCATGCTGTGCGCGCAACGCATCGGCGTCGGCGATCGCCTGTTTCTCGGTGACCGGCGCCCGAAGTCGCGCCCGCGCGACCGCGAGCCGCATCGCGCGACGCGACACCAGCGGAGCAGCCGCGATCGCCGCCAATGCTGCAGCCAGGAATCCGATCGCCAAGAAGAGCGCCTGCTCGATCAAGACCGCCCAATCCCACGCCCCACGCCCTTCACCATCTTCGCACGAAGGGCGGACGACTGCATAGGCAATCGTCCCGGTGCGGCGGTTTCCTCAGAACGGATTCCAAGTCGCGCGCTGGGTAAATTTCAAATAGCCGAGATTGACGCCGAGACGCGCGCCGACGCCGGTCCGGATCGGCACCACGACAACGCCCGCGGCGTCGAGCGCGGTGAAGCTGAAGCCGCCGACGAAATAGGCCGAGCCGTTGACTCCGCCGAACCGCTGGTAGATCGCCCCGACCGCTGGAAGATTATAGACCAGCATCATGGTGCGGTCGCCGTCGGCGCCCCAGTCGAAGCCCACTGACGGACCCTGCCAGTACACCGGCTGATCGCCGGCGTTGCGCGTGTACATCTTGCCCTCGCCGTAGCGAAGCCCTCCGACGAATGCGCCTGACGCCTCCTGGCCGAGGATGTAGGCGTTCGGCAGCCCCCATCGGTGCGCCGCCTCCTGCACCGCCTCGGCGAGGCCGCGCGACAGGCCGCCAAAAAACTTGTGTCCGTCGTCGACGATCTCGTCGACCGAGAAAGTTGCCGGTGGCGTATCGGCGCGGGCCCGTGACGCAAAGCGCCAGGGGGCTCGCCGCAACCATAGCCAGGGCCTTTCGACGCGTCAGTCTCGCCATCATTGCGCTCCTAAAGCAACGCCCCGCGCCCGCCCGAATCAGCATTATTGCTTCGGCGACTCTCCGCCGCCGCATCGACCTATTGTCCGATGCGGATGTTGACCGATGATTAACGTTAGCAAAATCGTGCGGGAGCGTCGGGATCGCCCCAGGCGACGAACGACCCGTTGCGCAGGCCCACGCCGGTCTTTCCATAAGCGAGCGGGGCGCCCGACGGATCGAGCACCGTCCCCCCGGCCGCGCGCAGCACGGCGTCGCCAGCGGCGGTGTCCCACTCCATCGTCGGCCCAAAGCGAGGATAGACGTCCGCCAGCCCCTCGGCGAGGAGGCAGAACTTCAGAGACGATCCCGCGGCGCGACGCTCGGCCACGGGCAGCCGAGCGAGGAACGCCTCGGTTTCGGCGTCGCAGTGCGACCGACTCGCCAGGACAACCAGTCTTTCGGGCGCGGTCCGCGCCTTTATCCGTCGCCAGGCCGAGGGATCGGGCAGTCTTTCACCGACCGGGACGTCGCAGACGAAGGCGCGCTCGCCGCCAAACCACAGCCGGTTGAGAACCGGAGCATAGACTGCGCCGGCGATCGGCCGCCCGTCTTCGATGAGCGCCACATTGATGGTGAATTCGCCGTTGCGGCTGATGAATTCCTTGGTCCCGTCGAGCGGATCGACGAGCAGGAATCGATCGGCGATGACGATCTGCCGCCCGCGGGCGGTCATCTCTTCCGCGACCACGGGCACATTGGGCAGGACATGGGCGAGACGGTCGCAGATGATCGCCTCGGCCCGCTCGTCGGCGAGCGTGACCGGGCTTCCGTCCGATTTGGATGAGACGCTCCCGCCGGAAGCGTACACCTCCATGACCGCCGGTCCGGCCGCGATCGACGACCTCCGCAAGACCAGCGGCGACCCCATCCGGCGTCGCGAGATCCGGATCGATCGGTCGTCCTTCGGAATCAAGCGGCTGCAAACCTGTCCTTATTCGTCAAGAGTCGCGAAGAACGATCCGGCTCGGCGCGCGTCCCGTGCGGGATTGGCGTCCCGAAGGTATCGCGGCGGTCAGGCGAATCGCGTATGCCAAGCGTGTTCATTGCGTCCGCGAGAAGGCGATTCGCCTTCCGCTGTCGCGTAGGCATTGACCATAGGATCAGCCGCTTGACAATCGCCCCGCTCGATCTCGCCGCACTGCTGTGCTCGCGCGTATGCCACGACGTCATCAGTCCGGTCGGCGCGATCGTCAACGGCCTGGAAGTGCTCGACGGCGATGACGACCCGGACATGCGCGCCATCGCCATGGACCTCATCAAGAAAAGCGCCGACTCCGCCTCCGCGCGACTGCAGTTCTGCCGGCTCGCGTTCGGCGCGGCCGGCTCGCTGACCGCGGCCATCGACACAGGCGATGCGGAGAACGCGGCGCGCGGCCTCATCGCCAGCGACCGCACGACCCTGCGCTGGGATGCGCCGCGGCGCTTCGCGCCGAAGAACGCGGTCAAGCTGCTGCTCAACCTGTGCCTCGTCGCCGCGAGCGCGGCGCCGCGGGGCGGCGTCGTGACCGTCGACATGACCGGCGAAGGCGAAGATCTCGGCATCCGGGTCAGCGCCGCCGGATCGAACGTGCGCTTTTCCCAAGCCGTCGCCAACCTGCTCTCCGGCGGAGAGCCGGAGACGATCGACGGCCATTCCATTCAGCCCTACTACACGACCTTGCTCGCCAGGGACTGCGGGCTGACGATCGAGGCGAAAAGTGCGCCCGATTCCGTAACGCTGACGGCCAATCCCGCCGGTGGAACGCGCGCCGCGAGAGGCTGATCCCTCATCGGCTGACATGACCGTCAGGCCGCCGCTCTCCGTCCGCAAGCGCTATTCGTTGACCGGCGATTCGTCGCTCATCGGATTCGGCGCCGCGTCGGGCAATTCCTGATCCGTCTGCGCGGCGTTGAAACCGTAGGGCGATCGCAACCGGCGTCTCCGGCCGCGCGCCGGGAAGCGGGCCTCGCCCGGCGCCGCTTCGCCGAAAGCAGGCGACGCCGCTTCGTTCCCTTCGACGTCCGTGGGCTGAGTCTCCATGACCGGCGGGGGCGGCGCGTCCGATTCGGCTATGGTCGGCCTTACCGGCCCGGTGATGAACGACGGCAGCGCGGGAGCGCCGACGGCATCGGGCGCGCCCTCGCGCGGGGGCGGCGGGGGCGGCGGTTGTCGCCCGGCGTCACGATAGGGGCGGAACTCGCGCGGCCGGCCGTCGCGATTCTGCCGATTGTCGCGATATCCGTCGCCGCGGTCGCCGAACTGGCGGTCCTGACGCGGCCCGCGGTCGGGAAAGCGATTGCCCTGACGGTCCTGACGAGGCTGAAATCCGCCGCGATCGTTCTGACCTTGCCGGTCGGCCTCGAACGGCGGCCGCTCGACGAAGGGCTGCGGAGCGTTGGGCGCGCTCGGCTGACCCGGAAAGCGTTCTGCGGCGGCTGGAACAATGCGCCCGCGCGCTCTGACGGCGAGGCGAACCGGTCCGACAGCGCGCTGTAGTCGTCGTCGTCCTCGAGTTCGTCGCCTTCGCCCTCGCCCGATCGGGCGGACCTGCCCGCTCTGCGCCATCGCCTGGGCCGCCTGCGCGGCGGCGATGATCCGGAAATAATGCTCGGCGTGCTGCAAGTAGTTTTCCGCCGCGACCGGATCTCCGCCCGTGTGCGCGTCGCGCGCCAGCTGGAGGTACTTCTCCGCCACGTGCTGCGCATTCCCGCGAATCTTCACGTCCGGTCCGTTCGACTCGTAGGATCGCGTCAACGGGTTTGGGCCTCGGCGGCCGTTGGTCGGCCGCCCGCGCATCCTCTTGTTCTGACCTGGTCTCATTGCCTTTTTTCCAATTCGTCGTCGGACTGCGCCGTCATCGGCGCGAAGCGCGCCGGCGCGAAAACGCCTCCGATCGGTCCGTCAGTTGCAAATTGCCGCCGAGCTCGTCGCTCCGACGACAAAGCTTCGCCCTCTCACCCGCACCCCGTCCCGGCTGCTCCGCCGCGCTCGACCGGCCGGTCCGCGCTCCCCATCGGTTTTGCCAACTCCCTCGCCGTTGACGGCGTCATTCGTGCAACGGTGTGTCAGGATCGACGAAGACCTGCGCCAAAATCGCGCTGGGTCTTCAGAGTTTCGGCTCAACTCTATGGCGCTCGTCTAATCGAGCGGTCCGGTCCGCGAACGGCGCGCCGCTGCCCCATTGCTTGCGCCGATCAACAGAGCCAAATGCGGCGATTCTTGATAACAAGATAACTGTTTTTCGTCCGTCCGCCAAGCGCCAAATCGACAGGGACCGCCGATACGATTCGACTCGACAGGAGAGGCCGTCAGTTCGACGCCTGTCCACTCGGCGCTGGCGACTGTGCGCGCCGTCGCGCGTCTGCAGCCGCGGGCGCCCGGTAGCCCTTCGGCGGATCCGTTAACCATTCCCGATCCGGTTCGGGACCGAGCTTGCGTGCTCTTGCCGATGCCGACCCAACCCAGCGGGTTCAGATTTCCTAGCGGCGAGGAGGATTCGGCCTTCCCTCCATTCGCCTGATCGGTTGTGCCGCCGTCGGGCTGATCCGCCGCGCCCACGGTGACCGGCGCGTTGGGGAAGGGATGCGTGTAGCGCAGGCGCGCGTCTCCGACGCCTGCGATCTTCTTCTTCTCCTGTTCCTTGGCGATCGCCTTGCGCTGGACTTCCTGGTCCACCGGCCACGCGCCGCCGGTCACCGCGGGCGACGCGCTGGGTTGCGGCAAGTCCATCGACTTCGGCACGACGATCTTGCCGTGCTCGCGGTACTCGATCGCCGCTTTGTCGTCGTGGCTCAGGCCGACCAGCGGGGCGAAGATCGAGCCGATGCCCTCCCATAAGGGGGCCGCGCCGTCGTCGCCGGCTCGGGCCGCGCCTGCCGGCAGGCACGCCGCTAGGGCGATCACCGTTCCGCGAATTCTGAAGTGCATCCCTTTTTTCTCTTACGCAATGCGGCCGACTCGAGCCGCCCAGGAAACGCGCCGCGGCGTCTCATCCTCGAAAATTCCGGCTATTCCGTGGCGTTGAACCGACAGGCCTCAGTTGGAAGCCCTGCACCCTAGCGCCGCTTCCTTCGCCGCTCCGGATTCTTTCGGCATGCGGTCCATACCCATTCTGACGTGGACATTGGGACCCGCATCCGCCGCGGAATTGTTTCTTTCCAAAGGGTTGAATGGAGCTCGGAGTTCGCCAACGAAAAATCGAAATGCGCGGAAATATGCGGCCTGCGTCTCTCGCCGGCCCGGAGCGGCGTCCGAGGAGCGGCGCCGAAGGCTGCACCACGGTTGTCGCGATGGGTGGATTTTGGGCGCGGCGACATTTGCGGATTTGCAAACCGGCCCCTCATGTCGCTCCGTCCCGGGCGGCGTCGCTTCCCGCCCGCGCTCGGCGACCCGAGGACCGAACGCCAGGTCGAGGATCAGCAGCACGACGCCGACATTGATCGCGGCGTCGGCCAGATTGAACACGAAGAAATGCCGGCCGAAGGCGTGCAGATCGAGATAATCGACGACCGCGCCGCGCGTCAGCCGATCGAGACGCGTTGCCGATCGCGCCGCCGATGATCGCCCCCAACCCGCAGGCCGACAGCGCGGATCGGCTCGACGCCAGCCACCACCCGAGCAGGACGATCGCGGCGAGCGTCAGCGCAAGCAGCACGACCCGGCCCGCGGCGGTGTCCTGGGCGAAGAGGCTGAAAGAAATGCCGCGGTTCCAGCGCAGAACGAGATCGAGAAACGGCGCGATCGGCGTCGGATCGAGCGCGGTTTCCGACCGCGCGAGCACGCCGAGCTTCGCCGCCTGGTCGCCCGCGAGGACGGCCAGCGCGACGACGACGCCGAGCGCGCGCGGCGTCACGGCAGGCGGCCGAGCGCCCGCAGCTCGCGCAGCGCTTCGGCGTCGCGCGGGCTGACGTCGGGGAAGTCGGACGAGGCCGTCGCCGGATCGAAGTAGCGCCACGAGCGGGCGCATTTGACGCCCTTCGCCCTTTCGATGACGACCGCAACGTCCGGCAAATCCGGGCAGGCGGAAGGCGTCCTCCGGAGGCGGCGCTTCCGGTCTCGATCGCGATGTCCGACGTGATGCAGACTTCAGCGAAATCGACGCCTCGCAGCGCCTCGATGTGTTCGGGCCTCGTGAGATAGACGCGCGGCGCCGCTTCCAGCGACGATCCGATCTGCTTCTCGGCGCGAGCGATCTCGATGGCGCCGGTCACGGCGAAACGCAGCGCGCGAATCGTCTCCCATTTCCGCGCCAGCGCCTCGTCTCGCCATTCCGCCGGGATCGCCGGAAACTGCTCGAGATGAACCGAGCGCGCATCCGGGTTCCGCGAGGCCCAGGCCTCTTCAGCCGTGAAGACCAGCACCGGCGCCAACCACACCGTCGCCGCCCGGAAGATGTGCCTCGATCGCCTCCAGGGCGCCGAGCCGCTTTCGAGCTCGACGGAGGATCGCAATAGAGCGCGTCTTTCCGGATGTCGAAGTAGAAGGCGGAGAGGTCGGCGTTCATGAACGTAGACAAGAGCGCGATCACCCGGGCGTAATCGAAGTTTGCGTAGGCCTCGCGCACCTTTTCGTCGAGGTCGGCGATCTTGTGCAGCATCAGCCGGTCGAGTTCGGCCATGCCGGCGAGACCGACCGGGTCGCCGCGCTCGCAATGCGCGAGCGTGCCCAGCATCCAGCGGATCGTGTTTCTGAGCTTGCGGTAATTGTCTCCGACCGCCTTCAAGATTTCCGGTCCGATGCGCTGGTCGTCGGAATAGTCGACGCTCGCCACCCACAAGCGAAGGATGTCCGCCCCCGAGGCGCGGATGACGTCCTGCGGAAACGTCTGGTTCCCCAGCGACTTCGACATCTTGCGGCCCTTCTCGTCGAGCGTGAACCCGTGGGTCAGCACGACGTCGAACGGCGCCCGGCCGCGGGTGCCGCAACTCTCGAGGAGCGAGGACTGGAACCAGCCGCGATGCTGGTCGGAGCCTTCGAGGTACATCACCTCGTCCGGGCCGCCGTCGACGACCCGCCGGATTCCGGCAAGCCCCGGGAAATGGACGGCGTCCTCGAGGACGAAGGCGTGCGTCGAGCCGGAATCGAACCAGACCTCGACCAGGTTGTCGACCTTGTCGTAGTCGTCGGCTCGGTGCTTCCCGCCGAGGAAGCGTTGTTTGGCGCCTTCGGCGAACCAGGCGTCGGCGCCCTCTTTCTCGAAGGCGTCGGCGATGCGGACGTTGACCTCCTCGTCGAACAGGATTTCGTGCTCGCCCTTGCGCACGAAGATCGGCAGCGGAACGCCCCAGGCGCGTTGCCGGGACAGCACCCAGTCGGGCTTGTTGGCGACCATGCCCTTGATCCGGTTCTCGCCGGTCTTCGGCACCCAGCGCGTCTCGCCGATGGCTTCGACCGCGATGGCGCGAAGCGTCTGCCCGTCTCGCGCGTTGGCGAACGGCCGGTCCATGGCGAGGAACCATTGCGGCGTGTTGCGGAAGATCACCGGCTTCTTCGACCGCCAGCTGTGCGGATACTGATGCTTGAGCTTTCCGCGCGCGATCAGCGCGCCCGACTCGATCAGCGCCCCGATGACGGCGGCGTTGGCGTCGCCCTTCTCGCCCTTTTCCGTAAGCACGCGGCGGCCCGCGAAGCCCGGCGCCTCGTCGGTCAGCACGCCGTCCTCGTCGACGGTATAGGGAATGCGCGTTTCGACGCCGCGCTCATGCAGGAGCCGGGTGCTGGCGGTCCAGAGTTCGAAGTCCTCGCGTCCATGACTGGGCGCGGTGTGGACGAAGCCGGTTCCGGCATCCTCCGTGACGTGATCGCCGTCGAGCAGCGGCACGACGAAACCGTAGCCGAGCGCGCGGAGCGGGTGGGCGCAGACCATCGTGGCGAGCGCCTCCGCTCCGACGTCGCCGACCCGCTCGAATCCGGTCGCCTTGGCCGCCTTGAACGTGCTCTCGGCCAGCGAATCGGCCAGAATGTAGGTCGATCCGACCTTCGCCCAGTTGTCGGCCGGGGCCTCGGTCACGCGATAGCGGCCGTAGGAGACGCGGCGGGAAAAGGCGATGGCGCGGTTGCCGGGAATCGTCCAGGGAGTCGTCGTCCAGATGACGACCGACGCGTCGTCGCCTTCGACCGGGAAGGCCACGTAGATCGTGTCGCTGGTGTAGTCGTCGTACTCGACCTCCGCCTCGGCGAGCGCCGTCTTCTCGACCACGCTCCACATCACCGGCTTCGAGCCGCGGTAGAGCAGCCCGTTGGCCACGAACTTGAAGATCTCCCGGGCGATCTGCGCCTCGGCGGGATAGCTCATCGTCGTATAGGGATGATCCCAGTCGCCGATCACGCCGAGCCGCTTGAACTCCTCGCGCTGAACGACGACCCAATGCTCCGCATAGGCGCGACATTCCCGCCGGAAGGCGATGATCGCCTCCGGATCGGAGAAGTCCGGCTTCACCTTGCCCTTCTTGCGGTAGAAGTCCTCCTCGACCTTCCATTCGATCGGGCAGGCCGTGGCAGTCCCAGCCCGGAACATAGTTCGAATCCTTGCCCGCCATCTGCTGCGAGCGGACGACCATGTCCTTGAGAATCTTGTTCAGCGCGTGCCCGATATGGATGTTGCCGTTGGCGTAGGGCGGTCCGTCGTGCAGCACGAATTTCGGCCGGCCCTTGCCGCTCTCGCGAAGCTGCGCCGTAGAGGTCGTCGCGCGCCCAGCGCGCGAGAATTTCCGGCTCCTTCTGCGGCAGCCCCGCCCGCATCGGAAAGTCCGTCTTCGGCAGATAAAGCGTCTGCGAATAGTCGAAGCCTTTTTCGGGCGCGTCGGTCATGAGAATTGCGGGCCAGGATCGAGAATGGGCGAACAAGGGCGAGGGACTTAGAGGATTTCCCTGGAATCGCCAAATCGGGATCAGGAGACGCCTGCGCAGGATGGCGCGCGCGCGCGCCACGTCGCGTTGCATCTCCTCGACCAGCGCCGCAAGCGAATCGAACTTTCGCTCCTCCCGGATGCGCTCGACGAACTCGACCGCCATCTCGCGACCATAGAGATCGCCGGCGAAGTCCAGAAGGTGGACTTCGAGCAGCGGCGGACCATTGTCCACGGTCGGCCGGACGCCGAAGCTCGCGACGGCGGGATGCGAGTCGTCCGTCGACCATCGCGACGGACCGCATAGACCCCGTGCGCCAGCCGGTTGGTCGGCGCGAGCGCGATGTTTGCGGTCGGCACTCCGAGCGTCCGCCCGAGGCGCTGTCCCGCGAATGACCGGCCCGGACACGACGTAGCGGCGGCCGAGGCCGCGGGCGGCTTCGACGACGTCGCCGCGCTCCAGCGCCCGACGGATCGCGGTCGACGACACGACGCGCGCGGCGTCCCCGTCGCCCATCTCGACCTTGCCGACGATCTCGACGGCGAAGCCATAGCGGCGCCCGGCATCGGCAAGAAAGGCCGGCGTCCCGGTTCGCCCCTTGCCGAAATGGAAGTCCCAGCCGACGACGACGGCGCGCTGCGCCCAGCCTCTCGACGAGGATTGTCCGGACGAACTCCTCGGCGGTCATGCCGGCCAGCGACGCGTCGAACGTGACGAAGACGATGCCCGACAGGCCGAGTCGCTCGGCCACCGACGCCTTGACGTCCGGCGGCGTCAATCGGAAGGCGACCGGGCGCTCGGCGAAATAATCGGCCGGATGCGGCTCGAAGGTCAGCAGCGCGCTCGGCGCGCCGCGCTCCTCGGCGAGACGGCGGGTCCGTTCGAGAACCGCCTGATGGCCGATGTGCAGACCGTCGAAGTTGCCGATCGCGTAAACGGCGCGTTCCAGTCCCCGCGGCGGCGTCGCCGGATCCGTGGCGAGCACGAAGCCGCTGGTCATGGCGTCCTGCAATCCTCGGAGTTCACGCGCGCGGTCGCGGCCCCGCGGCGCCGGATAAGTGCCTCTCCCGCGAGGCGCGGTCAAGCGTGCGCATGCCTCAGCTTCGGATTCGGGAGGAACGCTGAGAACCCCCTCGCCCTCCAGAATGAGCTTGTCGCCGACCCGGCACTCGCACTTCAAACGGACGCGCCGGCCTTTCTCGGTCAACTCCGCGACCTCGACGCTCACGTCGATCACGTCGCCGATCTTGACCGGCCCGAGGAAGTTCAGGGTCTGGGAGATGTAGATCGCGCCCGGGCCCGGGCAGCCGCATGCCGATGACGGCGGAGATCAGGCTGGCCGTGTAGAGTCCATGCACGATCCGCCCGCCGAACCGAGTCTTGCGGGCGAAATGCTCGGACAGATGAATGGGATTGTGGTCGCCCGACAGTTCGGCGAATCCGATGACGTCCTCGTTCTCGACAGTCTTGCTGATCGTCTCCCGCATGCCGACCGAGAGGTCCTCGAAATAGAGGGTCTGAAACATTGCCTTTTGCATTCGCCCAACGCCTTCCTAGGTCGGCGGCGCGTTCCCGTTCGCCAGGTTCACCGTTCCTATTTTGAAAGTCGTGAGCGATCAATTCGCATTGCGAACGAGGGCTGCGGCGTCCGGAGGCGTCAGCCTTCCAGCGAGCCGATCGCCGCCGCCGGACACAGCGAAAACTCCTCGCAAAGCCGCCGGAGCTTGCGCGCGTCCGCGGCCGCGTCGAACGACTCCCCATGGAGCGCGGTGCGGTGAATGCCGCGCGTGACCAGCAGGGCGTCCAGCCCCGCCCGCGCCGCGCCGGCGATGTCGGTCTTCATGCCGTCGCCGACCGCGAGCACCCGCCGCTCGTCGACCGGGCCGCCGCGCGCTTCTTCGCGCGAGCGCCAGCGCGCGCCGGTAGATCGGCGCGTGCGGCTTGCCGGCGTAGACGACGTCTCCGCCCAGCGCCTCGAATCGACCGGCCAGCGCGCCGGCGCAGTAGATCGAGGGTCTCGCCGCGATGGATCACGATGTCCGGATTGGCGCAGACCATCGGCATCGCCGCGCGGCCGCCATCGCCCGCAACTCCGTCTCGTAGTCGTCCAGCGTTTCGGCCACGTCGTCGCGTAAGCCGGTGCAGAGCGCATAGCGGGCGGCGTCGAGCGCCACCAGCCGCGGCTGGCCGCCCCGCAGCCGCGCCCGCCGCTTCGAACAGGCTGAGGTCGCGGGAAGGCCCGATGTGGAGAACGGGCTCGTCGATCCTCTCGACGATCAGGCCGATCGTCACGTCGCCCGAGGTCGCGATGTCGTCGAAGGCGTCGGGCGCGACGCCGAGCTCGAGCAGCTGGCGGCGGACCGGCGCCGACGGACGGGGCGCGTTGGTGATCAGAATGACCGTCCCGCCGCGGCGGCGAAACGCGGCCAGAGCGTCCGAGGCGGGCGGAAAGGCCGCCACGCCATTGTGCAACACGCCCCAGATATCGCACAGAATGACGTCGTAGCGATCGGAGATCTCGGCGAGGCCGCGCGATCTGGCGAACCGCCCGGGTCTGGTCTTGAATGGACATCGCGGCCCGGCTAGGGCGAGCGCCTCGCGGCTGTCAAGCCGCGGGCCCGGGCGGCGTCCTCGACTCGTCCTTGACGCGGTCCGGCCCGGTTCCTAACTATCGGGTACGCGGCGGCTGTCGCCGCGCCAACGCCGAGGGCGAGATGGGCGACAATTCAGTCACGGCCAAAGTTACGGACGCGAGCTTCGAAACCGACGTCATCAACGTCGAACGAGCCAGTGGTCGTCGATTTCTGGGCCGAGTGGTGCGGCCCGTGCCGGATGATCGCCCCTGCGCTCGAGGAAATCGCGACGGAGATGAAGGGCAAGGTCAAGATCGCCAAGCTCAACGTCGACGAGAACCCCGGGCGTCGCCGGCAAATACGGGATCCGGTCGATTCCGACGCTGATGATCTTCAAGGGCGGCAAGAACGTCGCCACCAAGGTCGGCGCGGGCCCGAAGACCGAGCTCTCGCCGCTGGATCTCCGCCGCCGTCTGACCCCCGCGTCGAGGGCCGCCGCGCCGAATCAGACCGGAAGCCGGACTGCGGCCCTGAGGCCGCCCATGGGGCTGTCCGTCAGGACGATGTCGCCTCCGTGCGAGCGGGCGATGTCGCGGGCGATCGCGAGGCCGAGACCGGCGCCGCCCTCGTCCTGGTTTCTGGCTTCGTCGAGCCGATAGAACGGCCGGAAGACATCCTCCCGGTGCTCGGGCGGGAATGCCGATCGCCGTCGTCGTCGACGAGGACCGAGACGAACTGGGCGCTCCCGCTTCGCGCGTGATCCAGACATGGTCGGCGTGGCGCTGGGCGTTGGCGACGAGGTTGCCGACGCAGCGCCTGATCGCGATCGGCCGCACGCGGATGTCGAGATCCCCGCGGGTGTCGAGGCTGACCTCGGCGCCGTGCCGCTCGGCGTCGGCGCGCAGATCCTCGAGCAGGCGCCGACGTCGGTGCGAACCGCCGATTCGGCTGGCGTCGCCGCGGGCGAAGGCGAGATAGCCTTCGAGCATGCGGCCCATTTCGTCGACGTCCTTTTGCAGGAGCTCGCTGTCGGCGGAATTGTCGAGCAGCGCCAGCGACAGCTTGAAGCGGGTCAGGATCGTGCGAAGGTCGTGGCTGACGCCGTTGAGCATGGCGGTGCGCTGCTCGCGTCGCGCGCTCGATCGCGGCGCTTCATTTCGATGAAGGCGTGGCCCGCCTGACGGACCTCCCGCGCGCCGTGCGGGTTGAAGTCGATGTCCCGGCCCTTGCCGAAATCCTCGGCCGCGCGGGCGAGCCGCAGGATCGGCCGGATCTGGTTGCGCAGAAAGATGATCGCGACCGTCAACAGGACGCATCATCGCGCCGAGCATCCACAGCACGAAGATATGCGCGTTCGCCTCGTAGGCGAGCGCGCGGCGCGTCACCAGCCGAAGGACCCGGTCGCCGAGATCGACGCGAATCTCCATCAGTCCCGAGCGGCCGATGGTGTCGACCCAGAACGGCTGCCGGACCTGGGTCTTGAGCTCGTTGGGCAGCGTGCGCGTCAACGGATCGAGCGCGCTGAAGAACGACCGCGGCATGCCGGCGGCAAGCGGCCCGGCGGGAAGAAGGGTCGCGTCCATCCGGAAGCGGTCGGCGGCGAGGTTCGCCAGGACGCGTCGTCGGCGCCCGGCGGCACCTGGCGGTAGAGGTCGGCCAGCGCGCCGACGTCGCGCGCGACCGCTTCCGACAGGCGGCGCGTGACGAGTTCGAAATGGTGCTGCATGAAGGCGAAGGTCACGGCCGTCTGCAGCAGCACCATCGGCAGGATGACGATCAGCAGGGACCGCTTGTAGAGCCCCTTGGGCAGGATCTCGGCGAGGCCGCGCGTCGCCGCGCCGCCAGAGATCGCGGGCCTGCGCGAGAATGCGCAGCGTGCGAAAGGACGGCTGCGCGATCATCCGTCGGCGATCAGTCGGTAGCCGGCGCCGCGCGCCGTCTGGAGATAGACGGGATTGGCGGGGTCGCGCTCGATCTTCCGCCTGAGCCGGTTGATCAGCACGTCGACCGTCCGTTCCTGAGCCGCGCCGCCCGAGCCGGACAGCGCCTCGCGCGTCACGCTCGCCCCGGCGTTGGCGCACAGGAGCCGCAGCATCTCGCGCTCGCGCTCGGTGATCCGGACGAGTTCGTCGCCCGAGCGCAGCTCGCCGCGCTCGAGCGAGAAGGTGAACGGCCCGAACCGCACGACCGAGGCCTCGGGCTTGCCGACCGGCTCGGCGCGCGTGCGACGCAGGATCGGACCCGATCCGCAGGAGCAGCTCGCGCGGATCGAAGGGCTTCGCCAGATAGTCGTCGACGCCGATCTCGAGCCCGCGGACGCGGTCTTCCGGTTCGCCGCGCGCGGTCAGCATCAGGATCGGCACCTGCGAGCGCTGACGCAGGTCCGCGGCGAACGCGAACCCGTTCTCGCCGGGCATCATGACGTCGAGCACGATGATGTCGAAGGCCAGCCCGTCGAGGAACGCCCGCGCTTCGGCGGCGTTCGCGGCCACCGTCACGCGATGGCCGTGCTTCATCAGGTAGCTCGACAGCAGATCCCGCAGCCGCCGGTCGTCGTCGACGACCAGCACGTGCGCGGCGTCGTCTCCGGGCGGGGTCGCGGTCAAGATCCGTGGCTCTCCCTTGGCTGGCGCCGTCCGGGCGCTTCGCCACGGTCCTGCGGATCGATCATCGCGCTCAGGAACCGGGCGGCCGACTGTCGACCCGAAGGGCCGAGCCTGTCCAGCGCGGCGGCGAACCGGCGCGTCTGCGCCTGGGCGAGCCGCAAGGCGAGGCGCTCGCCGTCCGGCGTCGCGTAAAGCTCGCGCTGGCGGCGGTCGAGCGCTCCGGCGCGCGCCTCGATGAAGTTCTTGTCGACCAGCTCCCGCAGGACCCGGTTGAGGCTCTGCTTGGTGATGCGCAGGATTTCCAGCAACTCGGCGATGGTCAGGCCCGGGCCTGCGGCTGACGAAATAGAGCACCCGGTGGTGCGCCCGGCCGAACCCGTAGGACTCGAGCAGCCGATCGGCGTCGCCGACGAAGTCGCGATAGGCGAAAAACAGGAGTTCGATCAGGTCGTACATCGGCGCTCTCGACCCGCCCGGACGGGAGCGCCGGGTCGGCGCTTGCGGTTTCGGGCGGCATCGAGTCGCTCATTAGGTCAGCATTATTGACTTAATTCGAGGGTCAGCTGGGAATTGGGCAGGCCCGGACGCCCAGCATGTAATCCTAAACCCGGATTTTCCCAACCAAAGCGCGACCGGCAAAGCGGATGGATCGGGTCCGACGGCCGGATCGCGCCGTGGCGCAAAGCGAAGGTGCATGTCCTCACCGACGCGCAATCGTCGTGGCGGTTCGACGGTGCGGATCGACGTGAAGCGGACCTACCAGGCGGCGACTCCGGACGCCTCCTCTGGGCGCGAGAGCGGATCTCGATGCACCTGATTTCAGGTCGCATCGGCGGGAAATCAGACGCAATGCTCCTTCAAGGCTTGTCGAGTTCGACGCCGACTCGGTCTATACCGTCCGAAGAGACGCGCATGCTGCTGGTGTAAGGTTGCGACAGTTCCAGAATCAAGAACATCGCACTGGCTACGCAAAAAGACCCGAGCGCCGCCACGGCGATGGTCGCGCGGCTGGAATTTGAGTTCAGCCCGGTCAGAAAGAAGGCGATGCAAGTCCACGCGGAAACGACGTACAGGACTGACCAAGACACCGCATCGACGCCTTGCAGCGACATCAAAATACGAGATTGCCAGATGGCTTCATAATTGTGCTTGGCGTCCGCGAGCAACGATTTCTGCGCGTCGGTCGTCGGTTCCATATGGTCGAGGACGACGCTCAAACTATCCATGTTGCGAATCGAAGCCGCGATAGCTGCCGCTTTCGTCTGATCGTCGCCCCAAAGTTGTCTATGCGCATAATCCAAGTCCGCCCGCATCAAGGCCCGAGCATGCGCCGCTTCTGGCCCATATTCTCGGGTCTCTTGGTTGAACTCGAGCGCATTGGCCGCGATCCCCTGTAGCTCGGCCTTTTGCGTCGAGAAGACCCCGAAAGCCGTCCAGATCAGCAAGCCCAGGACGAGCGCCACCAGCGTGACGACGAGGCCCGTCACGCCGCCGATCATGTCGCGCGCGCGCTCAAGCCGTACCCGCTCGGCCATATACGCGCGAATCGCCAGACCTGCGAGGGCCGAGACGAGGGCAGCGACGAAGAAGACGACGCTGAAAATGAGGGATGTCGTGAGCATAATATCGGCCATGTGAAAGAACGAGAGAAACATGTCCCGGGCACGAAAGCTTGGCAAGCGGCCGGCGCCGGTTGAAAAGCGTTATTCCCGCATCGCCGCACATCGGAACGGTGTCGCTGTGGTCGTTGGCGTCGTCGTCGATCACGGGTGATTGATATTCGCTGAATTGAGCTTGCCGACCCGAGACGCGGAGCGGCGAACGCGCCAGCAATTCGGATACACGCGGACAAAGAGAAGCGCGCCCGACCTAGTGGATCGAACCTAACATTTGAATCCCGGATGGGATTCCCGATGCGGGCTCGACGTGCGAGTCTGCGCGATGCGCGCAGGAAAATCCCTCTCCGTTTCGTCCGCCGATATTCGTCGGCTCAAAGCTCTGGTGCAAGACCGCAACGCGCCGCAGAAGCACGTCTGGCGGGCTGAAATCGTGCTGTTGACCGCCGATGGCGTCGGCACGAACGAGATCATGCGGCGAACGGCAAGTCCAAGACCTGCGTTTGGCGCTGGCAGGAACGCTTTATCGAGGAGGGGTTCGATGGACTGCTGCGCGACAAGACGCGTCCCTCGCGCATCAAGCCGCTGGGCGCCGAGGCGGCCGAGCGCGTCGTCGCGCTGACGCTTGGCGAACCGCCTGGGGAGACGACCCACTGGACCGGCGCCTTGATGGCGAAGGCGGCGGGCTCAGCGTGAGTTCGGTCCAACGCATCTGGCGCGCCCATGGTCTGCAACCGCACCGGATGCGCCAGTTCAAGCTGTCCAACGATCCGCGCTTCGTCGACAAATTGCGCGACGTCGTCGGGCTCTATGTCGATCCGCCCGCACACGCCATCGTCCTGTCGGTCGACGAAAAGAGCCAGATTCAGGCGCTTGACCGCACACAGCCCGGACTGCCGCTGAAGAAGGGCCGCGCCGGAACCATGACGCACGACTATGAGCGCCACGGCACGACGACGCTGTTCGCCGCGATGAACGTCCTCGACGGCACGGTGATCGGCCGCAACATGCAGCGCCATCGCCATCAGGAGTTCATCCGCTTCCTCAATGTCATCGAGAAACAGGTTCCCGCAGGAAAGACGATCCACGCCATCGTCGACAACTACGCCGCCCATAAGCATCCCAATGTCCGCCGATGGCTCGAACGCCATCCGCGATGGACGTTCCACTTCACGCCGACATCGGCTTCCTGGCTCAACGCCGTCGAGGGCTTCTTCGCGACCCTCACAAAGCGCAGGCTCAAGCGCGGCGTCTTTCGCTCCGTCGCCGACCTGCAAGCCGCGATCAACCGCTTCCTCGAAGAGCACAATCAGCAATCGCAAGCCCTTCACCTGGACCGCCGATCCAGACAAAATCATCGCCGCCGTCAGGCGCGGGCACCAAGCGTTAAATTCGATCCACTAGGGGAGGTGCTCGCCGCGTTGGGGCCTCGCGGTCCCGGAAACGCCGCTCGTCGCGTCGATATCCCCGCGCGAAACGCCGGCCGCCGCGCCCGACCGCGACCCCTTTCCACGCCGCGCGCTATCGGCTAGGTCTGGCGCAATACGCCGGGAGGCCGTCCCATGACCTACGAAAACATCCTCGTCGAAACCCACGGCAAGGTTGGCCTCATCCGGCTGAACCGGCCGCAGGCGCTGAATGCGCTGTCGTCGCCGCTGATCGAGGACCTCAACAAGGCTTTGGAGATTTTCGAGACCGATCCGGGGATCGGCGCGATCGTGCTTACGGGATCCGAAAAAGCCTTCGCCGCCGGCGCCGACATCAAGGAGATGCAGGACAAGACGTTCGCCGAAGTTTTCCTTGGCGATTTCATCTCGCGCTGGGAGAACGTCGCCAAAAGCCGCAAGCCGATCATCGCCGCGGTGTCGGGTTTTGCGCTCGGCGGCGGCTGCGAGCTTGCGATGATGTGCGACTTCATTCTCGCCGCCGACACCGCGAAATTCGGCCAGCCCGAGATCAAGCTCGGCGTCATTCCGGGCGCGGGCGGCACGCAGCGCCTCACCCGCTTCGTCGGCAAGTCGAAGGCGATGGAGATGGTGCTCACCGGCCGCATGATGGACGCGGCCGAGGCCGAGCGCTCTGGACTCGTCTCGCGGATCGTGCCGGCGGCCTCGCTGGTCGAGGAGGCGCTGAAGACCGCCGCCGCCATCGCCTCGCTCTCGGCGGCCGCCGTCTACGCCGCCAAGGAGAGCGTCAACCGCGCCTACGAGACGACGCTTTCGGAAGGCGTCCGCTTCGAGCGCCGCATCTTCCACTCCCTGTTCGCCACCGAGGACCAGAAGGAGGGCATGAAGGCCTTCGTCGAAAAGCGGCAGGCCGCGTTCAGGAATCGGTGACGCCCGGGGCGCGATCGGAAGAGACATAATACTTTGTTTGACTGTGTAATAGTTGAACATCTTGCGGACGCCGGCCGCCCGAATCGTAACTGCCAAGCCGCCGGCCTGAAAGGCGTCGGCTGCGTGGGGGGCAATGCCGTTTCGAATGGAGGCGGGGGAGGTCGCGCTCGCGGCTCAGAGCTTCAGTTCGACGGCGAGTCGCTCGGGACCGAGGGTCAGGGCTTTTGTGATGTTGAAGCCCTGCTTTCGGGCCGACGAGATCACCGAGCGCAGGCTTGCGAAGTCGGCGGCGCCTCGCGGGGTTCGGAAGCCTCCGGAGATTTTGGTTTTCACCTTCATCATCCTCAAATCCTGTTCGGCGAGGTTGTTGGTGAAGGGAACGGCAAAATCGGTGAGGAACCGGAGGGTCGCCTCCTTGAAGGTCTTGAACCGAATGAGGAGATTGTGAGCGGGCCGCTGCTTCTTGCGTTTTTTCGGGTTCATCGACGGATCGAAGGCCGGCAAGCTCCTGTGAAGGGCGAGGCCTTCCCGGACAGCCGCCCAATATCGCTCTTCGAACGCCTTGATCGATTTCGGGCGGGAGCGCCTCGGCGCCCTGCGCCTTGGCCGTTCCGACAGCCTCGTTGGCGTCCAGAAGGGTCGTGCGCAGGGCCTCGGCCCAGGGCTCCTTGTCCAGTTCGCAGACCGCCTGAAGCTCGCGCAGGAGATGGGCGTTGCAGTAGGCGTGATCGACGTCTTCGAGGCCGTAATAGGCGCGCCAATGGTCGTGGACCACGACGCCGCCCTGCACCTCGGGCACGGCCGAGCGGGGCTCGTCGGCGCGATAGAACGTGTGGGTCGTCGTCGAGGCGGTGTGCAGCCAACGGGTCGTCCCGGCGATGCGAAAGCCCGTCTCGTCGAGGCAGCGCACCGGCGCCGTCGCGACGCATGCGCCGATGCCGCGATAGACGGGCGCCAGCGCTTCGGCCTTGCGGCGAACCCATCCGGCCACGCTCGCGCCGCAGGCCGCCGCCGCCCCGAACAGGTCCTGCAAGATCTGCGCGGTTCGCTCTTCTGGCACGAGTTGCTGGGCGTTGAGATAGACGGCCGCCGCTCTGACGTGCTCGCCATACTGGGCCGGCGAAACGACGCCCTTGGGGAAGTCGGCGCGGGTTCGCCGGCCGCAGGACGGGCAGTCGTGGACCGCCGCGCGGTGCTCGGTCACGATCAGCGGCTTCTTGGGAAGATCGAAAACCTGGCGCTTCTCCTCTCCGATCTTCGAATCCGCCAGAAGCAGCCCCCGGCAATGCTCGCACGCCAGGGCCGCGTGCTCGACGACCGCGTCGGGTTCGGCGACCTGGCGCAGCGTGTCGCCGCGATGGCCTTTCTGGCCCCCGCTCCGCTTGCCGCTGCGCGTGCGCAAGCTCTTCAATATGCGCGGCTTCTTTCTCAGCCCGTCGCTCGAGGGCGGCTTGGAGCTGTTGGAGCTGTCGAGGTCCAGACGTCGCCGAAGCTCGGCGTTCTCGGCCCGAAGCGCCTCGATCTCGCGTTTGAGCGAATCGATCAACTCCACGACTTCGGGCGGAAGAACCATTCCACCCTTCAGTCAGAAGTCCGCGCCCCTGTCCCGAAAAATCGTAGCGCCGAAATCGATCGCCTCCCTGATGTGACTTTTTGGACTCACCCCGGCTTGGCAGTTACCCCAATCGGAAAAGCCGCTGCAAGTCCTTGAAGGCGCTTAAAACCGACTCGGGTTTGGCTGGCCATCACAGGGGCGGGCCGCCATAGCGGGGCGAATCCTCGGAGGAGGGTCCCGAGGGCGTCCGCATGCGCCCCTAAGGGTCCCTTGCCGATCGCCTCGTCCCAACCTCCGGCTCCCCGCTTGAAACGGCCCAAGTTGTCCGAGACAATCGCGCCGCCCTCTCAAGGAACCCGCCATGAGCGCCTTCGATCGGGCGGCCGTCATCGCGCCCTCCATCCTGTCCGCCGACTTCTCCACGCTCGGCGAGGCGGTGCGCGCCGTCGACGCCGCCGGGGCCGACTGGATCCACCTCGACGTGATGGACGGGCATTTCGTCCCCAACATCACCTTCGGGCCGCCGGTGGTCGCCGCGCTGAGGCCGCACACCGACGAAGCCGTTCGACTGCCACCTGATGATCGAGCCCTGCGATCCCTACCTCGAAGCCTTCGCCAACGCCGGCGCCGACCACATCACCATCCACGCCGAGGCGACCCGGCACCTCGACCGCTCGCTGCACGCGATCCGCGAGCTCGGCAAAAAAGCGGGCGTGGCGCTCAACCCCGCGACGCCGGAAAGCGCGATCGAATACGTGCTCGACCGGCTGGATCTCATTCTGGTGATGACGGTCAACCCCGGCTTCGGCGGCCAGAAATTCATCCCCGCGACGGTCGAAAAGATCAGGCGGGTGAAGGCGATGATCGGCGAGCGCGACATCCGCATCGAGGTCGACGGCGGCATCGCGCCGGACACGGCGCCGATCGTCGTGGCGGCCGGCGCCGACACCCTGGTCGCGGGCTCGGCCGTGTTCAAGGGCGGCTCCTCGGCCTACGCCGCCAACATCGAGGCGATACGCACGAGCCTCGCCCGGCGGGCGGCGTGACGCGCGCGCCGCATCCGTTCGCCCGGTTCATCGCCATTCTCGGGCGCGGCAAGTCGCTGACCCGCTCGCTGACGATGGAAGAGGCCGAGGAGGCGATGGGCATGATCCTCGCCGGAAAGGTTCTGCCCGAGCAGCTTGGCGCGTTCCTCATGCTGTTGCGGGTGAAGGAGGAAAGCCCGGCGGAGATCGCGGGTTTCGTCCGCGCCGTCCGCGCCGCGCTGCACCCGCCCGCGGGCGCGCCTCCGGTCGATGTCGACTGGTCGTCGTACGCCGGCAAGGGCCGGCAGTTGCCGTGGTTCATCCTGTCGGCGCTCGTGCTGGCGCGGAGCGGCTGGCGGGTGTTCATGCATGGCGCCGAGGCCCATGCCGAAGGGCGGATCTACACCGGAGCGGCGTTGAGGACGCTCGGCGTCCCCATCTCCGACAGTCTGGCTGACGCCGCAGGCGCGCTGGCGGCGCGCAACTTTGCCTATCTGCCGATCGACGCGCCTCAGCCCCAAAGTGGCGGAGATGCTCGAGCTGCGTCCGATCCTGGGCCTGCGCTCGCCGGCGCACACCTTCGCCCGCATGCTCAATCCGTTCGGCGCGCCATGCCTCATGCAGGGCGTGTTCCATCCGGGCTATGTCGCGATCCACCGCGGCGCGGGCCTGCTGCTCGGCCAGCCGCGGCTCGCGGTCTTCCGCGGCGACGGCGGCGAGATCGAGCGCCGGCCGAACAAGCCGTGCGACGTCATGATGGCGATCGACGGCGAGTGCTTGGACGAGCGCTGGCCGCCGATGATCGACGAGCCCCGCCAGGCGCCGGACGCGTCGATGGACCTTTCGCGCCTCGCCGCTCTGTGGCGCGGCGAGATCGATGACGAATACGGCGCGGCCGCGGTCGTCGGCACGCTGGCGATCGCCCTGCGCGCGCTCGGCGCGGCGGCCGGCGTCGCCGAGGCCGAAGCGCGCGCGAAGGAACTGTGGCAGGCGCGCGACCGCGCCAGCCCCGCGTTGGCGGCGTGAGGATGTCCGCCGCCCGAG
This sequence comes from uncultured Alphaproteobacteria bacterium, assembly GCA_963724785.1. Classification (GTDB taxonomy): domain Bacteria; phylum Pseudomonadota; class Alphaproteobacteria; order Rhizobiales; family Beijerinckiaceae; genus Roseiarcus. The sequence continues at coordinate 59,748 of CAVRWC010000014.1, read as the reverse complement.
CGCGGCTTGCGCTCGGTCGACGCGACCCGTCAACGCCGTCCGTAAAGGCCGGTGAGCGTCGCCTTCGCCAGCGTGTGGGCGTTGACGTTGAAGCCGAACACAGCCGCCGAAGCGTTGGCGTCGAGGTCGAGCTTGTCGACGTCGAGCGCATAGACGGTGATCTGATAGTGGTGCGGCAGCCCCTTCGGCGGGCACGGGCCGCCGTAGCCGACGGCGCTGAAGTCGTTGCGCGCCTGCACCGCCCCGGTCGGCAGGCCCTGGCCGGCGCCCGCGCCCTTCGGAAGGCCGGTTGAGTCGGCGGGCAGGTTCACCACCCACCAGTGCCAGAATCCGGAGCCGGTCGGCGCGTCGGGATCGTAGACGCTGACGGCGAAGCTTTTCGTCCCCTGGGGCGCATTCGACCAGGCGAGCGACGGAGACACGTTCCCGCCGCCGCAGCCCCAACCCTTGAACACCTGTTCGTCGGGAATCTTTCCGCCCGGCTGAATGTCTGAACTGGTCAAGGTCAGCGCGGAGGCCGCGCCCGAAAAGCCGACGACGCACGCAACGCCCAAAGCCGCAAGTCCGCGCATGATTTGACTCCTCCCATTCGAGCCGCCGTTGAGCCAGAGGGCGGGGCCAACAGGGGTCCGGAAGAACCCCGTCCGACGACGAGCCCCATGGCCCCGACCACTTTGCTCAACAGACGCACGCTAAATTGACCGCTCGCGCGCCCTCGCGCAAGCGTGGAGAGAGCCTCATTGAAATAGGGTAAGGGGGTATGTTATTCGGAGAAATGACCCACACCGTCCGCGACAAGCAGAAGTTGCTCGCCCGCGTGCGCCGCATCCGCGGCCAGATCGAGGCGGTCGAGCGTGCGCTCGACGAGGAGGCCGGCTGCGAGACGGTGATGCATCTGATCGCCGCCGTGCGCGGCGCGACCGGCGGCCTGATGGCCGAAGTGGTCGAGGACCATGTGCGGACCCATCTCGTTGACTCCGGCCGCCACCCCGGGGCGCTGAACCACGAGGCGGCCGACCAGCTGATCGACGCCGTTCGGACCTACCTGCGTTGAGACCCGGGCCATGAGCGAAGCCGAGAGCGCGGCCTATGCGGCCTTCCACAGCCACGTATTCCTCGGCGAGGGACACGAGGCGAGCGAGCGGCGCACTTGGGCGGTCATCTGGCTCTGCGCCGCGATGATGGCGATCGAGATCGTCGGCGGTTGGCTGTTCGGCTCGATCGCGCTGATCGCCGACGGGCTGCACATGAGCACCCACGCGGGCGCCCTTCTGTTGGCCGCGCTCGCCTATACTTTCGCGCGCCGCTATGCGCACGACCCCCGCTTCACATTCGGCACGGGCAAGCTCGGCGACCTCGCGGGTTTCACAAGCGCCATCATCCTGGCGATGATCGCGCTTCTCATCGGCTACGAGGCGGTGTCGCGCGTTTTTCATCCGGTGGCGATCCATTTCCGCGAGGCGATCCCGATCGCGGCGCTCGGCCTTGCGGTCAATGTCGCCAGCGCGCTGGCTGCTCAGCGGCGGCGATCACCACGGGCACGAGCATGATCACGGACATCATCACGGACATGGGCGTGGCCATGCCCACGCGCCCGACGAACTCGAAGCCGATTGCGACGCCAGCCGGGCGAAGCCGCGCTCGACGTCTTCGAGGAGGGCGTTCCGCCGCGCTTCCGCCTGAACCGCGGTTCCGGGCCGCCTTTGTCAGCCGCCGGCGTTTCCGTGGAGACGATACGGCCGGACGGGACCCGGCAGGTCTTCGCCTTCGCCGACCGCGGCGAGTTTCTCGAATCAATCGACGAAATCCCCGAGCCGCACGATTTTGCCGCCCATGTGACGATCGAGGGCCGTACGACGATCGTCGCCTTCGAGGAGCGCCAGCACCCCCACGGCGCGGCGGCGCGCGACAACAACATGCGCGCGGCGATCGTGCATGTGCTCGCCGATGCGACCGTCTCGGTCGGAGTCATCGTCGGGCTCGTGCTTGCGCGGGCGTTCGGTTGGCTCTGGATGGATCCCCTCGTCGGCGTCATGGGCGCGCTGGTGATCGCAAGCTGGTCGGCGGCGCTGGTCCGCGACACGGGCGCCGTGCTCCTCGACATGAATCCGGACCGCCGCATGGCCGAAAGCGTCCGCCGGGCGATCGAGGCGGACGGCGACACGATCGCCGATTTGCACCTCTGGCGCCTCGGACCTGGCCACCTCGGCGCGATCGTCTCGGTGGTGACGCCGTCGACGCGCTCGGAAGCCGATTACCGCCGGAAGCTCACCGCTTTTCCGGCCCTGTCCCATTTGACGATCGAAGTCCGGCGGGCCGTGTGATTATGGCGCCAGCAGCCATGTCCGGCGACGCCATGTCGAGCACCCCGGGCGCGGGATTTTCGAGCGTCAGGTCTGTCGCCGACTTTCCGCCCTTACGGCGTCATGATCACGGGGGCGCCTACGGTCACGCGGTCGTAGAGATCGATGACGTCCTCGTTCAGCATTCGGATGCAGCCGTAGGACGCCGCCGTGCCGATCGAGGCGCGCATCGCCCGGGTCGTGCCGTGGATGGCGATCTCCGAGCGATCCAGCGACAGCGCCCGGGCGCCCATCGGATTGATCGGCGAACCGCCGGGGATGACCTCCGGCAGGTCGGGGTGGTCGCGCCGGACCGAATCGGGCGGCGACCACGCGGGCTCGACGTATTTAGCCGCGACTCGCGCCGGTCCGCTCCATTCCATGCCCCGCCTGGCGACAGCGACGGGATAGGCGACCGCCGTTCGTCCGTCGAGGACAAGATAGAGCCTGCGCGCCGACTGGCTGATCAGGATCGAACCCGGCGGGTAGTCGGCGGCGAACGCTACGAGGCGTCCGGCCTGCGCCGGCTCACCCTGCGCGACGGCGACAAAAGCGCCGACCGTCGCGCCGACAATCCACGCGGTGATCTTCCATGCGCCTGGCATGCAACCACCCTCCGCTTCGCCCGATGGAGCTTACCATCGGACGCCACGGAGCGCGGACGACCTTCAATCACAGTAAACGGACGGTAACCGCACGGCCCGCAACCGGAGGCCGCGCCGCTACGCCGGAAGCGGGACAGGTTTGACTACATCCATAATCGGGACAGGTTTGGCCGCGGTCGGATCCTTGACGCCGTTTCCCTTCTTGGCCCCGTTCGATTTCTTCACGGCGTTGACCTTGGCGGGCAGATGCTTGGCCTCCCGTCCGTCGATCATGGCCCAGAATTCACGCAGGCGCGGAGCGATCTCCTTGCGGAAGCGGGAGCCGTTGAATATGCCGTAATGACCCACATCCAACTGCAGGTAATGGGCCTTCCTCGCCTCTGGGATGTTGATGCAAAGATCCTGCGCCGCGGAAGTCTGGCCGATCCCGGCAATGTCGTCCTTTTCGCCCTCGACGGTCATCAGGCCGCAGCGGCGGATCGCAGAGCAGTCAACGAGCTGCCCGCGGTGCGTCAACTCGCCCTTGGGCAACAAGTGTTGGACGAACACTTTTTCGATCGTCTGCATGTAAAAAGCGGCGTCCATGTCCATTACCGCCAGATATTCGTCGTAGAAATCGCGGTGCTTTTCCGCGGAGTCGCCGTCGTTCTCGACCAAATGATTGAACATATCGAGATGTGCGTTGACGTGGCGGTCGAGGTTCATCGCCATGAAGCCGGAAAGCTGCAGAAAGCCCGGGTAGACTTGCCGACCAAACCCCGGATAGGGGAACGGCACCGAATGCAGGACGTTGCGCCGGAACCATTCGACCCCGCGCTTCTCGGCTAGGAGGTTCACCTCCGTCCGGCTGCGGCGGGTGTCGATCGGACCGCCCATGATCGTGATGCTGGCGGGAATGTCCGGCTCGTCGTTCGCCTCCATGATCGCGACCGCGGCGAGCAGCGGCACGGACGGCTGGCAGACGCCGAGCGCATGCACGCCCGGCCCCAGGTGATGGAAAATCTCGCGGATATAGTCAGTGTAATCATCGAGCTCAAACGGACCCAGCGCAAGCGGGACCATGCGCGCGTCCGTCCAGTCGGTGATGTAGAGGTCGCAGTGGGGCAGGAACTCCTCGACCGTTCCGCGCAGCAGCGTCGCATAATGGCCGGACATCGGCGCCACGATCAGCAGCTTCGGCTGATCCTCCGCGTGTGGAAAGTCCGGGCGGACGAAATGCAGGAGGTTGCAGAAGGGCCGGGTCCAGACGACATCCTCCAGAATCGGATACGCCACGCCGTCGACCTCAATTTCGTCGAGGCCGAAGGTCGGCTTGCCGTATCGCCGCGTCATCCGCTCGAACAGTTCGGCCACCGCCGAAATATTCTTGCCGACCGCGGTATTGGCCAGAGGATTCCAGGGATTCCGGAACATGAAATGGGTGGCGTCCGTCACCGCACGTGCAGGCGCGAGCGCAGCATGGGCCATCTCATAAAACTGGTACGAATAGCTGCGAAACATCGAGCGGTTCCCCCGGCAGTTAGGTTTGATCGCCGTTTGAGTGCCGTTCCCAACGCTATAACTATTAGGTGTGCAGCGCAGCAATTTCAATTGCGCTTTCGGATTACAAGCCGTGTCGAAACGCCTCGCCGATTAGGCCGCGACCGAGGCGCGCCGCAAAGACGAGATTTCGGAGAAGCAGGAGAACACGACTCGCCCCGACGCGCGGGACGCTTCTCATAGCGCGCAGAAAGTTACCATGACGGACATCCCGGCGGCTTCCGGAGCCGGGAATCGGTAAGCTGTCGGCAGAAGGCCACGGCCGGAACACGCGCGTCGTCGATCGCCCGCCGGCAAAAGGAAGCGAGCAGATCCGCCGCTCCCACATCTCCAGCCGCCCCGAATTGGCCCGAAGGCGTGCATGAGGCTCGCGGCGAAAAGGCCGAAACCGCGGATCACGCGCGCTTCGCCCGGCAAGCTTCGGCGAGCCTCGATCGCGACGGATCGCACCCCGCCTCCGCTTCTCGCGGCAAGTTCAAGCGTGGCGGTTCGCGCCGACGACCCCGGGGCGCATCGCTCCGAGGCGCGTCAAGACACGGTTTTTTAGACTTGGGCCTTGCTCTTCAACTCGACGCCGGCGTCGGTCAGAACAGAGGCAAGTTCGCCCGACTGGAACATCTCGCGGGCGATATCGGCACCGCCGACGAATTCTCCCTTGATGTAGAGCTGGGGAATGGTCGGCCAGTTGGCGAATTCCTTGACGCCCTGGCGGATCTCGTCATCCTCGAGCACGTTGACGCCGTGAACAGGCGCGCCGAGGTAGTCGAGGATCTGGATCACCTGGCCTGAGAACCCGCATTGCGGGAACTGCGGCGTTCCCTTCATGAACAGAACAACCGGGTGTTCCGCAATCAGTTTCTCGATCCGTTCGCGTGCATTCGCCATGGCGCTTGGTTCCTTTGCGGAGCGGAGGTCAAGGTCCCGCCCGTTCGACACTGTGAGATATAGAGCCTGCCGGCGCAGGCCGCCAGCGGGTGGATTTCAGAAAATTCAGCCCCCCGTGGCGCTCATGTGGCGCGCCACTGCGGGCCGGGCGGAGCGGGCGATGACGAAATCATGGCCCTTGGGTTTTCGGTCGATCGCGGCCCGGATGGCGGCGATCAACGGCTGGTCGGACTCCGAGCGGCGCAGCGGCTCGCGGAGGTCCGCTGCGTCCTCCTGGCCGAGGCACATGTAGAGCGTGCCGGTGCAGGTGACGCGGACCCGGTTGCAGCTTTCGCAGAAGTTGTGGGTCAGCGGGGTGATGAAGCCGAGCCGGCCGCCGGTCTCCTTGACGTCGAAATAGCGGGCGGGCCCGCCGGTGGCGTAGGCCGAAGGCGTCAGCGTCAGGGTCTGTTCGAGGTCGGCCCGGAGCTCGGTCAACGGCATGAACTGGTCGGCGCGGTTGTCTTCCATCGCCCCGAGCGGCATCACCTCGATGAAGGTGAGGTCGAAGCCGCGGCCGTGCGCCCAGTCGACGAGCGTGCGCGCCTCCGTGTGGTTAAAGCCCTTGAGCGCGACGGCGTTGATCTTGATCCTGAGCCCGGCCGCGACCGCGGCGTCGATTCCCTTCATGACGCTGGCGTGGTCGCCCCAGCGGGTTACGTTGCGAAACTTGTCCGGGTCGAGCGTGTCGAGCGAGACGTTGATCCGGCGGACTCCGCAGTCGGCAAGCTCGTCCGCGAAGCGCGCGAGTTGAGAGCCGTTGGTCGTCAGCGTCACCTCGTCGAGCGCGCCGCTTTCGACATGGCGCCTGAGGCCGCGGAAGAACGCCATCACATTGCGCCGGACCAGCGGCTCGCCCCCGGTGACGCGAAGCTTGCGGGTCCCGAGCCGGACGAAGGCCGAGCACAGCCGGTCGAGTTCCTCGAGCGACAGAATGTCCCGCTTGGGCAGAAAGTTCATGTCTTCCGACATGCAATAGACGCAGCGAAAATCGCAGCGGTCCGTCACCGACACGCGCACGTAGGCGATGCGGCGGCCAAACGGATCGACGAGAGGCGCCTCGTGAGAGGGGAAGACGGCGTTCATCGGCGCAAACATAGCGACGCCGATGAGCGAAAGAAAGGCGCCCGCGGGACAAGCAGCGGACGCGACAAAGAAATCAGCGGGTGACGACGACCCGCGCGCCCACCCGGGCGCGGCTGTAGAGATCGATCACGTCGTCGTTGGTCATGCGGATGCATCCCGACGACACCGCCTGCCCGATCGTGTCGGGCTCGTTCGAGCCGTGGATGCGGTAGAGCGTGCCGGCGAGGTACATTGCGCGGGCGCCGAGCGGATTGTCGACGCCGCCTTCCATGTGGCGCGGCAGGTCGGGGCGCCGCCTCAGCATTTGCGGGGGCGGCGTCCAGTCCGGCCATTCACGCTTGTTCGCGATGTGGGTCACACCCGCCCAGGTGAAGCCCGGACGGCCCACGCCGACGCCGTAGCGAAGCGCCTGGTGATCGGGCAGGACGAGGTAGAGCCTGCGCTCGCCGGTGCGGACGATGATCGTGCCAGGCGCCTCCCTGCCGTCGAACGACACAGTCTCGCGCGGAATCGGCGAGGAGACCGGCTGCAACTGCGAGTTCGAGCGCGTTGGCGAAAACCGGCGTCGTCGCCGCGCTCAGCAAAAGGCGACAAAGACGGCGGCTTGAAAGAATATTCGGCGCATAAGGCTCCCCCAACTTCCATGTCCGACGCGACGCAAGCGGCTTGCCACGGTGCAAACCCGCGCGCCACGATGCGATCCGCCACATGTATGGCGAAGCGGCGCCGTCGCGCAATCCTTGGGTCCTCCCCCATGCAACGACAATGCGATTTTTGCGTTAAATTGTGGCCAACGAGAAGAGCCGCCCTCCTGGGAGAACGGCTCTTCCATTGTCGTGGCCCGCGCGAGTTCGCTAGGGCTCTCGGTTACGTGCCTTTAGCGACCGCTACGCGCGCAAATCTTTCGCGGGGGCAAGAACCCAGGCCCTGTCGATCATACGGGGCTGATGACAATGAGACACTGGATCACCTCCTTTCGGCTGTTGACGACGAGGCTCATGTTATGGTGATTCGCGCCTTTTGCCAGCCGCATTTTTCATCTTGAAGTAAGCACCCTGTTAAGATCTTTGTGCAATCGGACCCGAAGGCGCCCAACAATTCGGCACACCCGAGGGGCGGGCAACGTCGCAAAAACGCGCATCCAAAACGCGCGCCGGCCCGTATAGGTTCGGGGGGCCTCAGGGCGTGTTTCCATGCCGTCGCAGAAGGAGATTGATCCAATGTCGGCGTTCCATTCCGCCCGCCGCGCGGCGCTCGCGGCGACCTTGTTGTGGGCTGCCTGCGCAGCGATGTCGACGGCGCCCGCCGCGGCGCGTCGCGGTCCGGCGGACGGCGTCCAGGTCGACGTCCGCCCGTTGATCGAGAATTCCGACGGCGGCCCGACGGCCGGTTGGGTCGAGCAGGAGTTGCCGGGCGCAATCGCCGGAGCGCTCGCCGCCTCCGGGCAGGCCGGGACTCCCGTCTCCGTCAGGATCGACTACGTCATTCTGGGGCCGAACGGCGGCGGGTTCGGTCCCGCTGGGTCGGCGCCCGATCAAATGGTCGGAGAGGTGACCTCGGGAGGCGTCACGCGGCCGTTGCGCGCTTCGACTTCTTATTACCCCTCGCCGACGGACAACGTCATGATCGAGCAGTCGAACCACCGCCGCGTCTCGGAGTTGGTCCAGGCCTTTGCCGGGTGGATCGCCAAGGGCTACTGAGCGGCGCGTCAGGCGGCGGCGTGGGCGACGGCGTCGCAGACGTCGCCGACCGCGGCGTCAACCAGCGCCTTGTCGTCCGCCTCGCCCATCACTCGGATGACGGGTTCGGTGCCCGAAGGTCGGATGACCAGCCGGCCGCGACCCTCGAGCCGCGCCGTCGCCTCGGCGATCGCCTTGGCCACGACCGGGTTCTCGAGCGGCTTGCCCCCGTCGAACCGAACATTGCGCAGCACCTGCGGCAGCGGGTCGAAACGATGGCAGACCTCGCTGACCGGCCGGCCGATCTTCTGCACCACCGCCAGCACCTGCAGCGCCGAGACGAGCCCGTCGCCGGTCGTGGAATAGTCTGAAAAGATGATGTGGCCGGACTGCTCGCCGCCGACGTTATAGCCCTTTTCCCGCATCCGCTCGATCACGTAACGGTCGCCGACCGCGGTGCGCTCGAGCGCCAGGCCGAGGCCGTTGAGATACCGCTCGAGGCCGAGGTTGGACATGACGGTGGCGACGATCCCGGGCTTGGCCAGGCGGCCGTCGTCGCGCCAGCTCTCGGCGATTACCGCCATCACCTGATCGCCGTCGACCAGATGGCCTTTCTCGTCGACGATGATCATGCGGTCGGCGTCGCCGTCGAGGGCGATGCCGACGTCGGCCCGCATCTCGCGAACCTTGCGCGCCAGCGCCTCGGGCGCGGTCGATCCGACGTCCTGATTGATGTTGAGGCCGTTCGGCTCGACGCCGATCTTGACGACCTCCGCGCCGAGTTCCCACAGCGCCTCGGGGGCGACCTTGTAGGCTGCGCCGTTGGCGCAGTCGATGACGACCCGCAGGCCCTCGAACGAAACCTCCCGGCTCAGCGTCCGCTTGGCGTATTCGATGTAGCGCGCCTGCACGTCGTCGATGCGCTTGGCGCGGCCGAGGTCGGGCGAGCGGGCGAGCATCGGCGCGACCTCGCCGTCCATCAGCGACTCGATCCGCAACTCGACCTCGTCGGAGAGCTTGTAGCCGTCCGGCCCGAACAGCTTGATGCCGTTGTCTTCGTAAAGGTTGTGGGAAGCCGAGATCATCACCCCGAGGTCGCAGCGCATCGACCGGGTGAGCATGGCGACGGCCGGGGTCGGCACCGGCCCCAGCAGCAGGACGTCGACGCCGACCGAGGTGAAGCCGGCGACAAGCGCATACTCGATCATGTAGCTCGACAGCCGCGTGTCCTTGCCGATCACGACCCGGTGGCGGTGCTCGCCGCGCTGGAACGCGCGGCCCGCCGCCTGTCCGACCTTCAGGGCGATCTCGGCGGTGATCTTGCCGTTGGCCTTGCCGCGAATTCCGTCGGTGCCGAAATACTTGCGCGCCATGCGCAACGCCCTCCTAGGATCTGATCCGGGCGCTTCGCGAGAATCGGCCCGGACGTACGGTCTTCAGTCGGCCTCCATACCTCATAATACATTAAGGAGATTTCACAAATCCTTTCAAACCGTTCATTGGAGGGGCGGACAGGGTCTCCCGCCGGCCCGGGGGCGATCGCCATGCAGGCGAAACTGGCGGTGGTTGGCTTTTTCAGTTATGGACTTCCTTCGCGGGCCGACGGCCCTATTGTACCTGGGAGCCGGTTGTATTGCCGGGGTGAGATCGGAATGCTCGCGACCACCCGCGCGCACGCTCAGGGCGGTGCGCTGAATAGCCTCGGTCTCGACAAGGCGCCGGCGGAAACGCGCGTCGTGGTGGCGATGTCGGGCGGCGTCGATTCGTCCGTCGTCGCGGCGATGCTGGCCGATCAGGATTATGACGTCGTCGGCGTCACCATGCAGCTCTACGACCACGGCGCGGCGAGCCATCGCAAGGGCGCCTGCTGCGCCGGCCAGGACATTCACGACGCACGCGACGTCGCCGCGCGGATCGGCGTCCCCCACTACGTCCTCGACTACGAGGCGCGTTTCCGCGAGAAGGTGATCGAGCCGTTCGCGCGCGCCTATGTCTCGGGCGAGACCCCAATTCCATGCGTCGCCTGCAACCAGCACATGAAGTTCGCCGACCTGTTCGGCGCGGCGCGAGACCTCGGCGCGGACCTGCTCGCCACCGGCCATTACGTCGTGGCGCGCGACGACGGATGCGGAAGCCAGGCGCTCTACCGCGCCGCCGATCCTGAGCGCGACCAGAGCTATTTCCTGTTCGCCACCACCCGCGAGCAGCTCCAGCGGCTGCGCTTCCCGCTCGGCGGCATGCCTAAGCCTCAGGTGCGCGAACTGGCGCGCCGCTACGGGTTGATCAACGCCGAAAAGGCGGACAGCCAGGACATCTGCTTCGTGCCGGCGGGCCACTACAGCGACATGATCGAACGGCTGATGCCGGGGGCCGCGACCGCCGGCGACATCGTCGACGTCAACGGACGCGTGCTCGGCCGCCATGCGGGGATTGTGCACTATACGATCGGCCAGCGGCGTGGCCTCGGAATCGCCTCGACCGAGCCCCTCTATGTCGTGGCGCTCGACGCCAAGGGCGGAAGGGTGATCGTCGGGCCGCGCTCGGCGCTCGCCCAGACGCGGCTCAAGCTTCGCGGGGTGAACTGGATCGGCGACGGCGAGCTCGCGGACTTGCCGGCGGAGGGCCTCATGATTGCGGCGCGGGTGCGCTCGACGCGACCGCCTGCGCCGGCGCTGCTGACGCCGGGCGGCGAGGTGGAGTTCATCGAGCCGGAAACCGGCGTGTCGCCCGGACAGGCCTGCGTCTTCTACGAGTTCCTCGATCCCCGCGCGCGTGTTCTCGGCGGCGGCTTCATCGCCGCCTCCTGAACCGGAGGACCTTCGGCCCATGTCCGACTTCGACGAGGAATCCGTTTTCGGGAAAAAGCGCAAGCCGCCGGCCGCGCACGAGATCGGCCAGAACTCTCGACGATCTCTCCGCCCCCGAGCTCGCCGAGCGGATCGTGCTCATGAGGTCCGAGATCGCGCGGCTGGAAAAGGAAATCGAGGCGCGACAAGCGACGCGGACCACCGCGAACGCGGTGTTCAAACTCTAGACCCCCGATGTCTTGTCTTGGCGCATCGGCCCGGTTTGCGACAGGCTGCGGGGCGGCAAGGGTTTGTTAGCCTTTACGGATTCTAAATCCGCAGACCCTTGGTGTGGGTCTCGGACGGGCCGTCCCGTTCTCCTTGACGCTCAATGACCGTGAAAGCCGACGTCGGGCGGCTTTTTCTGCGCGGATTGTCGGCGCCGGTCCGGGCGCGTTAACGTTATTTCCGGGTTAATGCGCGCCTCCCGCGCAGGGGCCCTATACTTGCTCGGGGTCTTCCCGGATGCGGTGGAGTTGAGCGGCGCCCCGCCCCCTTCGCCCGGGATGGGAGTGCTGTGTATGAATCGCCAGGTCGACGGATGGAAGCGCCTTTCCGGAGCCTCGAGCCTGCGGCCGGGCGCAATCTCCTTTGTTCACCGCCTGACAGCCTCGTCGGCTTTCAGGGACCTGTTCCGCGAAGGCATGGCGCTGGTCGAGGAGGCCGCGGCCTATCTCGACGGACCCGGACGCGTGGAATCGCGCGCCCTTTCGAGGACCGCGGCGCTCGCCTACGCCACCGAGAGCATGCGGCTCACGACGCGCCTGATGCAGGTCGCCTCGTGGCTGCTCCTCCAGCGCGCGGTCAACGAGGGCGAACTGACGCCGAACCAGGCGCTGACCGAACGCCACCGCGTCAAGCTCGCGCGCCAGGATCTCGCCTGCTCCCCCGATATCTTCGAGCAACTGCCCGAGACCCTGCGCGCGCTCAGCCGCCGTTCGCTCCGCATCCAGGAGCGCATCATCCACCTCGACCAGTGCCTCCTCCGCGCTCGCGCGCCCGAGGCGTTCCCTTGCGGCAGCGCTGTCGCCGCGCAGGTCGAACGCCTGAGGGCGGCGTTCTCGAGTTGAATTCGAGCGCGGACGGTCTGAGACGGAAGAATCTCGCCAGCGGCCGACGCTTTCGCCGGCCTCTTCGACCCTCAGCGCGGAACCTCGAAGCGTCGGCGAGCGCGGCCGGCGGCGAGAAGATTGACGACAGGTTCGCTGCCGTTTAATTGACCGGGCAAGTCGCGATCCGGAGTGACGCTCGGAGCGGCGGGAAGCGCCTGCGGGACGAGCGTCATCCAAGCAAAACCCAGCAAGGATGGGCGCGACATGACGTCAGGTTTCGAGTTGGCGGGCCTTTGCGATGTCTGAAGCGCGGTCCTTCCATCACGTTCTTCTGACAGTTTTCAATTGCGCGCGCTCCTATACGCCGAGTCCTCATTTCGACTCAATTCGGGCCCGTCCGGGTTGGATGGAACAGCGTTTGGACCTGTTCGAGCGTTATTGTCTTCCGACTGTGATGGCGCAGAGCAACGCCAATTTTACCTGGATGCTGTATTTCGATCGAAACACCCCGGAGCGCCATCTCCAGCGCGTAAGGCAGGGGCTGAGCGGCGCCTCTAATTGCGTCATCAAGTTGTGCGAAGTTTACGGCTCCGAGACCGTCCAGGCGGATCTGGCCGCCGATCTGGACAAGACCCGGAAATGGTTGGTGACCTCTCGGCTCGACAACGACGACGGTCTGCATCGCGACTTCATTCGGCTCGTGCAGCAGCAGGTGCGTGTGGGAACCGTCGAGGCGCTCGATCTTCCCGTCGGCATCGTGTTGGCCAACGACGTGCCGTTCGTGAGCAAGCAAGGGTCGAACGCGTTCATCTCGCTTTCCGAACCGTTGGAAGGCATGCGGACGGTGCTGGTCATGCGCCACAAGGAGATGGGACGTCGGTACACAATTCGCACGATCAAGTCCGGGCCGGCCTGGCTGCAGACGGTGCACGGCTCCAACGTTTCAAACAAGGTCAGGGGCTGGCGGATTTCTCGCAATGACCTCCCTGACGCTTTCGCCATTCAGGGGAAATTGCCGCCCGAACGCGATTTCGCGTCTGGCGATCACATTCGACAATGCGACGCTCGGGACGGCTCGGTACGCGCGCGACGTGGCCGCGGCCGCCTGGAACCTCATCAGGCGGCCGCCGTGGGTGACGGCGCCCTGAGCCGTTTTGCTCCGCCCGCAGCTTGTTCCGCCGAGGGAAGGGGGGGCCGGCTTGCCTCGCCCTCGTTTTGGCCGCAAAGGTCGGCCAAGCAGTTCGCTTCCCCAGACCTCGTTCATGCCGGCCGCTTTGCCCCATCCCCCTTCGTGCTCGATCACTTTGGTCACGCCGCCGCTGACGGCGGCGACAGCGCCTGCTTTCGCCAGGGTTTTCGCCGAGGTTCTCGCCGCCGCGCCGATCGCCAGCGTCCGCGTTCGCTTGGCGACCGGCGCCGAAGGCGGGGCGAAGGCGATCGTGGCCCCGCTCCTCAAGACGGCGGTGTCCGCCGATTGCGCCTTGATCCTGGACGGCGACCCCCGCCGCGCGGCGCGCCTCGGCGCCGACGGCGCGCATGTCGAGGGCGTCGGCGAGGCGCTCGACGAAGCGCTGGAAAGCCTGAAACCCGAACGAATCGTCGGCGTCGGCGCCCTCAGGATGCGGGACGACGCCATGAGCGCGGGCGAGAAGGGCGCAGACTACGTGATGTTCGGCGAGCCGCACGGCGCCATTCCTCCCATGGCGCTCGAACTGCTCCTCGAGCGGGTCGGTTGGTGGGCGGAGATTTTCGAAACGCCCTGCATCGCTTACGCCGAGTTGATCGAGGCCGCGCGCCGCCTCGCCGGCGCGGGGGCGGATTTCGTTGCGGTCGAAGACGCAATCTGGAGCGCGCCGTCGCCGGCGGACGCCGCGCGCGCCCTCCATGCGGCCCTGTCCAGCGCAGCGGCGGAGGCGTCATGAGGCGGTTGGCGCTCGCTCTCGCCGCTTTCGTCCTCGCCAGCGCCGCGTCAGCCCAGACTGCCGCCCCGACCGCGCCGGCGCCGGCGGCTGCGCCGCGTACGCCCCCCTCGCTCCCGCCGCCGCTGCCGCCGCGCGCCGACGGCAAGCCGCCCGACCTGGCCTTCGGCGCCTACCAGCGCGGCAACTTCCTGTTCGCGTTGCGGGAGGCCGAGCGCCGGATCGATGAGAATTCGCGCGACGCCGCGGCGATGACCTTGATCGGCGTCATCTATCGGGACGGCGCGGCGGAGGGGAAAAACGACCTCGAGGCGTCGCGCTGGTTTCGCCTCGCCAGCAACCTTGGCGATCCTCAGGCCGCCTACGAACTGGGAGCCCTGCTGCTCGAAGGGGCGAACGGCGTGCCGAAGGACCGGGACGCCGCCAAAGCTCAGTTCGAACGGGCGGCCGCCCGGAACCAGCCGGCCGCCCTCTACAATCTCGGCGTCATGGCGCTCGATTCGTCGAACGACAGCAAGCCGGACTTCGCCGCGGCGGCGCAATATTTCCTCCGATCCGCCAACGCCGGCTACGACGATGGGGCCTATTCCTACGGCGTCATGCTTCGCGAGGGGAAAGGCGTTCAGCAGAACCTCGCCGAGAGCGCCAAGTGGCTCAAGCGCGCCTCCGACGCGGGCGTGATCGCGGGCCAGGTCGAATATGCTATCATGCTGTTCAACGGCGAAGGCGTGCCGAAGGACGAAGCGGCGGCGGTCGCCATACTGCGGGTCGCAGCGGCCAAGGGCAATCCGATCGCACAAAATCGCCTCGCCCATCTTTACGTCGACGAAGTCGTGGTCGGCCGAGATCTCGGCAAAGCTGCGGCCTGGAACGCTTTCGCCAAGGCCGGCGGTCTCCAGGACCAGGGCCTCGACGTCGCGACGGCCAACCTGACGCCGGACGAGCGCAACCGCTTCACGCGGATCGTCCGCGGAACGATTGGAAACTGAGGACTATCGGAGCGGACGTATGGGGCCGGGCGCCTTGCGGCGCGGCGGCGCGCGTCGTTCGGTCAGAAGGAGGCAGTCATGACGGAACTTAACGCCCGCGTCGGCGAAGTGACCGCGCGAATCGCCGAGCGGAGCCGCGCCTCGCGGCGCGCCTATCTCGACCGGATCGACGCCGCCGTCGCCAAGGGGCCGACGCGCAAGCGGCTCGGCTGCGCCAATTTCGCCCACGGCTTCGCCGCCTGCGGCGCGAACGACAAGGAGGCGCTGCGCGAAGGCGACGGCCCCAATCTGGCGATCGTCACCGCCTACAACGACATGCTGTCGGCCCATCAACCCTACGCCCGGTTTCCCGACCTCATCAGGCAGGCGGCGCGCGCGGTCGGCGGCTCGGCCCAGGTCGCGGGCGGGGTTCCGGCGATGTGCGACGGCGTCACCCAGGGCGAGGCGGGCATGGAGCTGTCGCTTTTCTCGCGCGACGTGATCGCGCTCTCGACGGCGGTCGCGCTGTCGCACGACATGTTCGACGCCGCAGTCTATCTCGGGGTCTGCGACAAGATCGTGCCGGGCCTCTTGATCGGCGCGCTGTCCTTCGGCCATTTGCCGGCGGTATTCCTTCCGGCCGGGCCGATGCCTTCCGGCCTGCCCAATGACGAGAAGTCGAAGATCCGCCAGCTTTACGCCGAAGGCAAAGCCACGCGCGTGGACTTGCTGGAGGCCGAGGCGAAGGCCTACCATTCGCCCGGGACGTGCACCTTCTACGGCACCGCCAACACCAATCAGATGCTGATGGAGATCATGGGCCTCCATCTGCCGGGCGCCTCTTTCGTCAACCCGAACACGCCGCTTCGCGACGCGCTGACCGTCCTCGGCGTCAAGCGGGCGCTGGAGCTGACTGCGCTCGGCAACGCGTTCACTCCGATCGGCCACGTGATCGACGAGCGGGCGATCGTCAACGGCGTCGTCGGCCTCCATGCGACCGGGGGTTCGACCAATCTCACCATTCACCTCATCGCCATGGCGGCGGCGGCCGGCATCGCGCTGACCTGGGAGGACTTCGCCGATCTCGCCGAGGTCGCGCCCCTGCTGGCGCGCGTCTATCCCAACGGCAAGGCCGACGTGAATCACTTCCACGCCGCCGGCGGAATGGGACTCCTGATCCGCGAGCTCGCAGGGGCCGGGCTCCTGCACGGCGACGCGCGGACGGTGTGGGGCGAGCGGATCGCCGATTACGCGGTCGAGCCGCATCTCGATGACGAGGGCGAGATTCGCTGGCGTCCGGCCGCCGAGACATCCGGAGACCCGACCGTGTTGCGCGGCGTCGCCGAGCCTTTCCAGGCGACCGGCGGCCTGCGCGTGCTTCAGGGGCCGCTCGGAAGGGCGGTCATCAAGACTTCGGCGGTGGCGTCCGACCGGCATGTGATCGAGGCGCCGGCGCGGGTGTTTCATAGCCAGGAGGAGCTGCACGCGGCCTTCCGTGCGGGCGAACTCGACCGGGATATCGTCGCGGTCGTGCGCTTTCAGGGACCGAAGGCGATCGGCATGCCGGAGCTGCACAAGCTGATGCCGCCGCTCGGCGTCCTGCAGGATCGCGGCTACAAAGTCGCGCTGGTCACCGACGGCCGGCTCTCGGGCGCCTCGGGCAAGGTGCCCGCGGCCCTCCATGTCACGCCCGAGGCCGCAGCGGGGGGCGCGATCGGCAAGCTCCGCAACGGCGACGTGGTGCGGCTCGACGCGCCCGAGGGCCGTCTGGATGTCCTGGTCGACGCCGAGGTCTGGGCTCGTCGCGGGCATGCCGAAGCCGACCTCAGTCGCTCCCACGTCGGCATGGGGCGCGAACTGTTCGCCGCTTTCCGCGGCCAGGTCGGCGCGGCGGACGAGGGCGCCGCAATCTTCCCCGCGGCCTGACCGTGCCGTCGAAAAATGTAGAGGCTTCGTTCATCAATCGCAGGCGATATCGAGCCGGTCCCTTCCGGGGCGATCGGCTGAAGCCGGGCGCATGACGCCAAGCGCGGACGTTGACCTCCTCCCGCCTCGAGGCGGGAGGGTTGGCCGCCTGAGCCGCTCGCTTCAGGTCGGAAGCTCCCGTCCTTCGAGGCCTGCGATGCCCTCCCGTTTCTGGCTGTTCCTGACTTTCCTCGCGGCTTTTGGCGCCAATCCGGCTTATTCCGCGGCGCCTGACCAGGCGACCGATGAAAAGCTGCCGACCGGCGTCTCGACCGACGTGGCCCTGCTGACGTCTGACCCGGTCCTTTTCGAACAACAATTGCGCGTCCTGCCGGCGAAAACGGTCGTGGCGTTGCAGAATGGAGCCTCGCACGTATCCTGTTTTCCCAGTCCCGATTGCCGGCTCAAGGTGGGGCCTGGCGCGGATCCGAAGAGTTTTCATGACGCCGGTAACGAGTTTTCCAGCCGCAACGGCTACGCGATCGGCGGGTCAGGCGGCGGCAGCTAACCGCTCTCAGGCGGAGCCCCGTTGCGCCGCGTGATCGTCGACGAGCCCGTCTCGCGCGCAGCCGTCTGGTCGCAGCGGCTGGCCGTTTTCGCGCTGTTTGTCGCTGCTGTCGCGATCCTGCTCGCGCGTGTGCATGCTGCCGATCCAGCGGCCTCGCTCACCGTGTTCGCCGCCGCGCTGATCGTCGCCGGTTTTGCTCTCATGCTCGCGGGCGCGGCGGCCTCGGTGATCTGGCGTGACGGACTTGCCGGCGCAGGCCAAGCGTTTCTTGGCTTCGTCCTCGCGGCGGGGCTGATTGCCTATCCGGCCTATCTCGCCGCGCTCGCCTTCGCTTTGCCGAAGATCAATGACGTCTCGACCGACCTCGCGTCCCCGCCCGCCTTCCTCGAGTTCGGCCAGGGCTCGCGCAGCGGGCGCGGGCGTCGAGCCGCCGCCTCCGGACGACGCGGCGCGCGCGGCGCAGCGGGAGGCCTATCCCGATCTTCAGACGCTCAAGGTCCAGATGGACGCCCTGGCGGCCTACCGCCTGTCACTTTCGGTGGCCACCGACCTCGGCTGGCAGATCGTCGGCCTGCAGCCTCCGAGTCCGGCGGGCGGCGGCTCGGCGACCATCGAAGCGGTGGACCGGACGCTGGTGTTCGGGTTTCCGAACGACATCGTGATCCGCATCCGGTCCGGCGCGACTTCGACGGCGATCGACTTGCGCGCGGTTTTGCGGGTCGGCCGCCACGATTTCGGGGCTGGCGCCGCGCGCATCCGCAAATTCATCGCCGGGATAAAGGAAGCGCCGCTCGAGCGCTGAGGGCGTTCAGAGGCGCCGAAACCGCGTCTCCCCGTCGGCCGGCTCTGCGGTCACCTGGCCGCGTGCGCGAAGATCCTCGAGATGGGCGAGGGTGGAGAGGCCCGCGGCCCGGACGAGTTTCGGATCGAGGCCGACATAGACCCTGGCCACCAATTCCGGGATGGTCGCGGCGCCCCCGACGAGCGCCGCCAGAATCGAGGCCTCGCGCTGGCGGCGATGATGGGCGAGCGCCCGCAGGTAGCGCTGCGGCTCGACCACCGGGCCGCCGTGGCCGGGCCAGTAGATGCGCTCGCCGCGCGCCCGCACCTTGTCGAGGGAGGCCATATAGGCGCCCATCGAGCCGTCCGGCGGCGCCACGACCGAGGTCGACCAGGCCATGACGTGATCGCCGGAGAACAGGGCCTCTTCCTCCAAAAGCGCGAAGCAGAGGTGATTGGAGCAATGGCCCGGGGTCGCGACGGCCTCGATCGTGAACCCTTTCCCCTCGAAGCGCTCGCCGTCGCCGAGAACGCGGTCGGGCGCATAGGCGCGGTCATGCGACGAGTTGAGGCCTCCCTCGCCCCTGGGCTCGAACGGAGCGGCCCCGACGATGCGCGCGCCCGTCGCCACTTTCAGCGGATTGGCCAGAACGCTGTGGTCGCGATGGGTGTGGGTGACGAGAATGGTCTCGACCGTCTCGTCCTCGGTCGCCGCCAGGATCGCCGCGAGATGGCCTTCGTCGCCGGGGCCCGGGTCGACGACCGCGACCGCGCCCTCCCCGACAATGTACGTGCAGGTGCCGTTGAAGGTGAAGGGGGAGGCGTTCGTGGCGACCAGGCGGCGGACGAGCGGCGACAGCCGGGCGAGTTCGCGCGGCGGCGCCTGCCGCGGGTCGGCGAACAGGTCGGGTTCCTTGTCGTCAGCCATAGGCTCCGCCTTTCCGGCTCCGCGCGATGCAGGACGCTTGTCGACTTGTCATGATAGCCTGCCACAGTTAAGACCGAAGCTGAACGCTTGAAACGTTGGAGATCTCATGACTGACGCCCTCGACGCCACGCTGGTGGCGACCTTATGGCCCGCTCGCAGCACCGGCCGACTTGCGCGTGACGCAGCGCTTGTCATCGGGGGCGCGCTGGCGCTCGCGGTGTCGGCCAAGGTCCAGGTTCCGTTCTATCCCGTGCCGATGACCTTGCAGACGCTGGCGGTGCTCGTCCTCGCCGCGTCCTACGGCGCGCGGCTCGGCATGGCGGCCGTGGCGCTCTATCTCGTCGAAGGGCTGCTTGGCGCCCCGTCTTCGCCGGCGCCGCCGCCGGCCCGATCTACATGGCCGGCCCGACCGGCGGCTATCTCGTCGGCTTTCTCGCCGCTGCGGCGCTGACCGGATTTCTCGCCGAGCGCGGCTGGGACCGTTCGTGGCCGCGGCTGCTCGCGGCGATGACGATCGCGCATGTCGTCATCTTCGCCTTCGGCTACGCATGGCTTGCCGCGCTTGTCGGTCCGGAAAAGGCCTTCGCTTTCGGCGTGACGCCGTTCGTGCTGGCGACGATCGTCAAGACCCTGCTCGCCTGCGCCCTGGTCGGCGCCGCGTGGGGCGTGGTCGCAGAGTTGCGCAGAGCCTGACGCCGGCCCGATGGCCGCCGATCCGGATCGTCAAGGGCCGCCCGGAAGGGCGGCTTTTGCGCGTTTCGTGCCGATCGCGACGCGCTGGAGCGACAACGACGCTTACGGCCACGTGAACAATGTCGTCTATTACGCGCTGTTCGACACGGCGGTAAACACGATCCTGATCGACGCCGGGCTGCTCGATCCGACGATGAGCCCGATCGTCGGCCTCGTGGTCGAGACCAGCTGCCGCTACTATTCGAGCCTGACCTATCCGGACATGGCCGAGGTCGGCGTGGCGGTCGAGCATCTCGGCCGAAGCTCGGTCCGCTACCGCCTCGCCGTGTTCAAGGCGGGCGCGCCGGTCGCGGCGGCGGCGGGACTTTTCACGCACGTCTACGTGGATCGTCAGACCAACCGCCCGTTTCCGATTCCCGTTGGACATCGGGAGCTCATGGAAAAGCTGATCGTGGCCTGACGCGTCGGCTGGCTCCGGCCGGTCGATTCTCCGTGATCGCGGTCCACCCGCTATGCTGGCGACCATGACGGACTGTTTTCCGAAAGCGCGCGATCCGGACGTCTTCCCGCCGGGCGTGTCGCAGTTCAGCGTGACGATCCCGGCCGATGCGTCGGCGGTCCGGCGCCCAGCGGGTATCGAGCTGCCCGCCACGCTCGAACGCGCCGCCGCCAGGCGGCAGATCCAGTTTCTCGCCGGCCGCGTCTGCGCGCGCGAGGCGATCGAGCGGCTCAGGCCGAACGTCCCCGTCGGGGCGCTGCCGCAGGACGAGGACGGCTGCCCGGTATGGCCGGAAGCGCTCGTCGGGTCGATTTCGCACGCCGAGACTTTCGCCACCGCCGCGGTCGCGCGCCGGAGCGACGCGCGCGGGCTCGGAGTCGACGTGGAGCCGGTGATGAGCCGCGAAGTCGCCGCCGAGGTCGCCCGGCTGGTCGCGTCGGACGACGAGATCCGGCGCGTGGTCCGGGCTGCGAACCTTGATCCGCTGCAAACCCTGACCCTCGTCTTCTCCGCCAAGGAAAGCCTGTTCAAGGCGCTCTATCCGCCGACGCGCCGGCGTTTCGACTTCCTCGACTGCGAACTTGTCCGCCTCGATCCCGAGGCGCGCGGCTTCGGGATTCGCTTCCACGCGCCGTTCGCCGCGGTCTTCGGGAAAGCGGAGGTCTGGGGACTCTACACGCTGGCCGATGGCGAGGTCCGCACCGGCGTGCTCGTTCCGCCCGCCTGATATAAGCCGGCCCACCGGACTTGATCCGGCCCGCGCTTTGAGGCATAGGAGCGCCTCCGAATTGCTCCGCCGTGGGTCTTCCCCGCGGGAAGAACTATTGGTGAAGGCCGTGAAAGTCCGTAACTCGCTGAAGTCCCTGCGCAACCGCCACCGCGACAACCGTCTGGTGCGCCGGAAGGGCCGCGTCTACATCATCAACAAGACGCAGAAGCGCTTCAAGGCCCGCCAGGGCTGACCGCCGGCTCCTTGCTTTGACGGGACCGAATGGGCGCGATAACCTCGCGCCATGAGAGTCCTTGCAACAGCGCTGGCCGCTGGCTTGATGGCCGTTGTCGCCGGGGGCGCGGGCGCGGCGGAACAGACGAAGCGCGACGATCGGCAGGCCGAGGCGCCGGCGCCGAAGACGCCGGCCGAGATTCGGGCCGAGATCTACGCGCGGCTCGCCGTCTCGGCGGACGCCGACGAGACCGAAGGGCTGGTTGGGCTGCTTCTCGCCGCCTACAGCCAGTCGGGGTCCGACACCGGCGATCTGTTGCTGGAGCGGGCGCATAAGGCGATCACCTCGCAGGACGCCGGCGCCGCCGAACAGATTCTCGACGCCGCCATCGCCTTCATGCCCGATGAAGCGGAGGCGTGGAACGCCCGTGCGACGCTCCGCTATCTCGACGACGACTATGACGGCTCAATGGCCGACATCGCCGAGACGCTGAAGCGCGAACCGCGCCACCTCGGGGCGCTGATCGGCATGGCCAGCATCCTCGAGGCCCGCGGCAAGAAAAAGGAAGCGCTCGAAGTCTACCAGCGCGTCCTGACCATCGCGCCGCATTGGAAGACCGCCGACGAGGCGGCCGCCAAGCTCAAGGCCGAGGTCGCGGGACAGGAGCTGTGAGGCTCCGGTTTTCGGCGCGAGTCCCTGATCCGGCGTGACGGTCGCGCTTTCCCTTGTGAGCCTGGTCGCCCTTCTGATCCTGATCGGCGTCCTCGGCGCGTTCACCGCCATTGAGACGCGCCGCATCGAGGCGCGCTATCCGCCGCGCGGGGCGCGCGTCGAGATCGGCGGCGGGACCATCCATGTGCTCGACCGGCCTGCGGAGGGCGAAGAGCGCGGCGCGGTCCTCATGCTCCACGGCGCCTCCGGCAACGCGGCCGACCTCTTCCTCGCGCTCGCCGACCGGCTCGCCGCCGCAGGGTTCCGGGTTCTCAGCGCCGACCGTCCGGGCCACGGCTGGAGCGACCGGTTCGGCGGCCGTGACGGCGCCTCGCCTTCGGTTCAGGCCGCCGCGCTGCGCCGGGCGGCGGAAACGCTCGGGGTCGATCAGGCGGTGGCGGTCGTCCATTCGCTCGGCGGCCTTGCCGGCCTCGCCATGGCGCTCGACCATCCCGATTTCGTCCGGGCGCTCGTGCTGCTTTCGCCGGTCAGCCATCCCTGGCCGGGCGGCGTCGCCTGGTACTACGGTCTCGGCGCCCACCCCTGGCTCGGGCCGCCGTTCCGCCGGCTGGTCACCTTGCCCGCGGGCCTTCTCAGGATGCGCGCGGCCGTCGCCGGGGTGTTCGCGCCGAACCCGCCGCCGCAAAACTTCATCGACGCGACCGGGCTGCCGCTGGTGTTGCGGCCGCTCCATTTCCGCGCCAATTGCGAGGATGTCGCTGGCGCCGAAGCGGCCGTGGCGGCGCTGTCGCCGCGCTATGGGGCGATCCGCGCGCCGACCGAGGTGGTGACCGGCGATTCGGACGGCGTCGTCTACGCCCACATCCACTCGGTCGGATCGGCGCGCGACATTCCCGGCGCGCGGCTGACGACGCTCGAAGGCGTGGGCCATTCGCCCCATTTCGTCGATCCGGAGCGGATCGTCGCGATCATCCTCGCGGCGGAGGAGCGGGCGCGGACGCGCGAGACCGAGGCGGCTTGAGGCCGCAAAAGCGCCAGCCGCGTTCATACTTGCCTCGGCATGCGCTCGGCATGCGCTCGGAGCGCGTTCGGCGCCCCGGCAGCCGAAAAACCGCTCCTATTCAAAAAAAGAGGGTCGCTGAAGGCGCGGTCGCTGACCGCGCTGGCCGCGCTCGGCGAGCGCTATTACATTGGCGCCGACCGCAAATCAGGGGGGACAGATGAACTTCGCCGAATTCCACACCGGCCAGGTGATCGAGGCCGGGCCTTATCTGGTCGATGGGGCCGAACTCCGGCGCTTCGCAGAGGCTTATGATCCGCAATGGTTTCACGTCGATCCGGAGGCGGCGGCCCACGGGCGGTTCGGCGGCCTCATCGCCAGCGGCTGGCATACCTGCTCGATCGCCATGCGGCTCGCGGTCGAACTCGGTGCTGAGCGGATCGGAATCGTTCGCCTCCCCCGGCGTCGCCTACATCAAATGGCCGAACCCCGTCCGAGCGGGGGACAGTCTGACGCTGAAGACGGAAGTTCTGGAGACGCGGCGCTCCCGCAGCCAGCCGGACCTCGGCATCCTGAAATGGCGCTGGCGGCTGTTCAATCAGCACGGCCAGGAGGTTCTCGAATCCGAGGCGACCAGCCTGTTCGACCTCAGTCCCAGACTATGAGCCCTGCAAATACGCGAGCTGCATCGCCCCGCCGCGCGTCGCCATCACCAAACCAGGCCTCCGAATTCGAATACGCGAAGATGGCCTGAGTCGCCTGCGCTTCGCTCCCTTTGCCGCTATCGCGGGGCGCCGCGACGCGGGTCCTCGAATTTCCCGCCGCGAAGGCGCAATCCAGCCCCCCGCAGCGCGCGTGTTCGACGAGGCGCTCCGCCGCCGCGCAATCGTCATTCCGCCGTCCTCGCTGCACTCCGGCCGGCGGCCTTTTCTGCGCGCCGCATTTGTCCTGCCCGACCGCTGGATGGCTTCGCTTCGCTCGCAATGACGGCGATGGTGTCCGTTCGCTGCCCCAGAACCGAATGACGGTCGCCAGAGGCTTCTGCTATACAGTTTGTTAAGCATTTTATTGCGATTTATCAGAAATTATGTCAGTGTCCCAGAAGGGTCGAGCGAGAGCGAGATATACATGTACATATGTATAATATCCGAGGAGAGCGCCCAAGCCTTCAGAATCGCGCGATCGACGGTCAGGACTGTCCGACCTTTCAACGTCCAGGCCGTGCCGGAGGCGAATCGAAAATGGCGCCGCAAACCGTTGGAAAGGCTCAAAACGGAATCGAAAATGGCAGGCGGCGTGGACCCCTCGTCCCGAGGGCGGGCAGGCCCGCCATCAGCCCCCTTCCATCGCCAGCGCGCGCCGGACGGCGGGGCGTTCGGCCATGCGGCGGCGGTGGTCGAGGACGCGCGGGAATTCGGCAGGATCGACGCCGTCGCCTTCGAGCCAGTTCGCAGTCGTAAAGAGATAGGGGTCGGCGACGGTGTAGCGCTCGCCCATCGCCCAAGGCCCGCGAAATATTTTTCGCTCGATCAGGTCGAAGCACGCCCCCACCGTCTCCGGGACCTTCCGCTTCATCGCCTCGTGAGCCGCCGGATCGTCCGCCCAGCGATAGCCGCGCATCCGGTGGGCGTGGGCGACATGCACGGTCGCACAGAGATAGCTCGCGAACGCCTGCATCTCAGCGAAGGCGAACGGGTCGTCGAGCGGCGCGAGCCCGATGGCCGGATGGGTCGCAGCCACGTAGGCGAGGATCGCCGGCGTCTCGGTCAGCACGCCGCGCTCCGTGACCAGCGCGGGCACGCGGCCCTTCGGATTGATCGCCAGGTACTCGGGCTTCGTCTGCTGGAGGGATGCGAAATCGACCCGCCGGGCCTCGTAAGCCGCGCCGGCCTCTTCGAGCGCGACGTGCGAGGCGAGCGCACAGGTATTCGGGGCGTAGAAGAAGGTCAGCATGATCGTCCTCCCAGGGAAGGACGGCCGATGCGCCGCCCCGTCACAGTCTCGCGATCATGCCGCGTTTTTCCAGTTCCGCAATCACCCGGTCGGCGTGCTCCTCGACGCTCGCCTCGCCCGAGCGCAGGACGAGTTCGGGGGCCTCCGGGCGCTCATAGGGCTGGTCGACGCCGGTGAAGTTCTTGATCTGGCCGGCGAGCGCCTTCTTGTAGAGGCCCTTCGGGTCGCGCGCGATCGCCGTCTCGATCGGCGTGTCGACGAAGATCTCGATGAACTCGCCCTGTCTCCGCCGTGTCGCGCACGAGCTTGCCGCTCGGCGCGGAACGGCGAGATGAACGAGCAGAGCACGATCAGGCCGGCGTCGGTCATCAGCTTCGCGACCTCGCCGACGCGCCGGATGTTCTCGACCCGGTCGGCGGCGGTGAAGCCGAGGTCCTTGTTGAGGCCGTGGCGGACGTTGTCGCCGTCGAGCAGGGCGGTGTGGACGCCGCGCGCGTGGAGCCTCGTCTCGACCAGGTTGGCGATGGTCGACTTGCCCGCGCCCGACAGGCCGGTGAACCAGAGGATCGCCGGCTTCTGGTGCTTCAGCTCGGCGTGCGCCGCGCGCGTCACCGTCAGGCCCTGGCGATGGACGTTGGTCGCGCGCCTGAGCCCGTGGGCGATCATGCCGGCGCCGGCGGTCTCGTTGGTCAGCCGGTCGATCAGGATGAACGAGCCGGTCTCGCGGTTGTCGGCATAGGGGTCGTAGGCGACCGGCATGGTGGTCGCGAGATTGCAGAAGCCGACCTCGTTGAGGTCGAGGCGCTTGGCGGCGAGCTTGTCGTAATTGTTGACGTCGAGCCGGTGCTTGAGCTCGGTGACGGAGGCGGGGATCGGTCCGCGTCCCGATCTTCATCAGGTACGAGCGGCCGGGCAGCATCGGATCGGCGCTCATCCAGATCACGTTGGCGGTGAACTGGTCGGCGACCTCCGGCCGGCTGTCGGGATGCGACAGCACGTCGCCCCGCGCGATGTCGAGTTCGTCGGCGAGCGTCAGCGTGACGGCGTCGCCGGCCTCGGCGCTGTCGCCTCTCCGCGTCGGCGACGAGGATCTCGCGCGACCGTCGATCTGCCGGCCGGAGCCCGCGACGACGACCGGGTCGCCCCTCGCGATCCGTCCGCTGGCGATCGTGCCGGCGACGCCGCGGAAGTCGAGGTGCGGGCGGTTGATCCACTGCGCCGGCAGGCGGAACGGCGCCGCGCGCCGGTCCTCCTCGACCTCGATGCGCTCGAGGTAGTCCATCAGATGCGCGCCCTGAAACCACGGCGTGCGCGCGCTCGGGCGCCGACACGTTGTCGCCGTAGCGGGCCGAGAGCGGGATGGCGAACAGCGAGCGGAAGCCGAGCGGCTCGGCGAACTTGCGGTAGGCGATGACGATGTCGCGGAAAGTCTTCTCGTCGTAGCCGACGAGGTCGATCTTGTTCACCGCCAGCACGATGTGCCGCACGCCGAGCAGCGAAGCGATGATCGAATGGCGGTGGGTCTGGGTGAGCAGGCCCTTGCGCGCGTCGACGAGCACGATGGCGAGATCGGCGTTGGAGGCGCCGGTCGCCATGTTGCGGGTATATTGCTCGTGGCCGGGCGTGTCGGCGACGATGAACGAACGCGCTGCTCGGTGGCGAAATAGCGGTAGGCGACGTCGATCGTGATGCCCTGCTCGCGCTCGGCCTCGAGCCCGTCGACCAGCAGCGCGAAGTCGATGTCGTCCTCGGTGGTGCCGAACTTCTTCGAGTCGCGCTCGAGCGCCGAGAGCTGGTCGTCGAAGATCAGCTTCTTTTCGTACAGCAGGCGGCCGATCAGGGTCGACTTGCCGTCGTCGACCGAGCCGCAGGTGAGCAGGCGCAGGGTCGGAAGGGCGGAGGTCCGCAAGGCCTCGTTCATCAGAAATAGCCCTCCCGCTTCTTCTTCTCCATCGAGCCGGTTTCGTCCGAGTCGATCAGGCGGCCCTGCCGCTCGGACGTGGTCGAGGCGCGCATTTCGGCGATGATGTCGTCGAGCGTCTCGGCGTCGGATTCGATCGCGCCGGTCAGCGGATAGCAGCCGAGCGTGCGGAAGCGGACCCGAGCCATGCGCGGCGTCTCGCCGGGCTCGAGCGGCAGGCGCTCGTCGTCGACCATGATCAGCGCGCCGGAGCGCTCGACCACGGGACGGAGCCTTGGAGAAATAGAGCGGCACGACCGGAATGGCCTCGGCCTGGACGTATTCCCAGACGTCGAGCTCGGTCCAGTTCGACAGCGGGAAGACCCGCATCGACTCGCCCTCGCGGATGCGGGTGTTGAACAGGCGCCAGAGCTCCGGGCGCTGGTTGCGCGGATCCCAGGCGTGGGCGGCGGAGCGATGCGAGAAGATGCGCTCCTTCGCCCGGCTCTTCTCCTCGTCGCGCCGGGCGCCGCCGAAGGCCGCGTCGTAGCCGCCTTTGTCGAGCGCCTGCCGCAAGGCCTCGGTCTTCATCACCTGGGTGTGGACCTGCGAGCCCGAGGCGATCGGCGAAATCGCCCCGCCGGACGCCGTCCTCGTTGACGTGCACGATGAGATCGAGCCCGAGCCGGCGCGCCGTCTCGTCGCGAAAGGCGATCATCTCGCGGAACTTCCAGGTCGTGTCGACATGCAGCAGCGGGAAGGGAGGCTTGGCCGGATGAAACGCCTTCATCGCGACGTGGAGCATGACGCTCGAGTCTTTGCCGATCGAATACAGCATGACCGGATTGCGCATCTCGGCCACAACCTCACGCATTATGTGAATTGATTCCGCTTCGAGGCGCTTGAGGTGGGCGGGCAACGAATTTGTCATGGGGGTTTCCGCAAAGAGGCGGTCTTTTATGGGCTTTCGCCTGGCGGCGCAAGCCGCCGGAGCCAGCTCAGACCCTGCCTTAAGCGCTCGTCCGGCCCGCGCCGCGTTGCGGAGACCGATGCAGACCAGCCGAATACGCGCCAAGGATTTTCTTGTAGCGCAGAGCCGTTGCGCCGTCGGTGTAATAGTCCTCGTGCTCGCCGAAAGGACGGTAGCCGCATTTCTCGTAGAGCGCGATGGCGGGGGCGTTGTCGTAGCGCACCTCGAGCGTTACGGCCTGGCGCTCGTGGCGAAGCGCGTATTTTTCCGCCGCCGCGAGCAGCGCCGTTCCGACGCCGCGTCGGGCGAAGCGCGGATCGACGGCGATCGAGAAGATGCGCGCCGAGCGTCCGCCCTTGCGCAGCGCGACGAGAACGTAGCCCGCGAGTTCGCCCTCGATCGTCGCCGCGATCACCGGCCGCTCCGGCGCGCGGAGGGCGCAGGCGAACGCGCGCCGCGACACCTGGTCCTCGGGGAAAGGAGTCGCGTTCGAGCTTCGCGATCGCGTCGAGATCGCCGATGACCGCGTCGCGAACGACAAGGCCGCCTCGTCGCCACTGGTCCATGTCAATTCGTCCTGCCGCCTTAACGCGCCGGCTGTTTGCCCCGCGCGGCACGGACGTGTCCATCCTTGCTTTGGCCCGGAATGGTGTAAGAGCGTCGCACGGCGGCGGATCTCGCCGCCGGAGGGAAAGATCGACATGAACCGCGCCGAATCGCGCCTCGCCTCGCTGAAGCGGCTGCTCGCCGAGATTCACCGGCGGCTCGAGCCGGGGTTTGGATTCCGCCTGTGGGACGGCTCGACGGTTCCCGGAAACCTGGCCGTCCGACGCGTTCATGCTCGCCATCGCCGACGAAGGCGCGGTCGCGGCGCTCCTCAAGGGGCCCAACATCACGACCTTCGCCAATCTCTGGGCGGCGGGGCGGATCGACCTCGTCAACGGCACGATCTTCGATCTCGTGGCGCGCCGGCCGAAGGGCCGCACCCGCGAATTGCGCAAGTCGCTCGTCTCGCTCTCGACCCTGCGCGCGCTCGCCCCGTTCCTGTTCGTTCCGCGCGGCGGCCCATGGCCGCTCGATGCGGTCGGCCGCGACCGCGAGAGCGACGGCTCGGAGGCCGAGAACACGCGCAACATCGCCTATCACTACGACGTCTCCAACGCCTTCTACGCGCTGTGGCTCGACCAGGACATGGTCTACACCTGCGCCTATTTCCACGACTGGAGCGACGATCTCGACACCGCGCAGCGGCAGAAGCTCGACATGACCTGCCGCAAGCTGCAGGCTCCGAGCCGGGCGAGACCCTGCTCGACATCGGCAGCGGCTGGGGCTCGCTCGCCTGCCACGCGGCTGAGCATTACGGCGCCAAGGTGCTCGGCGTGACGCTGTCGGAGGAGCAGATCGCGCTCGCGCGCGAGAAGGCGGAGCGGCGCGGACTTTCCGACCGGGTGACGTTCGAGAAGCGCGACTACGCGCTTCTCGAGGGCGAAGGCCTGTTCGACAAGATCGTCTCGGTCGGCATGTTCGAGCACGTCGGCCTCGCCAATTTCGAGACCTACTTCAAGACCGTGCAGCGCCTGCTGAAGCCGGGCGGACTCTACCTGCATCACGCCATCACCCGTCCGGGCGGAAGCCACGCCGCGCGCACCGGCAAGAAGCGGCCGGAGTTCCAGGCGCTGACGCGCTACATCTTTCCAGGCGGCGAACTCGACTATCTCGGCCGGACCATCACCAATCTCGAGCGCGCCGGCTTCGAGGTCCGCGACGTCGAATGCTGGCGCGAGCACTACCGGCTGACCACGCGCTTCTGGCATGATCGCCTGCGGGCGCGCTGGGACGAGGCGGTCGCCGAGGTCGGCGAGACGACGGCGCGGGTCTGGCTCGCCTATCTCGCCGCCTGCTCGATCACCTTCGAGCGCAACAACGCCGGCGTCTACCAGACGCTCGCGATGAAGCGGGTGCGCGGCCCGAGCGGCCTGCCGCCGACCCGCGCCGATTTCTACGGGTAATCGTCAGTTTGCAGAAATGGCGTGCGGACGACTACAGTCGCCCGCGAAAAGGAAGGATATTCATGAATCGCAAGCTCGAAGGCGAGGGCGGCCCCGCATCGAACGCCGCCGTCGCGAATATCAGCGACGCGCAGGTCGAGGACGCGTTCCGCACGGTGCTGAAGTGGATCGGCGAGGACCCCGACCGCGACGGCCTGCGCGAAACGCCGAACCGTCTGAGGCGCGCCTTCCGCGAATATTTCGCCGGCTACGACGAGGATCCGGAGCAGGTGCTGCGCAAGACCTTCTCCGAGGTCGACGGCTATGACGAGATGATCGTGCTTCGCGGCGTCACCTTCGAGAGCCATTGCGAGCATCACGTCGCGCCGATCATCGGACGCGCCTGGGTCGGCTATATCCCCGACAAGAGGGTGGTCGGCATCTCGAAGCTCGCGCGGGTGGTCGAGATCTTCTCCAAGCGGCTGCAGATCCAGGAGCGCCTGACCGCGCAGATCGCCAACACGATCGAGGAGGTTCTGAGCCCCCAGGGCGTGGCGGTGGTGGTCAAGGCGGCCCATCACTGCATGATCAGCCGCGGCGTCCACAAGCGCGGCGCCGACCTCGTCACGAGCCGCATGCTCGGCGTCTTCCGCGACAGCCCCGTCACTCGCGGCGAGTTTCTGGCGCTGGTCAATGCCGACACGACCGAGTAGCGCGTCCGCATGATCGGCCCCTACCGCCTCGAAGGCTTCGCCATCGCCTCGGCCGACGGCATGATCGCCGACGAAACCGGCGTGATGCCGCTCTCGCTCCAGCGCGACGCCGACCAGGTCTATTTCGAGGAGGCGCTCGAACACGTCGCCGCAGTGGTCCACGGCCGCCGTTCGCAGGAGATCCATCCGAAGACCGAGCGCCGCCGCCGGCTGATCGTAACCCGTTCGGTCGCGGCCGTCGCGCCCCACCCGGAGAACGCGCTCGTGCGCCTCTGGAACCCGGCCGGCGCGGCGCTTGCCGAGGCGCTCGAGGCGCTCGGCGTCAAGGGCGGGACGATCGCCGCGATCGGCGGGCCGCAGGTCTACAGCCTGTTCCTCGGGCTCGGCTACGACGCGTTCCACCTTTGCCGCGCGACCGACGTCCGGCTGCCCGGCGGCCTGCCCCTGTTCGCGCGTGAAACGTTCGGCGGCGAGCCGGACGCCTGCCTCCGGGGCGCGGGGCTCCGGGCCGGGGAGACGGTTGCGCTCGGCGACGGCGTGACGCTGACGGACTGGACGGCGGGGTAAGGCCCGTCCAGCGGGGCAGCGCCACGTCAGCCGATTTTCCCGGACCCGTGCGGGCCAAATGTGAGGGCACGGTTGGTAGCGGCACGGCTTGCTAAGCGTGTGGAACGTTGTCGCGCAAAAGCGGGTTGCGCCAACGTCGCCGGCTCAACCGAATGGCCTGCGGCTCTAAAATCGCACCCTTCCGCTCATCGCGTTCAACAGCCAGACCCAGCCGAGCGTCATCGGGGTCAGCATGCAGAGGATGGCGATCTCCATGAGGGTCCGTTCTGCGGCGAGATCGAGGAAGAGTCTTGGACCGGCGCCGGTCGAGGGGTCCTTGGCGGCGCTGTTGCGGTCGCTCACCCAGTCGTCGGTATGGGCGTCGATGAACTCGGGCTCGCGGAGGCGGCGTCGGTCGCCAGTCGGACGCGTCGCCCCTTCCGGCACGGAGAACGGAACCGATTTCCTGCTCATGCCGCCTTCCTCCGGCATTGCCCCGAGCACTTCGGCGGCAAGGGCTTCGATCTCGCGCGCGGCTTCGCTCGACGGCGCAGCCTCGACGACGGCGAGCCCCTTGGCGACGCTCTCGGCATAGATGACGCGCTGATGCAGCGCCGTTGCGAGCACCCGCACGTCCTCGAACTGCGCCAGCGCGTCGGCGGCGTCGCGGCCGATGGCGGTGCGAGCGATGCGCCGATTGACGACGAAGGCGGCGTCCAAATGCTCCTTCATCACCCGCGCCTCGCGGATGAGCGCGACCGTGTCGGCCGCCGCCCACACGTCATAGGGGGAAGGCTGGACGGGGATCAGCACATAATCGCTGGCGAGGATCGCCGAGCGGCCGAGGTCGTTGACCCGCGGCGCGCCGTCGATGATGACGATGTCGTAGTCCTTGGCGAGACGCGGAAGGTCGCGATGAAGCGTCGGCTTCGCCATCCCGACCAGCGCAAACGGCGGCTCGACCTCGCGGGTCGACGACCAGGCCATGGCGCTGCCCTGCGGGTCGGCGTCAATCAGCAATACCCGCCGGCCGCCGCGTGCGTAAGCGGCCGCAAGATTGACCGCGACCGTCGTCTTCCCGACGCCGCCCTTCTGATTGAGAACGCCGACAATCATGGCGCATTCCTTTGCTGCCGAGGAAAGGGAGCCCATGCGCTTTGCTGCGGTGCACAATTTGTCGCATAAAGAGTCCGGCCAGGCAAGGACCCAAAATGACGATCGTGGTTCCCGCCGAGAACGGCGAACCGTCATGCCTTTGGAAAGTCTCCCGACAGTCTTACGCGGGCTGCGCCTCGCCAGGCGGATGAACCTCGTCAAGTTCGGGCAGCATGACGACGCTCTCCTGCTCGTTCGGATCGGTGCGGGCGACGACGGCGACGGCGGCTTCGGTCGCGCTTCGGTTGTACGGCAGGTGGGGAATATTCGCCGGAATGTAGACGAAGTCCCCTGCGCGCGAGACGATATGATGCTCGAGCCGTTCGCCGTACCAGGTGCCGGCTTCGCCGCTCAGCACATAGATCGCGGTCTCATGCCGCTCGTGCTTGTGCGCTTTCGCCCGTGCGCCGGGCGGCATGGTGAGAATCTGCATATGGATGGCGCGCGCGCCGACCGTCTCCGCGGAAACCGCGGGCGCATAGGTAAAGCCCTGCTTGCCGACGAACGAGTCGCCGGCGCGGACGTTCGCGCACAGTTGGGGCTCTGACGCCATGGCCTCCACTCGGACAGGATGAGCAGCGGATTGCTGGGAGGCAGGTTACCGCGGCGCGCGCGCCTCGGCAAACCCTGGACGGCCTCCGCACAAAAGCCTGAGTTGCGCGTCCGCGCCCCTCGACGGAGTACGGAAGCGCGCGACTCGATATTTGCTTCCGGAAACCAGAAAGACTGACGCCCGCATTGGAATCCCGCTTCCCGACGCGCGAGGCAGTCGCCCTCGGCGGCTCGCCGAGGTCGCGAGGAATGTCGCACGAAATGGCGCCTAACGTTTTGGGGTCGACCGTGCGAAAATATCCGGCGCGCGGCGCGCGAATCGGTTTCATGCGAACCCGGTCAGCGGGAAGGAGCGCGGTTGAATGGCGCCGATACAATTCTGGGCCGACATGACATGGCGCGACTTCGAGCGCGTGGACATGCGACAGGCTATCGCCGTCCTGCCGGTCGCGGCGGTCGAGCAGCACGGGCCGCACCTGCCGGTCGGCGTCGATTCGGTCATCAACGAGGGCTATGTCCAGCGGGCCGCCCGCGGCCCTGCCAGACGACCTGCCGGCCCTGTTCCTGCCGGTCCAGTCCGTCGGCGTCTCAAGCGAGCACGCCGCCTATCCCGGCACGCTGACGCTCTCGGTCGAGAGCGCGATCCGCGCTTTGGACCGAGATCGGCGAGGGCGTCGCCCGGACCGGCTGCCGCAAGCTCGTCGTCATGAATTCGCACGGAGGCAACGGCGCCGCGATCGAGGCGGTGACGCTTCATCTGCGCATGCGCTGGAAAATGCTGGCGGTCCACGCCTCATGGCGCCGGCTCGGCTACCCCGACAGTCTTTTCTCGCCGCGGGAGGCGACCCACGGCGTCCATGGCGGCGATTCCGAAACGTCGCTGATGCTCGCCCTGCGTCCGGAACTCGTGCGCGCCGCCGAGGTCCGCGACTTTCCGAGCGCGGCTGAAGCGATCGAGCGGGACTTCGCGTTTCTGCGCGCCAAGCCGCCGCTCGGTTTCGCCTGGGCGGCGAGCGACCTCCATCCGGCGGGCGCGGTCGGGGAGGCTGACAAGGCGACGGCGGAAAAAGGCGAAGCGGCGATCGCCCACGGCGTCGAGCGGTTCATCGCGCTGCTGCGCGACGTTCAGGCTTTCGACCTCGCCCGGCTGCGGGACGGCCCGTCTGGAGCCGGCGCCGTGAGCGGGCCGCATTTCGAGTTCGAGCGTGAGGCGATCGTCCGGGGATGCCGCTGGGTCGCCGGCGTGGACGAGGTCGGGCGCGGGCCGCTCGCCGGGCCGGTCGGCGTCGCCGCCGTGATCCTCGATCCGGACGACCTGCCGGAAGGTCTGGACGATTCGAAGGCGCTGCCCGAGACGAAGCGCGACGCCCTCCGGCCGATCATTTTCGCCAAGGCGATCAGCGTCTCCGTCGCCTTCGCGAGCGCCGAGGAGATCGACTGCTTCAACATCCGCGGCGCGACGCTGCGGGTCATGGCGCGGGTGGTCGCCGCCTTGCATATACGGCCGGATCTCGTCCTGATCGACGGGCGCGACATTCCGAGCGAGCTGATTTGTCCGGCGCGGCCGATCGTCGGCGGCGACGCGCTATCGATGTCGATCGCCGCCGCCTCGATCGTCGCCAAGACGACCCGAGACGCCCTGATGCGGAACCTTGGCCGGGACTTTCCCGGCTACGGCTTCGGCGATCACGCCGGCTACGCGACCGCCTTCCACCGCAACGCGCTTATGAGCCTCGGCCCCTGCCCCTATCACCGGCGGTCGTTCCGTCTCCACAGGGACGAGGCAGAAGCCGAAAAAGGTTTCGAAAGCGTTTAGAGCGCGGCGTCTGCTTTCGCAGCCGCCCGCCGTACGAAAACGACACAGCGTCAATCGCCGCCGCATAACCGGACCTTTACTTAAATCCGCCCATAAACGACGCGCCGGTGCAAAACTGGCCG
Source organism: uncultured Alphaproteobacteria bacterium (assembly GCA_963724785.1). Taxonomy (GTDB): domain Bacteria; phylum Pseudomonadota; class Alphaproteobacteria; order Rhizobiales; family Beijerinckiaceae; genus Roseiarcus. The sequence continues at coordinate 25,084 of CAVRWC010000014.1, read as the reverse complement.
GGCGTTGCGTCGAGTGGTTGCGTTGATGCGTACCTTGCGTGCCGGAGCGTTGCGTCTCCCCGCCCAGATTCAGGTTTTGCGTACTGGCGACGGCGAGACGGCACGCCCGGCCGCAATCGGTCCTGCGCCGCGGGACGTGATCCTCGTGGGCGAATGCGTCGCCGAAATGGAGAAGCTGCCGGCCGGCCTCCGTCGACCTCGTCTTCGCCGATCCGCCCTACAATCTCCAGCTCGAAGGGACGCTCTCAAGGCCCGACCAGAGCGTGGTCGACGCGGTCGACGACGACTGGGACAAGTTCGCCGATTTCGCCGAATACGACGCGTTCACCAAGAGATGGCTCGCCGCCGCGCGGCGCGCGATGAAGCCGAACGCCACGATCGTCGTGATCGGCTCGTATCACAACATCTTCCGCGTCGGGGCGATCCTTCAGGACCTCGGCTTCTGGATCCTCAACGACATCGTCTGGCGCAAGGCCAATCCGATGCCGAACTTCCGCGGACGCCGCTTCACCAACGCCCACGAGACGATGATCTGGGCGGCGCGGGGGCCGGAGGCAAAAGGCTACACGTTCAACTACGAGGCGCTGAAGGCCGGCAACGATGACTGCCAGGCGCGGTCCGACTGGTTCCTGCCGATCTGCACCGGCGCCGAGCGGCTGAAGGACGAATCGGGCCGCAAGACCCACCCGACGCAGAAGCCGGAAGCGCTGCTGGCCCGCGTGCTGGTCGCGGCGTCCAACGCCGGCGACCTGGTGCTCGATCCGTTCTTCGGCTCGGGCACGACCGGCGCGGTCGCTCGCCGGCTGAGGCGCGCCTACATCGGGATCGAGCGCGACCCGACTTACGCGGAGGCGGCGCGAAAGCGTATCGCCGCGGTCGAACCGCTCGCCGAGGACGCGGTGGCGACCGCCCCGACGCGGCGCAGCGAGCCGCGCATCGCCTTCATGAGCCTGATCGAGGCGGGGCTCATTCACCCCGGCGAACGGCTTATCGACGCCCGCCAGCGCCATGCCGCGCTGGTGCGGGCGGACGGCTCGCTCTCCGTCGGTCCGGCGATCGGCTCAATCCACAAGATCGGCGCCCTTACTCAAGGGCTGCCCGCCTGCAACGGCTGGACCTTCTGGCACGTCGAACGAGACGGGCGCCTGACGTCGATCGACGAATTGCGCGCCGACGTTCGCGCGAGCCTGCGCCAAGCGGCCGAGCACGCTTGAGCCTGCGCGGTCCTTTCATCCCTTCCGCTTGGGCCGGCGTTTCGCCCGGGCGAACTCCGACGCCCGCAACAAAAACACCTCGCCTGCGCTCTCCTCGGTGTCGAGCCAGACGAACGGCAGGTCCGGGTAGTCGCGCATCAGACGCTCGCGCCCCCGGCCGACCTCGCAGATCAGCGCGCCCTCCGGCGTCAGATGGCCGGGCGCGTCGGCGAGGATCCGCCGCACGAGGTCGAGGCCGTCCGCGCCGCCGGCGTGCGCGATGCGGGGCTCCGCGGCGTATTCGGGCGGAAAGGCGGCCACCGCCTCGGCGTCGACATAGGGCGGGTTCGTCAGGATCAGGTCGTAGCGCTCGTCAGCCAGCGGCTGGAACAGATCCCCCGTAAGCAGCCGGACGCGGTCGACGATTTCATGCTCCTCGACGTTGCGCCTTGCGACCGCGATCGCGCCCGGCGACAGGTCGACAGCGTCGATCGCGGCGTTGGGAAAGACGCGGGCGGCGAGAATGGCGAGCGAACCGCCGCCGGTGCATAGGTCGAGGACGCGCGAGACCTCCTCGGGATCGCCGGTCAGGTCGTTGTCCTCGGCGAGCGCCGTCATCAGGAGTTCGCCGATGAAGCTGCGCGGCACGATGACGCGCTCGTCGACATAGAACGGCACGCCCTGGATGTAGGCGCGGTGCAGGAGATAGGCGGCGGGCTTGCGCGTGGTGACGCGCGCCTCGATCAACCCATCCAGCCGCTTCCGCTCGCTCAGCAGCAGTTTCGCGTCGAGGAACGGATCGAGCGTGTCGATCGGAAGATGGAGCCCTTCGAGGATGACGATAGGCGGCCTCGTCGAGCGCCGTCGTCGCGCCGTGGCCGAAGGCGAGGTTGGGCCTCGCGAAACCGCCCGATGGCGTAGCGCAGCCAGTCGCGCGGAGTGGCGAACAGTTCGAGCCGCTCGTCGGATTCAGACATGTCGACCCCCTGCGATCGGCGCCGTCGGCCGCTCCCCGCATGATCGAGCGAGTTGCCGCACACTTCGGCCAAGCGCGAGCGTCTCTGGCGCCCTGCGGCGGCCCGCTCCTTCGCCTCGCCGCAATTGCGACAGCGAAATCATGCGCAAAAACTACGATTCGTCGTCGATCGAAGCCAAAGCGCCCGAACGCAACGCCGCGACCGTCTCGACCAAACCGCAGACGACGCCAACGCGGCGCTCATGCGCCGTGTTTGCATTCCCGCATGAAGCGCTTGCGCGGCTTGCCGTGCAGGTCCTTCGCGTCGGCCTTGTGCGAACATTCGATCGATTTGGCCGAGCGGGCGCCTGCGTCCTCGGACGCGCCGTTGGGCCCGGTTGTCGTGTCAGTCGCCGCATCCAAGGCGTGCGCGGCGCCCGAGAGCAGAGCGCAAAACGCTGCCGCCCAGGCCAGACCTTTGATTCCCATTCGCAAAGCCACCCCGTCGTAATCGGTCGCCCACCGCTGGCGCCGCTTATAGGGCGCGCGCCCGGAAATTCAACCCGAACGCTCCGACGGTCGGGACAGCAGCAGCCATGGTCGCGCCAAAGCGATGGCAAGCGTCTGACCCTTGCATGTGTCGATTCTCCCGAATCCCATCTTGCGCTAAGACCACCCCATGCGCCGCCTGTCCATCGAAGCCCTCGTCGACAAATTTCCGGAATTCCGGGTCGCCTTCGTCCTGGCGGAGCCGCTGGCCGTCGCGCCCGTCCGATCGGCGGCGCTGGCCAAGGACATCGCCGCAGCGGAAGCCGAATGCCGGGCGCGCTGGGGCGGGATGGAGCTGTCGGCCATTCCCGGCGTCGCGGCCTGGCGGACAGCTTACAAGGGTTTCGGAATCAAGAAGACGAGCTACCGCTCTTCGGTCGAGCGGCTGATCAAGCGGGTGCTCGCCGGACAGCCGCTGCCGGAGATCAACGCGCTCGTCGACCTTTACAACCTGGTGTCGCTGATGAGCGGCCTCTGCCTCGGCTGCGACGATCTCGACAAGACCGAGGGCGACCTCGTTTTCCGCTTCTCGAGGCCTGACGACAGCTTCATCGACATGGGCGCGGAGGCCGGCGAGGACCCGAACGATCCGCCGAAGGAAGGCGAGGTCGTCTACGCCGACGCGCGCCACGTGCTCTGCCGGCGATGGAACTGGCGGCAGGACGCGCGCACCGCCTCGAGCACGTCGACCCGCCGCGCCGTGCTGACCGTCCAGTCGAACGGCGCCGGCGACGTCGAGGCGGCCGCCGCGCCGCCTCGCCCGCCTGATCGCGCGCGAATGCGGCGCGGCGTGCCGGATCGAAGTGCTGGACCGGAGTCGATCTAGGGCGGAAGTCGAGGGCGTCTGAACGCAACGGCTCGGGAAGGCTTGGCAAAGCGGACGCCGCGCACTGGGACGGTCGACCAATTCGTCGTCTGCCGCTCTGCGAGCCGGCCCTTTGCGATTTGCCTCTTGCCCTGCCCCGCGATCAGACATAAAGATATGTTTATGTCTAAAGACCGCTATGCGCCGCGTCTCTCCGGCGACGCCCTTTCCCGACCCTGCTCGCGGGCCTCGAAGCGGCCGGCGAAGAGACGCGGCTGCGCATCCTCTGCCTGCTCGACAAGGCGGAGCTGACCGTCAGCGAGCTCGTCGCCATCCTCGGCCAGTCGCAGCCGCGCGTGTCGCGCCACCTGAAACTCCTGACCGAGGCGGGCCTCGCCGAGCGGCAGCGCGAGGGCGCCTGGGCGTTCTTCCGCCTCGCCGATTCGGGCGGCGAATTCGCCCGCGATCTCGTCCGCCGTCTCGATCCCGCCGACCCGGTGCTGGCGGCCGACCAGCGCCCGGCTCGAGGTCGCCCGCGAGACGCGGCGAAGCCAGGCGGCGGCCTATTTCGCCGAGCAGGCGACCGATTGGGACCGCATTCGCGCCCTGCACGCCTCCGAGGAGCGGGTCGAGGCGGCGCTTCTGGCTCTGATCGGCGAAAAGCCGTTCCGCAGCCTGCTCGATCTCGGCACCGGCACCGGACGCATGCTGGAGCTTCTCGCCCCGCGCGCGGTCCGCGCCGTCGGCGTCGACCAGAGCGCGGCGATGCTGGCCCTGGCGCGCAGCCGCATCGATCAGGCGGGCTTGCGCAACGTGCAGCTCCGCCAGGGCGACGTCTATGCCCCGCCGGTCGAGCGCGACGGCTACGACCTGATCGTCATCCATCAGGTGCTGCACTTCCTCGACGACCCGGCCCGGGCGCTTGCACGAAGCGGCGCGCGCGCTCGCGCCCTCCGGGCGGCTGGTCGTCGTCGATTTCGACGCCCACACGCAGGAATTCCTGCGCGACCGATTTCGCCCATCGGCGGCTCGGTTTCCCGCTCGCCGAGATCGAGGGTTTCTTGACCGAGGCCGGTCTCGTCGCCGCGCAATTCCCGGCGCGTTCCGCCGGCGCCGGGCGAATTCGGGCAAGCTGACGGTCGCGCTGTGGCTCGCCGAGGACCCGCGCGTCATCTCGGACGGATTTCAGAAAGCAGTGACGGAGTTCGCCTGATGGCCGCAAAGCCCATTCCCCTGAGCCGTTCGGGCGCGCGCGTCCGCGTCTCGTTCGAGTTCTTCCCGCCGAAGACCGCCGAGATGGAGGCGAACTTATGGGAAGCCGCGCGGCGGCTCGAGCCGCTCGACCCGGCCTTCGTCTCGGTCACCTACGGCGCCGGCGGCACGACGCGCGAGCGCACCCATGCGACGGTGGCGAGGCTAGCGCGCGAGACGACGATGAAGCCCGCGGCGCACCTGACCTGCGTCGGCGCGTCGAAGGACGAGATCCGCGACGTGCTCGCGCGCCTACGGGCAAGCGGGCGTCCGCCACATCGTGGCGCTGCGCGGCGATCCGCCGGCCGGCATCGACGCGCCTTACGAAGCGCCCGGCGGACGGGTTCCAGTCGACCGAGGAACTCGTCGCCGAAGCGCGCCGCATCGGCGATTTCGAGGTTTCGGTCGGGACTTATCCGGAAAAGCACCCGCAGAGCCCGACGATTCTGCATGACATCGAGCTTCTCAAGCGCAAGATCGACGCAGGCGCGACCCGGGCGATCACCAACCTCTTGTTCGACAACGCGGCCTATTTCCGCTTCCTCGACGTCGCGGCCGCGGCCGGGATCTCGATCCCGATCGTGCCGGGAATCTTCCCGGTGCAGAATTTCAAGCAGACGGCGAATTTCGCGCGGCGGTCGGGGGCGAGCGTGCCGCAGTGGCTCGCCGACCGGTTCGAGGGCCTCGAGGACGACCCGGCGACCCGGCGCCTGGTCGCCGCCGCCGTCTGCGCCGAGCAGGTGCTCGATCTCGATCGACCACGGCGTCGAGGAATCTGCACTTCTACACCATGAACCGCGCCGACCTGGTGTTCGCCATCTGCCACCTGATCGGCCTGAAGCCGAAGCCCAACGTTGAGGCCGAGGCGGCGTGAGGAACGGTAAAACCGGGGTCATTTCACGACGCCACTGAGCGCGCGACCGGTTACGAAGCCAACCGCGATCACGGGCATCCGCCGTCATTGCGGCGGCGACGCGCCGCCTCACCGCCGCCCGCCGGTCCAAAACTTGGGCTAAAACGCGGCGGAAGGTAGGATTCCCTGCAGCGTAACAGTGTCACCTTCCGTGTCGGATCGCCGCAACTCGCTGAATCACCTAGGAAAGTTCTGTCTTACAATCGTAGATCGCTTGTCATGCCCCAGCGTTAGTCAAGGCGCGGCTGTAAGTGGGGCTTTGACATGTTTTTGAATTGCGCTCGGGGTTCGAGATCCGGACTCCTGTTATCGACTGGCCTTCTCGTAGTCGCCTGCGCGGCGGCGAGGGCGCAAACGGCGAACGTGGACCCGGCAAATGTCGACGTCCTCAACCTGCTGTCGCCCTTCCTGAGCCTGAACGCGACGGCCGTCGGGCAGACGACCCTCGACGGAAAACCTCCAGGACAGCCATCGCGTCAACAATGGCGCCTCTGCGACGCTGCAGGCGCTCGCGATCAGCGACGAGAATCTGCTGAGCGGCGCGTCCAATACCTTGCCGACTACCCGAACGGAACCAGGGTCACCTACGGGAGTCGTCGGCGTCGCCGCCAACCTCGCCGGCACGATCCCAAATCCGGCCGACGGTCAACGGCATCACGCCGTGCCAGAGCGCCGGCGGCCTCGGAACCGTCCTCGGCGCGATCTACGACACGGGCGTGAACGCCTACGCCAACGGCAACCACACGGTGCTGACGAACACCGTCGCCCTGCTGACCAGCGCCTACACTTTCACGAGCGCGAGCCTCGGCGATTGCGAAGTACTATTTCGCCAACGGCACGTACCAACGGCACGGTCGCCGCGGTCGCGCCGTCGGGCTATACTCTGCCGACCTACAACGGCCTGCCGAACACGACCAACAGTGTCTATGACACCGCCTATGGCGTGTCGAACCAGACTCCGGGCCAAAACCCGTACGGCAGTTCGCGCCCGTTCCAGGTCGCGTCCTCGATCATCACCTTGTACGATCCGTCGTGGCGATCGCCTCGAGCGCCAACAGTCTGCCCACCAATCCGGCCTTCCCGAGCGGCCACACCAACTACGCCTACACGGATTCCTACCTGCTCGCCATGCTGGTGCCGCAGGAATACCAAAGCATGCTGTCGCGCGCCGCCCAGTACGCCAACAGCCGCATCGTGCTCGGCGCGCACTATCCGCTCGACATCATTGCCAGCCGCTCCTGGTCGGCCGAGCAACTCGCGCAGGCTTTCACCAATCCGTCCTATATCAACAACGCGGGGACCACCGGCACGGCGATCAATATGCCGGCTCTGTTCACCGCGGCGGAAAGCGAACTCACGAGCTACCTGTCGTCGCAGTGCGGCGCCTCGGTCGCGACCTGCGCGGCGAGTTCGGCCAACGCCAACGCCTAGTGCGAGCGCGGCGAACGCCGCGACCTATGCGGCGGACCTGACCTACGGCCTGCCGACCCTGACCTACGCCCAGGCGCCGCGTGAACAGGCCCCTGCCGGAGGGCCGGACGCCTCGATCCTGCTCGCGACGCTTTACGGCGGCAGCACGATCGGCCGCGCTGACGATCGCGCCCGAACGGCGGCATCGACGGCAGCCTGCAGACGAGCACGATCAACCAGATCGTCGTCAACACCGAAGGACAGGCGCTCGCCGCTTTCTACGGCACGTCGCTCAGCTACTGGAGCCGCATCAACCTCTACGCGGCCAGCGGCTACTTCTCGGACGTGATCGGCGTCCTCGACATGGCTTCCAGCGACATCGTAACGGAGCCCGTCACGGTGGCCAATACCGGCGTGCTGGTCGACAACGGCAGGATCGTCGGCGCGACGACCGTGAGCAGCGGCGGCGCGCTCGGCGGCGTCGGCTCGGTCGTCGGCAACGTCGTCGTGCAGAGCGGCGGCGTGCTGGCGCCGGGCGGATTCACCGCGGCCGGCGTGCAGTCAACTCCGGGGACGCTGAGCGTCACCGGCAACCTTGCGCTCAACTCGGGCTCCACCTATGCGGTGCAGGTCGGATCGAGCGCGTCGAAGACCAGCGTTTCCGGCGCGGCGTCGCTCGGCGGAACCGTCAGCGCCACATTCGCGCTCGGATCGACGTTCTCGTCGAAATATACCATCCTCACCGCCAATTCGGTGAGCGGAGCCTTCTCGGGCCTCACCAACAGCGGCCTGCCCGCCGGGCTGACGGATACGCTGAGCTACGACGGCTCGGACGCCTACCTGACGCTGCAGGTTGGATCGTCGATCCCGGGAAGCCTGAACCGCAACCAGCAGGCGGTCGCCAACGCGCTGAATGTCTCCCTCGCGCAGTTGGGAAGCCTGCCGACCGTCTATGGAACTCTGACCGCCCAAGGGCTGACCCAGGCGAGCGGCGAATTGGGGACGGCCCCGCGCCTGGCGGTGTCGCAGGCGGGCGCCGGCTTCCTGCAATCGTTCTTCGACGGCGGCCTTCCCGATCCGCAGGCGCGGGATCGCACGGGGGCGGACATCGCGATGTTCTACACGCCTCTGCCGACGAAAAAGAGCCCGGCCCTGTCGGCGATTCCTGCACCCTTTACCCCTTACTGGACCGTCTGGTCGACGACCTTCGCCGGTCATGCGTCGAACGACGGCAACGGGGGCGACGGGTCGAACACGGCGAGCGGCACGAACTGGACGGAAGTCGTCGGCGTGGAGTACCGCATGGCGCGCGACACCGCGGTCGGGTTCGGGTTCGGCGGCGGAACGACCGATTTCAGCGTCGGCGCCGGCGGCGGCTCTGGACATTACAACTTCGGCGAACTCGCCGCCTACGCGACGCACGAGTTCAACGCGTTCTACGTGACCGGCGGCGTCGGCGGTGGCTCCGGCGAAGTGAAGACCACGCGCACGGATCCGCTCGCCGCGCCGCTCCAGGGCAGCTACACGGCCGACAACTTCGCCGGCCGCATCGAGTTCGGCGACAAACTCGCGGTCGCGCCAGCGGCGACTCTCACGCCCTACGGCGCGGTCCAACTGAACTACGCGTCGCTGCCCTCTTACAGCGAAAGCGGCGTCAGCCAGTTCGCGCTCAATTACGCTTCACAGGACGTGACCGACACGACAGCCGAACTCGGCTTTCGCGTGAAGCAGGATTTTGTGTCGAACGGCGCGCTCATCACCATCGGCGGTCGGCTCGCTTGGGCGTACAACTTCAACACCAACGAAACCGCGGAGGCGAGCTTCGCGGCGCTGCCCGTTTCGAACTTCGAGGTCTACGGCGCCTCTCCCTCGCGAAACTCGGCGCTCGTCGACGTCGGCGGCAAGGTGGTGTTCGGCAACGGGATCGCCGTCGAGGCGCGCTTCGACGGCCAATTCGGCTCGGGAACGCAGGCCTACGGCGGCCGCGGGACGGTCAGCTACAGCTTCTAAGGGGGCAGGGCGGGCGCCCCCTCGGCCTCCGCGTCCGCCGACCAAGGTCCGGCGAAAACGAATAGAGGAGCGGGCGTCGAATGGCGCCCGCTCGCAGATTACGCGCCGGCGAGACTCGCGATGCAACCGGGACAGGTTTGGGACGCCTCGGACGGTCGGCCTTCATATCGTGCGGATCTCGGGCGACCGCCTGTCACCCCAGATGCTTGCCGAAAAACTCCAGCGTGCGGTCCCAGGCGAGCGCCGCGCTCGGGGCGTCATAGCTGGCGCGATGGTCGCAATTGAAGCCGTGATCGGCCGGGTAGATGTGGACCGGCACGTCGGGATGCGCGGCGGCCAACTCCCTGACCCCCGCGACCGGTATGTGCTGGTCCTTCTCGCCGAAATGCAGCATCGTCGGGACCTTGGGCTCGAGGGCCTTCATCGCGAGGATCTGGCCGCCGTAATAGCCGACCGCGGCGGAGAGGCCGGCCAGGCGCGCGGCGGCCGCCCAGGCGACGCTGCCGCCGAAGCAGTAGCCGACGATGCCGACCTTGCCGCCTTCCTTCGCGACCGCGATCGCCGCCGCCGCGTCGCGCAGGACCTGCTCGAAATCGACCTTGCCGACCACCGCCATGCCCCGGGCCCGCGAGTCCGGGTCGTAGCCGACGTCGAAACCTTTCTCGACGTGGTCGAAGATCGCCGGCGCGACCGCGAGATAGCCCGCGGCGGCGAAACGGTCGGTCACCTCGCGGATATGGGCGTTGACGCCGAAAATCTCCTGGATGACCACGATCCCGCCGCGCGCGGCGCCTGCCGGGTCGGCTCTCCAGGCGGCGATCGGCCCGGCGCCCTCGGGCTTCAACTCGATCCAGCGACCCATGTCCTTCTCCTGTCCGTTGCTTCCGAAAGCCTTCAGCGCGCTGACGGCGCATACGGGCGCGCGCCCTTTTGGGCGATCGCGATGCCGCCGACGACCAGAACCAGCGCGACGACATGATAGGCGGCGAACGGTTCGCCGAGCAGCACGACCGCCATGATCGCGCCGAATACCGGCACGAGATTGACGAACACGCCGGCGCGTCCCGGCCCGATCAATTCGACCCCGCGCATGTAGAACATTTGCGACGCGAACGCCGGGCCGAGCGCGACATAGACGAGTGTCAGGAGCCCGCCCGCGGTCGGCCAGATGAAGCCGCCCGTGGCGATCTCCCAGACCATCAGCGGCACGGAGGTGACGAAGGCGGCGAACGCCATGCCGGCGAGCAGACTCAGGCCAGAGACCTTCGGCCGCTCGCGGAGCGCCACCGTATAGCCGGCGTAGAGCACGACGGCGACCAGCATCATCGCATCGCCGCTATTGAAGGCGAGCGTGATGAGCCTCGAAAGCTGCCCTTGCGCCGCGATCGCCGCGACGCCGGTCATGGTGACGACCGCGCCGAGCGCCTGGAGCGCGGTGAAGCGGACGCCGAGAAACATCCGCGCGCCGATCAGAACGAGCGCCGGAATGCCTCCCTGGATGATCGACAGGTTGAGCGCGCTGGTGCGATGCGCGGCTACATAGAAGAGCGCGTTGAAACCGGTGTAGCCGAGCGCCCCCATCGCCAGCAGATAGAGCCAGTGGGCGCGCAGCACCGGCCAGTCGCGGCGCAGCGACGGACGCGCCGCCGCCAGAATCGGCGCCAGCGCCAGCGCCCAACGGAGGCAGGTCAGCGTCATTGGCCCGATCTCGCCGACCGCCAGCCGGCCCACGATCGAGTGGCCGGCCCAGATCAGGGTCGTCAGCACGAGCAGCAGGATCGGATTCGCCCAGGCGGAGCGGAGGAATCCCGCTCGAGGCGCGGTCGCGTCAGTCATAACGGGCCTTTGAGGCGTGGGAACGAGCGCCCGGCGCCGTTTTCCTTCGAAATTGCGGCCGCCTGGCGGGCAGCCATCGCTACAAGCGCCCGCGGCGCATGGCAATGGCCGCCGCGCGCCGACGCCGAAGAAGTCCGCTGCTCACGGTGATTTGAAGGACGATCGGCCGATCAGTAGCGGGTGACGACCGGGCCCGGGGATGCGGGCTCGCCGACCAGCCAGACGAGACCGATCCGAACGTCGTTCGAGACCAGCGTCCCGCGCGAGCGTGGGGCGACCGCGCCGCCGGCGCACCCGGCGGCGGCAGGCGAACAATGCACGCGCCCGACCGCGAACGGGCCGAGGTCCAGATAGCGGTAGCTGAGTTCGAGCTTGAGGTTCGGCGCGATGTCGAAATCAAGCCCCGCCATCAGCGCCCAGGCGAAGCCGGACCTCGACGCGTTGGAGAAGGACCGGCCGACCGCAACGGGCGCGCCGCCGCCCGAGACGGCGAAGCCCTGATCGGAGACGCCCGACAGCGCGTTGTCGGCGACGCCGATCCCGGCGCCGACGAAGGGCGTCGCGCCCCAGTAGCTCCCGAGATCGACATAGCCGTTCACCAGCGCGACGATCGAGGAAACCCCCGCGCTAAGCCGCTCCGCACGAACGGAACGGGCCCGCGAGGCCCAACGGCGCCGGATCGGAAATCGCATAGCCGGACTGAAGTCGGCCGCCGAAGCGATATTCGAGCGTGCTGTCCATCCGCAGCCAAGGGGTGAAGACATAGCCGACGCCGCCGTCGATCATCCCGGACGGCGACAGCGTCGCGTCGCCGAACGACGGAAACCGCATAGGGCGACAGGAGACCGCCCCGCGAACGCGGGATCTCGGCGCGCCTCCGATATCCGGCCCAGTCTCGAAGCCGAGCGCCGATGTCGCCGCGCAGATACCAGCCGCTGAACGCCTCGGAGGCGGCGGAAACGGGCGGCAGGGTCGGCGCGGGCGGAAGATCGACCGCCAGCGCGCGCTCGGCCGGGGCGAGGCTCAGACCGCCGCGACGCCGAGCGCGCGCCAACTGGCGAAGCCCAGCCAATTGGGCAGGTGCCTCCAATCGGCCATGGCAAGCGTCCCCAGTTTTCAACTCCGGGCGACGAACTTTCGCGCCCGCGACATGAACGCGGGAAACCTGTCATGGGCGGCTTAACAGGCTTATTAAGCATAATCATTAACCCTACGGCGCGAGCCGATAAAGCTGTAGGATAACCTCGCGGTCAAAGACTGACGGGCCTACGCCGAGAGCGATCGCTTTGACCCACGGAACTCCGACCATGCGCGTTGTCCTTCGCGTTCTGCTTGTTGTCGCTCTCTGCCTCGTTGCATTTGCGACCGGCGTTTTCGCAGCCACGAAGCAAACGTGGCCGATACCGGAACTCGAACAGCTGGCGGGCAGACTTACCCATCGGGCAATACAAAAGGATCTGTTCGGACGCTTAATCAGCTACCCCGGCAAAACCGAAATCGCCTGCCCGCTGCAGGACGAAAAGACGGCAGTCCTGCTGTTGATCGGCCAATCCAACGCCGCCAACTACCAGGGCCAGCGCCATCAAAGCGACGATGACCGAGTGGTCAATTTCTCGGCGGGTCATTGCTACCGCGCCGCCTCGCCGCTGCTGGGGGCCGATGGCGAGATGGGCGAGACGTGGACCTTGCTCGGCAAGAAGCTCGTTCAGTCTGGGCTTTATCGCGCCGTCATCCTGATACCGGCCGCCGTGGGCGGGTCCACGATTCACCGATGGGCCGTTGGGGGCGACCTGAGCGCGATGATGGCGGCGGAAATCAAGGCGGTCGGGTCGCGCTACACGATCACCGGTGTGCTCCTGGATCAGGGTGCGGCCGACTTCGCCATGAAAACGCCGGAAGACCGGTACCGGACGGACCTCAAATCGCTGATAGACACGGTCCGCTCGCGGGGGGTGCGCGCGCCATTTTACATTACACGGTGCAGCGTCGGAGGCGCCGACTGGACGGAGGACAATCCCATCGCCCGGGCGCAAGCCTCGCTAGCGGACAGCCGCTACGCTATTTTCGACGGTCCCAACACCGACCGCGACGTCACCTCTTTCGATCGCTACGACGGCTACCATTTCAGCGCCAGCGGTCAGGAGAAATACACCGACGCCTGGCTACGGTTGTTTCGGGCTCACGCTGGCACGCTCTGACCGCGCCGCCAGAAAACCAACCGGGCCGAAGCCCGAAGCGCCTTCGGGGCGCTACGCCGCGCGGCGGGCCGGCAGGCTGACGGTTTCGCGAATGGCGTCGGCGAGCGCCTTGGTCTCCTCGCTAGGCCGACCCGGCGCGTGGATGAGGCCCATCCGAGTGAGCGGCAGTTCCGGAAGGCCGTCCGCCGGGCCGAGGATGCGCAAGCCCTCGCCGACCATCGATTCGGGCAGCGTGGTCACCGCGAGGCCCGCCCGCACCACTGTGCCGATCGCGCTGAAATTCTTCGAGAAGAACAGCCCGCGGGTCGAGCGCTCGGCCTCGGCGAGCGCTTGGTCCGCCTCGCGCCGCCAGAGACAGGCGACCGCGCCGAGCGCAAGCGGAATCGGGCCGTCGGCGTCGGCATGGAAACGCTCGGAGGCGGCCCAGACGAGCGGCTGCTCGCACAGAAGCTCGAAGCCGTGCAGTCCGGGATGTTCGGTCACCAGCGCAAGCTCGAGCGCGCCGGCGGCGACCTGCTGGGCGAGTTCTGGCGAGCCCTCGCACGACACCGACACCTCGACGAGCGGATGCTTGCGGTTGAAGCGGCCGAGGATCTCGGCGAGGTAGCTCTCGGCGTAGTCGTCCGGGATCCCGAGCCGCACGGCCCCGCGCAGCCCCTTGCGCGACAAGGCTGCGACCGCGCCCGCCTCGATTTGCACGATACGGCGGGCGAAATCGATCAGGCTCTCGCCCTCGGCGGTCAGCCGCATTCCCCGTCCCTGTTTCACGAACAGCGCGCAGCCAAGCTGCTCCTCGAGGCGGCGGATGTGCATCGAGACCGCCGACTGAGTCTTGTGGACCCGGTCCGCAGCCCGGGTGAAAGAGCCGGTGTCGACGATAGCGAGGAAGGAGCGCAGTTGATCGGTGTCCAGCATCGGTTTAATCCATGCTAATTCGCGATTAAATACCTTACAAACATTCGTTGGACCGATCAATCGTTAAAGCGTAGGCTCTGGGGGTTCAGGAATTGAAACAGTGCCCGTGCCGCCGCGCTTGCGCGGCGGCAGGGCGAACTTGTCGGTAACGGAGGCCCAAGATGCTTTCTCTTACGTCTGTGTCCCGCACTGCCGGCGTCTTGCGCCGGGCATTGAGTTGGCCGGCGCGGGTCGGAGCCGCCCGGCGCGCCATGAGCCATCTCGCGCGCATGTCCGACTACGAACTGCGCGACATCGGCCTGACGCGTCAGGATGTCGTCGACGTCAGCGCGCTGCCCCTCGACGAAGATCCGACCACGCTGCTTGCGCGGCGCAGAGCTGCGGCGCGCGATGACAGGCAAGCGGCTTGAGCGAGATCGCGGCCTGAAGCGGAAGCGGGAGGAAAAAAGGAATAGTCCGGCGTTTTTTACCGTCGAAACTCCGGCTTAAGGACGCCATAGAGCGCCTTAAACCGCTCGCGCTGTTTCGCAAAAGCCTCGGCAAGTCCTGCGTCTGGCTCGGTGACGTCGGCGATCTCGGGCGGCCGGCACAGCGTCTCGGGCGCTTCGCCTGTCGCGGCGATACGGGCGAGTCGCGCGGCGCCGTACGCCGGACCGGTCTCGCCGCCTTTCATGCGCACCAAGGTGAACCCGGTCGCCGCTGCGATTATACGCGTCCACAGCGCGCTCTTCGCGCCGCCGCCGATCAGACCGGCGCGCTCGATCGAGGCCCCTGCCGCTGCAAGGCTATCCCGCGCCTCGGCGAGCGTCAGCGCGACGCCCTCCATGACGGCTCGGGCGACCTCGGCGCGAGATGTCGTCTCGCTCATGCCGAACAGCACGCCGCGCGCATAGGGGTCGTCGAGCGGCGTCCGCTCGCCCGACAGATAGGGCAGGAAGACGAGCCCGCCCGGCCCGCGGTAGTCTTCCGCGGCCTCGCGTTCGAGCGCGTCGGGCGTCGAGCCCAGCAGTCGCGCGGCGAAGGCGAGCGCCCCCGCCCCGTTCAGCATCGCCGCCATCGCATACCAGCGGCCGGGCAAGGCGTGGGCGAAGCTGTGGACAAGCTTCTCTGGTGCGCTGAGGTAGCGTTCGGTCGCGACGATCAGCTGCGTCGCGGTGCCGAGTGAAATGAAGGCCTCGCCCGGAGCGATGGCGCCGAGCCCGACGGCGCCGACAGCGGCGTCGCCGCCGCCTATGGCGACCACGGCGCGTTGCGGCAGGCCAAACTCCTCGGCTGCGGCCGGACGCACCGTCCCGACCGCGGCCGTCCCTTCGTGCAGGCGCGGCGCCCAGGCGCCCTCGGCGCCGCAGGCGGCGATCGCGTCGCCCGACCATCGCCGAGCGGCTTCGTCGAGCAGCCATTGACCGGCCGCGTCGCTCATGTCCGTGCCGCGCTCGCCGGTCAGGGCGAGGCGGAGATAGTCTTTCGGCGCCAACACGCAATTGATGCGGCCGCAAAGCTCGGGCTCGTTGCGCCTGAGCCACAGGAGCTTCGGTCCGGTGAAGCCCGGCATCGGCTTGACGCCGACGACGCCGGCGAGATGAGGAAAGTCGCGGGCGAGCTCTGCGGCCTCCGCGTGGGCGCGGCCGTCGTTGTGCAGGATCGCCGGTCGCAAAGGACGGTCCGATCCGTCGATCGGGACCGTGCCGTGCATCTGGCCGGAAAAGCCGATCGCCTTCAGGGCGGCGAGGGCCTTGGGGGCGGCGGCGCGAACTTCGGCGATCGCGGCGGCCATCGCCAGGCGCCAGACCTCAGGATCCTGCTCGGACCAGCCGGGGCGCGGGCGATCCGGAAGGTAGGCGCGCGAAGAGCCGGCGACCGCCGCGCCCGTTTCATCGACCAGCAGGGCCTTGAGCCCCGACGTGCCGCAATCGAGTCCGAGATACATGGTCTGGACGATGCGCCTTCGCCGGCGCCTTCGCAATCGCCCGCGTCAGGCGCAACTGCGCCTTTCCTCGCCCCATGCAGCCTTTCGCAGCGCGCCCGCGGGTCTGGCCGGCAGGTCGTCGCCCTTCATCTTCGGGGCGCGCTCGAGGATGTGACGTAAGCCGCAGAGAATCGGCATGTCCGCGCCGCGGATCGCCCGATCGAGCCCGGCCCAGTCGCCGTCGCCGGCCCGGTGGTCGAAATCCTGCACCAATCTCGCCGCCAGCAGTCCGCTCGGCAGGCTGCGACTTTCCGCGTCGCGGAAGAACCGCCGGGCGAAATCGCCGCCGATGGAGGCGACGGCAGCATGCGCGACGTGCGGGTTCGAGCAGGTCCGGACGATTTCACGCACGATCATCAGTTTCCTCCCGGGCTTATCTCGCAAATACCCTCCCGTTCCGAGAGTCTATAGCAGTAAACCCTTAGACTTACAATGCCGACCTGAATAATTACATCTGCTTTATATTTTTATGTCTACGTCATTAACAAGGTAAATGCGTGTCTGACGGGCAAATTGTTATATGATTTTGTTGCACTGCAATGCTGAGAAACCATAACCCCAAGAAGATCATTCGAGCGGGTGGTTTAGCTAGGCGCCGTGACCGGCGCGCGCGAGGGGAGACGCCAAGCGTCAGCCTTTCTTTGCGCTGGCGCGGTCGCCAAGGTCGGTTGCAAGCATGAGGATGCAGTCGCCGAAGCGCCAGAACCGGATGGCGAACAGCACCCCGATCGCCTTGAGGCGTTGTCCGGCCGTGTCGAGCCTGGCTGTCGTCGCCGCGGCCGCCCAATGTGCGAACGGCGAGGCGAGGATGAGAAAGCTGGACACCACCCATCTGGCGCGGGCGTTCGGCCTTTCGCTCGCCTCGGCATAGGCCTCGCGGGTCAGCCTCCGCCACTTCTTCGTGAGTTCGGCCCAGTCGCGCCGGGCGGGATGCGAGACGACGACGTCCGGCGCGAAGCTCCATCGGTAGCCGGCCGCAACCGCGCGTCGGCCCCAATCGCGGTCCTCGCCCACTTTTGAACGAAAGCCGCCGACCCGGTCGAAAATGTCGCGCGGGACAAACATGTTGGCCGTGACGGTAAACCCCTCGTCCTCGATGTACCGCTTGACGTTGAAGGCGAACACGCGCTCGAAGGCTTCGACGGGGGTCGGGTTCGACGGGTCCTCGTAATCGACCTCGACCTGGCCCCCGACGAGTTGCGCTGTCGAGACCGCAGCGAGGCCGCGTTCGAGCCAGGTCGGGGCGGGGCGGCAATCCGAGTCGATGAACGCCAGGACCCGTCCGCGCGAAGCCGCGACTGCGGCGTTACGCGCGACGCCCCGCGCCCTGAACCGGCGCCGCGATCACCCGCGCGGCGTCCCCGCAGACGCGCCTGACCTCATCGAGCCCGCAAAGGGAATTGTTGTCGGCGACGACGATCTCGAACTGGCTGCGCGGCAGGGTTTGAGCGGCGAGCATCGCAATGCAGCGCTCGAGATTCGCGAGGTCGTTGTAGTGCGGGATGATGACCGAAACCGCCTGCTCCGGGCCGTTGGCGGCGGAATTCGACGGGCTGATCGGCAAATGTTCGTTCGCCATAAGGTTCCGTGAAGCTGATGTTGCGCAGGGCCGGATAAGCCATGCGCGCCCTTGCCCCGAATTGCGACGGTCGCGCGACTATCATAGAACCGGAGCAATCGCCAACGGGGGCCTTGCGCGACCGCGACGTCGCCCTCTCGAGCCGGGGGCTGGCCCAAATCGGGGCCGGCTAGGGTCTGTAGACATTCACCTCAAGGCGAGGAAGGCTGCGACGAGATGGATTGCCGCGGCATAACTCGCGTCGGTTTTGTCGTAGCGGGTGGCGATGCGCCGGAACTCTTTGATCCGCTGGAAGAAATTCTCGACGAGAAGAAATTCTCGACGAGATGCCTCCATTTGTACATCTCGGCGTCGTGTGGGATTGGCGCCTTGCGATCGGACTTGGCCGGGATGACGGCAATGGCGCCGCGCGCCTTGAGCGTTGCGCGCAAGGTGTCGTTGTCGAACGCCTTGTCGCCAAGGAGAGCGCCGAAATCGACGCCGGCGATCAGCGGCTCGACGCCGATGCTGTCGTGACGTTGGCCAGGAAGCAGGACGAAGCGCGCCACATTGCCGAGCGCATCGACCAGCGCGACGATCTTGCTGGTCAGCCCGCCGCGAGAGCGGCCGATGGCCTGATTTTGAGTCCCCCTTTTGCACCGGCGCCGTGCCGGTGGACCTTGACGATCGTTCCGTCGACGGCCGCGTATTCGAAATCGGGATCGTCCGCGAGCGCCGCGAAAATCCTCTCGAATTCGCCCTTGAGCGCCCATCGGCGAAAGCGCTTCCATACCGAGCCCCACTTGCCGAACGCCTCCGGCAAATCGCGCCAGGGCGTCCCGGCGCGCACGATCCACAACACCGCTTCCAGAAACAGGCGGTTGTCCGCGGCCGAGCGTCCGGGATCGCCCTCCTTGCCAGGCAGCAGAGGCGCAATCCTCTCCCATTGGGTGTCGGTCAGAAGCAATCGAACCAAGGCTGGACTCCGTTTTCCAGCCTTGAATCCGATCCTCAGCTTTGTCGGAATCCCCCAAAGCCAACCTGAGTCAATCGGTCGCACCTCAGCAAATGTCTACAGACCCTAATACAAGGCTTCGCGATCGCGACGAATTTGGAGACTACCGAACAGGAATTGATGCACACCATATTTCCGCATCCAACCCTCTCAGAGATGATGCATGAGAGCCGTCATGGACGCTTACGGTCGCGCGATCCACAAATAGCATCCGAGCGGATGCTGAGTCCATTCGCCGCTTATCGAGGCGACATTCCTGCGAGTCGCCAAACAGTGCATATCTCGCCAGCCGAAGCTAGGCTACGTCTGGGTCTGCGGCTGAAGAAAATCAGGATCCAGAGCGAAGGCTTAAAACTAAGTTAAGTAGTCAATACTTGTAGCGCGAGACCGGAACAAGCAATCTATTGCGGGCCACGATCGTCATAAGTAGTGTACGCTTCTCCCAGGACGCGGACGCCCTCGGATAAATACCTACAGGTCGCCAAGATTACAACTGCAGACCAGTTTTGGCTTCTGGCGACTTCGTCTTTCCGATCTTGATCAAACGGTCTCGTTTTCGTTTGGCGCACCGGAGGATCGCCGCGGCTTGGCCGGTCAGCCAGTATGCGAACCATTCTTGTCTTCCTCCCTTCCTTCGCGCATTGACGAACTCTTGTTTATCCCAGTGGAACACGCCCAAAGCCAAAATGCAATTGTACCCTCAGGACCGGCGCGACGCCGAAACAGATGCGCCCGCGTCGTGCGCGAGCCTCCTGTGATCGACAAAGGCGCCCAGCATAAGCAGAGACAACACAACGAACGCAAACCGGAAAGGGGCGAGCGCCTGCTCCGGCTCAAACAACAGGCGTCCGCAAACGATCGCCGCCGCGCCGCCGATTATGACCGGGCGAAAACCGAACGCACGAAGAATGGGAGTCGTAAGCGGCTTGACTCCGATGTTGCCGATGAAGAGCGGAGTGAGCATCAAGCCGGACTTCACCGCATCGTAGCCCATGCGGAGTTGAAACATCAGCGGCAGGACAAAGGGTACGGCATTCAGGACGATGCGCGCTGCCGTTCCGCCGACCATCGACGCGGTGAACGTTGCGTATCGGAAGGGGCGCGGATCGATAATCGGGTGAGGGCAGACGCGGATGTGGCGCACGAATGCCCAGATCAAGACCGCGCAAGCTAGGGTCTGTTTGGATTCATCGGGAGTTGATGACGGCGGCGGCGAGATGGATCATAGCGGCGAAGCTTTGATCGGTCTTGTCGGCTCGCAACGGGATTCGTTTGAACTCCTTGAGCTTGCCGAAGAAGTTTTCGATGAGGTGACGCCATTTGTACATTTCCAAGTCGATCGGCAGCGCGGGGATGCGACGCGGATGTTGAGAGATGACGATTTTCGCGCCGCGCGCATCAAGCTCGGCGACGATGGCGTTGCTGTCGAAAGCCTTGTCGGCGATCAGGGCGCCGAAAGCCAACCCCTCGATCAACGGGGGAACGCCGACAGTGTCGAAGCGCTGTCCGGGCAGCAACTCGAAACGGACGAGATTGCCGAGCGCGTCGGTAAGCGCCAGGATTTTGGTGGTCATTCCCCCCTTCGAACGCCCGATGGCCTGGCTTTGAGTCCCCCTTTAGCGCCCTGTCCGTGGCGGTGGACCTTGACGATGGTGGCGTCGATCATGGCGTATTCCATATCCGGCTCGTCCGAGACGGCCTCGAACAGCCGCTTCCACACATCCGCCTTCACCCAGTCGCGAAACCGCGTGTACACGCTGATCCAGCGACCGAAGGAGGGCGGCAGATCGCGCCAAGGACTGCCTGTGCGCGCAATCCAGAGCACCGCTTCCAGAAACAGCCGGTTATCCTTGCCGCTGCGCCCCGGGTCACAAGGCTTGCCAAGACAATGCGGCTCCATCTTCGCCCATTGGGCGTCAGTCAAAACGAATCGGTCCATCCGAAGCTTAAATCACAAACCGATACGGATGTAAATCGTGAATCCAAACAGACCCTAGAGCGAGGATGACGACGATCGCTACGCTGTCGGCGCTGGAAATTCGGTCGAGCAGGATCAGCGCAGAAGCCAGCGCGGCGCCG
Source organism: uncultured Alphaproteobacteria bacterium (assembly GCA_963724785.1). Lineage (GTDB taxonomy): Bacteria > Pseudomonadota > Alphaproteobacteria > Rhizobiales > Beijerinckiaceae > Roseiarcus. The sequence goes on along the minus strand of CAVRWC010000014.1, from coordinate 4,431 downwards.
GCATAGAGAAAACCAACAAAATCGAAAGGCTTTGACGAACCTGCCTCGAGCTTCGGGGTCCAGGCGATGGTTAGCACAACTGTGATCGCGCCGAGGGCACGTTGACAAAAAGGATCGCGCGCCACGAGAACGCGTCGGCGAGATACCCTCCAAGCGGGGGGCGAACCAAAGGCGCCGTCAACCCTGGCCAGGTGATGATGGCGACGGCCGTATGAGATCGCTCTTGACAGTCGTTCGCAACACGACGATCCGCCCGACCGGCGCCATCAGAGCTCCGCCAACCCCCTGCACTGCGCGAGCCGCGTCGAAGACCGCCGGCGTGTTCGCGAAACCGCAAGCTATAGAACCACCGTGAACAGGAGGATCGCGAAGGTGAAGACCGCGCGCGCCGAGCCTTTCCATGAGCCAGGCGCTCGGTAGAAATGAACACGGCAATCTCAGGGAATAGTCGACACGCCGACATTAAGGTCGGGAGCGCCGACCTGCATCGATTCCGCCATGCGCGGCAGAGCCGTCGTCAGGATTGTCGCGTCGAGGAATTCCATGAAGAACGTCCCGGCGACCAGGAATGCAAGCTTGGACATCGTTCCGTTCGCGCTCCCCCGTTTCCGTTCGCCCCGCTCGGCTGATGTGCGCCGGCTTGAATGCTAGCGCGGCTTCGCGTTTCCGGCCAGCCTCCGGAAGACGTCGCGGCCGGATGCGCCAATTCTCGTCAATCTACGGCGAACCGCCTCCAATAGGAGGAGAGCGGTCGCGCTAGCGTCCCTTCAACCCGAGACCTAAAGTGCGCGCGTCAGCCAGCGATGGAGCCGCGAAAATGTTGCGCCACGTGTTTCGGCCAAGCGTCTTCCACAATGCGATCGGGCTAGGCGATCCGGTTCTGACGGTGGATGACGGCGACACGGTCGTCACGCAGACGATAGATGCTTGGGGTTTCGATTCGAGGGACGAGCAGGTTGCGACGCGCCCGAATCCGGTCACGGGGCCGTTTTTCGTGAGAGAAGCCGAGCCCGGCGACACGCTCGAAGTCAGGATCGACCGGATGACGCCAACTCGCTCGACCGGTTGGACGTTTTCGCCGGTCGCGAGCAACGTCGTCGACCCCGGCATCGCGTCGGGCATGCCTGAACGCCGACGCTCGATTTGGACGTTGAACCACGAAAAAGCGGTCGCAAGGCTTGCCGAAACATCCGCGGCGCTTCGGAACTGGACAATTCCCATACGGCCGATGATCGGATGTTTTGGCGTCGCGCCGGCGCTGAATCAGGCGATCTCCACGGCGACGAGCGGACCCTACGGCGGGAACATGGACTATCCCTTGTTCGCTCCGGGGACGAGAGCCCAGTTTCCGGTCTTTGCTTCAGGAGCGCTGTTCTATCTCGGAGACGGTCACGCATCGCAGGGCGATGGCGAAATTGTGGGGAACGGAATCGAGACCTCATTCGAAGTCGAGTTCACCGTGCGCGTCCTAAAAGGTCGGAAGATAGGCTGGCCGCGTGGCGAAACTTCGGATGAGATCTTCACAGTGGGAAACGCGCGCCCGCTGGACCAGGCGCTGCAACATGCGACGAGCGAAATGCTGCACTGGCTTTCGACTGACTTTGGCCTGGACCTTGTCGACGCGTCGCACGTCCTCGGGCAATGCGTGCGCTTCGACATCGCAAAATGTCTTTAATCCGGCGTACACGGTGGCTTGCAGACTTTCAAACAAGGCGATTGGATTTTGCAAGCCGAGTTGAGATTCCTTCGAGAAGCAGCCGACGGATCGTCTCGGGAGAACTACGACGTTTCGGGCGGACATAAGCCTACAAGTATCGCCGAGAAAGGTGGGATCTGGCGCTTGTGCGCCGGTGGGGCCGCATCGGAAGCCCGGGGACTGAGCGGATCGCCCCGTCGCACAGATCGAGCTCAAGAAATGGCTCGGTCTCAAGACCCGCCGGGGCTACCAGCTTCGGGCCTGAGCGGAGGCCGCGTCGCCTTCAATCTTTTAGAGCGGTTCCCGTGTGGACGGAATTGGAAGGGGGGATTCCCGAATCGGTAGAAATCGGATTCACCTTTGAGGCCGGGCTGGAGGCCGGCTGGGATGGCGAAACCGTATTCCGAGGATCTCCGCGAGCGTGTGGTGCGCGCCGTGGAAGGGGGAAGTTCGCGCCACAAAGCGGCTGGTCAATTCGACGTCAGCGTGAGCTTCGTGGTCAAGCTGATGCAGCGTTTTCAAGCGACGGGATCTTTCCGTCCGGGGGATTTCGGCGGCCACAGGGAGCCGAAGCTCGCCCCGCATGAGGCTCTCGTGCGTGAACTCGTCGAGCAGGCGCCGAGCGCGACCCTGCTCGAACTGCAGAAGACGTTGAGCGAGCGAGGCGTCGAGGTCGGGAAGTCGTCGATCGGTCGGTTTCTGCAGCGCTTGCGGATCAGCTATAAAAAAAACGCTTTGCGCGGCCGAGCAGAAACGTCCGGACGTCGCCGCCGCGCGCGCCGCATGGCGGGAGAACCAGCCGACCCTCGACCCTCGGAAACTCGTTTTCATCGATGAAACCTGGGCGTCCACGAACATGACGCCGCGCTACGGCCGGTGTGGGATCGGCAAGCGGTTGATCGGCTACGCGCCTTTTGGTCATTGGAAGACGACGACCTTCGTCGCCGCCCTGCGCCACGACCGCCTGACCGCGCCCGCCGTCTTCGACGGAGCGATCAACGGATAAAAGTTCGCAGCCTACATCGAACAGGAATTGGTCGGGACGCTGAGACCCGGCGACATCGTGATCATGGACAACCTCAGCGCTCACAAGCGCGCCGCCGTCAAAGTCGCGATTGAAGCCGCCGGAGCCGAACTCCGCTTTCTTCCGCCCTACAGCCCCGACCTCGACCCGATCGAACAGGCCTTCGCCAAGTTCAAAAGCATCTTGCGCAAACTCGCCAGGCGAACGCTTGAAGGCCTCTGGAGCGCCTGCGCCATCGCAACCGAGGAGATCCAGCCCTCAGATTGCCGAAACTTCTTCTCCCACTCAGGATATGGATGCGCCTGAGTGGGAACCGCTCTAGCGCTGTTCCAGCTCAGCCGTTCAAGAGGTCCTTGACCGATTTGGCTGGTGAGAAGGTGAGCTTCTCGACGCCGCGATCTTTGATCTTTTCCCCGCTCGCCGGATTGCGCCCTTCGCGCTCCGGCGTTTCCTTGACCTTGAACCTGCCGAGTCCCGGCAGCGACACCTCCGCCCCGCTTGCCGCTGCGTCAACAATGTCTTTCAGGATCTCGTCGACGATGGACTTATACCAAGCTTCAGATCAGTACCTGTAGGCCCAATCGCGCATTCCGATGGAGATTATGTGCCACGGCTGATCGATGAGCTTGTTCCAGGCGTAGCAGCAGTGATCGACGATGTCGTCGTAGGATTTGAAGACTCGGTTCGACAGCCAGTTGTCGCGCATGAACTGCCAGACGTTCTCGGTCGGGTTGAGTTCCGGGCATTTGGGCGGCAGCGCAACCAGCGTGATATTGCCGGGCACGGCGAGCTTGGCCGACATGTGCCAGCCCGCCTGATCAAGTAGGAGAACTGCGTGTTTGCCGGGGGCGACGGCCTTCCCGATCTCCTGAAGATGCAGGTTCATCGCCTGCGTGTTGCAAAGGGGCAAAACGAGCCCGGCGCCCTTGCCCTCGTCGGGGCAGATCGCGCCGAAGATGTAGGTCGAGGCGGTGCGCTGATCGCGCGGGGCCGACGGCCTCGTTCCCCGCTTGGCCCAGCGGCGCGTGATCTTGTTCTTCTGGCCGATGCGAGCCTCATCGGCAAACCAGATTTCCAAAGCGGCGAGGCTGACGCCGGCCTTCAGCGCGATGTCGCGAAGGCGCGCCGGGAAACTTTTTTAAAATCCTCGATCGCACCCTTGGCTTGGGCGTGATGGCGCGGACGGGCTGACAGCTTGCGATACCCCATGGCCCGCAAATGCCGGCTCAACGTCGGCTTGGACACAGAGACCCGAAATTCTTCGAACAGCCAATAGCAGAGATCGACAATGCGCCAGCGCACGACGCCATGAACCGCCGGGATCGGCCCACTTTCGATCATCGCCGCGAGCGCCTTGCGATGCTCCTCGCTCAGACGAGGCGCTTGCCCCGGGGCCTTACGGTCGATCAACCCCTCCGGCCCTGACGTATTGAACTTGACAACCCAGTCGCGAATGATCTGGAGCGTGACCCCGGCGAGATTGGCCGCTTCCGTTCGGCTTGCTCCGTCATAGATCGCAGCCAAGGCCAGCAATCGCCGCGCCTGCGCGCCGTCCTTGCTCTTCTTGGCGAGCCTACGCACGCCCGCAGCGTCAAAATCGGTCCGAAGCGGCACCGGCATGGCGAACCTCCATCGTTCGCCACCTTGAATCAAACCCAAGCCGCTTTGAAAAAGCCCCCGCCGCGAGTTATACTCTCAGAGACTTGGTATT
>CAVRWC010000013.1:0-303811 GCA_963724785.1 uncultured Alphaproteobacteria bacterium | reverse complement strand
CGATCATCTCCGCCAGACCTATGATCCATCAGGGCGACGGTCGGCCTGCTGGGGATGGCCTTCAAGCCGGAGATGAACGACACCAGATCCTCGCTAAGTTATAAGCTCAGAAAGAGCCTGCTCCTGTACAGTCGAAAAGTAATTACGACCGATCCGTTCGTGAAAAACGATCCGAATCTCTTGCCGGTTGAAGAAACTGACCGTTATTGAGCACAGCGATATCTTGATCATGTGCACGCCGCACCGCTTATACAAAACGCTCGACATGAGGGGCAAGCCCCCCTACAATATCAGGGATTTCGTAAGGACGCGAAATGACCTCTGACCAATTCAGTGCTGTCGATAAACGGCGTCCGGCGATCTCACTGGACGTCGTGATCCCGGTTTATGAAGCGGGGGGCAACATCCTTCAGGGTTCTGACGGCTCTGCAGCGCGACTTGAAAACGCCGGCGAGGGTCTTGATCTGCTATGATTCGGAAGAAGACGACACGTTACCGGTTATCCGCGATCGTTGGTCCGGGGCCTTGCCTGTCGAGCTCGTACGGAACCAGGGCCGCGGCGCGCACGACGCTGTAATGACTGGGTTGCGCTTTGGCAAAACCCCCTATGTGTTAGTGTTTCCGGCCGACGACGACTACAACTCTCACATGCTTGACGCGTTGGTTGCCAAGGCTGAGAATGGGCATGACATCGTTTGCGCGAGTCGCTTTATGTCGGGCGGATCTTCGGTGGGATGTCCCCCTCTCAAGAACGTCTTGGTACGGACCGCAGCGGTCTCGCTGCACCGCATCGCAGGCGTACCAACACATGACGCCACGAACGGCTTCCGCCTGTTTTCGCGCCGCGTGATCGATACCATTCCCGTCGACATCGACCCAAGGCTCCACCTACAGCCTCGAATGGCTGGTCAAGGCGCATCGCCTCGGCTGGCCCATCGCCGAGGTGCCGGCGCAATGGTGCGAGCGGCAGCACGGGCAAAGTCGGTTCAAGGTCTTGCGCTGGATCCCCGCCTATTTACACTGGTATTTCTATGCCTTCGCGACGGCCTTTGGTCGGAGGCCGGCAAGCAGCGTCCCCGGTGTCCGGGACTGCTGCGCCATCCCAGAATTTAGAGGTGCGCCCTTCAGTCCGATGAGGCTTGTGGATCGAATGCGGTCGGCCTCGATGCATCTTCGCTTCCTGCCGAAGCTTGCGGTGACAGTGGCGATCGGAGGCGTCATCCTGGCGCGCACCGACATGCACGGGGTAGTCGAGCGGATGGGATCGATGGCCTTCGGCGCGCTGCTTGGTTGCATCCTAATCGTGGTGGCGACTTCACTCCTCGTGTCGGCGCGCTGGGCCCTCATCCTCTCGAAGATGGGTATTTCGCTTCCAGCCCTGGAGTCGTGGAGGATCGTGACGATAGGCCTGTTTTTCAACCAGACGCTTCCGTCGGGTCTGGGCGGAGACGCGGTTCGCGTCTGGATGATGACGTCGCGAGGAGAGCGGCTGCGGACGTCCGCTGTCAGTGTTATCGTCGACAGGCTTTTTGCCATGGGCGCCGTCGTCGCGTGCATGGTGGTGGCGCTCCCCATCCTGAGTGGCGGCCCGGCTTTCTTGCCGGTCCTCATACTGTCGGTGCTAGGGGTCCTCGGCTTGGTTGCAATTATATGGTGGGTTGCGGGCCTCGCCGCCCTCGGGCGCGCCTGGCCTGCTCTCGCTAGGATCACGATCCCCAAGGCGCTCGTCCGTATCTTCGATCTGGGCCGCGATCTTTCCGTACTCTGCTTGCCGTGGGAGGCTCCCGGATAACGGGCGCGCTCGTTATGGTTCTGTCGCTCACGAACCAGATCGCCCTGGGGCTCGTTGTCTACGTCATCGGCAACGCGCTGGGGGCAAAGATCGGTGTCCTCGATACGCTTGTCCTATTCCCCCCCGCCATGCTGCTGAGCATGGCCCCGGTCTCTTTTGGCGGATGGGGTGTACGCGAGGCTGCAATTGTCTGGCTGTTCGGTTCTGTCGGCGTGTCAGCCGACATCGCGCTCGGCACGTCCATCATGTTTGGTCTGATCGTCACCGCTGCCGGCCTGCCGGGCGGTGTGCTTTGGCTGATTGCGTGGCTGCGCCCGATGCGAGCAAACAGTGAGGCGGGTGTCGGAGCGCGATAGATCAGTTTCGCCTATCCAACGCGAACGGTCAAGCAGGTTAGGTTATCCCCTTGTTATCCCCTGGGTATTCTGCTCTGGACCGCGCTGACCGACGGTGCATCCGGGAGGGGGCATAACGAATCGTCTTACCAGACACGCTGCGGATGAAGCGATCACGAGGCCGATGGGGTGACCCCCTCTCCACTGCGTCAAAGCATCGGTATATGGGGGCCCCGGTACATGGGACAACGAACATAAATCAATCCTCCTCACCGACTTCGGCTGAGGTGGAAGCGCCAAGGAATGATTCCGACAAAGCGAACCTAAAGCGCTACCTTGTCATACCAAGATCGACCGCAGGGAGCAGCGATGTTGAGTGACAGAGGCCAGCGAACTCGCACGCAGCTTTCCAATTTCCCCTTGTTACAGTCTGCAAACGATCGAGTTCACATCGTGTCGAGAACGGACCCTTCCTTGAACGCGACGAATAGGAAGGCCGCGAAGGAAAACGTCAAAAGGGCCTGAGGCGCGGCAGCCACCGACCGCGACACCGCGAGCATCGTCAGAAGCGCAACTGGATACGCCGGAGTATCCGATAATTTAAGAGGTGTCGCCGCTCATCGACATGGCGTCAGTATAACCAGAAACGAACGGGGACATCGCGAGAACATAGCCGAGCAAATCACCGATAGACTAAACCCGAACCGTCCACATCATCAGCTCCGCCGCCCGGCCGCTACCGCCGGCGCGCCGGACAAGCTATCAATCCTTGGGCTCACCATGATCCAGGGGACCGGCGGCGGGGCAGGCCAGAGGCGATCTCGGGAAGGATTGAAAACATGAACGGGTCACCACTAAGCCAAGATGATAGGACCGAATTTGAGGCAAAGAACGACTGCGTGGGCGCGGCGCGAAGGAAAACGCACGTGCACGTGCTTTTCAGAATCCTAGCCCTGGCGATAATATATGCCCTTTCGATTTTGTTCCGTGGGTTACTCCAGCCCCTCCTTGATGAGTACGGTTACCGTCAAACACAGACCGCCGTCTCGGTATTCTGGATGTTGCGGGGGGGTCCGATCATTGCCTACGAGACGCCTGTGCTGGGATTTCCATGGTCCCTTCCGTTTGAATTTCCAGTTTATCATATTATTGTCGCACTTGTACGCCTGTGTGGTGTTCCGCTTGAGCCATCTGGCCGTATTGTTTCATTTATCTTTTTTGTTGGTTGCCTTTGGCCAGCATACATTTTGTTTAAATCCGCACGAATTGACGTTACCGCAATTTTGTGTGCGGAATACTATTTATTTTGTCCCCTCTTTATCTGTTTTGGGGTCGAACTTTCATGATAGAAACGTGCGCCGTTTTCTTTTCTTTGTGCTGGCTTGCGTATTTGGCGCGGTACATTAGTCAACCGAAGCCCGTCTTCCTAATCCTTGCGAACTTGGCAGGTGTCCTCGGCATCCTTGCTAAGGTTACCACATTTCCTGCCTTCGCCGTGGTGGGTGGAATAGTTTTTTTAGAGAGAGTGTTACGGGGCATGGAGGGACCATTTTCCATTTGGCAAAGTTAAACCGCTTCTATTCGCTTCTTTCACGATCGCCGTCCCATTTGTGATCGAAGCATTATGGACAGCCTATTCGGACAGCGTGAGGGCTCACAACCAGATTGGAATGCTATTGACGAGCCGAGCGCTGATGCAATGGAATTTTGGGACCTGGGATCAGCGAATTAGTTCGCGGCTTTGGCGAAGTACAATCCTGAGACCGCACCTTGTCAAATACGTTCGGCTACGCAGCAATTCCTGCAATCGTTCTCATCGGTACCACACTCAGAGACCGTGATTATATGTACCCTGCGCTTGCTGCAGTCCTGGCTTTTTTTGTACCGTTCTTCGTCTTCACTAATTTACATATCGTCCATACTTATTACCAAGCATCTAACGCAATATTTATTATAGCCGCGGTAGGTCTTGGCCTTGCTGCCGTGTTTAGAGCCCACGTGGGGATCGCATTTACATTTCTTGCCTTGATTTTAGTCGGGCAACTTATTTATTTTCGATCTAACTACAATAGCTACTTGACGCGAGATTTCTCGAATGAACGAGGGATTCAAATCTCAACAATTGCAAAATCGATGACCGGGCCTACCCAGAGTTTGATCGTGATTGGTGACGACTGGTCTTCGGCTATTCCCTACTACTCCCAGCGCAAGTCCCTTGCGCTTCCCTCATGGATCCCGATCCCGTTATTGCGACGACAGCTCGCGTCGCCGCAACAATTTCTGGTGATGCACCCCTGGGAGGCATCGTCTATTGCGCTAATACAGAGTCGAATAACCTTGAAAGGCAGACGTTGATCAACGATTTTGTTTCGAATCGCCAGTCCTCGGAGAGGCCAACGGGTGCAAATTTCTGGGCGCGCAAAAGCTATAGCGCTACGATACGCAAAATTCCTGAGCACGGCGGTGTTTCAAGGCAAAGTCCCTTCGTTTTAATGGAATGATTGGTCGGAGTTTGAGTTGAAGCAAAAAGCCGCTGACCTGCCTCTTTTGTTGTTGACCTTGAAACGTTGGTCGCTCGGTCGCATGGATGTACGCATGGCAAGATCTCGAACGCGTAGGCGGCCGTGAAGGCTCTCGCGGCGAAGCCGTCGCGTGTCGGGAACGCGTTTCGTTCTGCTATGAGGCCGGTCCTTGAGGCGATGGATTCAACGACGTTGAAGCCTTAAGGCCTAGCCAAGCTGGATGGGGTGGACAAATTGACCGCGGTCTGGGTTCTGGATCCGGGCGATGAGGAGGCGATCCGCGATCCCTTGCGCGCCCTTCTGACGGCAGTCTGCGCCAGGCCGGTCAGCAACTGTCCTCCTTTTCTGCTGGCGTCATGGATATCACTACAATCGGACGGCGTGGACTTTGGGTGCGGTCTGGTTCAGTCCGCGCACTCGAGCGTCGCCACACGCGGCCAAGGCGGCATCGCGAAAACCGGGAATGGCGCGGCCCGACGAATGCTGATAGAGGCAAGCAACAAAAACTTCGTTTGCTTTCCCATGGTCCATGAGGCTCGGCTCGGCCTGCCCGAGCAACCCTCGTTTTAAATCGCGCGAAAGGGCGGGCCACCAGCTCAGCCCGCGAACATGACGTCCAGCGGCGAAATGCCGATGATCTTTGCGAGTTTGCACCGTGGGCCTGCTTATTGTACTTAAGCGTACACTAGGCTAATTAATACGTGCAAGAAAGTGGAATGTCAAGTCCGTTATCGACCTCGACGGGGCTTGATTGGCCTGGCCTGCGCCGTCAACAACGCTGGTTGGCAGTGGAATCGAGCATCATCGGCGGCTCGGCTACGCCGCCGAGCGGGACGGCTGGTCCATGACTAACCTCGGTGGCCTGCCGGCAGTAAGTCGCGATGATGATGGGATCAACATGATGTTGTCGGGTATGAAAAAACGGTGAGAGGACGAAAACTATGGCCGATCCACTAGAAACCCTGTTGATTGATCCGATGCTCAATAACAATTGGCATATGCAGATTGGCGAGCGAGTGGCGCTGATGTATGTCCTTAACAAAATCAAACCGGATATTAGCATTGAGATCGGTACGTTTCTGTGTGGTAGCTTAAGGCCAATTGCCGCGACAAGCCGCCAAGTTTATTCGCTTGATATTGACGATCGCTCAAGTGATGATTTCTCAAATGTCACATTCATTACCGGTCACTCCGCAAATACGTTGCCCGATGTTATCGACAAAATAAACCACTCGGACCAGGACCTTAATTTTATACTTGTAGACGGAGGCCATTCAGAGGCTGTGGTCAGAAACGATCTCGCAAGTTGTTTACGCTACCGGCCCAAATCGAGACCAACTGTTCTCCTCATGCACGATAGTTCCAACCCTGCGGTCCGCAAAGGTATTATGGACGCGCCATGGGCCGACAACCCACATGCTCACTGCCTAAACTTGGATTTCGTTCCGGGGTTGCTCTTTGATCGCAACGACATCAAAGGTCAGATCTGGGGGGGGTTGGCGGCCGCGGTTATGCTTCCTGAGAAGAGGTCCGGATATTTCAGTATGCAGGCAAGTTTTGATTATTCACTGTCAGTATTATTCAGCAAATCAGTATATTAGCATTGAAGTTGGATCGACACAGATGCCGAAGTGAGCGGTGGAAATTTGCTCGCGCTGGCTTAGACACGGCGGCGCGGGGCGGGTCATTGGTCGCCGAGCCCACCACCTAGACCACGCCGCAGCGAACGCCACTCTACGCCAGTCGGACCGGCGGAAACCACTGGCTATCACAACAGCTCGTATTCTGAAATAGGAGATGCGCCTCTTTCCCCGATCGCCTCACCCTCAGCACATGTTGCAAAATACCAATATCAGCAGTTAAACCGCCCAAAACCATCTCTTCCATCAGCTCCACTACGAGGTTTGTCGAGAGAGTGGTGGTTGATCACGCCAAGGATTATCTGCGCATTGGTAAAACTCGTGGAAACTCCATGTCCCATCCCCAATGATGTAAAGCCGCTCGGTCTCATCTTTGGAAAGGTAACCTTGAAACTTGCCTTTGTCTGGTTGTAGAAATGTTTGGCATATCGACCACGATTTATATTGCTGCCAAAGTCCTGATCTATATCTGAGCCCGTCGTGTCATCCTCAGACCCCGTGAAGGGCCGGGATAGGGCCGCTCTCGATGATCGCCATGTGGGTGGCGCGGTGCGCGTTATTGACGCACCGGCTGCCCCGGAGCTTGCGGTCGATCAGCCCCGTCGGGGCATGCGCGTTGAATTTGACTACCCAATCGCCACCGATCTGAAGCGTCACCCGCCGATCTGGCCGCCTCCGTACGGCTGGCGCCCTCATAAATCGCCGCGAGCGCCAGAAAGCCGCCGCGCCTGTGGTCCATCTTTGCCCCTACTTGAACAGTAAACGAGGCCTCGCGACCGTAACGTATTGATATTATTGAGGCCAGTGACTGTGACGGCGTTTTGCAAAATGTAGTGCCACGCTTTTGCCGCGGTGGACCTTGATTGCGGGGAATAATTATGATTTTGTGGTGCTGTTGGCACAGGGGACGGTTGCTCTCTGCCTATTCGCGCTGCGCTGTACGCCTTCTTCATTCGAAGCGTGTGGCAAAAGCGACGGAAACGCCAATGTAAGTCGCAGATATTCGATTTCGGCGGCGTAGTGCCACGTCGCGGCGAATTTCGCCAAATTCCCTGCGCAATCAATGGCTTGAAAAAAGTAGGTGTTCAAGTAGGGTGAAGGTGGCAACGAAGGAGCTCCGCCATGGCCCTTGCGCCCCGATCCGATTTTAATGCTGCTTCGGTTTGTTTTCGGGCGAAGAAGAGCAATGAGTTTGATGCGCGGGTCGGCGGTCGTTAATTGCCAGTAGGCCTGGATTGATGATTGATGGATATGGCGGCGCTGTTCCCAAGCGGAGACTTCGTCGATCAGGGTTTCCTGTCGGCGGCGGCGAGAATCCGCGTTTAGACGGCGCGAGCTGGCTTTCAGGCTGGGATAACGTCCGACGGATCGGTATTGACGCCAGGGTGGCTTGCGCGATCTTTTGTCGATGAGTGCGTACCGTTAGCCGGCGGCCTGGCCCTTTGGGGCCTGCCTTGGGCTGACGCGGGGCGGATGGCGGGATAAGGCTTGCTCGTTTTCGAGGGCAAGCACGGCGCCGAGCCCAACTTGGCTGTTTCGCCTCGACGCCGTGCCCCACACCGTGCTGGGCACGCATGCAGGGGCATTATCCTGGCAATCGTGGCGTCCGTCCACTTGGCGTTTGCGGGTCCGAACACCGTGACGCGCCGTCGGCGAGGCTGTTTCTTTGCGCGGACTGTCGCGCCCAGGCAGTGATCTGCAGCTGTTGCGACCGCGGCCAAGTCTACTGCGCCGGCGACTGCGCGCAGCGAGCGCGGCGCCGCAAGCAAGACGCCGCCGGACGGCGCTACCAGACCAGCCGCCGAGGGCGGCTCGCCCATGCCGAGCGAGCGCGTCGTTATCGGGCGCGCTGCAATAAAGTGACGCATCAGGGTTCACCCGCGCCGTCATCGGATGATTTTCTGTCGCTCGGCTCGCTGGCGATGGCGAGCGGCGCAGCTTCCTCGGATGACCGACCTCGGCGATCGGCCTCGCATTGTCACTGGTGCGGTCGCCGGCTCCCGGCTCTCGTCCGCCATGGGTTCCTGGGTCGCCGCTTCCGTCGTCGAGGTCTGCTGAGACACGAGCGAGCAGGACCCGACCATGGTGATTGCGCCTGATATCGAAGCTCAGATCCTGCGCTACCACCACGCTGAGAAATGGACGGTGGGCACGATCGCCCGTCAGCTGCATGTTCACCACAGCGTGGTGCGGCGCGTGTTGGCGCAAGCCGGTCTTCCCAGGATCGGGCCGCCGCCACGGCCGTCGCAGATCGACGCCTATCTGCCCTTCATCCGCCAGACGTTGGAGACGTTCCCGACGCTGACGGCCAGCCGCCTCTATGCGATGGCGCGCGAGCGTGGCTATCGCGGCAGCCCCGACCATTTCCGCCACCTGATCGCCTGCCATCGGCCGCGACCGAAAGCCGAAGCCTATCTGCGTCTGCGCAGCCTGCCTGGCGAACAAGCGCAGGTGGACTGGGCCCACTTTGGCCACCTCCAGATCGGCCGGGCGCGGCGGCCGTTGATGGCGTTCGTGATGGTGCTGAGCTACTCGCGCCAGATCTTTCTGCGCTTCTTCCTGGACGCCCGCATGGAGAGCTTCCTGCGCGGCCATGTCGGCGCCTTCGCCGCGTGGCAGGGCGTTCCGCGTGTTCTCCTCTATGACAATCTCAAGAGCGCCGTGCTCGAGCGGCACGGCGCGGCGATCCGCTTCCATCCCACCCTGCTGGGCTTCGCCGGACACTATCGCTACGAGCCGCGCCCGGTCGCGGTCGCCCGCGGCAACGAGAAGGGCCGCGTCGAGCGCGCCATCCGCTACGTCCGGGATTCCTTCTTCGCGGCCCGCAGCTTCGTTGATCTGGATGACCTCAATGCCCAGGCCGAGGCTTGGTGCATCGGCCCCGCCGCCGACCGGCGCTGCCCCGACGAGCCGCAGCGCACCGTCCGCGCGGTGTTCGCCGACGAAGCGGGCCGCCTGCTGGCGCTGCCCGACAATCCCGCGCCGCTGCTCGAGCGGGTGACGGTCTCGGTCGGCAAGACCCCCTATGTCCGCTTCGACCTGAACGACTATTCGATCCCGCACACCCACGTCCGGCGTGTGCTCTCGGTGCTTGCCGATCCGCACGAGGTTCGCATTGTCGATGGCGCCGAAGTGCTCGCCGTTCATCGGCGCAGCTACGACAAGGGCGCGCAGATCGAGGCCGCCGCCCATATCCAAGCCCTGGTCGAGCAGAAAAGCGCCGCTCGCCAGCACCGCGCAACGGACCGCCTCGCCCACGCCGTCCCCGCCAGCCAGACTTTGCTCGCGCGCGCCGCGGAACGGGGCGCCAATCTGGGCGCCATCACTTCCGCCTTGATCCGACTGCTCGACCGCAACAGCGCCGCCGATTTGCAGGCGGCCATCCTCGAGGCGCTGGAGCGCGACGTGCCGCATCCCAACGCCGTGCGTCTGGCCCTCGAGCGTCGCCGCGAACAGCGCGGCCAGGCGCCGCAGGTCGACCTCGCGTTGCCCGAGCATGTGCAACGGCGCGACGCCCCGGTGCGGCCGCACGCGCTGGAAACCTACGACCAGCTCAAGGAGCGTTCCGATGACTGACCTCGACGCCCTGCGCGCCCGCGCTCAGGCGCTGCATCTGCACGGCCTGGTGGCGCACTGGCCGGAGGTCGCGACAGAAGCCTGGGTCGCGCCGTTGCTCGACTGGGAAGAGCGGCAGCGCGCCTGCCGCAGCCTGGAACGGCGGCTGCAGACCGCTCATATCGGCCGCTTCAAGCCGTTGTGCGACTTCGACTGGAACTGGCCCAAGCGCTGCGACCGAGCCGCCATCGAGGCGCTGATGGCGCTCGACTTCCTCAAGGAGGCCGCCAATATCGTCGTCGTCGGTCCAAACGGCGTCGGCAAGTCGACCCTGGCGCAGAACATCGCCCACCAGGCGCTGATCCAGGGGCACACGGTCCTGTTCACCAGCGCGGGCCAGTTGCTCGGCGACCTTTGCGCGCTCGACAGCGATTCCGCGCTGCGACGCCGCCTGCGCCACTATGCCCGCCCGCAACTGCTGGTGATCGACGAGGTCGGATATCTCTCCTATTCCAACCGCCATGCCGACCTCATGTTCGAACTGGTCTCGCGGCGCTATCAGAGCAAGAGCACGCTGGTCACCACCAATCGGCCGTTCGCCGAATGGCGCGAGGTGTTCCCCAACGCCGCCTGCGTCGTCTCGCTAGTCGACCGCCTCGTTCACAATGCCGAGATCATCGCCATCGAAGGCGACTCCTATCGCCTCAAGGAAGCTCATGACCGCGCCGAGCAGCGCGCGCGGCAGCGGCGCGGAGCCAAGCCATGAGCGCGTCGCCGCCGTCGCCCTTGCCCGCGCATCTGCGTCCGATCCGCGTCGAAATCCCCGCCACCTGGACGCCCGAGCAGGCGCTCGCCGTGTTCGAACTGCTTGATGAAATCAAAGAGAAAATCTGGGCCCTCTACAGCTGCCGATTGCAAGACCTGCTCCAGGAGCAACAGCAATCCTCCCGCGCCGATGACGACAACGGCTTGACGACCTCCTCATGACCGGCGCGACTTCTGACCACGAGTTCAAAACCAGATCCTGCAGCCGGCGCCGCGCTCTTCCCGACGGTCAATCGGCGCGCAAATCAACTCCTTCAATGATCGTGCGCTGCAGGTAGCGCTCGCCCCGGCGGAGCTGGTCGGGGTTGCGCAGCCGGGGCGAGCGCGGCGGCGTGAGGATAACCGCCTCTTTACGCTCGGGCCCGGGCCCAGGTCTTGAAGCGCCAGCTCTCGTTGCCGGTCTTCTCAACGCAGATAAGCCCTCAAACCGAACACGCGCCGTCTATGCGCGCTTTCTCGCCGCCGCTAACATTTGCTTGTCGGGGATGCGGCGATCGAGGCACTGGGTCGAGAGGACGGCGAATTCGGATCCGGCCATGTCGAGCCCGCTTCCGTGTCTGGGCGTGTAAAGCCGAAACCCTCCGGTGACGACCTCACCGGAGGGTTACGTAAAGCCATTCGAACCGTTCGACGAGGCGACGCGCTTCGGCGGGAAAGGCTTCGTTAGCGACGCAGTCGTGTGCGTGCCGAGATTGTCCTAAACGAGAATGATCGAACGATCCTGTCGGCGTCCGGCAAATGATCGTGCGGCCTCTGGTAGACCTCCAGCACGTCTTCTATGTTGTGGCGACGAAGGCGGCGCTCTCGCCTCGGGCGCGATCACCCATTGCTGCTTGGCATGGGGCCGGAGAGTGTTTATTGAGCGGCCGCCCGATCGTGTTGTCGCTAGCGCTCTCGACCATCTGCAGTTCGACCTCCTTCTCCTCCAGAGACGCAGGGTCCAGCCGGCCAACGACCCGCAAGCCAAAGCGATCAGCTTGGCTTCCGCGGCGCCGTCGAAATTCCGGCGCGGGGCCGAATCGGGATTATACTGCGCGTCAGGACGGCCTCCAAGCCTTCCTCGACGAGTTGCCAGGGCAATCGCTTCAGGTTAATGGGGCAGGCGCGGGCGGTGGAAGTGTGATTCTCAGGAGGCTTCGACGAATCGGAGCCCCTGATGTGCAAAGCGCGCGCGACGATCAGCCTGATCGATCATTTTTCGGCGTTGAAGGATCCCCGGCAGAGTTGGCGGGTCGTCTATCCGCTGCGGGAAATCCTGCTTCTGGTTCTCTGCGGCAGCCTTTGCGGCATGGAGGATTTCGTCGAAATCAGGATGTGGGGCGAACTGCGGCTCGATTTTCTGAGACGGTTCTATCCATATGAGCGGGGTCTGCCGGCGCACGACACGCTCAATGACGTGCTCAACGCGCTGGCTCCCGACGTTTTCCAGGCCTGCTTTTCGCGTTGGGTGGAAAGTCTGCGCGAGGGCGAACCCGACATCGTGGCGATCGACGGCAAGACATCGAGGCGAAGCCACGCCCGCGCCAAGGGCCGCGCGCCGCTGCACATGGTCAGCGCCTGGGCCGCCCGGCAACGCCTGGTCCTGGGCCAGGAGGCGATCGAGGAAAAGTCCAACGAAATCCATGCCATCCCCGCGCTTCTGCAGCGGCTCGAACTGAAGGGCGCGCTCGTCACCATCGACGCCATGGGAACCCAAACCGACATCGCCGAGCAGATCGTCACCGGCGGCGGCGATTATCTGCTTGCCCTCAAGGCCAATCGACCGGTTCTTCATCGCGACGTCGTCGCGTTCTTCGCCGATCCCTAGGCCGAAGAGATCGAACCCGTCCACCTCACCACCGACGCCGACCACGGCCGCATCGAAGAACGCCGGCATTCCGTCAGCTATAATGTCGACTGGCTCTTCTCCTCGCGCCGCTATGCCGACGAACCCAGCTTTCCCCATCTGGCCATGATCGCCATGGTCGAAAGCCGCATCGAGCGAAACGGCGGCCTCGCTCGCGAGCGACGCTACTATCTGTGCTCCGCCAAGCTCGACCCCGAGGTTTTCGCCTTGGCCGTGCGCGCCCACTGGGGCGTCGAAAACCGCCTCCACTGGGTCCTCGACGTCGTCTTCCACGATGACCTCGCCAGGCTGCGCACCGGCGCCGGACCCAAAACATGGCCGTCATCCGACACATGAACATGAACCTCATCCGCGCCCCAAACGACAAGCACAGCCTCAAGACCCGCAGAAAACGGGCAAACCTCGACCCCGACTACCTCGAAGCCATCATCCGAAGCAATTCCCCTGGACGAGTTGCCGTCGCGTCCGCTCGACCGTCGCGACGCCGGTGTCTAGCGCCTCAGCGATCTGGCTGTCGCTGACGCACCCGACGCGCTAATGTCGAGAGGACCTTGAGCGATGAGGCGCTAAAGCAACTCCTTTTTTCCCATCCATTTCCGCCATGTCTGCCTGGAAAAGACGAACATACTGAGACGCTACGACGTCAATTCGGTACCTTTTGGCGAGGCCTTGCACCAAAGAAAGGGACTTCGCGTATTTCTTTCGGTCAGTTGCGAAATCGGCGACAACTTGTGCAGATCTCTCAATTGGAATTTCCCAATTGTCTAACTCGATCAATTCACCAGCAAGTTCACCTTCTGTCGTCAACATGTTTCCGATCTCGCCGACATCAGAGGCGATGTAGGGTCTTCCAGCGAATAGACAATCTACAATCGTCAGAGGAAAGCTTTCGGACTTAAATTTAGTCAACATAATTCCCATGTCCGCCGCCGCATAGTGGCCGACCGAGTTTTCACTAAAACCAGCCAGGTACACAAAATCGGGAACGCCGGCGCTGCAATACTCGTCGTAGACCGGTCCGTTGCCAACTAGTATGAGGCGAATATCTCGGCCGGAGAGGAGCCGCGCTCGTTCAATCACAAGTATGGTTTCTGCCCATCCCTTGTCCGGTATTGCACGGCTGACACAGCATAGCGCGAAGGCGTCCTCCGGGATGCCCATGTCAGCGCGCGGTACCGGAATGATGCGTGGTGGCGTCATTCCATTCGGAATCTTGACAAAACGAGAAGACGACTTGTCATAAAGTCCGCTGTTAAGGAAGGGAATGAGATTCTTGTTGGCAGTATAGACCCAGGTCGTGACGCTTTCGTCGGCCGTTCGAAGCTGGTCTTCGGTTGCAGCGAAAGCTTCTCCATGCTCAATCATTCCGTGGAGTGAGGCGACGTGCGCACGCAGTTCTTTAAAGACGTCCGGCACCCGTAGAGGATATTTCTGAATGTGCCATTGGTGCGTGTTGAGCACCTCAATGCCAAAGTCGTGGATGATTTCCTTCACAACGTCAACATCCGATGTCTCGATGACCGGCACGTCATTCCGCAGCATCCGACGAACACCGTCTTCATAGGGATTTAATCCCGCACTAAGCAAGAGAACGGAAAGGCCTTGGCGCTTGTATTCATTTGCCAATCGGATCGGAAGGATCTCGGCACCGCCAGGGAAAAAGCCCATGGTCGTGACCATGACGTTCGGCAACCGGGTTTCACGGGCGTGGAGAACGGACGGGTAGTCGTACCAGAGCTCGAATTCTACATCGCTCCCACGCACGATCTTCTCGTAGAATGCATGATAGTTTCGGCGGCTCCGTTCGAGAACTCCCAGCGGCACATCATACAGCGACGCTACTGTCCGGCTGGCCATTCCGACTTCCCGATAGAAGACCTCCCTGTCGAACGTGACCGCAGCCGCGCTCCCCTCATATCGTCGGAAGAAGCTTGTCGTCCCGATGCTGTAAGCGAGCTTCCCGCCCCGAATGATGTGAAGATAGAAGACCCAGTCGCCCGCGACAACCATTGACAGCCACGATTCATTGTCCAGCAGGGGCAAATCGACCGGCCGCTTGAAGAGAACACCGCTTGCGTTGGGAATGGTGTTTTTGACGCCAAGAGCTGTCTCAACTTCTTTGTGCGCTGTCTCCACATACGAGTTGTCCCATCTCCACGAGCAGTCTAGATCGCTCAGGTAGCTTTTAAAGTCGTCTCGCGTAGTATTTTCATTTCTGTCAACAAAACAGCATTTGGCATACGCAAGTAGGACAGCTTTATCATCGAAACAGCGCACAAGTACCTCAAGGAAGTTCTCATCGCAGTAGTCGTCGCTCTCCGCGATCCAGACATAATCGCCAGTGGCCGCCTTGATTCCTTTAGCCCACTGACGGAAGGGGCTACCCGAGTTTTTGTTATTGTAGATTCTTGATGTTATGTCCGGGTAGGACGCTGCGTACTCATCCATAAGCGAGCGACTGCTGTCAGACGAGGCATCGTCAAGAAGGATGACTTCAATGTTCTTGTAAGTCTGCCCGTAGATGCTTGTCAGTCGACGACGGAGAAACAATTCGTGGTTGTAGTTAGGCACGATTACCGAGATCTTCGGCATTGCCACGCCAGAGGCCATGCCCAGGAGAGCGCGTGTTGTCTCGTTCAAGCGACAAAACCCGCGCTGCCGGTCGGGCTCAAGAAAAAGGCCCTCGTTCCAGTCGTTCCACGCATTCACGAACACAAGACGGCGATCTTTTGGATGGGAAACCCTCGCGGCAGCGATCGCCGCATCCATCCAGCGGCGGTATTCCTTGATGCTAAAGCGTGTATACACAAGCGGGCGCTTCGGCTTTCCGGCGGTGTTATCGCGCCCAAGCGTGACACAATGGAAGATCGGGTGTGCGGAACTTTGCGCAGTTCGAGCGCGAGCAATACCCTGGGAGGCAACCACACTGTAGGGCACCACGCCGATCCCATTCTCGACAGGCGGAATAAAGTCGCCTGTCTCTCCTGGAACTGGAGCAATGGGTAGATCGAGCACGGCATCGCACAGGTCCGTCGGCGAGACGTCCGAATAAACCTCCCACGTAGCAAAACGGCCGATCAGGAATGGACGGACCACGCCCCGATCAGCAAGTTGGCTCTTCAGGTGACGAAGCGCTGGCGCTGCATGTTGCGATTCGCTCAGCACGGTCGCCACGATAACCGGGCGCCCTGGATATGGACAAACCGCCGGTCCG
This sequence comes from uncultured Alphaproteobacteria bacterium, assembly GCA_963724785.1. Lineage (GTDB taxonomy): Bacteria > Pseudomonadota > Alphaproteobacteria > Rhizobiales > Beijerinckiaceae > Roseiarcus. The sequence continues at coordinate 288,082 of CAVRWC010000013.1, read as the reverse complement.
ACGCCGCTCGTGCGAGAGAAGCGACAAGATATTCGGGGATGTCCTCTGAGCGAATTTCTACTTGGACGCAGAAGCGAAAGTCGACATCGGTGTGCGCGAGAAAGAGCTCAACCGGTTGGGATGGCCCTCCGCTGTCTGCGCAAGCGCCGAGTTCAAAGCAAAAGCCGTACAGCCCATGGCGCTTCGCCATCTCCGCCTGGCGTATGAGCACCAGCGAATCAGATGGCTCATAGAGCCCTAAATCCGCGTGAGGTAGGAGCGGCGGCGACTTCGACTCTGGAACGGGACTGTCCACGCCGCAACTCTGTCCAGTTGGGCGACGTATAAAGCGCAATTAACTTGATGTCGGTTTCCAGAAAGTCGAACCGAATGTCGCTTTCGAAGCACGCAGGCGCATCGGGATGGCCCTCTCTTAACTCGGATGCCCCTGCGACGATATAATGCCAAAAGGGATTCACTTTCGCATTGCGAATATCGCTATAGGCTGCGAGATACATAGCGGTATCAAATTTATCGGAGGGATTTCTACCTTCATGCCATCCTCGCTCGCAGTAATGTCTGACTAAATCGACTGGCTTAAGCTGCAACTCTGGGTACATTGTAGAATAGAAAAGTTCGTCAAAGAGACCGGAATTCTTAATATCTTCAACCTCGAAGTCAATCTGCTCGTTGGAAACTCCCTCTATGAGTTCGCCCATACAGCATCTATTTTCTGAAGCGCCTTTAGCAACGTAATGCCAAAAAGGATTAATATCTGCATCGCGCACGTCACTGTAAGTTGCTAGATAGTAACGGGTGTCGAAGTTAGCTGAAGGATTTCTTCCTTCGCGCCATCCGTGATTGCAGTAGTGTCTGATCAAGTCCAATGATGGCGAATGCAGGTCCGAGTACGCCGAGCGGTAGACAACTCGTCAAACAGACCTGACTTCTTAATAGCCTCAGCTTCTAAGTCAATCTGATCGCCGAAAACTCCCTCTACGAGTTCGCCGATGCAGCATCTATTTTCCGAAGCGCCTTTGACAACGTAGTGCCAAAAAGGATTAATATCCGCATCGCGGATATCACTATAAGTTGAGAGATAGTAACGAGTGTCGAAGCCAGGTGAAGGATTTCTTCCTTCGCGCCATCCGTGATTGCAGTAGTGTCTGATCAGATTCCAGGTATGGCGAATCGAGGTCCGGGTACGTCGAGCGGATAGAACCACTCGTCAAAGAGACCTGACTTCTTTATGGCCTCAACTTCTACATCAATCTGTTCGTTGAAAACCCCTCTTTCACCGGTGGCGTGCCTCTTTTCCGAAACGCCTTTGACAACGTAATGCCAAAAAGGATTAATATCCGCATCGCGGATATCACTATAAGTTAAGAGATAGTAACAAGTGTCGAAGTTAGCGGAGGGGTTTCTTCCTTCGCGCCATCCATGTTTGCAGTAGTGTTTGACTACATCGTCTTGTGGTTGCAGATCCTGGTACGTTAAGCGGTAAAACTCCTCATCAAACAGCCCAGACTTTTTGATCGCAGCAACCTCCGCGTCAATTTTTGTGGGAGATCCTTTCACCATCCGCGAACCAGCATTTCTCCAAGTTACCATCATCCTGCGCATAGGAGCCGTCATGCGCCAGGAACGCGACCGAATGATCTCGTTCAGGTGGCGCTGCAAGCTGTCAATCTCAAAATCTTTTGAGATAAGAGTCCTGTCTAATTCGTCGCTTAGACTGCTGATCTGTCTACTACCTTCTAAAACCCGAAAAAATATTTCATCTCGCTCATGCCTCATGAAGGTCAATTGCTCACGAAATGCTGCCTTCGACAATTCGAGGTCCGCAATTTCTCGGTCCCTCAGGTTCAGGGCATGATTGAGATCTCTTGCCCAAGCGACTACTTTGTCTGCCCAAGCGACTATTTTGTCATGCTCACGCCCCATCAAGATCAATTTCTGATGAATATCAGTTTGAGATGCTTCAAGGACGCAATTTTCGGTCAAAGGTAGCCCCGTATCTGAAGCGACAGCTATCAGATAAACCGCACGATGAATTCCGGGAGTAGCGCGTAGCGATTTATCACTCAAGTCGTAACTTCGAACCTGGCTTGCGCTGTTTTCGTTGAAAATAGCGGACCCATAAATCACGCGCTGGCCGGCTATCCTGTGGTTTTTGAAATAGACTTCGAGCAACGATGTAAACTCTTGACGATACAATTCCTTTACGTGATAGGGGTTGTGGTAGTCGGGTTTGTCTGAATATTCTAGTTTATCCGGAGTTGATATGATCAACAAGCCACCAGGAAGTAAGACCCGTTTTATTTCGCGCATCATGGCTTCATGCTCGTCATGATGTTCAATAGTTTCAAAACTAACAACGATTTCCACGCACTGATCCACTAGCGGAATCGCCGCGCACGAGCCAAGTCTGAATTCCAAATTGTCGGCTTGATATTTCGTCGAGGCGTGGGCAACAAAATCCGGTGAAATATCAACCCCGACAACACTGACTGCGTTTTTCGCCAACAACGCAGACCCATACCCCTCTCCACTTGCTATATCCAGCACACTCTTTCCAGATGTAAATTGTGCTGCAAACACATAACGGTGTAGATGCTCAAGTTCGATACTCCCCCCAATTTCAGGAAGGTAGCGTTCTCCAGTCCATGCCAACAATTGCGAAATATTGTTGCTATTACTCATTCACAATCAGCTCCAACAGGTACGCCAACATTGTGGTGTCGTTTGACCCAATGTTACGATACTTGATTCCAAATGAAATAAGTCGTCATATCCAATGCCTTTCTGAGGTGCAGGGTACAGCGGGGTCTCTACGGCATTCGGATGCCGAAAGCAATGCTGTGTCCGGGTTCAGAGGAAGCGTTCCTCACCGTTGCATCGCCGGCGCAAAGGTTTACGCTCGCGCTATTTCTGGTTCGGTTCGTCCCCTTCCCGTGATCCGGCCGGCACGCCGACCCGATGAGCGAGAAAATATCTGGAAGAGAAGGGAGTTTCGGCCAAGTGGCCTGACAGGGCGTTGCACGATTGTTGCAACGGTCTGGCTAGCCGCCGCGAAACGATAGCCCGCGGGCTTAAGCCGCCATGGATTTTGTTCAAACAAGCAACGATCGATGTGCTTGATGGTTTTTCATGCGTGGGTACAATGCGAAGAATATCCTTGCTCGCCTCGCAAGGGAACAGCCGGGAAGCCCTCCAAGGGGTACACTGGTTGTCGCTTAATTCGCCAGTTGTGGGATCGTATGTGAACCGTCAGGGCCCACTCCAGATCGGCTTGCAAAACAGGCTCCGACTCACATTTGATGGCATCGAGGCACCGATTGGCGTCCGAAAAGGAATCAATGCGATGCTCAGTCGGCAATTCTCGCCTCTCGTCCGCCCGGCTTTATCTTAGAGATTGCCGCCCACGGCCACGCCGCTTGCTCTCCGGGTGGAAACCGCGCGGCTTTCGAGCCCATGTCCGAAGCACGCGAGAGGTCCGGACGCATCCAAACTCCGGTATTCGCGGCGGCTGGGGTTGACACGACCACCCCGGGTGTCTTTAACGACGGCCAAGGAATTGGCGCCGACCTGGACCGATGAGCCCGCGTAGGCCCGTTCGATGTAGAGCATTGCTTTTGACTGGCCGAACCGGCCGCGAGGGCGCTCGCAAGGATCGTGAACGAAGATCAGCCGTCGCCTTACGGACGAAGTTTTAAAATTGGCCGTTCAGGATTTCGATTTGGAAAGCGAAGTCGCCTCATTTCAAGCAGACCGCCTCTGGCCGTCGGCGGCCTGCCTCGGACAGTTCCCGTTCGCCGCATGGATCATGCGGAGGGTGATGCCGAAGATCTTCGTTGAACTCGGGACGCGTTCGGGAAACTCGCACCTTGCGTCTTATCAGGCGGCGTACGCCTCCCAACTGCCAACCAAGTGCTATGCCTATACTTGGTGCGGTGATGGTCACAGAGGCTGCGGTGCGCGAGGCTGATTTGTCCCAGCGCGCAGCAGAGGCCCTCGCCGTAAGGGAGACGATCGCCGCGCGCGAATCCGAGCTCCGTAACTTGCGCGAGGTCATCGCGGAGGTCCACAAGGCGGCGTCGGCACGAAATTTGGAGCTGTCCTCAGTCGTGGCGGAGCTCCAATCCGAGATCGTCCGGCTGAGCGACGAACGGACGGGACTGCGGGCGCAACTGGACGCTCGCACAGCCGAACCCACCTCTGCGCGAGGACGCTTGGATCTGGATAAGGTAATCGCCTCGTTTCTATGGCGGGCGATCGACCGACTGACTTACTTTCCCCGTAGCTCCGGTCGCGTCTTGCGCCGCCCCTTTGAACGTATTGCCTTCCACAAGAGCGGTCGCCCGCGGGGCTGGCTGCGAAGGTTGGGGTACGGCAGCACCCGGGCCGGCGCGCAGGTTTCAGGCCTGACCCCAGACTTCTTCGCGATGATTGGCGCACAATCGGTCACGGCAAATTCGGCAATGAAATCCTTTGATGGCGCAAAGGACACGATCCTGGTCGTGGCGCACGAGGGAACACGCTCAGGAGCGCCGATCCTGGCGTTGAATCTCGTTCAGCGATTCTCCGAGCGATATAACGTGATCAGCTTACTTCTTGAGGGAGGAGAACTAACCTCCCATTTCCACGAGGCGAGTGTCGCCGTTTTGGTCGCCGACCGGCGGAACATGAACGACGAACAACTTTCGAATATCGGTGAGAGAGGCCACTTCTCTGCGGCCGCTCAGATTTGCGATTGTTAACAGTGTAGCTTCAAGTCGGGTTCTCTCGACCTTGAAGTCCCGGGGAGTACCAACTGTCTCGCTGGTTCATGAATTCTCGTCCAACATCCGACCTCGTTCAGCGTTCTATAACGCTATTACGCTCTCCACAGAAACAGTGTTCTCCACAATGATCACGCTCGAAAATGCCGCGTCGGATTTCTGGCTTTATCCCGGGACCTCAATTTACGTCATCCCCCAGGGTAAATGCGTCGTTCCGGAAGCGCCCGGCGTCGCAGGGGCAGTTAACGAAACGACCTGGCTGACGTCGAATTTGCGTCCGCCGGGAACAGCGAACAAATTCCTTGTCCTTGGCGTCGGCAATATAGAACTGCGAAAGGGCGTCGATCTTTTCCTCGAATGCGCGGCGATACTGACAAACCAGCCTGACGGAGAGAATTTTCAATTTGTATGGATTGGCGATGGCTTCGATCCGGAAAACGAAGTGACCTATTCAGTCTTCTTGGATGACCAAGTAAAACGCGGCGGACTTGAGGCTAACGTCAAGATATTGCGGTCGACAAGCCAAATTGAAATCGCTTATAAATTGTCGGATGTTCTACTGATTACGTCACGACTTGATCCGCTTCCTAATGTCGCCATCGACGCGTTGTTGATTGGCCTACCTGTTGTGTGTTTTAACAAGACGACAGGGATCGCCGACTTCCTAATCGAGAACGGCCTGAGGGACGAATGTGTTGCTGGGTATCTCGACACACAAGATCTTGCCCGGAAAGTGCAGGCGTTGGCAGCCTCCAACGAATTGCGCTGCAATGTCATCAACCGTTCCCGCCCGGCGGCGGAAAAGGCATTTGATTTGGAGGGCTATGTTAAGAGAATTGAGCAGATCGCTGACAAGGCCGTAGACAACGCGGCGCATGTAGACAGGGAGAATATCGACGATCGTTGCTTCCGGTAAATTCCGCAGGGACTTCTTCGGACACGCGGGCTCCAAGCATCTGCGGAGGCAGAAATTATCGAAGATTATCTTCATCGGATGTCGTGCGGGCTCGGTGTACGCAAGCCCATGCCGGGCTTTCAACCGACCATCTATACCTCGATGGGATCCCCCGTTCAAGAGGCAGACGTCGACCCGTTCGTCGATTTCCTGCGGAAAGGTGCTTCCCAAGGGCCCATGGTTACAACGGGTCATCTCAGGCGGCCAGCAGAAAGCGATCGCGCAGGTCGAAGTCCAGAGTTGCGCTGCATTGCACGCATTTTATCCGGATCAATTACCTGGGTATTGTCGATGCGCCTGAACCTCAATGCTTGTACTCCCGACCTTTTTATCAGCGTCGTTACGCACGAAGGCGCGGAGAGGCGCAGCAAAGCCGTGTCGATCTTATCGGGGACGACTTGCGGATTTGCAGATAACCCCGAATTTCGGCCGCGACATTGGCCCGTTCATTACTCAATTCGGTTCGGCGCTATGCTCCGGCTACGATATTATTGGTCACTGTCATACGAAGAAGAGTCTGCATGTGGGCGGACCGGTCGTCGGCGAGGCTTGGAATACCTTCCTGATGGAGAATTCTGATCGGCGGCGAGCACGAAGGGGCGACGCTGCGACATGATCTTGTCGGCGATGGAACTTAGATCCACGAATTGGGATTGTCTTTCCCGATGATCCCCATGTCATTTCATGGACTAAGAATCGTAAATTCGCGGAGAAGCTTGCGACCCGCATGAAGTTAGGCGAGCTTCCGGCGGAATTAATTTTCCGGTCGGTTCGATGTTTTGGGTCCGCTCTTCAATTTGTCAAGTTCTTGGACTTGAGCTTGCCTGGGACGACTATCCCGGAGCCTGTCGCCCATCGACGGGACGATGATCCACGCGATCGAGCGACTCTTTGGCGTCGTCCGCCAGCGTTGGGTATGACTTGCGTGGTTACGAACGTGTACGGTCTCACCCGCTGACATCAACGGGGCGATTGTAAAGGTGGGATATCGATGGCGAGAAACTTAAGCGGACACGGTTGACCGCTCTGTGGAGCGCAGATCGAGCCTGCGGGTGACCACCTCCCCGGGAGCGCAACTCATGAAGGTTCTTGTCGTTGGCGGTGCGGGCTTCATCGGGTCACATGTCGTGGACCGGCTGCTTGAGGGACGCCTACGTTCGCGTCTTCGACCGGCAGCCGGAACGATTTCGCGCTCCGCTGCCCGAGGTGGACTACTGTTTTGGGGACTTCGCCGACAGGATGGCGCTCGTCGAGGCCTTGTCGGGGATGGAGGCTGTCTTTCACCTGCTTAGTACTAGGTTCCTGGTACCGCCGATTTGGACCCGAATACGGACGTCAAGGACAACCTCATGGGGACCATAGGTCTACTCGACTTCGATGCTACGGCTTGGCCTCTTTAGGATCTTGTTCCTGTCTTCCGGCGGCACAGTCTACGGAGTCCCCGATACAATTCCAATTCCGGAGACGCATCCGTTACGTCCCATCAATTCCTACGGTATCGTCAAGGCGACCATCGAGCTCTACCTGGCAATGTACAGGAGGACGCGAGGCTTCTCTCCCATAATTATCCGTGCGTCAAATCCATTTGGACCACGCCAGGCCCATTTCGGCGTACAGGGCGTAATATCGACATTCCTTCGCCGGATCTTGGCGGGGCAGCCGGTCGAGATCTGGGGCGACGGCACCATTGTCCGGGACTACCTTGGGGTCGGCGACTTGGCAGAATTATGCGTGCGCGCCGGAACGAGCGAAAAGTGAAGGCACATACAACGCGGGCAGCGGTCGAGGGTTGTCGGTCAACGAGGTCGTTCAAGCCATCCGCGCAACACTGGCTCAAACTTCGAGATATTTACAGGCCGGGCCGACCGGTCGATGTTCCCCGCTCAGTGCTGGATTGTTCGCGGGCGAAGCAGACTTCGGATGGGAATGCCAAATCCCACTTGAAACGGGCATTTTAAACATGTGGAACTGGCTAAAGCGCAACGTCTTGAATTTAGGGGGTTAACCCTATGAGATCGGGCGGAGTGGCGCCCGCTTAAGATTCGCGCCGTATCTAGCGATGTCGAAACTTAAGAGATCGCCGCAACTGCGGCCATGAGCGCGTCGACATTTACGGAAAAGGCTTGTGAGGGACATTCCAGTCCTGATCATCCGCCTTTGCCGCAAATATTCCATAATCGAGACCAAACGATCCGAACATATTTTGGTGCCCAAAGACCCAGTGTGGTTCGGACTCGATGTCGACCAGCTTTGTTCCAGGATGACTGAACACTACGTTGAACATAGCGGAACTGGAGGCCCCGACGATGAAATCCGCCGAGGAGAATGCCTCGATCTGCTGCTTCACGCTCATGGAGTGGGGGAGGACGAGCTCGAAGCCCTCCGCCATTAGCCGCGCAGCGACTTCTTCCTCGTTGCGCATGACGCGATGAGTTGACGCGTACGAGCCTGTCCAGCCCAAGCGCGAAACAAAGATCTTTCTTCCTCCTCGCCGAGCTCCGTACTGATGGCGCAGATCGGCGTAGAACGCGAGCGTTTCTGTATCGGCCAGGAAGTGCGGATTTCGGTCCGATAAGATGATCGCCCGGTCGTAGTCATAGATAACGCTTGTCTTGTGTTCTCGCATCCTTTCGACTGGGATCGAGGCAATTGCGTAGAGCTCGCGCATTGACTTATTATAGAGCGGGCCAATAACCTTGCGATTATTTAGAAGGTGCCGTCGTCCTGCGACCTTTGGAACACTCGCATGAGGAACGATCCGTAATTTGTAGGTTCAAAAGAGCAGAGAGAGACAACCTCGCCTCGCACATGCTGGACCGCGCGGTTATGCGTCTCCAACCTTAAGAGATCTCGGCAGATCAGATGGTGTCAGACCGGTGTCCTCGTTTTCAAAAGCTGTCGGCTGACTAAGTCTCGCCACAAACCGACGCCGCTCTGTCTCGTTAACGAGTGCTTGGTCGTTGAAAAGGAGCCCATTTTGGCTCAGATAGCTCCGATATCCCACCTGCCGCACACGCGATGCGGTCAAGGTGAATGGGGCCGTGTGAGGCACGACTACGACGTCGCAAGCCGTCGAGAACAGACCTGTTGCGTCGGGGTCATCGATAAATGCCGCGCCAGTACGTCTGCGTTCGTGAATGGAGGTTAGCTCCTCTGCCTCAACTATAAGCGTCAAGTCCGCAGATGGATCGTCTAGCAGGTCTAGCGGAGAAATATATCGGAATAGAGGTGGACTGGACGAAACTCTGTACCCTTCCTGCTTTATTTCGGAGGACCCATCTCGCCCTTCAAACCTTCCGAAGGCTTGATAATGGGCGCGCCCGGAGGAAAATACGCCCGCTTTCACTGCGCTTCTGACGTCGGCATACCTCGAGAGGTATGCTTCCTCGTCAAAGCTTAAATCAACAACCATAGAAGTTCGCATTGTACAGTTAGCGCGGGTTGCACCCGAGGGGCCAAATCCCTCCGAGATCGTCCTAGGTACTCGTCATGCCCCTGAAAGTCGAAAAGTCTTCGGCTGTCGCAAATCTCTCTGTAGAGACAACGCCCGCCTGTCGATACAATCGTTCCACACCGTATGCGCCGAGATCGATTGCACTATAATCCTCGAATATGCGGTCATAATTGTTTTTAAGTACGCGGTTGCCGGGATCCAGATTCGTGATCAAGGCCAAGCCACTCGGCGGCGCATCAAGAACCGTAAGCTTGAGATCGGGACGCCATCGCTGAAGAATTGGAATCATCTTCCACACGTCGCCGGTCCAGTAGTTCGGCCGAGACGAATGTTGACGTCTGGGATCAGAGGGCTCTCGAACCGTCATATACTCATCTAAAGGCAGGCAGTCGTGGAGAATGACAATTGAGTTTCGTTCGCAGAAAGGCTCTGTATTATAGAAATCACGCAATAGAAACTCTAACAAATGCATCCCGTCCAAGAAGGCTAAATCAATTGTATCGCCTAACAGTATTTGCGGATTGTGTTGCTCGAAGAACTCGTCACTGGGCTGTTGAAAGAAGTAACATGCTGGTTTACTACCCAGTACATTAGAATTAATCTGATAAAGCGGGTCAACGCTGACAGAAGAGCACGACGCCAACTTCAAAGTGTCACCGCTGAGCGTTACCGATTTCAAAATAAGTCCGTGGCTGGAGAACTGCATGCATTTTCTGTAAGAAATTCTGATAAAAAGTACCCGTAAGTTCGCTCGATAGCGTACCAGAAGTTGCGACTGGTAATGAGATTTCTCGACCTTCAGTTTTTCCGCAGGCTATATAGTGAGCGTATCCCGAAGAATACAAGCCGGAATTTACTGCCTTCCTCACGTCGCCATATCGGGCCAGATATAGCTCTTCATTAAATGAAGGGTCACTCGCCAAATTCAATTTTGTCTTGTTCGCGCTAAAATCGCCTTGCCGTTTCCTTACTCTAATATTCCTGACCGACAGCATCTGGCTCAAACTCCACATTGAAGCACTCACGCCGCGTCGCGCGGGAACTGGGTCCTGGCGATCAGGCTGTACGTGTGGCCATGGGCGAGCAGGTCGCGGTGGCGGCCGCGCTCGACGATCTGGCCGTGATCGATCACGCAGATCTCGTCGGCCTGGGCGACCGTCGAGAGGCGGTGGGCGATGACGATGGTCGTGCGGCCTTCGCACAGGGTTTGCAGCGCCTTCTGGATCGCCTGCTCGGATTCGGAATCGAGGGCGGAGGTCGCCTCGTCGAGCAGGATGATCGGCGCGTCCTTGAGAAACGCGCGGGCGATGGCGATGCGCTGGCGCTGCCCGCCGGACAGCTGCATGCCTTGCTCGCCGCAGGGCGTGTCGTAACCGCGGTCGAAATCCATGATAAAGTCGTGCGCATAGGCCGCCTTGGCGGCAGCCATGATGTCCTCGTCGCTCGCTCCCGGCCGGCCCATGGCGATGTTGTCCCGCACCGATCCCTTGAACAGAAAGTTTTCCTGCGCGACATAGCCGATTTGCCGGCGGACGGACTTCCGCGTCACCGACGCGATATCCACGCCGTCGCAGAGAATCTGGCCCGCTTCGATGTCGTAGAGCCGCAGGATGAGGGCCATCACCGTCGACTTGCCGCCCCCCGACCGCCCGACCAGGGCGGTCGTTTTCCCGGCTTCAGCGACGAAGCTCACGGCATGGAGAACCCGTTCTTCGGGACGATAGCCGAACACCACATTGCGAAACTCGATCCGGCCCTCCGTGATCTCGAGTTCGCGCGCCCCCGGAGGATCTTCCTCGAATTCACGCGCGTCGAGGAAATCATAGAGCATGTTGACGCCGAGGAGGGACGTGGACATATCGACGTGGAAACGGGCGACCCGCTTCATCGGCTCGTACAGCATGATGACCGAGGTGATGAACGAGAACAGGCTTCCGGGCTGGTTGCCGCGAATGATGACGGTGTAGCCGCTATAGAGCACGACGGCGGCGATGGCGAAGCCCCCGAGGCTCTCCATGATCGGGCTTGTGCGCGAGCTCACCGACGCGAGCTTGTTGGCCGCGGCCTGGAAGCCTCGGATCGCCGCCCCCTGCCGCTTGCGCATGAAGTCCTCGAGGGTGAAGGCCTTGACGATGCGGACGCCCTGCGCCGTCTCTTGCAGCAACTCCATCATCTGCATCATGCCCGCGAATTCCGTGGACATGATCCGTCGCACGCGTTGGCCGATCTGGCGCACGCCGAGCGCCGCGACAGGCACGAGCATCAGGGCCAGGACCGTGAGCATCGGGTCCTGCGAGAGCATCACGATCACGAGGCCGACGATGGTCAGGGCGTCGCGCGAAAGGGTCGTGATCAGCAGGTTGAGGGCGCTGCTTGCCGACTGGGCGATGAAGGCCTGCCGCGCCATGAATTCCGACGAATGCGCCTTGCTGTAATAGGCGACATTCATGCGGAGCATCTGGTCGAATATGCGCGTCTGGATGTCGGCGACGATGCTGTTGGCGACCCGCGACAGCGACACCTGCTGGCCGTAGGTCGCGAATCCCTTGACGGTGTAGATGGCGACGATTGCGGCGGTGATTTCCCAGACGGCGCTGAGCTTGTGCGCGACGAAGATCTTGTCGACGATTTTGCCGATGATCCATGCCGAGAGCGAGGTCGTCAGCGCGATCAGGCCCATCATCGCGAAAGAAAAAGCGTAGCCCTTCCAGTGCTTCAAGCCCTGGTCGGACAGCAGCCGACGAAGGGTCGCATTTGGCTGGCCAAGCAGCATGGACTCGATGCGATCGCGGATCCCGCGCCAAAACGCCAACAGGGTTCTCCTTCGCCACGCCGAGAGATCCGCGCTTGACAGCGCCGCTCTGTGGACGGGCGCGGGTTCATAGCATCTTGGTCGCAATCTGGAAATTGCGCCACGAGGCTGAGGCGATCCAACAAGCGGGGCGCACAGCGCCGAGGCCTCCGATTGGACTCGGGCGCTGCGAGCATTGCGCGCTCTCGGGGCAAAAGTCGGCGATTCGGCGATTTGCTTCGTGTAGACTATCTGGCTTATAGAAGCCGGAGGCGAAAGATGGCCGCTGGCTAGATGCTTTCGTGCGCTTGCGGATCAATCTGCTCATCGCGCTCTCCGTGGGAGTCTGCAGAAGGCGGCGCGATTAAATCCGACCGCAAAATCACCAACTGAATGGCGGCCTCGCGAGGTTCGCGCGTGGGGAATCAGGTCTGCGCTGCGCCACCACTTTGTGACACCGGCCGAGTCCGACGATTTTCCAGTCAATGGCGCGGATTCCTTCGACTTGCGCAAACGATTGGATCAACTCTGTGAGGAAAGACATGGCTGGGTTGGACGCCTTAACCGACGACCTGGCGCAACGTTTCGGGCTGGGCGCGGCCGCCGGTCCGCTGGTGGGCGAGGCCCTTGTCCTAATCATAAGTTCACGGGGCGGAATCGGCGGTTTTCTGGAAACGCTCAGATCGGCTGGTCTTTCGGCTGAAGTCGCATCGTGGCTTGGGCATGCGGACGCGGCCCCGTTGACGGCGCATGAAACCGAGCGCGTGCTCGGCCCGAGTGTGCTCGGGGGGATCGCGAACCGACTCGGTCTAACGCCGGCCTCCATCTCAGCCGCATTAGGCTATGCTGTGCCAAGACTTATAGGCGTCGTGACCCCAAACGGGGTCGTCCCAATAAGCCCACCCGCCGAAGTAACGAATTTTCTTTCTAGGGACGACTTGACCGGGCCGGGCGCGCCGAAGCGCGTCGACGTCTATGAAACGCCAGATACGAAGGAGACGAGGGCGTCCCGCCTCCCCGGCTGGCTGTGGCCGCCGTTAGGCGTGCTCATTCTCCTGGGGCTCGTCTGGTATTTCTGGCCGATGTTAAATCGCAAGTCAGCCGAGGCGCCCGTCGCCCAGGCGCCCAAGGCTCCGGTCGCTGCAGCTGCGCCCACTCCGACACCGGGCCCCGCTGTGACGCCGGCTCCGGCTGACGCGACCGCGTCCGCCCCGGCAGGCTCCGCGCCAGTTTCGACGCCCGCTCCGGCGGCAACCGGACCCGCTGCGACCGCTGCGACCTCCGTGCCCGCTGCGACGCCAGCTCCGGTTGCGACGACCCCGGCTCCCGCCGCGACACCCGCTCCGACTGCGGTCGCCACGCAGCCCTCGACACTCAGGCTCCAGAACGAGAGCGGCGTGGTTCACTACTCGGGCGCTCTCCATGACGAGCAGGTACGCGCCTCCATCATAGATGCGCTTAATGCCGCGTTTGGCCCGGGCAAGATCAAGGGCGAAATTAGCGTCGACGCCAATCGCGCCGCCGCGCCGTGGCTCGCGAACTTTCGTGCCGCGCTCGAGTCCCTCAAGGTTCAGGGCGTGCGGGCTGCCTTCGAGGGCGGATCGGTCAATATTGGCGGCGCTATCGTCGATGCCGATCGCGATAAAATCGAGGCTTCGCTAAGAAACGTGCTGGGCGGGGCCGTTACAGTCGGCGCACTGGCGGAAAAGACCACGGATGCGAACTCCGACGCCAACGCCAAAGCAACCTCGGAGCTTTCGGAGTTGAAGGCGGGCTTCGGCGCGAAGGATGTGGCGGCGGCGCTGAACGACGCGACCATCAACTTCCCCAGCGGCGGAGCGAAGGTTCCCACTTCGATTGTCTCTTTCCTCGAACGGGCCGCAGCAAACCTGAAGCAGCTGCCGACCGGCTCGGTGCTCGAGATCGCGGGCTATACGGACAATACCGGCGACGCCAACATCAATTTGGCGTTGTCGCGGAAGCGCGCCGAGGCGGTCCGGGAGGTGTTGATCAAGGCCGGCGTCAATCGGGGCATGCTGATCGCCAAGGGCTACGGCAGCGCTGATCCCATCGCAAGCAACGACACGGCGGAAGGTCGATTGCGGAACCGCCGCATCGAGTATCACGTGGTGAAAGCGCCATCGTAGTAGCCGTAACGAAGCCTCGCTTGCATCCTGGAGTTCCGGCCCCCACGAAACTCCCCGTCCCGCCAGAGCGGCCGGTGTTGTACGAAACCTGGAACTCGCGGATCGATAGCCGGCTGTCATGCCCTTGCGAAATGCGCGACAGGAATGCCGAGGCCAGCAAAGCCCGCCGACAGTGGAAGGTTCGGGCGCCGTGACAGCGCGGTCAAACTCAGCGGAATTGATGGCCGTCAAGGACAGTCGCTGCGGCTAACCGCATTATGGCCTGTCAATCTCCGAACTCCGAAGGAGCAGGAACGTGAACCATCATCAACGTAAAGTCCTGCACGCGATCTTCGCCCATCCGGTCAACGCCAACCTCGAAATGAAGGACATCGAGACGGTGTTGAACGGGCTCGGCGCCGAGATCGACGCCCGGACCAAGAGCCGCATCGGCGTCAAGCTGAACGGAAAAGAGACAACGCTGCATCTGGCCAACCACACGCTCATGAAGGCCGAGGTCATGCAGGTCCGCAAGTTCTTGGAGGCGTGCGGCGTTTCGGGCGGAGCGTTCCCTGCCTGAGGCGGCGCTCGCCAGAGCGCTCCCAACGGGCAGGCGCTGAACGCGGCTTCGGGCGCTCGCGGGCGCCCGCGGTGAGGACGCGCATGGACCTCTCAGGCGGACGTCCCGGGTTTCGCCGCCAGGTATCGGTTTCAGTGCAGCCGGAACTCGGCGTCGACCGCTCGAATCTCCGCCGGTCTGATGAGGCGGGTGTGGGCGACCGTGACGGAATGAAGCAGGCCGTCCAACTCCCGCGTCCAGAAATCGAGAAACTTCTTCAGCTCGGGGAAATGCGGGTGCAGGTCGTGCTGCTGCCAGATGTAGGTTTGCAGGATTCCGGGATGATCGGGCATTCGGTACAGGATGTTGGCGGTCGTCAGACCGAACCCTTCGAGCTGCCGACGGAAGTCTGGGCTCACCATGCGGTTTCTCCAAAATTGAGCAGAGCGATGCTGTCACCGGCAACGCCGCTTTGCAACGGTTTGTTCCGCAAAGAGCGTGCCAACACAATCTGTTAGCAGCCTGAATTGACGAGTGCTATTTTTTCCGAATAACCCACTTGAAGGAACGCTTCCGAATTTCAAATCTTGTTCGATGCGGCGAGAAATCCCGCTCCGCGCCGTTCGATAAGGGAGGATCGTGAACGTTTCATCCGCTACGTGACCACGTTTTGGTCATTCCCATCGGCGCCTGTGAGAACGGGCGGCATCCTTACCATGACACCGCCAACGACAAGCCGCAGTCCTTTGCGCGCCCCTGTTTGGCGTGAGCTGCGGCTTGGGCACGCGAGTTCTTGGGCGCCCCTCAGGGCGAATGCGCCCCCAAACCGTTGCGCCCAGTTTCACTTGGCCCGGGGAATAAAGCCGGGCACGCCGGTCCCCACCACAGCGTTGAACCGGACGTCCCTCGTTATGCCGTCCCGTATAGCGAAGCGCGTCTGGGGTCGCCATGTTCACACTCCTTTGTCCAAGGCTGGCCAGCGCACAATATAGGCCGCGCGACGACTCCGACGTAGCGTCCGTATCTCGGCGCCGGCCTTCGATTTACGAAGGCGGGGCCGATTTCATCCCATTCGCTCAACGTAAAGCGCGCGCGAGGGTCCAGGTTCGAACGGGTCGCCGAAGTATTGGGTCTCTCGCATCACCTTGCCATCCAGGAACTCCATGACGCTCACCGAATAGGACGGCCGTCCGTCGTATTCGAGGATGAATTCCGAGACCCAGAGATCGCCCGCGCCGACGATGCGGCGCACCCTGAAGCGCTTCGAGTTCGGCTGGGCGACGCGAGAGGCCTGGATATTGCGCCGGCCCCTGATGCGCTCGCCCGATTGCGGGTACTCGAGCAGCGCGTCCTCCCGGTATATGTCGTGCTCGACATTGAAGTCATTGGCGTCCGAGGCCGCCCAGTGGCGATTGAGCGCCTCTCGAATCTCATTGTCTTCCATCCTCCTGCTGCTCCCGCTCCTGGTGATAGAGGCCGAGTCCGTGGGACTATTTCGCCCTCTTGTTGAGGGTATCGATCAGAAGCCTGGCGGCCGGGCCCGACGAGGCCGGATTCTGGCCAGTGATCAGCTGGCCGTCGGCGACCGTGTGAACGTCCCAGTTCTTGACCTTGGAAAATACGGCGCCGAGGTTCATCAGTTCGTCCTCGACAAGGAAGGGGACGACTTTCGTCAATCCGACCGCTTCTTCCTCGCCATTGGTGAAGCCGGTCACGGTTTTGCCTTCCGCGAGCGGCCTGCCGTCCGGCGTCTTGACATGGCGCAGCGCGCCGGTTGAGTGGCAGACCACCGCGAACGTCTTGCCGGCCGCCAGGAAGGATTCCAACAGCTTTATCGAGTTCCTGTCTTCGGCGAGATCCCACATCGGCCCGTGGCCTCCGGGGTAAAAGACTGTGTCGTAGTCCTCCTGCCTGACGCTATCGAGGCGGGTTGTCCTGTCGAGCTGAGTGTTGGCGTTGGCGTCCTTTTCGAACCGCCGGGTGATGTCGGTTTGGAAGTTCGGCTCGTTGCTCTTGGGATCGAGCGGCGGGCGGCCTCCCTTCGGCGATGCGAGGGTGACCTCAGCGCCGGCGTCCTTGAAGACATAATAAGGGGCCGCCAGTTCCTCGAGCCAGAATCCGGTCTTGCGGCCCGTATTGCCCAACTCATCGTGGGAGGTAAGAACCATCAGGACTTTCATGATGCGCTCCTTTCCATGCTCGCTGAATGGTGACCCGCCTGCATTCGGCAGCAAGGAGGGTCGTCGTTGGAGGGCTCAGATGCTCGACTCGATTTTCAAGCCGGTGTGGAAGGGTCCCCCCGGATCGTTTTGCGCCTGCGGCAGGCGTCGCACGCGCTGAAGGCAGGCGCTTTCACCGCTTCGGGTAGGCCGTGAATACATAGTCTTTCGCCGCAACGATCGTGTGGCAAGCAAACCCGCATTTGGCGTCGTGTTCCTGCGGCGGCGAGTTTGATGTGTCGCCGGGCCTGAACGTATCGGACGCGGAATCATACTCGAACACGACAAATCCCCATCCGCCGCTATCGGCGAACCTCATGCTGTCCTTCACCATGAAGTCCACGTCGTGCAGGGCGCCCGGCACGGCCGGATCGCCGGGTTCGTCGTCGGCCTTCTTCGCGGTCCAATGGATCTTCGCCATCTTGGCGCCGTCCGGGAACGGCTTGCCGTTGGCGGGTATGCCCGCCTTGAAGGCGTCGATCATCGCGGGATTGCCAAGGATCGTCGCGAGCATATCTCCGTTGTGGCTGACAGCGACGGTCTGCCAATCTTCGTATCCCCTGAACTCGGAGAAGGCGAGGCCGCCGGGCGCCTGCAACGCGTACCTGTCTTGCGCCGCAAGGGCGACGCCGGCCGCCGCGGCGAGCAGCGCGACAACCGCGACAGCCGACGGGATGCTCGTGCGCTTCATCTTCGTCTCCTCCCTTTTCGAGCTGGTCACAAATGTGATTGCGCTTGGGCGAAGAGGATTGTCTGTACAGGATTGAAAGACGGGCGGGTCTATCGAGCACTGCCGAGATTCGGAACGCAACGCAAAAGTCGCCCCAGCCGCCAACGGGTCCCGGTCGGTGATAAGCGAGAAGAATGCTGTCTTTGTTCGGTTTGAGTGTATGCCGAAAACAGCGCAGCGGCAATGCGATGAGAGCCCGAAATGAGCTGGAAACGGCGGGGCTGGTCGTAGTCGGCCGAGGTCGCCGCTATTCGCTCTGTTCGCGCTCCGTCCAGCCCTCTTCCTGGTGATCAATCACGCCCGGCTCGAGCGCTCCAACTCGCCCCAGGTCCGCGACAAGCGCGCCGTCCGGCGCCGTGCTCACGATATTGGCGTAGCGCACGCCAAAGCGGATGTCTTGCGGCGCATAGAAGCGGGCGTCATGCACGACCATCGCGAGCGTCGGGTCATGCGCTTCAATCGTCAGAAACACGCGTGCGTCGGTTTCGATTGCTCGCGCCGCGTCGTAGCCGTGCAGCGGGCTCTGCTCATCCAGCACATGCATGAGCGTCCAAAAATTTGTAAAGATCGGAATATGCGTCCGTTCGAGCCGGAGTTCCTGGGCGCGGCGGACCGGCTCACCCTCCGCGGTGATGTCGACAAAGAAGACGTTCAGCCTAGCCTCCGCCTCAGTGAGCACCCCCGCGCGCCCATTGCCGATCCGCACCATCAACGTCGGGTTGCCATTATGAATCGCAACGACCGGGTTGGCGGCGAAGACCAGCTTGGCCCGCGGTCGCGAGAAGCGAACAAAGGTGAGACCCGTTAGAATGGCTGTGAACGCCAGCCCGCACATAATCTCGATCGACACGACCGTATGGCCGTAAAGCGTCGCCGGATACATCTCCCCATAGCCGACCGTCGCCATCGTCTCGATGCTGAAGAAGAGGAGGTCCGCAAAGCTAGTCGGCCGGGCGTTCGCCACGGAGCCGGGAGCCAGCCAATAGAGTGTGGCGAAGACGACATTCACTGTCAGATAAAGCCCTAGCAAGGCGGCGAGGAATTGCGGCCAGGTCAGCGCAACGGCAAGGTGGTAGGGATCGCGCAGATCGAAGCGCGAGACGCCCTTCTTCCTGAACTCGTAGGAGCCCAGGCGAACCCGCGTCGTCTTTTCGCCGGACTCCTTCTCGGATGGACTTCGCAGATCGATCCCAGCCGAGTTGCCGGTGCGCCTCGTCGATTGCGTTGTCAGGACAAGCCCTTCCCGTGCATGGGACGAACCGTGCGGAAGCTGATTGAAACTGGAGCCTCTTTCCGAGCGCCATCAATCATTCGGAACCCACATGACTGCCTTTCTCGGCGACGGACCGTTTCATAAACAATACACAGAATGCGACCGCAAAGGTCAGGACAGCCATCATCCAAAAGGTGTCGAAATAGGCGAGCGAAGAGGCCTGCTGCTGGCGCAAATTCTCAAGCGCCTGCCACGCCAGTTGCTGCGCAGCAACCGGATCGCCGCTCTGCTTCAGGAACGCTCCCTGGGCCTGCCCGAGGAAGGAGGTCACCGCCGGATTGAAGGGATCGACGGACTCGCCAAGCCGCAGGACGTGAAACTGATCCCGCCGCTCCTCGAAGGTCTGGGACAACGACACCCCAACGCTGCCCCCCTCGTTGCGTAGGAGACTCGCCAAGCCAATGGCGGCCCCGCGCAGCGCAAGAGGCGTATAGAGGTACGCGGCGACGTTCGCGGGAGCAAAAAAAACCGCCAGCCCCGCGACCACGACCACCCGAGGCCACACGGCCTGAATTGGGCTGATGTCGAGGTTGAGTTGGGACATCCAATAGTTTCCGGCGGTCATGAGCAACAGCCCTGCGGCGATCAGCCATCGGGCGTCCATTCGCATGCCGAGGAGGCGCCCGACGATCGGCATTGCGATGACCGCAAAAATTCCTGCCGGCGACATCACCAACCCGGTGCTCAGAGCATCGTAGCCAAACAGGGACTGAAGCAGACCAAGCATTGACTTCGTTGAGGCATAGAGCGCGATGTAAGCGCAGAACGTCATGATGCAGCATGCGGCGAGATTGCGTTCCGCCAGTGCGCGGAAATTGACTACCGGGTTCCGGTGACGCAATTCCCAGAAAATCAGTGCAATCAAACCTGCTCCGAAGGAAATGGTCAACGTCTGGACGCGCCAGAACGGATCGCCGAGCCAGTCCCATTCCTGGCCCTTGCTGAGCAGCACTTCCCACGAGACCATGACGATGGCCAGCAGCGACAAACCGATCGAGTCAAAATGGAACGGCTGCTTTTTCAACTCCGTACGCTGCTCGACAAGATAGTCCGGATCGCGAAGCACGGCATAACATGCGCCGAGCGCCAGGATCCCGACGGGCACGTTGATCAGGAACACCCAGCGCCAATTGTAAGTGTCCGTTATCCAACCGCCCAAGGTCGGGCCGACCACCGGCGCGATCAGCACAGCCAAGCCGAACAGCGTCATGGCCACGCCTTGCCTTTCCCGCGGGAAGGCGTCCAGCAAGATCCCCTGACTGCCGGGTTGCAGACCGCCCCCCGCCAGACCCTGGATGACGCGGAACAGGATCAGCTGACCCAGACTCCCAGCCAATCCGGACAGCAAGGAACTGAGGGTGAATATTGCAATCGACGCCAGGAAGTAATTGCGGCGACCCAGATGAGCGCTCAACCAGCCGGTAATCGGCAGGATGAAGGCGTTGGCGGCAAGGTAGCTGGTGATAACCCACTCGGCGTCATCGGAGGCGGCTGACAGACCCCCCGCAATGTAGCGCAGCGCCACCAGCGCGATGGTGGTGTCGAGCACCTCCATGAACGCCGGCACAACGACGATGGCGGCGACCACCCACGGGCTTCGCGCAACATTGGATCTTGGGGGCGAAAGCGCCGCGGCGGTCACTTGTTTGCGCCCGGCGGATTTGCCGTCGAACCGCCCGTTTGGGATTGGGGCGCAGAGGTCTGCAAGAACTTGCCGGCGTCGGGGCCGGTGGCCGGCTTGTTGAAGTAGACGTAGGGAACAACCGACGTGCCGATGAACAGCGGATACTTGTCTGGATCGTAGTTCTCGAGGTCGATCCGCACCGGCAGTCGCTGAACCACCTTGATGAAGTTGCCCGTGGCGTTCTCCGCCGGGAGCAGCGCCAATGTCGACCCGGTCCCCTCGGTAAAGCCGGAAATGCGTCCCTTGAACACATGGCGGTCGCCATACATGTCGACATAGAGATCGACGGGCTGGCCGATTCGCAGGTCGCCGAGCTGCGTCTCCTTGAAATTGGCGTCGATCCAGATTTCATTGAGCGAGCGGATCGCCATGAGGCTCTGGCCAACCTGAACGTTGTCGCCCGGATTGACGTTTCGCCGCGTGATGACGCCGTCGATCTCCGCGATGACGTCGCAGTAGCGGAGATCGAGTTCGGCCTGGTCGAGATCGCGCCTCGCGACCTCGAGCTTGGCCTCGGCCTGCTTGACGTCTGGCGCGTTCGTCGCGAGCCGAGCGAAGACGCTATTGATGTCGCCTTCTTTATCGAACCCGTCGATCATCTGCTTCGGCGTCTCCTCGAACGAATGGATGACCCCGAGCTGAGCCGCGCTCTGGATGACGCCCGCCTGCGCCTGGAGAACGGAAGAAAAGGTTTGATCGAGATTGGGCGGAACCTGGCCGAGATCTTCCCCGTCGGGTTGCGGCGGCAATCCCAAGGAAGCGCGGATTTGACGGACATCGGCAAGCGCCGCGGTAACGTCCGCGCGGGCCGCCAACAAGGCGGCTTGCCGCCGGTCGTACTCCGACCTTGGGATATCGTTCGTCACCACCAATTTGGCGGCCCGATCGAAGTCGAGCTGAGCCAGCGCGAGTTCGGCCTTGTTCTTGTCGACATCGGCAATTCGGGCGTGCAGCAGGGCGACCTGGTTGTCGACGTTCTCGAAGGCGTGCTGCAATGACCAGCGCTGGCTGTTGGCCTCCGCTTCCAGACCGCGCACTTTGGCCTTAGCCACCTGAAGATCTGCCGTTGCGGTGTCGACGGCCGCCTTTTTGATCGAGACCGCGATCTGGAATGGCTCCTTGTCCAGTTCGACCAGGAGGTCTCCCTTGCGCACCCGGTAGTTGTCGTCGACGAGGACGCGCGCGACCTGACCTCGAACGCGGGCGGCGACGAAGGTGACGTGACCATTGACGTATGCGTCGTCGGTTGAGACCGTATTGAGGGTCAGCTGGACCCAGGGAATTCCGAACCAAAGCGCGCCGATGAGGATCACCGCGCCGATTGCGCCAAGCAGGATGTTTCGCCCCCGCTTGGCCTTTGGCCTCTCGGGAGAGACAACCCCCGCAGCGGGAGGCGTTGATGAGGAAGGCGTCGGTGATGAAGGTGTCGGTGAGGAAGGCGTCGACTTCGCGAAGTCGGCCCGGTTCCCTGCGGTCGCCTCGTGGCCTTGCTCGCTCATGGCGGAGACTCCTGTCATCGAACGGTTGGACGACGACCCTCTCGAGCGGCAAACATGCTACTCCATTTGATGCCCCGCCCCAAGCGCAATCACGGCGCTTGGCGCCCCGTCGCCATGAAATGTGGCGGATTTCGCCGCATCAAAGTGGACGTAGAGAAAGGACCTCGGCGCCGTAGCTTTTTTCCAAGGAATTCATTCGCGTTCCCGGGCCGTGAGAACCCTGGCGGTTTTCGCGAGCGGTGGCGCGATTTCAAGGTTTTGGGGTCGATATTCCGGCTCGCGGGCTCGCGGCAACTCCGAGGCGCCGGCGCAGAGAGTCTTGCCCTCGCGCTGCTAAATGCTCGCAAACTCCGGGCGTGAATTCATGCTGGTCGCAGGTCATTCACCCCAGGACCGCCAGCCGCTTTCGGGCGCCGAAGGCGAAGGCCTTTGTCGAGGATCTGGCGGCGAACTCAGTCGAGGGGCCGATCAAGTGGGGCGGACGGCAGGCGGCCGCCGCCGCCGCCCCGAGCCCCGCTACGCCGCCTTCTGCTTCCCGGCGACGTTTCCGTAGAACGTCTCGCCCTTCTCCGCCATTTCAACGAGCCTCTCGGGCGGAGCGAAGCGCGGCCCATAGTTCGCCGCAAGCTCCCTGGCGCGAGCCACGAAGGCCTTGGCGCCCATGCCGTCGATGAACGAAAGCGTCCCGCCCGTGTAAGGCGCGTAGCCGAATCCGAGGATCGAGCCGACGTCCGCCTCGCGCGGGTCGGTGACGACGCCCTCGAACATGCAGCGCGCGGCTTCGAGCGCGGGCGGGAAAAGGAACCGGTCCTTCAGGTCTTTGACGCCGATCGTGTCCGGGTCGAGCGTCTTGCCCGCGATCGCCTTGAGGCCTGGCCACAGGCTCTTCGGTCCGCTCGCGGGATAGTCGTAGAAGCCCTTGCCGTTCTTGCGGCCGAACCTCTGCTCCTTGACCACCAAGGTTTCGATCAGCTTCTTCTGCCCCGCATCGATGGCTTGGGCGCCCAGATCGGCTTCGGTCGCCTTGAGAATCTTCCAGGCGAGATCGACGCCCGTCTCGTCGGTCAGCGCGAGCGGCCCGACCGGCAAGCCGGCCATCTTGGCGACATTCTCGATCATCGCCGGCGGGACGCCCTCCATCAGCATGAGGTGGGCCTCGAGCATGTAGTTGATCACGCAGCGGTTGACGTAGAAGCCTCGGCAGTCGTTGACGACGATCGGCGTTTTCTTGATCGCCCGCACGAAGTCCATCGCGACGCTGAGCGCCTTGTCGTTGGTCTTTTCGCCCATGATGATCTCGACCAGCATCATCTTCTCGACCGGGGAGAAGAAATGCACGCCGATGAACTGCTCGGGTTTCAGCGACGTCTCGGCGAGCGATGTGATCGGCAGGGTCGAAGTGTTGCTGGCGAACACGACGTCGGGGCCGAGCACCGCCTGCGCTTTCTTGGTCGCCTCGGCTTTCACGCCGCGCTCCTCGAACACGGCCTCGACCACGAAGTCGCAACCTTTCAGCGCCTCGTAGTCGGCGGTCGCGTGGATGCGGGCGAGCAGCGCCTCCTTGTCGGCGGGTTTGGCGCGGCCCTTGGCGATCTGGCCGCTGACCACCTTGTCGGAATAGGCTTTGCCCTTGTCGGCCGATTCCTGGTCACGGTCGATCAGCACGACCTCGAGCCCGGCGTTGGCCGAAACATAGGCGATTCCGGCCCCCATCAGGCCGGCGCCCAGAACGCCGATCTTTGTGAGTTTCGTCGGCGGCACGTTCGCCGGACGGCGCACGCCCTTGTTGAGCTCGCCCATCGACAGGAACAGCGAGCGGATCATCGCCGCCGCTTCTTTCGACAAAAGGATGTTGGTGAAATACTTGCTCTCGACCGCGAGGGCGAGATCCATCGGCAGTTGCAGGCCCTCGAACACGCTCGAAAGAATCGCCTTCGCCGCCGGATAATTGTCGTAGGTCTCGCGGCGATAGATCGCATTGGCCGGCGGCCAGGTCATCATGCCGACCGGCGAAAACACCTTGCCGGACGGCGGCTTGAACTTCGGATCGTCCCAGGGCGCCTTGGCGTTGGGGTTCGCTTTCACCCAGTCCTTGGCGCGCTGCACGATCTCGGCCGCCGGAGCGACCTCGTGGATAAGGCCCATCTTCTTGGCGGCCGCCGGCTTGATCTGTTCGCCCTTGAACAGCATCTGCAGCGCGTCAGGGGTCGGCAGGAGCCGCGCGACGCGCTGGGTGCCGCCGCCGCCGGGGAACAGGCCGACCTTGATCTCCGGCAGGCCGACGCGGGTTTTCTCGCTGTCCGAGGCGATTCGGTAATGGCAGGCGAGCGCCAGCTCGAAGCCGCCGCCCATGCAGACCCCGTTGATCGCAATCGCGACCGGCTTGCCGCAGGTCTCGAGCCGGCGATAGACGAGGTTGAGCTGTTTGGCGCGGTCGGCGAGGAACGCCATGGCGGCCTGCTTGCCTTCGTCGCGGGCGCGACGGGCGTATTCGTCGCCCATCGACTTCAGCATGGTGAGGTCGGCGCCGCCGGAGAAGGAGTCCTTGCCGGAGGCAATGACGGCGCCCTTGATCGCCGGATCGGTCGCGATCGTCTCGAAGATCTTGGCCATCTCCTCGATCACTTCGGGCGTCAGGACGTTCATCGAACGGCCGGGGCTGTCCCAGGTGACGAGCGCGACGCCGTCGGCGTCGGTTTCGAAGCGGAAATTCTTGTTGGTCATGATTGGAAGCTCCGTCCCGAGATCAGACGCGTTCGATGATGGTGGCGGTGCCCATGCCCCCGCCGATGCAGAGGGTGATCAGGGCGGTCGACTTGCCGGTCCGCTCGAGTTCGTCGAGGGCCGTGCCGAGGATCATTGCGCCGGTCGCGCCGAGCGGATGGCCCAGAGCGATGGCGCCGCCGTTGACGTTGACCTTGTTGGGGTCGACGTCGAAGGCCTGAATGAAGCGCAGCACGACCGCGGCGAAAGCCTCGTTGACCTCGAAGAGGTCGATGTCGTCGATCGTCAGCCCTGAGCGCGCCAGCACTTTTCTGGTGACGTCGACCGGGCCGGTCAGCATGATCGCCGGCTCCGAACCGATGTTGGCGAAGGCGCGGATTTTCGCTCGGCGCTTGAGTCCGGCGCGCTCGCCCGCCCCGCTCGAGCCGATCAGCACAGCCGCTGCGCCGTCGACGATGCCCGACGAATTGCCGGCGTGATGGACGTGGATGATGCGCTCGACCTCGGGATGGGCCTGGATGGCGACCGCATCGAAACCGCCCTGCTCGCCGGGAACGACGAACGACGGCTTGAGCGCGGCGAGCGACTGCATGTCCGTCTGCGGCCGCATGTGCTCGTCGTGGTCGAGCAGCGGCAGCCCGTTGACGTCCTTGACCGGGGCGATCGAGCCCTTGAACCGGCCCTCGTTCCAGGCGGCCGCCGCACGCTTCTGCGACTGCACGGCATAGGCGTCGACGTCGTCGCGCGAGAAGCCGTATTTGGTGGCGATGAGATCGGCCGACACGCCCTGCGGCATGAAATAGGCGGGAATCGCCAGCGACGGATCCGCCGGCCAGGCGCCGCCGGACGCGCCGATCCCGACCCGGCTCATCGAACTCGACGCCGCCGCCGATCGTGAGGTCATGCTGGCCGCTCATCACCTGCGCGGCAGCAAAATTTACCGAATCGAGGCCCGAGGCGCAGAAGCGGTTGATCTGCACGCCCGGCACCGTGTCGCCGAACCCTGCGGCCAATGCCCCCATGCGGGCGATGTCGCCGCCGGCTTCGCCGACCGGATCGACGCAGCCCATGACGACGTCGTCGATCTGGGTCGGTTCGATCTGGTTGCGGTCCTTGATCGCCTTCAGCGCGGTCGCGGCGAGATGAAGCGTCGATGCGGTATGGAGCGAGCCGTCAGGCTTGCCCCGGCCTCGAGGCGTTCTCACGTGATCGAAAATATAGGCTTCGGTCATCCTGTTTCTCCCTGCGGCGCGCCGGCCGCGATCAAACTTTATGTGTCGTGATCCGGATGCTGACGAGACCCGACGTGAACGCCGGATCCGACAAGACGGACAATGTCGCGTTCGGGCAATGTCGGGATGGAATCGAGCCAGGCTGCTTTCGACCTCGACGCCGCACTGCATCCTCGGCGCCATGTCGAACGGGCGATCGAGGCTGCCGATCGTGACCGAGACCCGGTCTCGTCCGACGATGCGGTAGGTCAGCGGCGTCCCGCAATCGCCGCAGAAGCCGCGCTCCGCGACAGCGGAACTCGCGAACGCCTTGGGCGTCCCGCGGGTCCAACAGAGGTCGGCGACGGGAACGCCTGCAAAGGCCATGAACGGGCCGCCGCTCGCCTTCTGGCACATGCGGCAGTGACAAACGTTTTCGCCGGTCGGCCACGCCGTGAGGCGATAGCGGACGGCGCCGCACTGGCAGCCGCCGGTCAGGTCAACCTGCGCTTCGCCGCTCATCCGACCTCCTCGTTCCCCCAATTTCGCCGATTTTTAGAACGCCTCCGCCGGGAGCGCCATAATCGTCGCCGCGCCGGCGGTGAGGCGGGCCAGATGCGCGCCCGTCTCGGGCAGCATACGCTCGCTGAAGAACTTGGCGAGGGTCAATTTGGCGTCGAGCGCCGGGCTGCTTTCGCCTGTCGCCTGCCGCGCGAGCACCGCCTTGACGATCAGCGCCCACATGTAGCCGAGCGCAACGAGGCCGAAGAGATGCATGTAGTCGGTCGAGGCGGCGCCGGCGTTGTCAGGGTCGGCGAGGCCGTTCTTCGACAGCCACATCGTCGCCTGCTGGAGGCGGCCCAGCGCTTCCTGCACGCCGGTCGAGATAAGGCGCAAGCGCGGCGTCGTCCTTGTTGGCGGTGAGGAACTGGCCGATCTCGCCAAAGAAGCCCATGATGGCGCGGCCGCCGTCCTTCGGCAGCTTGCGGCCGACGAGATCGAGCGCCTGCACGCCGTTGGCGCCCTCGTAGATCATGGCGATGCGGGCGTCGCGAACGAACTGCTCCATGCCCGACTGGGCGATGTAGCCGTGGCCGCCGAACACTTGCTGCGCCTTGACCGCGTTGGCGAAACCGATGTCGGTGAACACGCCCTTGATCACCGGCGTCAGGAGACCGAGCCGATCGTCGGCCGCCTGGCGAACCTTCGGGTCGGGGGAGGTCAGCGCCTCCTCCTGCGTCAGCGCCACCGAGACGAGCAGGGCCCGCGCCGCTTCGTTGAACGACCGGATCTCGAGCAGCATGCGACGCACGTCGGGGTGGACGAGCAGGATGTCGGCGGACTTGTCCGGCTCGGACGGCCCTTTGAGCGAGCGGCCCTGCCGGCGTTCTTTCGCGTAGTCCGCAGCGTTCTGATAGGCGACCTCGGACAGCGCGAGGCCTTGGACGGCGACGCCGAGGCGGGCGCCGTTCATCATCACGAACATCGCCGGCAGGCCGCGATGCTCCTCGCCGATCAGCCATCCCGTGGCGTCGTCGTAGTTGAGGACAGCAGTGGCGTTGCCGTGGATGCCCATCTTGTGTTCGAGCGAACCACAGACGACGCCGTTGCGTTTCCCCGGCGCGCCGTTCGCGTCGGGCAGGAACTTCGGAACGACGAACAGCGAGATGCCCTTGACGCCCGCCGGCGCGCCGTCGATGCGGGCGAGGACGAGATGGATGATGTTGTCGGCGAGGTCATGCTCGCCGGCGGAGATGAATATCTTCTGACCGGTGATGGCGTAGGATCCGTCGGCTTTTGGAACCGCCTTGGTCTTGATCAGCCCGAGATCCGTGCCGCAGTGCGGCTCGGTCAGGTTCATTGTGCCGGTCCACTCGCCGGTCGTCATCTTCGGCAGGTAGCGGTCCTTCAACGCGTCGCTGGCGTGGACCATCATCGCCGCCACCGCGCCGTTGGTGAGGCCGGGATACATTGAGAAGGCGAGGTTGGCCGAGTTGTGATATTCGCTGAGCAGCACGGCCAGAAAATGCGGCAACCCCTGGCCGCCGTATTTCGGATCGCCGGCGAGGCCGACCCAGCCGCCCTCGACGAAAGCCCTGTAGGCCTCCTTGAAGCCCTTCGGCGTGGTGACGCTGCCGTCCTCGTGGCGCTTGCAGCCCTCCATGTCGCCGACCCGGTTGAGCGGCTGCACGACCTCCTCAGCGAACTTCGCGCCCTCGGTCAGGACCGCCTCGACCACGTCGATCGGCGCTTCCGTGAATCCGGGGGCGTTGGCGTAGCGGGCGTAATCGAAAACGTCGTTCAACAGGAAAACGGTGTCGCTCACCGGCGCTTTGTAAGTCGGCATTCTGCTCCTCGGGGCATCCTGGTAACCCGCAGCGCGCGCCCGTCCCCCACGCGCGCTCGGCGGACAGTTCATATATGAACTAATTCGGCGCGCTTTGCAAGCCGATTTGATCAAGCCGATTTGATAACGCGCGGGCGCACGTCTCCGGGGCGGCGTAAGCGGGCGCGGAGAACACTCAATGATGAAGGCGGCGAGGGCTCAGCGACGCTCGCGCTCGCGCTGCATCGAGGCCGCCGGGCTCGCATAGGCCTCCTGGCGATCGACGCTCCAGTAGCGCAATTCCTCGAGCGGGATCGGCTCGCCGGTGACGGCGCAACGCACGAACGCGCCCGGGCGAAGGATGCGAAAATCGCCGTCCAGATACTCGATCTTGGCTTCGCCCGCCTCAGCGGGCCGTCGCTCGAATTTGTTCATCGGCCATGTTTCTTTCGCTCCGTTCCTCTATGCCATGGCTCTGGCGGACAGGGAAAGCGCAATTCTCGCCGTCCTCGACGGCGGACCCCACGCGCTGGACAAGACGGCGCGGCTCTGATATTGCGCTCACAACTGAACGGGCCCCCCTTCGGGGCGGCTCGCGTTCGCCCTTTTTGTCAATTCACAGGTTCTGCGAGGCACAGCCTCAAAACACAGGATAGCCCGTGCAAGTACTCGTCCGCGACAACAACGTTGATCAGGCCCTCAAGGCGCTCAAGAAGAAGATGCAGCGCGAGGGGATCTTCCGCGAGATGAAGCTCCGCGGCCACTATGAGAAGCCCTCCGAGAAACGGGCGCGCGAGAAGGCCGAGGCGGTTCGGCGCGCGCGCAAGCTCGCCCGCAAGAAGCTCCAGCGCGAGGGTCTGCTTCCGATGAAGCCCAAGCCCGTCCCCGGCGCGCCGCGGTCGTCGACCGGTTGATTCGCAAGTCGGCGTGTCGCTGGCGCGACGCGCCGGGAGTGGCCTACGGTTTGACCCCGCCCGGACGCGGCGGGGTTTTGTTTTCCCGCTCTGTTTCGATGTGATGCAGGATCCGCGTCGGCGTTCGAGACGCGGCGGAGTTGGCGGATGATGAACGGCAAGATTCCCCCGGTAAAGACCTCGGCGCGGGCGCTGATGGCTGTTGCGATCGCGCTCGCGCTTGGCGCCTGCAGCGAGACCATGGGCGGGATGAACGGCTCGAGCAAGGTTGCGGAGGTCGAGGCGGGGCCGAAGGCGCAGGAATCCAACGCCGGCAATATCGATTCGCTGAGTGAGGTCATCGCACGCAATCCGCGCGATCCGGCGGGCTACAACACGCGCGGCGTCGTCTACGCCAAGCTCGGCCGGTACTCGAACGCGGTGGAGGATTTCTCGCACGCCATCGAACTCGATCCGCACTTTGCCGGCGCCTACACCAACCGCGCCCTCGCCTATCGCCAGCAGAAGCAGGACGATCTGGCGATGCAGGACTTCAACCAGGCGATTTCGGTCAACCCGAATGACGCCGCGGCCTATCTCGGGCGCGGCAACCTCGAGCGGGCCCACGACAATTACGACGCCGCGCTCGCCGACCTTAATTCTGCGATTCGGCTAAATCCGGAGGGCGCGCAGGCCTATCACGCCCGCGGCCTCATCTATCAGCGCCAGGGCAACAACGCCCAGGCGATCACCGACTTCAACAACGCCATCGACCGGGACCCGTTCGCTGGCGCTCCCTATCAGGCGCGTGGGCAGAGCTTTATTGCGACCGGCCAGTGGCAGAAGGCGGTCGACGACTTCAACGCCGCGCTCAACGTCGACGACCGCAATTCCGACGCGTGGGCCAGCCTCGGCCTTGCCTACGAGAAGCTCGGCAACCGCGCCAAGGCCGCGGAGGCTTATCGCAGCGCCTCTTCGCTCAACCCCGGCAACGCCGAGGCGAAGGCAGGGCTGGCGCGCGTGAGCGCGGGCTGACCCGCACGGAGCCGCCACGCGCCTGCGTTCCGGCCGTCCCGACGTCGCGCCTTTTGGGAAGATTAGCCCTCGGCGAAGAAGGCGTTCATCCCGACGACGTCGGAGAGGAAGGTCTCGATGGCGACGATTTTTCCCTCTTCAACCCGTAGCACCGTGGCGAGGTATTCGTCCAGTTTCACCCCGTTGCGCTCAGCCGTGTTGTGCAAGTGCAGGGCGACGTCGGTGCGGCTCGACAAAATGTGGAGAAGTTCGAACTTCAGCCCGTAACCAGCGATTTTCTGTGCGCGCTCTACGACCGCATCGGCGCCCTGCGCGGGTCCTGAAATGTCGTTGCTGCCGGGCAAGGTCCATTCTGCCTGATCCGCCAGCAGAGAACGGATGGCGGCCCAGTCTCGCGCCAGGAGCGCGGCATGGAACTGGCGGGCCAGGGCGATTTTCGATGCGTGATCCGTCATGTTGGTAAGCGCCTTCCGAGATTGACTATGGCTATCCATGCACGCCTCGGTTAGCATAAGTAAAATTGTTTGCTTATATCCGAGGTATAACCGTATTGGATATGTCGGCGGACCACCTCAAGCTGCTCGTCGCGCTCGACGTTCTGCTCAAGCACGGCAACGTCACAAAGGCGGCAGACCAACTTGGCATCAGCCAGCCGGCTCTTTCGGCGCAACTGGCTCGCCTCCGCGAACTCCTCGACGATCCCCTTCTGGTGCCAGCCCGGGGCGGGCGCGGAATGGTCCTGACGGCGCAGGCGACCACAATGAAAGAGCCCCTGCGCATGGCGCTCACGCAGTTGCGCCGGGTGTTGGACCCGCCCTCGCCCTTCACCCCTAACCAGTGCGAACGTACGTTCACTCTTATTATGAACGATAACGCCGCCGCCATGCTGGCGGGCCCTCTAATCGCCGCCGCGCAACACGCAGGCGGCTGGGGGATCAGGATGGGTTTTCTACACCCTCGACGCGATATCGGCGAGGCGTTGGAAAGCGGCGAGGCGGATGTCGCCATCGGCTCGCCGCCCGAGGCGAAGGCAGGGTTGATTTGCCGTCAACTCTTGCGGGATGAGTATCAAGTGGCCTGCCGGCCAGGGCAGTTGCAAGGCCCAATGGATCTGGAGACGTACACCAGCCTGCCGCATGTGATGGTCTCTGCGTCGGGAGGCCAGTTCAGGAGTGCGATCGACGCAACGCTGGCGAGGCTGGGCCGAGAACGGCGGGTAGCCGTTTCTGTGCAAAGTTATGCCGTGGTGCCGACGGTGGTGGCGCAGAGCGACTGCCTTTGCACCCTGCCGCGCCGCTTTCTCGATCGCTACCGCTCGCAACTGGAAATCCATGACCTGCCTTTCGATATGGCTGATTTCGCCCTGTCGGCTATTTGGCACGCGCGCATGAATGATGAGTCCGCGCACATCTGGCTGCGCAATCAGCTTTTCGCCGTGGCCGCAAGGCATCCGCGTGCAGGATAATCGCGCCAATTGTAGCGTGGGCGAAGCCATTCAGAGCAAGGTCCGCCATGGAATGCGGCGCCAATCTTCGGAAGGGCCAAAGATCGCCGTCCGACTTAGTCGAAGCTGCGGTCTGAAGGCCGGGCCTGCGGATCTGATTTACTTGCGACGCTCGCGGTCTCGATCTGCAACGGTAGCAACACCGATCTTGCCATCCGCCCCGTCTGGCAAGCGCCCATTTTGGGTTGGTCCGGTCGAGCGCATCCTCGCCGCCGTTGGGCTGCGTCGCCATGATCAAGCCGCCATTGCGACGCCGTTCCGCCCGACAAGCGCCGTGGTCGGTCGCATATGCTCGCTCGACCACGCCCCGCGCAGACGCGCAAGGCGCGCGGCGACGGGTTCCTGCTCGTTTGTGAGGGGTCATGCAGGACATTGCAAAAAAACAGGAAGGCGCCGTCGGCGCCGCCGGTCCCGGCCAGGGCGAGCCGTTCGCTATCGCCGCCGCGACGTCGCTCCAGGACGTTCGGCCGCTCGTGCTCAAGCAGGGCGACGGCTTCGCGCGTGTTCGACGGCAAGGGCGACGTGCGCCCGGCGCTCGGCGGCGCCGTGGGCGTCTACTACCGGGACACCCGGCATCTCTCCCGTTTCGTGCTCGCGATCGAGCGCAAGCCGCCTTTGCTTCTCAGTTCGAGCTTGCGGGACGACAATGCGACGCTGACCTGCGATCTCACCAACCCGGACCTGTTCGACGGCGCGGGACGAGCTCGAACTGGCGCACGACCTCATTCATCTCCGCCGCACCCGGTTCCTTTGGAAGACGGCCTGCTTCGAACGGATCAAGATCCGCAATTTCGACGACCGGCCGCGCCGCATCGAGATCGCCGTCGAATTCGCGGCCGACTTCGCCGACCTGTTCGAGGTCCGCGGCTTCCGCCGCAAGCGTCGCGGCGAGCTTCACGAGCCCGAAGTCGAGGACGCCGCGGTCATCCTGAGCTACACCGGCCTCGACAGGCGCGTGCGGACGACCACGCTGCGCTTCGATCCGACGCCGACGACGCTCGGCGGCGGCCGCGCCGTGCTATGTCGTCGATCTCGCCGCCGGCGCATCCCGCTCGATCTTCATCGAGATCGAGTACCGGCAGGACGCCGCGGTCGCCCTAGCCCACAGGGCCTATTTCGTGTCGCTCCGGGATGCCCGGCGCGAGCTGCGCGCTTCGTCCTGCGCGGGCCGCGGCAGATCGAGACCTCGAACGACATCTTCAACGAGGCGGCCCGGCGCAGCATCGCCGATCTCTACATGCTCATCACGCAGTTGCCCGAAGGGCCGTACCCTTATGCCGGGATCCCCTGGTTCAGCACCGTGTTCGGACGCGACGCGATCATTACGGCGCTCGAAATGCTGTGGGTCGATCCGTCGCGTCGCGCGCGGCGTGCTGAGGCAGCTCGCCGCGGACCCAGGCGACGACCGTCGACGACGAGGCGGACGCCGAGCCGGGCAAGATCCTGCACGAGGCGCGGCACGGCGAGATGGCCGATCTCGGCGAGGTTCCTTTCCGCCGCTACTACGGCAGCGTCGATTCGACCCCGCTGTTCGTCATGCTCGCCGGCGCCTATCTCGAGCGGACCGGCGACCTCGAGGCCGTGCGCGCGCTTGTGGCCGAACGTCAGAGGCCGCGCTCGACTGGATCGAACAGCTACGGCGATCGCGACGGCGACGGCTTCGTGGAATACGGCCGCCGCACCCGCGACGGCCTCGTCAACCAGGGCTGGAAGGACAGCCACGACGCCGTTTTCCACGAGGACGGGTCGCTCGCCGAAGGCGCCGATCGCGCATCGCCGAGGTGCAGGCCTATGTCTACGGCGCCTGGCGCGCGGCCAGCGACATCGCGCGAGCGGCTTGTCGCTCGACGACGAGGCGCTCGCCTTCGACGGCAAGGCGGAGGCGATCCGCTGCGCGATTCGACCAGCAGTTCTTCGACGAGGCGCTCGGCACCTACGTGCTCGCGCTCGACGGCGACAAGCGGCCGTGCCGGGTGAGGGCGTCGAACGCCGGCCATGCGCTGTTCACCGGAATCGCCCTGCCCGAGCGCGCGCGGGCCGTCGTCGCGACGCTGATGGCGAGCTCGAGCTTTTGCGGCTGGGGCGTCCGGACGGTCGCGTCCACCGAAGCGCGCTACAATCCGATGAGCTACCATAACGGATCGGTCTGGCCGCATGACAATGCGCTGATCGCGGCCGGGCTTCGCCCGCTATGGATTTCGCCGCGAGGCGGCGAAGGTGTTCGAGGGCCTGTTCAGCGCTTCGACCTATGTCGACCTCAGGCGCTTGCCGGAGCTCCTCTGCGGATTCCCGCGCAAGCAGGGCCGCGGCCCGACGTTCTATCCGGTCGCCTGCGCGCCGCAGGCCTGGGCCGCGGCCGCGCCGCTGTCGCTCATCCAGTCGTGCCTGGGGCTGACGTTTCGACCCGGCCGGGCCGCGGATCACGTTTTCCGAGCCGGTCCTGCCCGCCTTCCTCGACTCGATCGTCCTGCAGGGCCTGACGGTCGCCGGCACGGTCGCCGACATCGCGCTTGCGGCGCTCGGACCGGCGGGTCGTCGTCGACGTCCTCGACCGGCGCGGCGCAGTGAGGTCGTGACGACGAGTTAGGCCGGAATTGCACGCTGCGCTCAGAGCGATCTGCCGGCCCGAAGGGGGCGCGTCTCGCGCTCCAGCCAGGCGGGAGCGCGTCTCGGCTCCAGTGAGGAGGGAGCGCGTCTCGCGCTCCCCGTAGCGCTCAGGCTTCTCGTCCGACCGCGGCCCGGTCGGCGTCGCGCCAGATGCGGCCGGCCAAGCGGCGCGACATCGCCCGGACGCCCGGCAGAGCTTGATAGATCGCCAGATAATTGCGCGCGACGCGCTCGATCGTGAATCGCGCTTCGAAGGCCGCCCGCGCCGCTCGGCGATCGAGGCTGCCGATCCGGCGGACGGCCCCGACCGCCTCGTCGACGGTGTCGACGAGGAATCCGGAGACGCCATCGTCGACGATTTCCGGCGACGGAGCCGCGACGGAAGGCGACCACCGGCGTCCCGCAGGCCATCGACTCGATCATCACCATGCCGAACGGCTCGGGCCAGTCGATCGGGAACAGCAGCGCCTTCGGCGTCGCCCAGAAACTGCGCCTTCTGCCGCTCGTCGATCTCGCCGATGAATTCGACATTCGGGTTCGCGTCGACCATCGGCTTGATGCGCTCTTCCCAGTACTCCTGGTCGACGCGGTCGACCTTGGCCGCGATCTTCAGCGCGTGCGCCGGCGCGGGCTGCGATCTCGATCGCCCGGTCGGGCCGCTTTTCCGGAGAAATCCGGCCGATGAACGCGAGGTATCCGCCCCTGCGGCGCCGGATTGAACGGCAGCAGGTCGCGCGGCAGGCCGTGATAGACCATTCCAGCCCAGTTCACCGGCGGCATGGGCTTGCGCTGGTCGCATCGATATCGAGACGACCGGCGCGCCGGAGAAAACCGAATAGAGACGGCGAACCTCAGGCAGGTCGAGGCGCCCGTGCAGGGTCGTCACCGTCCGGTCCACGAAGTCGCGGATCAGGGGATAGTGTAAGCACATCGACGTGAAAGTGGAGGACGTCGAACTGGCGCGCCATCTCGCGAACGGCGTCGAGCATGACGATATGATAGGGCAGGGGATCCTTCACGCGGCGGATCGAGCCGCAGCGCACGGTCGCAGAACGGGATGAGCCGCGCCGAGGTGATCGAATTGCCGCTTGCGAACAGGGTCACGTCGTGACCTTGCCTCACCAGCTCCTCGGTCAGATAGGATACCACGCGTTCGGTGCCCCCGTAGAGCCGAGGCGGAACGCTCTCCTGCAGCGGAGCAATCTGGGCGATTTTCATGCGCGGGCCTCTCCACCGAGCCGTGCCAAATCTGTTGGGCCCGTAGCCGCATAAACTCAGAAATGGCCTTCTCGTTCCAAGCGCGCCCTCGGTGGCTTGGTGTGCGCTTTTCCGCTCAGGAGAAATTTGCCTCCCTTCGGGAATAAACCGCCCCCTCTCCGAGTCTCGTCATCGTACGGCGCTTCACGCCCTCAGGAGAGAACAAGACCATGACGACGCGCAAAGACGATGGCGGCATCGACCGCCGGCAAACCCTGACATGCATGCTCTGGGCGGGAACCGGCGTAGTCTGGACGGTGGCCGGCGGCGTGCCGGCCTCGCGCCTGATCGGCTCGGCCAAAGCGGCGGAGGGCGGGTTCTCCTTCGTGCAGCTGTCCGACAGCCACATCGGCTTCTCCAAACCCGCCAATCCTGACGCGCGGGCGACCTTCAACGTCGCCATCGACAAGGTTCTCGCCATGCCGGCGAGGCCGTCCTTCATCATCCACACCGGCGACGTCACCCATGCGGCCAAGCCGGCCGAGTTCGACGATGCGCTTGAGATGCTCAAGCGCGCCCGGC
Source organism: uncultured Alphaproteobacteria bacterium (assembly GCA_963724785.1). GTDB lineage: Bacteria > Pseudomonadota > Alphaproteobacteria > Rhizobiales > Beijerinckiaceae > Roseiarcus. The sequence continues at coordinate 251,953 of CAVRWC010000013.1, read as the reverse complement.
TCGACGTCCATTACGCGCCGGGCGAACACGACATCATGGACGCTGCGACGCGCGACGCCTATCTCGAGCGCTTCGGCAAGGGCGCGGGCGGCGGCTGGTACGCTTTCGATCACGGCGGCGTGCATTTCGTGTCGCTGAACAACGTCGTCGACCTCAAGAAGAACGGCCTCGGCTCGCTCGGCGCGGAGCAACTCGCCTGGCTCGACGACGATCTCCGCGGCCGAGTCGGCCTCGACGCCGATCGTCGTCTTCTGCCATATCCCGCTCTGGATGATCGCCCCGGACTGGGGCTGGGGCACAGAGGATTCGGCTGAGGCGCTGAGGCTCATGGCGCGGTTCGGCTCGGTGACGGTGCTCAACGGCCACATCCATCAATTGATGCAGAAGGTCGAGGGCGCCGTGACCTTCCATACCGCCCGCTCCACCGCCTTCCCGCAGCCGGCGCCGGGCACGGCGCCCTCGCCGGGTCCGAAGGTCGTGCCGGCGGGGGACTTGCGCAAGTGGCTCGGCGTCCGCGAGGTCGCCGTCGTCCCGACGCCGGCGAACCTCGCCGTCACCGACTCCGATCTCGCCTGAGGAGTCGCCATGCCCAGGCTCATGGTTCTGCTGGCGGCGACGCTTGCCGCCGGCGAGGCCGCCGCCGCGTCCGCGGGCGACCCCGTCCACGGCGAAGACATCTACCAGGCCTGCACCGACTGCCATTCGCTCGACCAGAACGACGTCGGCCCGCGGCATCGCGGCGTCTACGGCCGCACGGCGGGATCGCTGCCCGACTACAACTATTCGGATGCGCTGAAACGCGCCAAGATCGTCTGGACCGAGGAGACGCTCGACAAGTGGCTGACCGATCCGCAGGCCTTCGTCCCCGGGACGAAGATGGTCTTTCACCTCGACAATCCGCAGGACCGCGCCGACGTGATCGCCTTCCTGAAGGAGCGGGCGAGATAGGGGCGAGCGCGCCGGGAGGCGATCACGGGACCAACGAGCCGTTCGCGCTTGCAGGTCGTCGTTGGCGCGCGCACCCTCTCGGCCGGGTTCGCCACGAGAGGATTTCGAGAGCGTCGACGACGATGCGCCGCCCCTGCCTCGAAGGCGCGAGAGAGGGCGACCGTCCGCAGCTTCGTGGACGGGACAGCGGACCATGACCGCGGCCAGTCCGCACGCCGCGGACCGCTTCCGCGCCATGGTGCCGCCGCTGCTCGACGACGCCTACGCTCTGGCGAAATGGCTCTGCCGCAACGCCGACGACGCTCAGGACATCGTGCAGGAGGCGGCGGTGCGCGCGCTGAAGGCGCTCGAGACGACTGCCGTCGACCGGCCGAAGCCGTGGTTTCTCGCCATCGTCCGCAACGCGGCGATCACCTGGATGGCGCGCAACAGGCGGAACGACCTCACCTTCGCCGGCGGCCTCGAGGATCTCGACGTGTTCGCGAGCCCCGGCGGCGACGCGGCCCCGATCCGGAGGCGACCCTGATCGCGGTCGAGGACGGCGCAGCGGCTGAGACAGGCGATGGCGGCGCTGCCGCCGCCCCTTCTGGAGATTTTGGTCATGCGCGACGTCAACGGCCTCACCTATCGCGACATCGCCGAGGCGGCCGGCCTGCCGATGGGCACCGTCATGTCGCGCCTGGCGCGCGCCCGCGGCGCGCTCGCAAAGATCGTGAAAGCCTGAAACCATGAGCGACCCCGCGCCCGACCCGAGAAGCCTCCGGCTCAACGCCGCCCTCGACGGCGAACTCGACGCCGCCAACGCGCTCGCCCTCGAGCAGGATCTGGCGGCCGATCCGGCGCTCGCCGCCGAATATCGCGCGCTTCAGGCCGTCCGCGAGGCTGTGCGCCGCCACGTTCCGCGCGAGGCGGCGCCGAAGGCGCTGGTCGATAGCGTGCTCGCGCTCGCCGACGCAGCCGAGCCGCCCGGGCTGTCGAATGTCGTCCCGCTCGCGCCGCGGCCGCTCTTCGGCGCCCGCCGCAAGGGCTCCCGCTCGCCGCTTCCTTCGCCGTGCTCGGCTTTGCCGCGGGCGCGGCGCTGATGGCGCTGAGATTGCCGGATGCGTCGCAAGGTGTAGCCGACGGTCTCGTCTCGGATTTTGCGCGCGCCGCGGTCGCCGGCCAGCCGTTCGACGTCGCCTCGTCCGACCGGCACACGGTAAAGCCGTGGCTCGCGGGCCGCACGACCGTCAGCGCCGACATCGTCGATCTCTCGGCGCAGGGCTTCCCGCTGGCCGGCGGCCGCGTTTCGGTGGTCGACCGCGTCCCCGCCCCAACCCTGGTCTATCGCCACAACGAGCACATCGTGGCGGTGACCGAACTGCCGCTCGACGCGCGGGGGGCGGTCGGGCGTAGGATCGAGACGGTCGACGGCTACCACGTCGCCCGCTGGAGCGATCCCAACCTCGCCTATGTCGCGGTCTCGGACATGGACGAAAGGACCCTCGCCGAATTCGTCGCGGTTTTGCGCGCGGCGCAGGCGAGGCGGCGACAAGAGGGCGGCCAGGGCTGAGCGCGCCGCGCCGGACCGCTTCACCGCTAAGTGTTTGAAAACAAACAAAACCTCGATCAAGAATTGGCTCCTGTCCGGTGTAACTCTTTGAAATATCAAGGGTTCTGTCCGAAAACCGCGCTCGCCGGCGGGCCCCCTGCGGAACGTCTCCGGGCGACGTCTGCGAACTGCGCAAACGGGCGGCGCGGAGAGTGGGCGGCGCTCGTCGCCATTGAAGCGCAGAACGCGCGCGATCGGGCAAAAACGGGCGCCCGGCGCCGCAGTTTTGCACTGGCGGCGGACGCCGGTTTCTGGCAAGGAGGCCGCGCTCGGCGGGAGCCGAGATGAGTACATGGTCAGGAAGGGCGGCGCGGTGCAAGTCGAAGACACGGCCATTCCGGCGGTCAAGATCGTGACGCCGAAGAAGCATGGCGACGCGCGCGGGTTCTTCTCTGAAGTCTACAATAAGGCGGCTTTCGAGGCCGCCGGTCTCCACTTCAGCTTCGTTCAGGATAACCACGCGTTCTCCGCCGCAGTCGGAACCTTGCGCGGATTGCACTTTCAGACCCAGCCTTTTGCGCAGGCCAAGCTCCTGCGCGTGGCCCGCGGTCGCATCTTCGACGTCGCCGTCGATATCCGCCGCTCGTCCCCGACTTTCGGCAGGCATGTGGCGGTCGAACTGTCGGCGGAGAACTGGCGGCAATTGCTTGTGCCTGTCGGCTTCGCCCACGGCTATGTCACGCTCGAGCCCGACACCGAAGTCCTCTACAAGACGACGGACGTCTATTCGCCGACCAATGACCGGGGCGTCGCCTGGGACGATCCGGAGATCGGGATCGCGTGGCTGGTCCCGAAGGGCGGTCCGACGCTGTCGGATAAGGATAAGCGCTGGCCTCGGCTCAGGGACGCTCCGGAGCTTTTCGACTGATGCGCGTCGCCGTTACCGGGTCCAGGGGACAGGTCGCGAGTTCCCTCGTCGAGCGGGCTGGGCCCGATGTCGAAATCATCACGCTGAGCCGGCCGGAGGTCGCCCTCGAAGACCGTGACAGCGTCCTGGCGGGGGTCGCCGCGGCGCGGCCGGACGTGGTCATCAACGCGGCCGCCTATACGGCGGTCGACAAGGCCGAGAGCGAGGAAGACCTCGCCATGAAGGTCAACGGCGCAGGCGCCGGCCACGTCGCGGAAGCCGCGGCCAGGGTCGGCGCGCCGCTTCTGCACCTGTCGACCGACTACGTGTTCGACGGCAGGCTCGAACGACCCTATCGCGAGGACGATCCGACCGGTCCCACGGGCGCCTACGGCCGTTCGAAGCTCGCGGGCGAAAAGCGGGTCGCCGAGAATTGCCCGAACAGCGCCGTTCTGCGCACCGCCTGGGTCTACAGCCCGTTTGGCGCGAATTTCGTCCGCACCATGCTCCGCCTCAACGAGACCCGCGAGGAGGTCGGCGTGGTCGCCGACCAGCTTGGCAGCCCGACCTCGGCGCTCGATATCGCCGAGGCGCTGCTGGCGATCGCGCGGCAAATGCGGGAAAACGACTCGCCCGAGCTTCGCGGCGTGTTTCACTTGACCGGCGCCGGCGAGGCGACCTGGGCGGACCTGGCTGAATCGGTCTTCTCCGAGGCGCACCGGCGCGGGCGGCGCCTGACCCGCGTCAAGCGCATCGCCACCGCCGACTATCCGACGCCGGCTCGGCGGCCGGCCAATTCCCGGCTCGACAACGCCAAACTCCTGCGGGTCTATGGTCTCGCCCTACCGGACTGGCGCGCCTCCGTCGCCGCCTGCTGCGCCCGACTGATCCCCTGATCCGGAGAGAAAGACATGCGAAACGTGCTGGTGACCGGCGGGGCGGGATTTATCGGCTCCGCGGTCTGCCGCCATCTGGTCGGCGCCGGCGCCAACGTGCTGAACGTCGACAAGCTCACCTACGCCGGCAACCTGGAGTCGCTGGCGACGATCGACAACGCCCCGAACTACCGTTTCGCCAGGATCGACATCTGCGACCGGCCTGCGATTGCGGACGCCCTTCAGGCCTTCCAGCCAGACCACGTCATCCACCTTGCCGCCGAAAGCCATGTCGACCGTTCGATCACCGGCAGCGACGCGTTCGTCCACACCAACATTCTCGGCACCTTCTCGATGCTGGAGGCGGCGCGCGCCTATTGGCTCGGCCTTGCCGGCGACAAGCGCGACGGATTCCGCTTCCTCCACGTCTCGACCGACGAAGTGTACGGTTCGCTTGGCGACGAGGGTCTGTTTGTCGAGACGACGCCGTATGACCCGAGTTCGCCATACTCCGCTTCCAAGGCCGCCTCCGATCACCTCGTCTCGGCCTGGGCGCATACCTACAAGTTCCCGGCCGTGATCTCGAACTGCTCCAATAATTACGGCCCCTACCATTTCCCCGAAAAGCTGATCCCGCTCGTCATCCTCAACGCCGTTCATGGCAAATCGCTGCCGGTCTACGGAGCGGGGACCAACGTGCGCGACTGGCTCTACGTCGAGGACCACGCCCGGGCGCTGGACGTCATCGTCAGCCGCGGGCGGATCGGCGAGAAGTACAATGTCGGCGGTCGCAACGAGCGGCGGAACATCGACGTAGTCCGCACGATCTGCGCCATCCTGGACCGCCTGCGCCCGGCGAGCCGATCCTACGCCGAGCTCGTCACCTACGTGACCGACCGGCCAGGTCACGACCTGCGCTACGCCATCGATGCGACCAAGCTCGAACAGGAGCTCGGCTGGCGGGCGCAGGAGAATTTCGACACCGGCATCGAGAAGACGGTGCGCTGGTATCTCGACAACGAGTGGTGGTGGCGGCCCTTGCGCGAGAAGGTTTATGCGGGCGAGCGCCTGGGAGTTCTCGCCGCGACCGCCCCCACGGCGACCATCGGAGGGCTAGCATGAAGGGCATCATCCTGGCTGGAGGCGCGGGCACCCGGCTTCACCCGATTACCCTGGCTGTCTCGAAGCAGCTCATGCCGGTCTACGACAAGCCGATGATCTATTATCCTCTGTCCGTCGTCATGCTGGCGGGCATTCGCGAGGTCCTGATCATTTCGACCCCGCACGATCTTCCGATGTTCCGCCGGCTTCTTGGAGACGGCGCGCAATGGGGCATGCGCTTCGAATACGCCGAGCAGCCGGCGCCCAACGGGCTGGCGCAGGCGTTCGTCATCGGCGAATTGTTCATCGCCGGCGAACAGGCGATGCTCGTGCTCGGCGACAACATCTTCTATGGCGCCGGCCTTGGAGAGCAGTTGCGCCGCGCCGCCCGGCGCGACAAGGGCGCGACCGTGTTCGCCTATCGTGTGCCCGACCCGGAGCGTTACGGCGTGGTCGCGTTCGATGGGGCGGGACGCGCGGTGTCGATCGAGGAGAAGCCCGGGAAGCCCAAGTCTCCCTGGGCCGTGACCGGGCTCTACTTCTACGACTCCAAGGTGGTCGAGATCGCCAAGGCGCTCAAGCCGTCGGCGCGCGGCGAGTACGAGATCACCGATCTCAACCGAGTCTATCTCGAGTCGGGCGCGCTCAACGTCGAGCGCATGGGCCGCGGCTACGCCTGGCTCGACACCGGCACGCCGGATTCGCTGGTCGACGCGGCGAGCTTCGTTCGCACCCTTGAGGTTCGCCAGGGCGTGAAAATCTGCTGCCCCGAAGAGATCGCCTTCGACCACGGCTTCATTGGCGCCTCTGAGCTCGAGGCGATCGCCGAGCGGTTCGGCAAGAGCGCGTATGGTCGGTATTTGCGCTCGATCCTCGCCGAGCGACGCGACACCCGGCGTTGACTGCCGGCGGGCGCCCGCCCCAAGGATCCGGACCGCGCCAGAAACCCGAAGAAAGTCGAGCCATGACCAGCGGTCCTAGGAGGACGGTTCCGCATCCGGCGGACCCGTTCGACCGGCAGAAGCCTCTTCCCTCCCCGCTTCCGAAATCCCTCGCCGACGATCCCGAAGCGGCCGCGCGGGTCCGGGCGATCCTGGATTCTCCGTCCTATCGGGTGGCCAGCGAAGACATCGATTTCCTCGCCAGCGACCCCGTGCGCGGCCTGCGCCTGCAGATGGACTATCTCAAGCCCGAGATTCTGCTGCGCGCCAACAAAGTCCTGCGCACGATCGTCGTGTTCGGCAGCTCGCGCATCTGCGAGCCCGAGGAGGCGCTCCGCCGCGTCGAGGCCTTGCGCGCAGCCGGTCCGGCGAGCGGCGACGACCGCGATTTCGAACGGCGCCTCGCGGTCGCCGAGCGGGTCCTCGCCAACAGTCGCTATTACGATATCGCCCGCGATTTTGGCCGGATCGTCGCCGAGGCCAACGTCAGGGAAGGCGACGGGCAGACGCTGATCATGACAGGGCGGCGGCCCAGGCATCATGGAGGCGGCCAATCGCGGCGCGTTCGACGTCGGGGCGAAAACGATCGGCCTCAACATCAGCTTGCCGCGCGAGCAGTTCCCGAACCCCTATGTTTCGCCGCAGCTGTGCTTCAACTTCCACTATTTCGCGCTGCGCAAGCTGCACTTTCTGCAACGGGCGATGGCGCTCGTGGCGTTTCCCGGCGGCTATGGCACGCTCGACGAACTGTTCGAGATCCTCACTCTCGCCCAGACGCGAAAGATCAAGCCGATGCCGATTGTGCTCGTGGGCGAGGGCCATTGGCGCAACGTCGTCAATTTCGACTACCTGGTCGATGAGGGCGTGATCGATCCCGAGGATCGGGAGCTGTTCTGGTACGCCGAGACAGCGGAAGAGATCTGGGCCGGCATTCAGAAATGGGAACGTGAGAAGGAAGAACGCTTCGGTTCGGAAAGCTAAAGCGCCGGTCTGAGCATGAGCGGCGGAGGCTCGCGTGAAGTTGTTGTTTCACGCCGCTGGGCACAGCGTGACGGGTTCCTGTCACGCCATCGAATGAGCCGGCAATCTCGTCGATTGCGGGCTCTTTGAGGGCGACCGCGGGAGTCAGGAGGCGAGCGCCGGCGTCTTCGGTTTTGACCCTGCCGGGGTAGACTTCCTGCTGCTCACGCACGCACACCTCGACCATTGCGGACGCATTTCCCCTCTTGTTCGAGCGCGGATTCAAAGGGAGATCATGGCGATAGCAGCGATGCGCAAACTCGCGCCGCTGGTTCTGCTCGACGCGCTCGAAGCCTTCGAGCACTTCGGCCGAATCGTGACTTATAACGATCCGCTCGAGCTTGCGCCCGGGGATACCCGTGGATTTCGACGCGGGCCATATTCTTGGCTCCGCTACTCTGATTTTGGATCTCGCCGAGGGCGACCTAAGCCGAAGGGTCGTCCTTTCCGACGATCTTGGATCCCGCGGTTGCCCATTGTTCAGGGACTCCGCCCCTCCGACGGACGCCGACATCGTGGTGAATAGACGACCCACCGCGACGGGCTGCACTCGCGATCAGGCCCGGACCGTCGGCGCCACAAAGGGCGGCGCGGAATTGCGGCCCCGGTCCGGGCGAAGTAGAATTCCGCCGTCAACCGGAAGGGAAAGTGGATGAGCGACAAGCCGCGTCGGGAGCATCCCAATGCAGCCAGGTCCGGGATTGAGCTGGGCCGGGTCCTCAAGTCAATCGTGACAATTCAGTCCTCGATTCCGGAGGACGCCTTCACGGCTGAGACACTCGGGGAACAGCGAACCGGGAGCGGCGTCGTCATTCGCGAGAGCGGCCTCGTGCTGACGATCGGATATCTCATCACCGAGGCGGAAAGCGTATGGATCGCCCGCGCCGACGGCCGTGTCATCCCGGGTTACGCCATGGCGATTGATCAGGAGACAGGCTTCGGCCTAGTGCAGGCGCTCGAAACGCTTGACTGTCCGGCGCTGGAACTTGGACGTTCCGATTTGGCCCGGATCGGCGACGCGGTCGTCATCGCGGCGGGCGGCGGGACGAAAGCCGTAAACGCTGCGATCGTCGGAAAGCAGGCTTTCGCCGGCTACTGGGAATATTATCTCGATGAGGCGATCTTCACCGCGCCTGCGCATCCGTTCTGGGGCGGAGCCGCCGTTATAGGCGCAGACGGACGGCTTCTCGGCGTGGGCTCGCTCCATGTCGAACAGACGCCCGAGCGCAGCGAGCCGCGCGATGTCAACATGATCGTGCCGATCGGGCTGTTGCCGCCGATTCTCGACGATCTCCTGACCTTTGGCCGCGTGAACAAGCCCGCAAGGCCTTGGCTCGGGATATATTCGGCGGAGAACGGGGGCGAGATTGTCGTGGCGGCCGTTGCCGATCGCGGGCCCGCCGCGAGCGCCGGCATCCGCCGCGGCGATATCCTCGCGAGTGTCCGCGGCGCCGAGGTATCCGATCTCGCCGACTTCTACCGCAAGGTATGGGGACTAGGCGAGGCGGGCGTCGAGGTGCCGATCGAGGTCGTTCGCGACGGGCGCGCCCTTGGAATCGCCATCCGCTCGGCGGATCGAGCGTCCCTTCTCAAGCGGCCGCGTCTGCAATAGCGGAGCGATGAGCGAAACAGGGGGCCGGAAGCTCTGGGCCGAGGCTTTACTTTCTGCTCGAGGCGCTCCCCCATCCCGGATCGGCATGGGGCTTCCCAAATCAAGGACAACCCGAAAAGGGTCGCCGCGGCCCGCGGTGCGTCCGTAGGGGGTCCAAGACCACACCTACCTCGCCCTATGACGCATCCTTGATTTGGAAAACCCCTCCGACTTCCCTTCCAGCCACAACCCTCAAGATAGATTAGACACGGATCGATTGCCTGCGCTGTGACCACCATCACACTCTGGACACATCTTATGTACGGGAATTAAAATCACGACGCGGCGGCTTGCCGAGGTTGCCGCTCGAACTGGGGCGCTCGTGGATATCGAGGCGGCGCGCCTAACGGGAAATCTGGGTGAGCGGACCTTGAGACGCCGCGATCGCCAACGTGCTTTGAGCGACGCGACGCCCCAACAGAGCGATTGAGTGCGTCAAGTTCTGCAAATGGCGGTCATGGGTTTGCTGGGTTAGGCGGCTTTTCGGAGGTCGGTTTTCTTGTGTTCCCTGAGGTCGTTCATATTGACGTAGCGGTGGGCTTCGAGCCAGTTCTCATGGGTTTCGACGGCTAAGGCTCGGACCAGACGCAGACAAGCCTCAGTGTTTGGGAAGATACGCACGACGTGGGTTCGGCGCTTGATCTCCTCGTTCAGGCGTTCGAGCATATTCGTGCTCTTCAGATGCTTATGGTGCTGGCGGGGCAGACGGTAGAAGGTGAAGGTTTCCTCGATCGTTTCTTCGACCCAGTCGACGAGCTTGTCGTAACGATTGCCCCACTTGGCGATCCATGCGGACAAATCGCGGCGGGCCTCCTCGACATTTCGCCGGTCGTAAAGCCAGCGCAGCTCCTGCAGGCAGTCGTCGTCGGCCTTGCGCGGGAGATGGTCCAGGGCGTTGCGCAGGAAGTGCACGTAGCATCGCTGCACGGCCGCCTCCGGGAGAACCTCGCGGATGGCTGCGCGAAGGCCGGCGTGATCGTCGGCGACGACGAACTCGACGCCGTCGAGGCCGCGGCGGCGCAGACCGATGAGGAAGTCCTTCCAGGAGGAGGCGCTCTCGCGGTTGGCCATGTCGACAGCCAGGATCTGGCGGCGCCCATCCCAGTCGATGCCGACCGCGATCAGCACCGCCTGGCTGGCGACCACGCCGCCCTCGCGCACCTTCTCATAGCGGGCGTCGAGGATGAGGTAAGGAAAAGGCTCGGCAAGGGGGCGCGTGGCGAAAGCGTCGAGGCTTTCGTCCAGGCGCTTGTTGATGGCGGAGACGGCGGAGGCCGAGAAGGCGTGGCCGCACAGCTCCTCGGTGATCGCCTTGACCTTGCGGGTCGAAACGCCCTGCACGTACATCTCGGCCAACGTCGCCACGAGCGCCCGCTCGGAGCGCTGGTAGCGCTCGAAAAGCTCGGTCGAGAACCGGCCGTCGCGATCCTGCGGCACACGCAGCTCGAGCTTGCCGACCCGGGTGACGAGCGTGCGGGTGTAATAGCCGGAGCGGTAGCCGAGCCGCGCGGATGTCCGCTCGCTCTTCCCGGCGCCGAGCGCGTCCGTCATCTCGGCTTCCAGCATCTCTTGCACCACCGCGCGAACAATCTCGCGCAGCCCGTCCGGGCTCGCGGCGAAAAGCTCTTTGACGGCTGCGATTGCAGGCTTACCCTCGGTCTTGGTCATGGCGGAGGTTCTCCAGTGGAATCAGGTGACTTGGACATCACCAGCCTGCCATGACCGCCTCTCGCTCTCAGCGATTTTGCAGAACCTCCCGCACGCTACTACAGAGCGCACAGCGCCCAGCGACTCGGCCGTGTCTCAAGTTGTGAATTTGCGCGGCTTGCCGCGCCTCGTCACGGCCGGGCCTCGATGGAAAACAACCGGCCAACGAACGTCTTCGCCTCGAGGCTTTTCATGCCGACTCCGCCCAAAGCAAAGCGCAGCTTTCCATGTGTGTGGCCGAGAACGTAAAAGGGCCCTTTATGAAGTGTAGCGACCTCAAGCCGCGCTGCGTCGTATGTTGACGCTCTAAGCAGTACGCTTGTCGTGTTCATTATCCTACTCCCTTTCCTTTAAGCGGGAATTATTGGCATCTCAGCCGTCAGCCTTTGCCGGCTGTTCTCGCTCACAGCGCCTCGCCCCAACCTCAGGTCCGATACGGTTTCATCCACGCCAACCCCGCTTCGACCGTTGTCGTCGGCCAGTATTCGCAGCCCACCCAGCCGTCGTAGCCGAGTTCGGTCGATGAGCGGCAGAAGAAACGCGTAGCTGATCTCGCCTGTTCCTGGCTCTCGACGCCCCGGATTGTCGGCGATCTGGATGTGTGCGATGCGCGCCGCCGCCGCCTCCAGGCGGCGGGCGAGGTCTCCCTCCATGATCTGCATGTGATAGACGTCGGCTTGCAGCCAGAGATTGTCCGAGCCGACCCGATCGATCAGACCCAGCGCCTCATCGGTGCGGTTGAGAAAGAATCCGGGCATGTCGCGGGCATTGATCGGCTCGATCAGCAGCTTCACCCCGCGCCGTGCGGCCGCATCGGCGGCGAAGGCGAGATTGTCGAGAAACGTCGCCTCGAGCCTCAGGCGGTCGACGTCCGGCGGGGCGATTCCGGCCAGGCAGTTGAGGCGGTGGCAGCCAAGCGCTTGAGCATAGTCGAGCGCGAGGGCGACGCCGTCACGGAAGGCGGCCTTGCGGTGGGGCAGAATCGCTATTCCGCGCTCGCCCGATTCCCAGTCGCCGGCGGGAAGGTTGAACAGAGCTTGGGTCAGCCCGAGATCGGCGAGGCGCTTTGCGATCTCACGCGGGTCGTTGTCGTAGGGCGCCATATATTCAACGGCCCGGAAACCCGCCGCGGCGGCGGCGGCGAAGCGGTCGAGAAAGGGCAGTTCAGCGAACAGAAAACTGAGGTTGGCAGAGAATTTTGGCAAGCCTATCGCCCTTTCCGCTGGATCTTCTGCGCAAAAATGGTTTCCATCCCGCGCTAACCGTCCTTTATCAGCCGTGCGGCGAAGAATCCGTCGAGCCCCGAACGCCGTGGGTCGCCGCTCCACAAGTGGCAAGGGAGGGTGCGCAGGTCTCCAGCTGGACTGAGGCATTCCGCCAGCCCGCCCAATTCGTCCGGTGTAACCGGCGCCCTGCGAACGTCCGGGTTGCGGCGCAGCAGGGCGGCGATCTGGGCCTCGCCTTCCTCTGGCTCGAGCGAGCAGGTGCAGTAGACGATGGGTCCGCCCGGACGGGTCAGGGCGACGGCCTTGTCCAGGAGTTGGCTTTGCAGCTTGACGAGGCCCGGCAGGTCGGTCGGGCGCTTGAGCCAAGCGACGTCCGGGTGACGACGAATAGTGCCGGTCGCTGTGCAAGGCGCGTCGACGAGCGCCGCGTCGAACGGCCCGGCGTCGAAGGCGAGGGCGTCGGCGACGACGATGTCCGCGTGCAGTTTTAGCCGCTCGAAATTGGCGGCGAGGACCTTCAGCCGCTCGGCGGACCGGTCCACCGTCGTGACCGTGGCGCCTGCCGCAGCCAGTTCGGCGCTCTTGCCGCCCGGCGCGGCGCATAGGTCGACGACGCGTTGGCCCAAGCGCGCACCGAGGAGCCGCGCCGGCAGCGCGGCGGCGGCGTCCTGTACCCACCATTCGCCCTCCGCGAAGCCTTCGAGCTCCGTGACCGGGAGATGGGAATCGAGGCGCACCGAACCGCTCGGGAGAACGACGCCGCCGAGCCGCTCCGCCCAGCCCGCGGGGTCGCTCTTCACGCTGAGGTCGAGGGTCGGCTCACAGCGGTGCGCCGCGGCGATGGCCCGCGCCGTCGCATCGCCATAGGTCGCGCGCCAGCGCGCCGCGAGCCAGTGCGGCGTGTCGTCGTCGAGCGGATCCGAGGCGGCAAGGATCGTCGCTCGGTCGCGAGCGACCGAGCGCAGGACGGCGTTGACCAACCCGGCGAACGGCGCGCTGCCAGCGTCGGCGCGGGCGGCTCTGACCGCGAGATCGACCGCCGCGTGGTCCGGCGTCTCCAGGAAGAGAAGCTGGGCGGCGCCGACGACGAGCGTCCATTCCAGCGTCCCGCATCGCCGCGGCATGCCTTTTTCCAGCCTTTGGGCGATGGCCTTGCGAATCGTCCCGAGCCGTCTGAGCGCGACGGTCGCGATCGAGCGCGCCAGCGCGCGGTCGCGCGGGTCGATGCGGGGATCGCGGAGCGACAGATCGGCGGCAAGCCGCTCGTCAAGGGGACGCGCCATCGTCACAGCTTCGGCGATCGCGCGCGCCGCGGCCACCCGCGCCGTCATGCCGGGCGGGTGAGGCTCGGCCGCATGCGGGCGGGGACCATGGAATCCGCTCTGTTGTCGAGCCAAACGCACCTCGTTTCGAATCCATCCTGTCGTCGTCTCGAAGCTTATACGCCAATTCTTCGACTGGCTTGCGGCAGGCTGTCACGCGGGGGAATTTCACATCGTATACAACTTGCGCGCGCCCGCCCCGCGGCGCTGACCGGCTCGCGTTCGCATCGCGAAGCTTGCGGCCGACTCCGACGCGTTCGATCATTGCCCTGACGAGGCCGAGGGGGCGCGATGATATAAAGCGGTAATTGTCGAAAGGTCGTATTGGGGCCGGATTGCCGCTTCGCCAGCGGAGCGGAGGACACGGGCCGCAACTTCTTCCGCGCATCTGGGAAAACACGACGATATCAATTACTTGCTGCAGTGCAGCAGCTGTGCTATGGGAAGTCGGCTTGGCGAGGTGCGTGGTGGCGCTCGACGAGACCTCAAGGGGGTGTCGATGAAGCTGGTCCTGGCGGTAATGGCCGTGGGCGCCATGGGCGCGGCGGTTTTCAGTGAGTCAGGCTCTGAACCCGCGGCTTGGGCGATCGTCCTCGCTGGAGTCGCCGGCTCAGGTTTCGTAGGCCGGCGCCGCACCAAGAAGGCGATCGATACCGACGACTAACGCTCTCCCGGTCGCAGGGGAGCGTCCCTGCCTTCGATTCGAATAGCCGGCTTTCCGTGGATTCCCTCCCCAGGGATCGAGGCGCAACCGGGCCTCCGATTTGACATCCCCATGTCGCGCCCTTAAGAACTCCGCCTTCGTCAGGTTTCAGCCTCGTCGATCAAGCTGACCGATCCTCCGAGATCGGCGGTCCCCGCCCGGCAGCGCATTGCGCCCCCGGGCGCGATTGGCGTTGCGCAAATCGGCGCGTGGGAATGGAGGCGCAGCGCCTGTCTGTGCATCGTCCGCCACTTGCTGAGCGCCGTAAGGAGAACGTGCATGTTCGAGAGCCTTTCCGAAAAGCTCTCCGGCATATTGGACAAACTCACCGGCCGCGGCGCCCTCTCCGAGGAGGACGTCAACGCCGCGATGCGCGAAGTGCGCCGCGCCCTGCTCGAGGCGGACGTGGCGCTCGAGGTCGTGCGTTCGTTCGTCGACCGCGCCCGCACCAAGGCGGTCGGCGCGGCCGTCATCAAGTCGGTCAGGCCCGGCCAGATGGTGGTGAAGATCGTCCACGACTCGCTCGTCGAGACGCTTGGCGGCGAGTCCCAGGCGATCGATCTCAACGCGCCGGCGCCGGTCGCGATCATGCTGGTCGGCCTGCAAGGGCGCGGGCAAGACGACCACCGCCGCCAAGATCGCCAAGCGGCTCCTCGAGCGCGACAGGCGCAAGGTGCTGATGGCCTCGCTCGACGTCAAGCGTCCGGCCGCGCAGGAGCAGCTTGCGGTGCTAGGGCGGCAGGTCGGCGTCGACACGCTGCCGATCGTTCCTGGCCAGGACCCGGTCGAAATCGCCAAGCGCGCCGAAGCCGCGGCGCGGCTGCAGGGCTACGACGTCGTGCTGCTCGACACTGCCGGCCGCACCCACATCGACGAACCGCTGATGGAGGAGATGGCCCAGATCCGCGAGGCGGCGCAACCGCACGAGGTGCTGCTGGTCGCCGACGCGCTGACCGGCCAGGACGCGGTCAATCTCGCCAAGAGCTTCAACGAGCGCGTCGGCCTGACCGGCATCGTGCTCACCCGCATGGACGGCGACGGGCGCGGCGGCGCGGCCCTGTCGATGCGCGCCGTCACCGGCAAGCCGATCAAGCTGCTCGGCGTCGGCGAGAAGATGGACGCGGTCGAGGATTTCCATCCCGCCCGGCTCGCCGACCGCATTCTCGGCATGGGCGACATCGTCTCGCTGGTCGAGAAGGCGGCGCAGACGATCGATGCGCAGCAGGCGGCCAAGATGGCCGAGAAGATGCGCAAGGGCGTCTTCGACCTCAACGACCTTTCCGAGCAGCTCGCTCAGATCGAGAAGCTCGGCGGCATGGGCGGCATCATGGGCATGCTGCCGGGCGTCGCCAAGATCAAGGACCAGCTCGCCTCGGCCAATCTCGACGACCAGTTCGTCAAGCGCCAGCGCGCGATCATCTCGTCGATGACGCCGCAGGAGCGGCGCAACCCCGACATCCTCAAGGCCTCGCGCAAGAAGCGCATCGCGGCCGGCGCCGGCGTCACGGTCGAGTACGTCAACCGGCTGTTGAAGCAGCACCGGCAGATGGCCGACATGATGAAGATGATGGGCGGCGCCAACGCCAAGCGCGGCATGATGGGCAAGCTCGGCCAGATGATGGGCCTCGGGAACATGCCGATGCCGACGCCGGAGCAGATCGAGGCGCTGCAGAAGCAGGCGGGCGGCGCGGGCGCCCGGCCAGCCGCCGGGACCGCCGGGGCTTCCGACGGCCCCGCCGCCCGGCGCCTTCAACCTGCCCCCGCAATTCCCCGGCCTCGGCGGCCCCAAGCTCCCGGGCCTCGGCGGCGGCTTCAACCCGTTCGGGGGGAAGAAGAAGTGAAGGCGCCCGGAACTTCCGCCCTAGCGCGGAGAGGCGCGCCCGCCCCAAAGGCTCCGGCCGAATGAACCGCCCAACAACCCAAGTCGAATTCTAGAAAGGAAAACCTGAATGTCCCTGAAAATCCGTCTGTCCCGCGCCGGCGCCAAGAAGCGCCCGTTTTACCGCATCGTCGTCGCCGACGCGCGCATGCCGCGCGACGGCCGCTTCGTCGAGAAGATCGGCACCTTCGACCCGCTGAAGGCCAAGGACGCCGCCGACCGCCTCGTCCTCGACCAGGAGAAGGCGAAGAGCTGGCTCGCCAAGGGCGCCCAGCCGACCGATCGCGTGCTGCGCCTGCTCGACAGCCTCGGCCTCGCCAAGCGCGAGGCCCACAACAACCCGGAGAAGGCCAAGCCCAAGAAGAAGGCGCAGGAGCGTCTCGCCGCCGCCGAAGCCGCAGCCGCCAAGGCCGCGGAAGCCCCGGCCGCCTAGAGTTCGGGCGGACCCTTCTGTTGGGCGCGCCCGACCGGCTCGTTCTCGTCGGCCGGTTCGGCGCGCCGCAAGGCGTGCGCGGCGAGGTCCGCGTGCAATCCTTTACCGGCGACCCGCGAAGGATCGGCGGCTACGGGCCGCTGACCGATTTCTCACGCGCAAAGGTGTTCGTCTTCGAGCGGCTGCGACCGCTGCGCGACGACATGCTGGTCGTCAAGGTTTTGGGGGTCGAGACGCGCGAAGCCGCCAGCGCGCTCACCGGCACGGAAATCTTCGCCCGGCGCGACCGGCTGCCCGAGCCGAGCGAGGACGAATTCTACTACGACGATCTCGTTGGCCTCGTCGCTTCGACTGCGCGACGGCCGCCCGATCGGGCGCGTCGCCGCCATATCGAACTACGGCGCCGGCGACATCCTCGAGATCGCGCCCGAAGGCGGCGGCGAGCCGCTCCTGCTGCCCTTCACCAAGGCGGTCGCGCCGACGGTCGATTTCGCCGAGGGCAGAATCGTGGTCGAGCCTCCGGAGGAGATCGAGGAGGGCCGTTGAGCGGTATCGCCAATCGCGTTTCGCGGCCGCCTTCGCGCTCGAACTCCGTCGCTCGGCGCAGTATGGTTTCGGTCTGATGACCGTATGGACAGGGATGATCGATGCGCCCTTTGAAACTCGCTCTCGTGCTTGCCGTTCTTTCATCGCCGGCTTTCGCCGATCGACGCGCCGCAGACGCTTGCGCGAGCGGCCTGCCGAAAAACTCGGCCGCCATCTACGCCGCCGCTGTCGGGCGGATGGGGCCAGGCGTTGACGGCAGGGCGATCGTGAAGGGCGTCACCATGAATATGGTGAACTCCGGTCAGTTGAGCGCCTTTGCCGCCCGGGGGGCTGCGACGGCTGCCGGCGGTTGCCTCAAGAAACTGAAGGACTGAACGACTGGACCGCCGCCGCGGTCCAATCGGTGGATGACAGCGACAACGCGTGGGCGGCGGGCCTCCGAGGACGGAATCGCATCGCGGCCTGCGGGCGTCGCAGGTGGAATCAGAGGTCATCGAGGCCCCTCGGCCGGTTGGCGAGGATCAAGGGAGACGGGCCGGGCGCTTCCAACGTCCGCACGTTTTCGAACCCCGCCTCCTTCAGCCATCCGGCAATTTCCGCAAAACTGTAGGTATCGCCAACCTTGCTGTTCACCAGCATGTTGACCGCGAAGATAAGCGCGTTGGTCTGGGTGGCGCGAGCCTCATCCACCAGGAATTCCGCAATGGCGATCGCGCCGCCGGGGGCCAGCGCCTTGTAAACCTTCGCCAGCAACGCGCGGCTCCGGCTTTCGCCGACGCTGTGGAGAACCTGCCCCAGCAGGGCGGCCTGATAGCCGTCGCCGAAATCGATCTCGAACATATCGCCCGCCCGCATCTCGATCCGATCGGCGACGCCAAAGCGGGCGGCGACGCTCTCCGTCACGTCGAGCACCTGGGCATAGTCCACCGCCGTGACCCGCACGTCTGGCGAACGTTCAGCCAGCGCGATGCCCCAGACGCCCGAGCCGGCCGCGACATCAAGCACGCGGATCGGCGCCTCCCCCGCCTCGGAAACGAGCGCGTCGGCCAGCACCCGCGCGGCGGGAAAGCTCAAGGGCATGATGTCTTCGACGAAATCGCGGAAATGCGCCGCGCCGCTGGCTTCGTCGTCGGCATGGCGAGTGGGCCCGCCGGCCCGGATGACGTCGTTCAGCGCCAGCCATCGCGGCATCAACTCGGCGCTCGCATGTCTGAAAATGCCGCCAAGATAGGAAGGGCTCGTGCTGACCAGATAGAGCGCGCTCTCCGGAGCGAGCGCATAGCGGCCCTCGGCGTCCTTGCTCAAGAGTTGGACGCTGGTCAGCGCGTTGAGAACCGCGCGCGCCCCGCGTTCGGAGATCGCCGCCTCGGCGGCGAGCGCGGCGGCGGATCTGGGCCCGCGATCGAGAGCGTCGAACAGCCGGCCCCTGACGGCCGCATCGATCATCAGCGGAATGGCGAAGGCCCAGGAAAATTGCAGCAGACGTGCGGGCGTGACGGGATGTTCTCTCGGCATGGTCTATGGCTTCCCTGCATGAGCGCCGGCTATGGGCCGACCTCTTCCTCCGCAACCGCGGTTTCGTTCGGCGAGGGATCGACCAGGAATTCGCGCTTCGCCTTCCACGGTCCTCCAACCGCCCTTGGGCCGAGTAGCGCAACGTCATGGAGGGCGCTGCACGGCTTTCTTTGGAAACCGGGGCTCGGAGCCGCATCGTATCCCATTCCATCGGCCGATTTTGGCGCCAAACAGATCGCCGGCAAAGGATCGATTCCGGTCGGCGGCGGATGATCCTGTCGCAGCGCGCCTGGCGTAGCATTCCGGTCGGCAACGGATCTTGCGCGCCATAAATTTGCTCGACGCCGTCCGTAGATGACCTTCGGGACAGGCAGGCGCTGGAGGCGGAACCGATGACCGATATGACCACCGGCGGAGCCGCCGAACCTGAGCACGCGCACCCGGCGCGTCGCGACTTTCTCTTTCTGATGACCGGGTCGGTCGCCGCGGTCGGCGTCGCAGCCGTGGCGTGGCCGTTCATCGATCAGATGAACCCGGACGCGCAGACCGTCGCCGCAGCGGGGCCGATCGACATCGACGTGACCCAGATCCAGCCCGGCCAGCGCATCGTGATGCTTTGGTCGGCGCGGCCGGTGTTCGTCGTCCGCCGCACGCCGGAATCGCTGAAGGGCTTGCAGGACACGAAGCTCACGTCGCAGTTGCGCGACCCCGATTCGGACAACCTGCAGCAGCCTGAATACGCCAAAAACTGGCATCGCTCCCTCAAGGAGGAGTTTCTCGTGCTCGTCGGCATCTGCACCCATCTCGGCTGCGTGCCGCTGTTCGATCCGAAGCCCGATCCGACCACCCCGGCGCCGGACTGGCCGGGCGGCTTCTTCTGCCCCTGCCATGGTTCGAAATATGACCTGGCGGGCCGGGTGTTTCAGGGCGTTCCGGCGCCCTACAACCTGCCAGTGCCGCCGAATTTCTTCCCCGACGAGAAGACCCTCCGGGTCGGCGCGAACCCTCCCGGGCAGACGTTCGACTTCAACTCGATTCTGCAGGTGTGAGGCTTCTCAGGCAGGTGTGAGGCTTCTCAGAAGGTCTTTGACGGGTCGCGCTTCAGGGTCGCCCGAGTTGTCGGTCGAGGGGTCCTCACGCTTCAGCAGACGGCCACGCCGTTGAGCAGCATCTGGACATTGACGCGTCTGAAGCCGCTCGGACTCGGGGAGACCGGACTGACGGAGGCTCGGCCGGGCGCCGGCGTCTCCGCGGGTCCCCTGGCCTCGGGCGCGGATTCAATGGTTTCAAGGCCTTGCGGCAGGTTTTCCGGGCGTTTTTCGCGGCTGAGGGGGACGCTCGGCGTCCAAGGCCGTTCACCGCCGTCGCGACGCCCAGGTCGGAGCCCGGCTGCCGATTCGGCGGCCTCGGCGCGCTCGGCGCTCCCTGGAATCGCCGCGTCGGCGCGGGTCAAAGCCTCCGGGTTGCTCGCAAGGACATCGCTCCCTGAGGGTTCCAGGCGATCGTCTGGCGGCGCGTCGGGCCCGCGCCTGTCCGGCCCGGGTTCGGCGCGGGCGAATGCGCAGACTTGCTCTCGCCCCGCATCCCCGTCGGCCGAGGCCGCGCCGGTGGCCGCAAAGCCGGGCGTGGATTCAATGGTTTCAAGACCTTGCGGCGGGTTTTCCGGGCGTCTGTCCGGCGTGAACGGCGGGTCCTCATCCGGCGCAGCGGGCCCAACCGCGTCCCGGCAAGCCGAGCGACGCAATCCATCGATGCAGGGCGCGGCGGCTGCATGGATCGCTTCGTCGCTTCGCTCCTCGCCATAACGGTTCAGGCTCAGAGAACCCAAGGGGCTCGCAGCCTTGGGGAGCCCCGTAATCCCGGGCGCGAATTCAATGGTTTCAACGCTTTTCGGCGCAAATTCCGGGCGACAGACGAGCGCCGCGCCGAATGTCGCGGTCGCTTCGACGAGCGCTTGGCTGCGCGACGCGAGAGGAAGCCGTCGTTTGGCGGCGAGAAATCCATGATAGCGGTCGAGCTCCCGCACGATTCTGACCACCCGGTCGACCGCCTTGAGGTCTGCGCTCGCCATGGCGCCGTAGGCGACCAACAGCGCCTCGTTGAGGCGGCTGACCTGGATCGCGACAAATTCCTCGGGCGGCGCCGGCATGCGGCGAGCGAGAATCTCGCGGATGTTTTCACGCATGCGCTTCTCGCCCACGTTGAGCCGAGCCGCGATCTCGGCGACCGAGACGCCGCGATTGAGATAGTCGACGATCAGTTGTTCGCGCCGGAATTTGGCGAGGCGCGCGGCGCGCGCGTTCGGCGGCGAATTGGGGGCGGCGGACGAGACGGCTTCGGATGACTCGGACATGCTGCGTGTTCCTTCTGATGAGAACAAAGATAGAACGCGGCTCTCCAATTGGCAAGAATTTGTCGCGTTTTCCCCGACGCGATCGGGCGAAGGGCTTTGCGAGGCTTGGGGCGTTGTGTCCGAAAAACACGCAACGATGACAGGCATGGGCCGCCGCGCTATGCGTGGCCGCCATGTTCGCCGCCACGCTCCTCACCCTCTTTCCCGCGATGTTCCCGGGTCCGCTCGGCCAGTCGCTGGCCGGCGACGCCCTTGCACGCGGGCTCTGGGCGATGGACGCCCGCGATATCCGCGAGCACGGTCTTGGAAGACATCGCGCAGTCGACGACACGCCGGCGGGCGGCGGCCCCGGCATGGTGATGCGCGCCGACGTTCTGGCGGCGAGCCTCGACGCCGCCGCCCCGCCGGACGATCCGCGCCCGCGCCTGATCATGAGCCCGCGCGGAAAGCCGTTCACCCAGGCGCTCGCTCGCGCCTGGGCGGCGGGGCCTGGGCTCGTCATCTTGTGCCCGCGCTTCGAGGGGGTGGACGAGCGGGTGATCGAAGGGCGGGGTCTGATCGAGGTGTCGATCGGCGATTACGTGCTGTCAGGCGGCGAGATCGCCGCGCTCGCCGTCCTCGACGCCTGCGTGCGCCTGATCCCCGGCGTGATGGGCAAGGAGGCGTCCGGGGCGGAAGAGAGCTTTGAATCCGGCCTGCTCGAATACCCGCATTACACGCGGCCGCGCGACTGGGAGGGGCGGGCCATTCCGGACGTGCTGCTGTCGGGCGACCACGCCAGGATTGCGGCGTGGCGGCGGGGGAGGCGGAGCGGATTACCCGGGAGCGGCGGCCGGAGTTGCTGAGCGGAGAGCCATCATCCGCCTTGCGGTCATCGCGATGAGTTGGAGGGGCGGCGTCCGCCGCCCAGGTGCGCGAGACGCGCACCCTCCAACCGCCTCTTTGGGCGCGCGCTTGGCTCGAGCGCGTCAGCCGCTTGGACGGCGTGGCGGCGGGGGGAGGCGGAGCGGATTACCCGGGAGCGGCGGCCGGAGTTGCTGAGCGGAGAGCCATCATCCGCCTTGCGGTCATCGCGATGAGTTGGAGGGGCGGCGTCCCGCCGCCCAGGTGCGCGAGACGCGCACCCTCCAACCGCCTCTTTAGGCGCGCTTGGCTCGAGCGCGTCGGCCGCTTGTCAGCGGTCGCGGCCTCTAACCGCGTCGGACCGGCGTCCCGGCGCCAAGGGGGACGGCGTGGCGGCGGGCGGAGGCGGAGCGGATTACCAGCGGCCGGAGTTGCTGAGCGGAGAGCCATCATCCGCCTTGCGGTCATCGCGATGAGTTGGAGGGGCGGCGTCTCGCCGCCCAGGTGCGCGAGACGCGCACCCTCCGACCGCTTCTTTGGGCAGCGCTTGGCTCGAGCGCGTCAGCCGATTGGACGGCGTGGCGGCGGGCGGAGGCGGAGCGGATTACCAGGGAGCGGCGGCCGGAGTTGCTGAGCGGAGCCCCATCATCCGCCTTGCGGTCATCGCGATGAGTTGGAGGGGCCGCGTCCGCCGCCCAGGTGCGCGAGACGCGCACCCTCCGACCGCTTCTTTGGGCGCGCTTGGCTCGAGCGCGTCAGCCGCTTGGACGGCGTGGCGGCGGGGGGAGGCGGAGCGGATTACCCGGGAGCGGCGGCCGGAGTTGCTGAGCGGAGAGCCATCATCCGCCTTGCGGTCATCGCGATGAGTTGGAGGGGCGGCGTCTCGCCGCCCGGGTGCGCGAGACGCGCACCCTCCGACCGCCTCTTTAGGCGCGCTTGGCTCGAGCGCGTCGGCCCCTTGTCAGCGGTCGCGGCCTCACCGCGTCGGCACCGGGGTCTCGCCCCGATAGTCGTAGAAGCCGCGCTGGGTCTTGCGGCCGAGCCAGCCGGCCTCGACGTATTTCACCAGGAGCGGGCAGGGGCGGTACTTCGAATCCGCCAGACCGTCGTGCAGCACCTGCATGATCGAGAGACAGGTGTCGAGGCCGATGAAGTCGGCGAGCTGCAGCGGTCCCATCGGGTGATTGGCGCCGAGCCGCATGGCGGTGTCGATCGACTCGACCGAGCCGACGCCTTCGTAAAGCGTATAGACCGCCTCGTTGATCATCGGCAGCAAGATGCGGTTGACGATGAAGGCCGGGAAATCCTCCGACATCGTCGCCGTCTTGCCGAGCCGCACGACGAAGGCCTTGGCCGCCTCGTAGGTGTCGTCCTTGGTGGCGATGCCGCGGATAATCTCCACGAGCTGCATGCGCGGCACCGGGTTCATGAAATGCATGCCGATGAAGCGCTCGGGATTGACGGTGACCGAGGCGAGCCGGGTGATCGAGATCGACGAGGTGTTCGAGGCGAGGATCGCCTCCGCCTTCATGAACGGGCGGAGCGAGGTGAAGATCTTGCGCTTGACCTCTTCGTTCTCCGACGCCGCCTCGACGACCAGATCGCAGTCGCCGAGCTTGTCGAGGGTCGACGTGTAGTGGATGCGCCCGAGGATCGCGTTGCGTCCGTCCTCGTCGAGTTCGCCCCTCGCCACCCGACGCGACAGGTGACCGTTGATCGTCGCCAGCGCCGCGTTGACCCGATCCTCGTTCACGTCGTTCAGGTAGACCGGCATCCCGGCCTGCGCCGCCACCTGGGCGATGCCCGCGCCCATCTGCCCCGCGCCGATGACGCCGACCGAATCGATGCTGCAGTGCCATGTTCGTGAACCTGTCAAGCCGCCCCGCGTCGGCGCCGCGATCATAGACGAGCAGCGGCGGGCGTCCAGTCGGACGCCCGATTTTGTCTGATTCGTCCCGCGTCAACGTCCGATCTTGGCGAGCTCCTCGGCGAGTTCCGGCAGGGCCTGGTAGAGGTCGGCGACGAGGCCGTAGTCGGCGACCTGGAAGATCGGCGCCTCTTCGTCCTTGTTGATGGCGACGATGACCTTCGAGTCCTTCATGCCGGCGAGATGCTGGATCGCGCCCGAGATGCCGACCGCGATGTAGAGTTCCGGGGCGACGACCTTGCCGGTCTGGCCGACCTGCCAGTCGTTTGGCGCATAGCCGGCGTCGACCGCAGCGCGCGAGGCGCCCATCGCCGCGCCGAGCTTGTCGGCGACCGGCTCGATGTAGGTCTTGAAGTTCTCCGCCTTCTGCATCGCCCGGCCGCCCGAAATGATGATCTTGGCCGAGGTCAGTTCGGGCCGGTCGGACTTGGCGAGCGCCTCGCCGATGAAGGAGGACAAGCCGGGGTCGGCCGCCGCGGCGATCGGCTCGACCGGCGCGGGGCCGCCGCGGCCGGTCGCGCCGAACGAAGCGGTGCGCACGGTGACCACCACCTTCGGATCGGTCGACTCGACCGTCTGGATCGCGTTGCCGGCGTAGATCGGCCGCTCGAAGGTCTTGGGGCCAAGGACCTTGGTGATGTCGGAGACCTGCATCACGTCGAGGAGCGCCGCGGCGCGCGGCAGGACGTTCTTGGCGCTCGCGGTCGAGGGCGCGACGATCGCGTCATAGGCCGGGGCGAGCGCAACGATCAGCGCCGCGAGCGGCTCGGCGAGCCCGTGGGCGTAGGCCGCGCCGTCGGCGACCAGCACCTTGGATACGCCGGAAAGCTGGGCCGCCGCCTCCGCAGCGCCGGCGACGCCCTGCCCGGCGACCAGCACGTCGACCGGCTGCAGCGATCTCGAGCGCCGCGGTCAGCGCGCGCGCCGTCATGTCGCTCAGAGCGCCGCCCGCGACTTCGGCCAGGAGAAGGGTCGCCATGTCAGATCACTCCCGCTTCGTCGCGGAGCTTCGCAACCAGCTCCGACACCGACTTCACCTTCACGCCCGCCTTGCGGCCGCCGGGCTCGGTCGTCTTGAGCACTTTCAGCCGCGGCGCGACGTCCACTCCGTAATCCGCCGGCGTCTTCTCGGCGATCGGCTTCTTCTTCGCCTTCATGATGTTGGGAAGCGAGGCGTAGCGCGGTTCGTTGAGCCGGAGGTCGGCGGTGACGATCGCCGGAAGCTTTAGCGACACCGTCTGCAAGCCGCCGTCGACCTCGCGCGTCACCTCGACCGAACCGTCGCCCACGACCACCTTCGAGGCGAACGTGCCCTGGCCGTAGCCGGTCAGCGCGGCGAGCATCTGGCCGGTCTGGTTGCAGTCGTCGTCGATCGCCTGCTTGCCCAGGATCACCAGGCCCGGCTGTTCCTCGGCGACCACGCCCTTGAGGATCTTGGCGACCGCGAGCGGCTCGACGATCCCGTCGGTCTTGACCAGAATGCCGCGGTCGGCCCCCATCGCCAGCGCGGTGCGGATCGTTTCGCTCGCCTGCTGAGGCCCGATCGAGACGATTACGACTTCCGTCGCCTTGCCCGCCTCCTTCTGGCGCAGCGCTTCCTCGACGGCGATCTCGTCGAACGGATTCATCGACATCTTGACGTTGGCGAGCTCCACGCCCGAACCGTCCGACTTGATGCGGATCTTGATGTTGTAATCCACCACCCGTTTCACGGGCACGAGAATTTTCATGAGCGGGGCCCATCCCTGAAGGCTCGAGTGCATTCGCTCGGCCATTTGTGGCGGAAATCCCTAATCTTGGCCGCACTCCAAGTCAACGCGACACGAGGGCCGGCCGTCCGGCGGACGGCTGGCGGCGGCGAGGCCGAGCCGTGCGCAGAACAACGCCGCTGCGCGCGGGCGAGGGGAAGCGCGAACCGGCCAAATAACGGACGATCCCGATTGACAGACATCAGCGGCAAACAGGACAATGAAACACTATCGCGGAGCGATCGCCGACGAGGGCGCAGAGACTGACGAGGCCCCCGCGGGGGCCGGCTGTGGGAGAAACGCAATCATGAGCGAATTGGCCTACTGGAATGCGCGTCTCGCCAAGGGCGCCCTTTCGCGTCGCGAGTTCATGGGGCGCGCCTCGGCGCTGGGCGCCTCGAGTCTGGCGATCTCCGCCATGCTCGAGACCGCGCAGGCCGCGGAAACCCCGAGGAAAGGCGGCGTTCTGCGGCTCGGCCTCGCGGGGGGCAGCACGACCGACAGCGTCGACATCACGTCCTACAACGACTTCGTGATGATCGACGTCAGTCACGGATTGTTCAACGGGCTGGTCGAATGGGGCGAGGACGGCAAGCCTCATCCGGAACTCGCCGAGAGCTTCGAGCCCAACAACGGGGCCAAGGACTGGATCTTCAACCTGCGCAAGGGCGTGAAGTTCTCGAACGGCCAGGACTTCACCGCCGACGACGCGGTCTACTCGCTGAATCTTCATCGCGGAGACACCAAGTCGGGCGCGGCCGGACCGATGAAAGTGGTCCAGGACGTGAAGAAACTCGATCAAAATCAGATTCAGGTGACGCTGTCCGCGCCCGACGCGGACTTCCCCTACACCCTGACCGACTACCATCTGCTGATGGTCCCGAACGGGTTCAAGGACTGGGCCCAGCCCGTCGGCACGGGCCCGTTCACGCTTGAGAAGTTCGACCCCGGGGTCCGCATCGTGCTGAAGAAGCGGCCCGATTATTGGAAGGAGGGTCGAGGATGGCTGGACGGCGCCGACGTGACCGTCATCAATGACAGTTCCGCTCGCCTCAACGCCCTCATCTCCGGCCAGGTGGACGCGATCAATCGCGTCGACCACAAGGCGGTCGGGCTGCTCTCCCGGGCGCCGAAGATCGAGATGGTGCGGGCGCCCGGCGGCTGGTTCACAATCATGGCGATGATGGTGGACAAGGAGCCCTACACCAACCCCGATATCCGCATGGCGATGAAATTCGCGGTCGACCGCGAGCAGATCCTCAAGGCGCTGTTCAGCGGTTACGGCACGCCCGGCAACGACCATCCGATCCCCCGCACCGATCCCTACTTCAACAGCGAGCTCCCCCAGCGCAAGCACGATCCCGAGAAGGCCGCCTTCTATTTCAAGAAGGCGGGCGTCTCCGATCCCAAGATCGTCCTTCAGGCGTCCGACGCCGCGTTCAACGGCGCCGTCGACATGGCGACGCTGGTGCAGGCGGACGCGGCGAAGGCCGGCATCAAGATGGACGTGAAGAAGGAGCCGGCGGACGGTTACTTTGACAATGTCTGGCTCAAGGGCCCGTTCGTCGCCAGCTACTGGGGCGGGCGACCCGCGGCCACCCAGATGCTCGCCGTGGCCTTCGCGGCGAACGCGCCGTGGAACGAGACGCACTGGAAGAACGAGAAGTTCGAGAAGCTGCTCGCCGACGCCCGCGGCGAAACCGAGGAGACCAAGCGCAAGGCGTACATCTGGGAAATGCAGGCCATGCTCAACGAGGATGGCGGAGCGCTCATTCCGGCCTTCCGCGACTGGCTCGACGCCCACAACGTCAAGGTCGGCGGCCATACCCCGCATGGCGGGTTCGACATGGACAACGGCATGATTCTCGATAAGGCTTGGCTGAAGTCGTAGAGGCCTGCTCGCGAAGAGAGACGCCGCGCCGGCCCCACGAATCCGGCGCGCCGGGTTGGCGCGGACGCAGGAGGCGGATCCAGGGTGGGAAGGCTGATCCTTCAGCGGTCGATTCTCGGGCTCCTGACGTTGCTGGCGGCGTCCGCGCTGATCTTCATCGGGACGGAGATTCTGCCGGGCGATCTCGCATCCGCCATCCTGCAGAACCAGGCGACTCCGGAGAACCTCGCCAAGCTGCGCCTGGATCTCGGCCTCGATAAGCCGGCGATCCTCCGCTATGTCGAATGGCTGTTCGGCGCGCTGCGCGGCGATTTCGGCCATTCGCTCGCCAACGGCCGCGATGTGCTGGCGGAAATCACGCCGCGCTTCGCCAACACCATGTTCCTCGCAGCCTACGCGGCGGTCGTCGCCGTCCCGCTCGCGGTCGGTCTCGGGCTCGCGGCCGCAATCCGGCAAGGGGGCGTGTTCGACCGGACGGTGAACGTCCTCACGCTGATGACCATCTCTGTGCCGGAATATTTCCTCGCCTATCTCCTGATCAAATATGTCGCCGTCGATCTCGGCTGGTTTCCGTCCCTGGCGAACGTATCCTCGGACACGCCGTTCCTCGACCGGCTGTACTACACTTTCCTGCCGATGCTGACGCTGGTGCTCGTGATCGTCGCGCATATGATGCGCATGACCCGCGCCTCGGTCCTCGCGGTGATGGCGAACCCCTATATCGAGATGGCGATCCTCAAGGGGCTGACCAAGACCCGCATCGTGTTGCGCCACGCCTTGCCGAACGCGCTCGCGCCGATCATCTCGGTGGTGGCGCTGAATCTGGCTTATCTGATCGTCGGAGTGGTCGTGGTCGAGACCGTATTCGTCTATCCCGGCCTTGGGCAGCTGATGGTCGACGAGGTCTCCAAGCATGACGTTCCCGTGGTGCAGGCCTGTGGCCTGATCTTCGCGGCGACGTTCATTCTGCTCAACATGATCGCCGATATCCTCTCGATCCTGTCCAATCCGCGTCTGCGGCAGCCTCGCTAGGAACCGCCGATGCGCCTTTTCAGACACAAAGTCAGCGTCTCCGCGCAGATCGGCATTGCGGTCATCCTCGTCAATCTCGTCGTTGCGATCTTTGCGCCGCTGATCGCGCCCTACGACCAGACCGCAGTGCTCGGCGACGCCTGGGCCGACCCGGATGGACAGCACTGGCTCGGCCTCGACAATCTCGGCCGCGATCTGCTGACCCGGCTTATCTACGGGGCGAGGATGTCGATTGGTCTGTCGCTCGTCATCACGGCGCTGTCCTTCTTCATCGGCATCGTCAGCGGGTTTGCGGCGGCGGTGGCTGGCGGCTGGGTCGATCAGGCGCTGTCGCGGCTGGTCGACCTGCTGCTGTCGATGCCGACCCTGATTTTCGCCTTTGTCGTGCTGTCTGTGCTCGGCTCGGGCGTTCCCGTGCTGATCGTCACCATCGCCGTGCTCGATTCGACCAAGGTCTTTCGCCTCGCCCGCGCGGTCGCGGTCGGACTCGTCAGCCTCGAATTCGTCGAGGCGGCGCGATTGCGCGGCGAGGGCTGGTGGTGGATCATCACGCGGGAGATTCTTCCCGAACGCCATCCCGCCGCTGACCGCGGAATTCGGCCTGCGTTTCTGCTTTACGTTCTTGTTCATCGCCGCATTGAGCTTCCTCGGCCTAGGCGTGCAGCCGCCGGCCGCCGACTGGGGCAGCATGGTCAAGGACTACCGCGACATGATCAACTTCGGCTACGCGGCCCCGCTCTATCCCGCCGCGGCGATCGCAATCCTGACCATCGGCGTCAACTTCGTCGTCGACTGGATGCTGTCGATCCATTCGCGCGGCCAGGGAGAAGGCGCGTGACCGCCAAGAATCCGTCGGTCCTGCCGGTCGTGCTCGACATCCGGGCGATGCGGGTCGCGGTGCGAACCGACCAGGGCGACGGCCCTGTGCTGGTCGATGACGTTTCGCTTGAGCTGCGGCGGGGCGAAGTGATCGGGCTGATCGGCGAATCGGGGGCCGGCAAGTCGACCATTGGCCTCGCCTCGATGGGCTACACCCGGCGCAACTGCTTCATTGTCGGCGGACACATTCTCTTCGCCGGTTCGGATCTGCGCGCGATGACCGCGGATCAGCGGCGGCGCCTGCGCGGCCTGAAGCTTTCCTACATCGCCCAGAGCGCCGCGGCCTCGTTCAATCCGGCGATGACGCTGATGGACCAGGTGTGCGAAGCGCCGATCCGCCACGGGGTGATGGGACGCGCCGAAGCGCAGGCCGCGGCGGTGCAGCTTTTCCGCGAACTTGATCTGCCCAATCCCGAAACGATCGGGTCGCGCTATCCTCATCAGGTGTCCGGGCGGACAGTTGCAGCGCGTGATGGCTGCGATGGCGATGATCGGCAAGCCGGAAATCATCGTGTTCGACGAACCGACCACGGCGCTCGACGTAACGACGCAGGTCGAATGCCTCGCGGCCTTTCGCCGGCTCATCCGCGAGCATGGCGCATCCGCGCTCTATATCACCCACGACCTTGCCGTCGTCGCCCAGATCGCCGATCGCATCATGGTGCTCCGGCGGGGAAAGATGGTGGAATTCGGCGACGCCCGGCGCATCCTCCAGGAGCCGGAGGACGATTACACCCGCCGCCTGGTTCGCGAGCGGATCGTCCGGGCACGCGTTTGTCGCCAGGCCGGAGGGCGCGGCGCCGCTGCTCGCGGTGAACGGCGTGACCGCTCATTACGCCGGCAAGCCGAAAGTCATCGACGACGTCAGCCTGGAAATCTACGGCGGCGACACCGTCGCGGTGGTCGGCGAATCCGGGTCGGGCAAATCGACCCTGGCGCGGGTCGTGACGGGCCTGCTGCCGCGCGCGTCGGGCGACGTGCGGTTCAATGGCGCGAGTCTGCCCGCCGCGCCTCAAGGACCGCTCGCGCGACCAGCTTCGGCGGATCCAGATGATCTACCAGATGCCGGACGTCGCGCTCAATCCGCAGCAGTCGCTGCTGGACGTGATCGGCCGGCCGGCAGCCTTCTATTTCAAGCGTTCGCGAGCGGAAGTCCGGGCGCGCGTCCTGGAGTTGCTGAGGCAGATGGATTTGCCCGAGCATTTCATCGATCGGAAGACCTCGGAGCTGTCCGGCGGCCAGAAGCAACGGGTCTCCATCGCCCGGGCGCTCGCCGCCGAGCCGGACCTGATCATCTGCGACGAGGTCACGTCCGCGCTCGATCAATTGGTCGGCGAGGAGATTCTGCGCCTGCTCAAACGCCTCCAGGACGAACTCGGGGTCGCCTACATGTTCATCACTCATGACCTTGGCACGGTCAAAAGGATCGCCAACAAGGTGGTGGTCATGCTGCGCGGACGGACGGTGGCCAGCGGCGACACGGCTTCGGTGTTCGCGCCTCCGTATCACCCGTATACGGAATTGCTCCTGTCTTCGGTTCCCGAGATGCGGCCCGACTGGCTTGACGGGGTTCTCGCCGGTCGAGCCGCCAGAGCAAACGTGTAAAATCGAAGAGGCGCCCTTGCCGGGTCGGCAAATCGTTTCTATACGGCCCCGAAGCCGGATGGCGGGGCGGCTTGCCCGCCCGGATGGGCGGACAACTCGGGTCCGGCCCGTTCATTGCATGGCGCGCGAGGCCGAACGGGTGTCGGGCGAGAGAAGAGGACGTTCTTGAATGCGCGCGCCGGGCGGACCCCGTCTGTTGCTGCGGCGGCTTCGCGAGGTCATGGCGGAGCCCGTCACGGCGCAGGCGCGTCTGGACCGCATCGTTGTCCTGATCGCCTCGAACATGGTGGCGGAGGTTTGCTCGCTCTATGTCGTGCGGGCGGACGGCGACCTGGAGCTGTTCGCCACCGAAGGCCTCAACCGCGAGGCCGTGCACTTGACGAAGATGGAGCCGGGCGAGGGCCTAGTCGGCCTGATCGCTTCGAGCGCCGAGCCGCTCGCGCTTTCCGACGCGCAACACCATCCGGCCTTTTCCTATAAGCCGGAGACAGGCGAAGAGATCTATCAGTCGTTCCTGGGCGTGCCGGTGCTTCGCGGCGGCGCGACGATCGGGGTGCTGGTTGTCCAGAACCGGGCCCGGCGCACCTATTCGGAAGAAGAGGTCGAGGCCCTCCAGACCACGGCGATGCTGCTCGCCGAGATGATCGCCTCGGGCGAGCTTCAGGCGATCGCCGCGCAGGGCGCGCCGATCGCCGTCCGAAATCCGCTGGCGATGAGAGGTCTCGGCATCGCCGACGGCCTCGGGCTCGGTCACGTCGTCATGCACCAGCCGCGCGTGGCGGTGTCGAAGATCGTCGCCGACGACGTCGATTCGGAGCTGCAACGGCTGGAAACCGCGATCGGCGCCATGCGCGCTTCGGTCGACGAACTGATCGACCGCAACGACGACGGCCGGTCGGGCGAGCACCGCGACGTGCTCGAAGCCTTCCGCATGATCGCGCACGACCGCGGCTGGCTGCGCCGGTTGCGCGAGGCGGTGAGTTCTGGCCTGACCGCCGAGGCGGCGGTCGAGCGGGTGCAGAACGACGCCCGCGCCAAGCTGCAGCGACAGACCGACCCCTATTTGCGCGACCGGCTGCACGATCTGACCGACATCGCCAATCGCCTGCTGCATCAGCTCGCCGGACAGAGCCTGGTGCTGCTGCCGGAGGAACTGCCGGAGAACGCGATCCTGGTCGCGCGCTCGATGAGTCCGGCGGCGCTGCTCGACTACGACCGATCGCGTCTGCGCGGCCTCGTGCTCGAGGAAGGCGGCGAGTCGAGCCATGTCGCGATCGTCGCGCGGGCGCTCGCCGTGCCCGCGGTCAGCGACGTCCCGAACATCACCGAAATCGTCGAGCACGGCGACGCGATCATCGTCGATGGCGATTCCGGCGAAGTCTACCTGCGTCCCCCGCCGGATGTCGAAGCCGCCTACGGCGAGCGGGCGCGAATGCGGGCCCGCAAGCAGGCGCAGTATCGCGCGCTGCGCGACGTGCCGACGGTCAGCCTCGACGGCGTGCGGATCGGGCTCCACATGAACGCCGGCCTGCTGGTCGACATGCCGCATCTGGCCGAAACGGGGGCGGAGTCGATCGGCCTCTTCCGCACCGAACTGCAGTTCATGCTGGCCTCGCGCTTCCCGCGACCGGGCGTCCAGGAGCAGCTCTACCGCTCGATCCTCGACGCCGCGGGCGACCGGCCGGTGACGTTCCGCACCCTGGACATCGGCGGCGACAAGCTGCTTGCCCTACATGAAGGGGTTCGAGGAGGAGAATCCGGCGCTCGGCTGGCGGGCGCTGCGCATCGGCCTCGATCGCCCGGCGCTGCTGCGCATGCAGTTGCGCGCCTTCGTCCGGGCCGGCGCCGGGCGCGATCTCCGGGTCATGGCGCCCGATGGTCTCGACGGTCGACGAATACAGGCGGACGCGCGACCTGTTCGACCGGGAGCTCGCCTGGAGCGCGAGCCACGGCCACGAGCCGCCGCGCTCGGCCAAGCTCGGCGTCATGGTCGAGGTGCCGTCGCTGCTGTGGCAGCTCGACGAGATCGCCGCCGCCGCCGACTTCCTGTCGGTCGGCTCCAATGACCTGATGCAGTATCTCTATGCCGTCGACCGCGACAACCGCCGCGTCGCCAGCCGGTACGACACGCTGAGCGTCGGGTTCCTGCGCGCCCTGCGCGTCGATCGTCGAGGCAGGAGCCCGCGCCGGAACGCCGGTGACCTTGTGCGGCGAGATCGGCGGGCGACCGCTCGACGCGATGGCGCTGATGGCGATCGGCTATCGCCAGATCTCCATGTCGGCGACTTCGATCGGTCCGATCAAGGCGATGATCCTGACGCTGAACGTCAAAGAGGCGGCGCGCGCGGTCGAGGCGATGCTGGCGAGCGGCCGCGACGACGCCTCGCTGCGCGAGCCGCTTCAGGAACTCGCCGAGCGCCTGAACGTGCGCCTTTAGCGCCGCCGCGCCATCACGCCCCCCTTTCCCCGGTTCCCGAACATGGCCGCCAACGAAAACTTCGATCTCATTCTGCGCCGGTACGAGGAAATCGGCGCCCGCCTGACCGCGGGGGTCGCCGGGGCCGAGTATTCGGCGCTGTCGCGCGAGCTCAGCGACCTCGAGCCGGTCGTCGGCGCGATCCGGACGTTCCGCGACAAGGAGAGGGAGCGGGCGGAGCTGGCGGTCCTGCTGACCGATCCGGGCCTCGACGCCGAAATGCGCGCGCTCGCGACCGACGAGCTTGGCGCCGCCGAGGCCGCTTCCGACGAGATGGCCAAGGCCATCCGGATCGCGCTTCTGCCAAAGGACGCGGCGGACGAAGGCGACGCGATCCTCGAAGTGCGCGCCGGCACGGGGGGCGACGAGGCGGCGCTGTTCGCCGGCGACCTCTTTCGCATGTACGTCAAATACGCCGAGTCGAAGCGCTGGACGATCGAGACGCTGTCGATGAGCGAGGGAACGGCGGGAGGCTACAAGGAAATCGTGGCGCAGATTTCCGGGCGCGGCGTGTTCGCCCGGCTCAAGTTCGAGAGCGGCGTCCACCGCGTGCAGCGGGTGCCCGCGACCGAGACGCAGGGGCGCATCCACACCTCCGCCGCGACCGTCGCGGTCCTGCCGCTCGCCCAGGAGGCGGATCTCGTGATCAACGAGGGCGACCTCAAGATCGACACCATGCGGTCGAGCGGCGCCGGCGGCCAGCACGTCAACAAGACCGAATCGGCGATCCGCATCACCCACCTGCCCACCGGCGTGGTGGTCGCGATGCAGGAGGAGCGCTCGCAGCACCGCAACCGGGCGAAGGCGATGGCGCTGCTGCGCTCGCGCATCCTCGACGCCCGCAACCAGAAGCTGGACGCCGACCGGGCCGAGGAGCGCCGCTCGCAGGTCGGCTCGGGCGACCGGTCGCAGCGCATCCGCACCTACAATTTCCCGCAGGGGCGGGTGACCGACCACCGGGTCAACCTGACCCTCTATTCGCTCGACCGGATCATGGAGGGCGAGGGGCTCGACGAGATCGTCGACGCGCTCACCGCCGAGCGCCAGGCCGAGCTCCTCGCCCAGCAGGGCGCTCAGTGACGCTCGTTCCGCGCCTGCCGCCGTTTCGAGCCCGGCATGCGGATCGGGCTGCTCGGCGGCTCGTTCAATCCGCCGCACGAGGGCACGCGCTGGTGACGCGGCTCGCGCTGACGCGGCTCGGCCTCGACCGGGTGTGGTGGCTGGTCACGCCCGGCAATCCGCTGAAGTCGCAAGCCGAGCTCGCGGCGCTGCAGGAGCGGGTCGAGGCCGCGCGCCGGCTGATCGGCGGACCGCGCGTGGCGATCACCGACATCGAGGCCCGAGATCGGCGCCCGCTACACCTACGACACGCTCGCATGGCTCGTGCGGCGCGCCCCGGGCGCGCGGTTCGTCTGGCTGATGGGCGCCGACAACCTCCGCCAGTTCCACCTCTGGCGGCACTGGCGGGACATCGCCGACCTCATGCCGATCGCGGTCATCGACCGGCCGGGATCGACGCTGAGCGCCATGTCGAGCCGGGCGGCGGCGGCGCTCGGCCGCTGGCGCGTCCCCGAACGCGACGCCAGGCTTCTCGCCGATCTCCCCCCGCCGGCCTTCCTGTTCCTGCACGGGCCGCGGTCGGACCTGTCGTCGACGCGGCTGCGCCGGAGCGCGCCGGGGGCCGGGAACGGAAATCCGGACCTGGCTTGAGCCTTTCGAGATGATCGAAATTGCCGGGCGCCCTTCGCCTCGCTTCAGCGACTGAAAACGCGACCGAACGGCAAACGCCGCGAAGGTCGCTCGAGACCGAAGTTGCTCGGCTGACCCCGCGCCGCCGGCGCTGTTCGGCTTTCGGCGGCGTCCGGCAGGATGCGGACGAAGAGCCCGTAGACGGCAAGGGAATTCGCAAGGGATTGCGCAGACTGGAAGACGGCGCCCAAATCGTCGTCCCCGACAAGCGTCGTCGCCGCGGACAAAGCTCCGACGGGGTCCGCGCGTTGCGACATCTCGATCATCCGCAGGGCAAGCGTCTCTTCGGCCGAAGCTCCGGGGCTCGAGACGGCTTGACAGGTGAGCGGCCGCTGTGAAGCGGCGATGGCTGAGCGCGCAAAAGCATAAAACTCGCCGAAAAGCGGACCGACGTCTTGCGACGGAAAGTATCTCGCCAATAGACGGCGACCGAATTCCCAAGAACCCGTGTCTCCAAAGCTCAAACCCGCCATTGCGCAACGATACATCTTTATGAAGAGGTCCTCCGGGGAGAGGTCATGGTCCATTCTGTCGAGTTGCGGGGCTTGGCCAGGATCCATTGCCCTATCTCCCCATGAAATTCGAGTATGGGAACAATTTGTCCCTATGTCGGCTAGACTGCAGCGCGCGACGCAGTCTAGCCGACTGTGGAGGTCTACGTTCCAATATCGTAGCAGGGCGATTTCCTGCAACGACACGATCATGACTATTATTATTGGCCTTGCGCTGCAACAGATACGTGCCAATTCCACTCAAATCGTAACGTTTCCAAATTGGAACAATTCTAAACTTCGGCGGGGCCACTCGAAGCAGCAAGTCCTCCGGCTGCAGAAACTCCTGCCTGCGCCGGCGTCGCTCCCGTAAAACGCGTGGCGCCCGGGAGATCGAGATCTTGGAGGCGCGCGGTTCGGCAGCGGCGTGAAATCAAGTTGCGGGGCCTTCAGTTTGAAATTGTTCTCATTCCAGCCTCTGCGACGACAGGAGATCTCGCTCGCAGGCGGGGATGGCGCGCGGCTCCCGCAGATTTGACCGCCGCGTCGCTGTCCCCGTAACGATACGGCGCTCGGCGCCGTATAGTTGCCGGGGCGCGCTCGCCTTCAACACGACGGAGGTCCGCATCATGATCGCACGGCGAGTTTTTGTGATGAATGTCGCGCTGGCTGCGGCGGCAGGCCTTTTCTGGCGAACGGCCCCGAGTTCGGCCGCGGACGCGTTCGAGGTCACGCACACCGACGAGGAATGGCGCAAGCTGCTCACGCCCGACCAATTCGCCGTGCTTCGCCAGGCGGCGACAGAGCGGCCCTTCACCAGCCCCCTGCTGCATGAGCAACGGCGCGGCCTGTTCGCCTGCGCGGGCTGCGACCTCGACGCGTTCTCGTCGTCGACGAAGTTCGACAGCGGCACAGGATGGCCGAGTTTCTGGGCGCCGATCGACAAGGCGGTCGGCACGACCGAAGACAGGTCGTTCCTGATGGTTCGAACCGCCGTGCATTGCAGCCGCTGCGGCGGGCACCTCGGGCATGTCTTCGACGACGGTCCGAAACCGACGGGCCTGCGCTACTGCATGAACGGCGTGGCGCTGACGTTCAGGCCGGCGACGGCCTGAAGAGCCAAAAAGGTCGACCATGGCGATCCTGTTTCTGCTCGCCTATCTCGGCGGGGTCCTCACCATCGTCAGCCCCTGCATTCTACCGGTGCTGCCGTTCGTCTTTGCCCGGGCCGACCAGCCGTTCCTGCGCAGCGGCCTGCCGATGCTCGCAGGGATGGCGGTGACGTTCGCCCTCGTCGCCAGCCTCGCCGCGGTCGCCGGCGGCTGGGCGGTCCAGGCGAACGCGATGGGCCGTTGGGCGGCTCTCGCGCTCCTCGCCGGGTTCGGGCTGACGCTGGTGTTTCCCGGCCTGTCCGATCGTCTAACCCGGCCGCTGGTGGCTCTCGGCGGCCGACTGAGCGCGTCGGCGGACCACGGCGACGCGGCGCAAAAATCGACGGTTGCTTCTTCCCTGTTGCTGGGCGTGGCGACCGGCCTGCTCTGGGCGCCCTGCGCGGGGCCCGTGCTCGGCCTCATCCTCACCGGCGCCGCGCTCCAAGGGGCCAACGCGGGGACCAGCCTCTTGTTGCTGGCCTACGCCGCGGGAGCGGCGACCTCGCTGGCGCTGGCGTTGGCGGTCGGAGGCCGGGTCTTCGCGGCGATGAAGCGGTCGCTCGGGGTCGGGGAATGGATCCGACGGGGGGTCGGCGTCGCCGTGCTCGCGGGCGTCGCCGCGATCGCGCTCGGTCTCGACACCGGGCTTCTCTCTCGCATCTCCACCGCGAGCACGGCTTCGCTCGAGCAGAAGCTCCTCGACGGCTTGCATCCGAATACGCCGGCCCCGGCCTCGCAATCCTCGGTGGTCATGGCCGGCGGCCCCGCCAACTCGGCGCCCGGCGACGAAAACCCCGCCATGATGATGAAGGGCAAGCCGATCGAGCCAAGCGTGGTTATGAACGGCGCGCCTGTGGTGATGTCGGCCGATCCGGCGTCGGCGGGCGCCCAGTCGGCGATGATGATGAAGGCGAAGCCCACGATGGAGACCCTTCCGGTCGAAGGCGCCGCGCCCTCGCTTGCCGGCGCGGTCCAATGGCTCAATTCGCCGCCGCTGACCATGGACGCCCTCAAGGGCAAGGTGGTGCTCGTCGATTTCTGGACCTACTCGTGCATCAATTGCTTGCGGGCAATTCCCTATGTTCGCGCCTGGGCGGAAAAGTATCGGGATCAGGGACTGGTGGTTATCGGCGTGCATGCGCCCGAGTTTGCCTTCGAGAAGAATGTCGACAATGTGCGCAAGGCGATCGCCGATCTCGGGATCGACTATCCGGTGGCGATCGACAACGACTATGCGATCTGGCGCGCGTTCGGGAACGAGTATTGGCCCGCGCACTATTTCATCGACGCTGAGGGGCGTATTCGCCACCATCACTTCGGCGAAGGCGACTATGACGGTTCGGAGCGCGTGATCCAGCAATTGCTCGCCGAAGCCGGGAAGACCGGCGTTTCGTCGAGCATCGTCGCGGTCAACGCATCCGGGGCGGAAGCGGCGCCGGACGAGAAGGACGCGCAATCGCCGGAAACCTACGTCGGCTACATGCGGGCCGAGAACTTCGTCTCCCCCGGCGGGGCCGTCGCCGACGCGCGCCATGTCTATGACGTTCCGGCGCTCGCCCTCAACGACTGGGGCGTCGCGGGCGCGTGGACGATCGGGGGCGAAAGCGCTGTGCTC
This sequence comes from uncultured Alphaproteobacteria bacterium, assembly GCA_963724785.1. GTDB lineage: Bacteria > Pseudomonadota > Alphaproteobacteria > Rhizobiales > Beijerinckiaceae > Roseiarcus. The sequence continues at coordinate 213,888 of CAVRWC010000013.1, read as the reverse complement.
GATGAAAAGGGCGGCGGCATCGCCTACCGGTTTCATGCGCGCGATCTTCATCTCGTGATGGGCCCCGGCGCCGATGGTTCGCCAGTCCGTTTCCGGGTGACGATAGACGGGTCCGCGCCGGGCGACAGTCACGGGGCCGACACCGACGCAGCGGGCGCCGGCGTCGTGGAGCGACAGCGGCTTTATCAGCTCGTCAGGCAAAATGGCGATGTCGCCGACCACACGTTCAGGATCGAGTTTCTCGATCCGGGCGTGCAGGTCTTTGCGTTCACATTCGGCTGACGCCGGGGTTAACAGGAACCTGACGTCCGTGACCCGCTTCCCGCCGATCGGGGACGCCGAGCGCGCGCCTGCGCGCTCGCCCGGTGACGCCGATCGGCGAAACGGGTAGGAACTGGCGCGACTTGCGGAGGCGCCGCGATGTACATGCCGGATTTTCTCGACGGCTTCGACCGGCTCGTCGCCTTCGACGCCGAGACGACCGGCAAGCGCACCCCCGACGCCGAGTTCATCCGCAAGCAGCCGTTCGCCTGGAAACCGCCCGGGCGTCATCATCGAAGTCGGCTTCGTCGAAATGCTGCGCGACGGCCGAGGCTGGCGCAAGGGCGAGACGTGGCTCTCCAGGGTCAACCCGGATGGGCCGATCAACCCCGACGCCATCAAGATCCACGGGATCAAGCCCGCCGACCTCAAGAACGCTCCGCGGTTCCCGGCGATCCTGCCGAAGGTGAAAGACTTCATCCAGAGACTCGCCGATCGTCGCCCACGCCTACAAGAACGAGCGTGACTTCCTCGACTACGAGTTCGCCCGGGCCAAGGTGATTCCGTGGGGCGAGAGCGCCTACCCCGAGGAGCGCTACATTTGCACGCAGATCCTGTTCGCGCAGCTTTTCCCGGGGGCCAGCAAGTCGCTGACCGCGATGTGCGATCGGCTGGTGATCGACAGCAGCGAAAGAGACGACCGGCACGGCGCCTTGCTCGACGCCGACATGACCGCCGACGCGCTGCGTCCTGCTCGAGCGCCAGCTCAAGCATGGCGAGAGCGCCACGCCGAGATCCTGGAGGTCCTCCTGAACGGCGACGTCGCTCGGCTCGCCAACGGCGGCGCTCGCCAAGGCTTCCTCGGCTCAGACCACGTGAAACCGGTGGCGCACCGGCGGCTCCCAGCCTCCGTCCGGCGGGAACGACCGCGCCAGCAGGTCGGCGCAATCGTCAGCGAGGCCGGTCAGCGCCGTCTCGATCGCGCCCGCCGAGAGCGGCCCGAGCGCCTTGTCGACTGCCACCTGCCACTGATCCGGGCGGAACGGCGGCGGCGGCGGCCTCCGCGGGCACGATGCGGATGTAATGCTCGGCGAGCGAAACGTAGACGAGCACGCCGCTCTGCGTCCGATCGAGGCCACGGAGCACGAACTGCGCCAGCGCGGCGCGATGGCCCGCCGAACGGGCGGCGCGGGCCGGGAACCAGCGCCCGGCGCACCCAGGGAATTGACCCGAGCACCGCCGCCAGGATGGCGACGATGAGTTGCGCGATATAGATCCGCTGCGCCGACAATTCGGTGAACAGGAGCAGCGGCAGCGGAGTCGCGAGCGCCAGCGCGCAGGCGCCGAGCAGGAACTCGGCGTCGCGGGCGATCGAGGCTTCCGCCAGCACGCCGATGAGCGGCGCTCGGGTCCTCTTCTGCGCTTCGTCGAAAGCCGTCTCGATGCGCGCCGACTCGACCGGATCGATCATCACCAGCCCCCCGAGGCGCCGCCGCCGCCCGACGAGCCGCCGCCGCCGGAGAACCCGCCGCCTCCGCCGAAGCCGCCGCCGCCGATCCCCCGCCGCCAAACCCCCGCCGCCGCCGAAGCCGCCGCCGCCCATCGGGATGAAGATGACGTTGCCGCCCGCTCGCCGTCCGACCCGGGTGAGGACGAACATGATGAACAGGAAGATCAGGAACGGCGCGATCGCGTCGAACAGCGTCGCCTCCTGCTCGACCCGCATGTCGCGCGGCCTTGGCTTCCACTCGGCCGAGTCGGTCGTGAGCGTGGTGATGATGTCGTCGACGCCCCGCGTCACGCCGCCGTTGAAATCGCCCGCCTTGAAGCGGGGCGCGATCGCGTTGGCGATGATGATGCTCGATATGGCGTCGGTCAGCGTGCCCTCGAGGCCGTAGCCGACCTCGATGCGCATCCGCCGTTCCTTCGGCGCGATCAGGAGCAGGGCGCCGTTGTTCTTCTTGGCCTCGCCGAGCTTCCAGAAGCGGAAGAGCTCGTTGGCGTAGGGCTCGATCTCCTCGCCCTCGAGCGAGGGGACGGTCGCGACGACGAGCTGGATGCCGGACTTCTGCTCGAGGTCGGCGAGCTTGCGCTCGAGGTCGGCGATCGTGACCGGCGACAGGATGTTGGCCGCGTCGACGACGCGGCCGGTGAGCGCCGGAAAGTTCGCCGCCGCCAGCGCCGCGCCGACCACGAGCGCGGCGAAAGGAGCGCGATGAGCGCGCGCGGGCCGCAGCGGGGCATGGCGCCGCCCCTCTTGCGGCTAGAACTTCACCTTCGGCGCCGATTGCGCGTCCGCTTCCGCGGTGAACGGCACGAGCGGCTTCACCGAGCGGAACACGGTATTGGCCCAAATCACGGTCGGGAAGGTCCTGAGCTCGGTGTTGAAGTCCTGCACCGAGGCGATGTAGTCCCGGCGCGCGACCGCGATACGGTTCTCGGTGCCTTCGAGCTGCGACTGCAGCGCCAGAAAGTTCTGGTTCGACTTGAGGTCCGGATAGTTCTCGCTGACGGCCAGCAGGCGCCCGAGCGCGCCGGAGAGCTGGGCCTGGGCCTGCTGCATCGCCTTGACCTTCTCCGGGTCGGTGAGGTCGTCGGCGGTGAGGTTGATCGCGGTCGCCTTGGCGCGGGCCTCGGTGACCGCGGTCAGCACGTCCTTTTCCTGCTTGGCGTAGCCCTGCACGGTCGCGACCAGGTTCGGCACGAGGTCGGCGCGGCGCTGGTACTGGTTCTGGACCTCCGCCCACTGGGCCTTGGCGGCCTCCTCCTTGGTCGGGATGACGTTGTAGCCGCAGCCTGACAGCGTCAGGGCGATCAGCCGCCACGGCGATGAACGATCGGATGCGCGAAAGGAAAGTCACGGGCCAGGCCCCCCAGCTCCCGAGCGCAAAGCATTGCGCCGGCCGCGCGCGAATATACAGGACGCCGCCCTTTCGCCAAGGGCGGCGCGGGGCTTTCCGCCGTCTCGGCCACGAAACGACGCCCGAGGCCGCCCGCAGGCCGGAGCGTCGGAAAAGCTCCGGAAGGCCGCGCTTGATCGGGCCGCCCGCATTCACTAGAAACGCCGACTCCTCCACTGGAAACGCCGACCCATCGAACGCGGCGATAAGGAACCAAGATGCGCGTCTATTACGACCGGGACTCCGACCTCAACCTGATCAAGGGCAAGAAGGTCGCCGTCGTCGGCTACGGCAGCCAGGGCCACGCCCACGTGCTCAACATGCGCGACAGCGGCGTGAAAGAGATCGCGGTGGCGCTCAGGGCCGGGTCGGCCTCGGCCAAGAAAGCGGAAGCCGAAGGCATCAAGGTCATGGACGTGCCGAGCGCCGCCAAATGGGCGGACGTCGTCATGATGCTGACGCCCGACGAACTGCAGGCCGACATCTACAAGGCCGAGCTCGCCCCGAACATGAAGCCGGGCGCGGCGCTGATGTTCGCCCACGGCCTCAACGTCCATTTCAACCTGATCGAGCCGCGCGCCGATCTCGACGTGCTGATGGTCGCGCCGAAGGGCCCGGGCCACACGGTGCGCTCGGAATACAAGCGCGGCGGCGGCGTGCCGTGCCTGATCGCCATCCACCAGGACGCCAGCGGCAACGCGCACGACCTCGGCCTCTCCTACGCCTCCGCGATCGGCGGCGGCCGGGCGGGCGTGATCGAGACGACGTTCCGCGAGGAATGCGAGACCGACCTGTTCGGCGAGCAGGTGGTGCTGTGCGGCGGCCTGGTCGAGCTGATCCGCGCGGGCTTCGAGACCCTGGTCGAGGCCGGCTATGCGCCGGAGATGGCCTATTTCGAGTGCCTGCACGAGGTGAAGCTGATCGTCGACCTCATCTACGAGGGCGGCATCGCCAACATGAACTACTCGATCTCCAACACCGCCGAATACGGCGAATACGTCTCGGGCCCGAGGATCGTCACGCCCGCGACCAAGGCCGAGATGAAGCGCGTCCTCGACGACATCCAGTCGGGCCGGTTCACCCGCGACTGGATGCTCGAGAACAGGGTCAACCAGACCTCGTTCAAGGCGCTCCGCGCCCGCGCCAACGCCCATCCGATCGAGGAGGTCGGCGAGAAGCTGCGCGCCATGATGCCGTGGATCGGCAAGAACAAGCTGGTCGACAAGGACAAGAACTGAGCCGCCGCGAGCGGCGCGTCATGGGCGGGAGGAAGCGCGACATCGTCTCCGATTTGCGCTTGCCAGCCCGCCGCGCCTTTGCTACATGCCGGCCCTCGCCGGGCTCGAGGGTCCGGCGATTTCGATGGGCGCATAGCTCAGTTGGTAGAGCAGCTCAACTCTTAATCAGCGGGTCCAAGGTTCGAGCCCTTGTGCGCCCACCATCGAAAGCTCTGAAATCTCTTAGCTTTTCGACCTAGCTCCCAGAGGATGAGTAACCGCATTTTTGGCGCGGACCCCCTGCGGACCCGCCGGGCGGACCCTGCGGACCCGGCCGGGCAAGAAGAAGTTCGATTTTGTGCTCTGGCGCACCCGAAAACGCGCCCGATATCCAACAGAGAATGCGGGACTTCACTACGATGGAACCGAGCTTTGCTTTGCGAGGGACCAATCGGCGACGCGGATTTCGGACGCGGTAATTGCGGCCGTGAGGGATTTCACAATCGGCTCAGTCGGGCTTTGTCGCCGGGAAGACCCTGCTGCAAAGGGAAGCGGGGTGATTTGGTCGAATACAAGGGCCTGCACGGCATCCTGACCGCCGCGCACGTTGACGAGTCCCTCCGTGAGGCTAAAGCGACCCATAGGGCTAGGTGCGGCTCATTTTCGAGGGCTTGCCCAATTCGATCCAGCAAGTCCTCGATTCTCGAAGAGATCTTCAGCACGTGGCGGGGGCTGACCCCGGCCAGTGGGGGGCGACGATATTTCGTTCATTTCACATCCCTGCATCTCGTGGGCAACATCGCCCAACAAAGCTTGTGTCCTTATCCTGATACAAGCCGGAAAAATCAGGCGAAGGATGAACCCGAGCCCTCGACTTCCCTCATTCAAACGCATGCCAATCTTCGGTCTGGTTCATCTTTACGGGAGCGACCAACCACGTCTTAAGGCGGCGTCGACCTCTAGACCGCGATGAAGGGCGTGCTGACCCCTGGGTGCCTGACGGCGCTCGACGTTCGGTAATTACGTTAGAGTGCTTTGCGGAAAATATTCCCGATCTGCCGAGCAGCTTCGGGGGGACCAGCGGCGGCGGTTTATGGCGCGTTTACGTGCGCAAGGGCCAAGACGGGAAATACACAGCTGTTCACCGCCGACTGATCGGCATCGCGTCGCGCGAGGACAGCACCCCTCCTCGGATCATGCTGCCAGGGGCCGGGGCGAATTGGGGTAATACTTGAGAGCGCACGCCGCACGATGCAGGAGAAACGCCCCTCGCCCCGCCCTTGCCGTGACTCAGGGCCGGCCTCGACGCCCTTGCGGCTAGGGTTTTCGCCCTTGCGGTTCCGACGTGTACGGACTCGCCTGCGGCTCTGGCGGCGGCGTCACCGACGCAACGACCACCGGAATACCGGGCCGTAGGCGCGTCGGTCTGAGTGGGATTTATTGCGAGAGGCCGAACGCGAAAATCCGCCCGTCGGCCGCGACATAGAACCGGCCCCCGGCGACCAGGACGGTCACGAAATGCCGAAGGCCGGGGAGCGGATCGCCCTTGAAAACCTCCTGCCCGTTGTCGCCGCGAAAACCGTGCAGCTTTTCGTCGCCCTCGGCGCCGACGATCCAGACGATCGGGTCAGCCGTCTCATCGCTTGTGGTGACGATCGCGCCTTCCGCGTAGCCCGGGAGCTTGGCGCACCACGCCGTGTGCATCATGGGTTCCGGCCCACCTGTTATGCGCAGCGCCATCACCCCCCGGTTCCCCTCGCCGCCCGGGCACGACGAGCCACGGGCCTGGAGCGCGACCATTGCATCATGCCCTATTCGATAGGCCGCAGGCGAAGTCAGGACGCCATATTCGGCGACCGTTTGTGCATCGAGCGGGCGATCGACCCCCCCGAGGTCGGCGCGATCGAGCAGATACGCCTTGCCCTCCCTGGCGAATGCGACCAGCATCGCCGCATGAGGGCCCCCGTCCGGCAGGTCGATTGGCAGCGGATTGCTCATGCCGAGGTCGTGGTCCCAATCCACTTGGGACAGCGCGAAGAAATTCTGCGGCGTAGGCTTCAGGTCCAAATCCAGCGGCAGGCGGATTACCGATTGACCGCCGCTCCAGCCGTTCATGCTGTCGGCAGTGCCGGTACCGATAAACAGGTGTCTACCGTCAAACACGATCCCGCCCGGCGCCCAGTTGCCGCCGCCCCTGCCCGGAGTTAGCCAAGCCCCGAAAACCGCCGGATCAATCAGCCGAAACCCGACCACTGAGCCGTGATAGTCGCCGCAAGGGTCGAAGTGACCGCCGTAGGGTACGTATAGCTGGTCGCCGACCATGGTCAGCGCGCCGCGTTGGTTCTGCACGCTGGGATCGAATGTCACCCCGATGGCGCGTAGCGAGTCGGCTGTATCCACCGGCCAGCCCGGAAGTACAGAGCCGTCGGCGAGCGACAGGCCGAACACGAGGTGCCGCGGTTCGCCGCGATCAACCATGGCGTCGAGATAGAGCGCGCCGCGGCGCTCGTCGATCACCGGCGTGCCGGTGACGCCGAGCGGGTCGATGTTGCCGCACGGCAACTTGGAGCGCGGAGTCGCCGGGCCGAGGCTCTGCTGCCAGACAGCGCGTCCCGTTACGGCGTCCAGCGCCACCACAACATTGTCCTCAGTCGCTACGATCACCCGTCCGACCGCCGCCCCCGCCGGACGCCAGTAGAGCGGCTGCGCATAGACGTTCCCCGGCACGCGCCCGTCGAAAGCCGCATCCTGCCGCATTTCTTCGGCGCGCGCCCAAGTCAGCCCGGGAAAGACGTAGTGCCCGCTGCGGGCCGCGTCGGCGTGATAGGTGGGCACGGTAGCATCGTTTGCTGTCGCGCGCGCCCCGGGAGCGCACAAGAGAACCACTGCCGCAAGGGCGGCGATGGCAGGAAGCCGCATAGCGAAGCCTCCGTAATGGGTGATCGGCCCGCAGTGTGATCCAAGGGCGAAAGTTAGCGGATGCGTGGCCTTTGGGCTAGCGCGGGAGCGGTCTGGTCGCGTTTGCGCAACCGAGGCTACGAAATTATTTGATACGGGGGCCTTCGCGTCCGGCCGGAAGAATGCGAGAGGGCAGGGGGTACGCGCGGAGACGAAGGCGGCCTGACCCTCGAAGTCGGTGCGACGAGGTCGCTGCGGTCGGAATGGGTCCCATCAGTGGACGGTCGGCTGCCTGGCGCTGGCGATTGATCGGGATCAGCATTCTGTCGGGTGACTGGGACCACTACGCTGGTAGCGTCGCTGACGTTGGGTGGCGCGCCTAAGCCGCACATCTGCGCATGCCCAACGCCTTCGGGCCGTCGTCCCCCGTTCGACGGCCCGAAGCTTGACCGTGATCAATGCCTCGGCGCCGGGATGGCGCGCTCTTGTGACGATCCAGCGACGCAGAGGGGAGCGATGAGTCCCGAGATCGAGAAGTACCTCGCGATGCTCACGCAGGAACTGCAGGCGGAGAAAGACCCGGCCAAGCGGGAATACCTGAAGGCGCGCAAGCGGCGCTTCGACCAGCTCATCGAAGCAAATAGCAATCTCATCGAGGCGGCGTCGAAGAAACTCGACGCCAGATCAAAATGAAGCCCGAGAGCGAGAAAGCCCTGGCGGAGATTACGCAGGGGCCGGTGGAGCGGCCTATGCGGCTGGTCGGAAGATAATCCCATCGCCCAAACGCAAGCCTCACTTGCGGACAGCCAGCGCGCCATTTTCGACGGTCCCAACACCGACCATGATGTCACTCCGCTAGATCGCTATGACGGCCAGCACTTTGCCGCCAGTGGTCAGGAGAAATACACCGACGCCTGGATACGCTTGTTTCGCGCGGTCCCCGGGTTGTAATTAGGCCGCAACAGGTCGTAAAAAAGTCCCGTATCCGCTTGGCGATCTTAGCGACGCTAGCGCGAGCAGCCGAAGGCATACTGCACCCCGGGATAGCGCGCGCTTGAATAGCTACCCGGATTCAGATCTTGGACGCGATCGCTGAGGCCTGTGCTGACGGCCTACCCGGAGCTATGAACGCATCGCGATTTTGGCGCAAGCGAGCTTGCAGAGCGGATAGACAGGCATCGCGCCTAGGGGACATTCATACAGACTTAGATTGTTGATATGGCGTTGACACGCGACCGTTTGACAGTACTTTCGAAGCGGATCGTCGCGGTCTTCGAGGACGTCTATCTCAAAGCCATCTCCATCCTCGCCGAGATATGGCAAATCGACCCTTGGCGCCGCTCACGGGGGCCTGGATACCGATGACGCGTCGCTGCGTGCGGGAGCGGTCGATCGTCGCCAGGCGCTGCCGGCCCCTTTCCCATCGCAGCGTCAATGAGAAGGAAAAGCTCTTTGGCGGCCCTTAGCGACGCGAAACTCTTCATGGCCGGCACGGTCGCCGATGCGGTCGCCGCTTTGGCCGAACGGGGAGCCGACAGCGCTCCTTTTGCCGGTGGGACCTGGATCATGCGGGCGCCGATCAGGGGCGAAGCTCAAGCCTCCTCCTATGTCGGTATCGGACGGATCCCGGAACTGCACAGGGTGGACATAACCGAGCAAGACATTCGCATCGGCGCCTGCGTGACGCATGCACGGTTGGTCGCGGCGCTTGCGGCGGTCGATCTATGCAACGGATTGAAAGCCGCCGCCGGCGGCGCCGCGAACCCTGCAATACGGCAGATGGCGACAGTGGGAGGAAACTTGTCGGCTTGGGCGTTTCCGGCCTCCGACCTGCCGCCGGCGCTTCTGTGCCTCGATGCGAGCGTGGAACTTCGCACGACTTATGGGCAGGAGCGCCTTTCGATCGACCGATTTCTTGAGGTGCGCAGAAGGCTCGAGCCAGGCGCGCTTGTGACCGGCGTGATGATCCCGCGAAGCCCGCTGCGGACCGGCCATGCCCGGCTGCCGCTGCGCAAGGCCGGCGACTATCCCGTCGCGATCGTCAGCGTGGCTGCCGTTCTGGGGTCGGACGGTCGCGTCGAAGACATCAGAGTCGCGGTGGGTTCGGTGGAGCCGACGGCGCGACGCTGGCCGCAATTGGAAGCGCAGCTTCGCGGCCGCCCGCTCGATCCTGTCACGGCGCGTGATCTTGCCGAGACATGTGTGGGCGACTTCACCGGGCGTGAGAGCGTCGAAGCGCCTGGATGGTATCGGGTGCAGGTGCTGCCGGCTCTCGTAAGGCGGGCGATCGAAGCCGCCGTGGCCGCGCACTCACGCTGAAAGCGAAGGGTCATGCCGACAGACATCATAATCAACGGCGAACGTCAGACCTCGAACCGGGGTCCGATGACGCCGCTGATCGACGTTCTCCGAGACGAATTTTTCCTCACGGGCGCGAAGGCGGTCTGCCGGGAAGGCCTATGCGGCGCCTGTACGGTTCATCTTGACGGGCGCCCGGTCGTGTCCTGTCTGGCGCCGATCGGTTCAATCGAGGGTTGCGACGTGCGAACCGTCGAATTTCTTGCGGTCGCGGGCAAACCTTCGCCTCTGCAGCAGATCATGGAGGAGCACGATGTCGTCCAGTGCGGCATGTGTTTTCCCGGAATTCTGATGGTCCTGACGAGTTTCTTTCTCGAACGACCTCATGCGGACAAGGACGAGATCAAGGCCGCGCTGGTAGGCAACATTTGCCGGTGCACCGGTTATGAGCGTCTGGTCGACGCGGCCGTCGCCTTGGCGACGCGGAGCTGAACGATGATAATTGCGGATCCGGCGACCGTCGCGATGAACCTGCCGCGACGCGACGCGCGCGACAAGCTGCTCGGCCGCACGCGCTACACCATCGACCGCATGCCGCCGCGAATGCTTCACGCGGCGATTCTCCGATCGGAGGTCGCGTCGGCGCGCATCCTCGAGATCGACGCCGCGCGCGCCCGGCAAATGCCGGGCGTCCGCGCTATCGCCCTTGCCGAAGATGCGCCCGGAATGCACGGCATCGGCATCGCCGATCATCCCCTCTTCGCGTCGGGCGTCATCCGCTTTCATGGCGAGCAAATCGCGGCGGTGGCCGCCGACACTTACGAGCAGGCCCAGGCGGCGGCCCGCGCGATCGAAGTGGAGCTCGAACCCCTTCCGGCCGTCATCACGATGGCCGACGCCCTGGCGTCGGGCGCTCCCTTAGTCCATCCCGACTGGAAGAGTTACGAGGTTCTCTTCGAAGGCGGCGCGCGCGGCGGCAACGTCGCCTGGGAAGCGACGGTGATACGGGGAGACACGGAGGCCGCGTTCGCCCGCGACGACGTTGTCATCGTCACGAGTTGCTTCCAGGTCGGGCGCCAGAACCATGTCTCGCTCGAAGCGCGGGCGGTGGTCGCTTCCTACGAGGACGGTCGCTATCACATCGAGACGTCCACCCAGGTCCCGTGGACGGTCCGCAACATGACGGCGAAGCTGCTTGGCGTTCCGGCATCCCACATCCATGTGACGGCGCCGCCGGTGGGCGGAGCGTTCGGCCAGAAGTTCGACTGTACGCTCGAGCCTTTCGCGGCGATTCTGGCGCGCAAGTCCGGGCGGCCGGTGCGCCTTGTCTACTCCAGGCAGGAAGAGATGCTGACCTGCCTGTGCCGCGAGAACGCCGATATCAAGATTCGCTCCGCAGTCACCCGGAGCGGCGAAATTGTCGGTCGCGAAGCCGTCGTCCTGATGGACTGCGGCGCCTATGGCGGCGAGCAGGTCTTCCTGACGACCATGACGGCCCACACGCTCGGGGGCAATTACAAGCTCGGATCGGTCAAGCTGGCGAGTCGCGCCGTTTACACCAATACTGCGCCCAACGGCGCTTTCCGCGCCTGCAACGGCGTCTACAACACCTTTGCTTTGGAGCGACATACGGACGAGATCTGCGAGGCCATCGGCATGGACCCGCTCGAGTTCAAGCGGCGGAACGTGCTGGGCGACGGCGATCTCGGCGCCACAGGCCAGGTCTTCGAGGGCGACGTGCTCGGGCCGATGCTCGACCGGATGGCGCGCCTGCGTGAAGCGTCTCCCTCGAAGAGGCGTCTGGCGGGCGAACGTTTGTATGGGCGCGCAACCGTAATCGGCACCTGGTTCATCTTTGTCGGCCCCTCGACGGCCACCATCAACCTCAACGCCGACGGAAGCGCGACGCTTATCACCGCCGGCGTCGAACTTGGCCAGGGCACGATGGTCCAGGCGTTGCCGCAGATCGTCGCCCATGAACTCGGCATTCACCCGAATGACGTCATTGTTCGCAACGCCGACACGGATACGGCCGGCTTCGATCTCGGCGTCGGCGGCGGCCGGACGACCGTCTCCATCGGCGCGGCGAGCCGCGCCGCCGCTGCGGACGTCCGTAGCAAGATCCTGAAAACGGCGAGCGAGTTGCTTCAGACGCCGCCGGAACGGCTTGTGCTGCGCCAAGGGCGGGTTGAGATCGCCGGGATTGAGGGATCGGGGACGACCATCGCCAATGTCGTCCAGCGCGCGCATCAGGTGACGGGCCCGGTGGTCGGCAGCGGCTCGTTCACCAACCCTGGCGTTTCGGCGATGCCCGGCTGCGCTGCGGGTCATTTTATCGACGCCATCGACATTCCCGTCTTCAACGTCCACGACTGCGAGGTCGCCGTGGATCCCGAGACCGGCCATGTCGAGGTGCTGAGCTACAAGGTGGTGCAGGATGTCGGCCGGGCGATCAACCCGCGCGCCATTTACGGACAGATTCAGGGCGGGGTCACGCAGGGACTGGGCTACGCGCTCCATGAGGAGCTGACGATCGGCGAGGACGGGTGCGTCCGGCAAAACAGCCTCGAGACCTATCGCGTCCCGCTTGCGCTGGACACCGTGCCGGTCGAAATTGATCTCTACGAAGGCGCGCCTTCCATCGGGCCTCTTGGCGCCAAAGGCGCCGGCGAAGTGCCGATCCTCAATCCTCCCGCGGCTGTCGCCTGTGCGGTGGCCAACGCGACAAGGCGCCGGGTCCAGCGGACGCCGCTTACGCCGCCACGTGTGTTGGGGCTTTTGCTCGGCAGGGAGCCCGCCGTTGAGTTGCCTCACATCGCGGACGACTGGTGGGAAAATGTCTTGATGAAACGCCCGTCGTGAACCTCCCTGGAATTCGTCCCAGTCAAAGCGATTGATGTCCGCCTCCGGCCTTGTTCGTCGGCATGATCGAACGAGACGGCCGTCCTATACGTTCACGTCGACGCGGAACGTCAGAGGCGCGCCTCCAGGGTCCGCGCGAGTTCGGAGATCCGCGGCTCGGGCAGGCGTCCGATGACCAGGTAGTTGCGGCCCGCGCGCGCCCAGTTCGCCAGAGCATAGCCGTCGCGCCGTTCGACGCGGATCGGGGCGTCGGGGGCCGCCTTGGCCAAAACGCATAACAGCACCGGTTCGCCGGTCGGATCGACATAGGCGATCTCACCGAGGGGGGCGCCGTCGTAGCCCAAAATGAACGCCACCTTGAATTCGAGGCCGGGGGCGGCGACCGCCTGCGGCGTCAGCGCGACGCCAACGCGCGCTCCGACAGCGGCGAGTTCGCGGCCCTGCGTCTCGGCGTCCGGCGCCGGGAAGGCGAAGGTCTCGTTGGTGTAGAGATCCATGTAGGCCACGACCGCCGAGCGCCAGTCGTCGTCGTCGCCACCGGGGAGGCCGAACGCAAGCCAGGCCGCCGCGGCCGCAGCCAGGAGGCCGACCACGAATCCGGCCGCGAGTTCTCGAAAGGCGATTGCGCCGCGCCGCCTCGCCGCTGGGCGCGCCGCCGCCTCGGGCGGAATGGCGGCCAGCAACCTGGCGAGCGGCGCACGCTCGATGAGCGCGTCAAAGGCTGCGCCGATCGGCGGCTTTGCATCCCGCAAAGCCTCATAGCGGGCGCGCAGAGCCGCATCGGTCTCGAGCCGGGCGAGCAGGCCGCGGCTGCGGTCCTCGTCGAGTTCGCCGTCGATCAGCGCAACCAGCATTTCGTCTTCGTCGGCCATTCTCGCTCGGTTGTCCTACTTCAAATTCGCCAAGGCCGCCCTCGCGGAGGCGAGTCGGCTCATCACCGTGCCAATCGGAATGCCGAGCGCGCCGGCGGCTTCAGCGTAGCTGTAGCCTTCGCCGTAGACCAGCAGCACAGTCTCGCGCTGCGCCTCCGGCAAGCGGCTGATCGCTTGTAACACTTCCGTGACTAAAATATTCGCTTCGATCTGCCGCGCGCCGTCGACCGACAGCGCCTCCTCGGCGTCGACGAAGCCGCCGCCTTCGCGAATCTTGCGCGAACGGATCTCGTTCAGCCAAATCGACCGGAGGATTGTGAACAGCCAGCGGTCGAGCCGGGTGCCAGGGACGAATTGATCCGCCCGCTCGATGGCGCGCAGGCAGGTCGCCTGTACGAGATCGTCGGCGGCGTCGCTCGTCCTCGACAGCACCAGCGCGTAACGCCAGAGCCGCGCCAGGCAGGGCTCGAGCCCTGACCGAACTTCGCGTCGGCTAGCTTCGCTCATTGTCCCACGAGACCACGGTCCGGTTCCCGGAAGCGAATGCCCTCTCGAATAAATTCGGCGCCGGCGTGTTTCTGGGCCGACTTCGTCAAGAGGAAGGTCCCCAAGATGTCTACATCCACATTATCTGACAACAAGAGGCGTTTTGTCTCGGCGCTCCTGTCCGGGTTGCTCGTTTTCGGCCTCGCAAGCGGAACACCCGCATACGCAGCCGGCGGCGGTGCGGGCGGCGGCGGAGGAGGCGGCTCCGGCGGGGGCGGATCTGGCGGGGGCGGATCCGGCGGCGGCAGCGGGGCGCGGTGGCGGTTCGGGCGGCGGCGGCAGCGGCGGCGGGGGCTCGGGCGGCGGCAGCGGCGGCGGCAGTGGAGGCGGAGGCTGGCGATCCTTAAATCCCCCGGCCTTTCGCGCCCAGGCGCCGACGGACGACCTGACCACTTGCCCCCCCGGCCAGGTGTGGGATCACAAGCGGAAGAAGTGTTTCCAGCGTCACAGCGGCGTGTTGCCCGATCCGGAGCTCACCGAATACGCCTACGCGCTCGCCAAGGCCGACCGCTATCAGGAAGCGCTCGACGTGCTCGACATGCTCGACAATCCCAATACGCCGCGCGCCCTCAACTATCGCGGTTACGCGACCCGCAAGCTCGGCAAGACCGAGGAGGGGATCGGCTACTACCTGCAATCGGTCGCGCTCGATCCGGCCTACCCGCAAGTGCGCGAATATCTGGGCGAGGCCTATGTGATCCAGGGCAAATTCGATCTCGCCAAGGACCAGCTGGCGACGATCGAGAAGCTCTGTTCGCGGGACTGCGAATATTACGAGGATCTTGCCGATGCGCTGAAGAAGGCGGACGCGCTTTAGACGCGTTCCGAGAACGAACCCTTCTCCCGGATAACGCCCAACTTTAGCGAGCGACGGAGATGACAGCGCAAGGCGCGAAGCGCGCGTCGCGGCCACGGCCCTTTTCGATGGCGTGCGGCGCCGCGGCGATCCTGGCCTCGGCGGCCGCGCCTTCGCGTCTTCATGCCGGTTCGCTTCGTGCGTGGACAGACCGGCCGACGGTTTCGGCCGATCTGCCCGACGACGCGCCAATGACTGCTGGCAACTCCTTTGCGATCGTCGGCAATTTCGCTTGGCGCGCGTTCATCGCGCTCAATTGGCCGTCAAAGCTCGAGGCCGCCGAGCGCGGTCTCCCTGATCGAGAGAAGGCGCTCGGCGATCCCGGCAAGCGCGTATGGGAGACGTTCAAGTCCGATTATGAGCTTTTCGAACTTCAGGATGACGGCCGACCGACCGCGCCTGCGCCATGGGCGAGTTACAGCGGCGCCAACCCCTGCGGAGTCGACAACCGGATCAAAACGATCGCCGGGTTCGTCCCGTTCGCAGAGTTCAATCAGCCGAGCTTCGCGGCTGGCGAGCCCGGAAATCCCCTGGTCGCACAGAACGGCGCCTATACGCGCTTTGAAATCCATTTCAACGAGGCCGAGTTCTCGACCATCGCGGGAGGAGGCTGGAGCCAGGGACGCAATCTGCCTGACCTGACCCACCCAGCCCGCTTTCCGGTTGGATCAATCGCAGTCAAGGCGGCTTGGCGCCCCCTCACGGCCGCTGAGGCGCCAGCGGCGCGCGACCGATACTACGTTGAGCGCGCCGAAATCGTCGACGTCGCCAAGACGCTCGCGGCCGGACGCGTCGTCTGTTCGACGCAGGACGTCGCGCTCGTCGGACTTCACATCGTGATCAAGACGAAAAGCCGGCGGCAATGGGTCTGGAGCACCTTCGAACACGTCGACAACGTGCCCCCTAGAGGGGCAGGCGAAACGCGTGAACCCGACGCCAGGGACGCCGGCGCGCGCTACTCCTATTTCGACCCTGTGAGGCCGATGAAGCTCTGGCCTCCCCTGGGTTCGCCGGGCACTTTGGCGGTCAGTTGGACGAACCCGCCCAAACTCGACCCCTCGCCGATGCAAGTGGTGAGGCGTTATCCAATCCATGCCTCGACGATGGCTTTGAACAAGGCCTATTGGGCTCTGCCGGGCGTCAAGGGAACGGTCTTTGAGCATTACATGCTTGTCGCCGCCCAATGGCCTACGAGCGCCGACCCGCCAGGCCCAGAAAATGATGGCGCGTTCTTTCCCGGAGCTGCGGACACTTCGAGTTCCCAGGACGAATCCTATCGAGCAACCGCGAAGGCCCAGGAGAATTTGGTCAACACGACCATGGAAACCTACCTCCAGGACCTGCCGTCGAGTTGCATGGCCTGCCACCAAATTCTTTCCAACGCGCACGGGCTCGATTTCGTCGGCATTCTTTCCCGCCTTCGTTAGGGGCGGCAGCTGCCTCGTCTCGGGTGGCGAAGCCGCCTAGTGGAACGCCTGGCGAAAGCGAGCGGACCTCGATCCCGGTGTTCGACGGCTTTTTCGCCTCGACGCGGCCTGTGTCAAAGCCGCCGCATCCTCGCCGTGGCTCGGTCGCGCCGGCCGTTCAAGTATATGACCCGTGTTTCCAACGCTGCGGTTTGAACAGGGGCGAAAAACTCGCCATTGCGACCGAATAAATTAGCTGGCCATGGTGTTGATGGCTCGTCCGATCAAATCGCACAGCATCGGCAAATGTATCGTGGACGTAAGAACGGGCGGTCGATCAGGTTCGACCGAACCACAAGCTTTCTTTGCTCAAGTCATACAGGAACACCCATCATGAAATCGTTAGCAACGTTACCCCATCATGGGATCGCGGACAGCGTCGGGACGGTTTTGGTCGGCCCCGAGCGCGCCGACTCCAACCTCGACAATCGTCGGGACGGTTCGGTCTCGGTGCGAGCCCGCTCCGGATAAACCGCCGTTTGTGATCAGGCGCCTCCGTTCCTGCAAGGACTGTCAGCCGGGGCTGCGTCAAAAAACGTATTGGAAGCAATAATCCAACATAGATCATGGACAAGAAGGGACAACTGATCATGCGGAGCAACAACGAATCTGCAACTCATACTTTAACCAAAGGATCCGGTGAGCGGGACGACGGTGTCGATCCAAACCAGCCAATTGCAAATCGGCGCCGGGGCTTTCTGAAGACCTTCGGATTAACCGCCGCGGCCCTCTCCGCAGGCGCGCTGTTTTCGTCACGAGCCCCGGCGAACCCGGCCGGCGGATTGAGCCCGGGCGACGTCGACATTCTGAGGCTGCTCGCGGCGGCGGAGCTGATCGAAGCCGATCTTTGGGAGCAGTACGCCGAGCTGGGAGGCCTCACTCCTGGCCAGCTCCCCGTCGAGACAAACCCGTCGTTCAAGCCGATGAACAGCTATCAGGCGGCCTTCATGAACCTCGATTCCGACGGCCCGCAATATATTTCCAGCAATACAGGCGACGAGCAGAGCCACGCCGCGTTCCTGAACGCATATCTGGCCTATGTGGGCGCGCGGCCGGTGGACCTCGATGAATTCCGCACCTTGCCGAGCAGCAAGGCGACGGGAGCCAAGCAGATCGGCCGATTGACCAACCTGACGAAGCTCACCGTCGATACGAGCTGGTACACCCGCTATCGCAGCGCCACGAATCCCGATTTCGGCGCCAAATTTCCTCAGGCGTTGCCCGCCCTGTTCGATGGGCAGTTCACCGCAATACCCCGGAACAACGCGGATTTCACCTCGCCGAACCATATCCAGGTGATCGCCAACACGGCTGCGTTCCATTTCGGGTTCATCGAGCAGGGCGGCTCGAGTCTCTATGCTTCGCTCAGCCAGAAGGTGACGAGCGCCGAAGTGCTTCGGATCACCCTCGGTATCGGCGGCGACGAGATCTGCCACTTCCTGGAATGGGTCGATTTCTCGGGCAATAGCGTGCAGCCGCCGCTTGCTCCGGTGACCGATCCGACCAACGGGCTGACGTTTCCGAACTTCGACGTGATCGATGCTCATGGCGTCGTCAATCCTCTGCTCCAGACCAACCTGATCTTTCCGGTCCCGTGCGAGTTCATCCATCCCAACCTGCCGCATTGCGCGGTGATCCGACCTATCCAAATAACAGCGACGGACGCGATCAACGGTTTCATTCAAGACGGGCTTTTCATCGGCCAATCGCCGGCTTTCTTTGCTAAGATTCTCGATTTGGCGAAGAAGGCCGACGCCGTTTAGCCTGACATGAAATCCGGACACGACGACTGGGGCTTGCTCTCGGAGAGCAATCCCCAGTTCCCGCGCGGGGCCGTCAATTTCGCAGTCCCGCGCAGGGGTCAAACCACAGCGAGGCGGCGCCGCCTCCGTCCTGAATCCGGGACGGCGGCTATGATCAGGCGCTGCGCTCGCGCACTCGCGGCGATGGCCTATCTTTCAGCCTGCGCGGCCCTTGGCCAAGACGCCGTCGGCGCGAGCGGTTCGGATGAGAACGGCCCGATCGACGCACCGCGGCAGACCGCCGCCGAAAATCCGGGGCGGCCGCCGCCGCCGGGCAATCCTCTTGGGCGAATTCCCATCGACTCGCTTTCCGTGACGCGCGAACGGCCGCTCTTTTCCGCGTCGCGTCGTCCGCCCCCACCGCCATCGGCGCCGCCGGCGACAAAGTCTGCTTCTCCGACAGCCGCTCAACTCGAGCGGCCGCCCTTGACGCTGGAAGGAACGGCAATCGGCAAACCACGAGATATCGCGCTCGTTCTCGACGAAGCGATCACAGGCGCCGTCAGGCTCCACGTCGGCGAAGCGGCGGAGGGCTGGTATCTGCGCTCGGTCGATCGGCGGACAGTGACGCTCGAGAAAGATAGCCGGATCGTGGTCCTGTCTTTTCCAGCGCCGGGAGCAGCGCCACGGAATCAGGCCGCTGAGGCTTCAGACAGATCAGACCCACCTGGTAGGAGGGACGACGGTCGGCAGCGCGCAAAAGCTGGCGCCAACTGGATTTTCATAGCTCATACGTTGTACTAGAGCCGGACAGGGAAGCGGAGGCGTCGATGACTTTGATAGCGCCTTTTGCCCCCGTCGCTCTCGGCGCAAACGCATCTTCGACGCTGACTTAGGAGTGGCAGATGAGGTTAACCCCTTTTCCGGTTCATCGTCTAAGGTATCGAGACCCATCGCCGCGCAGCGGCGAGGGCGGCTTTACTCTGATCGAGATGCTCGTCGTCATCACGATCATTGGCCTCGTCATGGCGCTCGTCGGTCCTCGCGTGTTGAGTTCGCTCAGCGATTTGAAAGTGAAGACGGCGAAGATCCAGATTGAGAGCTTCGAGGCTGCGCTCGACCTTTACTATCTCGACAACGGGTCGTACCCGGCGTCGAACGAGGGCCTGAAGGCCCTGGTGCAGCGGCCCGCTTCGGCGGCGGCATGGAACGGCCCCTATCTCAGGACGGGCACGGTCCCCGACGATCCCTGGAATCACCCCTACATCTACCGGGTTCCAGGGGACCACAGCCCTTACGAAATCGCGTCGTACGGCGCGGGCGCGGTCGGCGACACACAGCGCATGATCAAAAGCGCGACGCGCTGAACCGCCGATGGATCGCGAGGCGATTGTCGCGCTGATGGCGGGTGACAGCGGAATCAGGCGACGGACCGGGCCCGGGTTTCGATCCCGATCCACGCGCTGTCATCCCTTGGCCGCGAGCGCGGCGGCGAAGAAGGCCCGCGCGCGCTCGATGGCCTGGGCGTGCACCGCGTCGCGATCGACCCCGGAATTGTCCTTGCAAATCCATGCCCGAAGATCGACCGCGGCGGGCAGGCAGATGTCGAGGAAGGTGTAATGGGACGCTCCCGGCAGCATCGTAAGTTCCGCTTTGGGGAGCAGGCCGGCGATCCGCTTGATATTGGTTTCAACCGGAGCGGTCGTGTCGGATGCGCCTCCCAGCAGCGCCACCGGGATCTCGACGTTGGCGAACGACGCCGCATCGAACGCCTCGCCGAGCGCCGGCGCAATCGCGAAACTGGCCCTGATCCGCGGGTCCCGATAGGACGCGCCGGCGCGCGCCAGCGAAGCCGTCGTCTGAGACGACAGGGGGTTCGGCGTGTTTGCGGCATCCTTCAACTGATCCATCTCCGGCGGACGGCAGATGGCGTCCGCGGATGGCGAGTGGCAGAAAGCCTCGAAGGCCGGCAAATTGGTTCGCGCCCCCGCCAGTTCCAGCACCGTATAGCCGCCGAGCGAAAACCCGACGGCGCCAATGCGGTCCCGGTCGATATGGGAACCCAGCGTCGGATCGGCCAGCATGCCGTCCAACACCTCGCTGAGGTCGACGGCTCGTTCCCACCAGAGCATAAAACCTTCGCGGGTCAGCGGCTCCAACGCCGTATTGCCGGGATGATTGACGCCGGCCACCACATAGCCCGCCGCCGCAAGGGCCGCTCCCAGCCAGTCGAGACTATCGGCGCTGCCGCCGGTTCCATGCGAGAGCAGCAGCAGCGGATATTTGGCCTGCGCCGGCGACAGCGGAGCGTCGATGGAGGCCGGATGGCCGCGAAAGATCGGGTGACCGGGCGCACCGATCTCACGCGCCGCCTCGGGCACACTGGGATCGACCGGATACCAGATCCTGGTCAAAAGCCCCTCGGTCGCGGCGCCGCGCCAATGACGCACGGCGTCGGGATGAAACAGCCGTCCGGCCTCGCCGACGTGATAAAGCGCGGCGTCGTCGCCGGCGACGGCGGAAGAAGCCATCGCGAGAACGACGAGAGCGGCAAGGCTGTCGCGGAGCATTTCATCCTCTCCTGATCGGAATCATGAGATCGGTCACGCATCGATTTCGCGCCCCTGAGGAAAGCGGGCTGCGATAGATTTCCAGGGCTGGCCGATCGTCCGGCTCATAATCGCTGTGCGGCAACCAGCCGCCGAACATAGCCTGGAATGTCGGCGCGATCAGCGCATAGGGACCAACCAGGCGATGGACGGCATAGAGCCCGCCTTCGACGCGCACCGGTTTGATGTCGCCGACCGGCTCGATCGGTATCGTCGGCACGATTCCCGGCGAGATAGCAAAGACCGTCACGCTCTCCCGGATCGCCGGAACAGATGCCGATCCGTTGTTGCAGCGCCGCGGACACGCCATTGGTGGAGAGCGTCCGCAACAGTCTTCGGAAGGTGTGGCTGATGGTGGCGATCGGACCGTGGTGACGAAGGCAGAGCGCGTCGATCGGCGGCAACGCCGTCAGTTCGACCAGCGGCCAGCCGGCGCCGGCCCTCCCGGCGCCTGGCCTCTCGGGTGCCGGCGCTTCCGCGCCTGGGCTCGTCAGACCTCTCTGCCGCGCCTTGAATTCGCTGGGGCTCACCCCGGCAAAGCCGCGAAAGGCGCGGGCGAAGGCTTGCGGGCTCTCGTACCCCACGGTAAGCGCGATGGATGTGACCGAGTTGGCCGCGTCCGTAAGCCGATGCGCGGCGCAAGCGAGGCGCAGGCGCTGAACGGTTTCGGCGATGCTCTCCCCGGCGAGCGCGCGATAGATGCGGTGAAAATGGAACGGCGACAGATGCGCGACAGCCGCCAGGCTTTCCACCGTATGGTGCGCCCCGGGGTCGACCAGGATCGCCTCGATGACACGGGCGATCCGTCGATGATAGTCGCGTTCGGTGCTGGATTTCATGCCAGCTCCAGCATAGCCTCTTCGCCGCCGGCCTGCGGTGCAGCCCTTGCTCTATTTTTGCCGCCCTTGCACGGACGTTGATGGCGAAGATGGCGGTCTACCCAATGCGTCGACCGCCCGGCCGGCCAGGAGTCTATAGAGATCTGGTTGCGATGGAGTGATCTGGCATGAAAATCGCCGTCCCCACCAAGGATTGGCTAGCCGTCAGCGGCCACGCGGGGCAGGCGAGGCGCTGGCTGGTTTATGATCTGACGGATCAACGCGCAGGCGAGCCGCCGCCGGCGCCCAAGCGCGTTGAACTTGCCAAGGATCAGCTATTCCATCATTTCCAGGACGACGGCCCGCATCCTCTGGACGGCGTCGAGATCGTCTTGGCGGGCAGCGCCGGGGACGGGTTCATTCGTCACATGAAGAAACGCGGCGCCGACGTGCTCCTCACCGGAGAGCCTGATCCGACCGCCGCGCTCGCCCATATTCTCGCCGGCGAATTGCTGCCGCATCAGCGCTTCGACATCACCACCAGTCTTTGCAAATTACGCGACCTGTTATCGCGCCACTGATGCGAGACTTTGACGGCGCCATTGGCCGCGGATCCATCGCACTTTAGCGCATGACGCTCCGCCATTCGCTGATGCAGGATGAGCGTCACGCAAGGATCAAGCGGATCATCTGATAAGAGTAAGGCGGCAGCCTCGCGGTGAGACGCCCGTCCGCGACGGCGGCGCTCGACCCTTTTCTCGGGGCGACGGCAATCGGCGCAGAAAGCGTGTTGGCGGCGTCGAGGGTCACGCCGGCCAGGACCTGATGGTCGCCGACCGTGGAGGCGCCGAAACCCTGAAGGCTGACCTCGAGGTCGATCGATTTGCTCGCGTGCCGGTTGACGATAAAGAATGTCAGCGTTGCGCCTTCCTTGTCGTGAACCCCGGAAATATCGACATAAGGCACATTGTCCGCGACCTGCGAGTTGTAGCCCGGCGACTTGACCGACAGCCGGAGCGCTTCGCCGCGCCCGAACACGGAGGCAAAATAGTAGGGATAGAACGTCGTCTGGCGCCAGGCCGCGCCCTTCGGCTCCGTCATGATCGGCGCGATGACGTTCACGAGCTGCGCGATGCACGCGATCCGGACGACATCGGATCGGCGGATGAAGGTGTTGAGGATGCAGCCGACCTGCAGCGCGTCCTCGAAATTGTAGATGTCCTCGAGCAGGCGGGGCGCGTGCGGCCAGCCCTTGGCGCCGGCGAGGATCTCCCGGTCCTGAGCGTTCGAGTGATACCAGACATTCCATTCATCGAACGAGATCGTCACTTGCTTCCGGCTGCGCTTCGTGGCGCGGACGAACTCGATGGTCGAGGCGATGGTCCCGATGTAGGAGTCGAGCTTCTCGCTGAGCGCGAGATATTCCGCCGTGTTCTTGGCCCGGTTGGCGAAATACATATGCAGCGAGATGTGGTCGACCGCCTCGTAGCAATGTTCGAGCACGACCCGCTCCCATTCCGGATAGGTGGCCATGTCGGCGTTCGACGAGCCGCACACGATGAGATCGAGCGAACTGTCGAAGGCGCGCAGCGTCTTCGCGGTTTCGTTGGCGAGCCGGCCGTATTCGTGCGCCGTCTTGTGGCCGACCTGCCAGGGGCCGTCCATCTCGTTGCCGAGACACCAGTGCTTGACGCCGAACGGCGCGGCGCGGCCGTTCGCCTTGCGCAGGTCGCCCCAGTAGCTTCCGGTCGGGCCGTTGACGTATTCGACGAAGTTGCGCGCCTCATCGAGTCCGCGTGAGCCGAGGTTGATGGCGAGCATCATCTCGGTTCCGGCGGCCTCGCACCACTGCGCGAACTCGTGAACGCCGACGGCGTTCGTTTCCGACGTATGCCAGGCGAGATCGAGCCGGGTCGGGCGTTTCTCGCGCGGGCCGACGCCGTCCTCCCAGTTGTAGGCGGACACGAAATTGCCGCCGGGATAGCGCACGATCGGAACGTTGAGTTCGCGGGTGAGGTCGATCACGTCGCGTCGCATGCCGTTTGCGTCGGCGGTCGGATGGCCGGGCTCGTAGATGCCGGTGTAGACGGCGCGGCCGAGGTGTTCGAGGAACGCGCCGTAAAGACGATCGTCGATGGTCGCGATGCGATAGTCGCTGTGGGCGGTGGCGGACGCCTTCATGTTTCCTCGCCTTTATATCAGGATGTCGGATGCATATGCGCCCGATCCGACGCCGGCGTCAAGCGGCCCGCGCGCGCTCCAAATCGAAAATCCTCATGGAATTAAGGAGAAATCCGCCCTCCCTCGGCGCCTCGCCGGCCGTCTCAGCGGCGGAGCGACAATATGGCATATCCGCATTTCGGATTGACACCCTTGCCGGGCCATCGTTTCGGCGCTACCTTCCCTCCGGCGCCGCTTCAAGAAGACGCCTCATGCGCGAAGCGCGCTTCAAAAGCGGCAGGGCCGCGAGGCAAGCTCGGGAGGAATTGGACGTGATCCGCAAAGTCTTATGCGCCGGTCTGGCGAGCGTCGGGCTCATGACGAGCGCCGCGTACGCGACCGAAACCATCGTGTGGTGGGACTTCCTGAGCGGCGGCGACGGCGTCCGCATGAAGACCATGATCGACGAGTTCAACAAGGAGCACGCCGGCAAGGTCCAGATCGACGCCTCGACCTTCGAATGGGGCGTGCCGTTCTACACCAAGGTGCAGACTTCGGCCGCCGTGGGTCAGGGCCCGGATGTCATGACCTACCATGAGTTGCGCATGCCGCTCGGCGTCTCAACGGGCGCGCTGAGCGCCCTGACGCCTGAGGAGCTTTCGGCGTCGGGCATCAAGCCGAGCGACTTCAGTCCCGCCAACTGGAAAGCGGCGCAAGGACCCGACGGCAAGCAATACGCCGTGCCGCTCGATATCCACTCGATCATCCTCTACTACAACAAGGACCTCCTGAAGAAAGCCGGTCTGCTCGGGGACGACGGCAAGCCCAAAGGGCTGGACGGCGTCGCCAACTGGGACGCCGCGCTCGCAAAGCTCACCGCCAGCGGCGTCGCCGGACTCTCGGTTCCAGGCGACAACGCTTCGGGGTGGCGCATCTTCTACACCCTGCTCAACCAGCAGGGCGGCCAATTCCTGACGGACGGCAAGTTCCTCGACGGCGACAACCTCGACAAGGCGACGACTGCGATCGCCGAGATGCAGAAGTGGGTCAAGAGCGGGTGGACGCCGGCGAAGACCGAATATCCGGCGTCGATCGCGCTTTTCACTTCGGGCAAGGCCGCGATGCACATCAACGGCGTCTGGGAAGTGCCGACCATGGTCGACCTGGCCAAGAACGGCAAGCTGTTCGACTGGGGCGCCGTGCAGATCCCGGCGCTGTTCGACCATCCGGCCACCTGGGCGGACTCGCATTCCTTCGCGATCCCCGACCGCAAAGGCAATCCGGTGAGCCCGGAGAAGCGGAAGCTCGTGCTCGACACGGTGCATTGGTTCAATGAGCACTCGCTCGAGTGGGCGGGCGGCGGCCACATCCCCGCCTATCTGCCGGTGCAGGAGAGCGCGGCGTTCAAGGCGCTCAAGCCGAACTCGGATTACGTTTCGCTGGCCAAGACCGCGGTGTTCGACCCGGTGTCGACGCTCGCAGGCGTCGCCTCGCCGGTCTATGACGCGGCCGGCAATTACGTGGTTCCGGCGATGAGCGGCGAAATGACAGCCGCCGACGCCGCAAAACAGATGCGCGACGATCTGCAGGGCCAGGCCAAGTAACTAAACGCTGGCTTCGCCGGTCGTCCTGCTCCGAGCGGACCGGCGAGGCTCGGCGCACGGAGGACCCCGAGCGCATGGTCAAGAGCAGGCGCAACGAGATCCTCGCCGCCTACGCGCTGATGGCGCCGTTCATCGTCGTGTACGGCGTATTGTTCGTCTATCCGTCGGTGAAGATGTTCGAACTGAGCTTCACCGACGCGCCGCTCATCGGCGACGGCGCCTGGGTCGGCTTCAAGAACTACTGGCGCCTCTGGTCGGACCGGCTGTTCTGGACGGCGGTCTGGAACACGTTCTATTTCGTGCTTCTGTCCGTCGTCCCGAGCACAGTTCTTGCGCTGGCGGTCGCCATCGCCGTCAATCGGTTGAACGGCTGGCTGCAGAGTATCGTCCTCGCCGCCTTCTTCCTGCCCTACATACTGCCCGTGTCGGTCGTCTACCGCATCTGGAGCTGGATGTTCGACAAGGACTTCGGCGTCGCCCAATATGCGATCACGCCCTTCACCGACGGCCAGCACGTGTCGATCTTCCGCACGCTGCCGCTGTTCATGCCGGCGGTGGCGTTCGTCACCGTCTGGTGGCTGCTCGGCTTCAACGTGCTCCTCTTCGTGGCGGGCTTGAGAAACATTCCGACCGAAATCTACGAGGCCTCCGCCCTCGACGGCGCCGGCCGCTGGGCGCAGTTCCGGCGCATCACCTGGCCGCTGATCTGGCCGGTGACGGCGCTGGTGCTGACGATCCAGCTCATCCTGCAACTGAAGATTTTCGATCAGGTCTATCTGTTCGCCAACAACGTGCGCACCGATGCGACGATGGTGATGGTCCAGTACATTCTGAAGCAGGGCTTCCAGATGAACAAGGGCGGCCTCGCCGCGGCGGCGTCGGTCGTGCTGTTCGTCCTGATCGTGGCGCTGTCGGTGCTGCAGTTCCAGCTCCTGCGCGCGCGAGGCGCGCGATGACGGCGTCGCTTGACCGCGCGGACTTCGTTGCGCCGCCCGCTCAGAGCAGGCTCGCCCGCCTGCGCCGTATCGACGGCTTCGGCCTTGTCATCACGCTCGGGACGCTTGCGCTCGCAATCGTGTGGGCCTTTCCGATGTACTGGGGGCTCGTGACCACGTTCAAGCCCGAGTACGAGATCGTGCGGCCCGGCGTGCAGCTCTGGCCCGACCATTTCACCGTCGAGAACTACGTCCACGTGCTGCTGCGGACCAAGATCGGGCTCTGGTACCTGAACTCGCTCATCACCTCCGGCGCGGTGACGCTCATCGTCGTCGCCATGGCTGTCGGCGCCGGCTACGCGATTTCGCAGCTCGATTTTCCAGGTCGCCGGATCTTCTGGTGGACGATCCTGGCGAGCTTCATGATCCCGATCCCGTCCCTGACCGTGAACCACTTCATCCTGATGAGCCAGTTTCATTGGGTCAATTCGCTGCCGGGCGTGATCGCGCCGCAACTGATCGCGCCGGGGGCGCTGTCGGTGATCATCTACAAGCAGTTCTTCGAACTCCATTCCCAAGGATTATCGCGAAGCCGCGATGCTCGACGGCGCAACCGAATTCCAGCTTCTGTTCCGCATCTACCTGCCAATGAACTGGGGCATCACGACCGCCCTCGCCATTATCACCTTCATCGGCGCCTGGAACCTGTTCCTGTGGCCGTTCGTCGTCGTGAACACCGAGGACATGATGAACATTACGGTCGGCATCACTCAGGTTCATGACGCCTTCGGCGTCTCCTACGGACGCGACCTTGCGGTGGCGATGCTCGCGGCGCTTCCGGTCGCGCTCGTCTATCTGGTGTTCCAGCGCCGCGTGACCCAGGCCATCATGCTGTCGGCAGGCATCAAAGGATGAGCGAGCCTCTGGGCGGCGCGACCGATCGGCCGCGACCTGTCCTCACTCAAGCCTCGCTCACGGATCCGTGGTCAGCCTGAGAAGGATGTCTTGATCGTAGTTGCCGAAGCCGCGCCCGAAGACGTTCACGCCGCCTGGGTGGCGCGCGTCGGGCTTCACCTCGATCCTGAGACGGATCGAGTGGTGGGCGGAAATGTCGAGCTCCGCGAGGGTCAGCGGCGAGATCCGGACGCCGTCGATGAAAGCGCCGTCAGGCGTCACGCGCCAGCTCTTGAGCTTGCCGTACTGGCTCCCCTTCAGCTTCCACCAGTCCGGCGTATAGACGCCTCGCATGTCACCGAAGTCGCCGGGGCTCGTCCAGACGCCGACCTCCCGCCCGTTGATCGCGACCGTGATGTCGGAAGGCCAGTCGGCCGAAGTGCCGGGCACTTCGGACGACAGTTCGAACGAGAATTCGAGCGCGGTCACGGCCTTGCCGGTCAGGCGTGCGTTGTTCGGGAACTGGTATTCGACGAAGCCGCGGGTGAACCACATCAGTCCCGCATTCATCCGGTCCGGATTGAGAAAGGTCTCGGGAACGTCGAGAAGGCCGATGATGCTCTCCGGCGAGCAGAGCCCGCAGGGCGCGCTGACCTCGCATCGGGTGTAGAGGCCGATCGGCATCGCGACCTCGATCACATTCGCCTGAGCCCGTTCGAAATCGTCGCGGAACGTGACGAGAACCTCGTCGAAAGCGGCGAAGCACACCTTCTGATGTCCCTTGCGCCCCTTTTGCGTCTCGGTGCGGATCAGGCCCGCCTGCTCCAGAACCTGCAGGTTCGAAGACACCGTCGACTGCGGAAGCCCAAGCGTCTCGGCGATGTCGTTGACGTTGACGCCGTCGTTGCGGTGCAGGAGCCGGAGGATCCGCACGCGCGCGGGGGACGCCAGTCCGCGCAGCACGTCCGGGCGTTCCTCGGGATCAATGACCAGAAAGTTGCGCGACATACTCCGTTCAGTCCCCGATTCGCCGCAGCCTGGCTTTGTATCAGTGTTCTTGATGTTTTGGGAACGGGCGCCGGCGCGGCGGGAGCCTGGGCCCGCTCGACCCGCTTCCGGAGATCCGCATGTCCGAGCCGCGCCTGAACAGATCGCCCTCTCGCCGACCCATGGTCAGCCTCGACGGCGCCTGGGACTTCGCCTTCGAGGGCGCGACCGCGAAGCTCGACGGCGAGAAACACCGCATTCGGTCGCCGGGCCTCTGGCAGACGC
This sequence comes from uncultured Alphaproteobacteria bacterium, assembly GCA_963724785.1. Lineage (GTDB taxonomy): Bacteria > Pseudomonadota > Alphaproteobacteria > Rhizobiales > Beijerinckiaceae > Roseiarcus. The sequence continues at coordinate 185,678 of CAVRWC010000013.1, read as the reverse complement.
AATTTCCGGCCCTGCGCAACGCGCAAGGAATAGGCTGCTACCGGAAGACCGTCGACCTCCCGACCGAATGGAAGGACAAGCGCGTCGTCCTCGTGATCGAAGGCGTGTTCCACGAGTCCGTGATCCTGGTCGACGAAACGCCGGTCGCTGTCCATCCTGACGGCTGGACGACCATCGAGGTCGATCTTACCGAAGCGCTCGCCGGCCGCACGACTTTCGGGCTCGGAGTCGACGCGCGCGTTCCCGACGATCGCGCGGCGATCGGCTTCAGCCAGTCGCTCGCCGCCAAGCAGGACTGGTACGGCGCGCACGGCGGGATCTGGAAGCCCGCGTGGATCGAGGCTCGCCATGGGCTGCACCTGAGCGAGGTCGCCGTCGAGACCGCTTACGACCTTGGCGCCGGGATCGTCACGGCGAAAGGCAGGCTCTCGCGCCTGGAGCCGTCGGCGCTGCGGCTCACCGTGTCACGGAGCGGAACGATCCACGCGCAGCTTGAATGGCCGCTCAATTCCGCGGCCTTCGACGTCAGCCTTGCACTCGTGGGGCCTGACGCCTGGTCGCCCGAGTCGCCCAACCTCTACGACGTCGCGGTCGAACTTCTCCACGACGGCGCCATGGTGGACGCGGTGGAGCGCGCCGTCGGATTTCGCCGCTTCGAAACCAAAGGAGGCGCGCTCGTTCTCAATGGAAAACCCTTCTTCCTGATCGGCGCGCTCGACCAGGACTGGCATCCGCGGGAGGAATGCCGGCCGCCGGCCTCGGAGTTTCTCGAGCAGCGTTTCCGCAACGCCAAGGCGATGGGGCTCAACGCGCTGCGCTGCCACGTCAAGATTCCGGATCGGCTCTACTTCGATCTCGCGGACCGGATGGGGCTAATCGTGTGGCTGGACATGCCCTACACCGAGTTCCTTGCGCCGGCCACGCGCGAGAGCCTGCTCTCCGTCTTCCGACAGTCCGTCGCGACGCATGGGTTTCATCCGTCGATCGCGATCTGGACTCTGTTCAACGAAGGCTGGGGCGTAGAGCTCGACGACAACCCCGACGACCGGCGCTGGCTGGTCGAAGCCTACGACACCGCAAAGGCGCTGATCTCTCAAAGCTTGCTCGTCGACAACTCGTCCTGCTTCCCGCGCAACTACCACCTCAAGACCGACATCGAGGACTTCCACTGGTACAGCGGCTTTCCGCACCAGAACGACACCTTCGCCGCGACCGCCAGCGCCTTCGCAGCTCGCGCGGCCTGGGCCTGGTCGCCGCATGGCGACGCGGTCAGACGCGGCGACGAGCCGCTCGTCTGTTCGGAGTTCGGCGTTTGGGGTCTGCCCCATCCGCGCGAGATTCTGGAGGCGGACGGACGAGAGCCTTGGTGGTTCGAGAGCGGCCACGACTGGAATCTCGGGGCGGCCTATCCGCACGGGATCGAAACCCGCTTTCGGGATGCGGCGCTCGCGCCCGTCTTCGGCGACGTGGATGGGTTTGTCGACGCCGCTCAGGCTTTCCAGTTCCGAGCGCTCAAATATCAGATCGAGACGCTGCGTTGGGAACGACCGATCTCTGGCTACGTGATCACGGAGCTCAACGACACGCAGTGGGAATCGAACGGCCTCATGGACGTCATGAATCGGCCGCGCGCCTTCGCCAATCGCCTCGCCAGCCTCCATACGCCGTGGCTCGTCCTTGCGCGCGCCGAGCGCACCGCAATCCGCGCCGGCGAATGCGTCGAGGTCAGCGTGCGGCTCGCGGGCGCAGCGCCGCCGCCGCAGGGCGCGAGACTCGTCTGGCGTTTCGCGGATCAGGCCGGTCAGGCGGCGCTGGACACGCCGCAGGCGACGATCAAGCTCGACGGACCCAGCCTCGGGGCGATCGCGCTCTTGACGCTCGAACTCGAGGCGCGCGACGCCGAGGGGCGTATCCTCTCGCAAAACGCGCTCGAGTTCTGCGTCGTCCCGCCGCTATCGAATGCGCCGACGCTCTTTCCCATGGACGAGCGCGGGCGCAACGCGCTCGCAGCCCTCAGCTGGCCGCGCCTCGCCGCGAACCCAGAGGACGCCGATTGCCTGTTCGCGACGCGGCTCACGACACCGCTCCGCGAGGCGCTGCTCAAGGGACGCCCTGTCGTGCTCGTCGCGAACGAGGACGATGCGCTGATCGATCCCGAGCGCAAGCTTCCGCTCAACGATCGCCACAACTTTCCGCAAATGCTGCTGAGACGCCGCGACGGGACGCCGTGGGACGGGCAGTGGATGGGCGCCTTCGCCTGGCGACGGACGGACGGACCGTGGGCGAGCTTGCCCAACGGTCCCATGCTCGACGAGCATTGGACCGGCCTCCTGCCGAACTATGTCCTTACCGCCTTTCCCTCGACCGCCTTCAACGGGCTTGTGGATTCGGGGCTGGCGGTCGGCTGGCTGCATCTCGCCGCGGCGTTCACGAAACGCAGCTTTCTCGGCAAGGCGTGGATGACCGTCTCGACCTTCGACCTGACCTCGGAAAAGGCGGCGGCGAACCCTCTGGCGCCGCATCTTCTCGCGGCGATCGCCGAGAGCGCCGGACCGACGCCATGACCGCGCCGCGCTTCTTGCGCGGTTCACCCGGGCGACCCGGCGAGCGTGGCGCGCCGGACGTCGCGGATCTCGTTACGGTCGAATTGGCGGGCGCGATGCATGGTGGTCCCATTGTCCCACATCACAAGGTCGCCGACGCGCCAGCGATGGCGATAGACAAACTTCGGTTGCGTCGCGTGCTCCGTCAGATCGCGCAGGAACACTCGCGCCTCGGGAATCGTCCACCCGACGATCGCGCCAGCATGAGAAGACAGGAACAAGGACTTGCGTCCGGTCCTCGGATCGACGCGCACGAGCCGGTGACGAACCGGCCGGAAGTGCTCCCGTTCCTCGGAGGTGAGATCGAAGAAGCCGATCGCCTCGCGGGAATAGATCAGCGAGTGCTCGCAGACGAGGTCTTCGATCTCGGTTTTTGCTGCGTCGTCGAGCGCGTCGTAGGCGGCGCGCATGTCGGCGAACTCCGTGTCGCCGCCGCGAGGAGGAATTGTTCGCCCGGACAGCAAGGAATAGCCGGCCGGGACCGGGCGGAAAGAGCTGTCGGAGTGCCACAGCCTGTCGCCGAGCTTGAAAAGCCAGACGCGGTCGTCCGCGGTCATCAGGCCGCCGTCGCGCGTCAGGTTGGAGAAATCGGCGATACCGCTGTCGAGGCGTTCCTGCTCGCGTTTGCGGATATGGCCGGGGGTGTCGTAGCGCTCGAGTTCGCCGAACTGGCGGGCGAAGGCGAGTTGTTGTTCGTCCGTCAGCGGCTGGTCGCGGCAGACGAGCACGGCGTATTGCGCCATGCCTTCGCGAATGGCGGCGACGCCCTCGGCGTCGAGCGGCGCCCGACAATCGATCCCCAATACCTCGCCCGCGAAGGCGCCGGCCAAGGGGCTGACGACGACCGGCATCCAGCGCTCCTCCATGGCTCTCAGCAGCCCCTTCAAGCAAAAGGGTTTGGCGGCTTCATGGCGGCGTGCGAAGCGCCCGTCATTCTCCATTTCGGCGTCAATGTCCGCGCTCCGCAACGACCGGCGCGGTCCGCTCGACAACGCTTGCACAAACCGTTTTGCTAAACTAACGTGGAAGACAAGCCGCTTTCCGGTGGAAGAGAAATAGCCTCTCCAAAGGGAAGCGAGGGGAGTTCCGTTTGTTGCACAGCGGCATAAAGCCCGGCACGACGATCACGGCGGTGGCGGAGGCCGCGAAGGTCAGCAAGACCACGGTTTCGCACGTCCTCTCGGGAAAGCGGCCGGTGTCGCAGGCCACGCGGCGGAACGTCCTGCGGGTTATGGAGGAGCTCGGCTTCCAGCCCAATTTTTTCGCGCAAGCGCTGATTGCGAACCGCAGCCTTGCGGTCGCCCTGATCGTCCAGGACCTGACCAATCCTTACTATCCGCTGCTCGGCCGCGGTCTTGAGCGTGCGATCGGGCAAGCGGGCTACGTCGTCATGTTGTTCGACGGCGCGGCGCGGCGCGAAGCGGCGGAAGCGGCGGTCAAGACTGCAATCCAGCGGCGCGTCGACGGCGTGGTGATCGCGACCGCCGGCGCCGAGCGCGCAGCGCCGGCGCTCCGGCAGGCGGGCATCGCGGCGGTGGCGGTCGGATCGGGGCCGGCCGTCGCGGACCTCGATTGGGTCTCGGCGGACGACGAGCGCATCGCTTACGACGCCGTGACGCATCTGTTGATGAGCGGGCGTCGCCGCATCGCCGCAATAACCGGACCGACAGACGCTAATCCCGGCGCTGCGCGCCTGAAGGGCTATTGGCGGGCGATGGCGGATAGGGGCGAGCCCGCAGAGGCGAAGATGATCGGCGCGGGCGATTGGACAAGGGACGGAGGCTCTGCGGCCATGAGCGCCCTGCTCGACCTGCCGGATCGACCGACGGCGGTGTTCTGCGCGAACGACGTGATGGCCATCGGGGCGCTCGACGCTGCGTTCAGTCGGGGGCTGAAAGTGCCGGACGATCTCGCTATCGTTGGCGTCGATGATATCGAGGCCGCCGCCTTGCTTCGCCCAAGTCTCACGACCGTTCGAATCCCTGCGCTTGAAATCGGCAGAACCGCCGGCACGCTTCTGCTCGACCGTCTGGCTCAGGGCGCTGCGGCGCCGTCGCGGCACATTCTCGTTCAACACCGCCTGATCGTCCGGCAGTCGGCATAGGAGTCAAACGTCAGCCGCGCCTGCAAGCTTGAAAGAACAAGAACGGGCGCACGCAGCGCTTGCACGTTCGGAAGGGAACCTGTTCCAGGTACGAAAAAGCGTACGTGAGGAGGAAGCGAAGATGGTCGAGAAAATCAAGAGCCCGTCCAAGACGAGGAGCGTCCTGCACGGCCCGAGCCGGAGAACCGTCCTGGCCGCCGGCGTCGCGGCTGCGGCGGTCACGGGGTTTCCCTATGTGTCCCGCGGCTATGCCGCCCAGACCCTCAAGTTCTGGCAGTTCTACGCGCCGGGCGGAGGCGTCGCGACGCAGGACAAGTGGTACCAGGATGTCGTAAAGGGGTGGAACGACACCCACGACGTCAAGGTGGAACTCGTCTATGTGCCCAACAACGCCTACATGGACGGGACCAAGTTGCCGACGGCTTTCGCCTCGGGTTCGGGGCCGGATCTCTTCATCATCAGTCCCGGCGATTTCCTGCGATACTATAACGGCGGCGTGCTTCTGGACCTCACTCCCTTCATGGAGCAGGCGGCGCAGGACGACTTCTTCCCCAACGTGATCGCCAGCCGGAAGGTCGAACGAAAAGATCTACGCTCTTCCCTATGAAGTCGAACCGATGGCGATGTACTACAGCCTCGACGCCTTCAACGAAGCCGGGCTGACCGAGAAGGACGTCCCGAAGACCTGGGCGGAACTGCTCGACGTCGCCAAGAAGCTGACGACGCCGAAGCGCTTCGGCGTGCTGTTCGAGACCAATCCGGGCTATTACCAGAATTATACGTGGTATCCGTTCTTCTGGGAGGGCGGCGGCGACTTTCAGACGAAGGACGGCAAGAGCGCTTTCAACTCGCCCGCTGCGGTCCAGGCGCTGAAATTCTGGCAGGACGCGGTGAATATGGGGGTCGCTCCGCGGAAGCCTCAGGGCGGCGGCGGCTGGGACGTGGTGCCGAACCTCGCGTCCGGCTACTGCGCGATCATGAACACCGGAATCTGGGCCATCGCGAATCTTCGCGAGGGCGCGCCCGACTTCAAGTATGGGATCTTCAGGCTACCGACGCCGCCTGGCGGCAAGTATCTGACCATCGGCGGCGGCTGGGCGTTCGTCGCCAACGCGAAAGGATCGAATCCCAAGGCGGCAGGCGAATTCTGCGCCTGGGCTCTCGGCTCGATGAAGCCGGACTCGATCGAACGGATCGTCGATTGGTGCACCAAGGCCAAGAGCGACATGCCGCCGCGGAAGTCGGCGCTCGAAGCCGGCAAGGACGCGTTCCAGAGCGGCTTCCTCAAGGTGTTTACCGACGACATCTATCCCGGGGCCCGCGGGGAGCCGCGGATGCCCCCGCCAGTCTACAAGGCGATCTCGGACGCGATCCAGAACTGTCAGCTCAACGGGCAGAGTCCCGAACAGGCGGCGGCGGCCGCATCCGAGCAGATCGACGCGTTCCTGTCTGGCTACAAAGGCGCCCCGATCATCTGATCATGGACCAGTCCGCCGAACCGCGGGGGCGCGTTGCGACGGCGCGCTCCCGCCTCCCAAAACTCGAACTGTCCAACCGCGCCCGCGAGCGCCTCGCGGGCTATCTGTTCGTCGCGCCGGACGCCATCGGTCTCGTCATCTTCGTCGGCGGGCCGATGGTCCTGTCGCTGAGCCTGGGCTTTTTCAACGTGAGCGGCTTTGGCGAGTACGCGTTTGTCGGTCTCGCCAATTACCGACGGATGGCGGCGGACCCTCTGTTCTGGAAGAGCCTCGGCGTCACGATCCTCTACATCGTGACCCTCGTTCCGTCGCTCTATGTGACCGGACTCGGACTCGCGCTGCTTGTGCAGAACGACACCCGGTTCAACGGCGTCGTCCGCAGCCTGCTGTTCATGCCTCAGACCGTGAGTCTCGTCGTCGTCGGACTCGTCTGGCAAGTCCTCCTCGTCGATAAGATCGGAGTTCTCACCCAGCTTGGCTCGCCGTTCGGCCTCTCCGCGGTCTCCTGGCTCGGCGATCCGCGTTTCGCGCTCTATGTGGTCGTGGCGATCAGCGTCTGGTTCCTGATGGGCTTCTACATGCTGATCTTTCTCGGCGGACCTGCAGGACATTCCGCGCGAGTACTATGAGGCCGCCCGGATCGACGGGGCCGGCCCGGTGCAATCGTTCTTCAAGATCACCTTGCCGCTGCTGCAGCCGACGAGCTTCTTCGTCCTTCTCGTGTCGACGGTCGCGGCGGTGTGCGGCTCGCAGACCTTCGACCTGATCTACGTGATGACGAGGGGCGGCCCGGCGAACTCGACGTCGCTCGCGATCTTCTACATCTACCAGCAGGCGTTCCTGTTCAATGAATACGGCTACGCCGCCGCGATGGCTTCCGTGCTCGTCGTCGTCCTGATGGCGATCACCGTGCTGATGTTCATGCTGACGCGCGGGGGGCGCTTCATCTATGGCTGACGCGTCGATGGCCGGGACCGACGACGCCGCCCAACGCCGGCTGATCCGGCCCGTGCAACTCGCCTTGTATCTCGCGGGATCGATCCTCGCTTTCATGACGGTCGCGCCGCTCTTCTGGATGCTGTCGATGTCGCTGAAAGAGACAAGCGAAGTGTTCGACACGAACCTCGTCCCGCGCCACCCGACCTTGGCAAATTTTGTCTACGTGTTCACGCAGGTGAACTTCGTCCGCTATCTCTGGAACACGTTCTTCGTGTCGGCGGTGGTCACGGTCGTGGCGCTCTTCTTTCACTCGATGGCGGGCTACGCGCTGGCGCGGCTGAGGTTTCCCGGCCGCGACCTCATCTTCCTGTCGATGTTCGCAACCTTCCTCATCTCCCAGCCCGTCATTATCGTGCCCCTGTTCATCCTGGCCCGCGCGCTCGGCCTTCTCGACAGCTACGCGGGTCTCATCGTCCCGTCGATCTTCAACGCTTTCGGCATTTTTCTCCTGCGCCAGTTCTATCTCGCCGTGCCGCGCGAACTCGAGGAGGCGGCGCTGATCGACGGCGCCGGCTATTTCCGCATCTACTGGTCGATCGTCCTGCCGCTGAGCCGGCCGATCCTCTCGGCGCTCGCGATCCTGTTTTTTCTGGCGAACTGGAATTCCTTCCTCTGGCCGCTGACGATCACCTCCAATCAGGACCTCTGGATGGTGCAGGTGGCGATCGCGAGCTTCCACCAGCAGTACAACGGCTCGTGGAACTACATCATGGCGGCCTCGACGGTCGTCGCGCTGCCGACGATCGTCATGTTCGTCATCTTCCAGAAGCGCATCATCGAATCGATCAAGACAAGCGGCATCAAATAAAGCAAGAGAACCACGAAGGAGAGCGAACGCATGACGCAGGGCTTCCCGGGGCTCGGATTGCACCTCGGCAATCTGTCGCGTTTGTCGACCGCCAAGTCGCGCTCGATCAGCGCCGAGAATCCGACCGGCGAGAAGGGCAAAGGCGGGATGGCCGAGGACGGCACAGGCGCCATCCACGCCCGCGGCCTCGGGCGCGGCTGGAAGATTTCCCCCTCGAAGCGCGTTGCGCCCGGCGAAACTCTTCTTCTCGGCGACATCGAGGGCGCCGGCGCGATCCAGCAGATCTGGATCACGCCGGCGAACGGACGCTGGCGCGATCTCATCCTTCGCATCTACTGGGACGAGCAGACCGTCCCCTCGGTCGAGGCGCCGCTCGGCGACTTCTTCGCTTGCGGCTGGGGCCGCTACGCCCAGGTGAACTCGCTCGCGGTCTGCGTCAATCCAGGGCGCGCGTTCAACTGCTACTGGGAGATGCCGTTCCGCCGCAGGGCGCGCCTCACCTTGGAGAACCGGGATCCGGATGCGGAGGCGGTCATCTACTGGCAGATCAACTACGCCCTGACCGAGGTTCCGGAGGATGCGGCCTACTTTCACGCCCAGTTCCGCCGCACCAATCCGCTGCCGTTCAAGGAGGACTATGTCGTGCTCGACGGCGTCAGCGGGCGAGGACACTACGTTGGGACCTATGTCGCCTGGGGCGTCAACAATTCCGGCTGGTGGGGCGAGGGCGAGATCAAGTTCTTTCTCGACGGCGACGAATGGCCGACGATCTGCGGCACGGGAACAGAGGATTATTTCTGCGGCGCCTACAATTTCGACGCGGGTACGGTCGATCCCGCCTTTCCGCGAGCCTATATCGAATTCACGACGCCCTATTCGGGGCTGCCGCAGGTCATCCGGCCGGACGGGACCTACCAGTCGCAGCAGCGGTTCGGCCTCTACCGTTGGCATATCATGGACCCGATCCGCTTCGCGACGGACATCAAGGTGACCCTCCAGGCGATCGGCTGGCGGACGGAGAAGGACAATCGCCGCTACCTGCCGCTCCAGGACGACATCGCCTCCGTCGCCTACTGGTATCAGACGTTGCCGACCGCGCCGTTTCCGGCGTTGCCCGACCGCGACTGCCTCGAGATCGTCTAGGGGGGCGCGATGGCGAAGCTTCCTTCCGACTATCCCGAGCGCGCGTACGCCGCCGTGCTCGGCAAATTGATCGGCGTCTACCTCGGCCGACCGTTCGAGGGCTGGACTCATCAACGGATTTTGCGCGAGCTTGGGCCGATCGAGACTTACGTCCACGAGCGGCTGAACTGCCCGCTGGTCGTCACCGACGACGACGTCGCCGGGACCTTCACCTTCATCCGCGCGCTCGAGGATCACGGCGCGCGCGCCGGAATCACGTCGCGCGAGATCGGCGAGACGTGGCTCAACTATATTGTCGAGCACCGTGCGATCCTGTGGTGGGGCGGTAACGGCAACTCCACCGAGCACACCGCCTGGCTCAATCTGAAGCGCGGCGTTCCGGCGCCCGACAGCGGATCGATCGAGCGCAACGGGCAGGCCGTCGCGGAACAGATCGGCGCGCAGATCTTCATCGACGGCTGGGCGATCGTGGCGCCGGGCAATCCCGCGCTCGCCGCCGCGCTGGCCGAAAAGGCGGGGCGTGTGAGCCACGACGGGGCGGCCGTGGACGCGGCCAAGCTGTGGGCGGCGATGGAAGCCGAGGCTTTCGTGTCCCGCGACGTCGAGCGCCTGATCGACGTCGGCCTCGCGCACATCCCGAGCGAAAGCCCGATCGCGAAGCTCGTTGCCGACATTCGCGAGTGGCGACGGCGCTATACCGACTGGCGGGAGGCGCGCGAGGCGATCGAGGCGCGCTACGGATACGACAAGTATCCGGGCAACTGTCATGTCGTTCCCAATCATGCGCTCATGATCATGGCGCTGCTCTACGCCTCCGACGACTTCACCCGGGCGCAGACCATCGTCTGCACCTCGGGGTGGGATACCGATTGCAACGCCGGCAACGTGGGTTGCCTCATGGGCGCGATGCTCGGCCTTGACGGCATCGACGCCGGCCGCTGGCGCGGCCCTCTCGCCGACCGCATGTTGATCTCGTCCGCCGACGGGGGATACGCGATCAACGACGCCGTGCGGGTCAGCGCCCGACTCGTTGACCTCGGACGAAAGCTCGCGGATCTGCCTCCGCTCGCGGCGCCCAAGGATGGCGCCCAATTCCATTTTTCCTTGCCGGGCAGCGTGCAGGGATTCACGGCCGCCGGCGGCGGCTCGGCGGCGCCGGGGCTCGCCAACATTGTCTTCGAGGGCGGCCGCGCGCTCGAGCTGCGCTTCTCCGGGCTTGCGGTCGAGCCCGCCGTCGCGATGACGCCGACCTTCGCGCCGCCCGACGTCGCGCGCATGCGCACCTACGAGCTGATGGCCACGCCCCTCATCGTTCCCGGTCAAAGGATCAAGGCGCGCGTGATCGCCGATTCGCAGAACGCCGGCGACATCGCCGTAGCCTTGAGCGCGCTTGTCTACGGCGAAGCCGACGCCCTGGTCGCAATCGAGTCCGAGTTCGTCGCGCTGGCGCCGGGCGAGGGGACGGCTCTCGACTGGCGCGTCCCCGACACCGACGGCCAGCCGATCCAATCGATCGGCGTCGCCGTCCGCTCGCCGGGCGGATCGCAGGACGGCGCGATCGTTCTCGACTGGCTCCGCTGGGATGGCCCTCCGGACACCCGGCTCAGGCGCCCCAAGGCGCCGAGCGACTTCTGGCGGCGCGCCTGGGTCAATGCGGTCGACACCTTCTCGACCAGTTTCCCGCAGGCTTTCCGGATTTCTCAGGACCGCGGCGAAGGCATGATCATTCATGGCGGTCGAGCATGGGGCGATTATCGCGTCGAGACCGCGCTGACCGTCCATCTTGCCGAGCGCGCCGGGATCGGCGTTCGCGTCCAGGGGTTGCGACGTTATTACGCCGTCCTGCTCGTGCGGCCGAACCTCCTGCGGCTCGTTCGCGCTCGGGACGGCGAGGTGGCCGTTCTCGCGGAAACGCCCTTCGCGTGGTCGTTCGAGCGGCCCTATTCGTTCGTCGTCGAGGCCGTCGGCCGAACCATCGAGGCGTCCGTCGACGGCGTTCGGCTTTCCGCGCGCGACGACAGCGAGGAAGCATTGGCCGACGGCGGGGTCGCGCTGATCATCGAGGGCGGCGCGGCGTCGAGCGACGAAATTCTGGTGGCGCCGCCGCGCGCCTCGCCTCGCGATGCGGACGAGGCGGCCCTCGCAAAGCCGCAAACGAAATTGGAGCGCAAGCATGGCGGGCGTTAAGATCGAGAACGTCGAGAAATCCTTCGGTTCGGTCAAGGTCATTCGCAACGTGGACATCGAGGCCGAGGACGGCGAATTCGTCGTGCTGGTCGGTCCTTCCGGATGCGGCAAGTCCACGCTTCTGCGCATGATCGCGGGCCTCGAGGAAATCACCAGGGGCCGGATCAAGATCGGCGAGCGGGTGGTCAACAATCTCAATCCGAAGGACCGCGACATTGCGATGGTCTTTCAGAATTATGCGCTCTATCCCCATATGACGGTCCGGGAGAACATGGAGTTCTCGCTCATCCTGCGAGGGTTCCAGAAGTCGGAGCGCGAGGCCCGGGTCGAGCGGGCCGCTTCGATTCTCGGCATCAAGGAGCTTCTCGGTCGACGTCCGGGCCAGCTTTCCGGCGGTCAGAGGCAGCGGGTCGCGATGGGACGCGCCATCGTGCGCGACCCGCAGGTCTTCCTGTTCGACGAACCCCTCTCGAACCTCGATGCAAAGCTTCGGGTCCAGATGCGGGGCGAAATCCGCGAATTGCACCGCCGACTGGGAACGACTTGCATTTACGTCACCCACGATCAAATCGAAGCCATGACCATGGCCGACCGCATTGTCGTCATGCACGACGGCATCGTCGAGCAGGTTGGAGCGCCGCTCGAGCTCTACGATCGACCCGCAAATCTCTTCGTCGCGTCGTTTCTCGGCTCGCCCGCGATGAATTTCATCGCCGGGAGGCTGAACGACGAGGGCTCCTTTATGAGCGACGACGGCTCCGTCACCGTCTCCCCGGGGAAGACCCCGGTGCGGCCAGGCGCTCAGGTGATCTGCGGGTTCCGCCCGGAGGCGATTGTTCTCGATCCGAACTCGCCGCTCCGCCTCCGCGTCACGCTGACCGAGCCGACGGGCGCCGAGACTCACGTGTTTGGGCGCATTGGCGGCGCCGATGTCATCGCGGTTCTGCGTGAACGGGTCGCTTTCCCGGAAGGCCTCGATATCGGGGTCTCCATCCCGCCGGACCAGCTTCACATTTTCGAGGCCGCCTCGAAAGTGCGAATGAACTAACGGCTTCGGCTTCCGTTCGGGGGACAATCGTTGGAATTGGCGCCGAGAGACTCGTTCAGTCGCTCTCCTGTCACACAGCCTTCATGAGGCTGAGCGTAGGCAAGCAGGAGTCCCAAACCAATTTGCCTCAATCGAAGGACTTCCAATGCCAGCAGTCGTCGCGCGGAAGGCAGCCGGTCGGTCGGAGACCGGAGACCCATTGCTGCTGACGCCCGGGCCGCTGACGACGTCGAAGTCCGTGAAGCAGGCCATGATTCATGACTGGGGGTCGCGCGATCCTGCGTTCCTCGCGCTCAATCGCCAGGTGATGGAGCGCCTGCCGCAGATCGTGAACGGCGGGAGGCGCTATGTCACGGCGCCGATGCAGGGGTCGGGGACCTTCGCGGTCGAGGCGATGCTCACGACCTTCGTGCCGAGGGACGGTCGGGTTCTGGTGCTCGTCAACGGCGCTTACGGCCATCGCGCCAAGCGAATTCTCGATATCGCCGGGCGTGAGACGATCGTGCGCGAGACGCCGGAGGATACGCCGCCCGACCTCGCGGCGGTCGACCGCATACTCGTTGAGGCGCCGGATATCACGCATGTGTTCGCCGTCCATTGCGAGACGACGAGCGGCATCCTCAATCCGATCGCCGACATCGCGGCGATCGCCGCGCGGCGCGGCAAGAGGCTTCTGATCGACGCGATGAGCGCCTTTGGCGCGCTGCCGCTCGACGCAAGCCAAAGCCCGTTCGACGCTGTCGCCGCCTCGGCCAACAAGTGCCTGGAGGGCGTGCCGGGACTCGCCTTCGTCATCTGCCGGAGCGAAGCGCTTGCCGAGACCGAAGGACGGGCGACCACACTGACGCTCGATCTGTTCGATCAGAACAGGAACTTCGAAAAGACCGGCCAGTTTCGATTCACGCCGCCGATCCATGTCATCGTCGCCTTGCATCAGGCGCTTGAAGAGTTTTGGGACGAGGGCGGCGTCGCTGGCCGCGGCGCTCGCTATTCCGACAATGCGCGGGTCCTGATCGACGGCATGCGCGCGCTCGGATTCACAACTCTGTTGAGCGACGCGCTGCAGGCGCCGATCATTGCGACCTTTCACACCCCGGCCCATCCCAATTTTGTCTTCCAGCGCTTCTACGATTTGCTGAAGGAGCGCGGCTACGTGATCTATCCGGGCAAGCTGACCGTCGCCGACTCGTTTCGCATCGGCTGCATCGGCCGCCTCAACGCCGATCACATGCGCGGCGCGATCGAGGCCGTCCGCGACACGCTGGACGAAATGGACGTCGATCTCTTGTCGACGACGGCCGCTGGAAAGGATGCGCGATGAGCGCCGGCGCCCGACCCCCCTGTCAGCGTCTCCGGCCGCGGGCGCTGCTCGCGCTTGCCTGCCTGAAATGAAAGATCCCGCCCTGCCGCCCAGCGAGGGCGACATGAACGTTTCGTCCGCGCGCGCCGCGTGGCGGGCCTCTTTAAGCGAGCAGGCGAGCGACGCGCTCGACGAGGACGAGCGCTATTTCCTGCGTCAGTCGCTGTCGACGCCGTGCCTGACCGAGATCGTGCAAGCCAAGGGCGCGGTGCTGACCGACATCGACGGGCGACGCATCTTCGATTTCCACGGCAACAGCGTGCACCAGCTCGGCCACGGCCATCCGAAAGTCGTGGCGGCGATCCAGCCGTGAACTGGAGACCCTACCGTTCTGCCCGCGCCGCTACGCCAACGCGACGGCGACGGCCCTCGCGCGTCGCCTCGTCGAAACCTCGCCGGCCGGGCTCGACAAGGTTCTGTTCGCGCCGAGCGGCGCGGCGGCCGTCGGCATGGCGCTGAAGCTCGCACGCTACGCGACCGGGCGACACAAGACGCTGTCGCTGTGGGATTCGTTCCACGGCGCCAATCTCGACACGATCGGCGTCGGCGGCGAGGCGCTGTTTCGGCGCGGGCTCGGTCCGATGACTCCGGGCGCCGAACACCTGCCGCCGCTCGATCTGGCGCGCCGCTTCTTCGGCGACGACCGCCCGTTCGAGCGCTTTGCCGACTATATCGATTATGTGCTCGAGGTGCAGGGCGACGTCGGCGCTCTGATCGCCGAGCCGATCCGCTGGACGACGGTCGAGGCGCCGCCGCCGGACTTCTGGCCGCGGGTTCGCGACTCCTGCGCCCGGCGCGGCGCCCTGCTGATCTTCGACGAAATCCCGAGTTGCCTCGCGCGCACCGGCACGCTCTACGCGTGCGAGCAAATGGGGGCGACCCCCGACATTCTGGTCATCGGCAAGGGCCTCGGCGGCGGGATCATGCCGCTCGCCGCGATGCTCGCCGCGCAACGTCTCGATTGCGCGCCCGAAGCCGCGCTCGGACATTACACCCACGAAAAAAGCCCGGTCGCCTGCGCCGCCGCGCTCGCGACGCTCGACGTCATCGCAGAGGAGAGACTGATCGACCGCGCGCTTGAACTGGGCGCGCGCGGCGTCGAACGGTTGGGCGCCATCAAGGCGCGCCATCCCGTCATTCTGGATGTGCGCGGGTTCGGCGGCTATTTCGGCGTCGAGATTGGCGGCCCCGATGCGGCCGGACTGGCCGACCGACTCCTCTACGCCTGCCTCGCCAAAGGGCTGAGTTTCAAGGTCGGCGGCGGCAGAATTCGTGACGCTGTGCCCGCCGCTGACGATCCCGCTCGACGAATTCGACGCGGCGCTGGCGATCCTCGAAGAGGCGTTCGGCGAGGTCGGCGTCTGAGGCGCGTTCGTCGCAGTCATACGCGCTTCACATGCCGGCCCTAGTCCGATCACCCGGACTCCTTTCGATAACGAGGGCCTATTCCCATGAAATCGCTGTTGAGTGCTCTGCTCGCCTCCGCCGCCAGTGCTGCGTCACCCGCGCTGGCCGTCTTCCGACATCGTCACGATCTATGCCGCGGACGGCCTGCATGACGGAAAGGGCAGCTGGTTCGAGACCCAGTTCGACGCCTTCACCAAGGCGACGGGCGTCAAGGTGCAGTATGTCGAGGCCGGCTCGGGCGGCGTCGTCGAGCGCGTCGCGAAGGAGAAGTCGAACCCGCAGGCCGACGTTCTCGTCACCCTGCCGCCGTTCATCCAGCGCGCCGAAGCCGAAGGCCTGCTGCAGAAGTTCACACCCGCCGCCGCGGCCGAGATCGACGGGCGGCGACGACTCCTATCAGCCGCTCGTCAACAACTACCTCAGCTTCATCTACGATTCCGCCGCGCTCAAGTCGCCGCCGGCCACCTACGACGACCTGCTCGATCCCAAGTTCAAGGGCAAGATCCAGTATTCGACGCCAGGCCAGGCCGGCGACGGCACGGCGGTCATGCTGCAGGTCATCCATGCCTTCGGCGGCAAAGATGCGGGTTTCGACTATCTCAAGAAGCTGCAGGCCAACAACGTCGGCCCGTCCGCCTCGACCGGCAAGCTGACCGCGCTGGTCAACAAGGGCGAACTCTATGTCGCCAACGGCGACGTGCAGATGAACATGTCGCAGATGGCCGACGATCCGAACATCCGGGTGTTCTGGCCGGCGGGCCCGAACGGCGAGCGTTCCGCCCTGCCGCTGCCCTATTACATCGGCCTGGTGGCCGGCGCGCCCGACGCCGACAACGGCAAGAAGCTGATCGACTTCCTGCTCTCCAAGGAAGCGCAGGAGACCGTCTCCTCGGTTGCGATCGGCGTTCCCGTGCGCAAGGACGTGACCCCGACCGACGCCAACTACACGAGGCTTCAGGAGGCCCTGAAAGGCGTGACGGTCTGGACGCCCGACTGGGCGGAGGTGCTCAAGGACCTTCCGGCCGACGTCAAGCGCTGGCACGAAGTCACCGGGAGCTGACATGACCGTCGTCGCCGCCTTCGTCGCTTCTGCGATCGGCCGCCGCGGCGAAAGCGAGCGCCGGGTTCGGATGTGACCTTCGACAAGGTCAGCGTCGCCTATCGCGGCGCTGTCGTGTTGAAGCCGCTGACCCTGGCTGTGGCGGCGGGCGAGATCCTCGCCATGATCGGCCCATCGGGCTCGGGCAAGACGACCGCATTGCGCGCGGTTGCCGGCTTCGTTCGTCCGGCTTCCGGTCGCATCCTCATCGGCGGAGCCGACGTCGACCGACCTGCCGCCCTATGAGCGCGGCCTCGCCATGGTCGTGCAGAATTACGCGCTGTTCCCTCACATGCGCGTCTCCGAGAACGTCGCCTTCGGCCTCAAGGCGCGCGGCGCCGAACGCGACCTGATCGCCCAGCGCGTCGAGGAATCCCTGCGCATCGTCGGCATGTCGCAATACGCCAAGCGCTTCCCGCGCGAATTGTCCGGCGGCCAGCAGCAGCGCGTGGCGATCGCGCGCGCGCTCGCGGTCCGTCCGCGCGTGCTGCTGCTCGACGAGCCGCTGTCGGCGCTCGACGCGCAGATCCGCCGCTCGATGGTCGAGGAGATCGCCCGGCTGCACGCCGATTTGCCCGAACTGACCATTCTCTATGTCACGCACGATCAGAGCGAGGCGCTGACGCTCGCCGACCGCATCGCGATTCTCAAGGACGGCGAATTGAGCGCGATCGGCCGGACCGGCGAACTCTATCGCCGCCCGCCCAACCGCTTCGCCGCCGAGTTCCTCGGCCGCGCCAACCTGCTGCCGGTGGTCGTCGAGGGAAAGGCGCAGGACCGAGGTTTTGTCGGCGTCCGGATCGGCGACGCCAAGGTCGTCGTGAGCGGCGACGACCAGCCCGCCGGCGCGCGGCGCCTCCTCTGCGTGCGGCCGCAGAATCTGACCCTGACCGGCGACGCGGAACGATCGAACAGCATCGAGGCGGAACTGCGCGAGATCCACTGGCAGGGCGAACTGACCCATCTCGTGGCCGCGATCGGCGACTCGATCCTGCGCGTGGTCGCGACGCGGCTGCCGAACCCGCCCGCGCGGGGCGAGCGGCTGTCGTTCTTCTTCTCGCCTGCCGACGCCAACCTGATCGCAGAGGACGCGGGTGTCTGAAGCCGTCGCGCTGGCGCCGCGCGCCGCCAAGGTCGATCTCGTCGGCTGGTGGATCGCCCCGCCGCTGATCGTGCTGGCCGTGCTCTTTCTCTATCCGCTGGCCCTGATCGCGCACGCCGCGCTGGTCGATGATTCCGGCGGCCTGAATCTCGCTGCGGCGTTCGAGGTCCTGAACTCCAGGGCGTTCCTCAACGCCTTGCTCAATACCGCCGAGATCGCCCTCGCATCGACGGTCGGATGCGTCGCCCTCGGCCTGACCCTCGGCTTGATCCTCGCCTTCGCGCCGTTCCCGGGCGCGGGCCTTGTCGCGCGGGTCATCGACACCTTCATCGCCCTGCCGACCTTCCTGGTGACGCTCGCCTTCACGTTTCTCTACGGTTCCGCGGGCATCCTGAACGGCGCGCTGAGCTCCGGCCTGGGTCTTGACCATCCGCCGGTCGACTTTCTCTATTCCGCCTGGGGCGTCATCCTGGCCGAGGTGACGGTCTACACGCCGTTCGTGCTGCGCCCGCTGCTCGCCGCGTTCTCGCTCGTCGACCGCAGCCAGATCGAGGTCGCGAGCCTGCTTGGCGCGCGACCCTTGCGCATCGTGCGCCAGGTGATCCTCCCCGCGGCGTTGCCGGCGATCGTCGCGGGCGGCAGTCTCTGCCTGCTGCTGACCGTCAACGAATTCGGGATCGTGCTGTTCATCGGCGCCAAGGGCGTGATCACGCTGCCGCTGCTGATTTACGACAAGGCGATCCAGGAATCGGATTATCAGGCCGCGTGCGCGATCGCGATCGTCAACGTCGCGCTGTCGCTTGGCCTGTTCGGTCTCTACCGGTTCGCCGCGCGCCGGCTGGGAGGCTAGGCCCATGCTGATCTGGTCGCTGTCCGGCCGCGTCCTCGTCTGGAGTTTCGCCGCGCTGATTCTCGGCGTGATCTTCGTCGCCCCGCTCGCCGTCATCATTCTCGCGAGCTTCTCCCAGCAGTGGAACGCGGTTCTGCCGACCGGCTTCACCCTGGAGCACTATCGCGACGCGACCGGCGGCGCCGAGCGCGACGCCGTTTTCGCCAGCCTCGTCACCGGATTCGTCGCGAGCCTCCTGGCGCTCGTCACGGGCGCCTGGGCGGCGCTGGCCTTGCGCGCGCGGGGGGACCGGTGGGGCGGCGCACTCGGGGTCCTGTTCTTCGTCCCGAGCGCCGTTCCCTCCGTCTCCGTCGGACTCGGGCTGCTCGTCGCGTTCAGCCAGAAGCCGCTGTTGCTCAACGGCACGACGGCGATCGTGTTTGTCGCGCATTACGTCCTGATTTCCGCTTTCGCGTTCGGCAACATCTCGGCCGGACTCTCGCGCCTCGCGCCGGATTACGAAGAGGTCGCCTCGTGCCTCGGCGCGCGCCCCGCCTACAGGCTCCGGCACGTGACGCTCCCGCTGATCGCGCCCTATCTCATCGCCTCGTTCGGCCTCAGCTTTGCGCTGTCGATGGGGGAGCTCGGCGCGACGGTCATGGTCTATCCTCCGGGCTGGGTGACGATGCCGGTCGCGATCTTCGGCCTGACCGACCGCGGGGACATTTTCACCGGCGCCGCGCTGACGATGATCCTGGTCGTAGTGACGCTCGTCCTGCTGCTCGGGCTCGAGCGGGCGCCGATCCGGTCGGCCGCGCCGCGGTGATCGAAGGAAGGTTTGGCACGAAAGCTTGACGTGATCGCCTTTGCGACACCCGAATGAAAATGACTTGACCGGGAATGCACTTGAACGCGGTCATCAAATGACCTATGACGCGCGTTATTAGCTACTCAGAAAGCCAACCCGCCATGCCGACAATCTTGAATGTTATGGATGCTCTCGGAAAACTCTCAGCGCTCGGAGATGGTAGGTTGAATTGGGATTTTGGTACAACCCGAAAGGAGGTTGCGATATCATTCGTGTATTTGGGAGTGCCGGCACGTCCGGCCGCGGCGGCAATATTGAAAGCGTGAGAGACGTAACAGCCAAAGACGGAGGAATAAGGAAGGTATTCACCTTCACCGATGAGCCGTCGCAGCACGGGAAACCACGGCCGCACTTTGGGCAAGCTGGATCTATTGCCACGACCGAGTAACCATCGATTCTTCAAGGCCGCTCGCCGCGGGCGAGGCGTCCTTCGATCTGCGCAACGGCGGCCACGAGATCGGCCACGGAATCGATCACGTAATGCGCCCCGGCGCCGTAGAGGGCATTTTGCGCCCGCGCGCGGCGACCGATGAAGTCTTCCGGCGACAAGGCCCCCGCATCGGCGAGCGACAGACCGAAAGCATTGCCGCTGACGGCGACGCCGACCGCCCAGGCGCCGGCGTTGACCCCTTCCGCGACGCCGACCGTCGTGTCGTCCACCTTGATCGCATGCCAGGCCGGCCAGACGTCGAGGTCGATCAGGCCCTTGTAGAACATCAGCGGGCTTGGCCGGCCCTCAGGCGTATCGCCAGTGCAAACAAGACTGTCGGGCTGAAATCCCTGCTCCGCGGCGCGCGGCGTGATCCGCGCCATGATTTCGCGGGTGTAGCCGGTCGACGATCCGATCTTTACGCCCTCCGCGCGCAAGGCGCTGACGACCTCGGCGGTCCCGGGAATGAGATCGGCGTACTGGGCGGCGACCGAAACGTTCTTCGGAACGAAGACGTCGTAGAGCGCGTCGATGTCGGCCTCGGTCGGCGCTCGGCCGTGCTTCCGTTCCCAGGCCTCGGCGATCCGCGGCAGCGCCGCCAGCGCCGCGATATGCGGCCGCTTCGCCATGCCCATCGGACCCCGCGCTTCCTCGATGCTGATCCCGACGCCGAACTCGGCGAACGTCTCGACGAACGCGCCCATCGGGGCGAGCGACCCGTAGTCGACGACAGTCCCCGCCCAATCGAAAATAACCGCCTTCACGTGCTTCATGCCGCGCGTTCTTTCCCCTAGTCGAAGAGGTCGGCAACGACCTCCTCCGCCAGCGCAAACGAGATGCTGGCGCCGGTTCCGCTGGTGATGATCACAATCCGTAGCGCGTCCGACGGCTTGTCGACGACGGTGAGCCGATCCTTCGACGAGGCATAGGTTCCCGTCCAGCGCTCCAAAACCGGCGGCGCATCGCCCGCGAACACATGAGCGTATTCATCCAGGATCAAGTCGTCGACCGCCGTTGGCGCGAAGGGGTCGGGCGTCGCCGCGTAGTGATGGGAATCGCCGACGACCAAGGAATTATTCGCGCTGCGTGCGACAATCAGATGAACGCCATTCGCAAGGTGATCGCCCTGCTCCGCCGCGAGCCGGCGCGCGAGCGCATCGGCCGCCGGCAATTCGGAATAGCCCAGATAACGGATCATTCCGAGATCGGACATGATTACCGGGAGGCGCTTGTCGAAATGGCGAGGCGCGAGCCGCATCATGTGCAATTTGCATCGGGTCAGGCCGTAGGCGGCGATCCGATCCGCGTGCAGCGTGTGGAAATCGTCGCCCGGGCAGACGACGACGGCCTCCGCCTCGATGACCCCGCGACTGGTCTCGAGTTGCGGGGGCGCGGCGGCGTGAACGGCCGTCTCGCGCAAGAAGGCGACGTCGTAGCGCTCGGCCAGGTAGGCCGCCAGTTGGGGGATCGCCTCGCGCGACTCGACGCGAATCTCGCGCGGGCTGTAAAGCGCGCCCGAGAACGATTCCGAACGCAGGCCCGTCCCGTAACTCCCGATGTCTCCGGCCTCGACGAGGCGGCACTCGGCGCCCATGTCGGTGGCGAGAAACTGCTCGAGCACCGCGCGCGCCTCCGGCCGTCTGGCGATCACGAGCAGCCCGCGTTGGACCACGGGAATCCCCGCCGCCTCCGCGACCTCCGCCCAGACGTCGCGCGATCGTCGCGCGCGCCGCCAGCACTCGCCCGCCTGCTGCCCTGTGATCGTGACGAAGCCGAAATTCCGGATCGATGCGCCGTTGGCTTCATCGTCGCGGTCCACGACGACGACACGCTTTCCCCGCCGGCCCGCCGCCAACGCATGAGCCAGTCCGCAAATGCCCGCGCCGACCACTGCGACATCAAATCTTCGAGACGAGCGAGGCATGGAGAATCCAAAACGATAATGATGGCAGAGAGGCGCCAGCCCTGGTCACGTCTGGCGGCTGCGCGCCCAGGCTGAGGCTGTGTCGGGCTAGGAGGCTCTGGCTCCTGCCATAACGGTGACCTGAGCGTCTTGAAATGGCGGCCCATCGCGGCCGGTTGGGTGCATTCTTATAACCTTCAGGACAACGATTGCGTGACAGGACGTTTGTCTGCTCGGAGTGCGCTTTTCACGCGAGGCGCTCAAGTATCGCCACGGCGGGTGCGCTGGCGCCATTAACCGCGGTGTTGCGCCAGCGTCGCTCCAGAGGCGCGCCTGCCCGCGGGCGGCCGTCCCATCGGAGGTCGGGTGGGCCAGTCAGCCTCTCGTCGGAGCCTTTCTCGGACTGACGTCTCTGCGACGCTCTTATCCGCGGCTTGCTATGCGACATAGTGTCCGGAAACGGCTTCGCGGTTCACACTCTACGTAGAAATCCTAATTGTTTACCCACCTTGGATGATGTCGGAAGAGTGGGCGCGACGCCGCCGGTGATTAGCGGAACCCTTGGCCTCTTGGTGTTTCGGGAGACACCGGCCGGTATCGCGATCTACGCCGTGGAGCGGGCGCTTAGGTCCCGCCAAGTCATGTACGATATGCGCCTTACAGTGTCCGTGTATTTGGGCCAGATGCGCATAGCCGTCCGGGAGGATACTGGTGACCAAGCAAGAAGCAGAGCAATACGAAGCTCTATTGAGCTGGGCCAGGGCGCTTGACGCTGCGACTGAGGCGGCTCAGGCAAGGATCAAGGCCATGCTTGCGTCTGGTCCCGCTGACGTTCGGAGGAACGAAAAGCCTCCTGGCGAATGGGCCGCGGCCCGTTTCTGAGGAGTTGGCGGATGCGCTTGTTTCTGGAGAAGCGGCGCCAAAGGGCGAGATGGATTGAAGCGGAGGCGGAATCGCTGATCCAGCATCTCGGGCGCGGCGCATTCGAAGCCGCCCGCAGGATGGAGCGAGAGGCCAACGACTTCCCTTCGGTCCAATATTGGCGCTCGGTCAGGAAAGCGCTGGCGCGAGAGATGAGCGTCGAAACCTATCGGCTTGACTTCGAGCCCGAGCGTGATGGGGAGGTTCAAGGCGCGCTTCCGCGAGAGTGAGCGCATGCCTTGCCGCACAGGGATCGCAAACTCCTACTCGCTCACTACGTAGAAATCTTTGTTGAGCGCATCCGCTCGTTGTTGTCGAGACGCCGCCGCGCGGTGCCGCTTTGAGTTCATCTGAACCATCGGCCCTGACATAGAGTATTCAACGACGCCGGCTGTGTCGGCTATGAGGTAGAGCAGGTTGGCTTAGACCTGCCCCGCGCACTCATGCCGATAAAGGCGCCTCACTCGGCTGGTCCTGGGATTCGGCTTAACGATCGGCAACGCGACCGCGCCGCGGTCGATGCGGTAAAGACCAGTCGCTCGGTCCACGTTCCGGTGCTGATGGGCGGCGCGATCAGTGAGCCCGACTATGGCCGAATAAACAGCCAGTCGGCGGCCCACGCTGATTTTGATTTACGCCGCAGGCGCGGACGCGCCATCCCAAGTCCGCGGGCGCGCCCGTTGCCGGTGCATAGGTGCAAGCCGGAAGCGGCTTGGATTAGTAGGCGGCGGCGGGCGGCGTCCCTCCCAATGCGCCGCCGACCACCTGGAAGGGCGCTGCGACAACTCCGCCGGCGGCATTGAACGGCGCAGCGAACGGGCCGCCGTAGCCGTTAGCCGGGGCGTAACTGTAGCCGGGGCCGCCGAAGAGCGCCGAGGCGCCGCCAAATACTCCGCCGAGGATCCCGCCCACGACGCCGCCGGCGCCGTAAAAGACGGCCTGCACCGCCTGGCCGGTTCCGCCTACAACGCTGCCCACCGCCCCTACGGGACCCCAGCTGTAGCCCACGGTCTGCGCCTGCACAGGCTGTTGCGAATAAACCGTGATCTGACGGCCCTCGCCAGTACCGGCGTAGTGGCGATAGCGGGCGTGCGCATAGTGGGTGTGCGCATAGTGAGAGTGCGCGTAGTGGGTGTGCGCGTAGTGTTCTTGCGCCGAAGCTGGGGCGGCGATGGCGAACGCCAGCGTCGTCATCCCGACCGTAGCCACGGATAGACCAAGCGTGCTGAATGGCATAAAACAACCTCCTAATGGTGAACAAATTCCCCCGTCACGCAACTCAACGCACGAGGGAGACAAACAGCTATCCTTTGACGCCGCCAATGTGTTCACATTTTCGTGAACGCCCGCCAGCCGCCAAGCCTGCCCGCTCCTTGAATCCACTTCCGCAGCGCTGCCCGCTCTCATTGCTCCAGCGCCTTCGCCGCGGCGACATGCGGCCAGGCCGTCCGGCTAATCCCTGAGCCGTCGCGCACGGGCTGTTTAAGGCGCAACCATTGGTCAGTGCTGAGCGCCGACCGCGAGCGCTTGTAGCCAAAACGGCCCGACGGTTGAGCCGGGCAAGCGCGCTTCGTTTTTTGCACTAGTAATGACTCGGCTGAGTCTTTGATTGTAATGGTGCCCAGGGGCGGAATCGAACCACCGACACTGCGATTTTCAGTCGCATGCTCTACCAACTGAGCTACCTGGGCGCCGGCGCCTTTTGGGAGACGCAAACGGTTCGGGGCTTATAGGCGCCGGCCCCGGCCTTGTCCAGACCGGAAGTGACGGATTTCTGTCGTTCGGATAGGCTGATTTCGTCAGGCGCGTCGCCTTGAATCGGCCGCAGTCGGTTGGGCATACCGTGCCCTGCTGCTCGTAAATCCGGCGGAGATCCATGCGTATCGCCCCCTTCCGCTCCCTCGTCCTCGCCTCGGCCGCTGCAGCGGCTTTCGGCGGCCCGGCCCTCGCTGCGGACCTGCCCAATGCGCCCTCGGATTATCCCGCTCTGTCGACGGCGGCGCCTCAGCCGGAGTGGAACCCATGGTCGGGCCTTTCCGTGGGCGCCGGAATTTCCGCCTGGGGCGGCAAGGGCGTGAAAGGCGGCGCAGGCGGGGACGGCTATATCGGCTACGATCACGACTTCGATAACGGAGTCGTCGTCGGCGTCCGCGCCACAGCTGGCTACGGACCCTCTCTGTGGGCGACGCCGCGCGGGTTCAGCCAATTTAGCGGATCGGCCTACGCAGGCGGGGAGGCCACGGTCGGATATCGCATGGGGCAGGTCACGCCCTATCTGATCGCAGGCGTCGATCTCGCCCGCCCGACCAATTTCGGCGGATCGAACCCGCTCGACGCGGTCAACGCCGTGTTCTCCGGTCCCGGCGCGGTCCAGGCTGTCGGCACGGTCGGCATGGGCTTCACCTACCAGGTCACTCCGAATTTCGCCGTCGGCATGGAAGCGCGGATGGTCAAGGCCAACAACGCCAACAACGGGCTCGCGCCCTTGCCCTACTGAGCCGCCCGGCCTGTTGCTTTCCGGCGGGCTACGCGCTACCCCCCAAGTCCGTCCCGCCCATCCTGCCGAATGTTCCCCCGCCATGTCTGAACTTTCCCGCCGCGCGCTCATCGTCGGCGCAGCCGTGCTTGCCGGCGCGCCCCTGATTCCGCCCGCCGTCGCCCAGAGCGACGCCCCGCAGGGCGGCGCGGCGCCGCCGTTCGGCTTTCAGGACGTGGTGAAGCGCGCCCGCGATCTTGCCGCCGCCCCTTATGACGCGAGTGTGCCGGAACTGCCGGACGGCCTCGCCAATCTCGATTACGACGCCTGGCGCGACATCCGCTTCAAGTCCGACAAGCCGCTGCTCGGCCAGCAGCTCAACGCCAACTTCCGGCTCGAGCTTTTCCACCTCGGTCATCTTTACAAGCGCCCGGTCGTGGTCAACGTCCTGCGCGACGGCATCCCCGCCCCCATCCCCTATGCGGCCAACCTGTTCGACTACGGGCACAACAAGGTCGCGGCCAATCTGCCGATCAACATCGGCTTCGCCGGCTTCCGCCTGAAGTTTCCGATCAACGCCCCGCACGTCTGGGACGAGGTCGTGGCGTTCCTGGGGGCGAGCTATTTCCGCTTCCTCGGCCGCGGCCAGCGCTACGGACTGTCGGCGCGCGGGCTCGCCATCGGCGGCGGTCAGCGGCTCAACGAGGAGTTCCCGTACTTTCGCGAATTCTGGATCGAGACGCCCGAACCGAACGCGGAGACGATCGCCATCTACGCGCTGCTCGACGGCGAATCCGCGACCGGCGCCTTCCGCTTCGAACTCGTCCCGGGCCAGGACACCTATATCGAGACGAACGTGACGCTGTTCGCCCGGAAGCCGATTCCGGCGGTCGGGCTCGCGCCGCTCTCCTCGATGTTCTTCGTCGGCAAGAACGACCACCGCTTCTCCGACGACTTTCGCAGCGAACTGCACGACTCGGACGGGCTCCTGATGCACACGGGCGCGGGCGAGTGGATCTGGCGGCCGCTCAGCAATCCGGTCGCTCCGGAAGTGTCGGTGTTCCTCGATCGCGACCCGCGCGGCTTCGGGCTCCTGCAACGCGACCGCAACTTCGGCGACTACCAGGACCTCGAACTCGCCTACGAACTGCGCCCAAGCTACTGGATCGAGCCGCACGACGACTGGGGCGAGGGCAAGGTGGATCTGCTGGAGCTGCCGACCGGCGACGAGACCAACGACAACATTGTGTCGGCCTGGGCGCCCAAGGATGGGCTCGACCCCGCAAAGCCGCTGACCTATGCCTACCGGATCACCGCGCTGACGATGGACCAGGTGCTGAGCCCCGGCGGGCGGACGGTCGCGACCTTCCGCTCGGCCGCCCGCGCGCTCGGCTCGGCCGACGCGCCGCCGCCCGGCTCCACCCGGTTCCTGATCGATTTCTCCGGCGGCGACCTCTCCTATTACCTGAGCGATCCCTCGATGGTGGAGACGATCGCCACCGCTTCGAACGGCAAGATCCTGCGCACGTTCCTCATTCCCAACGCTCACGCCCGCGGCTTCCGCGCGGGGGTGGACGTCGCGGTCGATCCCGGCCAGAGCACCGACCTCAGGGTGTTTTTGCGCGCGGGCTCGAAGGCCCTGACCGAGACCTGGACCTTCCCCTGGAGGGCGTGAGCCGCCGGCCGGCCTGGCGCCGGCAGGAGCGGGCCGTTTCGCGCCGCTTATCGGTCGCACTCAGTAAGATCAGCGGCTTGCGGGGCGTGATAGCGGCGACCACGACGCCGTCCCGCCTCGAGAGCGCAAACAACGGTTTACATAAGTTATTTCAGCGGCCTGGCCTGCACAGACGGGCGGCCGTCCGGCCAAGTATGCCTTTCATTTTTGCGCTGCCGCAAAGCCGCTGCGCCCGAAACATGTAAGCCTGCCCTGACAACCAGGGGCCGCCGATGTCAACGCAGACTGTCAACCCGCTCCCAGGAGAACCGACGCGAACCGCCCTCGCCAATCCCGTCCTGCGCTACGCGATGGCCACCCGCCCGGCGTTTCTGACGGTGACTTTCGTCGGCGTGCTGGTCGGATGGGCGAGCGCCTGGTCCGACGGCGCCCCTTCTCGGCGCTCGCGGCTGGGCTCACGATGATCTTCGCGCTCGCCGCCCATGCCGGCGCCAACGTGATCAACGACTATTACGACAGCGTCTCCGGCTGCGACGAGGCCAACGAGGAGCGGCTGTTTCCCTTCACCGGCGGCAGCCGGTTCATCCAGAACGGCGTGCTCACTCCGCGCCAGGTGAAGGTGTTCGGCTATGCGCTTCTCCTGGCGGTGATCCCGGCCGGGCTGTGGCTCGCCGCGCATAGCGGGCCCGGGCTCGTCGTCATCGGCATGGCGGGGCTCATCGCCGGCTGGGCCTATTCGGCGCCGCCGCTCAAGCTTCAGGCGCGCGGCGTGGGCGAGTTCGGCATTACCGTCGGTTGGCTGATGGTTGTCGTCGGCAGCGATTTCGTTGAGCGCGGCGCCTTTGCTTTTCGCCCGGTCGCCGCGGGGCTCGGCTTCGCGCTCCTGGTCGCCAATGTGCTCTATATCAACCAGTTTCCGGACATTCGAGCCGATGCCTCGGCCGGCAAGCGCACGCTGGTGGTGCGGCTGGGCCCCGCAAACGCGCGCTGGGGCTACGTCGCGATCGGGGCGCTGGCGTATCTGTGGACGCTGGCGATGGGCCTGAGCGGGCGCCTGCCGGCGGCGACCCTTGCCTCGCTCCTGGCCGCGCTGGCCACTCTGGCGGCGTCGCGCGTTCTGTGGGGCGCGGCCGACCGGCCCAGGGCGCTCGCGCCCGCACTGCCGCTGACGATCGTCGCCGCCTGCGCCTACGGTCTCTTGATGGCGGCGACGCTGGCGCTGTCGGCCTGACGCAAAAAGGGCGCCCGGAGGCGCCCTCGAACACCCGCTTCCCCGTGCCGCGGAAGCTTACTTGATCTTGGTTTCCTTGAACTCGACGTGCTTGCGCACGACGGGATCGTACTTCTTGAAAGTGAACTTCTCGGTCTTGGTGCGGGCGTTCTTCTTGGTGACGTAGAAATAGCCGGTGTCGGCGGTCGACAGCATCTTGATCTTGAGCGAGGCGGCCTTGGCCATATCGAGATCCTTGAACGATAGGCGCCTTGAGCCGCGCCGGAAACAGGAAACGCCCGCGGGAACCCCGCAGGCGGATTGCCGCGCAAAATAGTCAGGCGCGACCCGAAGTCAAGCAGGCCCGCGCCCATATTTGCCGCAGCCCGACGCCGGGACCTCCAAACCCGATCGCTGCGCGCGCGACGCCGATCAGAGCAGCGGGCGTAACGACCCCGCCCTGATGCGGACCCCAGAAGGGTTCGAGGTCCTTCGCCGCGTCGGCGTTGTGCGCGTCCAGCGCGCGCGCAGGGTTCGCGGCAAGACTGGCGCGGCGAGCGCGGCGAGCCGGGCGCCGCCGGAGAGAAAGCCGCGGCGGGTCGCCTGGGGGCGTTTCGAATAGGACGTCGTCATGGCGTCGCCTTCGCGAGCATGTTGACGTCGTCCTCCACGTAGTAGAATCCGCTGCCGTCGGGCGCCATGGCGAGGCCGAACAGGTCGCCGCTGCCTGGAGGCGACTGCGCCTGATTGGCGTCGACCCATTGCGCCGCCACTTGCCTGCCGGACGCGGGGTCGAATTCGACGACCTGGCCGTTCTTGGCGTTGGTGGTCAGGATATGACCGTCCGCAGTCGTCGCCAGCGCGAGCGGCCGCTGCAACAGGCCGTCCTTTGTCACCGTGTGGCCGGTTCCTGCGCTGCCTGTTCTGGTCGCCGCGTCCGCGATCGCCACGATGCGGTTTTCCAGCGCGTCCGATACGTAGAGCGTCGAGCCGATCAGCGCGAGGCCGGTTGGGCCGACCAGGAACACGTCCTTGTCGGCCTGTTCAGCGAACCCGCTGGCGATCACGGTCTGGCTGGCGACCTTCGGAGGCCCGCTCGGTGGAATTGACAACTGGATGCGCAGAACCGTCGCCTTGTCGACGATGACAGGCTCTCCGGTTTTCGGATCGAGCGTGTCGGGGCCTGGGACATCGTAGCCGGACATGCTGACGAACAGCGTCGCCTTGGCGCCGTTGTCGATCACCGCCATGTTGCCCCACGGGCCGTTGATGTGGCTGCCCGACCAGACGGTCGCGAGCTGACCGTTCGAGTCGAACACCAGGAGACATCCCGGACCCTTGGTCGCCGTCGTTCCGTCGGCGCTCGGCGTGCTGCCGACGATCACCCAGCCGCTGCTGAGCACCGCCATCGCCGTGCTGAGACCGACGCCGCCGGGGCATTGCGGCGTGTTCCGCGGCAGTTTGGCGAAAAGCGTCGTCGAACGCGCCGACGGATTGTAGGCGATGATCGTGCCGCCTGTTCCCTGAAGATTCGACTGGTTGTTGAAATTGTCGACGATCACGTCCCCGGCGTGAAGCCTGCCGACCGTCGTCGGCGCGACGAAGACTGCGTAGGGGTTGAGATCGCCGTTGTCGGTGACGGTCGAGGCCAGGGTCGAGCGATGGCGCAAGCCCTCGAGAACGCCATCGGCGCGGGCGGAAGCCGAACCCATCAACGCGGCCGAAGCGCCGCCGAGCAGGATCGCCCTGGAAAGTCGTCGCATGATCATCGCGTGTTTACCCTCGTGTTTTGATGATTTTCGTGCTGGATCGGCGTGCTGATCGGGCGTGCTCATAGCGTGATGTTCATACGCAGGCCGATGACCAATTCGTTCTTGATCTTCTGCGTCGGATCGTTTGGGTTCACGATCCCTCCACCCGGATTGATGATGTACTGGATGTCAGGCTGGATCTGCCACGACGGCATGAGCTGGTATTGGTAGGTCGCCTCGAGAAAGGTCTCTCCGGTCTGCGCTGGCGCATAGACGCCCGGATCGGCGACTTGCAGGTCCCTGTCGTAGCCCGACTGGCCGCTGCCGACCCGGGCGTAGCCGACGCCGATCCCGGCCGTGTCGCCGTCACGTCCGAGGATGGGTTCATGCATCGTCAGCCCGGCGTTGACGCTGAAGCTTATCAGGTTGCGGTCCTGCAGAGGGCTGACCATCGGCCGGATGAAGACGTTGATGTTGCGGCCGGGGTCTTCGGAACGCCAGATCATCTGGTCGAGCACGCCATAAAACGCGTAATTGCCGCGGCGTCTCGCGGGGACCCCGCTGCTCGCGGGGCTCGCCAGGGAGACGCCCGCGCTGTCGTATTGCAGGTCGTTGAAGTTTTCGCTGTCGTACCAGAAGCCGAGCTTGTAGGTGAGCGGGAGCGGATCTGCCTCGTTCGCCATCACCAGGGCGCCTGATCCCGGATAGACGAACTGCAGTTCGGCGATCGCCAGAACACCGTTGCCGGTCGGGAAGCTGACGCCGTAGTGATTGTTCAATTGCGGGTCCGTCCCGTCGTTGTCCGCAACCGGGCTGCCGTTGAAGAGGCCGGCGAGCAGCGTGACCGTGTCGGTGAGATGCGCCCTCGCCCGGATCCCCAATCCCGCCAGAGGATAGGCCGGGCCGCCGGCGGGCAGGTTCGCCGAGGGAAGCATGGGCCACCCCATCATGGTGTTGATGAAGTAACCTCCGTTCTGGCTGACCATGAACTCCTGGTCGATGCTCTGCTCGCCGATCCTGATGTCGAATGTGTCGTTGAGTTTCTGCTGGCACCAGGCCTCCCACAGCCGAATCGCCGACGTGGCTTCGATGCCGCTGGCGGTCTGAAGGGCGTAGAGATTCGACGCGCTGATGTTGCCGCCGTAGATCGCGAGGCCGCTGACGTTGAAGAGGCCGCCGTTCCAACCGAACGCGCGCTGGGTGTCCAGTTGCAGCGTCGCCGTGGTGAGGCCGTTCTCCTCGAAACTCCGGCGGACCCCGCCCGCCAGATTGCCGAACAATTCGACATTCTCGACCACGCTCAGCGTCATTCCGTATTGGCTCAGGGCGGGCCTCAGTCCCCACATGTCGCCGAGAAAATTCGAACTGCGCGGCGCGGTCGCGAGAAAGCTCAACGGTCCGCCGAGGCTCGGCGCCACGATCGAAGCCTCAGGCGTCGCCACGGTCGCGCTGCTCGGTTGCTCGACGAACTCCGGTGCGGCGCTCGGAGCGCTGGGAGCGGCCGCCGGGGCCGCCCCCGCGGCGCCGACTGGCGTCTCGACGAATTCATCCGATGCGGCGGGAGACGGGACAGGCGGGGTCGTCGCCGCATGGGCGCCGGCGGCGCAGGCGATCGCAGCAGCGGACGCGAACGAAAGGGCAGCGCGTCGCCGCGTCCCCGGCGAACGTCGCGAAACACGCAGCTCGCCGTCTCGAAGAGATCGAAACACGCCAAAATCTCCATCAATTCTTGAGCGTTCCGCGACGCGGTCGCTTGTGACTAGATTAGGAGCTTGCCACCGTGCGGAGTCAACGAATTGAGATCAGATTATAACGCTTTTAATTTCGAACTTTTCTAAATTGAAATGATTCTAAACGTAATCAATACATCACAGAACGCTCAAAATTACGTCGCCGCACTCCGTCGAGCAGTCTCTGGAATTCGGCCACGTCCGCATCGAAGCCCCCTATTTCGCTGGCGAACGAGGCAAGACGGAACGGCGGCGGCGAGCGTGGGCTCGCGCGCTCGAAGCGGGCCGGCATTGCCATTAGAGAACAGTCGGATAAGCTTGCCTCGGGCGTCGGCGGGCAGCCCAAAGACGCCTGTGGATCGCGCGTATTTTAGGCCATGCATTTGCGACCGGCGGAGAGCGCCGCGGGGAGGGATCCATGCTTGGACTGATGCAGCAGCGTCCGCTTCTGATTTCCAACCTCGTCGATTACGCCGCCGCGTGGCACGGGGAACGCGAGATCGTGTCGCGCGACCCGGCGGGCGCGATCCATCGCTCGAGCTACGCCGAGGTGGCGGCGCGGGCGAAGCGGTTAGCCCGCGCGCTCGACGCGCTCGGCCTCAAGCCAGGCGACCGGGTCGCGACGCTCGCCTGGAACAGCCGCCGCCATCTCGAACTCTACTACGGCGTCACGTCCTCCGGGCGGGTGCTGCACACGGTCAACCCGCGGCTTTTTTCGGAACAGATCCATTACATCATCCACCACGCCGAGGACGCCTTCGTGTTCTTCGACCCGGTGTTCGCGCCGCTCGTCGAGGAGCTGGCGCCGCGCCTGCCGCTGGTGCGCGGCTGGGTGTCGCTCAGCGACCGCGCCGAGGCGCCGCAGGTCAAGGTCAACGAACTCCTCGTCTACGAGGAGCTGATCGCCGACGCATCGCCCGACTACGAATGGCCGATGCTCGACGAGAACGCCGCCTCGACGCTCTGCTACACCTCGGGCACGACCGGCAATCCGAAGGGCGTGCTCTACAGCCATCGCTCGACCGTGCTGCACGCCTTCGGCGCCTGCGCGGTCGACGGTCTCGGACTTTCGGGCCGCGATTCGTTCCTGGTCGTCGTGCCGCTGTTCCACGCCAACGCCTGGAGCGTGCCGTTCTCCGGGGCGATGTGCGGCATGAAGCTGGTGCTGCCGGGCCCGCGGCTCGACCCCGAGAGCCTGTTCACCCTCATGACGGAGGAGGGCTGCACCAAGTCGGGCGGCGTGCCGACCGTGTGGCTGAACTTCCTGGCCTGGATCGAGGCCCATCGCGACCGGCTCGACCTCGAGAAGCTGAAGCTGAAGACGGTGCTGTGCGGCGGCTCCGCGCCGCCGCGCGCGATCATCGAGAAGTTCCACGACCTCCTCGGCGTCTACATGCTGCACGCCTGGGGCATGACCGAGACGAGCCCGATCGTCACCACCGGCGCGCCGCTCTATAAGCACGCGGACCTCGACGGCGCCGCGCTGGTCGACATGCAGGTCCGGCAGGGGCGGCAGGTGTTCGGCGTCGAACTCAAGCTTGTCGGCCGCGACGGCGAGACGCTGCCGCACGACGGCGTCTCGGTCGGCGAGCTCAAGGTGCGCGGCAACTGGGTCGTGTCGGGCTATTTCAAGGGCGAGGGCGATCGGGCGATCGACAAGGACGGCTGGTTCGGCACCGGCGACGTCGCCACGATCGACGCCGACGGCTATGTGCAGCTCACCGACCGGCTGAAGGACGTGATCAAGTCGGGCGGCGAGTGGATCTCCTCGATCGAGATCGAGAATCTCGCCATGTCGCATCCGGACGTGTTCGAGGCGGCGGTGATCGCCGTCGCCCATCCGGTCTGGCAGGAGCGGCCGCTGTTGATCGTGCAGCCGCGCGAGGGCCGAAAGCCGACCAAGGAGGCGATCCTCGCCTTTCCTGTCGGAGCGGCTGCCGAAATGGCAGACGCCCGACGACGTCGTGTTCGTCGAGAGCCTGCCGCACACCGCGACCGGCAAGCTGCTCAAGACCGAGCTGCGCCAACGTTTCCATGGCCATCTTGCGATCACGGGCTGATCTTGCCGGCGAAACGGCGATCACAGCGGCGTCTCGCCGCTCAAGCAGCGTTCGCGCCGCGGGCGCTTGGCCACACCATTCCGGCAAGGGGGGAAAGAATGCCGAAGCGAACCGAAAAAGCCGGAGAATCGCCGCGCAGCACGACGCCCGTCGATCTGGCCCTTCAGGGCGGCGGGTCGCATGGCGCGTTCACCTGGGGCGTGCTCGACCGCCTGCTGGAAGAGCCGTGGCTGAAGATCGAGGCGATCTCCGGCGCCTCCGCCGGCGCGATGAACGGCGCGGTGCTGGTCAGCGGCTACATGCAGGGCGGCGCCGAGGGCGCGCGGGCGGCGCTCGACGCCTATTGGGGCCGGGTCGCGGAGGCCGCGCGGTTCAGCCCGCTCCAGCGCTCGCCGCTCGACCGGCTGATGAACCGCTGGAGCCTCGACACCTCGCCGGCCTATCTCACGATGGACCTGATGTCGCGGATGGTTTCGCCCTACAGCCTCAATCCGTTCGGCCACAACCCGATCAGCGACATCCTCGAGAAGAGCATCGATTTCGCCCATCTCGGCGAGGCCTCGATCAAGCTCTTCATCACGGCGACCAACGTCCACACCGGGCGCGGCCGGGTGTTCCGCAACAAGGACCTCACGCCCGACGTGCTGCTCGCCTCGGCCTGCCTGCCGACGATGTTCCAGGCGATCGAGATCGACGGCGAGCCCTACTGGGACGGCGGCTACGTCGGCAACCCGACGATCACGCCGCTGGTGCGCGAGAGCGACGCGCTCGACGTGATCCTGGTCCAGATCAATCCGACCGAGCGCGTCGAGACGCCGCGCACCGCGACCCAGATCCTCAACCGGCTGAACGAGATCTCGTTCAACTCGCCGCTGATGAAGGAATTGCGCATGATCGCGCTCCTGCGGCAGGCCGCCGACCCGGGAACCGGCGAGGGCGCGCGCTGGGCGCGCATGCTGATGCACAGGATCGCCACCGACAAGCTCGCCGAATACGGCGCCTCCTCCAAGCTCAACGCCGAGGGCGAATTCCTGGCGATGCTGAAGGCGGACGGGCGGGCCGCCGCCGACGCCTTCCTCGCCGCAGCACGCCGACGACCTCGGCAAGCGGTCGACCGCCGACCTCGACGAACTGCTCAAGGAGGTCTGAGACGATGAGCGGTTCCGATCTCGTCGGCCTTCTCGGGATTCTGCTCGGCCTCGGCATCCTGATCTGGTTCGCCTTCAAGGGCTGGAGCGTGCTGCTGCTCGCGCCGATCGCGGCGGTCGTGGCGGCGCTGTTCGGCGGCGAGCCGATTTTCGCGCACTGGACGGAAATTCTCGCGCACTGGACGCAGACCTTCATGCGCAGCGGGGCGGGGTTCCTCGCCCAGTTCTTTCCGCTCTTTCTGCTCGGCGCCCTGTTCGGCAAGCTGATGGAGGATTCCGGGCTCGGTCACCGCGATCGCCGACTTCATGACGCAGAAGCTCGGCGCGGGCCGCGTGATCCTCGCGGTCGTGCTCGGCGGCGCCGTCGTCACCTATGGCGGCGTCAGCCTGTTCGTCGCCTTTTTCGTCATCGCGCCGATGGCGCAGAACCTGTTCCGCTCGGCCGGCATCCCGCGGCGGCTGATGCCGGCGGCGATCATGCTGGGCACGGCGACCTTCACCATGTCGGCGATGCCCGGCACGCCGTCGATCCAGAACACCATTCCGATGCCCTTCTTCGGCACGACGCCGTTCGCCGCGCCGGGCCTCGGCATTCTCGCTTCGATCATCATGTTCGGCTTCGGCCTCTGGTGGCTGCAGCGCCAGGAGGCGGCGGCGAAGGCGAGGGGCGAAGGTTTCGGCGACGGCGCGCTGACGTCGGCCGAGGCGCTGGCCGACGACGAAACCCTGCGCGAGCGGGCGTCGACCGCGCACGAGTTCGATCCGGCCGAGATCGCGCATGGCGAGATCGCGCGCGGAGACGCCGCCGTTCTCGGTCGCCGCCGCGCCGATCGTGGTCGTCATCCTGGTCAATCTGGTCCTGTCGCCTGATCGTCCTGCCGCGGCTCGACCTCAGCTTCCTCGCGCAGGCCGGAATGGGGCGGCACGACGCCGTCCGCGGTCACCGGCGTCTGGTCGGTCATCGTCGCGCTCACCTGCGCCATCCTGACAGCGCTCGCGCTCAATTTCCGGCGCATTCCCGAACCTGCGCGCCACCATGGACGCCGGCGTCAACGCCTCCGCGCTGCCGGTGCTCAACGTCGCGAGCCTCGTCGGGTTCGGCGCGGTGGTGGCCGCGCTGCCGGCCTTCGCGGTGGTGCGCGACGCGGTGCTCGGCATCGGCGGGGGACCCGCGGTGTCGCTGGCGGTCGCGACCAACATCCTGGCGGCGCTGACCGGCTCGGCGTCCGGCGGCCTGACGATCGCGCTCGACGCGCTGGGCGGCGACGTTCCTCGAGCGCGCAGCGCAGATCGGCATGGACCCGGCGCTGCTCCACCGCGTGGCGGTGATCAGCTCGGGAACGCTCGACAGCCTGCCGCACAACGGCGCCGTCGTGACGCTGCTCGCGGTCTGCGGCTCGAACCACGGCGAAGCGTACAAGGACGTATTCATCGTCGCGATCGGCGGCGCGCTGATCGCGCTCGCCGCCGTGCTCGTGCTCGGGACCTTCGTCGGGTCGTTCTGAGCCTGTCAGCCGCGTCCCTGACGCTGCCCGTGCGCCAGGGCCGCAGCCGTAGAAGCCCCTACTGCACGAGCTTGGCGCGAAGGCGGGCGAATTCGTCGGCGCTGATCGAGCCCGACGCCTTGAGCGCGTCGAGCTTGGCGATCTCGTCGGCGACGCTGAAGCCGACGACCTGCCGGAGTTGCGTCGCGCGCTTCCTTCGCCTGGTCGGCGTTGCGCTGGGCCATGCTTTTCCCATGGCTGATCAGATAGATGAAGATCGCGAGGTAGGAGAACAGGATCAGCGCGATCACCCATGCCGCCTTGCCCCAGCCGGAGATGTCGTGACGGCGGAAGAGGTCGTTGGTGACGGTGATCAGGAGCCACAGCCAGACGACGAACAGGAAGATCGCCAGCGCGTCAGCCAGAAAATTCGAAAAGGTGAACCCGTCGGATACAGACAACATTGCAATTCTCCGTTTTGAATTGAGCGCCGAAGCGCAGGTGTAAGGTCACCAGTCCCTTCTCCCCGCTTGCGGTGAGAAGGTTAGGATGAGGGGCGGGGCGAGGATCCGCAGCGGCTAATCGCCGGGCCCCTCACCCCAGCCCTCTCCCCGCTAAGAAGCGGGGAGAGGGAGTTCAGTGCGCCGCCATTTCCGATTTGAGGGCGACGCCCGGGATCTTCCCATCACTGTTCCGCAGGCTGAACCAGGTGACGTAGAGCGTCGGCAGGAAAATCAGCGTCAGGATTGTCGCGACCAGCAGGCCGCCCATGATGGCGAAGGCCATCGGCCCCCAGAACACGGTCGGCGCGATCGGGATCAGGCCGAGCACCGTCGAGACGGCGGTCAGCATGATCGGCGTGAAGCGCGCGCTGCTGGCGTCGATCGCCGCCTGCCGCACGTCCTTGCCGGCGGCGCGCTCGGACTCGATCTGGCCGATCAGGATCACCGCGTTCTTGGTGATCATGCCGATCAGCGCGAGCACGCCGAGGATGGCGACGAAGCCGAGCGGGCGGCCCGAGAGCAGCAGGGCCGCGACGACGCCGATCAGCCCGAGCGGCGCGACGCTGAGCACGAGGACGAGCCGCTGGAAGCTCCTCAGCTCGAACATCAGCACGCGTCAGCATGACGAGCAGCATGAGCGGCACCATCGCGACGACCGACGCCTGCGACTTCGCGCTCTCCTCGACCGTCCCGCCGGTGTCGATCCGGTATCCCGGCGGCAGCGTCGTCTGACAGCGCCTTGACCGGGGCGGCGAGGCCGTCGACCACCGTCTCCGGCAGCACGCCCGGCGCGACGTCGGCCTGCACCGTCAGCGTCGGCGTCCGGTCGCGCCGCCAGACCAGCGGATATTCCTGGCCGTATTCGAACGTGGCGAACTGGCTCAAGCGGAACCGTCCGTCCGCCGGGCACGGAAATCTGCAGCGACGCGCAGCGAGTCGATCGAGGCGCGCTGCTCGTCGGTCGCCCGCACGACCACGTCGACGAGATAGATGTCGTCGCGCACCTGGGTGATCGGCGAGCCGGTCAGCACGGTGTTCAGCGCGCTCGCGATCGCCTGCGAGCTCAGGCCGAGGAGCCGCGCCTCGTTCTGGTCGATCACGATGCGGACCTGCCGGGTCGGCTCCATCCAGTCGAAGTTGACGTTCTCGGCGTTCGGGTTGGCCGAGACCGCGGCGGCGAGCTTCGAGGCGATCTCGCGCACTTCCGAGACGTCCGGACCGCTCACGCGGTACTGGACCGGCCAGCCGACCGGCGGCCCGAGCTCGAGCGGATAGACCCGCGCGACGAGCGCCGGGAAAGTCGTTCGCCAGCGCCTTTTCCAGCTTCGCCTTCAGCCGCTCGCGCGCCGGCACGTCCTTGGCGACGATCACCGCCTGCGAGAAGAAGTTGTTCGGCAGCTGGACGTTGAGCGGCAGGTAGAAGCGGATCGCGCCGCGGCCGACGTAGGTGCTCCAGCGCTCGACGTCCGGATCGCCCTTGAGCAGCGCGTCGAACCGGTCGGCGATCGTCTCGCTCGCGATAGATCGAGGCGTTCTGCGGCAGCGACAGGTCGACCAGAAGTTCGGGCCGGTCGGAGGACGGAAAGAACTGGCGCGGGATCAGCGGCAGCGCCAGGACGGAGGCGACGAACAGCGCGAGCGACAGGCCGATCGTCGCCCAGCGCATGCGGATCGCGAGGGTCAGGAAGTTGCGGAAGATGCGGAAGACGAAGCCGGGCTCGGCGCTCTTGGCCGCCGCCGGCGGCTTCAGGATCGCGGCGCCGAGCAGCGGCGCGAACAGGACCGCGACGAACCACGAGGCGATCAGCGCCATCGCGACGACCGCGAACAGCGAGAAGGTGTATTCGCCCGCCGAACTCGCCGCGAATCCCACGGGAATGAACCCGGCGATCGTCACCAGCGTGCCCGCCAGCATCGAGAAGGCGTAGGTGCGGAAGGCGAAGGACGCCGCCTCGAGCTTCGTGTCGCCTGTCGCGCAGCCGCGTCAGCGTCGCGTCGATCGTGGTCATCGCGTCGTCGACGAGCAGCGCGAGCGCGATGATCAGCGCGCCGAGCGAAATGCGCTGCATGTCGATGTGGGCGAGGTCCATCGCCGAGAAGACGATCGCCAGCGTCAGCGGGATCGCCAGCGCCACCACCAGCCCCGGCCGCACGCCGAGCGCGACGAAGCTCACCGCGAGGATGATCGCCACCGCCTGCCAGAGCGACTCCATGAACTCGGCGATCGCGGTCTTCACCGTGACCGCCTGGTCCGAGACGAGCAGCGGATGGATGCCGATCGGCAGGTTGGCGGTGGCCTCGGCCATCGCCTTCTCGAGGTTCTGACCGAGCGCCAGAATGTCGCCGCCGTCGCGCATCGCGATGGCGAGGCCGATCGCCGGCTCGCCGTTCACCCGGAACATCGGCTGCGGCGGATCGGCGAAACCGCGCCGGACGGTCGCGATGTCGCCCGAGGCGGACCAGCCGTCCGCCGACGTTGAAGTTGGTGGCGAGCAGGTCCTGCTCGGACTGGAACGAGCCGCGACACGCGCACCGACAGGGTCTCGTCGCCGGTCTGGATCGCGCCGGCCGGCTGCACCACGTTCTGCGCCTGCAACGCGGCGATCACCGCGCTGCGGTCGATGCCGAGATTGGCGAGTTCGCGGGTCGAGAATTCGACGAAGATCCGTTCGTCCTGCGCCCCGAGAATTTCGATCTTCGACACGTCGGGCACGCTGAGCAGCTTCGAGCGCACGTCCTCGACGTAGTCGCGCAGCTCGCGATGGGTGAATCCGTCCGCGGTGAAGCCGTAGATGATGCCGAACGTATCGCCGAAATCGTCGTTGAAGCCGGGGCCGACCACGCCGGCCGGCAGGGTCGGGCGGATGTCGCCGATGCTTTTGCGGACGTGGTACCAGATGTCCGGCACTTCCTTCGCCGTCGCGCTGCCCTTGAGATTGACGAAGATCGTGGTCAGCCCGGCGCGGGTGAAGCTGCGGATGTAGTCGAGCTGCGGCGTCTCCTGGAGCTTGCGCTCGAGCCGCTCGGTGACCTGCTTGCAGCGTGTCGTCGATCGTCGCGCCCGGCCACGCCGCCTGGACCACCATCGTCTTGATGACGAAGGTCGGGTCCTCGCTGCGGCCGAGCTTGACGTAGGAGAACAAGCCCGCGGCGACCGCCACGATCATCAGATAGATGGCGATCGAGCGGCGCTTGAGCGCCCATTCCGAAAGGTTGAAGCCGGCCCATCTTACGATCCCAGCAGCCGGACCTTCTGGCCCGGATGCAGGGCCTGGACGCCCGCGGTGACCACGATCTCGCCCGGTGTCGAGCCCGCTCGCGACCGCGACCGACGCCGGGTCGAAGCGCAGCACTTCGATGTTGCGCGCGGACACGGTCTGGCTCGCGGGGTCGACCACCCACACCGCAGGCTGCTGGTTGACCCGGGTCAGCGCGGAGGCCGGAATATCGACGACCGGGGTCGAGGGCGTCTCGATGACGCCCGGTCACGGTCGCCCCGAGCAGCATCGTCGGCGGCGGATCGGTCAGGCCCACCCGAACCTCGAACGTCCGGGTGACCGGATCGGCCTGCGGCGACACCTCGCGGACGCGTCCGTGCGCGGTGACGTTCGGGTCGCCCGTCAGGCGTGACGAGGATCTCGGAGTCGGGAGGCGCGGCGCGCAGCACCTGGGCCGGCGACGTCGAACACCGCGTCGCGCCCCTCCTTGCGCGCCAGCGTCGCGATCATCTGCCCGGCCTGGACGACGGCGCCGGCGCGGGGCCCGACCGCGGTCACGACTCCCGGCGCGTCCGCCTCGAGCTGGGTGAAGCTGACGAGATCGCGAGCGGACTTGAGCTGCGCCTGCGCGGCGTCGACCTGGGCTTGCGCCGTGTCCATCGCCTTCTGCGCCTGATCGTGGTTGGCGCGGGTGGTCCAGCCCTGCCTCAGCAGCGTGTCCTGGCGTTCGAAGTGGTTGGTCGCCTGGGTCAGCGCCGCCTGGGCCGCGGCCAGCGCGGCCTGGGCGGAGCGCAAGCGCGTTCTGCTCGTTCTGCGGCTCGAGGCGGGCGACGACCTGCCCGGCCTCGACCCGGTCGCCCTGCCTCAGAGTGTTCTCGATCAGGCGGCCGGAAATGCGGAAGGCGAGATTGACCTCGTCCTTGGCCTCGATGCGTCCGGTCATCGAGATCGGGCGTTCCGGACTCGCGCTTTTCGATCGGTGACCGTGCGGACCGGACGCGGCTCGGACGACGGCCGTCTCCTCGTGCTCGGTCGCACGCGCTCGAGGAAAAAGCGAAGCCGAGAGCGCCAGCGCAGCGCGAACACAGTCGAACAATTGGCCAGTTTCGCGTCGATTGCGTTCAATCACCAGCCGACCCTCCTGCTGTATTCACGGGCAGGACATACACGAAACAATTTCCTCAGCCAACCCGGCCGCGCCCGACGCGTGGGCGCAGCGTCTGCAATGACGCTTGGGCGCCTCTTCGCAAGAGTCGAATCCGGCTCGCGTCTACAAGTCCGTCCGCAAGGCGAGCGCGCCGCGCGCGCCTTCGGCGCGGCGATCGAGGAGCGATGGAGGCAGACAATGGATCGCGATGGACCGACGCAAATTCCTCGCCGCTGTGATCTGCGGCGCCGGTGCGGGACTGGCGCTCGCGCCGGTGGCGGCGCATGCGCTGCCGCTCGGCGCGGGCGAAACCGGAAAGCTCGCCGATCGCCTGACGGACGACGTGCAGCGCGCGCAGGTCATGGTCGTTCACCGGCGGCCGCGCCATCGCCGCTGGGTCTGCTGGTGGCATCGCGGCCGGCGCGTCTGCGGATGGCGCTGGATCTGACGAAGCGGCGCGGCCGTCATGACCGCGATCGCTGCCGCGCGCGCTGCGCTTTTTTCCTGCTCTGGCTCGCGGTCGCCGGCCTCAAGCCCTCGGACCTGCCGTCGGCGTCGCGGTCGCCGCCGCGGCGGCGTGGGCGAGCGTGATCCTCGCGCCGCCCGTCCGGCGGACGCCTGAACGTATCGGCGACGCTCTCCTATCTCGCCCATTTCCTGCGGCTGTCGCTGGCGTCGGGCGTCGACGTCGCGCGGCGCGCGCTGAGCGCGACCCTCGACCTCGAGCCCGGCATGGTCGAGGCGCGGCTGCGCCAGCCGCCCGGCTTCGCCCGCAACGCGTTCTCGCGTGATCGCGAGCCTGTTGCCCGGCTCGCTCCTGACCGGCTTCGACCCCGACGACGGCGCAACGAACCTTTGTCCACGCGCTCGACGTCCGCCAGCCGGTCGCAGCGGAACTCGCGGCCGAGGAGGCCTCCTTCCTCAGGACGCTCGGTCATGACTGACGCGCTCATCGTCGCCGCCGCGCTTATTCTGCTGACCGTCGCCGGCGGGCTCGTCCCGGGTCTTGCGCGGCCCGCGCGGCGTGGACCGGATGATGGCGGTTCAGCTTCTCGGAACCGGCGGCGTCGCCGCGCTGCTGCTCGCGGCCTCGGCGACCGAGGTCGCGGGCGTCGAGAACGTGGCGCTCGGGCTCGCGCTGCTGTCGAGCTTCGCCTCCGTCGCCTTCGTCGGCGCCTCGCCCGGTTCGGGCGACGGCCGGCAAGGACGAAGGCGAGGGGAACGACAGCGATGAGCCTCGCGCTCGATCTCTTCAGCATCCTCGCGATCGGCGCGGGCGTGTTCTTCTTCTTCGCCGGAACGGTCGCGCTGGTGCGCTTTCCCAATTCGCTCTCGCGGCTGCACGCGCTGACCAAGGCCGACAATCTCGGCCTCGGGTTCGTCGTGCTGGGACTTCTGCCGCGCGCCGCGACTCGCCGCTCGCCGCGCTCAAGCTCGTCGTCCTCTGGGCGATCGTCCAGCTTTCGAGCGCGACGGTCGGGCAGATGATCGGCGGCGCGCTCCGTCGGCGGGACGCGATCGAATGACGCTGTTCGATGCGCTCGATCTCTGCCTTGCCGCCATCGTGCTCGGCGTCGCCGCCTGGACGGTCGCCGCGCGCGAGATGTTCAGCGCGGTGGTCGGCTACGTCGCCTACGGGCTCCTGCTGGCGATCGTCTGGGTGCGCCTCTATGCGCCCGACGTCGCGCTCACCGAAGCCGCGATCGGCAGCGGCGTCACCGGCGTTCTGCTCGTCATGGCCGCTGCGCGGCTCGGCCGCCTGCCGCACGCCCGACAGCGCCGCCAGGACCGGGGCTGAAGGTCGCCGCCGGCGTGCTCTCCGTCCTCGTCGCGGGCGCGCTCGCGGCGGCGGTGCTGTACCTGCCCGATCCCGCTCCCTCGCTCGCCCCCGAGGCGGACCGGGCACCTCGCGGCGACCGGCCTCGGCAATGCGGTGACCGCCGTGCTGATCGCCTACCGGTCGTTCGACACGATGCTGGAAAAGGTTGTGCTGGTGCTCGCGGTCGTCGGCGTGTGGTCGGTCGCGCCGGACCGGTTCTGGGGCGGCGGCCCGGCGCCCCTCGGGCGCGCCGCGCCCGACGCGGCGCTCGTCTTTCTCGCCCGCGTGCTCGCGCCGATCGGCCTCGTGATCGGCGTGCAGATGTTCTGGGTCGGCGCGGACGAACCGGGCGGCGCGTTTCAGGGCGGCGCGATCCTCGCCGCCATGGGGATGCTGGTGATGATGGCGCGGCTGAAGGATCCGCCGCGGATCGGCGCAAGCGTGGCTGCGTCTCGCGCTGATCGCCGGGCCCGCGATCTTCCTCGTCGTCGGCCTCGCCGGTCCGTTGATGGCCGGGAGCTTCTTCGCCTATCCGGCCGGCTTCGCCAAGCCGATCATCCTGTTCATCGAGGCCTTCATGGTGCTGTCGATCGCGGTCACGCTGCCGCTTCTGGTCGCGGGGCCGCCGAGCCGCGAGGGCGGACCGATGAGCCCCTCGACGATCGCCGGATTTGTCGGCGCCGGGCTTGTCGGGCTCGGTCTCTACGCGCTCATCGTCAATCCGGAGCCGCTGAAGAAGCTGCTCGCCTTCAACCTGATCGGCAGCGGCGTGTTCCTCGTCTTCGGCATCGTCGCGCGGCGCGGCGCGGTCGGCCGCTTTCCCTTCGATCCCGTGCCCCAGGCGATGGTGATCACCGGCATCGTGGTCGCTTTCGCGGCGAGCGCGCTGGCGGTCGCGCTGATGCTCCGTCTCGCCGAGGAATCCGGCCGCGTCACGCTCGATCCGGACGCGGAAAGCACGCCGGTCGACGGAGCCGGGAACGAATGACGCCGGCCGAGGCGACGACTCCGGGCGGCGCGCTGCTTGATGCTGGCGATCCTCTTGCCTGCGGCGGGCATTCTCGCCTCCTTCGCGCTCGGCGGCCGCAACGCCGAGCGGATCGCGCTCGGCTCCGCGCCGATCGCGCTCGCGATCGCGCTCGCCGTGCTCGCCGAAGTGCTCGGCGCCGGGACGCCCGATCGTCTACGTGGTCGCGGGGTTCGCGCCGCCGCTCGGCATCGCGCTGAGGGCCGACGGCCTCTCGGCGGTCATGCTGGTGACGAGCGCGCTGATCCTTCCCGCTGCCGGCCTCTTCGCCCGCGCTGGCTTCGCCACTCCGCCAGGCGGCGCCGAGAGCGCGCAAGGCGCTCACCTTCTGGATCATGCTCCAGGCGATCTCGGCCGCGCTCGCGATCATCTTCGTCAGCGGCGACCTGTTCAACCTCTATGTCGCGCTCGAACTCCTCACCTTCGCCGCCGTGCCGCTCGCCTGCGTCGACGGCCGGGCCGAGACCTACGCCGCGGCGCTGCGCTATCTGCTGTTCGCCCTGTTCGGCTCGATCTTCTACCTGCTCGGCGCGGCGCTCCTATACGGGGCGTTCGGGACGCTCGACATCGCGCTGCTTGCCGAACGAATCCGGCCCGCTG
This sequence comes from uncultured Alphaproteobacteria bacterium, assembly GCA_963724785.1. GTDB lineage: Bacteria > Pseudomonadota > Alphaproteobacteria > Rhizobiales > Beijerinckiaceae > Roseiarcus. The sequence continues at coordinate 141,541 of CAVRWC010000013.1, read as the reverse complement.
CCGGCCGTCACGACCGCGGCGGCGCTGATGACGGCGGGGCTGCTCGCCAAGACCGCGCTCTTCCCGCTGCATCTCTGGCTGCCGCCCGCGCACGCCAACGCGCCCGGCGCCGGCGAGCGCGGTGCTCTCCGGCCTCGTCGTCAAGGGCTCGTTCTTCCTGGTCGTGCGGCTCTGGTTCTTTGTCCTGCCCGCGCTGCCGGCGATCGGCTTCGACGCGATCCTCGGCGCGCTCGGGTCGCGCCGCGGTCGTGTTCGGCAGCGTGATGGCGCTCCGCCAGCCGCGCCTCAAGCTCCTCATCGCCTATTCGACCATCGCCCAGATCGGCTATCTCTTCCTGATCTTCCCGCTCGGCGCCGGGGCGCACGCCTGGACGACGGACGGGTGGAACGGCGGCCTGATGCAGGTCCTCGCCCACGCCTTCGCCAAGTCCGCGATGTTCCTCGCCGCGGGCCTCCTCTACGAATCGCTCGGACACGACAGAATCGCGAAATTCTCCGGCGCGGCGCGCGTCATGCCGATGACCTTCTTCGCGCTCGGCCTCGGCGGCCTGTCGCTGATGGGCCTGCCGCCGAGCGGCGGCTTCGCCGCGAAATGGCTCATGATGCGCGCCTCCATCGCCTCCGGCCAATGGGTGTGGGCGGTCGTGCTGCGTCGTCGGCGGCCTGCTCGCGGCGGGCTATGTCTACCGGATCCTCGCGCCTGCGTTCGCCGAACGAGCCGGTCGAGCTGAAAGCCCCGCCGCGGCGGGGAGGCGAGGCGATCGCGCTGACGCTGGCGCTCGTCGCGGTCGCGCTCGGCTTCGCGCCGGAATCCTTCTTTCAGCTTCTCGCCATCGGCCGGCCGGCGCTGGCCGTCGCGGGCCTGCCATGAGCGGCCTCGGATCCTTCCTGCTCGCGGCGAGCCTTGCCGCCCCGACCGCGCTCCTCGCGGCCTGCCTGTCGCAGCGCCTGCGCCCGCGTCGCGCTCGCGTGGCAAGGATACGCGCCGATTCCGGCGCTGATCGCCGCGCTCGCCGCCCTTGCGGGCGGCCCGTTCGACCTCGAGGCGCCGGCGCTGAAGCTCAGCCTGCGGCTGGACCTGCCGGCGGCGCTCCTGCTCGCCGTCTCGGCGATGCTGTGGATCGCCGTCGGCGCTGGGCGCCTTCGCCGAGCCCGACGAGCGGCCCGAGCCGCGCGTGGCGCGTCTCGTGGCTCCTCACCATGATCGGCAGCCTCGGCGTGTTCGTCGCCGACGACCTCCTGTCGTTCTATTTCGTCTACGCGCTGGTCAGCATCCCCGCCTGGGGCATGTTCGCGTTCGATCCGTCGCCGGAGACGGCGAGGGCAGGGCGCGTGTACATGGCCTTCGCCATCCTCGGCGAGGCCTTTCTCCTCTTCGCCTTCGCCATGCTCGCCGCGGGCGAGCCGCACGGAAGCCTCAGAATTCCCGACGTCGTCGCCGCCTTGCCGGGTTCCCCCTGGCGCGACGCGGCGCTCGCGCTGCTGATCGCCGGCTTCGGCGCCAAGATGGGCCTCGTTCCGCTGAACGGCTGGATGCCGCTTGCCTACGCCGCGACGCCGATCCCCGCCGCCGCCGTGCTCAGCGGCGCGGGCGTCAAGGCGGGCGTGATCGGCCTCATCCGCTTCCTGCCGCTCGGCGTTCCGCTCGCGGGCTGCGGGCGAGGCGCTGGCGGTCGTCGGCTTCGCGACCGCCTTCTACGGCGTCGCTGGTCGGCGTCACGCAGGACAACCCCAAGGCGGTGCTCGCCTATTCGAGCGTGAGCCAGATGGGCGTCGATCGCCGCCGCGCTCGGCATGGCGACTCGCCGCGGGCGACGCCAACGCGCCGGCGCTCGCCGCCTTCTATGCGGCCAATCACGTGCTGGTGAAGGGCGCGCTGTTCCTGAGCGTCGGCGCTTTCGCCGCGCGGGGCGTTCGCCCTGGCGTCTGGAGCCTGCTCGCGCTTGCGCTGGCGCTGAGCCTCGCGGGCCTGCCGTTCACCGGCGGGGCGCTCGCCAAGGCGGCGCGCGAAGCCGCTGTTCGGCCATGGCGTCGCCGCGGGCACTCGCGGCGGCTTCCTCGGCGGGAAGCGCGCTGCTGATGCTGCATTTCGTTCGCGCCTGCCGCTGTCGTGGCGATACGAGGCGACAGCGAAGCCCGGCGCCGCTCGTCCGCTTCTGGCCCGGCCGCCGCGCTCGGCGCGCTCGTGCTGCCCTATCTTCTCTTCCCGTTCGTCGGCGCGCTTCGGCGACGCGCTCGCGCCTTCGAAGCTTTGGGACGGCCTCTGGCCGGTGCTCGTCGGCGGCGCTCCTCGCGCTTGGGCTCGCGCGCGTCGCCGACCGCCTGCCGCGCATTCCGGCCGGCGACACGATCGTCGGCTTCGAGGCGGCGTTCGACCGGTCGCTCGGCGCCGGCGCGCTGTTCGACCGGCTCGACGCGCGCTTTCCGCCGCTGGCCGGCGGCGGGGCTGGCGCTGCTCGCGATCGTGCTTGCGCTCGTCTACGCGACGGCTTCCGGCGGCTGAGCCGCTTCCGCGGCGGCGATCTCGACCCGCTCCGGCTCGAAGCAGGCTCACGCCGCCCGCCCGGGCGCCACGGTCAGCGCGTGCACGTAGAAATGCGTCGCGCGGCTCTCGGGCCCCATCACCGGCGACGGCGCCGAGACGACCTTCAGCGCGCCGCATGCGCCCACCCAGTCGACGTGGCGATGGCCGTGCATCACGACGATCCGCTCGGCGAAGGGTTTCAGCTGGCGCAGGAACCAGCTGCCGTTGATCAGCGCCGTGCCGATCCGCTCGGAGAAGGCGGCGACCGGCCGCGGATATTCCGTCACGTGGTGATGCAGCGCGACGATCCAGCCGGCGCGCGGATAGGCTTCGAGCGCCGCGGTCAGCCGGCGAGCCTGTTCGGCCGATATCAGGCCCAGCGCATTGGTGAACGAGAAATGGGTGTCCGCGTTCGAATCGAGAATCGCGACGCCGAGTCCGTCCTCGCGCTCGGGCGGCAGGATCAGCGGAAAGGTGTCGTTCCACAGGCCGTGCAGGCGCGCCGACAGGCGAAATCCGCTCCGGTCGGCGAAGGCCGCGATGTCGCGGCCGCCACGACTCGAGCGCGTCCGCGAGCCGATAGCGGCTTGCCCGTCGCGAAGGGTCTGGACCCGGCCGCCCTGGACCGCGTCGACCGCCGACAGCACGCGCATCCGCCGCAGCGCCTTCATCGGGGCTGAACGGCAGGTCGAGTCGGGCGGGATTGGCGCGATCGACGATGTTGACGTCGTGGTTGCCGGGCAGGATCAGCGCGCGCGCGGCGAGCTCGGGATGTGTCCCGAGGATGTCGAGGAACTCGGCCCATTCGGCGGAAGTCCCGGCGTCCGTCATGTCGCCGGTGACGAGCACGAGGTCGAGCGGTCGTTCGGCGTGGACCTCGGAGAGCCGTGCGAGCGCGCGCTGGAACCGGACGTTGCTGCGCGCGCCCGCCCGCCCGCTCTCGATCCGCATGCCGTAGCGCTCGCCGACGACGTGCACGTCCGAGAGGTGCGCGACGCGATAGACGCGGCTGCCGGGCGGCGGCGCGCTCGGGCCCGAAAGGTCGAGCGGCTGGTCGGCGGTGGCGTCGGCGATCCCCCACACCAGCGCCGCGACGGCGAGATAGGACGACATGACGACGATCGTGTTGGCGATCGTCGGGACGATCAGCCGCTGCGGCGCCATGAGATCGGTGGTCGTCGCGATCCATTGCGTCAGCGGCCAGGCGAGCCGAGGCGACCAGCGCCGCGACGACGAACAGAAGCACGCCCGCCGCCACGCAGCTCGCCGCGCGCATCCACGCGAGCTCGAGGTCCCGTCCGGCCGCCAAACGACCGCTCGGCGAGATGTCGGATCGCCTCCCGCCAGAACGCGTAGCCGGGCTGCACCGCGAGCGCGTTCAAGGACCAGAAATTCGACTCGGCAAGCCGGAACAGCGGGCGCCAACCATAGACCGCGGCCGCCGCCGCGACGATCACGACGAGGATCGCGCCGATCTCGGACGCCTCGTAGAAGCGGTTCGACGCCTCGCCGATCCACGCCGTCAGGATCAGCGGCGCGAGGCCGAGCAGGACCGCGGGCGCGAGGATCTGAATCGCCCAGGTCACTGCGAGCTTGGTCAGGCTGATCTCGCTGAGCAGGCTTCCGGCGATGGCGAGCAGCGAGCGCTGCTTCGGCGCCGCGTGGTCGCTCTCGAAATCGCCAAGGCGCGGATCGATCAGCGGCGCGGGTCCGGACGACGCCGGCGCTGGTCCTCGGGCCTTGGCGGTCAATTCGTTCACCTGGGACGGTTCGCTCACCTGGGACGCACGCTTGTCGGTTCGCACGGCATAGCAGGCGGGGCGGCGTCTCGATAGCGCCATGGCGCGACCCTCGCCGTTCGCGCTATGGAGGCGGGCGCGGGTCGGCTGGAGGGCGCTTGATGACGTCGGACTCGGTTTCGAAAGCCTCGGCCGCCATCGTTGCGGTCGTGGCGGTGGCGGCCAGCGCCTATTTCGCCGACACCGTGCTTGCGCCGCTGACGCTCGCGCTGTTCATCATCGCGCTGGTGTGGCCGCTTCAGCGCTGGCTTCAGGAGCGCATGCCCGGGCTGCTCGCGCTCGCCCTCACCATGACGCTGACGATCCTGGCCATGCTGGTGTTCGCCTCGCTCGCCGTCTGGGGCTTCGGTCGGGTCGGGCGATCGCTGATCGCCGATTCGGCCCGCTATCAGGCGATCTTTGACGCGGCCGTCGCCTGGCTCGACAGCCGCGACGTTTCGGTGGCGGGGCTCTGGGCCGAGCATTTCAACGTGGGCTGGATGCTGCGCGGCGTCCAGCAGATCACCGGCCGGGTCAACACGACCCTCAGCTTCTGGATCATCACGCTCGTCTACGTGATCCTGGGTCTGATGGAGGTCGAGGACATCGAGCGGAAGCTTCGCGCGTTTCTCAGTCCCGCCGACGGCGCTTACGCTGATCGCCGCCTCAGCCGACACGGCGCGCAAATTTCGCAAATACATGGAAGTGCGGACGCTGATGAGCATCGCGACCGGCGCGCTGGTGTGGGCCTTCGCCGCCGCGACCGGACTTCAGTTCGCGGTCGAATGGGGCGTGATCGCCTTCGCGCTCAACTACATTCCCTTCATCGGGCCGTTCATCGCGACCCTTTTCCCGACCCTCCTGGCGATGGCGCAGTTCGCGACCTGGCAGGCGGCGCTCGGCGTGTTCGTCTGCCTCAACGTCATCCAGTTCGTCATCGGCAGCTATGTCGAGCCGCGCCTGTCGGGCAACGTCCTGTCGATCTCGCCGTCGGTCGTCCTGTTCGCCGTGTTCTTCTGGACCTTCCTGTGGGGCCTCTACGGCGCCTTCATCGGCGTGCCGATCGCGATCGCCGTCCTGACCTTCTGCGAGCACGCGCCCTCGACCCGCTGGATCGCCGACCTGCTCGGCGGCCCGCTGCCGAAGGCGGCCCCGCTCGGCGATTCGCGCTGAGCGGTTCGCGCTGAGCGCACGCACTTTCGCCGGCCCGCATGCTCCTCCCCCTTGTGGGGGAGGAAACAGGAGGGGGTCGCGCCATGCTTTCAATTTTTTCTGCAGGCGCGAGCCCGGGGCGGAGACGCCGATCGTCCGCGTGGATCGGGCGCTGCTCGTGGGCTTCGAGAAGGCGCCGCTCATCCCGTCTGTTCTTCGGCGCCGTCCTCCGACCAGCGGGTATGAAACACGCCGGGCTTGTCGAGCCTCCGGTAGGTATGCGCGCCAAAAAAGTCGCGCAGGCCCTGCAGCAGGTTCGCCGGTCCGCGGGCGCGGCGAAGGCCGTCGTAGTAGGCGAGGGTGGAGGAAAACGCGGGCGTCGGCACGCCGGCCGCGACCGCAAGCGAGACCGCCTGGCGCCATGCGCCTTCCGACGAGGCGACCGCGTCGCGAAAGTGCTCGGCGAGCAGCAGGCTGTTCAGCGCCGGGTCGCGCTCGTAGGCGTCCATGATGCGATCGAGCATGCGCGCGCGGATGATGCAGCCGGCCCGCCAGATCGCGGCGATCTCGCGCAGATCGAGGCGCCAGCCGTATTGCGCGCCGGCGACCGCCATCTGCTCGAAGCCCTGCTCGTAGGCGACGATCTTGGCCGCGTAGAGCGCGTCGCGCAGCGCGTCGATCTCGGCGGGCGCGGCCTTTCGCGGCGGCGTTCGCGGATGCGGGAAGAAGCGCTCGACGGTTTCGCGAAGCTCGCGCCGGCTCGACAGCGCGCGGGCGTAGACCGCCTCGGTGATCGCGGTGATCGGAACGCCGAGCTCGAGCGCGGACTCGGCGGTCCAGCGCCCGGTTCCCTTCTGCTCGGCCTCGTCGAGAATGTTGTCGACGAGCGGCCTGCCCGTCGCGTCGGTCTTGCGGAGGACCTCGGCCGTGATGTCGATCAGATAGGAATCGAGCGGACTTGCTTTCCAGCTCGCGAACACCTCGGCGATCGCGCCCGCGTCAAGGCCGTAGACGGATTTCAGAATGTCGTAGGTCTCGGCGATCAGCTGCATGTCGGCGTATTCGATGCCGTTGTGCACCATCTTGACGTAGTGGCCGGCGCCGTCCGTCCCGATGTAGGCGCAGCACGGCCTCCCGTTGGCCTCGGCCGCCATCTTGTCGAGGAAGGGCGCGAGCCGGTCGTAGGCGGCGCGGTCGCCGCCCGGCATCATGCTGGGTCCGTTCAGCGCGCCTTCCTCGCCGCCGGAGACGCCCATGCCGACGAAGCGAACGCCCTTCGCCTCGCAGGCCTTGACCCGCCGCTGGGTGTCGGTGAACAGCGAATTGCCGGCGTCGACCAGGATGTCGCCCGGCTCGAGATGCGGCATGATCTCGTCGATCATCTCGTCGACCGGCTTGCCGGCCTTCACCATGACGATCGCAATCCGGGGCGTCTTCAGCGATGCGACAAAGTCCGGCAGGGATTTCGAAGGGACGAACCGCCCCTCGTTTCCATGTTCACGCATCAGCGCGTCGGTCCGCTCGCCATGACGGTTGAACAGCGCGACGCCGAAACCCTTGCGCGCGGCGTTGCGCGCCAGATTGGCGCCCATCACCGCCAGCCCCACCACACCGAGATCAGCCTTCCCAACTTCCGCCATTGCCGTTCCTCCGGTTGCGAATTGATAGGCAAACGCGCCGCAAAGCCAATCGGCGCCGAGAGCGAGCGCGCCCAGCATCAAATGTCGATCTTATTATTCAGGAAAGGCCATTGCGTGGCGACAGGGTCTCGTTCCCATGTTGCGAGTTCGCGCCTGGCGCGGCGAAAGGAATATGGTGCCGGATGAGGGGATTGAACCCCCGACCTTCGGTTTACAAAACCGCTGCTCTACCGCTGAGCTAATCCGGCCCATGAGGCGCGTCCCTTGGCTAGCAGCGCCTTTTCGCCGGCGCAAGGCCCGCTCAGCGGCCGGCCGGGACCGTCGGCGTCCACGGGCCCTCGACCGCGACGGCCTCGTCCATGCCGGGCCAGGGCGGCATGGTGACGGCGACGAAGGCGAACGGGCCGTCGCCCTCGGCGCGGAACTGGAACGCGGTCCCGAGCGGGATCGTCACCGCCAGCCCGGGCGCCAGCGCTTCGACGCTTTCCTGCGTCCCGGCGCGCCGCCACAGAGCAAGCCGCGGCCGGCGACGACGTACCAGATTTCCTCGACCGTCCGGTGCGTCACGGCGTGCGAGACCGCGCCGGCGGGAAGCTCGAAATGCGCAAAGCTCCCGCCTTCGAGCGCCGGCAGCAGTCGGACCGCCGTTCCGTCCGGGGCGGTTGCGTCAGGCTCGGCGGCGAGGGCCTTGGTGGCGAAGGGCAGGGGCTGGGCATCCGCGGCTCCGGTCGGCGCGTCGCGCTCCGGCTCGGCTTGGCGGGGCGCGCGCCGCCCTGCTAAGAGGAGCCATGAGTACGGCCTTGAACAGCACGACCTTAACCGCCGATCAGGCGCTTGACGAGTTCCGCGCCGCCGGCGCCCTGCTCGAGGGCCATTTCATCCTGTCGTCCGGCCTGCATTCGCCGGTCTTCCTGCAGAAGATGTTCGTGTTCCAGGACCCTCGGCGCACCGAGCGGCTCTGCCGGGCGCTCGCCGAAAAGGCGCGCGAGGCGTTCGGGCCGATCGACGTCGTCGCCTCGCCCGCGGTCGGCGGCATCGTGCCCGGCTACGAGACGGCCCGCTGGCTCGGCGCCAAGGCGATCTTCGTCGAGCGCGAGAGCGGCGCCTTCAAGCTCAGGCGCGGTTTCGAGATCGCCGCCGGGGCGCGGGTGCTGATGGTCGAGGACATCATCACCACGGGCCTCTCGTCGCGCGAATGCCTGGAGGCGCTCGCGCGAGCATCCCGGCAAGATCGTCGGCGCCGCCTGCCTGATCGACCGGTCGGGCGGCAAGGCGGACATCGGCGTTCCGCGCGTGGCGCTTGCAACCCTCGACATCCCGGCCTATCCGGCCGACGCGCTGCCGCCCGAACTCGCGGCTTTGCCGGCGGTCAAGCCCGGCAGCCGGTCGCTCGCCGGGCGCGCCCTGACGAAACGGAGGCAAGACATCCGATGACCGCGCTTCGACTCGGCGTCAACGTCGACCACGTCGCGACCGTCCGCAACGCCCGCGGCGGCGCGGCGCCCGATCCCGTTCGCGCCGCGCTCCTCGCCATCGAGGCCGGCGCCGACGGGATCACCGCGCATCTGCGCGAGGACCGCCGCCACATCCACGACGACGACATGAAGCGGCTCAAGGCCGCGATCACGAAGCCGCTCAATTTCGAGATGGCCGCGACCGAGGCGATGCTCGACATCGCGCTGCGCATCCGCCCCCACGCCTGCTGCCTGGTGCCGGAGAAGCGCACCGAGCGCACCACCGAGGGCGGCCTCGACGTGATCGGCGGATTCGGAGCGCTGAAGCCGTTCGTCGCCGAACTCGGCAAGGCGGGCATTCGGGTCTCGATGTTCATCGAGCCGTCGATCGAGGCGCTGAAGGCCAGCGCCGATCTCGGCGCGCCGGTCGTCGAACTGCACACCGGGGCCTGGTGCGACGCGCTCGACCATCGCGACGCCGCCCGCGCCGATTACGAATTCGGCCGCCTTCGGGTCGCGGCGGCGCAGACCGCAGGCCTCGGGCTCGAATGCCATGCCGGCCACGGGCTCGATTACGATTCTGCCCGCGTAATCTCCGGCCTGCCGCAGGTCGTCGAACTCAACATCGGCCACTTCCTGATCGGCGAGGGGATTTTCGTCGGCCTCGCCGAGACGGTGAAGCGCATGCGGGCGGCGATGGAGGAGGGGCGGGCGGCCGCCGGCGCCCGCCGGTGATCGTCGGGATCGGCAGCGACCTCTGCGACATCCGGCGCATCGAGCAGACGCTCGGGCGGCATGGGGAGCGGTTCGTCGAACGCTGCTTCACCGAGATCGAGCGCGGCCGGTCCGACGCCCGAGCGGGGCGCGCCGCCTCTTACGCCAAACGGTTCGCGGCCAAGGAGGCCTGCGCCAAGGCGCTCGGGACCGGCCTGAAGCACGGCGTGTTCTGGCGCGACATGGGGGTCGTCAACCTGCCTTCGGGCCAGCCGACGATGCGCCTGACCGGCGGCGCGGCCGCGCGCCTGAAGGCGATCCTTCCGCCCGGAACCGAAGCGTTCATCCACCTGACGATCACCGACGAGCCGCCGCTCGCGCAGGCCTTCGTGGTCATCGAGGCGCGCCCGGCCACGTAAGGGGCTGAGAACCGCAGCAAAAGCCGAGGGCGCCTGCTCGCGACTGGCTCGAGGCGGCGCGGCCGCTTTACGCTGTCCGGGCCGGCGTCGGTCCGCATGAGGGCGCTTGCCCGCTCTCCCGGAAATGCCACGCCGCCGTCCAGTGCTATCTGACGCCGGTCGGATGCGTCTTTGCCCGTCGTTGCTGGCCCTCGGCGGTTGAAAAGGACGGTCCCGGAAACAATGTTGGACAAAAGCAGAAACAAGAGGCGCAGGAGATCCGAGATTGAATTATAATACATTTTTCATAAATGGAGGAAAAGCCGTATATTGAAGTAAAATTCATGATTGTAAAATGGGATGAGATAACACTGTTCTCTAAATTAAATAACAAAGTCAGCCCCCAGACGTGTCAGTTTTGCAACACGCGGCCAATAATGGCGATCTGGCGTCGATTTGCTGACGAATCCGAGTTGAGCGCACCGTGGAGCGGCGTATGGTGCTTGCGTCGCCGGGAAGTGCCCGGTCTCGGTCGGTTCGGAGGCGAGTTCTTCTGAGAAGAGGCGCCAAATTTATCCGGGCTTGCCGGTTAAGAGGGGCCGCTGTCGTAGGCCTTGGCGGCCGGATCGGGTAAAGGGCGCGGTCCCAAGGGAATCAGCGCCTGTAACGTCAACTGGAGGGTATAAGATGACGCTCATGAAGAGCATTCTGTTGGGCTCGGCGGCGGCAATAGTCGCGGTCGCCAGCGCACAGGCTGCCGATCTTCCCACAAGGAAGGCCGCACCTGTCGAGCAATATGTCAAGATCTGCAACGTCGGCGGCATTACTGGCTGGACACTGCCGGGCTCCGACACCTGCGTGAAGCTGTCCGGCTACATCACTGGCCAGTTCGTCGGCGGCAACCTCAACACCCAGTACAACTGGGCCTCGACCAACACGATCCAGGGCCTCACCGGCGTTCCGCCGCTGCCGTTCGCGCAGAATTATTCGACGCAACGCATCCTGGTCGCCGCCAGCGCCGCCCAGGGCAACACGACCTTCAACCGCAACGAAACCGGCTGGTCGACCCGCGCCGAGGTGGACCTGGACGTCGCCTCCAACACCGCCTACGGCCCCTTGCTCGGGCATGTCTCGCTTCGGGGCGATATGGGCAATGGTCTTGACAATCTCATCGGCAACGGGGTCAACGCCTTCTATGCCGATATGGCCTACCTGACCTGGGCGGGGATCACGGCCGGTAAGGCGGCGTCGTTCTATTCGTTCATCGGCGGCGGCGACAACTGGGCGAACTTCTTCTCGCCCGACCAGAAGGGCTTCAACGAGCCCATGCTGCTCGCCTACACGGCGTCGTTCGGTGGCGGCTTCTCGGCAACCTTGGCCGCGCAGAGCCCGGGCTCGAACGGCTACTCGGGCGGCGGCACCCAGATGACCGGGTCTAACGGCTGCCCCAACGCGGGAACTTTGACAGGCTGCAACCCCGGCAGCATCACCTACGGCGGCCAGCGTTGGCCCGACATCGTCGGCGCTCTGCATGTCACCCAAGGCTGGGGCGAGGCCCAGGTGTCAGGCGTTATCCATGACGTCAACGTCAGTGCCAACGGCCTCAACGGCGAAGCCGGTTTCCCGCTCTCTTTCGGGGGCACGCTGGGTTGCGGCGTCACCGGTGTCGGCGTCGGCCTGGAGAACTGCGACAGCCAGAAGACCCAGACGGGTTGGGGCATCGACGCAGGCGTGAAGATCAACCTGCCGTCTTTCGGCGCGGGCGACAACGTCGTGGTCACCGGCAGCTACACCCAGAGCGCCGTGTGGTACTCGGGTCTGCCGGACGGGATGTGGGGGGAGAACGGCCAGGTCAACGGCAACGGCCAGCCGATGTATCTCGCCGACGCGTTCTTCAACCCGCTGACCAACCAGTGGTCGAAGCCGACCGCTTGGTCGGTCACCGCCCTGCTCGAGCACCACTTCACCCCGCAGTTCTACGTCGACCTCGAAGGGTCGATCGGCGGCCTGAAGTGGAGCAACATGGGCGGCGGCTGCAACATCCTCGGCTTCGGCTGCGGCGTGGCCCAGGCGATCCAGGGCCCGCTGTCGCCGTCGGCCTTTACTTGGCTGATTGGTGCCGACCTTGGCTGGAACCCGGTCACCAACCTGAACTTCGACCTCGAGTTGATGTATCAGGCGGTCAACCAGACTGCGCCGAGCGGGTTCCTCGGGACGGTGTACAATCTCGGCGGTCCGGGTGGGGCGGTCTTCGTGCCGGGCGACTGGAGAGGCAACTCGAACGGTTTCGCGGGCCGTCTCCGCATCACCCGTTACTTCTGATCGCAACCCGATCGGTTGGAACAAAGGGCCCCGGAGCACAAGCTCCGGGGTTTTTCTTTGGCCTCGGCGCGATTTTGTCGACAACTTCAGGACTCCGGACCTTCGTCGTGCGAACGCTGGCGGCTGCGCTTTCCGGCGCTTAGCGATCCCACGGCAATACATAAAGGGATACGCTGCTGAACCGCCCGGCGTGTCCCCATTGGTCTGGGTCGGTTTTCCAGACAGACGCGTGGGGGACAGAGCGACAGGCGTCGGCCTATCCGGCGGCTCCGTCCGCTTCGCGCCGCCGCCCAGCTGGTACCCGGTCGCCCGCCCGCGGCCTCCCGTTGAAGGCTCCGCGGACTCGAGAGGCGCCCTCCGCTCGGATCGCGGCACGGCGCGCAGGTGATGCTCCAAACGGCCCGGTCCCTTGAAGCGCTTCGCGCTCGCGAGATCGGTAACCGAGGCAGATTTCCCAGGCAGGATTTGCGAGCCTCGGCTCAGGGTCCGTACCGCGCGCCAATAAGCGATTGCTTTCATTCATCTTAGCAGCGGCAGCGTATTCTTGTGTGCAAGTGCGTGCCCGGGAATTTGCCGGGGCCGCTGGTCAGGCCGACGTCCTGCGAGTTGCCGCGCTCCGCGGCCTCGCCATTCAACCGCTCCCGATTGGTTTGGTCGATTCGCTCGGCCGACCCGAGCCGCCGGACGGGACGTCTTGTCGAGGCCAAAGCGGCGTTCGGACAGCCGGTTCTGGCCATTGCGCTCAGAGCGGGTTGACGATGTCGTTAAGACATTTAGTTTTAGTTCAATGATAATCAGGCGGTAATGGGGCACGATTGCGTGACAATTATGCAACGACTCTCCAAAACTGTGTCGTAAACCTGGATTGTGTCAAAAACTTTATTGATCGTTCGCCGGGCATGGGTATCTTCGCGGATGTGAACGGGAGAGTCCCGGTCGCGGACGGGTCGCGACGCAAGCCTCAAAAGGCGAAGCGGGGCGGTACGACAAAATCGGGAAGAGGGGGCTGACCGCCTTCGGTCTTGGGTTCGTGAAGCGAGCCGCCAGATCGAAAGTGTGAAGAACCAACACCCAAGGTATCAACTGGAGGTCACAAAATGACGCTCATCAAGAGCATTCTGCTGGGTTCGGCGGCCGGCATCGTCGCCGTCGCCAGCGCACAGGCTGCCGATCTTCCGACAAGGAAGGCCGCTCCTGTCGAGCAATATGTCAAGATCTGCAACGTCGGCGGCATCACCGGCTGGACCCTGCCGGGGTCCGACACCTGCGTGAAGCTCTCCGGCTACGTCACCGGACAATTCGTCGGCGGCAATCTATCCACCCAGTACAATTGGGCTTCGACGGCGCTCTATACGGCGGTGACCGGGAAAACGCTGCCAGTCACTCAGTCGTACTCGACCCAGCGCGTTCTGGTCGCCGCCAGCGCCGCCCAGGGCAATACGACCTTCAACCGCAACGAAACCGGCTGGACGACCCGCGCCGAGGTGGACCTGGACGTCGCCTCCAACACCGCCTACGGCCCCTTGCTCGGGCATATCGCGATTCAGGGCGATATGGGCAACGGCCTTGACAACGACATCGGCAACGGGGTCAACGCCTTCTACGCCGATACAGCCTATCTGACCTGGGCGGGCATCACCGCCGGTAAAGCGGCCTCCTTCTACTCGTTCATCGGCGGCGGCGACAACTGGGCGAACTTCTTCTCGCCCGACCAGAAGGGCTTCAACGAGCCCCTGCTGCTCGCCTACACCGCGTCGTTCGGCGGCGGCTTCTCGGCGACCCTGGCCGCGCAGAGCGCCGGCTCGAACGGCTACTCCGGCGGCGGCACCGACTTGACCGGGTCCAACGGCTGCCCCAACGCCGGAACTTTGACAGGCTGCAACTCCGGCAACATCACCTACGGCGGCCAGCGCTGGCCGGATATCGTCGGCGCCCTGCATGTCACCCAAGGCTGGGGCGAGGCCCAGTTGTCGGGCGTTCTGCATAACGTCAACGTCACCGCCAACGGGCTGAGCGGCGACAACGCCATCCTGGGTTGCGGCGTCGCAGGCGTCGGCGCCGGCCTGGAGGACTGCAACAGCCAGAAGACCCAGACGGGCTGGGGCGTCGATGCGGGCGTGAAGATCAACCTGCCGTCTTTCGGAGCGGGCGACAACGTCGTGGTCACCGGCAGCTATACTCAGAGCGCCGTGTGGTACTCGGGTCTGCCGGATGGGATGTGGGGCGAAAACGGTCAGGTCAACGGCAACGGCCAGCCGATGTATCTCGCCGACGCGTTCTTCAACCCGCTGACCAACCAATGGTCCAAGCCGACCGCGTGGTCGGTCAGCGCCCTGCTTGAGCACCACTTCACGCCGCAGATCTACGTCGACCTCGAAGGGTCGATCGGCGGTCTGAAGTGGAGCAACATGGGCGGCGGCTGCAACATTCTGGGCGCCGGCTGCGGCGTGGCCCAGGCGATCCAGGGCCCGCTGTCCCCGTCGGCCTTCACGTGGCTGATCGGCGCCGACCTCGGCTGGAACCCGGTGACCAACCTGAACTTCGACCTCGAGTTGATGTATCAGGCGGTGAACCAGACCACGCCGAGCGGGTTCCTCGGGACGGTGTACGACCTTGGCGGCCCCGGGCAGGTTTTTGTGCCGGGCGACTGGAAAGGCAACTCGGGCGGGTTCGCGGGTCGCTTCCGCATCACCCGTTACTTCTAATCCCAACCCGATCGGTTGGAACAAAGAGCCCCGGAGCGCAAGCTCCGGGGTTTTTCCTGACACTCGCATTCAACCGCCGACTCGCGCGCGCCACAGCGGGAACGCCGGCCAGAGGTCTGCAGGCGAATTGCGCCGCGCCATCGGTCCTTGACCGATTTTGCGCTTGCGAACGGGCGTCGGGCGGTCGATGATCGGCCTCGAACCCGCGCAGCAAGCGTGCGGCAAGTCGCGGCCCAGCCTGGGCGGTCGCCTTCTCGCGCCCTAGCAATCCAGCCGAATCGTCATGTTTGCTCCGCGCGGGCCGGCGAACCGGGATTCGGCTCAGGAGACAGGTTGAGACGTTGCGGCGATGATGCGGCAATACGAATTGGTGGAACGGGTCCGCCGCTACAATCCCAACGCCGACGAAGACATGCTCAACCGCGCCTATGTCTTCGCGATGATGGCGCACGGAACGCAGAAGCGCGCCTCCGGCGATCCCTATTTCTCGCATCCGCTCGAAGTCGCCGCGATCCTCACCGACCTCAAGCTCGACGACGCCACGATCGTGGCGGCGATGCTGCACGACACCATCGAGGACACCGAGACCTCCCGCGCCGACATCGACAAGGCGTTCGGCGAGGAGATCGGCGGCCTGGTCGACGGGCTCACCAAGCTCAGCAAGCTCGACTTCGTCACCAAGCACGCGCAGCAGGCCGAGAACTTCCGCAAGCTGCTGCTGGCCATCGCCGACGACGCGCGCGTGCTGCTGGTCAAGCTCGCCGACCGGCTGCACAACATGCGCACCCTTCAGTACATGCCGGAGGAGAAGCGCGCCCGCATCGCCCAGGACACGCTCGACATCTACGCGCCGCTCGCCGGCCGCATGGGCATGCAGGGCATGCGCAACGAGCTCGAGGACCTGTCGTTCCGCTGCCTGATGCCGGACGCCTACAAGCTGATCCTCACCCGCCTCGAGGCGCTCAAGACCAAGAACGGCGCGCTCATCGCCCGCATCGCCGCCGAGCTCACCGACCAGTTCGTCCGCCGCGGCATCAAGGTCGAGGTCAAGGGCCGGCAGAAGGCGCCCTATTCGATCTGGAAGAAGATGGAGCGCCGCTCGATCGCCTTCGAGCAACTGTCGGACATCTACGGGTTCCGCATTCTGGTCGACACGGTCGCCGACTGCTACGCGTCGGTCGGCGTCGCGCATACGACCTGGCCGGCGGTGCCGGGGCGGTTCAAGGACTACATCTCGACGCCCAAGCAGAACGACTATCGCTCGATCCACACGACCGTGATCGGCCCCGGCAGCCAGCGGGTCGAACTGCAGATCCGCACCCACGAGATGCACGAGGTCGCCGAATACGGCATCGCCGCGCATACGATCTACAAGGACGGCCGGCCGGACACGCCGGGGGTCAGCGAGAGCCGCGCCTACCGCGGCCTCAGGCAGACGATCGAGGCGCTGGCGAGCGACGATTCCGAGAAGTTCCTCGAGCACACCAAGCTCGAGCTGTTCCACGACCAGGTGTTCTGCTTCACCCCCAAGGGCCGCCTGATCGCCTTGCCGCGCGGCGCGACGGCGATCGACTTCGCCTACGCCGTCCACACCGACATCGGCAATTCGGCGGTCGGCTGCAAGATCAACGGCCGCATCGCGCCGCTGATCTCGGTGCTGCAGAACGGCGACGAGGTCCAGATCTCCCGCTCGGACCGCGAGCACGCCGCCGGCCGCCTGGGACAGCGTCGTCGCTCACCGGCCGGGCGCGGGCCGCCATCCGCCGCGCCACCCGCGAGGCGGCCAAGCAGCAGTTCGGCGGGCTCGGGCGGCAGATCGTCGAGCGCGCCTTCGAGCGGGCGGGCAAGAAGTTCTCCGAATCGAAGCTCAAGTCCGCCCTGCCGCGGCTCGCCCGGACCTCGATCGACGACGTCCTGGTCGGCGTCGGTCGCGGCGAGATCTATTCGAGCGACGTCGTGCGCGCGGTCCATCCCGACTTCAAGGAGGAGCGCAAGGCGGGCCCGGCCCTGCCGCAGAACGAGACCGGCTGGTTCGAGCTGCCGAAGGCCGCGAACCTGGTGTTCCGCGTGCCCGGGCGCCCGGGAAGCCGGCGCCAGGCGCGAGCCTGCTTCCGGCGCCGCCGCGCCGGTGCGCGGCATCGACCCCGACACGTCCGTCCGCTTCGCGCCCAAGGGCGGCGCCGTGCCGGGCGAGCGCATCATCGGGATCCGCGGGCCGGAGGGCATCACCGATCTATCCGATCCATTCGCCGGCGCTCGCCGATTTCAACGACGAGCCGGACCGCTGGCTCGACGTGCGCTGGGACCTCGAGGCCGCCGACAAGGCCGTCTACTCGACCCAGATCGTCATCACCATGCTGAACGAGCCCGGCGCGCTCGGCGTGATCGCGACCGACCATCGGCGAATACGGGGCCAACATCGACGCCGTCTCCTCGGCGGCGAGCGGGGCGGACTTCCGCGACCTGCGCATCGACCTCCAGGTGCGCGACATCCAGCACCTCAACGCCATCCTCGGCGAGCTCAGGGGCAAGAGCATGGTCCACAAGGTGGAAAGGCTGAGCGGGTAGGCGATGCCGCTCTATTTCGCCTACGGCTCGAACATGGACGTCGCGGCGATGGCGCGCCGCTGCCCCCGCGCCGAAGCCGCTCGGGCTCGCCCGGCTCGAACGCCATCGGCTCGCGATCATGCGCGAGGGGTGGCTGACCGCGGTCCGCGCGCCCGCGCGCGTCGGTTCACGGGCTTCTGTGGGACCTGGCGCTCGCCGACGTTCCCGCCCTCGACAGGTACGAGGAGGCTGGCTCGCGGACTTTACGTCAAGGTCGTCCAGCCGGTGGTCGCGGCGGGCGGGGCGAAGCGGGCGCTCGTCTATTTCGGCGCCAATGCCGGGCCAGGCGTGGGGAAGCCGGACTACCTGGCCGAAGTCCTCGCGGCGGCGCGCGCCGCAGGCCTGCCGGCCGACGGGATCGCAGCGCTCGAGGCGCTGCGGCTGCGGGGCGCAGGCGCCGCCGCCGACCGTCGGGCGCCACGCGGGCCGGCCGCCGTCCGCGACTGAGCGAGGCGACAGCCGAGCGCGGTTGTCGGGGGACCCACTCGTCTTATCAAGGGCTTAGCCCAGATTGCGGGCCGATCTGCGCCGAACGAGTCAGGGATTTCAGAGACTTACGGCAAGAGGGAGTTGCGCCGCGCCCGAGCCGCCGGACGCTCGACTCGGGGTCCCTCGCCATGCGAGGACGACGCTCGGCCTACCAACTTCCCCCAAGCGACCCGCCGCATGCGTTTCCTCTCCACCTTCGATGTCGAAGCGCTGATCAACAGCGCGGTCTGCCTCGCCGCGGCCTTCGTGTTCGGCACGCTGATCGGCGCCGAGCGCCAGTATCGGCAGCGGTCGGCGGGTTTGCGCACCAACGCGCTGGTGGCGGTCGGCGCGGCGGCGTTCGTCGACTTCGGCATGCGGATCAGCGGTCCGGCCTCCTCCAACGTGATGGCCTATGTGGTGTCGGGCATCGGCTTTCTCGGCGCGGGCGCGATCATGAAGGAAGGGCTGAACGTGCGCGGCCTCAACACGGCGGCGACTCTGTGGTGCTCGGCGGCCGTCGGCGCCGGTTCGGGCGCGGGCCTCGTCGTCGATTCCGCCTTGCTGACCGGGTTCGTCATCGCCGGCAATACGCTGCTCCGGCCCCTCGTCAACCGGATCAACCGCATCCCGATCGACGAACAGACGGGCGAGGCGACCTACGAGGTCCGCCTGTCGGTGAGCGCCAGCGAAGTCCACGAAGCGCGCGAGGCGCTGATCGAGGCTCTGGAGAGGGCCCATTACCCGGTCGCCGACGTCGAGACCGAGGCGCGCGACGGCGACACGATGGAGGTCGTCGCCACGCTCGTCGCCACCTCGATCGTGCCGAGCGAACTCAACGCGGTCACCCTCGCGCTCGAGAAACTGCCGGGCGTGATCCACGCGACGTGGGAGAGCGAGGTGCACGCGTAGCGGCGGAGAGCCGCGGCGAACTCGGCGGCGCAGGAACCCGCCGCCGCCAAGCGCCGGTCTGGAGTTCGAGCTTGCGGCCTCTCCGGTTTGGTCGAGGCAATGATCGCGCCTTGTTTTGGTAAAGCATCGCCTCGCCTCACGAAGCCTTTGAAACGCCTGTCTTGCCTGCGTCTGATGCACGATCGCATAGTTTTTAGGCCCCGGTGCGGAGCCGGCCCAATCATTACGAAAAAAGAGAGCACGCTTCTCTTCGAATTGATGCATATCAATTGGAGCAGCTATCTTTCACCTTCAAACGCTTGCGCCGCGTCCTGGCGTCCATGCGTCGCTGGGGCCGCATCGCAAGAAAGGGAACGAGCATGGCTTTCAGGCTTCAACGTCGAGATTTTCTGGCTGCGGCGGCCGCGACCGCTGCGGGCGCGGCGATGCCGTGGAAACCGGCCTTGGCCGAGTCGACGGACATCCTGTGGAGCACATGGAATAATCTCGGCCTGCCCGATTACATCGACCCCTTCACCAAGGCGACCGGAATCAAGGTCGACCAGTCCTACATCACGACCGATGACGAGCAGTTCGCCAAATTCAAGGCCGGCGGCGCGGCCGACGTCGACGTGTTCGTCCCGGGCCAGTGGGAGATGTCGCGCTACATCGCCTCGGACCTGGTGCAGCCGCTCGATCTGGCGAAGGTCCCCAATGCCGCGCATATGTACCCTGTTTTCCGTGACCAGAAGCTCAACAAGAAAGACGGCAAATCGTATGCGCTGCCCTACTACTGGGGCATCAACACAATCGTCTACCGCGCCGACCTGATGGACGAGAAGCCCGACTGGTCCGTGTTCTTCAAGGGCGACAAGTACAAGGGCAAGCTCGCCATGCGGGATTACGCGGTCGAGGGCATCATGATTGCGGCCCTCTATCTCGGCATTCCGCAGAGTGAGATCTTCAGCATGGACGATCGCCAGCTGGCCGAGGTCAAGAAGGCGCTGATCGCCGAGAAGGCGCTTCTGCGCACCTACTGGACATCGATCGCCGATCTCACGAACCTGTTCGCAACGGGCGAGGTGGTGTGCGCCTTCTCCTGGCTGCCGCCCTACTACGACCTGACGAAGCAGGGGATCAAGATGGCTCTCTCGTTGCCCAAGGAAGGCGTGCCCTCCTGGTGCGACGTGCTGGCGATCCCCGCAGGCGTCGAGGGCGCCAAGCTGGACGCGGCGTACAAGCTCGTCAACTACCTGCTCGGGCCCGAATATGGCATGAAGCTCGCCTTGGGCGGACCTTACGCCCAATCGACCGACCTCGTCCGCGACAAGCTCACGCCGGAGCAACAGGAGCGCATCTTCATCAAGGACCCGGCTGTGATGGAATCGTTCGTATGGCCGCAGATTCCGCGACGCTACAACGAGTGGGTCACGGTATGGAACGAGGTGAAGGCAAGCTGATGTGATGGACGCGGCGGCGTCGCGGTCCGCCCCGCGAGAGGGAGCGGAAACCCCTCTCCTGGCGGGGCGGGGAATCCATAAGCGGTTCGCGGCGGTCCACGCCGTCCGGGGGGTCGACTTCACCCTGTCGTCCGATCGCTACGTGACGCTGCTCGGCCCCTCGGGATGCGGCAAGACCACGATCCTGCGCATGATCGGCGGGTTCGAAACGGTGACGGCGGGCGTGATCGAACTCGACGGCCGGCCGCTTCACGACACCCCGCCCAGCCGGCGTCCGGTCAACACGGTCTTTCAGAGCTATGCGCTCTTCCCGCATCTGAACGTCGCCGAGAATGTCTCTTTCGGCCTCACCCTGCGCAGTCACGGGCGGAGGGAAGTGGCGGAGCGGGTCTCCCAGGCGTTGCAGATGGTGCGTATGGAATTCGATGGGCGAGCGCCGGCCGCGGGAGCTGTCGGGAGGCCAGCAGCAGCGCGTCGCGCTCGCCCGCGCGATCGTCAACCGGCCGCGTCTTCTTCTGCTCGACGAGCCGCTTTCCGCCTTGGATCGCAAGATGCGCAAGGAGATGCAGATCGAGCTGAGAGACCTTCAGCGCCGCCTGGGCCTGGCGTTTCTCCATGTGACTCACGACCAGGAGGAGGCGTTCGCGCTGTCCGATTCGATCATCGTGATGAACAACGGCGTGATCGAGCAGGAGGGCGATCCGGAAACGATCTACCGGCGCCCCGCCAACGCCTACGTCGCCGACTTCATCGGCGGCTCGAACCTGATCGCCGGAAAGGTGGTGGATTGCGCTGCGGGCGTGGCGACGCTCGAGACGGCGTTCGGCCCCGCCCATGCGCCGTGCGCGCCAGGGGTGCTGGTCGGCCGCCGCGCCTCGCTCTGCCTCAGGTCCGAGCAACTCGTCATCGGCGCCGAGGGAAGCCTCGGCGGCGTCGTGCGTCACACGGTGTTTCAGGGCGCCGACTGGCTGGTCGAGGTGGCGGCGGGATCGGCGGTGCTGCGCGTGCGGTGTCCGGACGAGGAGCCGCCGCCGGTCGGAAGCGCCGTTTCGCTCGGCTACGAACCGGCCAAGGCGTGGATCGCCGACGGCGCTTTGGCGCAGGATGCGGCGTAAGCCATGGAAGGCGGACGGACGGCGCTCGCAGTGACGGTTGGTCCGGTGCTCGCCGCCTTGACCATCCTGTGCCTCGCGCCGCTCGGCGTGCTGTTCGTCTACAGCTTCTTCCACGTCGATTTCGTCAGCATCGTGCCGGACTTCAGTCTGCGCAATTACGCTCAAGCGCTCTCGAGCGGCGCCTATCGCTACCTGATCGTGAAGGCGTTGATGAGCGGCGCCGAGATCGCCGCGATCGCGGCGGTCGTCGCCTATCCGGTCGCATTCTTCATCGCAAAGCGGATTCGCGTGGTTAAGGCGGCCCTTCTGACCGCGCTGCTGATTCCCCTCTACACCGGGGACCTCGTGCGCATCTTCGCCTGGCGCCTGATACTGGGCAGAGAGGGCGTGCTGAACAGCCTCCTCATTTGGATCGGCGTGATCGACCATCCTATCGAGGCGCTGCTCTTCAGTCCGACCGCGACCACGCTCGTCCTCGTGTACAATTATCTTCCTTTCATGGTGCTCGGGCTTTGGCTGAGCTTCGAGACGCTTGACGATCACCTGTTCGAAGCGGCGGCCGACCTGGGCGCCGGTCGGGTCACGATTTTCCTCCGCCTCGTTCTGCCGCTGACCGCGCCCGGGCTGGTCGCCGGAGCGCTCATGGTGTTCGCTTTGGTCATCGGCGACTTTCTCACCCCGCAACTCATCGGCGGCGCCTCGGGCGTGACGGTGATCAGCGCGATCGCGGATCTGTTCGGCGCCGCGTTTGACTGGCCGCTCGGCTCCGCAATCGCCTGGGCGCTGCTTGCGGCGATGGTCGCGGTGGTGGCGGCCGTCATCCTGCTCCTTCGGCGCACCCCATGGGGTCGCGCCATGGTCGGCGGAGGCTAGCGGGCGATGGAGCGCGCCCTCAAGACCTACGTCGAGTTCGTCTACGCCTTCATGTACCTGCCGGTCGTCGTGGTCGCGCTTTTCTCGTTCAACGCCTCCGAGATGTTGGCGTTTCCCATGACCGGGTTTACGCTGGGCTGGTACGACGTCGCGATCCACGACAGTCGCCTGCTTGGCGGGCTCGTCAACTCCATCCTGATCGCGGCGCCCACGGCCGTCATCGCAACGACGTTCGGCGCCATGGCGGCTCTCGCGCTCACGCGCCACCGCTTCCGCGGCAGGATCGTCTTCGCCGCGTTGCTGATCGTGCCCTTCTTTATTCCGAAGATCATTCTTGCGGTCGCCGACGTCATCGCCATGGCGGTGACTGGCGTTCCGCACGGCGTCGCCGTGATCATCGCGGCTCAGTCGCTGATCATCCTTCCTTTCTCGGCGATGGTGATCGCCTCGGCCCTGATCCGCCTCGATCATCGGCTGGAGGAGGCCGCGGCGGATCTCGGGGCGTCCGGCTGGCAGGTCTTCTCGAGGGTTCAGCTCCCGCTCATGCGCAATGGACTGATCGCGTCGTTCTTTGTCGCCTTCGTCTTGTCGTCGTCCGAGTACGTCGTGACCTCTTTCGTCAGTGGACGGACGCAGCCGCTGTCGATCATGATCGCGTCAGATTTTCGCTTCCACCTGTCGCCGAAGCTCGATGCGCTCGCCACGCTGATCGTGGTCGCGAACATCCTCCTGGTGGCTGGCGGCGAACTGGTGCGGCGTCGCGCGAAAGGCGCGGTCGGATGACCCGTCGTATATTGATCCGTGGCGCCAAGGCGACGGACGCTTCGTTTCCACGCGCGCCATGGCGCCGGGGCGGCCGCCATCGGTTCATGTTCGAGCGCATTCCATCGCGAGCAGCAGTTCGACCAGCTCGTGGTGGCGACGGCCGTCGAGGCCCGTGGCGTCCTTGATGCGTTGCAGCCGGGCGTAGACGGTGTTGGGATGCACCGCGAGCCGTCGACCGGCGAGCTGAACGTTGAGATCGGCGTCGGCGAGCGCCGACAGCGTCTTGACCAGCGCGCCGCCAGACTTCGCGTCGGCGACGAGCAGCGCCTCGCTCCAGACCGGCGCGGCCGAGCGCACGTATTCGCCGCCGGCGTGCACCAGCAGGCTGCGCACGGGCAGGGTCGAGAACAGGACGACGCGCCGGTCGACGCTCGCGAAGTCGAGCGCCGCGGAGGCTTCGCGCAGCGCCTTCGGGATCGACGCCGTCGAGGGCCGATCGGCGCTGACGCCGATGAGAACAGACGGGCCGAGTTGCATGAGAAGCCCATTCAGGCGCTCGGCGAGGCTGGTCTGCGGCGTCGTCCAACCCGATTGCCGGCGCAGCGCCGAGGCGACCGCGACGACCCGGCCATTGCGCAGGCCGGCGAGAATCCGGATGGCGGCGGGGGCGATGATGTCGGCGAGGGCGGCGAGCAGACGCTGCGCCCGCTCGGGACTCTCAAGCTCGCTGGCGATCGGCGTTCTCGCGCCGACGACGCAATAGGACTGGCGCTGGTCGAGATAGCCCGCCGCCTTCAGAAGCCGCGCGATCCGGCCGTCGGATTCGTCGTAGCCGCTGAGCAGGACGTTGAGCAGCTCGGCGCTGCGGTCGCCTTCGGCGGCCTCGATCAGGCGGGTGTGGGCGACATATTCCGCGGTCATCACGGCGCTGATGACGTCGGTGTATTCGAGGGCGAAATCGGCGATCGCGTCGACAGCCTCGCGGGCGTTTTGCGGGCGCATGGCCGCCGCCGCGTCGCGCAGCCACCGAGACAGCACCCGGTGTGCGCAGCGATAGGCGTGCAGCGAGACCTCGAGCGGAAAGCGTTGCTCGGCGCGCCGGCGCGCGTGCGCCCGGACAAAGGCGAAATCCTCCGGCTCGTGGCCGGCAAACAGGCGCGTCACCTCCGCGACATGCTCCCTGGAGTGCGCCTTGAGATCGGGGAGGATCTGGGGGTTGCGGCTGTCGGAGAAGGCGGCGACCTCGCCGAGGACCGCATCGCGCATGGCCGCTTCGACCGTATCGGCGGAGCGGCGGAGCGCCGGGGCGACATCGGGAATGACGCGGAGCGCCGCGAGCCTTTCGAGCGTCTGGACGAGCGCGCGCGGTGAGGGCGCGGCGTCGGTCATTTTGTGAACTCTTCACAATGCCGGGCGGGGTTCGTCGCGCCGGAGTCGCCATAGGACGGGGGGTCGCGGGGTGGTAGCCAATCAGCGCCCTCGTATCCCTCGAAGCAGGAGACTTCAGATGGCCAAGTATCTATTCGTCTATCACGGCGGCAAACACCCGGCGAACCCCGCCGAGGCGAAAGAGGTCATGAACGCGTGGGGCGCCTGGTTCGGCGCGCTCGGCGCCGCCGTCATCGACGGCGGCAATCCGGTTGGCAAGTCCTACACAGTGAAGGCCGACGGTTCGCTCGTCAGCGACGGCGGGGCCAACCCGGCGAGCGGCTACAGCCTCATCGAGGCCGCGAGCGTCGAGGACGCCCACGCCAAGGCGCGGGGATGCCCGCTGCTGAAGGCCGGCGGCGCGATCGAGATCGCCCAGGCGATGGACATGTGACGCCACGCCGCCGAGACGCGCTCAATCACTGGGAGGGGCGGCGTCTCGCCGCCCTGGAGCGCGAGACGCGCTCCCTCCTGACAATATGAAGGGCGGCGTCCCGCCGCCCCTGGAGCGCGAGACGCGCTCCCTCCTAAATGAAGGGCGGCGTCTCGCCGCCCCTGGAGCGCGAGACGCGCTCCCTCCTAAATGAAGGGCGGCGTCTCGCCGCCCTGGAGCGCGAGACGCGCTCCCTCCCGTGGGGCGGCGTCTCGCCGCCCCTCGGGATGGGAGAGCGCCTCGCCCTCTGGTTCAGGCCTCGCGCGCAAGCTCCCAGCGCGACGGCGAGCGCCACAGGCGCGACCGCAGCATTTCGCGCTCGTAGACGAACTCCTTCGGAATCCGGTCGAAGAAGCGGTCGAACAGTTCCTCGTGGAGATGCGCCTCCTCGGCGCCCTCGGTCTTGGCGACCGCCATCAGGTCGTAGAAGGTGTCGCGGTTGTAGTCGAGACCGCGCCAGTCGATGTCCTCGTAGCGCGGCATCCAGCCGATCGGGCTTTCCACGCGCGTAGCCGCGGCCGCGCACGCGGTCGACGACCCACTTCAGGACGCGCATGTTCTGGCCGAAGCCCGGCCACAGGAACTTGCCGTCGTCGTCGCGGCGGAACCAGTTGACGCGGAAGATGCGCGGCGGGTTGGCGACCTGCCGGCCGACGTCCAGCCAGTGGTTGAAGTAGTCGGCCATGTTGTAGCCGCAGAACGGCAGCATCGCCATCGGGTCGCGCCGCGTCGCGGTCACGCCGATCGCCGCCGCCGTCGCCTCGGAGCCCATCGTGGCCGCGAGATAGACGCCGTGCGCCCAGTTGAACGCCTGGAAGACGAGCGGCATGTTCTTGCGCATGCGGCCGCCGAACAGGAAGGCGCTGATCGGCACGCCGGCCGGGTTCTCCCACTCGGGATCGATCGACGGGCACTGCGAGGCCGGCGCGGTGAAGCGGGAATTCGGATGCGCCGCGGGACGGCCGCAGCCGGGCGTCCAGTCCTTGCCGGTCCAGTCGATCAGGTGGGCGGGCGGGGTCTCGGTCATGCCTTCCCACCAGATGTCGCCGTCGTCGGTCAGCGCCGTGTTGGTGAAGATCGTGTTCTGCGAGCAGCTCGCGATCGCGTTCGGGTTGGACTGCACGTTGGTCCCCGGCGCCACGCCGAAGAAGCCGGCCTCCGGGTTGATCGCGCGCAGCACCCCGTGCTCGTCCTTCTTGATCCAGGCGATGTCGTCGCCGACCGTGGTCACCTTCCAGCCCGTCAGCTCCTCCGGCGGCACCAGCATGGCGAGGTTGGTCTTGCCGCAGGCGCTCGGGAAGGCGGCGCCGAGATAGGTCCGCTCGCCGGTCGGCGAATGGATGCCCATGATCAGCATATGCTCGGCGAGCCAGCCTTCGTCGCGCGCCATCACCGAGGCGATGCGCAGGGCGAGACACTTCTTGCCGAGCAGCGCGTTGCCGCCGTAGCCCGAGCCGTACGACCAGATCTCGTAGGTCTCCGGGAAGTGCACGATGTACTTGCGGGCGATGTCCGCCTCGCAGGGCCAGGTCGAGTCCGTCTGCCCCGGCGCGAGCGGCGCGCCGACCGAATGCATGCACGGGATGAACGGGCCGTCGCCGAGCACGTCGAGCACCGCGCTGCCCCATGCGGGTCATGATCCGCATGTTGACGACGACATAGGGACTGTCGGTGATCTGCACGCCGATCTTGGCGATCGGCGAGCCGAGCGGCCCCATGCTGAACGGGATGACGTACATGGTGCGGCCGCGCATGCAGCCGTTGAACAGCTCCATGCAGCGTGCGCGCGCATTTCCGCCGGCGGCGCCCAGTTGTTGGTCGGGCCGGCGTCGACCTTGTTGGTCGAGCAGATGTAGGTCCGCTCCTCGACCCGCGCCACGTCGGAGGGGTGCGAGCGGGCGAGAAACGAATTCGGGCGCTTTTCCGGATTGAGGCGGATGAACGTGCCGGCCTCGACCATCTGCTCGCACAGCGCGTCGTTCTCCTCGACCGTGCCGTCGACCCAATGGACGTTCTTGGGCTTGCAGAGATGCCGCATCTGGTTGACCCAGGCCAGCAGGCGCGCGTTGTTCACACTGGCGGGCGCGTTCACGGCGGCCGCGTTCACGGCGGGTGCGTTCAAGTCGTAGTCCACTTCAGTCTCCGCTCTTTTAGGATCGCCGATCATCCTTGCGGCCCCAGGAAGGGGCCGAGGCTGAATGGCGGCCGCTGAAACTTGTCGGCCCCGGCGCTCTCTCCACCGACGCGAACACGCGCTAAATCCGGCCGCGTCATTCCGAAGCCTTTCGGACAAGGGCGCTCGGAACGAGGCGTCCCGGTCGATGGCTCGTTCGCCGGGGATATTCGGATCACAAAGCGCCACCACGCAATGCGGCAGATTGCAGCGCCTGAAAGCCCGAAGGTATGACCCCTCGCGCCCGGCGGGGCCTTGACCGCGGCAGAATCTGCGGATTCGTCCCTAAGGACGGTCTGGTCCGGGATTTCCCCGACATCGCCCGCGACACCGGGTTTCCCTCACCGCGGCGACGTGAAAGGCGTGGCGCCCCGGGGGCGTCGGGGGTACGCTTTCGCTAAGAGACGGCTGAGGGGGACCCATGACGACCTCGCAGGCGAGCAAAGGGACCGGCGTGCCCGGAGCACGACGACGATCCGGTCGAGACGCGCGAGTGGCTGGAATCGGTCGAGGCGATCGTTCGGTTTCGCGGGCCCGAGCGCGCCCTGTTCCTGGTGCAGAAGCTGGAATCGTGGCTGCGCGACCAGGGCGTCTCGGCGCTGCAGCCGCCCTATTCGGCCTATCGCAACACGATCCCGCTCGAGAAGCAGGGCGCCTATCCGGGCGATCTCGCGCTCGAGGAGCGCCTCACCTCGATCATCCGCTGGAACGCGCTCGCCATGGTGGTGCGCGCCAACCGCGCCTACGGCGAGCTCGGCGGCCATATCGCGAGCTACGCCTCGGCCGCGGAGATCTTCGAGACCGGCTTCAACCATTTCTTCCGCGCCGCGGGCGAGGGCGACGGCGGCGATCTCGTGTACTTCCAGCCGCATTCGGCGCCCGGCGTCTATGCGCGCGCCTTCCTCGAGGGGCGCCTGAGCGAGGAGGACCTCGGCGCGCTATCGGCAGGAAGTCGGCGGCGGCGGCCTGTCGTCCTATCCCCATCCCTGGCTGATGCCCGACTTCTGGCAGTTCCCGACCGGATCGATGGGGCTCGGCGTCATCAACGCCATCTATCAGGCGCGCTTCCTGCGCTATCTCGAGCATCGCGGCCTGATGGCCGACGGGCGACCGGCGGGTCTGGGGCGTCTTCGGCGACGGCGAGCTGGACGAGCCGGAGTCGACCGCGGCGCTGACGCTCGCTGCGCGCGAAAAACTCGACAACCTCACGTTCGTCGTCAACTGCAACCTGCAGCGGCTCGACGGGCCGGTGCGCGGCAACGGCCAGATCATCCAGGAGCTCGAGTCGCTGTTCACCGGCGCCGGCTGGAACGTGATCAAGGTGCTGTGGGGCTCCGACTGGGACGCCCTGTTCGCCCGCGACAAGCGGCATGTGCTGCTGCGCCGGTTCGCCGAGACCGTCGACGGCGAGTACCAGAACCTCGGCGCGCACGACGGCGACTACAACCGGGCGAACTTCTTCCAGAAGGACCCCGAACTCGAGCGCGCTGGTCGAGACCATGACCGACGCCGAGATCAACGCGCTGAAGCGCGGCGGCCACGACTTCCGCAAGCTCTACGCCGCCTTCGCCGCCGCGCAGGGCGCATCGAGGACGCCCGACGGTCATCCTCGCCAAGACCAAGAAGGGCTACGGGATGGGCGCGGCCGGCGAGTCGCGCATGACCGCCCACCAGTCCAAGAAGCTCGAGATCGAGGCGCTGCTGGAGTTCCGCGACCGCTTCGGCCTGCCGCTGAGCGACGAGGCAGGCGGCGGCGCTCGCGTTCTACCGGCCGCCGCCGGACAGCCCGGAAATGCGCTATCTCCGCGAGCGCCGCGCGGCGCTCGGCGGCTTTCTCCCCGCGCGGCGGCGCCGGGCGGACGACGCCCCGGCCGTTCCGCCGCTCGGATCCTACGCCGGCTTTTGCGACCGCGGCGGGCGGCAAGGAGATGTCGACCACCATGGCGGTGGTGCGCATGCTCGTCCGCGCTCCTCAAGGACGAGGCGATCGGCCCGCGCATCGTTCCGATCGTCGCCGACGAAGCGCGCACCTTCGGCATGGCCAGCCTCTTCCGGCAGATCGGCATCTACGCGCCCCAGGGCCAGCTCTACGAGCCCGAGGACGCCGGCTCGCTGCTGTCCTATCGCGAGGCGCGGGACGGGCAGCTGCTGGAAGAGGGCATCACCGAGGCCGGCGCGATCTCGTCCTGGACCGCGGCGGCGACCGCCTACAGCGTGCACGGCCTCACGATGCTGCCGTTCTATATCTATTATTCGATGTTCGGCTTTCAGCGGGTCGGCGACCTGATCTGGGCGGCGGCCGACCAGCGGGCGCGCGGCTTCCTGCTCGGCGCCACGGCGGGCCGCACCACGCTCGCGGGCGAGGGTCTGCAGCATCAGGACGGCGCCAGTCACGCGATGGCGGCCCTGACGCCCAACTGCCGCGCCTACGATCCGGCCTTCGCCTACGAACTCGCCGTGATCATCGACCACGGCATGCGGCGCATGATCGAAGCCCAGGCCGACGAGTTCTATTACCTCACCGTGATGAACGAGAGCTACGCCCAGCCGTCGATGCCCGAGGGCGTCGAAGCCGACATCGTCGCGGGCCTCTACCGGCTCCGTCACGCCGGCGAACCCGGAGCCGCGGCGCGCGTGCGGCTGGTCGGCTCGGGGGCGATCCTGCGCGAGGCGATCGCGGCGGCGGAGATGCTGGCGGCGGACTGGAACGTCGCCAGCGACGTCTTCAGCGCGACGAGCTTCAGCGAGCTCGCCCGCGAGGCGGCCGAGGTCGAGCGGGAGAATCGGCTGCAGCCCCGCGAGCCGTCGCGCGTGAGCCATGTCGCGAGGCTTCTCGCCGGCCGCGCGCCGATCGTCGCGGCGACCGACTACGTCCGCGCCTATCCCGAGCGCATCGCCGCCTACGTCGAGGCGCGCTTCGTGGCGCTCGGAACCGACGGATTCGGGCGCTGCGACACGCGCGCCAAGCTGCGCGGCTTCTTCGAGGTCGATCGGCGCCATATCGCGCTTGCGGCGCTGCAAGCGCTGGTCGAGGAGGGGACGCTCGAGCGGGCGACGCTCGCCGAGGCGATCCGACGCTACGGCGTCGACGCGGACGCGCCGCCGCCCTGGACGTGCTGAAAGCGGGGCCCGGGGCCGCGCGAGATCGAAGTCCCGATCGGGCGGCGAAAGGCGGCGCGGCTGTCGCGACCTATCGTCGCGGCGCGCTTTCCAGTCGTCGCGTCCTCATCGCGGCGCCGCGCGCCGTCGGCTGAGCGTTCTGGCGCCGAAACCCTCGATTATGGGCCGGAACAGCGGCGAATTGAACCGGCGCTGCGATTGCGGACGGCTCCCAATCTTGAGACTTTCGTCTACGGTTCTCCCCAAGGCAATCGTGACATGAACATCTGTATCTTTTCAGAGCGAAGATATACTCCTAGCGTAGAACGCGAGGCGGAGGCGTGGGCTGGGGCGCGTCGCGGTCGTTGGATCGACGGCCTCGCAATATGTCGGAGCGCGAGCGCCGGCCGGCGTCTCTCGCTGACCTCTCCCCACCCGACGATCGACGACCTTCAGGCGAACGGTGACGGAATGACGCAATTCGTAGACCTGCTCGAGGACATGAACCGCCGCCGGGAGGAAGTCCTGGAGGGCGGGGGCGCGGACAAGCTCGCGCAGCGGCGCGAGAAAGGGCTGATGACGGCGCGCGACCGGCTCGACGCGCTGTTTCAGGAAGACACCTTCCAGGAACTCGGCACGCACGTTCGCCATTCGGCCCGCTACTTCGGCATGGAGACGAAGGTGCTCCCGGCCGACGGCGTCGTCGCCGGCACCGGCTATGTCGGCGGCCGCGTGGTCGCGGCGTTCAGCCAGGACTTCACGGTCGTCGGCGGCTCGCTCGGCAAGATGCACGCCAAGAAGATCGTCATGCTGATGCAGCAGGCCGCCAAGCTCGGCTCGCCCGGTCGTCGCGTTCAAGGATTCCGCCGGCGCCCGCATCCAGGAGGGCGTCGACGCGCTGTCGGGCTACGGCGACGTCTTCTACATGAACGTGCTCGTGTCCGGCGTCGTGCCGCAGATCGCCGTGGTCTGCGGCCCCTGCGCGGGCGGCGCCGCCTATTCGCCGGCGCTGATGGACTTCATCATCATGACCCGGAAGAACGCCTACATGTTCATCACCGGGCCGGAAGTGATCAAGGCGGTGACCGGCAAGGCCGTGACGATGGACGACGTCGGCAGCGCCGATATGCACGCATCGGTGTCCGGCAACGTGCATTTCCTCGCCGAGGACGACGCCGACGCCATCCGCATCGTCACCAAGCTTCTCTCGCTATCTGCCTTCGAACAACTCGGAGGATCCGCCGCACCGGCCGAACCCCGATCTCGTGATCGCCGAAGACGAGGGCATCAACGCGCTCATCCCCGACGATCCGCAGAAGCCGATGGACGTGCGCGGCATCATCGAGCGCATCGTCGACCCGGGCGACTTCCTCGAAGTCGCACCGGTCGTTCGCCGAGAACCTGATCGTCGGCTTCGGGCGGATCGAGGGCATCGTGGTCGGCCTGATCGCCAACCAGCCGGCGGTCCGGGCGGGCGCGCTCGACATGGACGCGGCCGACAAGGGCGCGCGTTTCATCCGCTTCTGCAACTGCTTCAACATCCCGCTCGTCACCCTGGTCGACGTTCCCGGCTTCATGCCCGGCGTCGAGCAGGAGCGCGGCGGCATCATCCGCCACGGCGCGAAGCTCCTGTTCGCCTACGCTTCCTGCACCACGCCGAAGGTGACGGTGATCCTGCGCAAGGCCTATGGCGGCTCCTATCTCGCCATGTGCAGCCAGGAGATGGGGGCGGATTTCGTGTTCGCCTGGCCGACCGCGGAAATCGCGGTGATGGGCGCCGAGGGCGCCGTCCGGGTGCTTTACAACAAGGAACTCAAGGCGGCGGCCGACCCGAAGGCGAAGGCGGCCGAACTCGCCGCCGCCTACCGGGCCGAGTTCGCCTCGCCCTACATGGCCGCCGGCGCCGGCTACATCACCGACGTCATCGATCCGGCGATCACCCGGTCGACGATCGCGCTGTCGCTGCGCAAGGCGCTGTCGAAGCGCGAAGTGCGGCCGCCGAAGAAGCACGGCAACATTCCCCTCTGACGTTGTCGGGGCGAGGCGGAGGACGAGATCCGATGATCGAGACGTTGAAGTTTGCGCTCGGCGCGATCGTCGTCGTCGCCGTCCTGTGGCTGGCCCTGACGCGGCTCGGCCGCTTCCTGAGCTGGGTCGAGCGTTCCGAGATCGCCCGCCAGAAGGCGGAGGCGGCGGAAGAGGCCGCGCTGAAGAAAGGCGTCGCCGTGCGGCGCCGTCGCGCGCGCCCGCGGTCGTGGCGGCGCCGGAGCCCGAGGGCGTTCCGGCCGACCATGTGGTCGCCATCGCGGCGGCGGTCGCCGCCTACGGTTTCCGGGTCGTCCATATCGACGATGCTGCGACCGGGCACGCCTGGGCGGCGGAAGGCCGCTGGCTGCACCAGACGTCGCATCGCAGGACTTTGACACGGGATCTTGAGAGGGTAGGAGTTCGCCATGCAGCGGAAATTCAGGATCAGCGTCGAGGGCCGCGCCTACGAGGTCGTCGTCGAGGAGATCGGCCATGACGGCTCGGTCATCGCGCCGGCCGGCCTCCATCCGGCGGCGCCGGTGATCGCGGCCGCCGCCGTGGTCGCGGCGCCGGCGCCGACGCTACCTGCAGGCCGGCGGCGAGCGCCGGCGACGAAGTCGCGCCGCTCGGCCGGCACCGTCCAGTCGGTCGACGTGACGATCGGCCAGACGGTCGCGTCGGCGACAAGATCGCCACCATCGAGGCGATGAAGATGAAGACCGAGGTGTTCGCCAAGGGCGCCGGCAAGGTCGTGGCGATCGCGGTCAAGACCGGCGATTCCGTCGACACCGGCGGCGTCCTGCTGACCCTCGCCTGAGGAGTCGCAAACGATGACGATGCCCGACTCGCTCTACGGAGCGTTCATGCTCAGCTTCATCGACTTCTTCATGTCGATGGTGATGATTTCGGGGATCGGCGTCGTGCTCGCCCTTTTCCCGCTCCTCAACCGCCTCGGCAAGGTCGACGAAAAGGCGTTGCGCGAGGGCCATCATTGACTCGCCGCGATCATACCGGGCCGGAGGGGCGTCCATTGATTGACCAGTTGCTTTCGTTTCTCGGCGCGCTAGCGGATCAGACCGGCCTCGCCCACCTCTGGTGGGGCAACGTGGTCATGATCGCCATCGGCTGCGCCATGATCTATCTGGCGATCGTCAAGCACTACGAGCCGCTGCTGCTGGTCGGCATCGGCTTCTCCTGCATCATCTCCAACGTGCCGGGATCCGACCTCACCCAGCCGGGCGGCCTGTTCCATTACGCCTATCAGGGCGTGCAATTGCTGATCGTGCCGCCGCTGATCTTCTTCGGCGTCGGGGCGATGACCGATTTCGCGCCGATGATCGCCAATCCGAAGCTCGTCATTCTCGGCGCGGCGGCGCATCTGGGCATCTTCGTCGCGCTGATCGGCGCGAAGCTGCTCGGCTTCACGCTCCACGAGGCCGGCGCGATCGGCATCATCGGCGGCGCCGACGGGCCGATGGCGATCTTCATGACGGTCAAGCTCGCGCCCGCATCTCCTGCCGCAGATCTCGGTCGCCGCCTATTCCTACATGGCGCTGATGCCGCTGATCCAGCCGCCGGTGATGAAGCTGCTCACCACGCCCGAGGAGCGGGTGATCCGGATGAAGCAGTCGCGTCACGTGACGCGGCTCGAGAAGATCGCCTTCCCGATCGTGATCGGCATCATCGTCAACCTGTTCTTCCCGCCGGTCGCGCCGCTGATCACCATGCTGATGCTCGGCAACCTGTTCCGCGAGTGCTGGTGGTCGAGCCGCCTCGCCAAGACCGCGGCCAACGATCTGATGAACGTCATCATCATCGTGCTGACCGTCGCGATCGGCTCGACCATGGCGGCCGACAAGTTTCTCACCAGCAGCACGATCGAGGTCGTCGTGCTCGGCCTGCTCGCCTTCCTGTTCGGCACCGCCTCGGGCGTGATCGGCGCCAAGATCCTGAACCTGTTCCTGAAGGAGAAGATCAACCCGCTGCTGGGCTCGGCCGGCATCGCCTCGGTGCCGATCGCGGCGCGTGTCAGCCACAACGTCGCGCTCGAGTACGACAAGGAGAACTACCTCATCTATCACGCGATGGGGCCGAACCTCGCCGGCGTGTTCGGCACGGCGATCTCGGGCGGCATCATGCTGGCGCTGCTCGGGTGAAATAGCGGGCCCCTGCCCCGCTGCGGCGAGAAGGGATCGTCGCCGCCTTCATCGGCGCAAGCGCAACGCGCCGGACTTTACTGGCTCGCCGCCTCCGCGGGGGCCGCGCCGGTCGCGCCGCCGAGGCTCAGCCAGACGTTCGGGTCGTCCTGCGCCTGGCGCTTGAAGAAGGTGTAGCCGGTCGCGTTCCAGGGGCGGATGTCGTCGGAGAGGTTGTCGAGCACGAAGTCGCCGCGGTCGGTCTTGACGGTCAGCACGGCGTGGCCCTCGCCGCTGAGGTCGCGCACGATCGTCATCAACAGCGCCTGGCGGGGGAAGCCGCGCTCGATCAGGAGCTTCCGCTTGAACAGGGCGTAGACCTTGCAATCGCCCTTGCCGTCGACCGGATAGTCCCAGTGGTCGAGCGTGGTGCCCCAATGCTCGAGGTTGCTGATCGGCTCGACCGCGCCGTTGGCCATGGCGTTGACGTCGTTGAGGGTCTTCCACACCTGGCGGGTCATGTGGAGGTCGACCGGATTGAGCTTGCCGAGCGCGCATTCCTCGGCGTGCCGGTTGCAGAAGTCGACCCAGCCATAGGGGATGGTGGTCTCGTCGCCGACCGGGGTGTAGCTCGCCTTGGGCAGCCCTTCCGAGGCTTCGCCGAAGCCCGCCCAGGCGAGGCCGACGATGACCGCCGCGGTGAGAAAGCTGAGAAGCCGGTTGACCATGATCGCGCCTGCTGGTGTTCGATGGCGCGAGCATCGCGGCCGCGCGCTTGGCGGGCGGCCAAAAAATTCGTTCGAATTTTATCGATCGGGGGCGGCGGCGAGATGCGAATTTTCTTAATCTTGACAAGCCGTTTGCTTCATTTTCCCTTTACCGTCTTCCGTTGCGGAACGTTTACCGATCCGGATCGCTTGAGCGCTGTGGCCGTCAAGCGTTTGTTTTACGCTTCGGCTATCGACTAAGACGGACGGTGCTGCCGGCGGCAGGAGAGCGGGATGGCGGGCGACGGCGGCGGCGACGGCGACAAATCCTCGATGCGGCGCACTGCGGCTCGCCGGCGTCGCCGCGCTCGGCGTGGTGTTCGGCGACATCGGCACGAGCCCGCTCTACACCCTGAAGACCGTGCTCGATTTCGACCGGGCCGCATCCGGACGCGGCGGCGACGCTCGGGCGCGCTGTCGCTGATCCTGTGGACGCTCTTCCTCATCACCACGGTCAAATACGTCAACTTCGCCATGCGGGTCGACAACGACGGGGAGGGCGGCATCATCGCGCTGATGACCCTGCTCGGCGTCAAGAAGCAGCAGCGGCCGATCATCGTGGCGGTCGGCCTGTTCGGCGCGGCGCTGATCTACGGCGACGGCGCGATCACGCCGGCGATCTCGGTGCTGTCGGCCCTCGAGGGCGTCGAGCAGATCGCCCCGAGCCTGACGACCTACGTGCTGCCGGCCGCGACGCTCGTCCTGCTCGCCCTGTTCGCCGTCCAGCCGTTCGGCACGGCGACGATCGGACGCGCGTTCGGGCCGGTCATGCTCGTCTGGTTCGGCGTCATCGCAGCGCTCGGCGTCTACGGGATCTCGCAACATCCCGGCGTCGTCGCGGCGATCAACCCGGTCTATGGGGCCGATTATCTGATGCGGGGCGGAGCGACCGGCTTTCTGGTTCTCGGCGGCGTGTTCCTTTGCGTGACCGGCGCCGAGGCGCTTTACGCCGACATGGGCCATTTCGGCGTCGGGCCGATCCGGCTTTCCTGGTACGCCGTGGTCTTTCCGGCGCTGATCCTCAACTACGCCGGTCAGGCGGCGATCGTGCTCGAGGGCGCGCCGACCGACGGCAACATCTTCTACCGGCTCTGCCCGGGGCCGTTGCTGACCCCGCTGATCCTGCTCGCCACCGTCGCCACCGTCATCGCCAGCCAGTCGATCATCACCGGCGCCTATTCGATGACCCGCCAGGCGATCCAGCTCGGCTGGCTGCCGCGCATGACCATCACGCAGACCTCGGAGGAGGGCTACGGGCAGATCTACGTCGGCGCGGTCAACTGGCTCCTGATGATCGTGACGCTGGCGCTGACGATCGGCTTCGGCAAGTCCGACAATCTCGCCGCCGCCTACGGCATCGCGGTGTCGGCGACCATGCTGATGACCAGCGTGCTGCTGTTCATCGCCATGCGCGAGATCTGGAACTGGCCGGTTTGGGCCGCGGGCGCGGTGGCCGCCTGCTTCGCGCTGATCGACGGCAGCTTCCTCGCCGCCAACCTGGCGAAGGTGCTTCAGGGCGGCTGGGTCCCGCTGCTGCTCGCCTCGGCGCGTCTATTGCGTCATGTGGATCTGGCACCGCGGGCGCGACCACGATGCAGGCCCGGGTCGACGCGGAGGTCGACGCCGCTTTCGACGATCGACGATCTGCTGAAGGCCGGCAAGATCGTGCGCGTGCCGGGCTCGGCGGTGTTCCTCACCCGCGCCAAGGACCAGACCCCGCCGGTCATGGCCTGGCACATGAAGCCAGAACCGCTCGCTGCACGAACACGTGCTGGCGCTGACCCTGACCACGCTGTCGGTCCCCTGGACGGAGCTCGCGGAACGGGTGACCGTCAAGCACGAGGCCGACCACTTCTGGCGCGCCGAGGTGAAGATCGGCTTCATGGAGCGTCCGGACGTCCCCGAGTTCCTCTCCCGAGTGCAAGCTGAAGGGCGTCGGCATCGACCTCGACGACGTGACCTACTACATCGGCGCCGAGACGATCGTGCCCGCCGAGGACGGCAAGGGCCTGCCGCGCTGGCAGGAGGCGCTGTTCGCCGCGATGAACCGCAACGCCGCCCGGCTCAGCGACTATCTCGCGCTGCCCCACGACCAGGTGGTCGAGATCGGGCGGGAAGTCGAAATCTGAACCGTTCCAAGTCGTGACGGCCTGCCGGTAACGGTTCTGTAGGAGAGCAGTGTCAACTTCTGGGCGAAGCGCCTCTCCCGCGCTGGAGATCGCGACCATGCAGGAAGCCCTCAAGATGGGCGCGGCGACCCCGCGCGGATCCGAGCTGCTCGAGGAATTCCTCGACGTGGCGCCTGAACTCGCCAAGCTCAGCGACGCCCTGCAGACAAATGCCTGGGCGACCATCAGCCTGCTCGCGCACCATTGGGGTTCGCTGCTCGACCACATCGACGATCGCGACGACAAGTTCCGCTTCGACGTCGTTCGGGGCCTGAGGATGCTCTACACCATCCACTGCGAGACCAACGTTCCGTCGCCTGCGGGCTGCTGATCGTGGCGCTGAACATCGAGGCCTCGAGCCTGCATGACGAGGACGCCAGGCTCGTGCGCTCGCTGACGGCGCTGCGCCTCGCGACGGCCAAGGCCGCCGTTCTCACCCCTGCGTGACCCGCGCGGGCAGGCGTTTCGTCATGTAGCCGGCGCCGGGGCCGTAGCCGGCGAGCTTGGCGGCGAGACGCCGGTATCGCGACGGTCGAGGAATCCGGCCCGGCTCCAGAACTTTTCCGCGCCATTCACCGAAACCAGCGCCATCGCCGCGAGCCGCTCCGCCGCGGCGAGTTCGGTCAGGCGCGCGATCGCCGCGGTCGCCGCGCCTGATCCGCGCGCTTCGGCCGAAATTGCGATGTCGTGCAGGTAGAGGCAGTCGGGCGCGTTCGGCAGCCCGCCCAAAAGGCGTCGAGCGCCGGCGCGTCGCCGATCCTCCACGGATGGCTCAGGACGTAGCCCGCCACCCGGTCGCCCAGCGCCAGGGCGAGACAGCCCGCGGATAGAGGCGCCGCTTTTCGGCGAACACTTCCAGCCGCTCCCCGAGGCCGACATGGACCCTCTCGGCGATGCGCTTGACGGCGTCGAGGTCCGCCTCGGTCAGCGGGCGCCAGGCAGGGGTCCATCGCGCGTCGGCTCGCGGCGCAGGCGCAGCTGCCGCCCTCGTCGGCAGGCAATGGCGCGACGCTGGCATAGCCGCGGCGCGCCGTCGTCGAACACGGGCAAGCTATTCCACCGCTTCGCGCGCGCGGCCGCGTCCTTTCGGCCTCGCCGGCGCCGCCGGCAGGGTCGGTCTCCACCACCGCCTCGGGCGCAAGC
This sequence comes from uncultured Alphaproteobacteria bacterium, assembly GCA_963724785.1. GTDB lineage: Bacteria > Pseudomonadota > Alphaproteobacteria > Rhizobiales > Beijerinckiaceae > Roseiarcus. The sequence goes on along the minus strand of CAVRWC010000013.1, from coordinate 103,301 downwards.
GGCGCGACGGCGGTGAGCGGGGCCGGCTCGCCAAACTCGTCGCGCACGGTCCCATTCGCCCTCAGCGGATCCTGGCGGGGCCCAGGCAGGGCGAGGCCCTTCAGTCCGAGCGCCGAATGGAAGCGCTGGACGAGCTGGATCGTCGCGGGCTCCATTTCCTCGATTGCGCCGGCGATGAATTCGACGACCTCGATTGCGCGCTGGCGCTCCGCCGGGTCGGACAGCAGGTCGGGCAGGGTCTCGAGCGCGCGCTCGGGCTCGAACTCGACGATCAACGACTGCTCGTGGATGAGGGCCGCCCGCTTGTCCGCTCCAAGCGAGGCGAACGGCTCGTCGTGGCCGAGCACCCTGGCCGAACGCTCGAGCCGGTCGCGCCGGACGGTCGCGCGGGACTCGGCCATCAGGATCAGCATGCGGATGACCGCCTCCTCGAACCCGCCGCGGTCGACGTTGAGGAGGACCGACTGCACTTCCGGCAGGTAGCGCAGCGCCTTCGGGTCCTTGCGGGTGCGCTCGAAGGCGAACTTCTCGCCGAGGCGCAGCATGGCGGGCGAGCTGTAGATACCAAGGAAAGTCATCTCGTACATCGCGTCGCGGATGTCGCGGATAGGCGTCGAACGCATTGCTCGATGCTTGTCGGCCCACAGCCGCTCGGCGAACAGGAACGGATTGTTCGCGTCGGCCGGCTGACGCTCCGCCGCGACCTTCTGCGCCTGTTCCGCGACCCCCTTCATCAGGGGATTGGCGTCGCCGAACAGCCGTGCGCGAGAGGCGGGCCGGATGCGTCGTCTTGAGCGTCTGCGCGACCTGCGGCGTGACCAGGGACTGCACGAGCGGCCGGGCCCAGATGTCGTACATTTCCGCGCCGAGTTCCGAGAAGCGCTGGACAGCGGCGAAGTCGCGCTCGTCCGTGCGGTCGTTCTCGTCGATGGCGAGAATGTCGGTGAGCTTGCGCTCGTGGAAGCTCACGGTGAATCGGGCATCGACGCCTTCGCCGATCTGGTCCTCGATCGTCATTTCGTAGAGGCCCGGCGCCAGCGCCTCGATCGTCTTCATCACCGAGGTGACCTCGGCGTGCTCCTTCTTGGCGATCGAGGAGGAGACGAAGATGCCGAGATGGCCGACCTTGTCGTGCACCATGTAGATGATGCGCTGGCCGCGGATCTTGATCTCGTGCTCGTCGGCGTAGGTGTCGACGATCCAGTTGAGCGCCTGCTGCGGCGGAGTGATGTTGTCGCCCCAGGAGGCGAACACGATGATCGGCGTGCGGATCGCCTTGAGGTCGATCGGGCGGCCGGGCTCGAGGTTCGCCTCGTGGCGGGCGAGCTTGTTGCCGACGAACAGGTTCTCGACGATCCAGTGGATCTCCTGCTCGTTCATGAAGTGGAAGCCGCCCCACCACTTCTCGAACTCGAGGAAGCTCTTGCGCGCCTTCTTCCGGCTGCGGCGAACAGGTCGTAGTACTTGCCGAAGTAGTTGCGGCCCGGATTGAGCTGCTCGAAGTTGCTGACGAGATGGGCGCCGTCGAACTCGCCGTTGCCGAGGTCGGACAGAAAGCAGCGCCGGCGTCGCGCCGCCGAGCAGGCCGCCGTTGTAGCGCATCGGGTTCTCGCCGAGGCGGCCGGACCAGTAGGCGACCGGCGCGCCGTTGACCACCAGCGGGCCGCTGATGTCGGGGTTCATGGCGGCGAGGATCAGGCTCGCCCAGCCGCCCTGGCAGTTGCCGACGATGATCGGCTTGGGCGCGTCGGGATGGAGCTCGCGGATCTTGGCGACGAAGGCGGCCTCGCGAGCGCATCACGTCGGCGAGCGTCTGGCCCGGCTCCGGATGCGGGCGGAACACGACGAAATAGACCGGGTGGCCGTCGCGCAGCGCGACGCCGACCTGGCTGTCCGACTTGAAGCCGCCGATGCCCGCGCCGTGGCCGGCGCGCGGGTCGACGATCATGTAGGGGCGCTTCCAGTCCTTCACCTCGACCCCTTCGGGCGGCAGGATCTTGAGCAGCATCTTGTTGGTCGGGCGCGGCAGGCTCTTGCCGTCGAGCACGACCTCGTAGTCGTAGATGAGCACCGGCGGCGTGCCGGCCTCCTCATGCGCGATGTCCTGCTCGGCGCGCTCGCGCAGCACGTCGAGCGCGAGCGCGTAGCGCTGCTGCGCGTCGACGGCATAGGCCCTGGCGTCGTCGGCGAGCTTGCCGACCTTCTGCGCTTCGGCGAAGCGGCGCTGGACGTCGGCCGCGTCGCTCCAGAACTTCTGCAGGCGGTGGCCGTGGTCGTGCGCCGCGCGCTCGATCCGGCGGCCCATGGCGAACATGATCTGTTCGAACTGATGCGCGGCGACGGCCGCGTCCTGCGATCGCGCGTTCGGGGCCGGTTCCGGGGCTGTAGGTCGAGGTCATGGGACTTGCCTTGGTTGACGTGCTCAAGTACGTCGCCGGCTTCTCGCCGGTAATCTCGAGGGTGTGCCGGGCGATCATGCGCTCCTCGTCGGTCGGGATGACGAAGACCGCGGCCGGGGAGGCTTTCGCGCTGATGATCTGCGCGTTCAGTCTGGTTGGCTTCGTCGTCGATCTCGATGCCCATCCATTCCATGCCGGTGAGCACGGCCTTGCGGATGCGCCAGGCGTTCTCGCCGATGCCGCCGGTGAAGACGACGCCCTCGACGCCGTCGACGGTCGCGGCGAGGCCCGCGAGCTCACGCCGGATGCGGGCGACGAAATAGTCGATGGCGTCGCGCGCCGCGGGACTGTCGGAGGCCTCGAGTTCGCGCATGTCCTGGGAGACGCCCGACATGCCCTTGAGGCCGGATTCCTTGTAGAGGAGGTCGGAGATCTGCTCGTACGCGTCATCTTCTTTTCGGCCATCAGATAGAGCAGCACGCCCGGATCGAGCTGGCCGCAGCGCGTGCCCATCGGCAGGCCGTCGAGCGCGGTGAAGCCCATGGTCGAGGAGATCGAGCGGCCGTTCTTGATCGCGCACATCGAGGCGCCGTTGCCGAGATGGGCGACGATCACGTCCTCGCGCGCGATCTGCGGCGCCATCTTCTTCAGCGTGCGCGTGATGTATTCGTAGGACAGGCCGTGGAATCCGTAGCGCCGCACGCCCTCGTCGTAATAGGAGCGCGGCAGCGCGAAGGTGTCGGACACGAACGGATGGCTGCGGTGGAAGGCCGTGTCGAAGCAGGCGACCTGCGGCTTTCCGGGAAAGGCGCGGATCGCCGCCTCGATGCCGGCGATGTTGTGCGGCTGGTGGAGGGGCGCGAGCGGGATGAGCTTGCGCAGCTTGGCGAGCGCCGCCTCGTCGATCAGCATCGGCGCGGAGAGGTCGGGCCCGCCGTGGACGACGCGATGGCCGACCGCGACGATCCCGCTCGCATAGCCGACGTCCTTGAGCCAGCCGAGAATGACGCCCATCGCCGCGTGATGGTCGAGCGCGCCGGCCGCCGGGTCGAAGGCGAACGCGGTCGTCTCGCCGGTCGCCCGCTTGACCGAGCCCTTCGGGACTGCGCCGATGCCCTCGATCTGGCCCGCGGCGAGGTGGTTCAAGAGGCCGTTGTCGGCGCCGAAGGCGGCGAACTTGAGCGAGGACGAGCCCGCGTTGAAGGTAAGGACGATCTGGCTCAAAGGGGCTCGCTCCGTGCTCGGGTCACTCCGCGGCCTTGGCGACGGGCGGCTCGCCCTCGAACGCCCGGCCTTCGCGGCGATAATACTGGTATAGCTGGGCCAGCGCGCAGGAAGCCAGCCGCGCGCGGTCATCGTCGGCGCGGCTCGTCAGCATGACCGGGACCTTGGCCCCGAGCACCAGCCCCGCCGCTTCCGCCCGCGCGACGAAGGTGAGCTCCTTGGCGAGCATGTTGCCCGCTTCGAGATTGGGAACGATCAGCACGTTGGCGCGTCCCGCGACCAGCGAGGCGATGCCCTTGGTGCGGGCCGCCTCGACGTCGATGGCGTTGTCCATCGCCAGCGGCCCGTCGACGATCGCGCCCCGGATCTGGCCGCGCTCCGCCATCTTCGACAGCACCGCCGCGTCGAGCGTCGAGGGAATCGCCGGATTGATCGTCTCGACCGCCGACAGGATGCCGACGCGCGGCTGGTCGAGGCCGCAGGCGCGCGCGAGGTCGACGGCGTTCTGGACGATGTCGACCTTGGTCATCAGGTCGGGCGCGATGTTGATCGCCGCGTCGGAGATGTAGAGGATGTTCGTCGAGCGTCGGGACGTCGAGCGCGAATACGTGGCTGATGCGCCTGGAGGTGCGCAAGCCCCCGTCCTTCTTGACCACTTGCGCCGAGCAGGACGTCCGAATGCAGGTCGCCCTTCATCACGGCGCCGGCCCTGCCTTCGAGCACCATCGCGACCGCGCGGGCCGCGGCGAGATGCGGGTCGGCGACCGGCTCGATCGCGTAAGCGCGAGATGTCGACGTCGAGCGCCTTGGCCGCGGCCCTGATGCGCTCGAGATCGCCGACCAGGATCGGCTCGATCAGGCCGCGATCGGCCGAGAGCAGCGCGCCGCTCAGCGAATTGTGGTCGTCCGGGCAGACGACTGCGGTTTTCAGCGGCGGCAGCTTGGCCGCCTGCGCGACGAGCTCGCCGAAATGGTCGGCCGTATCGACGATCAGCGTCGGCAGGTGCCGCGCCTCGATGACCTGGGTGACGGTCGGCGCCTCGATCTCGGCGGTTCCGACGCATACGATCTGCCCGACGGCGTTGACGATCCTGGTGTCGAAGACGGCGACCGGCTCCTCGCGCTTCTCGCGGCAGACGACCGTGACCGTGACCTTCTCGCCGACATGGACGCGGCCGAGGAAGCGCAGGTCCTGCGCCCGGTAGAGCGTGCCGGGGCCGGGCAGGATGTTGCCGAGAACGGCCGAGACCAGCGAGCCGACCCACATCGACGGCGCCAGCGGCTCGGCCTTCGCCTCGGCGGCCTCGTCCGACGGCAGCATCAGCGGGTTCAGGTTGCCCGACACATGGGCGAACAGGATCAGATCCTGCACCGAGCAGCTTCGCTCGATGCTGGCGGAGTCGCCGACCTTGAGTTCGGCCCAGGTCGTGTTGCGGACGGTCGGATTGCGAACGGCGAGTTTGGCGCTCATGTCAGCCTCCGCGAACTGGCCAGGGCGCGTCATGCCGCCGTTCCGCGGCGGCCGCGGAAACGCCAGCGAGAATCACGTCATACGCCCGGACGGCCATTGTGCGACGCACCATTTAAGGGCCGAAGCGTGACGGTAAGGTGAATTCAGGACCGCGAGCCGGAAAGCGGCTCGCCGCGCGACCAATGGCCGCATTCCGTTGCGGAAACGCCGTCCGGCGCGGCGCAAAACGGCCGCCGGGACAAACGTCTTGATTCCGTCGCCGGCATCCTGTCTTAGCTGTCCGGCTTACGGGGCGCCGCTGCGCCCCGACCCGCCTCGGGGCCCGACAAAGACATGAACTTCTTCCAGCGATTCACCTTCCTGTTCTCCGCGCCGATGTTCGACGCCGACGATCTCGAGGGCCTGAGGGTCAACCAGATCATCGCCGCCATCGAGCGGATGGGCTTCCAGGTGATCAAGGCGCGCCGGGTCGAGGACGCGGAGATCGCCGTCCAGACCGACGCCGCGATCGGCCTGCTTGGTCGTCGACTGGGGCAAGAAGGGCATCGAGGGCAAGGCCGCCTCGCTGATCAACCTGATGCGCAAGCGCGGCCTCGACATGCCGATCGTCATCCTCGTGCGGCGCAAGCGCTTCGAGGACATTCCGGTCGAGGTGCTCGACTACATCGACGGCTATGTGTTCCTCGCCGAGGAGACGCCGGAGTTCATCGCCAAGAACCTCGTCTCGCGCCTCAAGCAATACGCCGAGACGCTGAAGACGCCGTTCTTCGGCGCGCTGGTCGATTACGCCGAGGAGGGCAACCAGCTCTGGACCTGCCCCGGCCACAACGGCGGCATCTTCTACAGCCGCAGCCCGATCGGCCGGATCTTCATGGAGCATCTGGGCGAGGCGGTGTTCCGCGACGACCTCGACAATTCGATCCTCGAGCTCGGCGACCTCCTGACCCACGAAGGCCCGGCGCTGCAGGCGCAGAAGGAGGCCGCCGCGATCTTCGGCGCGGAGAAGACCTATTTCGTGCTGAACGGCACGTCGTCGTCCAACAAGATCGTGCTGACGAGCCTCGTCGCCGAGGGCGACCTCGTCCTGTTCGACCGCAACAACCACAAGGCCGCCCATCAGGGCGCGCTGCTGATGGCGGGCGGCATTCCGATCTACCTCTCGACCGACCGCAACGCCTACGGCCTGATCGGCCCGATCCGGCCGGACGCGCTCGACGAGACGGCGATCCGCGAGCGCATCCGCGCCAATCCGCTGGTCAAGGACCCGGACGCCTGGAAGCGCGAGCGGCCGTTCCGCGTCGCGGTGATCGAGCAATGCACCTATGACGGCACGATCTACGACGCCCAGCGCATCGTCGAGCGCATCGGCCATTTGTGCGACTACATCATGTTCGACGAGGCCTGGGCGGGCTTCATGAAGTTCCACCCGATCTACGAGAGCCGCTTCGCGATGGGGCTCAAGGGCCTCGACGAGGCGTCGCCGGGGATCGTCGCGACGCAGTCGACCCACAAGCAGCTCGCGAGCTTCTCGCAGGCCTCGCAGATCCACCGGCGCGACCGCCACATCAAGGGCCAGCGGCGGCGCGTCGAGCACCGGCGCTTCAACGAAGGCTTCATGCAGTACGCCTCGACCTCGCCGTTCTATCCGCTGTTCGCCTCGCTCGACGTCGGCGCGCAGATGATGAAGGGCCGCTCGGGCGAAGTGCTGTGGGACGACACGATCCGGCTCGGCATCGAGCTGCGCAAGAAGCTGCGCGCGGTCCGGCGCGAGTTCGAGGAGAAGGAGCGCGATCCGGCGCGGCGCTGGTTCTTCGATCCGTTCGTCCCCGACCGCGTGTCGATCCGCGACGCCGCCTTCGACGGCGGCGCGCACGACGTGCCGTGGGAGAGCGTGTCGACCGATCTGCTGGCGCGCGACCCGCGCTACTGGGCGCTGGCGCCGGGCAGGCCTGGCACGGCTTCCACGATCTCGAGGAAGGCTTCGCCATCACCGATCCGGCCAAGCTCACGCTGCTGACGCCCGGCTTCGACCGCAAGACCGGCGACTACGAGGCGCACGGCATTCCGGCGCCGGTGGTCGTGCAGTACCTGCGCGAGAACCGGGTGGTGGCGGAGAAGAACGACCTCAACTCGCTGCTGTTCCTGCTGACGCCCGGCGTCGAGTCGAGCAAGGCCGGCACGCTGGTCTCGTCGCTGGTCGCCTTCAAGCGGCTGCACGACGACAACGCGCTGCTCGACGACGTGATGCCGGAGTTCGTCGCCAAGCGCCCGAAGCGCTATCGCGGCAAGCGGCTGCGCGACCTCTGCGGCGAGATGCACGCCTTCTTCCGCGCCCACGACATCAGCCGGCTGCAGAAGGCGCAGTTCGCGGCCGAGCACCTCCCGACCATGGCGATGACGCCGCGCGAGGCGCAGCTGCATCTGACGCGCAACAACGTCGACTACGTGCCGCTCGACGAGACTCGAGGGGCGGGTCGCCACGACCCTGTTCGTCGTCTATCCGCCGGGCATCGCGACGATCGTGCCGGGCGAGCGGCTCGACGCGCGCGCCCGGCCGATGATCGACTACCTGAAGATGTTCGAGAAGGGCGCGAACGTCTTCCCCGGCTTCGAGTCGGAAATCCAGGGCCTCTATCGCGAAGTCGACGATTCCGGCGTCGTTCGCTTCTATACCTATGTCGTCAGGGAGTGATTCGGGACGACGATGGACGAGAAACTGAATTCGGAAGCCGATCCGCAAAGCCCGCAGGCCGCAGGCGCCGCGGATCATCGTGCGCCACTCGCGCGACGCCGACGTGCCGGCGATGCTGGCGATCTATCTCCATCACATCCGCCGCGGCGTCGATCCGGGCTCGACGACGGCGAGTTCGAGACGCCGGACGCCGAGGACCTCAAGCGCCGCCGCAAGAACATGCAGCAGCGCAAGATGCCGCACATCGTCGCCGAGGAGAACGGCGTGGTGCTCGGCTACGCCTACGCCGTGCCGTTCCGCAAGCGCCCCGCCTACCGCTACGCGGTCAAGCACTCGATCTACGTCCACAACGACCATCTCCGGCGCGGCGTCGGGCGGCTGCTGATGGGCGCGCTGATCGACGCCTGCGCGGCGGCGGGTTTCCGCCAGATGATCGGCTACATCGACGCGCGCCAATCGCCCCTCGCTCGGCCTGCACGAGCGCTTCGGCTTCCGCCAGGTCGGCTACCTGCCCTCGATCGGCTACAAGTTCGGCCACTGGACCGACACGGTGATGGTCCAGCGCTCGCTCGGGCCGGGCGGCACGGAGCCGCCGCAGGGGTGAGGGCGGTCGCTCTCCAGCCGCTTCCCAGGGCGTCCCGAACGACGCCCGTCGTCTAACGGGCTGGAGCGACAGGCGCGAGCTGCGGTCGCGCCTCCGAGCCGGACCTCGTCAATCGCCGCGGATTCCAAGCGGGAGAAACGATAGCGCTCGCGGAGGCGTTCGTCGCCGAAGTTTGCGCGGTTCACGCCCAGGGAACGTTTGACGTAGGGCTGGGAGCCCGCCGTGATCCGGCCGATTTCACGGAGCCGCTTGTCGCGCTGATCCCTGTCGGTCACATGAGCCAGGTGGTTCGACCAAGGCTGAAGCTGCATTGAACGGCGGCGCAAGGCGGCGTACGCTGAGGGAGCCGCGACGTCGTCGCGTCATTTCGCCCCATGGCACCGGGCGCAAGTCCCATTTATGGTGAAGCGGCTTCCTGCCCGGACGAACCTTTCGCGGCTTGCTGCGATGTTCGGCCTGCGCTTCCGTTTCATTGGGGTTGGCGTTCCAACCCTTCTGGACCTATCCAAAGAGGGCCCCCGCGGTGGACCATTTCGATGCAGATGTCCTGATTATCGGAGCGGGCGGAGCGGGCTTGCGCGCCGCCATCGCGGCCGCCGAGGCGGACCCCTCGCTCACCATCGCGCTCGTCTCGAAAGTGCTGCCGATGCGCAGCCATACGGTTGCGGCGGAAGGCGGCTCGGCCGGCGTGGTTCAGTCGCATGATTCGCTCGACAACCATTTCAACGACACCGTGCACGGCGGCGACTGGCTGTGCGAGCAGGACGTGGTCGAATTCTTCGTCGAGCGCTGCACGCCCGAGCTGATCCAGCTCGAGCATTGGGGCTGTCCGTGGAGCCGCAAGCCCAACGGCGAAATCAACGTGCGCGCTTTCGGCGGCATGAAGATCGAGCGAACCTGGTTCGCCGCCGACCGCAGCGGCTTTCATATCCTTCACACGCTGTTCCAGACCTCGACCAAATATCCCTCGATCAAGCGATTCGACGAATATTTCTGCGTCGACCTGCTCGTCGACGACGGCCGCGCGCAAGGCGCGACGATGATCTCGCCCTCGAGCGGGGAGTTCACCGCCATCACCGCCCGCGCGGTGATCCTGGCGACCGGCGGCGCGGGCCGGGTCTTCCGCCAGAACACCAATGGCGGCATCGTCACCGGCGACGGCATGGCGCTCGCCTACCGGCACGGCGTGCCGCTTCGCGACATGGAATTCATGCAGTACCACCCGACCTGCATGCCGGGCACAGGCATTCTCTTCACCGAGGCCTGCCGCGGCGAAGGCGGCCACCTCCTGAACAAGGACGGCTACCGCTTCCTGCAGGATTACGGCCTCGGACCGGTCACGCCCGAGCCGCGCAACAAGACCATGGAGCTCGGTCCGCGCGACCGCCTCAGCCAGGCGATCTGGCAGGAGGAGCGCAAGGGCCGGACGATGACGACCCCGGGCGGCGAATCGTATGTCCATCTCGACTTGCGCCATCTCGGAGCGGCCAAGCTGAAAGAGCGGCTGCCGCTGATCTGCGACCTCGCCGAAGAATTCATGGGCATCGACCCCGCCGAGGCGCCGATCCCCGTCCGACCGGCCGTGCATTACACGATGGGCGGCATCGAGACCGACATCCGCACGGCGACGTCGCTGGCCGGGCTCTATGCGGCGGGCGAATGCTCGAGCGTCGGCATCCACGGCGCGAACCGGCTCGGCTCGAATTCGCTCGGCGAACTCACGGTCTTCGGCCATGTCGCCGGAGACGAGGCGGTGAAGTTCTCGAAGGCCGCTCCGGCCGTCCAGGCCGGCAAGCTCCTGGATCAGGCGAAAGCAAGCGCCGCGAAGGTCCTCGGCCTACGCGACCAGAAGGGCGGCGGCGAGCGCCATGCCGTTCTGCGCAAGGAGATGGCGAACACGATGGAGAAGGGCTGCGGCATCTATCGCACCGGGCCCGAGATGCAGGCGACCTGCGACAAGCTTGCGGAATTGAAGAACCGCTACCGCAACGTCACGCTGGAAGACCGCTCCTCCGTCTGGAACACCGATTGGCTTTCCGCGGTCGAACTCGGCTACCAGCTCGACGTCGCCGAGGCGATGGCGCTGAGCGCGCTGGCGCGGCGCGAGTCGCGCGGCGCGCATCAGCGGATCGACGGGTTCGAAAAGCGCGACGACGTCAATTTCCTCGCCCACAGCCTCGCCAATTATCGCGACGGCGCAGCGCCTGAAATTACCTACGGGCCGGTGAAGATCACCAAATCGCCGCCTGGCGAGCGCGCCTATGGCGCTCTTGGCGAAGCGCTTGAAGCGAAGGAGGAAGCTTCCCATGCCTGAGGCCGCCATAGCCGCGAAAACCGTCGAGCTCAAAATCCTGCGGTATCGGCCGGCCTCCGACGAGCACCCGTCGTTCGGCTCCTTCCAGGTGCCTTACACCGACGACATGTCCGTGTTGCAGGCGCTGCAGACCATCAAGGATACGCTGGACGGCACGCTGTCCTTCCGCTGGTCCTGCCGCATGGCCGTGTGCGGAAGCTGCGGCATGATGATCAACGGCAAGCCGCAACTCGCCTGCAACACCTTCTTGCGCGATCTTCCGCCCGGCCCCGTCACCGTCGAGCCGCTGAACAACTTCCCGATCGAGCGCGACCTCGTGGTCAGCGTCGGCGATTTCGTCAAGAAGATCGAGAGCATCTATCCCTACATCATCCCCAAGGAGCCGAAGACGATCGAGGAGGGGCCCTATCTCCAGACGCCCGCCCAGCTTGCCGCCTACGAGTCCTTCAGCGACTGCATCAACTGCATGCTGTGCTACGCGGCCTGCCCGCAATTCGGCGAAAATCCGGATTTCATCGGCCCCGGCGCCATGGCCCTGCTGCAGCGCTACAACGGCGACTTCCGCGACGGCGGCCAGAAGAAGCGGCTCGACACGATCCATGGCGAAAACGGCGTGTGGTCGTGCACGGCCGTCGGCATCTGCTCCGAGGTCTGTCCCAAGCATGTCGACCCCGCCAACGCCGTCAATCAGAACAAGACGAACAGCGCGTTCGACTTCTTCCTGCGCTTTGTGAGATAGGAGTGACCCAATGAGCGAGAGACGCCCCTATCGGCGCCCGCCGCCCGCCAACTGGTGGGCCAACCCGCCCTATCGCGCCTACACGGCGCGCGAACTCAGCGGCGTCGCCGTCGCGATCTATGGCCTCGTGCTGTTTGTCGGCCTCATCAGCCTGTGGGGCGGCCCCGGGAGCTACGCGGTCTATCTGGGATTCCTGAGAAGCCCGTTCTCGATTCTCCTGCACTGGGTGCTGCTCGCGGCCGTGGTGTACCATGTTGTGACGTGGTTCGAGACCCTGCCGAAGACCCAGCCGAAGCTGATCGTCGACGGCAAACCCTTCCCGGCGAAGAAGATGACTGCGATCGCCATCATGGTCGGCGCAGCCTGCTCGCTTCTCCTGCTTCTCTTCACGATATGGGTGGGGCGATGAGCCAGGCCGTTCAAGAAAAGCGCAGCATCTCCCCGATTTTCTGGCTGCCGTTCGGCGCGGGCGGCATGTTGTCGGCGCTGTTCGGGCCGGCTCTGATCCTGATTACCGGCCTCCTGGCGCCGACGGGGTTCCTGCTGCCCCAGAGCTTCGAAAGCTACGGCCACGCCCTGGCTTTCGCGCAAAATCCCCTCGGCAAGCTTATCCTGCTCGTCGTCATCGCGCTTTTCCTGTGGCACGGCGCCGAGCGGCTTTATCTCACGCTCAAGGACATGAAGGCCGGGCCGCTCCCCTTGCTGAAGGCGGGGACCTATGGCGTCGCCGCCGTGGTGACGCTGGTCACGTTCGTCCTGCTCCTCGCCGTCGGATTCTGACCGGAGACCGTAAGACCGGACGCTTGCAGACCGAGGCGTGGGCGGCCCTTGCTCGGGAGGCCGCCCTTTCGGCCGTCCGCGCTCTATGACGCCGTCGCGGTCAGGAGGGCGCCGAGATCCGCCGCCCGCTTCGCCGCGCGCACCTTGACCTTCCGGTCGCGCCCGCGCGCATCGACCTCGTGGGCGGGCAGGGCGTCGGGCGGCGAGGCCGGCCCTTCGGAAAACCTCCTCCGAGATCAGAACCTCGCAATCGAACGCGCGCGTCTGGTCCTGCAGGCGGGCGGCGACGTTGACCGCGTCGCCGATCACGGTGAACTGGGCGTGCCGCTCGTAGCCGATCTCGCCGGCGATCACGACGCCGGCGTTGACGCCGATCCCGAACCGGACCGGCGCGACCGGCCCCTGCGCCAGCGCGTCGTTGAGCACGCCGACCTTGGCCGAAACGGCGGCCGCAGGCGGCGACCGCCGCGCGGCAGGCTTCATCGGGATCGGACGTGAGGCCGAACACGGCGAGCAGCCCGTCGCCGAGCACCTGGTTCGGCTGCCCGCCCGCCTCGACCACGGCGCTGCTGACGGCGTTGAGGAACTGGTTGATCAGGAACACCGTGTCGTAGGGCAGGCGCCTCTCGGCGAGCCGGGTCGATCCGCGCATGTCGACGAACATCACCGCCGACGTAGCGCTCCTCGCCGCCGCGGGTCGGTCCGCGCCGGACGTCGGCGATCGTCACATGCGGCGGCAGCAGCGGCAGGAACGCGACGTCGCGCGTCGGCCTGAGCTGGCAGGCGAGGCGCACCCCGGCCTCGGCGTGGATGCGGTCGAGCACCGCCTGCTCGGCTTCGCTCGGGGCCGGCAGGTCGTCGCGCGTCGCCGAGAACGCGGATGCGGCAGGTGGAGCACCGGCCGCGTCCGCCGCAGACATGGGCGAGCGGGACGCCGGCGATGAGGCTCGCCTCGAGCACGCTCAGGCCGCGCTTCGCCCGGATCGAGCGGTCGGGAAAGGTCAGCCGGATCGAGCCGACCCAGCGCTCGCGCCAGGCGCGGACCCCGCGGACCAGGAGGACGCCGGTCAGCGTCCCGGCGAGAAAGATGAGCGTATCCCAGCGGTCGGCGGCGAGCCGGAGTTGTCGGCGGCGGTCCCGACATGCGCCGGCGACAGGTTCGCGGCCCGCCACGCCGGGTCGCCGACGACGCGCAAAAGTCTCGCGCTCGCCCTGAGCGTAGCCGATCAGCGCCAGCGTCGGCAGGAGCACGGCCCCCGACAAGCAGGAGATTCCTGACCCTCGGGTAGAAGGGCTTGAGCGCCAGCCAGAAATGGACGCCGATGCAGCCGTGAATCCACACGATCAGCAGCAGGACCGCCTGGAGAACCCCGGACACCGGAGACGTCCCGAACTTGTAGAGCTCCTGGGCATAGCCCTTGTCAGCCCCGAACAGGCTGAGGGCGACCCGCGTGCCGAATACGTGATCGGCGAGCAGAAACGGGATCGTCGAGGCCGAGAACGAGCTGGGTCGCCTCGAGCCGGGTCCAGCGGAACTGCCGCCGCTCGTAGAGCGCGGAGAAGCCGAGGCTCATGTGGGTGAGGAGCGCGGCGTAGAGCACGAGCGCGCCGGGGAGCGACTGCCAGATCGCCTTCTGGATCGCGAGGCCGCTCTCCATCGCCGCGACGGAGATGAGGCCGAGGGCGTGATTGAGGAAATGCAGGGTCGACATAGGTGAAGAGGACGAGCCCGCAGGCGAGGCGGAGCCTGACGGACGCTCGGCGTCCGGAAGCGCGGCGGCGTCCGCTTCGTCGGTCTGGTCAAGGGTCGGAGCGGTCATCTTTGGCCGAATCAGGTGAACAGGCAGCCGCCGAACATGAACGCCCTGACGAGCTTTCTAAGGGCCGCTGAAGCGGCGATAGCACGAAACGGCGCGGCGCGCCCGACGCTCGGATCGCGCGCCGAATGACGCGACGGATGACATCGTCCGGCCCTCACATCAAGCCGGATAGCTGGCGGCCGCGGGACGACGCGAGCGCTCCGCCGTCACAGCGGCATGCGACGACGGGTCGCGGTCTCGTTCAGCAGCCGTTCAGCCGGCTGGGCGCTAGATAGCGCCCGCCAACGGTCGGACGCCGCCTCGCGCGTGCGGGCGGCGGGGACGAGCCGGAAGCGCGGACCGCGCCCGAAGGAAGGGGCGCCGCCGCTTGGTGAAGAGGGCGGGCGAGTTATCATGTTGAATCCCGAGCTTGGCGTTGGCGAGCAGAGCCTCGAGCCTGATCCGCTGGCCGATCTGCGCCGTTTGCAGGAAGCGCGTCCGGCTTCGATCCTGACCGACGGCTCCGCCTTGCGCTGGCGGTTCGGCGAGCGGCTCGACGACGTGCTCGAGGAGGCGTGCCGCCGCTTCGCCGACCGGATCGCCGTCTCCGACCGACGGGGCGGAACTCAGCTACCGCGACCTCGACGCGCGCGCGAGCCAGATGGCGCGGTTCTTCCGCGCCCGCGGCGTCAAGCCCGGCGACCGGGTCGGCGTGCTGCTCGACCGCGGCGTCGAGGCCTATGTGACGCTGTTCGCGCTGCTCAAGGCGGGGGCGGCCTATGTCCCGCTCGATCCGAACCATCCGGCCGACCGGCGTCCGCTACATCCTCGAGGACGCGGGCGCGACGCCTGGTCGTCGCCCATCTGCGCCTCGCCGACAAGCTCGCCGGCGCGGGCGTCGAGACGCTCGTTCTCGACGCGGCGCGCGAGACAATCGCCGGCTTCGACGACGCGCCGCTCGACCGAAGCCGAGAAGGCCGGGCGCGGCGACGGCCTCTGCTACGTGCTCTACACCTCGGGCACGACCGGCAATCCCAAGGGCGTCGCGATCGCCCATCCGAGCATCTGCAATTTCGTCCGCGTCGCCGCCGAGACCTACGGCTTCGGCCCCGGCGACCGCGTCTATCAGGGCATGTCGATCGCCTTCGACTTCTCGATCGAGGAGGTGTGGGTTCCGCTGGTCGCCGGCGCGACGCTGGTCCCGAACACGCAGGCGACGAGCCTGTTCGGCGAGGAGCTCGCCGATTTCCTCGAGGCCCGCGCGATCACCTGCTTCGCCTGCGTGCCGACGCTGCTCGCCTCGATCGATCGCGATCTGCCGAAGCTGCGCGTCTTCCTGATCGGCGGCGAGGCCTGCCCGCCGGCGCTGGTCAAGCGCTGGAGCCGGCCGGGCCGCACGCTGCTCAACAGCTACGGGCCGACCGAGACGACCGTCACCGCGACGCTCGGCGTCCTGACGCCCGACAAGCCGGTGACCATCGGCAAGCCGCTGCCGACCTATTCGATCGTCATCCTCGACCCCGAGGAGGACGTCGCGGTCGAGTTCGGCGAGCAGGGCGAGATCGGCATCGCCGGCGTCGGCGTCGCCGAGGGCTATCTCAACCGGCCCGAGCTGACCGGGCGAGAAGTTCATCAAGGACTTCCTCGCCCTGCCGAACAACCGCTCCGGCCGCATCTATCGCACCGGCGACCTCGGCCGCCTGACCGAGGACGGCGAGATCGAGTATCTCGGCCGCATCGACACGCAGATCAAGCTGCGCGGCTATCGCATCGAACTGACCGAGATCGAGTTGGTGCTGCTCGAAATCCCGGAGATCGCCCAGGCGGTCGTCTCGACCTTCGAGCCCGAGCCGGGCGCGACCGAACTCGTCGCCTATTACGCGGTCAGGCACGGCGCGGCCGCGCCCGACCCGGCCGCGATCGTCGCGCACATGCGCGCGCGGCTGCCGGCCTACATGACGCCGGCCTATCTCGAGCGCCTGCCGTTCATTCCGACGCTGGTCAGCAACAAGGCCGACCGCAAGCTGCTTGCCGAAGCCGAAGTCGGCGCGTCTCGCGGCTCACCGGCACGATCGTTCCGCCGGAGACGGAGACCGAGGAGACGCTGTGCGAGGCGCTTCGAGGACGTGCTCGGCCTCGAGGCGGCGTCGATCGACGCCGACATGTTCGCCGAATACGGCGCGCACTCGCTGCTGATGGCGCGGTTCTGCGCCCGCGTCCGCGCGCTCGAGCCGTCGCTGCAGGTCGCGCATGCGCGACGTCTACGCCAACCCGACGATCCGCCGGCTCGCCCGCGCGCTCGACGCGCGAAAGCCGCGCCGAGACGGAGAACCTCGAAGTCGGTCCGGCCCACCGGCCGTCGAACTTCGCCTATTACGCCTGCGGCGCGGCGCAGACGGCGTTCTACGTCGTCGCCGGCGCGCTCGCGGTCGCCGCGGGACAGGCCGCGTTCGACTGGGTCTACGAAGCGGTCGACGCGCCGGTCACGCTCTACGCGCGCGCGCTCGCCGTCGCCGTCATCTGGTTCTTCGGCCACAACGCGCTCGCCGATCGCGGCCAAGTGGCTGCTCGTCGGGCGCGTCCGCGCCGGGGCGATCCCGCTCTGGAGCGCCGCGCTATTTCCGCTTCTGGGCGGCCAAGCTCCTCGTGCGCTCGGCGCCGGCCAACGCCTTCGCCGGAACGCCGCTCTACAACGTCTATCTGCGCCTGCTCGGCGCGAAGATCGGCGCGCAACGCGGTGATCGCTCTCGCACGCGATGCCCGCGGTCACGGCGGACCTGTTCGAGGTCGGCGACGACGCGCTCGTCATGCGCAGCGCGCTCCTGCCCGGCTACACGGCCTACGGCAACCGCATTCACCTCGACGCGATCCGCATCGGCCGCAACGCCTATGTCGGCGAGCAGAGCGTGCTCGAGATCGGCTCGGCGATCGGCGATTTCGGCCAGCTCGGCCACGCCTCGTCGTTGCAGCGCGGCCAGCGCGTGCCGGACGGCAAGCGCTACGCCGGCTCGCCGGCCGAGGAGACGACGACGCGCTTCCGCCTCGCCGACGAAGCGCCGGCGCGGCCGCTCCGGCGGGCGCTGTTCACCGCGGCGCGGCTCGCCTTCGTCCTCGCGGTCGCCGGCGCGCTGGCCGAGGCGGTCGTGATCTACTCTGATGAACGCGCTGACCGAAGGCGACGACGCGCTCGCGCTGAAGCCGCTGGGACGCGCCGTTCGCCGTGCTGCCGATGGCGGCGGCGACCGCGCTCGCCGTGACGCTCGGCGCGCTCGTCGCGGGCCTCGTCGCGATCTACGCCGTTCCGCGGCTCGCCAACCTCTTCCTCGACGGAGGGCAAGGTCTATCCGCTCTACGGCTTCCACCACGGCATGCAGCAGATCGTGCGAGCTCGTCAGCAACTCGGCGTTCTTCAACCTGATGTTCGGCGACTAGCGTCTACATCGAGCCCTATCTGCGCTGGGTCGGCTGGAAGCTCGGCCTGGGCGACGAGACCGGCTCGAACTTCGGCAGCGAGCAGGGCCAGGACAATCCGTTCCTGTGCTCGGTCGGCGCCAACACGGTCGCCTCCGACAGCCTGTGGCTCGGCAACCTGACGATGTCGAGCCGCGCCTTCCGGCTCGGCCAATGCCGCATCGGCGAGAACAACTTCCTCGGCACCATGATCTACGTGCCGCCCGGCGTCGCGCACCGGCGACAACGTGATGTTCGCGACCAAGGTGATGGCGCCGATCGACGGGCCGGTGCGCGAGAACGTCGGCCTGCTCGGCTCGCCCGCCTTCGAGATCCCGCGCGCCTCCGCGCGCGACCTCGAAATGCTGGCCGCCATCGGGGAGAAGGAGCGCAAGCGCCGCCTCGTCCGCAAGACCTGGTTCAACATCGCCTCGATCGCCGGGCTTGTCGCCTCGCGCTGGCTGATCGTGTTCCTCGCCGTCTACGTGTTCGGCTGGACGGCGGCGGTCTATGGCGTCAACGACGTCGCCGGCGATGATCGCCGCGGCGGGCGCTGCTGGCGCCTGCTGTCGATCGCGGTCTTCATCCTGATCGAGCGCGCTTCGCTCGGCTTCGGCCGGCTGAAGCCGCGAGATCGCGACGGTCTACGATCCGGCTTTCTGGCGCGTCGAGCGGCACTGGAAGCTCTCCGACTCGCCGCTCGCGACGCGCCTTCGCCGGCACGCCGATGCGCAACGCCATCTCGCGCCTGCTCGGCGTCAAGGTCGGCAAGCGGGTGTTCGACGACGGCTGCATCCTGTCGGAGCGGACGCTGGTCGAGATCGGCGACGAGGCCAACCTCAACGAGGGCAGCATCGTCCAGGCGCATTCGCTCGAAGAGGGCGTGTTCAAGTCGGACCTCGTCCGCATCGGCGCCGGCGCGTCGATCGGCGTCGGCTGCCTCGTCCACTACGGCGTGACGATGGGCGACGACACCCATCTCGACTCCGACTCCTTCCTGATGAAGGGCGAGATCACCCCGGCCGGCTCGCGCTGGCGGGGCAACCCGGCCAAGCTCGTAAGGCAAGGCATGTGAGGCGCGCCGTCCTCGGCCGGGGACGGCTGTCCGGCGGAAACGCCGTCGGTTGATTTTCCTGGCGGCGAACGTATTGATATTGTTACCGAAGCATTACAAAAAGTTTAAATTCTTTCTTGACAACGCAGGGTGGAAACAGTCTTTTGGCTTTGGCGTGGCGAAGCGGGGGGCCGCTGGTGAACGCGCCTGTAACTGCGGGGAAGACAAGTGAAGGCGGGGAGCTTCCGGTATTTGACGTGCCCTGGCGAGGGCGGCGAATGGGTTGTCGTGGATCGAAGTCGTGACGCTGCGGCGATCGCGAGTTGCCGCGACCAGACGGGGGCCGCGCTGCTCGCGGCCCTGATGAACGGCGACCTCTCCGCGCTGGCGGGCGCCAGTCCGGAGACGCTGGCGCAATGCCGGTCTGCGCTCCTCGGCGCGCGGCGCGGCCCGAGGGCGAAGGCCAGGCCGTCGGTCGGGATCAGCGCGTTCCCTCAGCTTTAGCCCAAGGCGCGGTGAGGCGGGATCAAGACCGGGCGTGGACTCACGCCCGGTCGCGGAGAGGCTTTGCGCTCGCCGGATCGGAGTTGAAAGCCCCGCGTTGCCTTGAGGGGGTCGCCCGACTAAACCCGAGGAGCCCGCGAGGCGGGCCTCTCGAGGTGCGGGATCATGATGGAGCGGACCGCTCGGCGTTTCTTCGGAGGGCGCACGTCTCGCGCGCCGATAGCGTGTCGAAAGTCGGGCGTCCTTGCGGAGGCCCGAACGGGCGACGAGACGCCGCTCCTCCGGTCACCCGCGGCGCGCGTTCCTTGACCCCTGCCGAGCGCGACGACCTGACGCTGGCGATCTTCCTGGTCGCGCTGGCCGGGTTCGTCGACGCGGTCGGCTTTCTGATCCTCGGCGGCCTGTTCGTGTCGTTCATGAGCGGGAACTCGACGCAGTTCGCGATCAGGCCCGGGCAGGCGGCCTGGGCGGGCGCGGCGCCTGCGGGGGCGATCGTCGGCCTGTTCGTCGCTGGGCGTCGTCGCCGGCCGCTTGCTGCGACCGGCTCCGGGAGGTGGCGCCGGCCCGCGATCCTGGCGCTGGAAGCCGTCCTGCTGGGTCTGGCCGGCGGCGATCGCCGCCGCCGGCGCTTCACCAAGGGCGCGCTGATGGCCATCGCCATGGGGGCGCAGAACGCGCTCCTTCACGCCGTTGGGGACACGAAGACGAGTCTGACCTTCGTCACCGGCGCGCTGGTCAATTTCGGCGAAGGCTCGCCGACGCGATGACGGGCGCCGGGTCGGCCTCGAAGGCCTGGCCCTATCTCGCGCTTTGGGCTCGGGTTGGTCGTGGGCGGGACGACCGGCGCCACCGCCTATGGCGCGCTCGGCGTCTCCGCCCTCACGCTGCCGGCGGTCGCGGCGGCGCTGTTGGCGGCAGTGGAGGCGACCGGGGCGCGGCGCGGGGGCGTGAGGATACGCGCCGGAACTTGGCGCGCCCGTTGAGCGATCGGGCGGCGCCATATCGTTGATCGGGAGGTCGGGGACGCTGGCCGGACAACGGCCAGCCGCCGAACAGGTTCTGCATTTTGCTCGGGCTCGCTACCCCCCGAGCCGCTTCAGCCACGCCTTCGCCTGCCGCCTGACGTTGGCCGGGGCCGTGCCGCCGTAGGAGGTGCGGCTCTTGACCGAGCGCTCGACGCCGAGCACGCCGAAGGCGTCCTCGGTGATGCGCGGCTCGACGCCCTGGAGGTCGGCGAGCTTGAGCTTCTCCAGCGCGACGCCGCGCTCGGACGCCAGCGCGACGATCCGGCCGGTGACGTGGTGCGCCTCGCGGAACGGCATTTTCAGCGTCCTGACCAGCCAGTCGGCGAGGTCGGTGGCGGTGGCGTAGCCGGCGCCCGCCGCAGCCTTCATCCGCTTCGCGTCCGGCGTCAGGTCGGCGACCATGCCGGTCATCGCGGCGAGGCAGAGCGACAGGGTCTGAAGCGCGTCGAACACCCCCTCCTTGTCCTCCTGCATGTCCTTCGAATAGGCGAGCGGCAGGCCCTTCATCACGGTGAGCAGGCCGACCAGCGCGCCGACGACCCGGCCCGTCTTGCCGCGCACCAGCTCGGCCGCGTCGGGGTTGCGCTTCTGCGGCATGATCGAGGAGCCGGTCGAGAAGGCGTCGGAGAGCCGGACGAAGCCGAACTGCGGCGTCGTCCACAGCACGATCTCCTCGGCGAAGCGCGAGAGATGGGTCGCGCAGATCGCGGCCGCGCCGAGCGCCTCGAGGGCGAAGTCGCGGTCGGCGACCGAATTCGAGCGAGTTGGCGGTCGGCCGGTCGAAGCCGAGCGCCTTCGCCGTCATCGTCGCGGTCGATCGGAAAGGAGGTGCCGGCGAGCGCCGCCGCGCCGAGCGGGCATTCGTTGAGGCGCTGGCGCGCGTCGCGCGAAGCGGCCGGCGTCGCGGCCGAGCATCTCGACATAGGCGAGCAGGTGATGGCCGAAGGTGACCGGCTGGGCCGACTGGAGGTGGGTGAAGCCCGGCATCACCAGGTCGGCGCGCCTCGAGCGCGCGGACGCCGAGCGCCCTCTGCAGGCCGGCGATCTGGAGGACGAGCGCGTCGATCGTGTCGCGCACCCAGAGGCGGAAGTCGACCGCGACCTGATCGTTGCGCGAGCGGGCGGTGTGAAGGCGCCCGGCGGCGGGCCCGACGATCTCGGCCAGGCGGCTCTCGACGTTCATATGGATGTCTTCGAGCGCGCGCGAGAAGGCGAAGGTCCCCGCCTCGATTTCGCCCTTGACTTGGGTGAGACCCTTGGCGATGGCCTCGGCGTCCGCCGCGTCGACCACGCCCTGCCTGGCCAGCATGGCGACGTGGGCGAGGGAGCCGGCGATGTCCTGGGCGGCGAGCTTGCGGTCGAAGCCGATCGAGGCGTTGATCTCCTCCATGATTTCGGCCGGGCCGACGGCGAACCGGCCGCCCCACATCGCGTTGCTCATGACAATGAAGCCCAGGATGGTTCGAGAATGACGATGCCCGGATTTCAGTCCCGCCGGTGGCGCCTTGCGGCGGCGATCGGCGCCCTCGCGGGCGTCTGCGCGCTGGCGATCCTATACGCGAGGCCCGCGCCGCCGGACAAGGCCGCCGGAAGCTGTCCGGCCGCCTCGCGGGCGGTGGCGGCGGCGCTCAAGCCGCTCGCCCGGGGCGACGCGGCCGCGGTGCGGATCGCCGCCGATCCCCGGCCCGCCCTGCCGCTCGCCTTCGAGCGCGCCGACGGGTCGAAGACGGCGCTCGCCGATTTTCGCGGCCGGGCGGTGCTGGTCAATCTGTGGGCGACCTGGTGCGTGCCCTGCCGGTCGGAGATGCCGGCGCTCGACAAGCTGCAGGCGGAAAAAGGCGGCAAGGATTTCGAGGTCGTGGCGGTCAACGTCGACACCGCGCGGCTCGAGCGGCGCGGCGAATTTCTCGATCGCGTCGGCGTCAAGGCGCTCGCGCGCTACGTCGACCCGAGCGGCGATGCGTTCGAGACCCTGCGCAAGGACGGCCTGGCGCTCGGCCTGCCGGTGTCGCTGCTGATCGACCGCGACGGCTGCGAGGTCGCCGTGGTCGCCGGCGCGCTTCCGTGGGACTCGGCCGACGCCAAGGCGCTGATCGGCGCGCTGAAGGGCGGGTAGGGCGCACCGCGAAAAAGTGGCGGCTCGACGCTTCTCGGGCGGCTTTGCGGCTCCATCGGCATGCGAAGCGCTTGAGGGCTCAGGCGGCCGCGCGGCTCACCTCGCGCTGGAACAGCGCCTCGACCTCCGACAGCGGAACCGGCGGGCTGAACAGGTAGCCCTGCGCCTCGGCGATCGCGCCGAACTGCTCGATGACCCTCATCTGGCGCTCGGTCTCGACGCCCTCGATCAGGACGGTCATGCCGAGCTTGCGGCTCATCGCCGCGACGCTTTCGACCACGATCGAAGCGCGCTCCTGCACGCCGAGACCCATGGTGAAGGAGCGGTCGATCTTGATCCGGTCGAGCGGGAAGCTCAGGAGATAGCTGAGGCTGGAATAGCCGGTGCCGAAGTCGTCGAGCGAGATGCGGCAGCCGCGGGCGCGTAAAGCCGCCAGCGCCCCGCGCGTGTCGCCGCGGTCGTCGAGCAGGGTCGATTCGGTGATCTCGAGGTCGAGGCGATGGGGCGGCAGAGCCGGCGAACTTCAGCGCCTCGGCGACCACCGTCTCGATCTTTCGGCTGCGGAACTGCGACGGGGACAGGTTGACCGAGACGCTGATATTCGCGGGCCAGGCGGCGCAGGCCGCGCACGCGCGCCTCAGGACCGCCGCGCCGAAATCCTCCATCAGACCGATCTCCTCGACGATCGGGATGAACTCGGCGGGCGAGACGATTCCGCGCACGGGATGGCGCCAGCGCGCCAGCGCCTCGAACGAAACGATCCGCCGGGTCGCGACATCGAGGATCGGCTGGAAATAGACGTCGATCGCGTCCTTCGCGACGGCGGCGCGCAGTTCGAGTTCGATCAGGCGCCGGACCTGGATGCGCGTGTCCATCGCCGGCTCGAACGCGCGCCAGCTGCGGCGGCCGTCGGCCTTCGCCGCGTAGAGAGCGATGTCGGCGTTGGACAGCAGCGCGTCGGCGGTCAGTCCGTCGTCGGGAGCGGACGCGGCGCCGATGCTGACGCCGACGATGACCTCGCTGCCGTCGATCACGACCGGCTTGCCGATCGCCTCGATGATCCGCATGGCGAGTTCAGGGGTGGCCGGTTCGTCCGCATCGTCGCAATGCAGAATGACGAACTCGTCGCCGCCCCAGCGTCGCCACCACGTCCCGCGGACCGACGATCAGGCGCAGCCTCCTGGCGATTTCCCGCAGGAGCTTGTCGCCGGTCCGATGCCCGAGGCTGTCGTTGACCTGCTTGAAATTGTCGAGATCGAGAAACATCACCGTCACGTCTGCGATGGGGCGGACGCGTCCGCGCCCAGCGCGTTGGCGAGGGCGATTTCGAAACTGTGGCGGTTCGGGAGTTCGGTGACCGCGTCGAAATGGGCCATGCGGTTGATCTTGATTTCGGCGTTTCGCCGGTCGGTCACGTCCTGAATGACGAGCACCGCGCCCTGGTCGGCCATCCGGCGAACGGTCGCTTCGATGGCGTGTCCTTCCCGCGTTTCAATCGGAACGGTCATGTCCGAGGCGATCGGCCGGCCGCGAAACAGCGCGCGGACGGCGTGAGCGTACCGGGAATCGGGGACGAGCTTCGGCTGGATCAGCCTGCGGAAGAGATCGCCCACGCTCTCCCCGGCCAGCGCCATGCCGGGCGGGAGACCGAAGATTGCGCGAAACTGATTGTTGGCCAGAATGAGCCGGCCGCTGGCGTCGATCATGCAGAGGCCGTGAGACATGTTGTTGAGGGCGCTGTCGAGCCGCTCGGCCAGCATGGCGCTCTGGGTCTGAGCCGCCAACTCGGCGTGAAAGGTCGCCTTGAGCTTGTTCGACGACGACTTTATGAAAATCAGGAGGGGAGCGAAGCCGACGACAATCATCCACGGGTACCAGCCGCCGGCGATCAGCATCGCAGCGCTCAAGGGGAGAAAGGCGACCAGCGCCTGGATGTTGGTTCCGCGATCGATGGCGAAGCTGCGGGTCCACATTCCAAACGCGTAGGGAATTGTGACGGTGATCGCCATGAAGCGCACGAAGCCGTCTTCGGTGACCGCAAAGGCGATGAACGTCCACATCGAAAGGACGCCCATGAAGGCGACCGCTCCGACGACAAAGCGGGTCTCCCACCTGCGCGCGGCCTCGACGGTCGGGCTCGGTCGCGCGCGAGCGTGACGCTTCATGTCCCAGGCCCGGACGCCGGTGACGACGATCATCGCCGCCGCACAGGCCCACAAGGCCGCGCTCCCGGAGGCCAGCGCGGCGACGATCGCCGCCGCCGCCGTGGACGCCCCCGACAACAAGAGACCAGGAATTTCAATAAGAAGGCTGTCGACGAATCCGATATAGACGGGGTCTGCCAGCTTGGCGGGTTTTTTTGCACGGCGTAGGAATGTCCGCGGAAGCATGCTCGAGACCACAAAGTTGACCATCAACCCTAATGTGCAATCGTAGGATTAAGGAAACATTAGAGCGCGCTGACCGTTATTGTGGCATTTACTTTTCCACGGTAAAAGCAGGGGCGAGTGAATGAACCGAATGCGAGTTGAAATGCTGTTGCGTAAGGTGTTCCGAGCCAATTCCGGCGCGTCATCCTTTGCCAAGGACCGTTCTGCTGAAAAATACGCAGACGATTCACGGCGTGAAGCGGACCAGAAAATATCAACAGAGACCGAAGAATATAAATATTACCACCTTGCCATAATAAAGCCGGAGGAGTTTCCTCTCGCCCAGCTGTCGATATTCGATTTGCGGGACTATAGCGATTACGAGGAATGGGTGGAGACCCAAGAGAGCCGTCAGTTCGGCCTCGCCATTGCAGGCGTCGAAGCGCGGCGGATACCGATCGAACTCGGCGCATTTCTCGATTGGTGCCAACAAACTCTGCAACGGCCCAATTCAACAGCGCTCGACAAGTACGCCGCGCTGGTCGCCCGCGACGACTGACAGGCTGCGAGGCCCGCCGATTGGGCCGTCCACCCATGCGAGGAGCGTGACGCAGACCGAACGCGTTCGGGTTGCCATTGTCACCTTCCGAGAATCTGTTACAGTATCAAATGGAGCTGTAATGGGGCGTCACAAATATGATTCCGGGCGAATCAAGGAAAACGAGCCATTTTTCCGATCGTTTGAGTTGTTTTGCTTCCAGAGTAAAACATATCTGTGCGACGAATGCCGACGAAAAGTCGCTAGCCTTCCGAACCCGTTATTTGGCTTACTTCCGTAGCGGAATGATTAACTTTCGTGAGGACGGTGTCCTGTACGACACTGTCTACGACGAGTTGGATAACGGCCACATTACTCTATCTTACATCGACGACGAGTTCGCCGCCACATTTAGAGTGCACGTGGGGAACAGCGAACATCCCGTTCTTCCGTCCCTGGCGGTCTTCCCCGACGCCATCCGCCCACCTCTTCTGGCCGGCCTGACCGTCGTCGACCCGACCCGGCTCGCCGCGCGCCTCGATGCGTCGGTGAAACATCCGGAACTGCCCTACGTTGCGCTTCGACCGGCTTGGCTCGCATCCGAACATTACGGCGCGGACCTGGTTCTGGCGACAGTGGCGGCGGAGCATGCGCCATTCTACCGGCGCGTCTTCGGCTATACGCAGCTGTCGGAACCGCGGGACTATCCCGAGCTCACCTTCAAGGTCGTTTGTCTCGGCCTCGACTTCGAGTTGGCGAAGGCGGACGTGGAGGCTCGCTACCCGTTCTTTCGCTCGACCAGGTCGGAGCGCGAGGCTCTTTTCGGCCTTCGGCCGGCGGCGCGAACGGTTGTTCGTTCGCCGTCAGGCGGGGATGCGGGCGCGGGCCCACCGAATTGGCTGCACACGGTTGGATGACGCGCCGGGCGGCTTGCTTGGGCGGCCCTTCCCCCGAACCAGATCCGGACGCGTCAGACTGTCTCCGAAGACGCACCCCCTAAGGCGAGGCGATCCAGGTCTTGTAGTCGGCTTCGGTCGCGGTCGGCAGTTTCCGGACGAAGGCGACGATCGACCAGATGTCCTGATCCGAGACGCCCGCCAAGGCGAAGCTCGGCATGCCGGTGAACTTGACGCCGTTCTTGATCACCCAGAAAAGCTCCGACGGCGTCCGCGCCTTCGCCATCGCGGCGAGATCGGCGGGGACCGGCTTCAGGCCCTCCGAGAACTTGGCCCATTTGACGCCCGGGGCGCCGTGACAGTTGACGCAGCCGATCGTGGCGTAGACGCGCGCGCCGGCCTGGGCGGTCGCGGGCTCGTCAAGATTGGCCGGGGGGACTTCGGTCCCGTGCCGGGAGACCGAGGCGCCGCGGACGCTGGCGAGCGCCCAGTTCACGATTTCGGGATCGTCTTCGGTTTCGGCGACGCTCCAAAAGCCGCCGAAAAAGAATATCGCCGCGGCGATGGCGACGATGATGGCGAGGGCGCCGATGAGGGCCAGAAAGCGCATAGGGCTTCTCCGATCTTCCGCGAGCTTTTTCAAACCAAACGGGTGTGGAAAGCAAGGCGGCGTCCGGGGCTATTTGGCGGCGGCGCGCTGGCCCGCTCGCCGCGCGCTTGCGAAGTCTCTCCGCGCAACGGGCTGCGTGGGCGTGAAGCGCACTGAAACGGAAAACCCGACGTCGCCGAAGGGGTCAGGAAGCGTTCGAAACCCTGATTGGCGCGCCATCCAGGAAGGCGAGCGCATTCTCGATGCTGCGCGGGTAGAAATCGCGCCAGGTCTCTTCCACTCCGTAGCCGAGATGGGGCGTCAGCACGGTATTGCCGCAGGCGCGGAGCGGGTGGTCCTGCGGCGGCGGTTCCTTGTCGTAGACGTCCAGCGCCGCGATGATCCGCCCCGCGCTGACCGCGGCAATGAGAGCGCTCTCGTCGATCAACGGGCCGCGGGACGTATTGATCAGGATCGCGCCCTTCTTCATCCGGCCAATGTCTTCGGCTCCGATGACGCCGCGACTGCGCGGCGACAGCACCATGTGCAGGGAGATGGCGTCGGACTCGGCCATGAGGTCGGATTTTCCGACAAGACGCGCTCCCGCGTGCTGGGCCCTTTCTTCGGTCAGGTTTGGACTCCAGGCGATCACCTTCATATCGAGCGCGGCGGCGTAGCGCGCCATGCGGCTCCCGAGCCGTCCAAGCCCGACGACGCCGAGCGTCTTGCCGGCGAGGCTCAGTCCGACCGGGACACCGCGCTGAAAGCCGCCGGCCCGCACTGCGGCGTCGGCGGCGGGGATGGCGCGAGCAGCGGCGATCAGCAGGCCGAGGGCCAATTCCGCGGTCGCAAAGGGAGCGCCAGCGCCGCCGCCCGCGGTGTTGCACACAACGATCCCCTGGCGGGAACAGGCCGCCAGGTCGAGGGTCGCGACAGAGGCGCCGGTGACGCCAATCATGCGCAGTTTGGGGAGACGGCGGAGCAGCGTCTCGGGAAAGGCCGTGCGTTCCCGCATGGTCAGGAGAATGTCGAAATCGGCGAGCGCGGCGGCTGCCTCATCCTCGCTGTCGAAAGCGTCGGCGAAGAAGGTCAGATCGGCGCGGGCGGCAAGCGGGGACCAGTCGGCGCTGCTGCGGGCGACATCCTGCCAGTCATCGAGAATGGCGATCTTGATCATCATCATCTCCTGCCTTCGGAGCGTCAGGCGCTGCTTTTCGGCGCCGACGAACGCTGCGCAAAATAAGCGCCAGCGCGCGAGACGCGAAGAGCGCTGAAAGGACAGATAGCGCCGAATCCCCGCTAGCCCTTGGCGCGGGCGATGACCTCCAAGCGGCCGAACGAATCTTCGACCAGGCTCATGTGATGGAACATGGTCGCGTGCGCGGCCGCGGCGTCGCACGCCTGGATCGCCTTGACGACAGCAGCGTGCTCGACGTGGGACCGGGAGGTGCGGCCCTCGGTTCGAAACTGGGCGCGCCGGAACGGCGCGAGACGCCGCCGCAGCCCGTGCGCGAACTGCGCCAGAATCTCGTTGTGCGCGCCGAGATAAATCTGGGCATGGAAGTCGAAGTTGGCGGTGGCGTAGGCCTCCCGGTCGTCGCGCAGAACCAGCTCCGCCATGGCGTCGTGCCGGCTTTGCAGTCGGCGACGCTCGATCGGCGTCATGCTGAGCGCCGCGAGCCGCGCGCAGGTCGCCTCGATCTCGGCCATCGCGCCAAACAGCGTCTCGAGCTGGGCCGACGTCGCGGTCGCGACGCTCGCCCCTCGCCTCGGCTTCACCTCGATCAGGCCGGTCGAGGCGAGCAGACGGATCGCCTCCCGCACGGGGGTGCGCGAAACTCCGAAGCGCTCGGCGAGCGCCGTCTCGTCTAGACGGAAGCCCGGAGCGAACTCGCCCGACAACACCGACTCCGCGATCGACCCGGCAAGACGTTCGGCCTGCGTCGCCCCCTCGATTTCGCTTTCGCTCAAGACCGCACCCGACCTGTTCCAGCCCATTTCTTGCGCAGCCTTAGCACGCAATTTCAGCATACAAAATGACAATATAGGCATACAAGAATCAAGGATTGCATACATAATAGAGCGCACGAACCGCTTGGCGATAGGGGAACCGGGAGCCGATGGAGATCGCAGCCGAGCCATATCCATTCGTCCTCGCGCCCGAGCATTGCGCGCTGCTGATCATCGACATGCAGCGCGACTTCCTCGAACCCGGCGGCTTCGGCGAAATGCTCGGCAACGATGTTTCACAGCTTCGCCGCACGATAGCGCCCAATCGCCGCTTGCTCTCGACGTGGCGCGCGCTTGGCCTGCCCGTGCTGCACACCCGCGAAGGGCATCGACCGGACCTGTTCGATTTGCCGCCGGCGAAAAAGGAACGGGGCCGATCCAAGACGCGCATCGGCGATCCCGGGCCGATGGGGCGCATCCTCGTCCGCGGCGAGCCGGGACATGACATCATCCCCGAACTCTATCCCGAGGCCGGCGAACCGGTGGTCGACAAGCCCGGCAAGGGGGCGTTCTACGCGACCGACCTTCACGAGATGCTCCGGCATCGCGGGGTGAAGCAGCTCGTCGTCACCGGGGTGACCACCGAGGTTTGCGTCAACACCACCGTCAGGGAAGCCAACGACCGCGGCTACGAGTGCCTCGTCCTCGAGGATTGCGTCGGCTCGTACTTCCCCGAGTTCCACGAGATGGGCCTCAAGATGATCAAGGCCCAGGGCGGCATCTTCGGATGGGTCACGGCTTCCGACGAACTCCTCGGTCGCATGGCGTGACTTGGTCCCCGACGAGCAAGGAAGGAGCGTGACGATGTCCAATGAGACGGCGACAGCGAAGCCTCAGGAGCGATACTGGGTTCCGGGCGACTGGAACGCGTTCTTCGGTTTCGGCACCAACATCCTCGTCAATATTCTCGTCCTGACGGGCCTTCTGCGCTTCGTCCTGAAGATGCCCGACTCGCTCGTCTTCGGGCGCATTCTTCCAGCGACCGGCCTGATGCTGTTCCTCAGCACGGTCTACTATGCCTGGCTCGGCTGGCGGCTCGCAAAGAGGACGGGCCGGAACGACGTTTGCGCGCTGCCTTCCGGCATCAGCGTGCCCCACATGTTCGTCGTCACCTTCGTGGTCATGCTGCCCATTCTGGGAAGGACCAACGATCCCGTTCAGGCCTGGGAGGCGGGCCTCACCTGGGTGTTCGTGCAGAGCTTCGTCCTGATGGCGGGCGGCTTCATCGCCCCGGTGATCCGGCGGATCACCCCGCGCGCCGCCCTGCTCGGATCGCTTGCCGGCATCTCGATCACCTTCATCTCCATGCGACCGGGCCTGCAGATCTTCGAGACGCCGATGATCGGCCTTGTCTGCCTCGCCATCATCCTGGCGAACTGGTTTGGCGGCGTGCGCTATTACGGCGGCGTGCCCGGCGGCCTTGTCGCCATCGCGGCCGGCACGATCATCGCCTGGGGTTCGAACCTGTTCGGGCTCGGCTACGGCGGCTTGAGCGGCGCCCAGATCAGCGACGCCGTGTCCCATTTCGGCTTCTCGTTCCCGATCCCGGCGATAGGGCACGTCTTCCACGGGTTCCGGTTCCTCGGAATCATCCTCGTCACCGCCATCCCGTTCGGCATCTACGATCTCGTCGAAGCGATGGACAACGTGGAGAGCGCCGCAGCCGCTGGCGATGCGTTCCCGACCACGCAGGTGCTCAGCGCCGACGGCGTCATCAGCCTCATCGGCTGCCTGCTCGGCAATCCCTTCATCAACGCGGTCTACATCGGTCATCCGGGATGGAAGGCGATGGGCGGGCGGATCGGCTATTCGGCGGCGACCGGCGTCATGGTCCTGGTGCTGACCTGGCTCGGGATCGTCGCGCTCGCGTCGAGCCTGATTCCGGTCGTCGCGATCCTGCCGATCCTCCTCTACATCGGCATGCTGATCGGCTCGCAGGCCTTCCAGGAATCGCCCAAGGCCCATGCGCCGGCGATCATTCTCGCGATGATCCCGCAGATCGCGGCGTGGGGAAAGACGATGATCGACGGCGCGCTCGGCGCGGCCGGCACCAGCGCCGCCGCGGTCGGCGCAGCCAAGCTCGGCGCCGTCGGCATCCTCTACAACGGCCTCGGCACGCTCGGCGGCGGCGCGACGCTTGCCGGCATCATCCTCGGCGCGGTCACCGTCTTCATCATCGAGCGGCAGCTCGAAAAGGCGGCGGCCTTCGCGCTCGCCGGCGCGCTGCTCACCTTCTTCGGCTTCATCCACGGCGAGGAGATCGGCGTCGCCCAGTCGCCGGTCGTCGCTCTCGCCTATCTCGGCGTGGCGGTGATGCTGTTCGGCTTCGACCGCTACGCGCATGTCGCGCCGGCCGAGCCGCAGGAAGAGCACGAGCACGAGAAGCTCGCGGCGCAGCCGGCGGAGTAGGGCGGGGCTCGGCCGACGGACAGCGGCGCCGCGCGATGATCGCGGCGCCGCGAAGCCGTCCGCCTGGAGGTCGCTCAAGCGACCGGTTCAGCGGATCGTCGCGCCGCGAACAACGGCGCGACGATCCGCTGCTGAACGCGACTCTCGCCCGGACCCGGGGTCTTGAGGCGGACGGGCCTGACGCCTGCGAGATGTCTTCATCGATTCATCGTCCTCGCCGAACTCTCAGCACGCGGGTCCGTCGAGTTGACCGCGCTCGCGCGTGGGGCGAGACTTCCGCGGCAGCCGGCGGCGAACGCCGCCGCCCGGCGGGGCGCCAAGTTGAGGGAATTGATGCGCTTTGCGATGGTCGCAGCCCTGGCGGCAACTCTCCTGGGCGCGGCCGCCCCCGCCCGCGCGCTCGACAAGGTGCGATTCGGCACCAACTGGCTGGCCGATCCGGCGGCGGGCGGCTTCTTTCAGGCGGCCGCGGACGGGACTTACGAGAAATACGGGCTCGACGTGACGATCGTGCCCGGCGGCCCGCAGGCGAACGGCGGCCTCTTGCTGTTGTTCGGCAAGCTCGACTTCTTCATGGGCGGCGACATGATCGGCAATTTCCTGTCGGCCGAGAGCAAGCTGCCGCTGATCGCCGTCGCCGCCGACTTCCAGAAGAGCCCGCAAGTCCTGATGTCCCACCCGGGGGTCGGACTCGACAAGTGGGAGGACCTGCCCGGCGCCAAACCCGTCTACCTCGGCGCCGGCTCGATCAACACGTTCTATGCCTGGCTGCGGCTCGTCTACGGCTTCAAGGACGAGAGCGTCCGGCCCTACAATTTCAATTCGGCGCCGTTCATTTCCAACGCGAAGTCGATCCAGCAGGGCTACGCGACCGCCGAGCCGTTCGAGATCGCGCGGCAGGGCCATTTCAAGCCCAATGTCTTCCTGCTGTCGGACTATGGCTATTCGACCTACGCGACCCTGATCGTGACCCGCACGGAGATCGTCGAGAAGCAGCCCGACCTCGTACAGCGCTTCGTCGACGCCTCGGCGGTCGGCTGGTATCATTATCTCTACGGCGACAGCTCGAAGGGCAACGAGCAGATCAAAAAGGAAAATCCGGACATCACCGACGAGCAGATCGAGTTTTCGATCAAGACGATGAAGGAGCGAGGCATCGTCGATTCGGGCGATACGCTGACGCACGGGATCGGCGCCATGACCGACGGCCGCTGGAAGGATTTTTTCGGCAAGATGGTCGAGATCGGCATGGTCGAGGCGAAGACCGACTACCGGAAGGCCTACACCTTGCAGTTCGTGAACAAGGGCGTTGGCCTCGACTTGAGGCCGAAGTGAACGGACGAAAAGGGCGGCGACTGCGCGCCGCCCGCTCCGTTAAGCGTCAGGCGGCAACTTTATCCACCGACGCCGCGTAGATCTCGTTGATCGCGTCGCCGAGCGCCTTGTCGAACTCGGCCTCGCTCATCGACCGCTTGAGCCCCTCGGTCAGCGCCCGGGAAAAGCTGGCGATCATGCCATGGTTGCGAGCGAGCCTCTTGCACGCATCGTCCCGTGTATAGCCGCCGGAGAGCGCGACCACCCGCATCACCCGCTTGTCCTTGATCAGCGGCGCGTAGAGGTCGGGAACGTCGGGGATGGTCAGCTTGAACATGACCTGCCGCCCGGCGGGCAGCCGGTCGAGGCCCTTGACGAGCTCGTCGAGCAGGATCGTTTCCGCCCCAGCCTTGTCGGTCGCCTTGATCGAGACTTCCGGCTCGAGGATCGGCACGAGTCCGTGGGCCGCGATCTGCTCGCCGAGGGCGAACTGCTGCTTGGCGATCGCGGCGACCCCCTCCTTCGAGGCGTGATTGATCACCGACCGCATCTTGGTGCCGAACACGCCGAGCTTGGCCGCACGCGCAAGCAGCGTATCGAGGCCCGGGATCGGTTTCATCAGTTGCACGCCATCCTTGTCTGCCTCCAGCCCCTTGTCGACCTTGACGATCGGCACGACGCCCCGGTCCTCCCACAGATAGGTCGGAACGGGCTTGCCCTTCGCCGCGCCGTCCATGGTGCGCTCGAACAGGATGGCCGCGATCACCTTGGCGCCGGTGAAGGCCGGCGCGCTCATGATCCTGACCCGGAACTCGTGCATCAGCTGGTACATCTTGGCGTCGTCGCCGGCATATTCGCTGTCGGGGATGCCGTAGAGCCGGAGCGCGCCCGGCGTCGACCCCCCGCTCTGATCGAGGGCGGCGATGAAGCCGCCCTTGCTCGACATCTGCGCCGTCATCTTTTCGTTGGCCATGATCATATCCTCGCCTTGGGGCTATCCGTGCTTTGGACGCGGTTCGCCGCGCGCTTGCGCCGCCATAGCCACCTTACCATCTAATTTGGCTTTGAAGGACGACGGTTTTGCGGCGGCGGCGGCTGCGTCAAAGTCGCGCGCGTTGCGATCGCCCTTCCCTCTTGAGCCGATTTCCTGTATGCGGCGCACAACGGTTGTGGCGGGCGAGGCGTTCCGCCGCGCGGCCGACCATCGTGTTCCCGTCACACATGCGCCCTTAAAGGTCGGCTGCCCGCGCCGGCCTTGCGCTCGTTGAAAAGTCCACATTTCCCATGATGAAGCTTCGCAACATCGCCATCATCGCCCACGTCGACCACGGCAAGACGACGCTCGTCGACCGGCTCCTGCAGCAGTCCGGCGCCTTCCGCGACAACCAGCGCGTCGCCGAGCGCGTGATGGATTCCAACGACCTCGAGCGCGAGCGCGGCATCACCATCCTCGCCAAGGCGACCTCGGTCGTCTGGAAGAACGTCCGCGTCAACATCGTCGACACCCCCGGCCACGCCGATTTCGGCGGCGAGGTCGAGCGCATCCTGTCGATGGTCGACGGCGCGATCGTGCTGGTCGACGCCGCCGAGGGGCCGATGCCGCAGACCAAGTTCGTGGTCGGCAAGGCGCTGAAGATCGGGCTGAAGCCGATCGTCTGCATCAACAAGGTCGACAAGCCGGACGCGCGGCCCAGCGAAGTGGTCAACGAGGTGTTCGACCTGTTCGCCGCGCTCGACGCGACCGACGAGCAGCTCGACTTCCCGATCATCTACGGCTCGTCCAAGCAGGGCTGGATGTCGGATTCGCCCGACAAGCCGACCGAGAACATGGCCGCCCTGTTCGACCTCGTGCTCAAGCACGTCGAGCCGCCGAAGGTCGGCGCCGGCGCCTTCCGCATGCTCGGCACGCTGCTCGAGGCCAACCCCTATCTCGGCCGCATCGTCACCGGCCGCGTCTTCTCCGGCTCGATCAAGACCAACGCGCCGGTCAAGGTTCTCGACGTCGAGGGCGATCTGGTCGAGACCGGCCGGGTGTCGAAGATCCTCGCCTTTCGCGGCATCGAGCGCGCGCCGATCGACGAGGCGGTCGCGGGCGACATCATCGCGATCGCGGGCCTGGAAAAGTTCAACGTCGCCGACACGCTGTGCAGCCCGGAGGAAGTCGAGCCGCTGCACGCCCAGCCGATCGACCCGCCGACGCTGTCGATGACCTTCTCGGTCAACGACAGCCCGCTCGCCGGCACCGAAGGCGACAAGGTGACGAGCCGCGTCATCCGCGACCGCCTGTTCAAGGAGGCCGAGGGCAACGTGGCGCTGCGGGTCGACGCGGCGCCCAACTCCGACGCCTACGTCGTCTCGGGGCGCGGCGAACTGCAGCTCGCGATCCTGATCGAGACCATGCGGCGCGAGGGCTTCGAGCTCGGCGTGTCGCGCCCGAAGGTGCTGTTCCGCAAGGACGACGACGGCGAGATGCTCGAGCCGATCGAGGAAGTCGTGATCGACGTCGACGAGGAGCACTCCGGCGTCGTCGTGCAGAAGATGAGCGAGCGCAAGGGCGAGATGATCGAGATGCGGCCCTCGGGCGGCGACCGCCTGCGGCTCGTGTTCCTCGCGCCGACTCGCGGCCTGATCGGCTATCTCGGCGAGCTGCTCGACCGACACCCGCGGCACGGCGATCATGAACCGCCTGTTCCACAACTGGGGCCCCTGGAAGGGCGAGATCGCCGGACGGCGCAACGGCGTCCTGATCTCCAACGACGCGGGCGAGGCGGTCGCCTACGCCATGTGGAACCTCGAGGACCGCGGCCCGATGATGATCGAGCCGGGCTGGAAGGTCTATCAGGGCATGATCGTCGGCCAGCACACGCGCGACAACGACCTCGAGGTCAACGTGCTCAAGGGCAAGAAGCTCACCAACATCCGCACCCACTCGAAGGACGAGGCGGTGCGCCTGACGCCGCCGATCCAGATGACGCTGGAAAAGGCGCTGGCCTATATCCAGGACGACGAACTCGTCGAGGTGACGCCGAAGTCGATCCGGCTGCGCAAGGCCCTGCTCGACCCGAACGACCGCAAGCGCGCCGAGCGGGCGAAGACGGCGGAA
Source organism: uncultured Alphaproteobacteria bacterium (assembly GCA_963724785.1). Classification (GTDB taxonomy): domain Bacteria; phylum Pseudomonadota; class Alphaproteobacteria; order Rhizobiales; family Beijerinckiaceae; genus Roseiarcus. The sequence continues at coordinate 67,902 of CAVRWC010000013.1, read as the reverse complement.
AGCGCTATTTAGGCGCAAACGTCGCTCCGTCGAGCGTTCCTGCGTTCCAACTTCCCAGTCGTCGCATGACGACTGTCACACGAGGAGCAGCGACCGAGCGTTATTCTCGCCGTCCGGGGAACTCGGCCGAGGCCAGATCGTAAGGCGTCGATCCGATTCTTGAAGCCATGTCGGGAGCGGGAGGCGATCATGAAAGCGGTGGCGTTCGCCAACAACGATGTCGCGGTCGTCGCATGGACCTTCGGGGGAAAACTGCCCAACTGCCTTGGCTTCGCGATCTACAGAATCGACGTTCGCGCCGGAACCGAGACCTGTCTCCCCGCGATGGCGACCTTCGCGGGTCAGGACGCGACGAAGCCAGGACGCACGACCGCTGACGATCCGGTCCAGAAATTCGTCTGGAAGGACGTCTACGCCAAGCGCGGCGGAACCTACCGCTACAAGATCGTGCCGATGGGCGGGACGCCAGGCTCGCTCCAACCGATGCCCTACGGCCCCGCGATCAGCAACACCATCCAGCTCAGCCCGCACTACGGCGCGCTGTCGGCCTATTTCAATCGCGGCATTCTGGCGACCCAGGCGACCGCTCGCGCGCTCGACGCCGATACGAGCGGCGGCTCGATGGCGGACAAGCTCGACAGGCACATCGATATCGTCGGCGATCCCTTGCGCAACGATCTCATGGGACAACTGATCGAAGCTCTGACGACGCTGTCCAACGAAGCGGTCAGCGACGGCGGCGAAACCTACTCAGCGCTCTACGAGTTCGAGGACCCGGAAGCGATCGACCACCTGAAGAAGCTCGGGGCCCACGCACATGTCATTCTCTCGAACATGCCGAGCGGAAAGGGCGAGGAGAAAACCAACGACACCTACGGCGCCGAGCGCGACGAGATCCGACAGGCGGGCCTCGATGTGATCGACCGGTTCATGCCAAGCGGCCATATCGGGCACAACAAGTTTCAGGTGCTGGTGAAAGACGGCGCGCAGGCGGTTCTGTTCGGCTCGACCAATTGGACCGCGCACGCGCTGTGCGCGCAGACCAACAATTCCATCGTCGCGCGCTCCCCGGCGCTGGCGGCCGCCTACCTCGACTATTGGAACCGCCTCAAGGACGACACCGACCCGCAGGGCGAAGGCGGCAAGGCCGAGCAGTCCGAGCGTTTCCGCGAGCAAAACGCGCAAAAAATTCCTCCGATCGCGCTCGAGGATGGCAGCGGAGAGGTCGATCTGTGGTTCTCGCCCAATACGCCCCACGCGCGGGCGAGCAGGCCGGGAAAGGACGAGGAGGTCCCACCGGATCTGGCGCAGGTCTTCGAGATCATCGCAAACGCCCAGCAAGCGATCGTCTTCCTCGTCTTCGAGCCGGGCAAGCCGAGCATCATCGATGCGATCGCAGAGGCGCAGAAGGCGCGGCCGTCGCTGTTCGTACGCGGCGCGGTCACCGCTTCGAGCGCGGCCGGCGAATTCCACACCGCGATCACAGGCGGCGATTCCGCTCCGCACAAGCACCAGAAGGGCGACCCGCCGCTTCCGGAAGACTACCGGGTGATTCACGCGCGCGGAATCACCCAGAGCGACGCGTTCGGACAGTGGGAAGCCGAACTCAACCAGGCGGGACACGCGGTGATCCACGACAAGATCGTCGTGATCGACCCGTTCTCCGACACCTGCGTCGTCATCACCGGCAGCCACAACCTCGGCTACCGCGCCTCCTACAACAACGACGAGAATCTGGCGATCATCCGCAATCATCGCGCGGTCGCGGAGGCTTATGCGGCCCATTGCCTCGACGTGTACGATCACTATGCGTGGCGCTTCTGGCTCGCCACGGAGGGCGACAAGGCGTGGCGCTTTTTGGCCGCCGACGACGCATGGCAGAACGCCTATTTCTCGCCCGGCAAACAAGGGAAGTCGGCCGAGCTCAATTTCTGGCTCGCCGCCAGTCCCGCGGCGGACGCGCTGCCGACGCCGAACGTCGACGGCTCGACTCGCGCGAGACCCGCGCTGCAGGCGCAGACCGGGGGACTTTCTCCGGCCAACGGTCCGCATTCCGCCGCGCAGCCGCACCGCCCGCATGGGCAGCGGCGGCCAAGCCATCGCAGCGTCGACGAAGACTCGCGCGACTAAGCTAAGGCCGGATCCGCCGCTACGAGAGGGGCGGGAGCGCCCAAGCTCCCTTTCAACCGTGGGGCGGACGATGCTCGTGGGCGAGCGACAGGACGATCCCGCGCAACGCCTCGGTCAGCTCGCTTCGATCCGCGATGGAGCTCAGGTCTTCGAACGGGATCACGGGCCCGCATCGCACCTCGAGCGGGCGGCCGACGTGGCGCAGGGCCTCGGGCATGATCATCGATAGCCGGAGAAACATGCCGAGCCGCGAGGCGGCGTGGAACAGCCAGCTGTTCTGCCCGGGAAAGTAGAGCGGCTGAACGTCCGCCCGCGACTGGCGCACGAGCTTGGCGACGAAGGTTTTCCAAGGCAGTTCGTCCGCGCGTCCGAAGGGCCGCGCGGCTGTCGCGATCCCGCCCGAGGGAAAAACGGCGATCGTTTCGCCGTGCTTGAGCCGCTCGACCGCCTCCCGCGCGCTGGCGGCGTTGACCTTCAGCGCCTCCCGCGTCTCGGAAAAATCGACCGGCAGCGAGAACGGCGCCATCTCCGGAACCCGCAACAGGTCGGTGTTGATCAGGATCTTCACCGGTCGCCCAAGCTGCTCGCCAAGCGCCAGAACGGCGATGCCGTCGGGAACGCCGAACGGGTGATTGGCGATCAGCAGCAGAGGACGACCGGGATCGCGCGACGGCGGCCACGGGGCGCCCCGAATGTCCAGGCGGATGTCGTAGGCGGCGAGAAGCCGGTTCATCGCGTCGCCCCGATACTCCGCGATGTGCGCCCGCCACAGGTCGTAGCGCCGGCTCGCGGCGTCGACGCCATAGGCCCACTCGAGACAACGCAGGAAGCGCCTGCGCGCCTCCGACATGTCGTCGCTGGCGTAGGTCAGAGGACTCTTCGACAGGTTCAACGGATCAGCCCGAACCAATAGAATGAGGCGACCCCGACCGCCATGTGCGACACCGCGACCACGAGCACGCTGCGGCTCCGCACGAACACGATCCCCCAATAAAGCCCGGCGAGCGTGGTGATCAGGACGGCCGCGACGCCGAAGCCGACATGCATCGCCCCGAACAGAATCGCGGCGACGAGCGTCGAGACGACGGCCCCGACCCCTGAGAGGCGCGCGCCGAACGCGTTCATGATCGGCGCCTGAACGCCGGCGCGTGTGACGTATTCCTGAACCGGACACAGATACAGGACATAGGCGACAAGGCCCGCCAACGCGCCGGGCGACATGAAACCGCGGCCGCCCGACAAGGCATAGATCGAAAGAAGCTGTTCGTCCGGATGAAGCCACGCGCGGAGCGCTGCGGCGCCCGCCAGAGCGGGAACGCTCCAGACCAGTCCAGCCGCGACCTGTCGGGGCCAGCCTGTGAACTGAAGGCCGAGCGCCGTCGCCGGCTCCTGCAGCGTGCGGATAAGCCAGAAGAACATGACGCCGAGGGCGGTGTCGTAGGCAAAATAGAACCCCGTCAGGAACGCCGCGTCGCTCATGCGCGTCGACGCCAGCTTTCGCAGGAAGTCGAGGCTGTTGCTCAGTACGACAAAGAGCGCGAGGACAGCGATGATCGAGCTGAGGTGGAGGGCGAGACGCCGCTCGCGCCAGAGGCCCGTGCTCATCGCTTCGGCCGTCAGCGCGGACGTCGCCGTCAGGCGCTTGGCGGCGATCCGGGCGAAACTCTCGACGAGCCTGATTCGCGCGCTCTCCAGAGCCGGATCGCTGCGGAGGCTCGCAAAGCTCGCGGATGCGACCAGGGCGCTCTCGCACGCCCGAACGGTGGCGCTGTAGAGCGCGTCGGGATCCTCTCTGAGAAAGGCGATCTCGCCGACGACTTCTCCCGGTTCGAGATCGAGGAGCGCAAGAACGCCTTCCCTGTGGGTGTGGCGATATACGGAGGCGCGTCCGGCGACAATCCAATGAACGGTCGTCGCCTGCTCTGCCTCCCGCACGATCGACTCGCCGTCGGAAAGGAGACGCAAATCGCATCGGGACGCGAGCGCGCGCGCCTCCTCGCCGGTCATCGCATAGCCGTGCTCGAACAGCGCGACGAGCGCATCCCGCCTCGCGTCAGGATCGCCCCCCGCTTCCGAAAGGACCGACTGGCTGACAAGCCCGAGAGTCATCGTCCCCCTTAAGGACCATCAAGTCTCCGCCGCGCCGCCTCGGCGGAACGCAGCGGGACGCCGTTCAGATTGGCGTGGAAAGGAAAACTGCGCAAGCAGCCGGAGCGGCTCGCCCTGGCATGGCGGGCTGACGCCCCCCCGCGATGGCGCGCGCCCCCGCCGCCGCTCTTGTCTTCGCCGCAATCACCTCTCAGACTTGAGCGGCACGTATTGGGGGTCGGTCCCGTGTCTTCCAATGTCCCGGAGCTTTTTCAAAAGCACCGCGCCCACAGCGCCGGCGAGATCATCGCCGACGCGGCGGTGCATGCGATTGCGATCGTCGCCGGCATGATCGGCTTTGCCGTGCTGTTCCAGAAGATCGCGCTGCACGGCGCGGTCGGCGACGCGCTGGCGATGGCGGTCTACGCCGCGGGGTTCTTCCTGCTGTTCGGCTTCTCCTGCGCCTACAACATGACGCCGCCGTCGGGCGCCAAGGCGATCCTCAGGCGCTTCGATCACGCCTCGATCTTTCTGATGATCGGGGGCACCTATACCGCGCTCCTGTCGCAGGCGCGCGCCTCGTTCGGCCTCCTGGCGCTGGCGAGCGCGGTCTGGGTCGCGGCGATCGCCGGCGCGTCGCTGAAGCTTTTCCTGCCCGGCCGTTTCGACGGCATCGCCGTGCGGCTTTATCTCGCGCTCGGCTGGTCGGCGGTGTTCGCCGCGAGGCCGCTCGTCGGCGCGCTGCCGATGGACACCCTCGCGCTCGTCCTCGCCGGCGGGCTGGTCTATTCGATCGGCGTGGCGTTCTTTTTGTGGGAGAGCCTCAAGTTCCAGACCGCGATCTGGCACGCCTTCGTCGCCGTCGCCGCCGCAATCCAGTTCGCCGGCGTGCTCACCGCCATCGGGCGATGACCAAAACTACCCCGTGACCTCGAGCGCCAGCCGACCAGTCACGACCTTGCCGTATTCGTTGACCGCCTCGACCTCGATCCGGTAGGCGCCCGGCGCAAGGTCGGTCGGCAGGCGCGCGGTCCAGACGTGCGACGAGGTCTCGGCCTTGACCCAGGCCTTCTTGGTCGCCTCGTTGCGGGCGAACACTTCCTCGACGAACGGATCGGGCCGGAGGTCGCGGACCATCTCGATCGGCGGCGGTCGCCGATCCTGAAGGTCGCCTTTGTCTTCTCGCCGGCGTCGAATACGTTGGCGATCAGCGTCGAGGAGCCGAGCGCGGCGCGCGGCACCGGCGAGCCGAGCAACTGCACCTGCCGGAATTCGTGGTCCGCCTCCTTGCTGATCCCATGGAACCGGCTGTCGAGCGAAAGCCGCATCTGGCGCCCGTTCGGCTCCTTGGCCGGCACGAATCGGGTCGAATAATCGGTCCCGTCGACGGATAGGATGTGGAAGCCGTTCGGCGTGCCGTCGCGACTGTCGGCGCTCGCCACGCCGCGATGATCGAACGGTCCGCTCCACCACGAGCCCGACAGCGCGGTCAGGATATGATGATGGTGCGGCGTCTCGCCGGTCCAGCCGTCGTCCTTGCCGAAATAATGGTGTTCTGTCGTGTGGGTATGTCCCGAGAAGCTGACAGTGTGCTTGCGCCCTTCGATGAGCTTGAAGAACGCGTCCTTGTTGGCGGTGTTCTGGTAGGCCTCCGTCCCGAGGAAAGTGCGAATCGGAATGTGCATGACGGCGACGATCAGCGTGTCGTCGGGCGTATGCGCGAGCACGTTGCGGACGAAATCGAGTTGCGCCTCGTCGAACCGGCCCTCGTACTTGCCCGACCCGCGCGGCTTCGTCGGGTCCGGCCCGAGATAGTCGACGTTGTCGAGCATGAGAAACAGCGTCGGCCCATAGAAGAAGGCGTAGCAATTGGGCCCGAACACGCGCTTGAAGGTCTCGCGGCTGTATTTGCGGTCGGGCGCTTCGAAATTGAGGTCGTGGTTGCCGCCGATGTTCCACCAGGGCAGCCCGATCGTGCCGATGATGGCGTTATAGCGGGGGTAGAGCGACAATTCGTCGAACATGACGTCGCCGGCGGTGAGGCCGAATTTCGCCTTGGCGCCGCCGAGCGCGTCGATCAGGTCCTCGCGGATGAATTCGACCTCGGCCTCCGTCTCCGGCTGCGGATCGGTGATGAGCACGACGTCGAACGCCTTCGGCTCGTCCTGGCGTTTCAGAGGGAAGTCCACCGAGGCGGGCAGCGGCCCGGTCGGGGCGATCCCCTCGAACTGGAGATTGAGGGAGGCCGGCGAGCCCTGCGGCTGATGGTGGCGATAAAAGCGCGGCAGATTGGTCGCGGGATCGAGCGGCGGCATGAAGCCCGCCGGCTTGACCACGAAGATCGTCGCCTCGTCCGGCAGCGGCAGCGTGTAGCGCCCGTCGGCGCCGGTGACCGCGACGTCACGGCCGTTCGAGACGAGCGCCCCCGTAAGGCCGGGATTGGCCGGGCCCGCAACGCCCGAGCCGTCGCGGTCCTCGAACACGATCCCCGAGACGGTCGCCGCTTGCGCCAGCGCCGGACCGGCGTTGGCCGCTGCGAGCATGAGCCCGCTCGCCCCGCCGATCAGGACGTCGCGCCGCGTGATCCCGATGTCGTGCTCCGCCATTGTCCACTCCCGATCGGGTCCCTCATGGAGCGACGCCCCCTGTCGCGGCCCCACGCGTTCGACCCGCGTGGAAAAGACTTATGAGACACGACGGGCGCGACGGAAAGATGAAGGACGGTCTGCCCGACACGGCGAGGCGCCGGGCAAATTCACGGGCGGCGCCGGCGTCGAGCGGGGGTTAGCCGTCCGCGGCCGCGAACGGCGCCAGCGGGCAGGCAAAGCAGACCACAGGGAGTAGGCGCTCAGCAAACAGCCCCGCGCTAGCCGGCCTCCTGCACGGAGAGCGACCGGCTGTACTTGAACGGCGGCCCGAGTTCGGTCGCCCGGTTGCCGCTGTCCGGGTAATAGGCGCATTCGATCATCTGGCCCTCCCGGAACCGGAAGTAGGCCCAGGACCCCAAAGTGTGAGTAGGCCCGGTACCGCGGTTTCTCACCGACGCCGTCCAGCGGACCGCTGCGGCGTCACCGTCGATCAAGACGTCGTCGTAGGCGCGCTCGATCGTTTCGACCTCGATATTGAGCCGCTTCAGGGCGTCTGCAAACGCCAATTGACTTAGGCGCGCAGCGCCGAGAGGCTTGATCGACCACGTCCCCCGCGTCTCGAACTGGAAATCGGGCGCGAGGAGCGTGAGGATGCTCGCTTCGTCGCAGCGATCGCGCCAGTCGAAAATTCTGCCGATGGCGCGTTCTATCGCCTGCCGTTCGCCCTGCCCGTCGAGAGGCGTCGGGCGTCGACTGGCTTCCCCCGCCCGTGTCATGGTCGGGCGCGCGGGGCGGACTTCGATCGGCTGGCCTCCCAATGGGCGCGCCGCCCCTGCCAGGTCGACATAAGTCGCCGAATTCGACCGCGAGGTCGCCCCGAAACCTCCAAACCATCCACATGTCGAAGGCCGTCGTGGGTCCGGTCCCCCGTCTTCGGGCTGTGACTGTGCGGTGGATGGCCGCCGAATCGCCATCGATGACGATTTCGTGGATGACGGATCGAAGGATTTCAATTTCCGCATTCAGCCGCTGAAGCGCATCGACGTACTGAGGACGGTCGATCGGTCCCGCAGGAAACGGCCACGTCGACCAATTTCCCCGGGTACAGTGGACAAAATCGCTGGCCAGCCTTTCGCGGATCGCCGAAAGCGCGCCTCGTCTTAGAAGCTCGAGGATTTGACGCACCAGCCATTCGATCGCGTCCCGTCGGCTTCCCGGGGTCGGCGACGACACCGGCACATGAAACATATAACTTCCCCTCGTTTGTCGGTCCGGACCCCGGAGGGCCAACCCTGTCGCACTGTATTCAGATCTTATGTTGACGCCATGGCGATGTGAAGCAAGAAGCCCGCCGGTGTTAGCCTATCAAAGCCCGATCCGTTATTGTCCGTTTGGCGCTCTCGTCCCGGACCGAGACCGGGGAGGACTGGAAGGGGCGGAAATGACCGCTTGACCAGCCCGCCCGGCAATCCCTTCTCCTTCAGCAGTGCGCTCGTACCGGGACCAACCAGGAACGGGTTCTCGCTGCGCAGGGTGGACGGCGGGACTCGACGTAAAGCGGGCGCAGCGGCGCGCGGCCTTGGACGCCTCAATTGGACGAGGAAGCGGACCTTCAGCGAAGGCGCAGCGTCCGCGATCAAGCCTGTGCGGCCCTATCCCAGCGCCACAGGATAGACCGCGCCCTCGAACACCGTGCCCCAGACGGGCACGTCCGTAAGATTCGTCGAATCGACCGCGTAGGGGTCTTCCTCCAGCACGGTGAAGTTGGCGATCTTGCCCGGCGCGATCGAACCGATCTTGTCCTCCTGCCGCCAGGAATAGGCGGCCTCGATCGTCACCGCGCGGAGCGCGTCGTCGACGCCGATGCGCTGCTCGGGACCTGCGACCCGACCCGAGGGCGTGAGCCGGTTGACGCCGAACGACGCGAGCGCGAGCGGCGCGGCTGGCCCCATCGGGAGGTCGGAGTGATAGGAGAGCGGGATGGCGTGCTTGAGCACGGAAGCCGCGCGCACCATCACATCGGCGCGCTGTGGCCCGAGACCCACTTCGCCGTATTTGTCGGCGAAGCCGACCGGGTAATAGGGATTGGCGCTGACGATCGCGCCGAGCCGGGCGATGCGGCCGACCTGCTCCTCGGTCGAATTGGCGAAATGGACGATCACCGTGCGGTGGTCGGCGCGCGGGTTCTCGGCCATCAGTTTCTCGATGATATCGAGGAGCGCCTCGAGGCCAAGATCGCCGTTGACGTGGATGTGGATCTGGTAGCCGGCGTTCCAGAACAGGCGCATCCGTTTTTCGAGTTCGTCGGGCGGAATGATCCACTCGCCCTTGTGGCCGTCGAGATAGCCGTCCTTCATCTGCATGAGTTGCGAGATGATCGCCCCGTCGGCGAAGAGCTTGATCTGGCCCGGGAAGAACATCAGCTTCTTGCCGGGCCCCGCGGGCGCCACCGCGATCTGCTGTTCGACCGCCTGAAGTCCCTTGTCGAGGCCGACGCGGTCGAGGATGCCGCGGCCGTCGGCGAGGAAGGTCGCATACATCGGCGTGCCCGGCGCCCCGAGGATCTGCTCGTAGAGCGTCCACATGTCGGGGGTATAGAGCGCGCCGGGCTCGTTATAGGCGGTGACGCCATTGGCGTGCAGATAGGCGACCATCTGCGTCAGGCCGAAGCTGAGGCGATCGGGCGTCGCCAGAACTTTCATCATCGGTCCGATGATGAAGTTGAGGCCTCCCTCCCAGAAATGGCCGTTCGCGAAATCGACCTGCTCGCTCCACTCGTCCTTGCCCCTGGTCGCCTGCTCGGTCACGCCGAGCGCGGCGATGGCGGCGTCGTTCAGGTAAAACTCGTGGCACGAGCGCTGCCAGACGGCGATCGGACGCGTCGCGCTGAGCGTGTTGAGGTCGGCGCGCGAGAGGGGCCCATGCCAGAGGCCGTGATAGCCCCAGGTGAAGAACCAGTCCTTCGAGTCCTTCGAGGCGTCCACGGCGGCCTTGAGCCGCGCGCGGTAGTCCTCTGGCGTCATCGCCGCCCTGGATCTCCTGCCCGGCAGAATCCAGTCCTCGGGCGCGATCACCTCGACCGCGAGGGTCAGCGCGCCGAGAATGGGATGAAGATGCTGGTCGATGAGGCCGGGCAGGACGACCTTGTCCGCGAAGGTCTGATCGATCCGGTAGGGATGCGCGCCGAGCGCCGCCTTGACGTCGTCGAGCGAGCCCGCCGTGACGATCCTGTCGCCCTCGACCGCGACGGCGGTCGCGGTCGGATTGTCGCGCTCCATGGTGACGATCTTTTTGGCGACGAAGATCGTGATCGGCGTCACCGCAAGGCCGGAGGCCAGCGTTTCGTCGAGCGAGCCGTCGGCGAGCGCCGGCCCCACGGTCTCGGCGACAAACGCGCCCGCGGTCGCCGCCGCCGCGGCGCACAGGAACTGGCGCCGCGATTTGAAGCTCAGCGCACGAATGGCGTTCGCGAATTCCGGACCGCAGACAATGCACATGGGTCAGTTCCTCCCGCGCGCTCCGGGCGAGTTGCATTCGGACTCCGTCGCAACAAACCCCGTAGGTTTATCCGCCGACGGCGGTGATCTTTGGCGGCTGCCAGGTCTGGTTCACGATGTCGTCCCCCGGCAGGTACGCGCGAAGGAAGAGGAAGAACGGTCCGTCCGGCGCGGGCAGCCAGTTGCTCTCCTTGTCGGCTCCGGGCGAGTCCTTCTGGAGGTAGATCGTGAGGCCGCCGTCGGCGTCGCGCTTCAGGCCCGAGCGGTCGCCGAGCGAATAGCGGTTGATCGGATTGGCGACGAGATTGTATTTCAGATTGTACATTGTGAGCGACCAGAACGCCTTGACCTTCGGCTCGGCGCCCTTGTCGAAATGGATGACGTAGCGATTGGCGCCCGAGAGCTTCTTGCCGTCGCCGTCGACCGAGACGTTGAGATAGACCGCCTCGATCGGGTCGTTGGCGTTGAAGCCCGCGGCGGGCTGGAGCGCGCGCAACAGCCAGTCGCGCGTCTGCGTCATCCGTCCCGTTTCCGGGGGCGGGTAGTTCCAACCATTGACATTCGTCTGCCGGTATCCGCCGGCGAAGGCGCCTTTGATGATTGTCCGCCCGTCGACGGCGGCGCGGGCGAGACCCCGCTTCGTGCTGGCGTCCAGCGCGTCGATGTCGAGTCCGGGACCGACGCCTATGCGGGCGAAGGATTGAAGCAGATCGGCGTCGCGCGGGTCGGCCGGAATTTCAATCATGGCGCGATTGATCGTCCTCCACTCGTTGAGCGGATCGGCGGCCCGGTCCAATGGCTGCCAGATCTCGCCGCTTTTCGGGGGGCTCGCCGCCGGGTTCTCCCATTGCGAGAGGGGCGTCAGCTTGTACTTGTCCTGGATGGCGTGCGCCGCTTCCAGATCTGAGGCGTCCTTGACGGCGGTGCGCACCTGGAGGAACGCCCACGGCGTCGACGCGGGCGGCAGCGCCGTCACGCCGGCCGGCAGCGACCCTTTCCAGCCCGGCCCGATGATGGCGAAGGTTCCGGCCCCGTCGCCGGTCGTGCGCGTGCCGACATAGGCGAAATTGTCATCCATGTAATCGGTGAGCTCGACCGAGTGGTACCGGTCCGAAATGGCCGGAACGGTGAGGATGATGGGCTCGTCCTTCAGGTACAGCCAGGAGCGGGAATAGAGCGTGTCGTTGTTGGGCGAGCCGCCGTCCACATGGCTCGCGTCCTTGAGGTCACGAAAATGAAAAAGCTGGTTCGCCTGGTGGCCGACATCGGCGCTGCGGAACCATCGCTGGTCGGTCATGTAAGACCACGGAAACGTGTAGATATAGGCCTGAACGCCGAGCGCCTAGGCGTTCATCTCGCGCCAGTCGGGCTTGCTCTCCTGCGCGCGGACTCTGCTGAGCGCCGGGACGGCGACCATGGCGGCGATCACCGTCGTGAGAGTCAAAGCTCGAACGTTCATCTTCGTCGCCTTCCCTTGGACGTCGATGGGCCAATCCGCTATTTGTTCGCGCCGGACCGAGCCTGAATGAAACCGACGATCAGGCGGCGCAGTTCTCCGGGCTGCTCGTTGATCATGTTATGGCCGCAGGCGGGCAGCCCCGCGAGCCAGGTGTTCGGGCGCGTCTCCGCGATTCTGAAGGCGTTCTCCGGCACGGCGACACGGTCGAGAAGGCAGGTGATCGCGAGCATCGGCGCGGTTCCGCCCATGCTCCAGGCTTCCTTTGGCGTCGCATCGCTGGCCTTGGCCTCAGCGGCTGCAACCGCCGGGAACTCGCCTTCGCCCGCGTCCTTTTCGGCAAGACGCTCGTTTCCAGGCGCGTACATCAACTTCGCCTGCAACGACAGCCATTCGGCCTTGGGCACGTCGGGGTCGAGGTACCGTTTATAGAGCGCCATCGTTTCCTCCGAGGGCAGCACCTCGCCGCCAGCCCCGACCAGAATGATCGTCGCGACGCGGTCCGGCTTTGTCTGGGACGCGGCGCGCATGACCCTGTTGCCATAGGTCTTGCCGGCCAGATGGACCTTCTGCGCGCCGAGCGCGTCGGCGATCGCCCACACGTCATTGCCATAGTCGACCAGCGTCAGGCCGTCGATCGGACCGTCGCTCGCGCCAATCCCGCGGTAGTTGTAGACGACCGTGCGGATCCCGTCGGAAGCGATGGCCTTGGCGAGATCCGTCAACTGCGACCCCGGCCGTCCGTTGCCGGCCGCCATGATCAGCGTTTCCGGTCCCTCGCCAAAGACGAAGGCTTCGATGGTTTGACCATGCGCGGAGATCAACCGGCGCGCATCGTCGCTCGCGCTCGCGTGAGGCATTGACGCCATACCGTAAGCGCCGATGGCCGCTGCCGCCGCGATCGCGGCGAACCATCGTGTCGCCGTAAGCGTCAAAGCTCGAACGCTCATCTTCGTCGCCTTCCTTTGCACTGATCACGCGTCATCCGCGAAAGCGTCACCCCGCGACCGCCGCTATCTTCGGCGGCTGCCAGGTCTGGTTCACGATGTCGTCCGCCGGCAGGTAGGTGCGCATGATCATGAAAAACTGCCCCTCTGGCGCGGGCAGCCAGTTGCTTTCCTTGTCGGCGCCAGGCGAGTCCTTCTGAACGTAGATCGTCAGGCCGCCGTCCGCATCGGGTTTCATTCCCGACCGATCGCCGACCGAATAGCGGTCGATCGGGTTGGCGACGAGATTGTACTTGAGATCGTACATCGTCACCGACCAGAACGCCTTGACCTTCGGCTCGCCGCCCTTGTCGAAATGGATGACGTAGCGGGTCTTGCCGTTCAGCGGCTTGCCGTCGCCGTCGACCGAAACGTTGAGATAGGTCGCCTCGACCGGATCGTTGGCGACGAAGCCCGCGAGCATCTGGATCGCGCGACACAGCCAGTCCCGCGTCGGCGTCGGCCGTCCCGTCGCAGCGCGGCGGATAGTTCCAGCCGTTGACCTCCTTCTGCGCATAGCCGTCGGTGAAGGCCCCGGCGATGATTTTCTTTCCATCGACCGCGGCCCTGGCCAGGCCGCGCTTGGTGCTGGCGTCCTGCGTGTCGACGTCGAGCCCCGGTCCGATGCCGATGCGTGCGAACGCTGCAAGCATGTCGGCCTCGCGCGCTCGGCGGCGGGACTTCGATCATCGCGCGGTTGATTGTCTTCCAGTCCGCGAGCGGGTCGGCCTTCGGGTCGAAGGCCTGCCAGATGACCGCATCCTTGGGCGGGACGACTTCCGCCTTGCCCCACTGCGACAGCGGGGTGAGCTTGTACTGGTCCTGGATCGCGTGCGCGGCCTCGAGGTCGGAGGCGTCCTTCACGTAGGTGCGGCCCAGGATGGTGGCCCACGGCGTCGAGGACGGCGGCAGCGCCGTCACGCCCTCGGGCAGCGTTCCGTTCCAATCGGGACCGATGATCGCGTAGTTTCCGGCCTTCGTCCCGGTCGCGCGCGTGCCGACATAGGCGAAATTGTCGCCCATGAAATCGACGATCTCCATGGTGTAGTAGCGGTCGGAGATCGCCGGCACGGTCAGGATGACCGGCTCGTCCTTCAGGTACACCCAGGCGCGCGAATAGAGCGTGTCGTTGTTGGGCGCGCCGCCGCTGAGGTGCTTCGCGTCCTCGAGATGCCGGATGTGATCGAAACGGTCCGCCTGATGGTCGATCGCCTCGGTCCTGAGCCATCGCGCGTCGGGCATGTACGCCCATGGGAAATGCGTAGATGTAGGCTTGAACGCCGAGCGTGTAGGCGTTCTGCTCGCGCCAGTCGGGCTTGCCATCCTCCGCGCTGGCTCTGAGCGCCGGAACGGCGACCATGGCGGCGATCGTCGCCATCAGAAGCATCATAGCTCGAGCGCTCATCCGTCCCCCCTCCATTGGACCCGTTTATCCCGCAGCCGGCGGCCGCGCGCCTTTGCCTTGTCGATTGATCGCTCAGGTCGCCCTGTAGACGCTCTTGCCTTCCTTGATCGTCTCGACGACTTTGAGCGCGATCAAGTCCTCGGGCTTCACCGCGAGCGGGTTGTCGCTCAGGATCACGAAGTCGGCGAGCTTGCCGGGCTCGATCGTCCCCTTGCTCGCCTCCTCGAAATACTGAACCGCCGGCCAGATCGTCATGGCCTTGAGCGCGGTCGGCGTATCGACGCGCTCCTCGGGGCCGAGCACATAGCCCGAGCGCGTCACCCGCGTCACGGTCGCCGAGAGCACGCGGATCGCGTCCGGGTTCGCGACCGGCGCGTCGTGATGGCTCGTAAAGATCATGCCGAGTTTGCGCGCCGAGTTGCAGGGCGAGATGCGCTGCGGCGCGCTCCGGCCCCAGAACCGAATTGCGATGCCAGTCGCCCCAGTAATAGGTGTGCATCGGGAAGAACGATGGGAAGATGGCCAGCTCCTTCAGCTTCGGCAACTGGTCGAGCCTCGTGGTCTGGCCATGCACCAGGACCGCGCGGCGGTCCCCGGCTCCGTGCTTCGCGGTCGCGGCGCCGACCGCCTCGATCAGCCAGTCGACCGCCGCGTCGCCATTGGCGTGGGTGAGGATCTGCCAGTCGTTGGCGAATGCAAGGTCGACGGCGTTGACGATTTGCTCCTTGGTGATCGCCGCATAGCCGCGATAGTCGGCGTCCTTTCCCTCCGGGGGCTTGTAATAGGGCTGCGAGAGGAACGCCGTCTTGCCCTGAGGCGACCCGTCGATGGTCGCCTTGGCGCCGCCGATGCGGACGCGGTTCTTGTACTCGCGCGTGGGCGCGATCTCCTTCAGCGACTGAAAGACGTCGGGATAAACGACGACGTCGACATCGAGCAATCCGGCCTCGCCCGCCTTCGCAAGCATGGTGGCGCTGCCGGGCATGGCCCGGCCTTCCTGGACGGTCGTGTAGCCGAAGGAGGCGTAGAACGCCGCGCCCGCCTTGATCATTTCGAGGTAGGCTTGCGCGTCGAGCCGGCCAAGAAGCTTGCCAGTCGCGCCGAAGAAGGCCGCCTCCTCGCAGACGCCGTTCGGGGTCGCCCCGTCGGCTTCGCGACGGTATGCGCCGCCGGGCGGATTGGGCGTGTCCTTCGTCACGCCCACCTGCTCCAGCGCCTTGCTGTTCAGCACCCCGAGATGGCCCGACTGATGGACGATCAGGATCGGCGTGTCCATTGAAACGGCGTCGAGGTCGGCGCGGGTCGGGTGGCGCTGTTCTTTAAGCTGCGAGTTGTCGTAGCCGAAGCCGACGATGACGCCATAGCGTTCGATGACCTTGCCGTTCTTGCCGATCCAGTCGCGCAGAATGCGTTGCAGCGCGGCGATGTCGTTGCCCTCGCCGTCGGGCGCCGGCAAGAGGTTCGCCGCCAGCGCCTGGAGCCCGACCATGACGACATGGCCGTGCGGATCGACGAAGCCCGGCAGCAGCGCCTTGCCCTTGAGATCGACGGTCGCGATCGGCCCCTGCGCCTGTTTTTCGACCTCGGCGCGGGCGCCGACAGCGACGATTTTTCCGCCACGCACCAGCACCGCCTCGGCGGTCGGCTCCGCGTCGTTGATCGTGACGATCGGGCCGCCGACATAGAGCGTGTCGACGCTCTCGGTCGCCGCCTCCGCCGGGCCGCACACGAACCCGCGCGTCGCGCCAGCCATCCCGGCCCAGACGACCCCGGCGACCGTGTGTTTGAGGAGCGCGCGGCGCGACATGGCGTCGGCGAGGGCGCTAGCGAATGGACTGCAAGCGAAACACATGGTTTGACCCCCTCCCGCAAATTCCAGGCGGATTGTGTCGCAAGAGTCGCGCTTGGTCTAGTTTCCTGAAGCCTATGCCCCTCCCGGCTGCAGCTTAGCCGGTGCGGATTCGATCAGGGCCGCCCCGGGAACGGAATGTCTGGACGGCGCCCCGTGGTCAAGGGTCTGTTGAGGCTTTGCGAACGGTTCGGGTGCGGTCATGTCTTCGGCCTGTTGGCGCGGGAAACGAATGTCCCGCTGGCCCTGATGTTGGTCCGCATGGCTCTTCGCCCAATCAGCAAAACGCGCTCTTTATGGCGCCTGTCCTTTCCACGGGCTTCCGAGCCGTTCCGTTGGTTCACATCACTTCGCCGTCGCCCTCGATGCGGATCGCCTTGCGGCGAAAACTCCTTCTTGCCGAGCCTGTTCGTTCAGGCCGCGACCGGCCGGTCGTCGAAATTGCCCCCTTTGGTCGCGAGCGCATAGACGATCCGCGCCAGCTTGTTGGCGAGCGCCACCGCGGTCAGCTTGAACTTGTACTTGACGGTCTTGCGCTCGAGCATTCCGCTCGCCCAGCGGCGCAGGGCGTCGTTATGCCCTTTGCGGTGGCCAAGGGCCGAGCACGCGCCCTGAACCAACAGCTTGCGCAGATAGCGGTCGCCCATCTTGGTGATCCGCCCGAGCCGCGGCTTGCCGCCGGTCGAATGCTCCCGCGGGGTCAGCCCGAGGAAGGCGGCGAACTCCCGTCCGCTGGAAAATGCGGCGAAGTCCTGGACCGTGGCGAGAAGCGCCAGAGGCGGTGACCGGGCCGATCCCGGGAATGGTCATCAGCCGCCTCGCGGTCTCGTCGGTCCTGGCGGACGCTTCAAGCTCCTTGTCGATCGCCTCGATGGCTTCGTCGAGCGCATCGATCTGCCGGACGAGAGGAGCGAGGGCGAGGCGCACGCAGTCGGGAACCACGATCTCGCCGTTCTCATCGACGCCGCCGTCGACCAGCCCCTTGAGCGCGTAAGCGTTCTGAACGCCCTGCGCGGCGACCACGCCGATCTCCGACAGATGGCCGCGCAGGGCATTGAGCGCCGCCGTGCGTTGCCCGACCATCAGCTCGCGCGCTCGATGGCGCATCAGCGCCGCCTGGTTCTCCACAGAGCGCACGGGAACGAAGCGCTGGCCCGGACGCCCTGCCGCCTCGCAAATCGCCGCCGCGTCGGCTGCGTCGTTCTTGTTGCGCCGGACATAGGGCTTCACGTGCGCCGGCGGGATGAGCCTCACCGCAAAGCCGAGTTCCAGCAATTGCCGCCCCCAGTGATGCGCAGAGGAGCAGGCCTCCATCGCCACGACGCACCGCGGAAGCGCGTCGAAAAACTTCAAAAGCGTTCGGCGATTGACCGAGCGGGCAATGACGACCGAGCCCGTCGCGTCGACCGCGTGAATGCGGAAGACCCTCTTGGCCAGATCAAGCCCGACGCGCGTGACAGACGAGGTATCGATGATAGACTTGCCCACGGACGGCCTCCCTTCCAGATGGCGCTTTCAACGACGACCATCTTGGCACGCTTGATGCCGTTCGGGGCGCCGTCCACCCCATCAGCAAAGGCCTCGATTGGTCACGTTCGTGAAGCGGACTTCCGGCGCCCGCTTCTTGCGTAGTGCAGCTTTCCCCGACGGGGGGAAATGGGCACGGGGGCGCGTTCTTCCATCGACATGCCCCGGCGCGTCGTTCCGTCGCCGAGAAACCGCTGATTGCGGCCGTTCGTTAGTTTCGGCGCTTCGCCCGGTCCGTTCGCGGGTCGGGCCCTCCAAAGGGCCGCCCCTTGGGCCACGTTCTCACCCGCGCGAAGCAAAATCTTGCCGCCATCGGTCATATGTTCTACGTTTTGTTCCAACAAAGGAGAACGGCATGTCCGAATTTTCAGAAGCCGCGCCGCCCTCCGGGCCCAGCGGGTCGGAGGACGCACGTCCCGCGCGCCACGACCCGTCTCAAGACGGGCGTCCATTCGGACGCCCTCCCGGCGGCGAGACGCCGCCGCTCGAAGCGACCCCGTCCGAGGCCCGCGCGGCGCGGCTCGCGAAGTTCGAGCGGGAGCGGTTGATCGTCGAGTATCTCAACCGCGGCGTCTCGGTCGCCGAGATCGCGGCGCGTTTCGACGTCGGCGAGAAGCGCATGCGCGCGGTCATCCGTGAGATCTTGGCCCGCCGGATGCCGGCGCCGCCGGAAGACTTCGTGGCGATCCAGTTGAGTCGCCTGAACGAAGCCCTCCTCGTCGCCTACAGCGCCATGTCGCCGACCAACCTCAAGGCAGTCGACCGGGTGGTCAGGATCGTGCGCGAGCTCGACCGCTATCACGGGTTCTCCGGCGCAGGACGCCGCCGGCCCGAGCCGCGCCAAATCGAAGACCGTTCCGCCCCGCTCGACGCCGCCCGCAGGGACGCCGGCGACCCCCGGACTGTGATCCGGGGAGAGGATCCAGTGCCGACGCCGGTGCGGACGCAGGAGTCCTTGCGTGGCGCCGTGGAGCCCCTGGGCGCCCCTCTTCGCGGGCATGACGAGTTGCAGATCGCCGAAGGTCGGGACGATCCCGATCGTTTCGAAACGGAACCGGCGGCGGCCTCGGCGGGTTCGAATCCGACTGCACCCCGCACTCTCTACGCCCGTTTTCGTCGCCTCGGCGACGATGGCGAGGCGACCGAAAAATCTCCGCCGGCAGACGACAAAGGGCTCCGCCGCGCCCGCGAACGCGAAGGCGCGGCAGCCGCCGCGGCCTTTCGCTCGAGAATGCGGGAGCGGCTGGAACGAAGCGCATGCCTCGGCGAGCCGGACGACGTGGACGCCGCGGCGCCGAACGGTCGCCCGGAAAATCCCGCGCAACGCCCTGAAAGAATGGAATCCGCGCCCGGAATTGCGCCACCCTCGGAGGTTCCGGCCGGCGCCCGAGCCGCGCCTGCGCCTGACGGCTCGCTGACCTGCGGCCGGTCTCAGCCTCCGACGCGAAGCCGGACGATCGCCCGAAAAATCGGCCAGAACCCTTTGCTATCCTGGAATTTGCGCCCGGGTCGAACGGCGGCGCCGGGCCGTCGGGAAATCGTCGGCGCGGGCGTCCCCCCGCCCTCGCCGCGCCGCTTCGTCCCGGTCCGTATGACGCTCAACGGCGTGGCGGCGTGCTAACGGCAAGCCGCGGAGAGATTTGTCCGTGTTCGATGACACGACCTTTCGCGTCAACCGACCTGCCCCCTGTGCCGCAAAAAGGCGTCCGCCAGCACACAGGCGACCATCGCCTCGCCGATCGGGACGGCGCGGATGCCGACGCAGGGGTCGTGGCGGCCCTTGGTGGCGATCTCCGTATCCTCCATCGCGCGGGTGACGGTCAGGCGCGGCGTCAGGATCGACGAGGTCGGCTTGACGGCGAAGCGGGCGACGATCGGCTGGCCGGTCGAGATGCCGCCGAGGATTCCGCCGGCGTGGTTGGAAAGGAAGCGCGGCCGCCCGTCGTTTCCCGCGCGCATTTCGTCGGCGTTGCCCTCGCCGAGGAGTTCGGCTGCGGCGAAGCCGTCGCCGATCTCGACGCCCTTGACGGCGTTGACGCTCATCAGCGCGCTGGCGATCTCCGCGTCGAGCTTGCCGTAGATCGGCGCGCCCCAGCCGGGCGGGACGCCCTCGGCGACGACCTCGAGCACCGCGCCGATCGACGAGCCCGCCCTGCGGATCGCGTCGAGATAGTGGGCGAAGCGCCGGGCGGCCTCGGCGTCCGGGCAGAAGAACGGATTTCTCCCGACCTCGTCCCAGTCCCATTTCTCCCGGTCGATCTTCAGCTTGCCCATCTGGACGAGGGCGGCCCGGATCGTCACGCCGGGGATCACCTTCCGCGCGATCGCCCCGGCTGCGACCCGCGCGGCGGTCTCGCGCGCCGAGGAGCGCCCGCCGCCGCGATAGTCGCGGACGCCGTATTTGGCGTCGTAGGCGTAATCGGCGTGGCCGGGGCGATACTTGTCCTTGATCTCGCCGTAGTCCTTCGAGCGCTGATCGACGTTCTCGATGAACACGGCGATCGGGGTTCCCGTGGTGACCTGACGGCCGGTCGCTTCGTCGGCGATCACGCCCGAGAGGATCCGCGCCTCGTCCGGCTCCTGCCGCTGGGTGGTGAAACGCGAAGTCCCGGGCCGGCGCCGGTCGAGCTCGGCCTGGATGTCGGCGACGTCGAGGGGAAGTCGCGGCGGGCAGCCGTCGACGACGCAGCCGATCCCCGCGCCGTGGCTCTCGCCGAAGGTGGTGACCCGAAAGAGGTGACCGAAGGTGTTGTGCGACATGGGCTGGCTCCTTACCGGCGTGGCCTCGGGCCCGTCAAACCGGCGCGTTCGGCGCGACCCGCCCTTTTTCGAAAAAGCTTCACCGCCTCGCGTAACACCGGCGTCCCTCGGCGCGAAACTCCTCGAGTCGACATGGGCTCGCCAAGGAGAAACCGATGCTGAAAACCTTCGCCGCCGCCGGCCTCGTCGCCGCGCTCGCCCTCTCCGTTTCCGCCGCTGTCGCTCAGACCGATTCGTCGAGCGCGCCGATGACAGACAAGACGATGTCCGACAACACCATGGCGCCGAAGAAGCCGATGATGAAGCATCATTCCATGCACAAGAAGCCGATGATGAAGACCAAGATGCATTCGGACACAATGAAAGACACCGGAACGCCGCAAAAGATGTGATCCGGGCCGGTTCGGCGCATCTCCAGCCGCCCCGTCGGCCGTACGGGGCGACTTTCCGAGTCCCATGACTGATATCCGTGGGAACGACGTGTTTTGCGTGGGTTGGCCGTTCATCGTCAATTCATCCACGAAGGCGCATCCCTCTCCCCCGTCAATGCCTCGGGCCGAAGAGCCCGCAATGGAGAGAGGACCTCCCGATGCTCAAAACCGTCGCTGCTATCGGCCTCAGCGCCGCCCTCGCCCTTTCGCCGCTCGCGGCCCTCGCCCAGACCACCGCTGCGCCTGCGGCGCCGGCGGCCACAGACAGCGCCACGCCGGCCAAGGCGCCGATGAAGTCGCACAAGGCCAAGAAGAAGCACACCGCCAAGAAGACCATGGCTCCCGCCACGCCGGCCGCTCCCGCCGAAGCGCCCAAGAGCTAATCAGGAAGCGCTGATTCGGAAGCGCTGATCCGACAGATCTGATTTCCCCCCGAGGTCGTGACGACCTCCTTTCGCGCCCCGCCCCGTCCACCGACGGGGCGGTTTTTTTCGCTTGGCGCCTTTCGACCCGTCCGGCGCCATGCGATTTTGGCTGCAACGGAGGGCGCCATGGCCGCAGCCGAATTCTGGTACGACTTCGCCAGCACCTATTCCTATCCGGCCGCGATGCGGGTCGGGGCGCTGGCCGCCGCGCGCCGCGTCGCGTTGACCTGGCGACCCTTTCTGCTCGGGCCGATCTTCGCCGCCCAGGGCTGGCGCGATTCTCCGTTCAACATCTATCCCGCCAAGGGCCGCTACATGTGGCGCGACCTCGAGCGGATCTGCGCCGCGGCGGGCCTGCCGTTCCAGCGCCCGGAACCGTTCCCGCAGGCGAGCCTGCTCCCGGCGCGGGCGGCGCTCGCGCTTCAAGGCGACGCGCGCGCCGAATTCACCCGAAAAGTGTTCGCCGCGGAGTTCGGCGCGGGCCTTTCGATCGGCCACCGCGAACCGATCGCCGCGCTGATCGCGGAGCTCGGCCTCGACCCGGAGGCGGTCATCGCCGAGGCCGAGAGCGACGCCAACAAGGCGCGGCTCAAGACCGAATGCGCCCGCGCGGTCGAGATCGGCATTTTCGGCGCCCCGAGCCTCGTCACCGCGGACGGCGAACTTTTTTGGGGCGACGACCGCCTCGAACAGGGCCTCGACTGGGCGGCCGGGCGGCGCGGCTGAAGTCTTTTGGACTTGGCCCAACGAATTCGCCCCGAGCGAGGCGTTTGCCTCGCCGAAAGCCTCCGCTATGTTAAGTCCAAAAGCATAAGGGAGGGCCTTCATGGGATCGCTGCACGAAGGCGGCACGGTTGGCGCGATGCTGATGACGGCTATCACGCGCTACGCCGATCGCACGGCCATCGCCGACGATCGCACCCGCTGGACCTATCGCGAGCTTGGCGACGCGGCGGCGCGGCTGATCGCCCTCTTCCGCGCGCTGGGCCTCCGGAAGGGCGACGGGGTGGCGCTGCTGGCGACCAACCGGGTCGAGACCTGGGCGGTGGTGACCGCCGCCGCGGCGATGGGACTGCGCTATACGCCGCTCCATCCGCTCGCGGCCGAGGACGACCAGGCCTTCATCGTCGACGACGCCGAAGCCGCCGTGCTGATCGTGGAAGGCGCGAAGTTCGCCGCGCGGGCGCGCGCCATTGAGGCCCGCGCCCCGCGCCTGAAGCATCTTCTGTCGTTCGGGCCGATCGACGGAGCCCGCGACCTTCTCGCCGAGATGAAGGCGGTCGAGCCGGCGCCGCTGACGGACGAAGCCGACGCGGAGGCGATCTGCTGGCTTGCCTATACCGGCGGCACGACCGGGCGCTCGAAGGGCGTGATGATCGCGCACCGCTGCGTCGTCAACATGGCCGCGATCATCTTCGCGGACTGGGAGTGGCCGCAGGACACCCGCTATCTCGCTTCGACGCCGATCACCCACGCCGGCGGGGTCAACATCTTCCCGACCCTGATGCGGGGCGGATTCGTGCGCGTGCTGCCGGGCTTCGACATCGAGGCCTTCTGCCGGACGATCGAGGCCGAAAGGATCAACGCCGCCTTTCTCGTGCCGACGATGATCTACGCGCTGATCGACGCCAAGGCGGTTCGCGCCCGGCATGACCTCTCCTCGCTCGAGACGATCATCTATGGCGCGGCCCCGATGTCGCCGGACCGCCTGCTCGAGGGCATCCGGGTCTTCGGCAATGTGTTCGTGCAGTTCTACGGTCAGACGGAGGCGCCCCAGGTCATCACCACGCTCAGGAAAGCGGACCACGACCCCGCTCATCCGCGCCGTCTTGGCTCGTGCGGGCGCCCGAACCCGCTGGTCGAGGTCTCACTGTTCGACTTCGACATGAACGCGGTCAAGCGCGGGGAGCCCGGAGAAATCTGCGTGCGCAGCGCGCTGGTGATGAACGGATACTGGAAGCGCCCTGACGCGACCGAGGACGCGTTCCGCGGCGGCTGGCTGCACACCGGCGACATCGCGGTCGAGGACGAGGACGGCTACTACACCATCGTCGACCGCGTGAAGGACATGATCATCTCGGGCGGCTTCAACATCTATCCTCGCGAGGTCGAGGACGCGCTCATGTCGCATCTTTCGGTCGCCTCGGCGGCGGTGATCGGCGTCCCCGACGACAAATGGGGCGAGGCGGTAAAAGCCTTCGTCGTGCTGAAACCCGGCGAGCGCGCCGATTTCGAGAGGTTGCACGCGCATGTGAAGGCGAAGCGCGGCGGCCCCTGGGCGCCGAAGACGATCGAGTTCGTCGAAGCGATCGCAGTCACGGGCCTCGGCAAGGTCGACCGCAAGGCGCTCCGCGCGCCTTACTGGCAGGGACGGTCGCGGGGCGTGGCCTAAGCGGAAGCCGATCGAGCGAAAGCGGCCGGACTCCGCGGACGGCGACAAAGAGCGACGAACAGCCATTTCCTGACGTCTTGGCGAACGGGCGAACTCGACCTGAAGCGGAAATCGCGCTCCGCTCCGCGGAGCAAACAATGACGAGATCCAATCCCGCGCCTTCTCATGGGGGCTGAACCAGCACACAATCTGGACTTCCCCGCGGTTCGCGGCCAATCTCCGGCCGCCGATCACAACACGACAAAGCCCAAGGCCATGATTCCCAACGCCCCAAGACCGTTCGATTTCGACCTCGGCGAGAGCGCCGACATGATCCGCGAGAGCGCGCGACGTTTCGCCGACAAGGAAATCGCGCCGCGCGCCGCGGCCATCGACCGCGACAACCTCTTTCCCCGCGACCTGTGGCCGAAGATGGGGGCGCTCGGCCTGCACGGGATCACCGTGCCCGAGGAGTACGGCGGCCTCGGCCTCGGCTATCTGCAGCACTGCGTGGCGATGGAGGAAGTGTCGCGCGCCTCGGGCTCGGTCGGCCTCTCCTACGGCGCGCATTCGAACCTCTGCGTCAACCAGATCGTGCGCAACGGGAGCCAAGCGCAGAAGGCCCGCTACCTGCCCGGCCTCGTCTCGGGGGAGCATGTCGGGGGCCTCGCGATGTCCGAGCCGAACGCCGGCTCCGACGTCGTCTCCATGACCACCCGCGCTGAGAAGAAGGGCGACCGCTGGATCATAAATGGCGCCAAAATGTGGATAACCAACGGTCCGGTCGCCGAGACCCTGGTCGTCTACGCCAAGACCGACCCCGCCGCCGGCGCGCGCGGCATCACCGCCTTCCTGGTCGAGCGGGGCTTCAAGGGCTTCTCGACGGGCCAGAAACTCGACAAGCTCGGCATGCGCGGCTCCGACACCTCCGAGATCGTCTTCGCCGATTGCGAGGTCCCGGAGGAGAACGTGGTCGGCGCCGTCGGCAAAGGCGTCAACGTGCTGATGAGCGGCCTCGACTACGAGCGCGTGGTGCTGTCGGCAGGACCGCTCGGCCTGATGGCCGCCGCGCTCGACGTCGCGCTGCCGTACGCGCATGAAAGGAAGCAGTTCGGCCAGCCGATCGGGACCTTCCAGCTCGTCCAGGGCAAGCTCGCCGACATGTATGTGACGCTCAACGCCTCGCGCGCCTATGTCTATGCGGTGGCGAAGGCCTGCGACCGCGGCGAGACGACGCGCGAGGACGCCGCCGGGGCCATTCTCTACGCGGCCGAGCGCGCCACCCAGGTCGCCCTCGACGCGATCCAGATTCTCGGCGGCAACGGCTACACCAACGACTATCCGCTCGGCCGTCTGCTGCGCGACGCGAAGCTCTACGAGATCGGCGCCGGCACGAGCGAGATCCGCCGCATGCTGATCGGAAGGGAACTGTTCGCCAAATGGGCGTGAAGGATGTCTGCCGGTCGGCCAAGCGAGCGCGGCTGAAGATCAAAACGTCCGCCACGCCGCGACCGCCGCGCCACGCTCGGTATTGGTCTTTACGGCCGAAGTCGTCGTGAAATAACCGACCTGCAAAGACCAGCGATCCCACAGGGGAAAGACCAGGCTCGCCTGGACCACGTTCTGCCGCCAGAAGGAAAAGGATGGGTCGGTCGAAGGCGCCGAGACGACGAAGAAATCCTGCAGCATGAGGATCACCCCCGGCGCGGGCTTGAGCCCGATCGTCGCGTCGGCGTGCCATTCGCCTGGCGGTCCGCCCGTCCGGGCCCGATAGGCGAACTCGAGATCAAGAAACCCCGGCGCCGGGCCGAATGTGAAGCTCCAGCCCGCGAGCCCGCGCGCTTCGGCAGCGCCGCCGGTGTTGCCGGCCTGTGCTGGCGCCGACGGATTCCACGCGCCCGGGAGGAACAGGGTCCCCTCGCCCGAGAAGACCCATGCGCCGGCGGACCATAGCTTCGCCCGCAAGCCGAGGTCGGAATAGTCGAGGCCGCCGTAAAGGCTCGAGGTCGGCGCGCTGAGCGCGTAGCGCTCGATCGCCATCTGGCCGAAGATCGTCCATTGGTCGTTCAGGCCATATTCGAGATAGGTCTGCAGGTCGGCGCGGTTCTGCTTGACCGCGGGGTCGCCGCCCCACGGCGCGCCCTCGCCCGTCCAGCCCCACAGGGTCTCGATCATCAGGCCTTCGCCCTGAGGCTCTGTCCAGGCGCCCGCGACGACGGCAGGAGGAAAGGCGACGAGCGTCCATGCGAACGCGGCCGCCCCAACAAGCCTCGCCCTCCGAGCGCAGGCGCCCACGACTCAGCCCCCGCCCCGGAAACCTCGCGACGCCGCCTCATTGGTGCAGGAGGTCGCCGAAACCGAGGTCCTTTCAATTGCTCCATGAGAGCGCGGTGGTTACCTATCGTCAAGACAAAAGATGACGATGTTGACTCACTTTGTCGAACCGGGCCTAGATGCGTGCGCCGCTCCCCGAGGCGGCGCATCAAGCACGCCGACAATCCGTGCGAAGCCTTGCTTTCGCGCTCGCCGGCTCCCTATCCCAACGCGAGAACAATTGTCTGGCGCGCGGATCAAATGCACACTAGGTACAGGTCAACCGCTAACGAAACTGGCCGGCTTTTCCCATTGATCTGACATGCCAGTTCATTGGGATAATTACACGATATTTAATTACACTAATCGTCAGTTTTCTTACTGACGCGCTTCCCCGACTTTGTTATCAGGATCGCGAACGCGCTCGCGGATGCTCGGATATGGTTGCGGGTTCGATCAGGATACGGGCCGACCCCACGATTGGACGTTGGCGGTCCCACAATTGAAGACCCCTTGAATGGGCTAGGGAGGGTAGTCGCGTGCAGAAAGCTGGCGCCTTAGGCGACAACGCAAACAAGCCGTCGCCGCGCAATTCGCGTTCGACCAGAGAGACGAACTCAGGAACAGCTCCTATCGACGAGACGCCGAAGGCGGCGCCGAAACCTCAACATCGCCGCGTTGATTGGTTCCATCGTCTGCAGATGGAGGGGCTTGGCATTCGACGACCCCAGGGCCCTGAGAACAAGGCTGACGGGGGAACCCAAAATCACTGACGCGCAGCCGACCCCGCGCCGCGTTCGTATCGTCGGGTGTTAACGAGGGCGTCCAGCCGATCACCAGACCGGCGACGGCGCCGGGATTTCCCCCGACGGCCGAAGCGGATCGCCGCCGCAAGCCGCGCCTCAACGTACAACCGCCCAATGCCGCATTCCGGAAGGTCATCGTGCAATACGATCTCAAAGTTCTGAGGGACGATGAAATCGTCGCGGCCGAACGTCTGGTCGTGACGGATCTACGCGAGCTATGGTCGAAAGTCGCCAAGATCGCCGAACATGTCGATCAGCCTGGATCGCGGATTCGCGTCACCGAGGAAGCCGGTGGAATCGCGATCCTTATCGGCGCCGCGGCGGCCCGTCACATGGTCAAGCCTCAGGCGCCGCGTCCGCGAACCGCGCCAGCCGTCGCCGCGCCAACTCCTCGCGCTCGGGCAATTTGTTGAAATCTGCGGCGCTTTCCGCGCACCAGCTGCGGACCTGCCCGATCTTTCCACCGCGCCGCGCCGGCAAGCGCACGAAGAAGCGCGTTCGCATCCCTTGCCTCGTCCTGCTATGAGCGGGACTGATGTCCAATACCCGTCAGGCGCTCCGGGCGCCGTTTCTCGCTGAGCCCGGCGCTGCCCCCGTCGAGTGGCTGGTGTCGCCGGGCTTGACCGACTATTCGCAAGCGCTCGCCGAAATGGAGGCGCGGGCCGAGGCGATTGCGGCCGGCGCCGCTCGCGAGCGGGTCTGGCTTCTCGAGCATCCGCCGATCTACACCGCGGGAACCAGCGCCAAGGACGGCGACCTTCTCGATCCGCGCTTTCCCGTCCATCGCGCCGGGCGCGGCGGCCAGTTCACCTATCACGGGCCGGGGCAGCGCGTGGCCTACGTCATGCTCGACCTCCGGCGGCGCCGGCCCGACGTGCGCGCTTACGTCGCTGCCCTCGAAGGCTGGCTGATCGGAGCGCTCGCTGCCTTCGGCGTCGTCGGCGAAACGCGCGAAGATCGGGTCGGCGTCTGGGTCGCTCGGCCCGACAAGGCCGGCTCGATCGGCGGGTCCATGGCCGAGGACAAGATCGCCGCGATCGGGGTCCGGGTGCGGCGCTGGGCGACGTTCCACGGCGTCGCGCTGAACGTCGCCCCGGACCTTTCGCATTTCTCCGGCATCACCCCATGCGGGATAAGGGAGTCTCATTTGGGCGTCACCAGCCTCGCCGATCTCGGCCGCGCCGCCACGATGGCGGAGGCGGACGCCGCGCTCCGCGCCGCCTTCGAGGCGATGTTCGGGCCGGCGATCGCGGTCGAAGAGGCTGCGGCCTTGCCTGCCTTCTCCTGAGCCGGCCTGGACCCGCGATGTCCGACCGCTCGTCACTCGCCCGCCGGGCGTTCTGGCGCCGCGCCTACGCGCGCCGACGTTTCGGGACCGAGCGCGCGGCGGCGCTGGCGCCGCTTCACTATGCGCTCATGGGCGAGCAACTCGGCTATCGGCCGAACGGCTTCTTCGATCCGTTCTTCTATCGCGAGCGGGCGGGGCTGGGCAGCGCGGCGAGCCGTCTCCTTGACCACTATCTGGCGCGACCGGACGGTCCCTCGCCGTCGTCGGAGTTCGATCCCGCCTGGTATGGCGAGCAAAACCCGGACTGGCGCGCGACCCATCCGCATCCGTTTTTGCATTTCCTCGAGATCGGCCTCGCGAGCGGGCGGCGTCCGCGCGCCGATATCGACATGGCCTTCGTCCGCGACGTGATCCGCGGCAAGGGCCGGTCGATCGAGGAGGCCGCGATGCGGGTCTTCGATCCCAAGCCGCGCGACGGCGACATGAAGCCGCCGCTGAGCCGCGAGGAACTCCGGGCGCGGCAGGACCGTTTTTACTCCGAGGGGCGGCTCCGGATCGCGCGCGAGGCCGGGGCGACCGGCCGGAACCGGCTCGTCTACGTCCAGTCTGGACACGGTTTCAACGCGCCCTGGCTCGACAAGCCGCGCGACTACGATGTGCTGTTGAATTATTACCAGGAGGCCGAGGCCGATCCGCGCGCCGATGCGGTCGTCGTCCAGGCGGGGACCAAGACGACGGCGATCCGCCGCCTGCTCACTGAGCGTCCCGAATGTCTGCTGCGTTACGAGGCCGTGCTTTTTCTTGACGACGATATCGAACTCGGCGCGGCCGACATCGATGCGCTGTTCGCCGCGCTGGCGAGGGAAAAGCTCGACCTGGCGCAGGCCGCCCTGACCGCCGATTCCGAATGCGCCTGGCCGTTCCTGAAGCGCCCTGAGGCGCCGCCGGAGATGTTCCTGGTCTCGACGGTCGAGATCATGGCGCCGCTGATGACACGTCGCGCGCTCGAGGCGGTCGGCTCCGCGTTTGCTGAGACGGTCAGCGGCTGGGGGACCGATCTCCTCCTCGGCCCCCGGATTCGCGCCGCCTTCGGCGCGGGGAGCGTCGGAGTGATCGGATCCGTCGCGGCCCGCCATGCCCGCAAGGTCGACTTGGCCGGCGGCGCGCTCTACGCCTACCTTCGCCGCTATGGAATCGATCCGGCGCACGAGGCCAACCGCGTCGTCGCCGACTTCGGCGTCGAGCGCTATCTGCGCCAACTTCGCCTCGGGCGATCCGGGCCCGGCCCGCCGATCGGGAAGCCAGTAGACGCGGGCGGGTGTTGGCGCACCGCGGTCGCGCAAGAGGCGTCGTCACGGCGAAACGCAGACGATGTCGACGCGCCGTGACCTCTGTCTCGCCGCCATCGGTCTCCGCCAGTGATCAGCCACGCCGTGCGGCTCTATTTCCGGTTTCCCTTGGGCCTTTGCATGAAGGAAATGCCGGCGGAGCGCGGGAATTGCGGGACCTAGCCTAAACGCGGGCGAACGGATAATTTTTTCCCGCATCGATCCGCCGCCCCGTGCACGCGCATGCGATACCCCGCAAAGCTGAGCCCGGCGAACCCAAGCGCCATCATCATCCAGGTCGACGCTTCGGGAATGGCCGATCGGATGGACGCGGCGGGGACGGTCGATGAGATGGACGTGATATCGTATCTGAAGCCGAAGCTGGCGCCGCTTCCGCTGCCGGTCAGGGCGTGGGACAGGTCAATGTTCTGGCTGCCGGTGAGGAAGGATCGATGGTCCAGCGCGTGGTGGTCGAAGAAGCTTTCCGCTGCGCCGAGGCCGCGTAGAGTAACGCCGTTCACTAGGCAAAGGCTGCTTCCTAAGCAGCAAGGCGCGGCTATATCGAACGGGTGAGCCAATTCGCACAATCGTTAACTATCGGAATTCTGGCCCCCCCCCTGTAAATGCGGCTTGACAACGAATTCTTTCGCGGTATTTTTGGGTTGTATCGCTTGTAAAGATGTTTCTATTCTCTGTTTGTTGTTGCGCATGACCGTTTAAGCCTGAGACGCCGCAACCGATCCCTCAAAGACATGCAGCCGCCGGCGAAGCCGGCAAAGACCATCGGTTCCTGACAAGGAGACACGCGATGAGAAAGCACGTGCATCCGGTTCTAGGCGCGGCCTTGCTGCTTTCCGCAGCCGGCGGCGCCGCCCATTCTCAGACGTTCACAAATATCATCGACCCGTTGAATCCGACCTTTACCCAGGCGCTGGGAATCAACAACTCCAACACCATCGTAGGGTACGGAAACGGCTCAGACTTCAATGGCTTCGTCCTCACTCTGCCGCCGGTGTCGGGGAACTTCACCCGAGAAAACTTTACCAATCCGTCGCCGCCGCCAGGGACGCTGTTTACCCAGGTGATTGGGATCGACGCCAACGGGGACACGGTCGGGTTCTATGTGAGCAATCCGACGGTCGGAACCACGAGCGGCTTCGGCAAGGGCAATGGAGGGCCCTTCTTCAACATCAACCAGTCGGGCTTTGCGTTCAACCAGGTGCTCGGCGTCAACGAGGCGGGCACGGAGACTGCCGGCTACTCGTCGACCGACCCCACCGGGGCGACGCTCCAGCAGGCGTTCACTTTCGACGGCACGAGCTTCACCAACATCAATGCGCTTCTGCCGGCGAACTTCAACAGCCAGGCGACCGGCGTAAACGACGCCGGAACGGTCGTCGGCTTCTATCAGGACGACACGGCGGGCGATTTTTCCGCCTTCACGGACAAGGCCGGCGTCATCACGTCGTTCGAGGTCCCGGGCTCTACATCCACGCAGGCGCTCGGGGTTAACGATAAGGGCGAAATTGTCGGCGACTACGTCGGCGCCAGCGGGCAAATGTTCGGCTTCCTCGACAACGGCGGCGTGTTCAGCACGATCAACCCCCCCGGCGCAACGTCCTCGACAGCCAATGGCATCAATGACCTCGGCAGGATCGTCGGCTTCTACAGCGCCGCCAACGGCGACACGATCGGCTTCGTGACGTCGACGGTTCCCGAGCCGGCGACATGGGCGCTTCTCGCCTCCGGGTTCCTCGGCCTCGCTCTGGTCGGCGCGCGCGCGCGCCGTGCGGGGCCCAGGTCCGTGGGAGCGCAGGCCATCGGGTAGCCCGGGCCTCCCAAGCGCCGGCGCGGTTTGGGCCGCGCCGGCGTCGTCTTGAAAGACGTCTCATCAGGTTGGGGCTACTCGGCATACGGCCCGAGCCGCGTCCCTTGGTCACAGCTCCCTTAGCCGCGCCGCCGCCGCCTCGGGCGTGAGGTCGCGCTGGGGCGAGCCGAGCATCTCGAAGCCGACCATGAACTTCTTCACCGTCGCCGAGCGCAGGAGCGGCGGATAGAAATGGGCGTGCATCTGCCATTCGGCGTGGACGGCGCCGTCGGTCGGCTTCTGGTGGAACCCCATCGAATAGGGAAACGACACGTCGAACAGGCGGTCGTAGCGGCGGGTGAGGTCGGAGAGCGCGGCGGCGAGCGCCGTCTTCTCTTCGGATGTCAGTTCGTCGAAGCCGCCGATGCGGCGGCGCGGCAGGATCATCGTTTCGAACGGCCAGATCGCCCAGAACGGCGCGAGCGTCACGAAATGCGCGTTCTCCGACACGATCCGCTCGCTCAAGCTCAGTTCCTGGGCGAGGTAGTCGACCAGCAGCGGGCGGCCATGCTCGAGAAGGTATTGAGCCTGGGCGTGCGACTCCTTCACCATCTCGTTCGGCAGATGTCGGGTCGCCCAGATCTGACCGTGCGGATGCGGGTTGGAGCAGCCCATGATCTCGCCGCGGTTCTCGAAGATCTGCACCGCGCCGATGTCGGGACGGCCGCCGAGGTTGATCGTCTCCTCGACCCAGGCGTCGACCACCCGCTCGATGTCGGCGATCTCCATCATCGCAAGCGTCAGGTCGTGGCGCGGCGAGAAACAGAGCACGCGGCAGACGCCCGACTCGCCCTCGGCGACGATGAGGCCCTTGTCCATGCGCGCTCGGCGGAGCGTCGACGCTTAGCGCGGCGAAGTCGTTGTCGAACACGAAGGTGTGCGTGTAGTCGGGGTTCTGCTCGCCGCCCGCGCGCAAATTTCCGGCGCACAGATAGCAATCCGGATCGTGCGCCTTGAGTCCAGCCGCCGGAATCGCCTCGCGCTTGCCCTGCCATGGGCGCTTCATGCGATGCGGCGAGACCAGAACCCACTCGCCGGTCAGCGGATTGAAGCGGCGGTGCGAAGTGGCATTGAAATCGAGGGTCATGCCGAACCGACGCTATCGAGGTCGACGAAGCCGGCCCCGTCGGAGGGCGAACAAACGAAAACGTCGGCATGGAGCCCGAAGGCGACCCGGTAGGCGTCGACGAGGCTCTTCGTCAAGGTCTCCACCGCATCAGCCTCGACGAGGCTCACCGTGCAGCCGCCGAAGCCGCCGCCGGTCATGCGGGAGCCGTACACGCCTTGGATCCCTTGCGCGAAATCGGCGAGGAAGTCGATTTCCGGGCAGGTGATGGCGAAGTCGTCGCGCATCGAGACCTGCGAGGCGTTCATCGCTGCGCCGCAGGCGGCAAAGTCGCCGGCGTTCAGCGCCTGCTCGGCCGCGAGCACGCGCGCGTTCTCGGTGACGATGTGGCGGCAGCGGCGATAGACGAGGTCGGGTAGCGCGCGCCGCCAGCGCTCGAGATCGGCGGCCGCCACGTCGCGCAGCGCCGCGATCGGTCCGAGATGGGTCTTGAGCAGCCGCACGCCTTCCTCGCAGGCGGCGCGCCGGTCGTTGTACTCGCCGCCCGCGTGCTGGTGGCGGACGTTGGAGTTGGCGATGACCAGCCGGAGATTCGGCGCGATCGGGACAGGGCGCGACTCGAGCGAGCGGCAGTCGATCAGGAGCGCATTCCCGGCGACGCCGCAGGCGGCGATATACTGGTCCATGATGCCGCAGCGCATGCCGACGAATTCGTTTTCCGCGCGCTGGGCGATTTTGGCCGCCGCCACCGGCTCGAACGGCAGGCCCGCCGCCGCGACGAGCGCATGCGCGACGCTCACTTCGAGGGCCGCCGACGAACTCAAGCCCGCCCCGAGCGGCACGTCGCTCCAGACGACGAGGTCAGCGCCCGCAAGACTGAGGCCGCTCTCATCCAGCATCGCCGCGACGCCGAACACGTAGTCGGACCAGTCGTGGCGGCCGCTGGGCGCGGGCTGGTCGAGATCGAACTCGCGCGTCTCGTCCATGAACAGCGAATAGACGCGGACCTTCCGGTCGGCGCGCGCGGCGCCGGCGACGAGGGTGGCGAAATCCAGCGCGGCCGGCATGACGAAGCCGTCGTTGTAGTCGGTGTGCTCTCCGATCAGGTTCACCCGTCCGGGCGCGCGGCTCACCGTCGGCATTCGGCCGAAGCGCAGGCCGAACTCCTGCGCGACGTCGCGCGCCTCAACCGTCAACGGGGACATGGGCTCGCGCCTGCGCTCGGTCAGCCCTTTCGCTTCTGGTACACGTCGACATAGACCGCGGCGAGCAGAACGAGGCCCTTGACCACCTGCTGCCAGAAGATGCCGAGGCCGACCAGCGACATGCCGTTGTTCATGACGCCCATGAACAAGGCGCCGATGACCACGTTCATCACCTTGCCGACGCCGCCCGAAGCCGACACGCCGCCGATGAAGCAGGCGGCGATGACGTCTAGCTCGAATCCGCTGCCGGCGCTCGGGGTCGACGAGTTGAGGCGCGCGGCGACGACGAGGCCGGCCAGGGCGGCGAGAAAGCCCATATTGGCGAAAGTGAAAAACACGAGCCGCTCGGTCTTCACGCCGGAGAGCCGCGCGGCCAGCACGTTGCCCCCGAGCGCATAGATGCGGCGCCCAACAACCGTCCGCGTGGTGACGAACTGGTAGACCAAAATCAAGACGGCCATGATGACCAGGATGATGGGCAGGCCCTTGTACTGCGCGAGGTTCCACGCGATGCCGACGATGATCGCCGCGAACACCAGGTTCTTGCCGATCAAGAGCGGCAGGGGCTCGACCTCCATCCCTTCGAGCTTGGAGCGCCGCCAGCGCCTGAAGCCCGACACGAACATCGCCAGCGCCCCGACGACGCCGAGAAGGAGCGACACCCAGTGGATTTGCGCCCATTCGGGCAGCGCCGTCGCCAGTCCTCCGATGTCGGTGATGTCGGGCAGGAAGCCGGAGGAGATACTCTGAAAGCCCTTGGGGAAGGGTCCCACGAATTGTCCCAGAAGGAGATTGCCGGTCAGTCCGCGGAAGATCAGCATGCCGCCGAGCGTCACGATGAAGGACGGCATTTTGGCGTAGGCGACAAGGTAGCCCTGCGCGGCGCCGATCAGCGCGCCCATGGCGAGGCAGATCAGGATCACGAGCGGGAAGGGCACCTTCAGGTAGACGATCAGCGTTCCGCCGATCGCGCCCACGAAGCCGACGATCGATCCGACCGAGAGGTCGATGTGACCGGCGACGATGATCAACAGCATTCCCAGCGCCATGATGACGACGTAGGAGTTCTGCATGACCAGGTTGGTGATATTGACCGGCGCAACGGACGCATGATCTGCGGTTATGAAATAGAAGAATGCGACGATCAGCAGCAGCGAGCCGAGCAGCCCGTAGTCGCGCAGATTGTCTTTCCACAGTTGGCCGCGTACTTCGGCCTTGAGCGCGGCGGCGTCCGCCTGAACTTGCGAGGTCATTGGAACGCCCCTGCGTACTGGCGCATGATCGACGCCATGATCTTCTCCTGGCTGGCTTCCTTGGCGGGCATTTCGTCGACGAATCTGCCCTCGTTCATCACGTAGATGCGGTCGCAGATCCCAAGCAGTTCGGGCATCTCCGAGGAGATGACGATGACGCCCTTACCCTGGGCCGCGAGATCGTTGATGATCGTGTAAATCTCATATTTCGCGCCGACGTCGATCCCGCGCGTCGGCTCGTCGAGCATGAGAACCTTCGGTTCGGTGAACAGCCATTTGCTCACCACGACCTTTTGCTGGTTGCCGCCGGAAAGGTCGAGCGTCCGTTGATGGATGCTCGAGGAACGGATGCGCAGCATGCTCCGGTAGCGGGTCGCGACCTGTTCTTCGCGCGCTTCGTCGATGATGCCGCGATCGGAAATGCCGCCGAGCTTGGCGAGCGTGATGTTGTGCTTGATGTCCTCGTTGAGGATCAGTCCGAGCATCTTGCGATCCTCGGTGACATAGGCGAGGCCGGCGTCGATCGCGTCGTCGATCGTGTCGAGCTTTACCGAGCGCCCTTCCAGCGTCGCCTCGCCGCTGATGTTGCGGCCATAGGCCCGACCGAACACGCTCATGGCGAGTTCCGTGCGGCCCGCGCCCATGAGGCCTGCGATTCCGACCACCTCGCCGCGCTTCACGTGCAGGTTCACGCCCTTGACCACGGCGCGGCCCGCATGCAGCGGGTGCTCGACGCGCCAGTCGCGGATCGAGAACAGCTCGTCGCCGATCGCCGAGGCGCGATGCGGATAGCGTTCCGTCATCTCGCGTCCGACCATGCTCTTGATGATGCGGCTCTCGCTGACCTGCCCGGCGCGGCAATCGATGGTCTCGACGGTCGACCCGTCGCGCAGCACGGTGATCGAGTCGGCGACCTTCGCCAGTTCATTGAGCTTGTGCGAGATCAGGATCGACGTCATGCCCTGCTTCTTGAACTCGAGCAGCAGGTTGAGGAGGGCTGTGCTGTCGGCTTCGTTGAGGCTTGCCGTCGGCTCGTCGAGGATCAGGAGCTTCACCTTCTTCGACAGCGCCTTGGCGATCTCGACCAGCTGCTGCTTGCCAACGCCGATGTTGGTGATCAGCGTATTGGGCGATTCCTTCAAGCCCACCTTCTGCATCAGTTCGCGGCTGCGGCGGAACGACTCGTTCCAGTCGATAATGCCGCTTCGGCCGGGTTCGTTGCCCAAAAACATGTTTTCGGCGATCGACAGCTGCGGCGCGAGCGCAAGCTCCTGGTGGATGATGATGATGCCGACATGCTCGCTGTCGGCGATCCGGTTGAAGCGACGCTCGTCGCCCTGATAGAGGATCTGGCCTTCGTAGGAGCCGTAAGGATGGACCCCGCTGAGCACTTTCATCAGCGTGGATTTGCCGGCGCCGTTCTCACCGCAGAGCGCGTGGATTTCGCCCTCCTCGACCGCGAGATTGACATCGCGCAGAGCGACAACTCCAGGAAACTTCTTGGTGATTCCTCTCATTTCGAGGATTGTAGGCATTCTCGGCGTGACCCTTGTTTTGGCGCACTCTGCCGTATTGTGGACGGGGGGCCAAGCCAAATTTGGAGCCTCCGCGCCGGGGCGCGGAGGCAGTTTCGAGGGGGACGGTTACTGTAGCTGGTCGAGCTTGTAGTAGCCGCTGTCGACCAGGACGTGCTTCCAGTTGGTCGCATCGACCGGGACCGGCTTCAGGAGGTAGGACGGAACGATCTTGACCTTGTTGTTGTAGGTCTTGGTGTCGTTGACCTCAGGCGTGCCGCCCTTCACGATCGCATCGACCATGTTGGCCGAGACTTTCGCCAAGTCGCGGGTGTCCTTGAAGATCGTCGAATACTGCTCGTGTCCGATAATCGACTTGACCGACGGAATTTCGGAGTCCTGTCCGGAGATGACCGGCATCGCCAGATCCTTGCTGCCGTATCCGACGCCCTTCAGCGCCGAAATGATGCCGATGCTGATGCCGTCGTAGGGCGACAGAACGGCGTCGACCTTCTTCTTGGTGTAATAGGCCGAGAGAAGGTTCTCCATGCGGGTCTGGGCGGTCGCCGCGTCCCAACGCAGCGTCGCGACCTTGTCCATGCCCTTCTGCCCCGATTGGATGACGAGAACCCCCTTGTCGATGTACGGCTGCAGAACGGTCATCGCGCCGTCATAGAAGAAGAAGGCGTTGTTGTCGTCGGCCGATCCGCCAAACAGCTCGATGTTGAACGGCCCGGTCTTGCCCTGGTCGAGGCCGAGGCCGTGAACGAGGGTCTTGGCCTGTTCGACGCCGACCTGGAAGTTGTCGAAGGTCGCGTAATAGTCGACGTTCGGCGATCCAATGATCAGGCGGTCGTAGGAGATGACCTTGATCCCCTGATCCGCCGCTTTCTGCAGCGCGTCCGACAGGGTGGTGCCGTCGATCGCCGCGATCACCAGGACCTTCTCCTTCTTGGTGATCATATTCTCGATCTGGTTGAGCTGGGTCGGGATGTCGTTGTCGGCGTATTGCAGGTCGGTGTCGTAGCCCTTGGCCTGCAGCACCTTGACCATGTTGTCGCCGTCAGCGATCCACCGCGCCGAAGATTTGGTCGGCATCGAAATGCCGATCGTCGGCTTGTCCGCCGCCTGGGCCGTTCCCGCGACGGCGAGCACGCCAAGTGCGAGCGCCGCCGCGAATTTCATCAACTTCATGTCTTCCTCCTCGGCCAGTCTGTGGCCTTCTCATCTGCGCCCGCCGGGCTCGTCGGGCTTCCTCACGCCGGCTCAGCCGGCGCACGGATTTCTCGCTGTTCCCGGCCGCAGGCGCTTAATGGCCCAGGCCGAGTGGCGATGAAGGGATCTCGAATGGTTTGGCTGTCAGCCTCGCGCGCAGGGGCCGGCGTCGTCTGTCGCCCCGCTGTGCTATCCTCCCGCTTTTTCCGTCACGGCGCTTGATCGCTTTGTATCGCTCATCATGTTGCTGACATGCAAGCGACGACCCGCTAGAATTTTCGGGCTGGCGCACGCACGCGTTACTCCCAATCCCGCGCGCAATCTCCGGCGCGCGACGGACCGACATGCGGATACCTCATATTGTAATACTTATGTGAATGCTAGGGGCCTGCCGCTCGAAATCCTAACGAAAGATTGCCGGCGGCGGCCGCTCGGCCGGACGCGCTCAGCGCCCCCGCCGCGTCGCGTTGAGCGCCCGGCCGAGCAATCCCGCCGGGGCGGCGCCCGAGAGGCTCAAGCCCAGGGCGAGAGCCGGAAAATAGACCGCGACGCCGATCAATCCGAGGACGGAAAGCCGGAGTTCGCGCGAGAACCGGACATGCGCCAAAGCCTTGGTCAGGCCGGGATCGGCGAGCGTCAGCGCGAGCGCGAGCGCCCCGGCGGCGAACAGTGTCGCGGCGGCGGCGCCGATGAACCGGTCGTCGGGCGCCGCAAAGCCGCGCCGCCGCGCGAGCGCATAAGTTCCCGCGACTTTTAGCCACAGACCGGCCGCAGTCGCGAGCGCCAGGCCCGGCGCGCCGAGCGGGCGGTAGAGCAGGATCTTGAGCGCGACATTGAGCGCGACCCCCACCAGGGTCACCTTCATCGGCGTCGCCGTGTCGCCGCGCGCGAGAAAGCTCGACGCCACGATCCGGTCGACGAAAAGCGCCGGCATGCCGACCGAATAGGCGGCGAGCACCCCCGCCGCCTGATGGGTCGCGCTGGCCTTGAAGGCGCCATGCTCGAAGGCGGCGGCGATCAGGAGGTCGGGGATCAGCAGGAAGACGACGACGAACGGCGCGCCGAGCGCGAGCGTCAGCGACGCCGCGCGGTTCTGGGCGTGCAGCGCCGATCCCGCGTCGCCGCGGGATATCAGCATCGACATCTCCTTGAGCAGCACCGAGCCGGTCGCGATGACGATAACCCCGCCCGGCAACTGATAGAGCCGGTCGGCGTAGCTGATCGCCGACAGGCCGCCGGTCGGCAGGAGCGAGCCGACGATCTGGTCGGCGAGCGCGCCGATCTGATAACTCGCCGAGATGCCAATCGCGGGGCCGAGCATCCAGAAGAACTGGCGCACTTCCGGCGTCCAGCGCGGCCAGATCAGCCGTTCGAGCAGTCCGCGCCGCCGCGCATCGACCATTGCGATGGCGAGTTGCGTCGCTCCCGAGGCGAGAAAGCCCCAGCTCGCCATGGCCGCCAACCCGGGCGAGATCTGCGGGAACCAGGCGGCCCAGGCGAGGAAGGCGATCATGCAGACGTTGGCCGCCGCAGGCGCGGAAGCGGGGACGCTCCAGGAATTGTTGGCGTTCAGCGTTCCCTGGTGGAGGGCGAACACCGCGATGAACGCAATGTAGGGAAACATGATGCGCGACATCGCCACCGCATTGGCGAACTTTTCCGGCTCGCGCACGAAGCCGGGCGAGGTGAGCTGAACCAGGAGCGGCATGTCGAGATAGACGAGGGCGAGCAGGACGACCTGCGACAGGATCAGGAGCGTGAACACCTGGCTGGCGAATTGGCCCGCCTGCTCACGGCCCTTGGTCTCCAGCACCCTTGTGTAGGTCGGCAGATAGGCGGCGTTGAACGAGCCTTCGCCGAAAATCTGCCGGAACTGGTTGGGCAGCTTGATCGCCGCCACATAGGCGTCGTTGAGCGCCCCGCCGCCGAGCAGCGCGGCGAGCGCCATGTCGCGGAAAAAGCCGGTCAGTCGGGAGACGACCGTCCAGCCGCCGACGGAGAAAATATTGCGGACCATGCGCGACATGCGCATGGCTTAGCCGGATTCGCCGGTCTCCGGCAAAGCGGCAAGCGAAGCGGAGGACCAGAGCCCTCCGCCCAACAGGTTCAGCGGCAGGGCGGCTGGCCGGGGGCGCCGCACTCGCGCTCCTTCCGTTCGGGATGCTGCAGCTTGCGTTCTGCGTCGCTCGCCGCAGGCTTCGGCGGGCCCGGACGTTGCAGACTCTCACGCGGATTTTGCGGCTCCATTTCGCGGCGGGGCTCCGCCTCGGGCCGCACGGGCTTCTCCACGCCGGCCGGCCCGCGCGTCGCCGCCCCCGGCAGAGGCCGTTCCTCGCGCGTCGGCGGCCTCTCGACCGGATTTGGTCTTTGCAGCTCGCCGGGCCGTGGCGCCCCGGCGGGGGCCGCGGGCGTCAAGGTGGCGCCGGTCGGCAGCTTGCGCTCGCCGGGTCGCAGCTCGCCGGGTCGCGGCTCGGCGGCGGGCGTCGTGGGCGTTAGGGTGGCGCCGGTCGGCGCCTTGCGCTCGCCGCTCGGGGCGCCGGCAGGCGGCGTCGTTCCGGGCGCCGTTTTCAGTTCGCCATTCGGCGTCGGAAGCGCGTTCGGTCCCGGCCCCGGTGTGAGTTCGGCCGACCCCGCCGCTTTCGCCGGCACGACGCCGGGACCCCTCAGCTCGCCTGGGCGTTGCGTCGCGGCGACCGCGGGCTTGCCCTGGTTGGCGGAGCGAAACTGCATCCCCTCCATGCTCGCCGTGCGCGCTTGGGTCACCTGGAGCGAAGTTGGCCGCACGCGCTCCTCGGTCGTCAGGCGCTCCTGCTCCGGGGTGGGCTTCAGCGCGATTCCGCCAGGGCCGCCGTTGAAGCTGACCCGAGCGGCGCCGGGCGCGACCGCGACGGTCTCGGTATAGACGTTGGTGATGTGGACGCTGCCGAAATTATTGACCGTCGTGTTGTAGAGGAACCGGCTTCCTTCCCATCGCCCGCCGCCATAGCCGAAGCCGTTGTAGCCGAAGCCGTAGTTGACGCCGCCATAAAACCCGACGTGCGGTCCCCAATAGCCGGCATGGAAAAGATAGGCGCCGCCGACGAACGCCCAGTAGCCGGGCGTCCACAAGAGCCCCGTCTGCGCCGGCTGGACCCAGACCCCGGGCACCCAGTAGTAATCGTAAGTGTTCCAGGCCCAGTAGCCGGGAGTCCAGACGTAGCCCGGCGCCGGAATCGGCGGCTGCTCGTAGACGGGCAGCGGCGGAGGCGGCTCCTCGGCCTCGATCGTCGGGCCGGCCGCAGACGCTTCGCCAGGCGGGCAGGCGCAGGTCTGGGCGAAGGCCGGGGCGACAAAGGCGGGCGCGGCGGCGCCGATCATGAGCGCGGTCAGCGCCGGTCGCAAGGAACGCATGGCGTCATCCTTTCCAACGTGGGTTGAAGAAAAGCTCAGTCGTTCGGCGGCGCCATCGCGATCCTGTCGCGCTTACGATGCGTAACGCAGGCCGGGTTCATGGCTTCTCCTCGGGTCCTGCCGTTCTGGCGCAGCTTCGCTTCGGTTTTGTCTTCCGGGTTCCCGCCGAGACAATCACGTCCGTCCTGAACGAGTCTTGAACGAGGCGCGGCTTGCCTTCGGTTTGCGACGACAGTGTGACCGGCGCCGGGCGGCTCTAGCCGCGCAAGGCCTGGTCGATATCGCGCCAGAGGTCCTCGACGTCCTCGATTCCGGCGGACAGGCGCAGAAGGTCGGGCGGACAGGGCGAGCCTTCGCCTTCGATCGAGGCGCGGTGCTCGATCAGCGACTCGACGCCGCCGAGCGAGGTCGCGCGCTTCCAGAGTCGCGTCCTTGCCGCCGTCGCGACTGCGGCGTCCGCGCCGCCGCGCACGCGGATCGACAGCATGCCGCCGAACCCCCCGTCCATCTGCTTCAGCGCCGTCTTGAAGCCCGGATGGCGCGGCAGCCCGGGATAGAGCGCCGAGACGACCTTGGGGTGGGCGTCGAGACGGTGCGCGAGCTTCAGCGCGCTCAGCGCGGAAGCGCGGACACGCAGGTCGAGCGTGCGCAGGCCGCGGGTCAGGAGAAAGGCCTCGAACGGATGCAGGATGAGCCCATGCGCCTTGCGGATGTCGCGAACGCGCTGAAAAAGCCCATTGTCGCGCGCAAAGCCGAGCGCGCCGGCGATGACGTCGGAATGGCCGTTGAGGTACTTGGTCGCCGAATGCATGACGACGTCGGCGCCGAGCGCGACCGGCCGGGTGAAGATCGGCGTGGCGCAGGTCGAATCGACCGCGAGAGCCGCGCCCGCCGAATGGGCGAGCAAGGCGCATTCGGCGATGTCGCTGATCCCCCAGAGCGGATTGCTCGGCGTCTCCAGCCAGACGAGCTTCGTCACGCCCGGCTTCACGGCGCGCTCGAGCGCCGCGAAATCTTCGGTGTCGACGAAATCGACCATGAGCCCGAAGCCCGCCGCATCCTGGGCGAGCCAATTGCGCAGCGCCCAGTACATGACCGTCGGGGCGACCACATGCGCGCCGGCGCCGAGGCTGAGAAACAGGGCGACGGCGGCCGACATGCCGGAGCCGAACACCAGCGTCTCGGCGGCGCCCTCGAGCGCGCCGATCACGGCCTCCGCGTCGCGCACCGTCTCGTTGTCGGGACGGCCATAGACGTTGCCGCTGCGATATTGGTTGTCCGGATCGCGCAGGAAGGTCGTTGACATATGAATTGGCGGCGCGAGGGCGCGGGTCGTTTCGTCGATCTTGCCGAGCGCCTGGGCCGCGAGCGTGCGAGCAGATAGGGGTTCGCTCACAGGGCTGCGCCGCGCAGGAGCCTCGGCGCCTCCCGTCCGGCGCCTCCCGCCTCGACAATGAGGCGGTCCTTGATTGGGGGCGCACGGTCGACCAACCGTAAACCGAGATCGCGGACGAAGCGCAGCGGACCGAAATCGTTGGAGAACAGGCGGTTCATCAGGTCCATGCCCATCCCGCTCGCCGCCACGTCGAAACGCCGCGCCCGCTGATAGTCGGCGAGCCCGCTCGGTCTGCCGGGGTCGAGGCCGAGCCGCAGCGCATCGACGATCGTCTCGGCCAGCGCCGCGACGTCGCGCAGGCCGAGGTTGAGGCCCTGCCCGGCGATCGGATGGACGACATGGGCGGCGTCGCCGACGAGGGCGAGCCGGTCGCCGATGAAGCGGCGCGCGACCTGGAAGCGGAACGGGAAGGCCTCTACCCGCGAAGCCAATCGGATCGCGCCGAGCTTCGGGGTGAAGCGAAGCTCGAGTTGGCGGACAAAATCCTCCGGGTCGAGCGCGATCAGCTCCTGGGCGTCGGCGCGGCGTTCGTTCCAGACGATGCTCGACTGGCGTCCCGGCAACGGCAGGATGGCGAACGGGCCGGCCGGCAGGAAGTGCTGCTCGGCGACGCCTTCGTGGTCGTACTCGTGTGCGATGGTCGCGACGATGCCGGACTGGTCGTAGTCCCAGCCATAGGCCGGAATGTCGGCGAGCGTCCTGAGCTTCGAGCGCATTCCGTCGGCCGCGACCGCGAGGCGGGCCGCAACCGTCCGGCCGTCTCCTAGGCCCAGTTCGGCGACGCGCTTGCCCGGGCGCCAGCGCGCCACCGAGCCGGCGATGCGGACGACGCCGAGCCGGTCGCAAAGCGCCGAAAGCGAGGCGACGACATCGTCGTTGAACGCCATATGGGCGAGGGGGTAGCCGTCGCGTTGGTCGAACTGGAGGTGGGGCAGGCGCACGGCGTCGCGCACGCCGCCGTCCATGATCGCCATCCTCACGACCGCCTGGGCCTTGGGCTCGATTGCGTCCCAGGCCGCCGATGCGGTCAAGCAGGCGTCGCGGCCCCTCGGCGATGGCGACGGTGCGCAGCGGCGGACGGGCGGAGGCCGAGGGCGGCCTCGCCGGCTCGACGACCGCGACGGCGACGCCGTCGCCCAGCGCCTGCTTGACCGCCGCGGCCAACGCCAGTCCCGACGCCGCCCCGCCGGCAATGACGAGGTCGAATACGGGCAGGGACTCGGTCACGGGCGGAACT
This sequence comes from uncultured Alphaproteobacteria bacterium, assembly GCA_963724785.1. GTDB lineage: Bacteria > Pseudomonadota > Alphaproteobacteria > Rhizobiales > Beijerinckiaceae > Roseiarcus. Next base: position 24,511 of record CAVRWC010000013.1, on the reverse strand, counting down.
CCTCGAACACGGGTGCAGTTTCGGATGTTTGAGCGAAGCGCGCAATCGCGGACGGGAGGGTGCGCGTCCCGCGCACCCGGGCGGCGAGACGCCGCCCCTCCCAATTGCGTGGCTTTCGCCGCGCAAGCGCTACTATTCTTGGGAATTCCTCCCCTGCGAAGCGGGGGAGGGGGGCCATGCGAAGCATGGTGGAGGGGGCCTTCGGCCGATGAGAGCGCCGCAGAAAACCATAAGTGCGGCGAAGACGCTGCGCCGAACACTTTCAGCCCCAGAAGCGATGTTGTGGAGTTGGCTCAGGTCGAGGTCGCCGGACAAACCGACGTTTCGCCGACAGCACCCGATCGGCCCCTACATCTTGGATTTTTATTGCGCCAAGGCCAAGCTCGCGGTCGAGATCGACGGGATGGCTCACGACGCCGAGGACCGACCGGAGCGCGACGCGCGGCGGGACGCGTGGCTGCAGGGGCAGGGCGTCACGGTTGTTCGTATTCCGGCGCGAGATGTTCTGAGGAGTCCCGACGACACTGCGGACGGGATCCTTCGGCTGGCGCTGGCGATCGTCGAGGGCGCAGCCCCCTCCACCGGCCTTCGGCCGGTCCCCCTCCCCCGCTTCGCGGGGGAGGAATAGGCGCGATTTCCCCTCGACTTCCTCGCCGCTTTGCCGTATGAGCCCCGGCTCAACTGAAAACAGCGCGCCGAAGCGCTCGCCGGTCGTTTTGGGACCGGCGCACGGCAGGAGTTTGGTCCATGAATATCATTGAGCAGATCGAGGCCGAGCAGGCCGCAAGACTGCCCGGCAGCAAGATCCCGGTTTTCCAGGCCGGCGACACGGTCATCGTCAACGTAAAGGTCACCGAAGGCGACCGCACCCGCGTCCAAGCCTACGAAGGCGTCTGTATCGCCCGCAGCGGCGGCGGCCTCAACGAGAGCTTCACCGTGCGCAAGATCTCTTATGGCGAGGGCGTCGAGCGCGTGTTTCCCGTCTATTCGCCGTTGATCGACTCGGTCAAGGTCGTCCGCCGGGGCAAGGTGCGCCGCGCCAAGCTCTATTACCTGCGCGATCGCCGCGGCAAGTCGGCCCGCATCGCGGAACGGACGGACAGCGGCGCGGGCAGGGGCGCCGGCAAGGACGCGGCCACCAAGGACGCTGCCAAAGAGTGATCCCTTCGTTCGCATCGGGCGGGTGAAGCGGTGTGGAAGGGGGCAGTCATGGCTCAGCCGGTCGTCGCCCAGAAGGCGCCGTATGCAAAGGATCTCGAAGCGGGCAAGACCTATTACTGGTGCGCCTGCGGAAGGTCCGCGAGCCAGCCGTTCTGCGACGGCAAGCACAAGGACACCGGGCTCGCGCCCCTGGCCTTCACCGCCGGGAAGAGCGGAACCGCTTATCTCTGCGGCTGCAAGGCGACCACGAACGCGCCCCATTGCGACGGCGCCCACAAGAGCCTGTGAGCGGGCGCGTCAGAGGTTGAAACGAGGGCCGGCGGCGATCCCGCCGGCCCTTTCGTCGTGAGGCCGCCCGAATGACGCGCGTCGTCGACGTGCTCGTGCCCGTGGCGGTCGACACCGCCTACAGCTACCGCGTCCCGGCGGATCTGACCCTCGCGCCGGGTGCGTTCGTCGGCGTGCCGCTCGGAACGCGCCATGTGACCGGCGTCGTCTGGGCGGCGCGGGAGGCTGGCGGCGACAACCTCAAATCCGTCGCCGCGGCGCGCGACTGGCCGCCGCTCCGTCAGCCTTTGCGCGACTTCGTCGATTGGGTCTCCCGCTGGACGCTCAGCCCCCGCGGCATGGTTCTGCGCATGGCGACCCGGGCCCATGAGGTTCTCGAGCCGCCCGCCCCGCGATTTGGCGTCGTAGCGACCGGCAAGGCGCCCGCGCGCATGACCGAGGCGCGGGGACGCGTCCTCGCCGCTCTCGCAGGCGCCCCGGCGCCGATCGCCAAAAGCCAGATCGCCGAACGAGCGGAATGTTCGCCCGGCGTGATCGACGGCCTCGTCGAGGACGGCGCGCTTGCGCTTGTCGAGCTGCCGCCCGAGCGCGCCGCCGCCGCTCTCGACCCCGACTTTCGGCCGCCGGTCCTCAACGCCGACCAGAAGCCCGCCGCCGCCGATCTCGCCGCCCGCGTCGCCGCCCACGCGTTTTCGGCGACGCTGCTCGAAGGCGTCACCGGGTCGGGCAAGACGGAGGTCTATTTCGAGGCGATCGCCGAGGCCCTGCGGCAGGGTCGGCAGGCGCTTGTCCTTCTGCCCGAAATCGCGCTGACCGCCCAGTTCCTCGACCGGTTCGCGGCGCGGTTCGGCGGGCGGCCGGCGGAATGGCACTCGGGCCTCACCGAGCGCCAGCGGGAGCGGACCTGGAGCGCGGTGGCGCGCGGCGAGGCGCGCGTCGTCGTCGGAGCGCGCTCGGCGCTCTTTCTGCCCTTCGCCGCTCTCGGCCTGATCGTCGTCGACGAGGAGCACGAGGGCGCCTACAAGCAGGAGGACGGCGTCGTCTACAACGCCCGCGACATGGCCGTCGTGCGCGCCCGGCTCGAGCACGCCCCCGTCGTGCTCGCCTCCGCGACCCCGGCGATCGAGACGCGGGTCAACGCGGAGACCGGGCGCTATCGCTGGCTCAAGCTGCCGAGCCGGTTCGGCGCCGCGACCCTGCCCGGCATCGCGACCGTGGATTTGAAACGCGAGGGCCCGCCTCGCGGCCGCTGGCTGTCGCCGAAGGCGATTGCGGGGATCGAAGACGCGTTCACGCGGGGCGAGCAGGCGCTCCTCTTCCTCAACCGGCGCGGCTATGCGCCCCTTACCCTCTGCCGCTCCTGCGGCCATCGATTCGAGTGCCCGAATTGCGCCGCCTGGCTGGTCGAGCACCGTTTCCGCTCGGCCCTCGTCTGCCACCATTGCGGCCATGTCGAGCCGCGGCCCAAGCTCTGCCCGGAATGCCACGACGTCGACAGCCTCGCGGCCTGCGGCCCCGGCGTCGAACGGCTGGCGGAAGAGGCGGCGCTTCTCTTTCCCGACGCGCGCATGCTGGTGCTGTCGTCCGACTTTCCCGGCGGCATCGAGACTTTGCGCCGCCAGCTCGACGCGGCCGCGCGCGGCGCGTTCGACCTCGTTATCGGCACCCAGCTCGTCGCCAAGGGCCATAATTTCCCGCTGCTGACCTTCGTCACCGTGGTCGACGCGGATGTCGGCCTCGCCAACGCCGACCCGCGCGCAGCCGAGCGCACTTTTCAGCTCCTGCGCCAGGCGACCGGGCGGGCGGGACGCGCGGAGCGCGAGGGCCACGCGCTGTTGCAGACCTGGCAGCCGGATCATCCGGTGATCCAGGCGCTGGTCTCCGGCGACGCCGAGCGCTTTTACGCGCAGGAGACCGAGAGCCGCCGCATTGGCGGACTGCCGCCGTTCGGACGCCTCGCCGCGATTGTCGTCTCGGCGGAGGACAAGGGGGCGGCGGAGGCGCATGCGCGGGCGCTTGCGCGAACCGCACACGCGATGCCGACCGGGAAGGGCTGGCGGGTCGCGCCGCTCGGCGGCCCGCCGCAGGGCGACGAAATCATCCTGCTCGGCCCGGCGGAGGCGCCGATCGCGGTCTTGCGCCGCCGTCACCGCTTCCGCCTCGCCGCCAAGGCGCCGCGCGCGGCCGACCTGCAGGGGTTCTTGCGCGCGCTCCTCGCCGCTGCGCCGCCGTCGCGCGGCGGCGTCCGGGTGGCGATCGACGTCGATCCGCAGAGTTTCTTGTGACGATGCGGGCGTGTAGGCGTCTACTTCGCAATCCAGGTCTGGGCGCAAGTACCGCGAAGGGTTCAGCCGCTGAGCCGTGTGACGCTAAAATCTGCTGACAGTGCGCCAAAGTTATCGTTGTTATCATATACGAGAGATGACAACCATCGCGAGTCAAGTTGACATTGGGCAATGTAAGCTAGCCTAGAGAATCCGCAATCTCGAATATGTTAACACTGTCTATGTCGGATGTTTCCCACGATTACCGGTTGACAGGAACTTATTACTTATGTCACCGTCCCTCATGCCTAGAGGTCGGGCTTATACGGTCCTCCTTCGGCAAAAGGGTGCGCTGTGCGGCGCGACACACTTTAGGGGTGACCATGAGAACTCAAGCTTACTTGATGGGCGCTGCGCTATCCGCGCTCCTTTTCGCGGGGCCGATGCTCTCCAGCACAGCCTTCGCGGCCACTCACAATCTGGGCGACCTTACTCCCGGAACTTCGGGAGCTACGGCAGGCGCCACCGATGTGGGCGTCACGTCAATAGATCTCATCGGGACGTTCACGTCCTCGACGGAATTTGACGTCAGCGTGTCAACGACCACCGCGGTCATCAGGCAGATCATCTCCGACGCGACGCTCTGGTTGTTTAGCGGCACACCGACGGGGCCGAATACGGTATTGGAGGAGGTTAGCGTTACGAAGGTCGGCTCGGCCTATTACGGCAGCGTTTCCGATACCGGGCTTGCCGCTGGAAGCTACTTCGTGGAGTTTAGCGACCACGCCTCTGCTCCCGTGAGCCCCACCATAAGCGTCACGACCGCGAGCGCGAGCACAACGGTTCCTGAGACTTCGACCTGGGCGATGATGGTGCTAGGCTTTGCAGGCCTCGGCTTCGCGGGTTTGCGCGGACGCGGCACGGCCGTCTCAATCGCCTGAGTTCGCCTGTACGGACGATCGGAAGGCCGCCTTCGGGCGGCCTTTTTTTGTTTGGCCGCGAGGATGCGCTCCCGCGCACGAGTTCGACGCCAGCGCCTGATGCATTCGAGGCGATCTGCGGCCGGCGGCTCGCCCTTTGTCTTGATTGCGTCCTTCGACAGCAATCCAATGTTATCGTCGTTAACTTAGTTATCGCCGATAACATTCGGAGTTGCTTGGCTGGACTAAGACTGATCCAGGTCAGAAATACGACCACGACAAAAGTTGTTTACCTATGTCACCATGGTTCACGATCGAAGGATCGGACCGAGCGGGGCCTTCGTTTGACGAGCGGGTGCGCGAGCGGGCGCGACACACTTTAGGGGTGACCATGAGATCTCAAGCTTACTTGATGGGCGCTGCGCTATCCGCGCTCCTTTTCGCCGGGCCGATGCTGTCCAGCACAGCCTTCGCCGCCACTCACAATCTGGGCGACCTTACTCCCGGAACTTCGGGAGCTACGGCAGGCGCCACCGATGTGGGCGTCACGTCAATAGCGCTAATCGGCACGTTCACGTCCTCGACGGAATTTGACGTCAGCGTGTCAACGACCACCGCGGTCATCAGGCAGATCATCTCCGACGCGACGCTTTGGTTGTTTAGCGGCACCCCGACGGGGCCGAATACGGTATTGGAGCAGGTTAGCGTTTCGAAGGTCGGCTCGGCCTATTTCGGCAGCCTTGCCGACAGCGGACTCGCCGCTGGAAGCTACTTCGTGGAATTTACCGACACCGCTTCGGCTCCCGTGAGTCCCACCATAAGCGTCACGACCGCGAGCACAACGGTTCCTGAGTCTTCGACGTGGGCGATGATGGTGCTAGGCTTTGCAGGCCTCGGCTTCGCGGGTTTGCGCGGACGCGGCACGGCCGTCTCAATCGCCTGAGTTCGCCTGTATGAGCGATCGGAAGGCTGCCTTAGCGAGCCGGTGTGAAAACATCGCGAGTCAAGGCTGATCGAGTCAGATAGAAAGGGCCGCATCATCAATGATGCGGCCCTTTTTCATGAGCTACGTTCGGGGCGAGGATCGCGATCAGGCGGCGCTCAGCGTCCTGGCCTACAACATCACCCGAGCCATCAACTTTGCCGGCGCCCCAGACGCTACGGGCGAGGCTCGCCTGAACGAGGGGACTCGCCCGCCAATAAAAGAGGCCCCGGAAACCCGGAGCCTCTGACTTTTCACACAGCCTGTCGGATGCGGCCCTTTGATATCTGTTAGACGCCAGGTTACGCGATCGCGACGCTGTTGCGCTTCGAGCGGTACCCGGCGAAGCCGAGGCCGGCGAAGCCCAGGCCCATCATCGCCCAGGTCGAGGGCTCGGGAGCGCCTTCAGCCGGCGGAACCGAGAAAGTCGCAGAGTTGCTGATTGCGCCGACATTTGTCTGGGTGAGCGAGAACGAGAGGCTCGCCGCATCCGGGCCCGGAGCGGAGTTGCCCGATCCTGACGTCCATGTGCCCACGATATAGATGCTGTCAACAAAGGTATTCGTGCCGATCTTGGTGACCGTAGCGGTGATCTTGCTGCTGGTGAAATCGCCGAACACGCTGTCGTCGAAGGAAAAGCTGTCGCCGTGGCCGACAGTGGTGTCGAACGTAACTTTCCCAATGTCAGAACCGGCGAAAGTGTAAAAAACGCCAGTTCCGTTGGATCCGGCGACACTGACTTGGGCTGTCAGGTCGTCAATGGTGAACTCGGCGCCTGTAGCGATGTTGCCTCCAACAACGGAATTGCCGCTGGTGCCGAAGGACAGCGTGCCGACGACCGCGGCCTGAGCGGCGAGAGCGGTCGCGCCGAGCAGGGCGGCCGCCAAGGGCAATGTTTTAAATGCTTTCATCCGTGTTACCCCCAAAGACTGTAAAGTGCTACCCTAAGTTGCATCCGACACTCCGTGGAGCCGCCAAAGCAACCGACAGTTCCATTGGTACTACGTCTTTGTTGTCGCGGCAAGCACTGTTTACATATTCTCTCGCAACCGCCGTGGGGTGGACTGATGGGCCACGCGCGTGCGATTTGACCCCGGGCAGGTCGGTTTTGGCGCGCGCCTGGGTTGAATTGGCGAAAACAGGCGAGTCGAACGCCCGCCGTCGCCATCGGATGCTTGGATATGGCCGCATCGACGGACGTCGGGGATGGCGCCGTCCGGAAAGGCGTACGACTTTTGTCTGAGTTGTATTCGAGCGTCGCCGCCGCTGCGGTGTTTCCGTGACCGTCCGGCGCGCGCTCTTCCGCGCCAGTCCGGCTTAGCCCCGCGGGCTCGACAAACCCAGCCTATCAGCCGCTCGACATCACCCTCGCTCGGCCGCCAGAAGGACGGCCCGGCGTTCCCGATGGCCCCGGTCCGTCTGCTCGACGAGGAGCCTGAGACGGGCAAGACGGAATGCGGCAGCGGGCTGATGGACTTGTCGCAATCCGCCTCTAGACTGGCGCGGTAAAGATGAAAGTTCGCGCCGGAGAGGGTGTTCGTGCATCTCGATCTCCTGTTCCTGTCGAGGCGTCAGTTTGCCTCGGTGAGGGGCGGGCCCGTCTCGGATGGCAACGAGGCTTGGCACGTTCTCGGGCGGGGTTGCGTTGCTCGCCGCCTTTCCGCTCGGCGTGCTCGTCCTCCTGCCGATCATCCTCCTGCGCGCCGCTTGGTTTTGCTGGGCGCGGCAGGCCGCGCGCCGACATCGGGTATCATTGACGCGGCCCTCTTGTCCCGCCATAGCCGTTCGACAGAAGCCCCATGGGTGAGGGCGACGTTTTTCTAGCCGCGCTTGGCTCGAGCGCGGCGGCGCGACCGGCGATCGCGCCTACCGGCAGTTCACAAAAGGACCCGTTCGCATGTCTTCCACGCCCCAAAGCCTTGTCATCCTTCTGCACGGCGTCGGCGCCAACGGCGCCAATCTCGAGCCGCTCGGCGAGGCGCTGGAGAGCTTCCTGCCCGACGCCGTGATTGTCTCGCCCGACGCGCCGCACCCGTTCGACGGCGGCGGCGCGGGCCGGCAATGGTTCAGCGTAATCGGGGTCACCGACGGCAATCGGGCGCGACGAATCGTCGAGGCGCGCGCCGACTTCGACCGCGTCGTCGCGCGCGAGGTCGAGCGGGCCGGGTTCGGCGGCCGGCTGAACCGGGTCGCCTTGTTCGGCTTCTCGCAGGGCGCGATCCTGTCGCTCGACGCCCTCGTCGACGGTCGCTGGCCGGTGGCCGCGGTCGTCGCCGCCTCCGGCCGGGCCGCCACGCCGGTCGGACCGAAGCCAGTCTCCGGCACGCCCGTGCTGATCATCCACGGCGAACGCGACGACGTCATCTCCGCCGACGAAGCCGGGCGCGCAAGGCGCCTGCTCGAAGGCGCGGGCTTCGCCGTCGAGTCGCATGTCTATCCCGGCCTCGGCCACAGCATCTCGCCCGAAGGCCTGCAGGAGGCCGGCGCGTTTCTCGCCCGAAGGCTGGCGAACGCGGCCGCGTGACGCGAGACCAGGCGCGCGGCGACCCAAGCCAAATTCGCCCTCGTCTGCCCCATGGACATCGTGGTGAATCGGAGGGGCGGCGTCTCGCCGCCCTGGGTGCGCGAGACGCGCACCCTCCGACTGTCACGGGCGCAAGCCGCTCGTTCGCGACGATCCCGCCGTCGGTCGTAGCGAACCCGGAGCGACCAGCAGACCTTCGCCGCGCAGCTTCGTCAGCGCCTGCAACGTGGCGGCGGTTGCGGCGAGCGCGTCGCTTCCGGCCACGACCACCTCGCCGACGTTCCTTCGGCGAGGGTCGGGGGCCCATGCTGCACTGCACAATTCCGAGGCGCCGATCAGCGGGGTCCCTCGCCCTGCGAAACCGGGCGCCGCCCCCTTTAAGGTCCGGCGGCATGCTCACAGGGAACGGTTTGACTTCAGGCGGCAAGGTTTCCGTGCGCCGTCGGCGCGTCGCAGGCAGTTATCGGGGTCGCCGTCCGTGAACGAGATTTGAGCAAATCGTGTCTGCGGGCGCCGGATGTTTGCGCACGACAGAGTCGTGACAGTATGGCAAATTTTCCCAAGAAGACAGAACGATCGGACTCTTCCGTCTGGAGCGGACCGGGTCATGGAGCGCGCTGTGACAGTCATCATGCCCCGAGGGGCCATTGCCGGGTCGGCCAAGGTCGTCCGGAGACGTCGGCCATCGCCGGACATTGCGCTCTTGGGGCTCTACGAGATCTCCAAGATCCTGAGCGGGGCCTCGCGGCTCGATCAGACGCTCGGCAACGTGGTCAATGTCCTCACCGGCTTCCTCGACATGCGGCTGGGGATGATCGTCATCCTCGACGCGGATGGCGAGCCGGAGATCATCGCCACCGCCGGCTGGGCGAGCGAACCCAAGGGCAAGCCGATCGAGACGCTGCCGCACGAGGTGCTCGACCGTCTGGTGGCGACCGCGACGCCGGTCGTCGCCGAAGACGTCGCCAAGGACCCGATGTTCGCCCGCGCCGCCGGCCTGATCGCGAGCCGCATCGAGGGACGCGTGTCTTTCCTCGGCGTGCCGATCAAATCGGACGAGCGGGTGCTCGGCACGCTGTCGATCGTGCGCGCGTGGGACGAGGAGAACGCCGGCGGATTCGACGCCGATCTCAGCTTCCTCAAGATGGTCGGCAATCTGGTCGGGCAGACCGTGCGCCTCCACCGGATGCTGGCGGCGGAGCGCAAGCGCTTTCTCGACGAGCGACGGACGCTGGAGAAGGCGCTCGACCAGCAGCTCGCCGAAAGCCGCGCGCCGCGGCCGAAGATCGGCGGCATCGTCGGCGAGAGCCAGCAGATCCGCAAGGTGATGGACACGATCGCGATCGTCGCCAAGACCAATACGGCGGTGCTCCTGCGGGGCGAGAGCGGCACCGGCAAGGAGTTGTTCGCCCGCGCGATTCACGAGCTGTCGCCGCGCAAGGCGAAGGCTTTCATCAAGCTCAATTGCGCCGCGCTCCCCGAGAGCGTTCTCGAATCGGAGCTGTTCGGCCACGAGAAGGGCGCCTTCACCGGCGCTGTCGCCCAGAGGGCCGGACGCTTCGAGCTCGCCCACGGCGGCACGCTGCTGCTCGACGAGATCGGCGAGATATCGGCGCCGTTCCAGGCCAAGCTGTTGCGCATCCTGCAGGAGGGCGAATTCGAACGCGTCGGCGGCAATCGCACGCTCAAGGTGGACGTGCGGCTGATCTGCGCCACCAACAAGAATCTCGAGCATGCGGTGGCCAAGGGCGAGTTCCGCGCCGACCTTTACTATCGCATCAACGTGATTCCGGTGTTCCTGCCCCCCTTGCGAGACCGGCCCGGAGACATCGGCCTGCTCGCGCGCTCTTTCGTCGAGCGGTTCAACGCGGAGAACGGGCGCAAGCTCACCATCGCCCCGAGCGGCATGGACATCCTCAAGCGCTGCTCCTTCCCCGGCAACGTGCGCGAACTCGAGAACTGCGTGCGCCGCGCGGCGACGCTGACGCACGGCGACGTGATCGCGCGCGAAGATCTCTCCTGTGCGGTCGGCGAGTGCCTGTCGTCGCAATTGTGGACCGGCGGCGGACATGGGCCATTCGACCCGATCGCCGAACTCGCCAGTGGGCGGACGATCGCCGCGCCGGTCTATGAAAGGGCGCATTCGGCGCCCCCGCCGCAGCCTGCGCCCTTGGCGCCCCGGCCGCAGCCCGCTGCGCCCGCGCCGGCGGTGGAGCTTCCGCCGCCAGACGAAGCGGCGGCCAAGGCCTGCGAGCATGCGGAAGCGGGAGACTGCCCGGCGATCGCCTCGCGTCTGACCGAGAAGGAGCGCCTGCTCGACGCCATGGAGCGCGCCGGCTGGGTTCAGGCCAAGGCCGCCCGCGTCCTCGGCGTCACCCCGAGACAAATCGGCTACGCGCTCAGGAAATACCGGATCGAGATGAAGCATTTCTGAGCGGCGGCCGACCCGTCATGTCATCTCCGCGAACGCGAGGATCGAGCGCCCGCGCAATCTCGCGTTTTCGAGAAGACGGCTCCCTCAGAGATCGAACTTGCGCGGAAGCCAATCGGCGAAGGCCCGCGTCAAGGCGTCGACACGTCCGCGCCGCGCCGGCTCCGACAGGGTCTGATCGGCCGGAGAGGCGGTGTAGGCGGTGGTCGCGTCGAGTGTGACCGACGTCGTGGCCGTTCGTCCGCCGCTCAGCGTCGCCGCGCCGCTGATCGAGTCGATCGCGCGCGCGGCGACGACCATGCCGAGCACGACCGAGGAGATCTGCACGCTGAGCGTGGCGCCGTCCGGGTCGCCCGGTGCCATGTTGGGTTCGAAGGCCTTGGCGAGCTGGCCGGGCAGGGCGGACTGGACCCACGACGCGGTCGCTTCGCCGCTGACCGCGCTGAGCGCGGACGTATCGACCGCGATGGCGGCGATCTTCACCACGGGCGCGCCGGGCTGCGGCCGAACCGTGACCTGCCGCGGCGGATCGCAGGCCCCGAGCGCCGCGGCGCCGAGGCCAGCGAGGGCGGCCAGCACGCCGCGCCGCGTCAGGGTCGTTGCCCGCACGTTTAGCCTCCAGGAGCGATCGAGAACCGGTCTCCGCTATGGACGATGGGGCATCGGGGAACGGCAGGCAAGCCGGCGGATCTGAGCGCGCTTCGCAGCAGGCTGGCGTCGTGGGCGTGGGCGCGCGCTCAACCCGTGACATGGGTTTTCTGTCGGACGCCCTCCCTTCAACACCCTTCGGGCGCCGCCTCCCCGCTACGCGTGGCAGGAAAGGCCCTCTCCTCCCCAGGGGAGCGAAGTGGAACGGGAAGACGATACCGAGCAGGGAGGGGCCTTGCGCCTCCCCCGACCGTCCGAGCCGCCATTTCGGGGACCAGCCCATAAACAGAAACGGCCCCGACGCCTTCAGGCGGAGCGGGGCCTCGGTTCGCCTCTGCGAAACCTTCTGGGATATGGCAGATTAAAGTTCGACGCCCTTGCGCTTGGCCTTCGCGCTCGTCGTCGATTCTGTTGGTTAGCGATGTCTGAAGCGCCCCTGGCTCTGGCATGTCGAGCTTACGGAACGCTTTGACTTCAGTCGTGCTGAAGTCAGATCACGTTGCCCGGTGGAGTCACGCTCACCCCACTTTCTGCCGCGCCCTAAAGCCTCGGCTCTGGATCGTCGCCGTGACCGACCTTAAGCCGCTCATGACGACTTGATGACAGTTTTCTCCCGATCCTTGCCGCTGTCAAATGAAAACGACGATGTCAACAGGCGAACGGGTCCGAAATGCCGGCCGCTTCGACAACCGCTTCGACTGCCGCAGGCCCAGCGCTTTGACGGGCTTGGCTTTGCCCGGTCTGCCCCGATTGTGGCGAATTACTATAAGCCATTGAAAACATTTAGGATGGCTTCCGAGAATCGGGCAAAACCGAACCTAACACCTTGAAAGATAAGGCGTCCTGTCGGAAAACCGAGCGCGACGCCGGTCAGCGGGTCACTGGCCTTCGCTCCCCGCCTCAGCGATCGGTTCGAGCCGCGCGCCGAAGGGGGCGAGCGCCTCGGCGGACGGCGGCATCGGCGGCGTTTCGGCGGCGGCCTGCTGGACCGGCGCCGGCGTCGGCTCGGCGGCTTGCTGGATGTCCAGCGGCCGGGCGTTCGGCGTCCGCAGAAAGGCGTCCCATTGCTCCTTGGTGCCGGCGAAAGCGTCCTTGTCGACCTTTACCGCTATTCCGGGCACGTAGGCGTCCGACTGGTACTGCCAGAAACGCCAGATGCGCCCGCCGTACTTTACCGAGGGGTGGTACTTCGTCGAGCGCACCCAGATCGGATAGTCGGAGAACGCGCCGTCCGAGAGGATCGCCTGGTAGAAGTCGACCGTCGTGTAGATGACCGGCCGCTTGCCGTAGTGGCGCTCCATCTCGTCGAGCATGACCTGCATGTCGCGGATGGCCGCGTCCTGGGTGAGGTGGCGGTGGCAGGTTTTCGAGGTCGGAGTCGCCTCGACGTCGAGAACCGGCGGCAGCGCGTCAGGGTCGACGGGGGCGTTCTGTTCGAAAAACGCCATCTCTTCCATCGGCGGCCGGCACCAATAGACGAAGTGATAGGCGCCGTGCGGCAGGCCGGCCGCCTTTGCGCCTTCCCAGTTGGCCTGGAAGCGCTCGTCGGCGCGGTCGCCGCCCTCGGTCGCCTTGATCCAGGCAAATTTCACCCCACTGTCGGCGACCTTGCTCCAGTCGATCTCACCCTGGAACTTGGAGACGTCGATGCCGTGGACCGGATAATCGTGGGGCTTGGGGTAGTTGAGGCCGGCGACGTCCATCGGCCCGCTTCCGCCGCCGCAGCCCGACAACAGCCCGGCCAGCGCCAGCGCGGCGCCCGCGATACCCCGTGAAATCAACGTTCTGGCGTCCAGCATCATCGACCTGTATCATGTCCGCTCGGGCCGGCCGCGTCACGGCCGGAATTCGAAGTCGGCGGGCAATCTAGAACGATCCCGGTAACGCGCCGTAAACATCAGCCGCGGCGGCGGCTCTTGACCCCGCGGCTGCCGGATAGCAAGAAGCGCCTTTCCCCCAAGCGGCAGGAATTGTCAATGCGGATCGCATGCGCGCTTCTGGCGCTGAGTCTCAGCGCGGGCGCGTCGACGGCGGCCGAATGCGGGCCGGAGACGCTCGGCACGGAGCGCGTCGTCGCGGTCGGGACACAGGGCGGGCTCGAAGTCGGCCTGAAAACCTACCCCCAGACGATCCCGCTCGCCGACCATGAAGTGATCCTGACCTTCGACGACGGTCCGGACGCTGTGAACACGCCGAAAATTCTCGACGCGCTCAAGGCCGAATGCGTCCACGCCACTTTCTTCGATATCGGCCGCAATGCGGCGGCGCTGCCGCAGATCGCCCGCCGCGAGGTCTTGGACGGCCATACCGTCGCGTCCCACACCTGGTCGCATCCCCAGCCGACCCTCCGTTACCTGCCCGGCGGCGACGCCGCGGCGCGGGCCGATATCCTCAAGGGCATGATCGCGGTCGAGAAGGCGGCCTACGGGCGCGACGTCATCGGCGCGGAGCCCAAGGACCTCAAGCTCGAGGCCCCGTTCTTCCGTTTCCCCGGCTTCGCCGACACGCCCGAGTTGCGCCAGTGGCTTCGCGCCAACGACGTCGGCATCTTCGGGGTCGATCTGTGGGCGTCCGACTGGATCAAGATGACGCCGGAGGAGGAACTGAAGCTGGTGATGAGCCGGCTGGAGAAGAACGGTCACAAGGGCATGCTGCTGATGCACGACAACCATCCCTGGACCGCGGCGATGGCGCCGATGCTGCTGAAGCGACTGAAGGCCGAAGGCTACAAGGTCGTCCACATGACGGGCGGCGGTCCCGGGAGCGGCCCGACCGAACCGGCGCCGCCCGGCTGGACGTCGGAGACCGAGCGCGTTATCGGCGCCCTGAAGCCCCGGCTCGAGAACGCGGCGGGCAAGGCCACGCCCGACGGTCCGATTCCGGTGAAGCCTGCGCCAACGGAATGACGTGGACGGACGAGGTCAAACGCCTGCGGGCTCAATTCCGTCTCGATTCCTTATGCAGAGGGGCGCATTCTGGCGAAAACGGGCGGTGTGGGCCTCTTTTTTCGGCAAAGCGTTGCTTTGGTGGGCACGTTTCATCGTCGGAAGCCCTCAATCCGACATTTTGGTGCGAAATGGTCTTCGAGCGTCGGGGCGACGTTCGGGCGCGAACCAAAAGGCGCTCCCTGCGCCTGATTTCGGTAGGGTCGCGGGCGGGCGTCGGCGCCGGGCTTGCGGGAGGGCGGACACATGGCCAGACTGCCGGCCGACGAGGATTACGCGCGGGCGTTGCTGTCGATCTTCATGGCGAAGAAAATCCGGGCGCGCCAGTCGCTCCGCCTGAGCGAGGCGAAGGCGGCCTTTCTGCGGGCGAACATGGGGCGCCTGGCGGACTTCGACGCCGCCCTGCAGTACGCGACAAGTCGCGGCTGGCTCGCCCTCGCTCTCGACATGGTCCGTCTCACCACTCCGGGCGCGGACGAGATGCAGACGGTCGGGGGATTTTTGTGAAAGGCGCGTCCTCCGGCTGAGCGGCTTCATTCGGCCCGAACGAACACAACGATTAAATCGAGGGCAGATTCCATTCCGCCCGATGCAATTTGCGCTACGGGCTCGGCGGCCGGTAAGCCAGCCGACAATGACCGGCGCAATAGGCGCGGCCTCTGGCGATCGGTAGACCGCAATAGGCGAAGTCTTCCTGGGTCGGATCGCCGATCGGCCATCGGCACTCGACCTCGCCGATATCCGAGAACCCGACCCGCCGCATCTCGCCGACCTCGGCCTCGGCGTAAGTCCATCGGCGCGCCCGCATCGTTTCGGGAGGAAGAATTGCATCGCGCCTTTGCGCGCGGGGCGCCGGACGTCCCCAGGGAATCACCGCCGGCGACGCCCTTTCCCGGCGCTGTTCGCCTTCGATCGACGGCGTACGCTTCTGTCCCCAAGGAATCTGCGGCGGCGGCTCCGGGGCGCCCCGTCCCGATGGGACGCCGATCCCGTTCAGCTTGATCCCGATCCGATTGGCCTTGCCGATGACCGCGTTGCGCGATGGCGCCCCCAGCGCGGCGGCGATCCAAGCCGCGCTTCTTCCCTCGAACGCGAACTTTTTGAGTGTCTCAACTGTCTGCTCTGTCCACATCCCCGCGCCTCAATGATTGTTTATGTGACTTTCCAAATTGAGTGTCGGTTGCCGCGTCACATCGTTTAAGAGTTTCCGTTATCGACCGTATCAGTCCCCTTGTTCCCGGCTCCATTGGATTCATGCTTGGCCGTTTTATCTGCCCGGAGTGGGAACGAATACAATCCTTGATCTGGCGTGACAATTACAAGAGCCCGCCTCCTCTGATGTTTGTATCGTCTTTGGCTAAGCTGAATCGGTCAACGGGAACGTTAGGGAGCCCCCGCAACCCATCGTCACGCCATTCTACTCCGAATCAGTTGTAATGCTATCGTTAATACAACTTTAGGTTTTATCAACAGGGAAATTTTCAAGGAATTGTGACGCCGATGGCGCCGGGTCAGTCGGGTTCGCCGTCGCGCGCCCGCAGCGCGCGCCCGCGGCCCGCAATCTTCGTGCGCGCCGGCGCGCATCAATCCGGCGACTTTCCGCTCTATCATGGGGCGCCGACGAGGCGCGGGTAGTCCGCTTCGCCCAATTCCCGCCGCAACCGCATCAATTGCTCGGCAAACGGTATGAAGAGCTGAAGATAGACGTAGACCTGATCGCGCGAGGGCGGATTGGCGCCGGACGGCTGCCCCGACTGGTTGCGCGCCGTCTGCATGATGGCCTGCATCGTGTTCATGGCGTCCCCCAGTTCGCAGGTGGCCGCTTCGGGAAGGACAGCCAGCATCGGCTTGATCGCTTCGCCAAATCGCAAAACCTTGGCTCTGATATTCAACCCATCTCCAATGCGGGAAAAGTATTTTCCGTATGTGCTGCTGTTTTTCGCTACATCCAGCAGGCGCAGGAATTCGGCTTCTGCTGCGACACTGAGCATGACGCAGGTCGACAGCAGGCAGTCCGTATAAAATGCGGCGATGGCTTCTCTCAGATAGAGGCCGGCCTCGGGAGAGATGTCGATCGCCTCGGAGCGCAGCGCCTTCATGAACTCTGCTCTGTTGTGGAAGCGGTAGAGACCCTGTTGCAGGGCGCATTCGCCGAAGCGGCTGAGCCGCAGCCATGGCCAGCCGGGATTGGCCGCGTTCAGGCCCAGGGTCACAATCCCTTGCCGGAACAGGTCCCAGACGATCTCGAGCACGAGCTCGGCGTCGTTCGGATGCAGCTGGGTGGCCGAGCCGTAGAAAAAATGCTGCTGCCCGTTTTGCGGCCCGTCCTGCCTGCAAAGTTCAAGCGCCGTTCTTTCCAAAAGTTTTTCGAACCGATCCACGCCGTTTTTGGCGGCGCTCAATAGGATAACGATGACGAGTTCGCGCAACTCTTCGTAGCTATGCTCTCGTTCGTTCGAATTCATGTTACTCTCCCACCTCGCGATCCTATGATTTCGCTCGCATTCCGATTGGCAGCCTCGCCGGCGGCTGTTCCAAGTCGGAATACGAGCGGCCGTGGAAAGCGTCCCGCGCTCCGCAATTGGCGTTCAGTGCAGCCGGACGAGCCGAGGGTAGGGCGCCTCGTTCAACTCCTGTCTCAGCCGCATCGCTTGTTTTGCGAAGGGGATGAACAATTGAAGATAGAGGTAAACCTGATCTCGCGAGGTCGGATGGGCGGCGGACAGCTGGCCCGATTCTTTTCGGGCGGCGCGGATTACGGAGTGGACGGAGTCCAGATTATATTCCAACTCGTCGGTTGCCGCTCTCGGCAACAGAGCCTGTATTGGTTTGATCGCGTCCTTGAATTGCGAAATTTTTGCTCCGACATTTTGATCGTCACCGATGCGATAGAAGTATTTGCCGTATTGTTTGCTGCTTTTCGCCACGCCGAGCAGCCTCAGGAATTCGCTTTCGGCGGCGATACTGAGCGTGACGCATGTCGACAGCAGGCAATCCATGTAAAAGGCCGTCACGGCTTCGCTCAGGTAGACGGCGGCGTCGGAGGAGATGTCGGCCGAGTCCAGTCGGAAGGCTTTCATGAACCCTTTGCCGTCGTGATAGCGAGAGGGATTGCGGCGGAGGGCGCCTTCGCCGAAGCGACTGCGCCTGAGGCCTGGCCATCCAGGGTTTGATGCGTCCGGGCTGAAGATCACGATCCCCTGGCGGGCCAGGTCCCAGGAAATCTCAAGCACCCGCTTCGAAACGCTCAGGTTTTGAGCGGCGGTCCCGCGCGAAAAATGCTGGCGACCGACGGCGACCCCGTTCCGCCTCCTGAGTTCAGCCGCGGTCTTCGCCAGGAGCCGATCGAAGGTTTGGAGGCCGTTATCGCCCGCGTCCAGCATGACGTCTATGACGACTTTACGCAGGTCGTCGTCTTTGGGCTCCGGCTCATCATCGTTCATTGCGGGCTCCGCGCTAAAGGTCAGTGATTCGGTGGAGCCGTATCGGTGGCCCCGGCGGCAGGGTCCGGGGTTCGCCTTATGCCGAGCTTATTACCGAGTCGCAGCCGTTATCGACTGAGGCCACTGAAGAACCGTTCAATCGCGAAGGAGGAACGGCGCGCACCGCGCTGCTTTTCGGGCTCGGCGGCATGGCTGGCGTATCGCTGGCCTGCGGCGTGCTCTTGTGGGTTCCCCGGCATGCTCTGGCCGAAGGTCCGCCTCCCACCGTCACGATCGCCTACGCGCCCGAGGCGGACCTCGAGCGGATCGATGTCGGGCTGATCGGGGAGGCGCGGGCGACGATCGACGTCGCGGCCTATGTGCTTACCGACCGACCGGTGGCGGAAGCGCTCGAGCGGGCGGCGGAGCGCGGGGTGAGTGTCCGGGTGGTGGTCGATTCGGGCGCGCCCGACCTCGACGCCGGCGAACTCCTGGAGCGGCTCGCGGCGACGAAGGGGGTCGAGGTCCGGATCAAACCGGCCGGCGACCTCATGCACCTAAAGGCCTACGCGATCGACGGCCAGACTGTCAGGCTCGGCTCGGCCAATTTCTCGCGCTCCGGGTAGACGCGGCAGGACAACGAGCTGTCGATCGTCCGCTCGGCCGCCGAGGCGCAGAAGATCGAGGCGGCGTTCGACGCCATATGGAGGCAGGAGAAGTGAGGCACATGGAATATCGCATATCGGAGGGTAAGCGATCGTAGACCTGCGCGATCTGGAGGGCGTTGTTTCGTCCTAAGCGGGCCTCCCCGAACCGTTCGGTTGCTAACAGCCTAAACTTACCGCCACGTACAGACATTCCTCGAAGCCAAGCTTGGCTTGTACACACGGCCCTGCGGCCCTTGTGAGTAGTTTCCGATCCTTGTCGTTCCGGATTACTTCCGACTAGATTTGCTACTTGCTGGCAGCGAACCGCGAAACAGCCCGCCGCCGATGTCGAGGCTATATCATGCGTGCCAGTCTGGAAAAGTTCTCGATCTTCCAATCGGGAAGCGCGGCGAGCCCGGTGGCACGAGTACTGCCGTCGGGTGAGGTCGCGCCCGACAAGTCAATTCTTTTGGTCGATGATGACCCCTTATACTGCGACCAGCTCGCGCGGGCCCTCTCATCGCGGGGGTTCACGCCTCGGACGGCAATGAGTGTTGCCGAGGCGCTGGAGGCGATCGAGACGGCTCCTCCCGCCTTCGCCGTGATCGAACTCAAGCTCGACGACGGAAGCGGTCTCGAGGTCGTCCGCGCGCTTAGGGCCGAGCGCGCCGATGCGCGCAGCGTGATCCTGACCGCGTACGCCTCCATAGCCACCGCGGTGATGGCGGTGAGGATTGGGGCTTTTGACTATCTCCCCAAACCGACAAGCGCCGGCGACGTGGTTGTCGCTCTGATGGCCGGGCGGCTCGATGCGCCGGCAGAGCTTGAACCGCCAATGTCGCCAAATCGCATACGGTGGGAGCACATCAAGCGCGTTTACGAGGACTGCCAGCGCAACGTGACTAAGACGGCGCGGCAACTCCATATGCACAGACGGACCCTTCAGCGCACTCTCGGCAAGAGCGAGCCTTCGCTCACAGGAATCAAATGACGCCGACATTCGTTGCTTGTGCTCTCTCACGCCGGGATGAGGAGCGGCAGCGAAGCCTTGTCGTCATGGCGCGATCGTGTGGCGTTCGATGACTTACAGCCATACAGACGAGGACCTTTTCTTGCTCGCGCAACGCCTCATTGAAAATTTCAACATTGAAGTCAGCAATAACAAAAATCGCATCGCGCCAGAGGCGAATGATATTTATGTGGAGTTGGCAAAACGACGCAAGCGCCTGAAGGAAATCGGTTCTGACCTATGGTCAATACTCAAGATTATTCGCGATGCGAGAGAGCCCTCCCATTAGCGCGGTAGATACGGTTCAGGTCGTTGAGTTTGCGGGTTTCCCACACGTTAGGCTGATTGTGGTGAAATCGATCGGGACGGTTGGCCCCTTCGTAACTGCAGCGCTGGCGTCAAAAACGGCCCGCTTCGCGCGAAATCTGCTTCAGTGGTGCGCGGCGCAGGATCACTTTTGCGGTTCACGGTCGTGATTTGCAAAGGTTGCGGGGCCCAGATCTGCGAGCCGCGTCATACCACGCTGAAGGGTTGGAGACGGTCGGGTACGTCGACGCCGTCGTTGGCCTGAAATCTTGAACTTGGTAAGGTGCCCATGGCTGTCGATTACGTGCGCTGTCCGGGCCCCACGGGGCCAGCCTTTTGCGAGGACAAGCTGAAACGCGATCGCAGGGCTTTCCGCGATCGTGGGCGCCATGCGGACGATGGTGTTCACGTCGTCAAGAAACTCGATCTGGTATTGCATTTTTGAACCCCCGTCCGCCCCAACAGAGTGGCCGAAGCGTCGGATTACAATGCTTCCCGGAGCAGGTCGCAATGCTACGAACGGCGCACGGATCTCCTCTAACGATTTGTCCCCTGCCCATGCGTGGCCGCGGCTTTTGGATCGACCAATCGATCGCCCGCAACGCCTCCCACCCGCGTTGCGGCGCTACCGAGGCCAAGCCCAACTCGGCCGCCATCCAGCGCGCGACCTTGCCGCTCGTCCACACCCCGCCGTCGGGCGGAGGTTCACCCAAACGGACGCGCAGACGTCGCAAGAGTTCGGGCGTCAGAACCCTCGCCGGCGCGCCGTTGCCCCGACGCAGATCCCTCAAGGCCGAAGGCCCAAATGCGTTGTAGCGCTCCAAAAGCTGCTCAATCCAGCGCTGGCCAAACGACGTCATCGCGGCAACATCACCGGTCGAATGCCCCTTCGCCAAAAGCCAGATCGTCTGAAAATGCCGCGATGACGTAACGTCCGCGCAAGCCTCGTACCGCGCCTCCAACGCCTCAACGCTCAGATGACCAGCCACCCGCGCCATGCCCGCCTCCCGCAAATCATGGCTACCCTACCTATCAGCAGAAAAGGACAACGAGAATCCACCCCGTCGAGTTCAATCAGCCGGAATCCGTATCAGTTCATGCGCGACAACTGGCTCTCAAACCGGGTCTTCAAAACCTTCAACGACATCGTCGACCACTGCTGCGATGCATGGAACAAACTCATCGACCAGCCATGGCGGATCTTGTCCCTCGGCATACGCGATTGGGCCTACCGGTCGTGATCATAGAAGTCCTGGTATTAGCCTGAGTATATGATGAGCGAGTTTGAATTGTTTTCCTCGCTGCGCTTTGGGTCAGCACAGGCCGAAACGTTTCGAAACCGACAGCCTTGGATAAGTCGACAAATTGAGGTTGCCAAGCTGCTATACAAGCTCGTTGACGCTTAGAGTCCACGTTCAGCGGGCCGCCGCGCACCGATCCAGTGAGTTAAGAGCCGGCAGGTCTGCGTGAGTGGGATCGAATGGGCCGCGGCCTGCCCGTGGGATCGGTGCTCACGATCGCTTGGACCGGCCCTCATCATCAGCGGAATGTGCAATGACGCCCTCGATGTGTGTGTAGGCAGTCGGGGCAGATCTTTTAAGATCTTGAACAGCGTCGAGCCAACACCTAACCTTCTCAAGTGTAACATCCTCATGGCTTGGCTTGCCTTGGAATTCGGTTGCTACCTTGTCCGCCAAGCGCGCCAACTCGTTAAACTTCGAGACGATAAGCAACTCTCGCGGAGTCAGTTTAGTAGGCTCCAACTGCGATACCAAAACCGACACCGCATCCATAATGCGATTGATCTGGCTGCCGTAGCTGCCAACGCTGTCGAGGACCCTTGTCTCGACAGCTCTGTCTCCTGTATTTGCGCCGAACGTAATGTGTGGAGAGAACCAGTTTCCGAACAGCCCCTGCCAGTTCGTCCACGGCTGAAACGTGAATCGCTTAAGCGAAGGAAAGTCTGCCAGGCTCATGACGGCGCCTTTCTCATAGATGCAATTTTCTCATTTGCCGCATCTTTCTCATCCGCCCCCAACTTAAGGCAACCGGGGCAATCCTGCATTGAGCTACATCAAGCACGCGTCGTTTTCGGCGTCAGCCTCCGTCGTTCCCGCTTCCCGAAGAGCTCTCCGGCCCGGAGTGGCCTTGCCTTGAGCGCACCGAACGCTTGAACAGGAGGAAGTGATCAGTGTAAAGACGAAAGTCTAACGTAGCTACCTTGATGTGTTTGATCTACGTCAATTTCTTTTTACTCGGCGCAACTATAAATTAACTTATAGATAAGCGCTCGCATAAGTCACAGTGTTATTGTGACCCTAGGTTCTATCGTTATCTTTAATCTCTTGATTGAGTAGATTGAGGAGATATCCAACTAACGACCGCGAACCAAACAGAACTGTGCGTAATTATTTATGCTTCTTTTGAATAAAGCAAGTACTGAAAGGAGCCGTGATGAGCATCACTCGCCCCGTATGGCTTGAGACGATGCGCCAACTCAAGGGCGTCCATTGGGCCCCTGGCGAAGGGCCGAGTTCGGCGATAAGCCAGTGGCTTCAGTTTATCGCCAGGAAGTATCCCGAAACCAGCTCCTATTGCGGCTCTTATATGCATCGGGAATATTTTCCTTGGTGCGGAGCGACAGTCGCTTATTGCTTGGCCAACTCCGGCCTCGAGCCAGCTTTCGGCGCTTCTAACTACCACCGCTTTATGTGGGCGCCGTCCTGGCTGGACGAGGGCGATCCTGTCGCGACGCCCCAACCCGGTGACATCGTCGTCTTCGATCTTGGCGGCGGCGACAAGCATGTCACGCTGTTCGAAAACGACCTTGGCGACGGACACTGGGAGTGCCTCGGAGGGAACCAGTCCAATCAGGTCAAGCTCTCGACCTTTGCAGCCAAGTGTGTCGTCGGAGTCCGACGCCCGTCGATCCGTGAGACTTCATCGGCGATGCTGGCATCCAGTCTCCCGGGCGCACGGTTTTCGAACTGCGTTGCGCTGGTTCTTGAGTTCGGAGGGCGGAAACGTCGAGGACCACCGAGACCGCGGCGGCCGGACGTCGCGTGGTATTACGCAGGACGACTGGGACAAATGGCGTCTAACGCGGCCCGGATTGCCGCCGGACGTTTTCCAGGCGCCGCAGGACCAGATCGTCGCGATCTATCACGACGACTATTGGGACGCCGTCAAAGGCGACCAGCTTCCCATGGGAGTGGATTACGCCGTTTTCGACTGCGGGGTGTTGAACGGCGTCGCGACCGCCGCCAAAATCCTTCAAACCCATTTGGGCGTCTCAATCGACTGCGACATTGGAAAAAATACTCTTTCGGCCTGCCGCCGCGTCGACCGCGCGATGCTGATTGACGAGATTTGCGTCGATCGGCTGCGGCACATGCGGACCCTGCCGGGATGGCCGACCTACGGCAAAGGCTGGACGGATCGCGTCGGCCGCGTCCGCGCCGACGCGCTGAGAATGATCGGGGCCGCCGTGAGCGCGCCTGTTCCCGCCTCCGGCAAGCCTCTTAGCGCCGGGGCCTCGAGCGACGATCTGGCGAACCAGGTCCTGCTGGAACTGAAGCGGTTGGAGGAGCGCGTGTCGAGTGTGAAAGACGGCCCTGCCCGGATCCCGCCGGTCGCAGTCGGGTCAGCGCCCGGGGATCAGGCGGCGCTCGCAAGTTGGGTCCAACAGGCGCTGGAGATCTTCCAGTCGGCCGCCGCGAAGGCGCAGGCCGAGTCGTTGCCCAGGCGCCGACGCAGGACCAGGTGAGGAAGTTTACAGAAATTCTGGCGGCGCTCTCCGGCCAACCGGCAACGGCCACGGCGGAGACGACGCCCAGCGAGGCTTTGGGGCCCGTGAACGGAGCGCTCGGCCAAACGATCGGGAGTCTCCTTAACGGTAAGAAGAGCGCGATCGGAATCGTCGGCGCCGCCGCGACGAGCATTTTGAGCACAGCGCCCGACACCAACGCCTTCGGAAGGTTCGCGGCAGAAGCGGTCCATGTGCTGCCGGCGCTCGGGGGCGCGGGAAGCGCCTTCCTTCCGCTGTTCCTTGCCGTTGCTGCATGGGGCGCCCTGGGCAAGATGGAGAAGTGGAACGCGTCGAATGAGACCAAGGCTTAGCCCGGAAGCTGCTCAACGCATGACGGCCGGTTTCTGTGGGAAAATATTCAGGAGGCACTCGTGTCAAAACCGTCTTTCGAACTCGGGATCGTCATGGCAGGCGCCATATCGGCAGGCGCGTATACGGCAGGCGTCATGGACTTCCTCCTCGAAGCGCTCGATGCGTACTACAGGGTGAAGGACACCCCGGGGTCGGGCTGGGACGGCCCGACCCACGACGTCCGAGTTCCCATTTTCGCCGGGGCATCGGCCGGCGGGATGACGGCCGCTATCGCGGCGCTCCATGCGTTTCACGGACTGGAGCACGTATGGCCGGGCGAGCCTCCCCCGGACAAGCCCGGAAATCGGCTTTATTCAAGCTGGGTGACAGACATCTCAATAGAGGCGCTGCTGGAGACCAGCGACCTCGACAACGGAAAGGACAAGGGCGGCGTCAAATCTGCGCTGTGCTGCGACGTGCTCGAGCAAATCGTCCGCGACGCGTTCGCGCTCAGGAACACGCCCTGCGCGCCCAAATGGATCGGCCGCGACGACGACGCCTCGCTGGCAGTCATGTTCACGCTGACGAACCTGCGCGGCATCCCCTATTCGTTTTCGATCTTCGGCCCAGGTGCCGCGGATCGCTACGGAATGCTAGATCACGGCGACTATCTCGCCTTCAAGGTCGGCGTCGGGCCAAACCCGAAGGCGGGCGCGCACGCGCTCGACATAAACAATACCCAGGGTCCCGGATGGGAGTTGTTCCGGACCGCGGCGCTGGCCACGGGCGCGTTTCCGATCGGACTGGCGGCGCGGCAAATTTCAGAGAGGCAGCAATACGATGAGTCGAGCACAGGAGAACACAG